>NZ_FNYD01000032.1 GCF_900109035.1 Cribrihabitans marinus
ATGGCAAAGGAAAAGTTTGAGCGTAACAAGCCGCATGTGAACATCGGCACGGTTGGCCATGTTGACCACGGCAAGACGACGCTGACGGCAGCGATCACCAAGTATTTCGGCGACTTCCGGGCGTATGACCAGATCGACGGCGCGCCCGAGGAGAAGGCGCGCGGGATCACCATCTCGACGGCGCATGTGGAATACGAGACCGACGCGCGCCACTACGCGCATGTGGACTGCCCGGGCCACGCCGACTACGTGAAGAACATGATCACGGGCGCGGCGCAGATGGACGGCGCGATCCTGGTGGTGAACGCGGCCGACGGCCCGATGCCGCAGACCCGCGAGCACATCCTGCTGGCCCGCCAGGTCGGGGTTCCGGCGCTGGTGGTGTTCCTCAACAAGGTCGACCAGGTCGATGACGAGGAACTGCTGGAGCTGGTCGAGATGGAAGTGCGCGAGCTGCTGAGCTCCTACGAGTTCCCCGGCGACGACATCCCGATCATCGCGGGTTCCGCGCTGGCGGCGATGGAAGGCCGCGACCCCGAGATCGGCGAGAACAAGATCCGCGAGCTGATGGCGGCCGTGGACGAGTATATCCCGACGCCCGAGCGCGCGGTCGACCAGCCGTTCCTGATGCCGATCGAGGACGTGTTCTCGATCTCGGGCCGCGGCACCGTGGTCACGGGCCGTGTCGAGCGTGGCGTGATCAACGTGGGCGACTCGATCGAGATCGTGGGCATCAAGGACACCAAGACGACGACCTGCACCGGCGTCGAGATGTTCCGCAAGCTCCTGGACCGCGGCGAGGCGGGCGACAACATCGGCGCGCTGCTGCGCGGCATCGACCGCGAGGCGGTCGAGCGTGGCCAGGTGCTGTGCAAGCCGGGTTCGGTGACGCCGCACACCAAGTTCGAGGCCGAGGCGTATATCCTGACCAAGGAAGAGGGCGGCCGCCATACGCCGTTCTTCGCCAACTACCGTCCGCAGTTCTACTTCCGCACCACGGACGTGACCGGCACGGTGACGCTGGCCGAGGGCACCGAGATGGTGATGCCGGGCGACAACGTGGGCTTCACCGTCGAGCTGATCGCACCGATCGCGATGGAAGACGGCCTGCGCTTCGCCATCCGCGAAGGCGGCCGCACGGTTGGCGCCGGCGTGGTGTCGAAGATCATCGAGTAA
>NZ_FNYD01000029.1 GCF_900109035.1 Cribrihabitans marinus
TTGGCGATTGTATATTTGACAAACCCAACTGAGATTCCTATTTTGGAGTCAAGAAGTTGAGGATCACGCCATGTCTGTTCTTTCCGCCCCTTACATGCACGACGAAGCCGCCGCTTTCGAGCACGTCGAAGCGATGCTTTGGGCGGATGGTCCGGTCTGCCCGCACTGCGGCGTTGTGGACCGCGCCTATCGCCTGACGGGCGTTCGCACCAAGCCCAGCAAGAAGAACCCGGAGGGCAAAGAGCGTCACGGCCTGTGGAAGTGTCGCGAGTGCCGCAAGCAGTTCACCGTGCGCAAGGGCACCATTTTCGAGGAAAGCCACCTGCCGCTTCACCTGTGGCTGCAAGCCATTCATCTGATGGTGTCCAGCAAGAAGGGCATCAGCAGCCACCAGCTTCACCGCGTTCTGGGCATCACCTATAAGAGCGCGTGGTTTCTGACGCACCGCATTCGCGAGTGTATGCGCGATGGCGCGCTGGCCCCGTTCGGCAGCAATGGCGGTGCAGTCGAGGTTGACGAGACGTTCATCGGCAAGGAGCCGGGTATCAAGAAGGCGAAGAACGCGCGCGGAGGTTCCCACAAGATGAAGGTGCTGACCCTCGTGGACCGCGACACCAAGCGCGCCCGCAGCATCGTTGTTGACGACCTCAAGAAGTCCACGCTCATTCCGATCCTGCGCGAGAACATTGGCCGCGAGGCGTTCATCCTGACTGACGAGGCCCGCCAATATCAAGGCCTTGCCGTTGACCCCGATTTTGGCGGTCACGATTGGGTCAACCACAGCAAGGAAGAATACGTGCGCCCCGGTTACCCCGAGGTTCACACCAACACGGTTGAAGGCTTCTACAGTATCTTCAAGCGCGGTATGAAGGGCGTCTACCAGCACTGCGGAAAGCAGCATCTGCACCGCTACGCGGCGGAGTTCGATTTCCGGTATAACAATCGGATCGCGAACGGCACTGGCGATGCTGAGCGTGGTGCAATTGCGCTACGTGGCGCGACAGGCAAGCGACTGACTTATCGCGGGACTGACGCAAGCAATGCGTGATGCAAGAAACTGGCATTGCAGAAACGAAGAACACCCCAAACAGAAGAAGTGAAAAACTTGCAGCAAGTCGCTTGCAGATACGGCCTTCATGTCGTATGAACGAATAAGCCCGGCACCAATTCTGGTGCCGGGCGATTCTGGACCTAGGGTTGCAGCCCCGCGATGGTCCTTCAGAAAGTGAGTTCTAGATGGCAGAAAACCTCGACTCCGTCAAGCAGGTCATAGCTGATTTGAAGACGTGGAGTGATCAAAATCGCGAGGCCGGTCGCGAGTCAGTGTCGCAGAAGTTCGACGCCCTGGTCCCGCCCCTGGAATGGGCTGTGCAACGCATTGTGGACCTTGAGGCGCTCACCTCAGCACTTCCTCCTGATCTCGGCAATATTCACGACCTTCCCCAAGAGTTGCGAGACGAGCTTTCTATAGCCAAGACCGATGAGCTTGAGGATCAGATAGTAACTGTGATTAACGCCTACGGCGGCGAGGCATCGCTCGATCAGATCCTTGTCGGCCTCTACCGCAAGTTCAAAGTCACGCAAAAGCGGCGGTTTGTTCAGAACAAGCTCTATCGCATGTCGATGGTCTGGAGCGTTGAGGGCCGGAAAGGTGTCTACACTACAGATGAGAAAAAGATGAGCCGCGAGGACTCCAAAGACGAGGTGATCAACTCAGGAGGTGCAGATAGCAAAACGCACTCTTGGGACGATGAGATCCCCTTTTAGAAGGGGTAAGCCCCGGCACATGGCCGGGGCTACATAGACGTGGGGCTAGCTAGGTGCGGGCAGTCGGTTACCCACCTGTCAGGCCCGAGGGTTCGATTCCCTCTAGCTCCACCTTAAGCGGCCCCCTTCCACAAGGGGCCAAGGCAAGAGCCGCGCGGGGTCCAAACTCGTTGCGGCTCTTGTCGTACATATATGGGCTGGTAGACTCCGGGTCAAATCACATGAGGTTTCGCCGTGGCGAATGATGAAAAATCCCAACTCGAACGCTTCAAGGAAGCTGCCCGCGAACTCGGGACGGACGACGATGAAGATCGGTTCAACAAGAAGCTGAAAAAGCTGGTAAAGGATAAGCCGAAGGGCAAGGAAAAAGGAAAAGACTGATGGGAGGGCAGATATACCACATGGCCGATGAATTTATTGCGGGTCAGGCAGGACAATATGACGGCCAATCAGAAGATGAAGCGGCTTCCGCTTTGGCTGCGTCCTGTCGCCGGTATTTGGAAGCGGAAGGGTGGAACCCAGCCGACTATGGCGTCGATCTAAACCAGCTTGCACTTGATGGTCTAAGGCGGCACCGAAACGCTTAGGCTACGGGTTTGTCAAATATACAATCGCCTT
>NZ_FNYD01000028.1 GCF_900109035.1 Cribrihabitans marinus
TTGAGCGAAGAGCTGACTTTCAAGGGAACTTGAGAATGGCGTGTTCCCTGTGACGTCTAAAGGCGGTGTCCAGCCCGAAGCGGAATCGCAAGAATCCCGGCATGCGGGCGCAGCAGAAGACAGGCCCGGGAGCGTAGAAATCCGGGCTGCCATGCAACGGTCCGAACTGTCGCCCATTCCAGGCGCTGCCTTGGTTGGCGCGCAGGCTCACCGGCCGCGAGGCGGAACCGAATTTTGCGAGATTACCATTTTCGACACGGTTTGCGTGCCGCGACATCTCGGGCTCAATTCAGGAGTCGGAGCGCGATTGCCTTGGCTTCCGATGCCGGTGCGGGAGCATGGGACATCGCCGCCAACACGATCGCCCCCTCCTTGAGAATGAGCAGCTGGCGCGCCAGCTCTTGCGGGTCTTCGTAGCCTGCAGCTTCGGCAAGTCGCGCCAAGTGATCCGCCAGAAGCTCCTTGTGCGCATAGGACTGGCGGTTGATCGCGTCGTCCTTGTTCTGGAACTCGGCGCTGGCCTTGATGAACATGCAGCCCTGGAACCCGTCGGCGAGGAACCATTCCTCGAGCGCATCGAACATGGCGAGCAGTTGCGCGGCCGGTGTCTCGCCCAGCTCTTCCATCCGGCGGAAGAGCCAGTTGCGGAATTCCTCGTCGCGCAGGCGCAGCACGGCCAGGATCAACTCGTCCTTGGTCCGGAAATGCTTGTAGATCGACGTTTTGGAGACGCCCGTCTCCTTGGCGACCAGGTCCATCCCGGTGGCGTTGAAGCCGTTGCGGTAGAAGATCTTGAGGGCGTTTCGAATCAGCTCGTCGCGCTTGTTTCGGCTCACTTCGACACCTTACATTTACAGATCTGTAAATATATCCCACCTCTCCCGTTGTCAAGTTTCAGATGGAATTACGGCGTCTTAGCTCCCGATTTTCGACACGCCGGACACCGTAGGTGAGCCGGGTGTCCAGATTCTCCCTTGCTAGCATTAACCGATCTGTTCATCATACGGTTACCGATCAGTTAACCTTGAGGGGTAAAGACATGAACACGACGCATTCCATCCTCTTCGGCCTCGCCGCTCCGCTCCTCCTGTCGACCACGCTGGTCGTGCCTGCCGGCGCGCAGGACGGTCTTCCCGATCCCGGATTCGACATCACGGCGGGCGACACCGCGCTTCTCGTGACCGACCCGCAGAACGATTTCCTGCACCCCGACGGCGTCGCCTGGGGCGTGGTCGGCGCCAATGCCGAGGAGGTCGGCACGGTCGAGAACATCGAACGCCTGTTCGCGGCGGCCAAGGAGACGGACATGCCCGTCTTCGTGTCGCCGCATTACTACTTCCCGCATGACCACCGCTGGCACATGGAGGGCGCGCTGGAGACGCTGATGCACCAGATCGGCATGTTCGACCGCTCCGGGCCGCTGGACACGGAAGGGCTGGAGGGTTCGGGCGCCGACTGGCTGGAGCGCTACAAGCCCTATATCGACGACGGCGCAACCGTGGTGACGAACCCGCACAAGGTCTTTGGCCCCGAGACCAACGACCTGGTGCTTCAGATGCGCAAGCAGGGCATCGACAAGGTGATCATCGCCGGCATGTCCGCCAACCTGTGCACCGAAAGCCACATGCGCGAACTGCAGGAGCAGGGGTTCGAGGTGATGGTCGTCACCGACGCCACCGCCGCCGCGCAGCTGCCCGGTCTCGACGGCTATGCCGCCGCGATGACCAATTTCCGCATGATCGCAAGCCATGTCGCCGACACCGACGCGACCGTGGCCGCGATGCGGGACGCGCGCTGATCCCCCCGCGCTGTCCCCGACCCCGGTCGGTTGCCTCGCCTCCCCGTCCCGCCGACCGGGGCCCAAGCCCCAAGGATTATCCGATGACCCGCCAAGACCGTCCTCCATTTCCGCCCTTTTCCGCCGACAGCGCCATGGTCAAGGTCCGGGCCGCCGAGGACGCCTGGAACAGCCGCGACCCGGACCGCGTCACGCCGGCCTATACCGAGGACAGCCGCTGGCGGAACCGGGCCGAGTTCATCGCGGGCCACGCGCAAATCCATGCCTTCCTGACCCGCAAATGGGCGCGCGAGCTGGACTATCGCCTGATCAAGCAGCTTTGGGCCGCTGCGAACGACCGGATCGCCGTGCGCTTTGCCTATGAATGGCGCGATGACAGCGGACAGTGGTTCCGGTCCTTCGGGAACGAGAACTGGCAGTTCGCCCCTGACGGCCGAATGTGCCGCCGCATCGCCTCGATCAACGATCTGCCCATCGCCGGGGCCGACCGGCTGTTTCACTGGCCGCTCGGCCTGCGCCCCTCCGATCACCCCGAGCTCGATTCCCTTGACCTTTGAGGAGACACATCATGGCCCTTGCATTTGCCGACATCGCCTTTACCCCCGCGGTCCGCGACCGCCAGGATCGCCACGGTTCCGGCCGCTACGCCAAGTTCCTGTCCGACACCCGGCAGGGCGGTGACCGCCTTGGCGACGCGGAGCGCGCCTTTGTCTCCGAACGCGACGGGTTCTATCAGGCGACGGTTTCCGAGACCGGCTGGCCCTATGTGCAGTTCCGGGGCGGCCCGCCGGGTTTCCTGCGTGTCATCGACGATCGCACCATCGCCTATGCCGATCTGCGCGGGAACCGCCAGTATATCTCGGTCGGTAACCTCGACCGCGACGACCGGGTGTCGCTGATCCTGATGGATTACGCCGGCGCGCGGCGGCTCAAGATCTGGGGCCATGCCACCACCTTCGAGGCGGCTTCCATCGACGCGGGCAGCGCGGACGCGCCGGCCGAACGTGTCGTGATGATCCATGTTGCCGCCTTCGACTGGAACTGTCCCCGCCATATTCCGCGCCGCTTCACCACCGAAGAGGCACATTCCGAGATCGCGGCGCTCAGCCGTGAAAACGCGGCCCTCAGGGCCGAAACCACCGCCCTGCGCCGCGCCATGGCGCCGGGCACCCCAGCCTGACCATTGAAAGGAGAAGACCCATGAAAAGAGAGCTGCTTCGCTCCGTGACCGCCGCGCTTCTGGCCGGAACGGCCCTCTTGCCGGTGACGATGCCGCGAGGGGCCTGGGCCGCCCAGAGCCCCTTTGCCGTCGAGATGAAGACGATGGAGATCGACGGACTGACCGTCGCCTATCGCGAGGCGGGCGATCCGTCCGACCCCACGGTATTGCTGCTGCACGGGTTTCCGACCTCGTCGCACATGTTCCGCGAACTGATCCCGGTGCTGGCCGAGGACTACCATGTCATCGCGCCCGACTATCCCGGCTTCGGCGCCTCGGACATGCCGTCGGCCAGCGAATACGAATACAGTTTCGCCAATACCGCCCGGACCGTGACCCGCCTGATCGACGAGAAGGGCGTCGACGACTACGCCGTCTACCTGATGGATTACGGCGCGCCCGTGGGCTATCGGATGTTCGCCGAACACCCCGAGCGGGTGACCGGCTTCGTCATCCAGAACGGCAATGCCTATGAAGAGGGGCTGCGCGAATTCTGGGATCCGTTCCGGGCCTATTGGGAAGACCCCAGCGCCGAGAACGGCGACGCGCTGCGCGGCTTCCTGACGCTCGATGCGACCATGTGGCAGTTCACCCACGGGGTTGGCGACGTGGGGGCGGTGAACCCGGACAATTTCTGGCATGTGCAATACCTGCTGGATCGTCCCGGCAACCAGGAGGTGCAGCTCGAGATGTTCCTCGACTACGGCACCAATCTCGGCGAATACCCGAAATGGCAGGCGCTGTTCCGCGAGCATCAGCCGCCGACGCTGATCGTGTGGGGCCAGAACGACTACATCTTCCCGGCCGAAGGGGCGCATCCCTACAAGCAGGACCTGACCGATGTGGAGTTCCACCTGCTCGATACCGGCCATTTCGCGCTCGAGGAATACGGCGATGTGATCGCCGCCGAGATGCAGGACTTCCTCGCGCGCATCCAGGACTGAGTGAAAGGGCCCCGGCGGTCGGCACCGGCGGGGTTTTCTTGGCCGCCCTCTTTTTTTCACGACTTCCAAAAGGATCACCGACATGAAAACTGAAACCAGTACCGAAATCCTGCGGCTGGCCGCCTTTTCCAACGGCAACGCGGGGGGCAATCCGGCCGGCGTCGTCGTGGGCGACGCGCTGCCTTCGGAGGCCGAGATGCAGCGTATCGCCGCCGATGTCGGCTATTCCGAGACCGTTTTTGCAGCACCGGAGGGCGATGGCTGGCGCGTGCGCTATTTCTCGCCCGAGGCCGAGGTCGCCTTTTGCGGCCATGCCACCGTCGCCCTTGGCAGCGTTCTCGCCGCACGGGACGGCGCGGGCGTGTTTTCGCTTCGCCTCAACGACGGCCCCATCGCGGTCGAGGCCGGCCGGGATGAGGGCATCACCCGCGCGACCCTGACCTCGCCGCCGACGCGCAGCGCCGCGGCAGATCCGAGCCTTGTCGACGCGGCGCTGGCGCTTTTCGGATTTGCGCGCGCCGATCTCGACCCCGCGCTGCCGCCGGGCCTCGCCCATGCCGGCAACGATCACCTGATCCTCGCGCTACAGGACAGGCGCACGCTTGCGCGGATGAACTATGACTTGGCGGATGGCGCGCGTCTGATGCGTGCGCACGGGCTGACCACGATCGACCTGCTCTGGGCCGAGACGCCGCGACGGTTCCACAGCCGTAACGCCTTTGCCGTGGGCGGCGTCCTCGAAGATCCGGCGACCGGCGCCGCGGCGGCGGCGCTCTCGGGCTATCTGCGCGACCTCGGTTGGCCTCATGGCGGCGCGATCGACATCGTTCAGGGAGAGGACATGGGCGCAACATCATTCCTGCGCACGGAGATCGGCGAGGCACCGGGCGCGGGCATCCGCGTCTCGGGTTCGACCCGGGTCATAAGCGGATGAGCTGCGGCGTTCGCGGTCAGGCAATGTGGTCTG
>NZ_FNYD01000026.1 GCF_900109035.1 Cribrihabitans marinus
GCTCTTTGACATTTTGGATATCTGAAGAGATATGCGGGCGGTTTGGTTCATTTCGATGGATTGAGTGTCTGTATGTCGCGCCGGTAGGGGCCTTGTGTTCCGATGACCGGTGTCAGCTTCACTGTTTTGCGGCTTTTGTTTCTTCGGAGACTGAAGCACAAGACAGATGACTTTCGGTGCGTCCCCGCCTAGCCGGGTGGGGTGATCTGTTTCGGTGATTGGGGTGTTGGTTGCGCGAGCGACTGATGCGCTCAAGTAGCGGAGCGGTAGCGCACTGAAGATGTGCAGAGGTTCGACTGTCAAGGATACGTCTTTCGGGGCGTTTCAACTTGAGAGTTTGATCCTGGCTCAGAACGAACGCTGGCGGCAGGCTTAACACATGCAAGTCGAGCGAGACCTTCGGGTCTAGCGGCGGACGGGTTAGTAACGCGTGGGAACGTGCCTCTCTCTACGGAATAGTCCCGGGAAACTGGGTTTAATACCGTATACGCCCTTTGGGGGAAAGATTTATCGGAGAGAGATCGGCCCGCGTTAGATTAGATAGTTGGTGGGGTAACGGCCTACCAAGTCTACGATCTATAGCTGGTTTTAGAGGATGATCAGCAACACTGGGACTGAGACACGGCCCAGACTCCTACGGGAGGCAGCAGTGGGGAATCTTGGACAATGGGGGCAACCCTGATCCAGCCATGCCGCGTGAGTGATGAAGGCCTTAGGGTCGTAAAGCTCTTTCGCCTGTGAAGATAATGACGGTAGCAGGTAAAGAAACCCCGGCTAACTCCGTGCCAGCAGCCGCGGTAATACGGAGGGGGTTAGCGTTGTTCGGAATTACTGGGCGTAAAGCGCACGTAGGCGGATTAGCAAGTTGGGGGTGAAATCCCGGGGCTCAACCCCGGAACTGCCTCCAAAACTGTTAGTCTTGAGTTCGAGAGAGGTGAGTGGAATTCCGAGTGTAGAGGTGAAATTCGTAGATATTCGGAGGAACACCAGTGGCGAAGGCGGCTCACTGGCTCGATACTGACGCTGAGGTGCGAAAGTGTGGGGAGCAAACAGGATTAGATACCCTGGTAGTCCACACCGTAAACGATGAATGCCAGACGTCGGGCAGCATGCTGTTCGGTGTCACACCTAACGGATTAAGCATTCCGCCTGGGGAGTACGGTCGCAAGATTAAAACTCAAAGGAATTGACGGGGGCCCGCACAAGCGGTGGAGCATGTGGTTTAATTCGAAGCAACGCGCAGAACCTTACCAACCCTTGACATCCCGGGACCGGCCCAGAGATGGGTCTTTCACTTCGGTGACTCGGTGACAGGTGCTGCATGGCTGTCGTCAGCTCGTGTCGTGAGATGTTCGGTTAAGTCCGGCAACGAGCGCAACCCACATCCTCAGTTGCCAGCAGTTCGGCTGGGCACTCTGGGGAAACTGCCCGTGATAAGCGGGAGGAAGGTGTGGATGACGTCAAGTCCTCATGGCCCTTACGGGTTGGGCTACACACGTGCTACAATGGTGGTGACAGTGGGTTAATCCCCAAAAACCATCTCAGTTCGGATTGTCGTCTGCAACTCGACGGCATGAAGTCGGAATCGCTAGTAATCGCGTAACAGCATGACGCGGTGAATACGTTCCCGGGCCTTGTACACACCGCCCGTCACACCATGGGAGTTGGGTTCACCCGAAGGCCGTGCGCCAACCTTTCGAGGGGGCAGCGGACCACGGTGAGCTCAGCGACTGGGGTGAAGTCGTAACAAGGTAGCCGTAGGGGAACCTGCGGCTGGATCACCTCCTTTCTAAGGATGTTCCTGGCATCTCGAGCTTGCTCTTGATCGTGGAACACTTAGCAAGAGACGCAATCAAAGCGTCTCAAACCATCAGGTCCTCAAGTAGCCGAATAGGCGGTAGGACACTGATGAGAACTGGACCGTCCTCATATCTCTTCAGGAAATCAGGATCTTGCGGTTGGCGCGGGATCCGGCAAGGGGCCTTAGCTCAGCTGGGAGAGCGCCTGATTTGCATTCAGGAGGTCAGGAGTTCGATCCTCCTAGGCTCCACCAAGCCTTTTGCGAGGCGCGGAGCATTGTGCCGCCGGCCCTTTGAGAAAACCACATGCCGGGCAGGCCCTTCTCGGGACATTCCTTCGGAATACCCTGCCAGGGCGACGCCGATCCCGCGAGGCGGGATCAGCTGGGTCGGTAGCTCAGGTGGTTAGAGCGCACGCCTGATAAGCGTGAGGTCGGAGGTTCAAGTCCTCCTCGACCCACCACCGTTTCTTTTTGCGCAGCAAAATGAAACGAGCCACGGTTGCAGGCAGCACGGAGCGGCAGTTGCTTTTGCGGAGCAAAAGCAATGAGAGCGGGTCCGGTCTTTGTCCTGGTCATCCAGAACACACTTCTGAGCATTCCCTGGAATGCTGAGATGTCTGTTCTCAACAGGCTACGGAGTGCGAACGCGCATCCTATTCGAGGATACGCTGTCTCGCACCCAAACGGTCTCCTTCGGAGATCATTTGACATCGTATAGAGAGAAATCAATCAACACTGTTTGACCGTGCCGAGTGTGGCATCGGTCTCGGTCGGTTCTGTCCTTCGGGGCAGGCGGCGCAGGTTGGGTCTAGCCGGCCCGAGTTTGCGTATCCCGGTCGAAACGAACAGAGTTGTCCAAGTCAAGTAAACTAACCTGGCTCATGTCTTGCACGGACATGGGCCGAAAGTGTCATTCCTTCGGGAATGACGCGGGATAGTATGCTTCTGGTTCAGAAAGAAAGGCGACCTTTAGTTACCAGCTGGGTTGCCGGATCGATGCAGGGCGATCCCCGCAGGCCGAGAGGCCGAAGGGGATCACGCACTCAAGTAGCCGAATAGGCGGTAGTGCACGTTGTGCAGTCTTTCTCTTTCTGGATCGGATCAAGCGCGAGAAGGGCGTTTGGTGAATGCCTTGGCAGCAAGAGGCGATGAAGGACGTGATACTCTGCGATAAGCCATGGGGAGCCGAGAATAGGCTTTGATCCATGGATTTCCGAATGGGGCAACCCACTTGATTACATTCTGTTATTGCTTCGCAATAACGCACACTCCGTGCCTGCTCAATGCAGGTACACCGATCCTTGCGGATCGGCACCGGGCGTTGCGGCGAAGTGGTTATCAGGGTGTAGAACCAAGTATTTATGACCTGAATACATAGGGTTATAAAGGCGAACCCGGGGAACTGAAACATCTAAGTACCCGGAGGAAAGGACATCAATTGATACTCCCCCAGTAGCGGCGAGCGAACGGGGACCAGCCGAGCCGGATGAGTGAGAAGAACCAGTTGGGAAACTGGGCCATAGCGGGTGACAGCCCCGTATTCGAAGCTCTGACGGACGTATTAAGTAGGGCGGGACACGTGAAATCCTGTCTGAAGATCGGAGGACCACCTTCGAAGGCTAAGTACTCCTTGCTGACCGATAGTGAACCAGTACCGTGAGGGAAAGGTGAAAAGCACCCCGACGAGGGGAGTGAAACAGTACCTGAAACCGAACGCCTACAATCAGTCGGAGCCTCCTTGCGGGGTGACGGCGTACCTTTTGTATAATGGGTCATCGACTTGGTCTCACGAGCAAGCTTAAGCCGTTAGGTGTAGGCGCAGCGAAAGCGAGTCTTAATAGGGCGTCGAGTTCGTGGGATCAGACCCGAAACCGAGTGATCTAGGCATGGCCAGGTTGAAGGCAAGGTAACACTTGCTGGAGGACCGAACCCACATCCGTTGAAAAGGATCGGGATGAGCTGTGCCTAGGGGTGAAAGGCCAATCAAACTCGGAGATAGCTGGTTCTCTGCGAAATCTATTTAGGTAGAGCGTCATCCGAATACCCCGGGGGGTAGAGCACTGGATGGGTAATGGGGCCCCACAGGCTTACTGATCCTAACCAAACTCCGAATACCCGGGAGTACTAGATGGCAGACACACTGCGGATGCTAACGTCCGTAGTGGAGAGGGAAACAACCCTGACCTACAGCTAAGGCCCCCAATTCATGGCTAAGTGGGAAAGCAGGTGGGACGACCAAAACAACCAGGAAGTTGGCTTAGAAGCAGCCATCTTTTAAAGATAGCGTAACAGCTCACTGGTCTAAACAAGTTGTCCTGCGGCGAAGATGTAACGGGGCTCAAGCCATGAGCCGAAGCTTAGGATGCGCATAGCGCATGGTAGCAGAGCGTAGTGTGACATAGAACTCATCCTGTATTGCCGCCGGTTATGCGGCGCGGGCAACCGCGCTCAAGTAGCCGAACAGGCGGTAGCGCAGGAGAGAGTTCTTTCGATGAAGCGGGCGCGTGAGCGATCCCGTGGAGAGATCACTAGTGAGAATGATGACATGAGTAGCGACAAAGAGTGTGAGAGACACTCTCGCCGAAAGTCCAAGGGTTCCTGCTTAAAGCTAATCTGAGCAGGGTAAGCCGGCCCCTAAGCCGAGGCCGAAAGGCGTAGGCGATGGGAACCAGTTTAATATTACTGGGCCAGGAGGATGTGACGGATTGCGGATGTTGTTCGACCTTATCGGATTGGTCGGGCCGCTGAGCAGTTCCAGGAAATAGCCCTCCATCAGACCGTACCCTAAACCGACACAGGTGGACTGGTAGAGCATACCAAGGCGCTTGAGAGAACGATGTTGAAGGAACTCGGCAAAATACCTCCGTAAGTTCGCGAGAAGGAGGCCCGGTTCCTAGGCAACTAGGGGCTGGGGGCACAAACCAGGGGGTGGCGACTGTTTATTAAAAACACAGGGCTCTGCGAAGTCGCAAGACGACGTATAGGGTCTGACGCCTGCCCGGTGCCTGAAGGTTAAAAGGAGAGGTGAGAGCCTTGAATTGAAGCCCAGGTAAACGGCGGCCGTAACTATAACGGTCCTAAGGTAGCGAAATTCCTTGTCGGGTAAGTTCCGACCTGCACGAATGGCGTAACGACTTCCCCGCTGTCTCCAACATCGACTCAGCGAAATTGAATTGCCTGTCAAGATGCAGGCTTCCCGCGGTTAGACGGAAAGACCCCGTGCACCTTTACTACAGCTTCGCACTGGCATCAGGATTGTGATGTGCAGGATAGGTGGTAGGCTTCGAACCCGGGACGCCAGTTCCGGTGGAGCCTCCCTTGAGATACCACCCTTCGCACTCTTGATGTCTAACCGCGGTCCGTCATCCGGATCCGGGACCCTGCGTGGCGGGTAGTTTGACTGGGGCGGTCGCCTCCTAAAGCGTAACGGAGGCGCGCGAAGGTTGGCTCAGAGCGGTCGGAAATCGCTCGTTGAGTGCAATGGCAGAAGCCAGCCTGACTGCAAGACTGACAAGTCGAGCAGAGTCGAAAGACGGCCATAGTGATCCGGTGGTCCCGAGTGGAAGGGCCATCGCTCAACGGATAAAAGGTACGCCGGGGATAACAGGCTGATACTGCCCAAGAGTCCATATCGACGGCAGTGTTTGGCACCTCGATGTCGGCTCATCTCATCCTGGGGCTGGAGCAGGTCCCAAGGGTACGGCTGTTCGCCGTTTAAAGAGGTACGTGAGCTGGGTTTAGAACGTCGTGAGACAGTTCGGTCCCTATCTGCCGTGGGTGTAGGATACTTGAGAGGAGTTGCCCCTAGTACGAGAGGACCGGGGTGAACGATCCACTGGTGGACCTGTTATCGTGCCAACGGTAGTGCAGGGTAGCTATGATCGGACAGGATAACCGCTGAAGGCATCTAAGCGGGAAGCCCCCCTCAAAACAAGGTATCCCTGAGGACCGAGGTAGACCACCTCGTCGATAGGCCGGAGATGTAAGCGCAGCAATGCGTTCAGTTGACCGGTACTAATCGTCCGATAGGCTTGAACCGATCCAGAAACAGAAAGACTGGAACCAGACCAAGCATACAAAATCCCAAACACAACGACATGGACAACACCGCCGCTTCCGCACACGGCAGAAGCGACGGTGTTGATTGACAACCGAGCAGGAACGCGCACCCACTTCGTGGACACGCTGCCTCCTGCCCGTCGCGTTTTGCTCCGCAAAACCGCGACGTGGAGTTTTTCCTCGGTTTGGTGATCATAGCACGCGTGAAACACCCGGTCCCTTTCCGAACCCGGTCGTTAAGCACCGAAGCGCCAATGGTACTCGGGCTCAAGCCCCGGGAGAGTAGGTCATCGCCAAACCTAGTAAAAACTCCAATACCTCTCCTACGATGAA
>NZ_FNYD01000033.1 GCF_900109035.1 Cribrihabitans marinus
CGTCCATTTTGCCGTCCAGTCCTCTGCCTAATCTCGACAGCAGGACTCGCACAGACAGCCTCAGAGCGGCAGGAGGGGATCGGCGAGGCGCTTACGCCTAGGTGTCTGATGTTGACGAGGAAATCGCACGGCGACCCTCCAACCCTTGCCGCTTAAGGGCACCTAAATATGTGATTTTGCGTTGAATTTGACGCCGCAAAAAACGCCTATTCGGAATGTGCCGCTGAATTATTCCCGGGAAGTCAGTGCGTTAACCGTATTGTTGCCGCATAGCGTACAGGGGTGCGGCTGAATAAAGTCAATCACAACAACCAGTTGCCTGCCGGATGCGGCACCTCTTTTATCTCGCGCTCCATTGGTGCGCTGTTTCGGTGACCGTGTCTCGTTCAGTGAAAGCTTGCTTGAAAACTGGTTGCGGTCAGCGACACATGCGCATCAAGCGGCGGGCGCAACTCGAAAGCCTTGGGCGTTCGTGCGAAGTTCCAAAGGCGAAACAAGCACCATTCCTCGCGCCGTTCATCTGCCACGGCAATTTCATTGCGCGATATATGGAACGGCGTGCGTTCCCAGCCGTTTGTGGTCTTCACCTCGATGAGACGCTGCCGTCCGTCTGCATCGAAACTGGCAATATCGTAGCCTGCGCCATCGCCGTCTTCTTCGGACACCCAGCGGATTTGCTGCGCAAGATCCTCTCGCCCCACTGCGGTCAGAGCGTCACGCTCGTGCTTCAAGACGCGCTCTTCCCCGGCCTTGCCAAGGGCGCGGTTGCGCTCATCCCGCGCGGCCACGTCGAACTTTCTGGCGATGTGGAGCATCTGCTCAAGCTCGTCCGGCGGCGGTTGGTTGGTCAACGTCGGTGCAGGCCCGACCCAGAGTTGCGCCGCCTCTGCCATGCCGTCAACTGGCCGGGAAGAAAGGGGGCGGTGCGTCCAGCCGGGGTTGCAATCCAGCCACCGTAAGCTAATGGGATGAACTGCCTTCCCACCAACCCGCTGCTACCGTGGCGGGCATAGGTGGAGAGAGGAGCATCTGATGGACATCAAGGTTCTGG
>NZ_FNYD01000024.1 GCF_900109035.1 Cribrihabitans marinus
AATCTGAAGGATCACACAGGATCAACGACGAAAGTCGCGTCCAAAACCGGACGCCTAAGAATCCGCGCAGTCCCAGCCCGTTTCCACACAGCCTCCGGACTTTGCTGCCGTTCGTGTCACTGCCCGAATGACTGGTTCCAACAGCACGAGAATCCATGGCAACCGAAAGGCACGGAACCGGCTCTCCTGATCGCGTCATGACCTCGCGTTTCCGATCTACCGGGATTTCGAGGGCTCCGATGCCGGTCGCCGGACGGGGCCGCCCGCCGCTGGGGGTGTCCTTGCCATTGTGTCGAAGTTGAACCAGCGCGCAAGTCGCCGCATGAGCTTTGGTGCGCCATCGACCGTTATCCGCCCGTCTTCCATGGCAGCCGCAAGAGGAACGTCTCCGCGATAGACCCGGATCAAATCCGCCAATGTGGCCTCCAGGAACAGGTCGGTCCCACCTCCGGGGTCGGAAACGCAGAGATCTAGGCGTCCGCCCTCGCACACGTACCAGTAGAACCTCTTGTGCTCCGGCTGGTCGGACACGTCGAGCCGAAGTACATGACGCTCCGGTCCGAACGCCATCGGGTCCACCGAGTATTCCAGCCCCCAGATCAAAAGCCCCAAGTCAAGCTCACCTTCACTAAGTTCGCGTCGTGTCCATCTTTGTCCCCAGATACCAAGCGCGCCCACCAGGGGAAGAAATTCGGCACCGGCGTCGGTCAAGTGATAGGTCCAGCTCTTGCCCGTGTCGCTGCGTTTCCGCTCGACAAGGCCTTCGGCTTCCAGTTGGCGCAGTCGCCGGGTCAGGAGCGTTGCAGACATATGCGGAACGCCCCGGTGAATGTCGCTGAACCTTTGTGCGCCGGCCCCAAGGTTCCGGATGACCAGCGCGGTCCAGCGTTCGCAAAAGATTTCCGCAGCCTTGGCGATGGGGCAAAATTGACCATAGCTCTTCATGGCGGCCTCCCCCGCTTTGTGCAGGATACCCCAGCTTCCTCGCCGTGAATACTACAGATCGTGGAGTATCCAGCGGCGGAACCGATCGGCAAAATCGCTCCGGAATCACTGAAGGGAGGCTAGGATGAACGTCGACACATTGAGCCCTGAAGCACTGATGTGGGGCCAGCCAGGCAAATCTTACGACGGGATTTCGTTCGGCCTGTCCGACACCATCTCGCACACGGTTCAGGCCCTCTGGCCAAGGCCCGGCGAACGCATCCTCGATATCGGAACGGGCACGGGTTGGGCTGCCAGGCTTGCAGCTTGGCGTGGTGCCAGCGTTACGGGCGTGGACATTGCACCAGGCATGCTCGAAGCGGCCGAGGTTCTGTCAGCCGGGTTGGATCCCCGTCCGGTCTTTCAACAAGCGGCGGCAGAGGCACTTCCTTTCCGGGACGAAAGCTTCGATGGGGTGATCTCGACCTATGGTGTCATCTTCTCAAGCGAACCAACCAAGGCCGTGGCCGAGATGGCGCGTGTGCTCCGACCCGGTGGCCGCCTTGCGCTCGCAACATGGGCAGACGAACCCGATGGCTATATCGCGCGCTTTTTTGGGCTGGTCGGAGAATGGTCCGATGCGCCCCCGCCACCTACCTCACCCTTCGACTGGGGTCACGCAAGCTGGTTGAAAGAGGTCGTCGGAGAGCGTTTCGAGATCGACCTCCGCGAACAGGTGACGACCCTCTACGCACCGGATGTGACAACGATCTGGAAAGAGTACGTCAATGGCTTCGGTCCCGTCGCGGCCACATACGCCGCCCTTTCGCAAGACCGGCGCGACGCTTTCAGAGCGGCATTCGAGGACTTCCATAGATCGTTTGCCACCGGGTTGGGCCTGGCGGTTCCCCGGCTGGCGCTTGTCGTCCGGGGTGTCCGGCTTTAGACCGCGATGCCGCTGGAGCCGCGGACAGCTGTTGTCGGCACGGCTTCCCGAAGCAGGCTTTCATGCGCTGTGCAGCATCCTGCGCCTTCTACCAAAGGGCCCTCAAGCGCTCTGCGAGCTCCTGCCAGGCCGGAAGCACCGTGGCGGTCAATGAATAGAGCTGGCTAATGCCTTGCGGCCTCCCGGATTCGGGGGGCCTCAATCGCGGGCTGATACGCTGCTTTGGTAGCTGTCGAGCTCTTTGATGAGTGCCTGACCATTTGGAACATCTTCCCGCGCGGAGAATTCATCCCAAATCGCGCCGAACGGCATATCCTTGAACTCTTCCGTGACCGTCAGGCGCGTCGTGTAGTCGAGCGCGCTTTCCGCTGATTCCAAAGCAGTCCAAGGCAACAGCAGCGCGCGTAGCAAAGCTTTTTGCATGTTGCGCGTACCGATCACCCAGGCCGCGGTCCGGCTGATCGTGGCATCGAAGAAATCGAGCCCGATATGGGTGCGGCCCAGCAAATCGGCGCTGACCAGCTCTTGCGCCATTTGCAGGATGTCGTCGTTCAGCAGGATCACGTGATCGCTGTCCCAGCGCATCGGGCGCGAGACGTGGAGCAGGATTTCGTCCAGCGACAAAGCGACCGAGCTCAGTTTATCGGCGATGTTCTCGGTCGGGTGGAAATGGCCCATGTCCAGGCACAGGAGCGTGCCCTTGCGGATCGCATACCCCATGTAAAACTCGTGGCTGCCGACGGTGCAGGCCTCGACGCCGATCCCGAAAAGTTTGCTCTCGACGGCGTCCAGCATTTGCGCCTTGTCCTGCGGCGGGGCCAGCATCGCATCGAGCGATGCCTCCAGCCGCGCTCGCGCCGCCATGCGGGCGACGGGGGTGTCCTTGTAGCCGTCCGGCACCCAGATGTTGTTCACGCAAGGCGAACCCAGGGCCGCGCCCATTCGGGCTGCGATATCGCGGGACCGCCTGCCGTGTTCGATCCAGAACTCGCGGATGCCCTGGTCCGGGTGACTGAGCGTCAGATTGTCGTCCGCCTTGGCATGGGCAAAGAAGGTCGGGTTGAAATCCAGACCGATGCCCTGATCCTTGGCCCAGTCGACCCAAGGCGCGAAATGCTGAAATTCGATCGCGTCCCGATCGGGGGTCGCGTCGGTATCCAGGTACATTGCGTGCAGATTCAGCCGGTGCTTTCCGGGGATCATCGAATAGGCGAATTCGAGGTCGGCACGCAGTTCGTCGGGATTTCGTGCGCGGCCCGGATGGTTCCCGGTCGCTTGAATGCCTCCACCAGAGGCACCCGACTTCTGTTCGAACCCAACGACATCATCGCCTTGCCAGCAATGCATGGAAATCGGGATGGTTTTTAGGCGATCCAAGGCGGCTTCGGTATCGACACCCCAGTCGGCAAACGCGGCTTTCGCTGTCTCATAGCTCATCGGTCTTATCCTATCGCGTGAACGCCTGGACGTTGCCCGCATCCACGTTGATGATGTTGCCCGTCGATTTGGCGGAAGCGTCGGCGGCAAAGAAATAGCACGCCTCGGCGATGTCTTCGGGCAGGACAGAGCGTTTGAGCATGGACCGCTGGCGATACATCTCTTCCAGACCGTCCTTGTCGGTGCCATAGGTGTCGGCGCGCTGTTCCAGCCAGTCACCCTCCCAGATCTTGGAGCCGCGCAGGACAGCATCCGGATTGACGACGTTGACGCGGATGCCGGCCTCGGCGCCCTCAAGCGCGAGGCACCGTGCCAAGTGAATCTCGGAGGCCTTGGCCGTGCAGTAGGCGGCGGCATTCGGCGAGGCGGCGAGACCGTTTTTGGAGGCGACAAAGACAACCGCGCCGCCCATGTCCTGAACCCGCATCAATTTGAACGCCTCGCGACTGACCAGGAAATAGCCCGTTGACAGGATGTCCATGTTCTTGTTCCACAGCGCGAGCGACGTCTCTTCGACCGGGGCGGACGATGCGATACCGGCGTTGGACACCAGGATGTCGACGCCGCCGAATTCGACCGAGGCATCGGCAAAGGCCGCGGCGACCGCCTCTTCGCTGGTCACGTTCATGACGACGCTGCGGACAACGTCGGCGCCGAAATGGCCCGACAGATTGTTCTGTGTCGACGCCAGGGCGTTTTCGTTGATGTCCGCCAACACCACGCAGGCCCCTTCGGCCAGGTAGCGTTTCGCCGTGGCCGCGCCGATCCCGCCCGCGCCGCCGGTAACTAGTGCCACCCGGCCCGCAAGCGATTTCGGTTTCGGCATGCGCTGAAGCTTGGCCTCCTCCAGCAGCCAGTATTCGATGTCGAAGGCCTCTTGCTCGGGCAGCCCCTGATACTCGCTCACCGCCGAAGCCCCGCGCATCACGTTGATCGCGTTGACGTAGAACTCTCCGGAAATGCGGGCAGTTGCCTTGTCCTTGGCAAAGGTGATCATGCCGACACCGGGCACCAGGTAGACCACCGCATTCGGGTCGCGCAGCGCCGGACTGTTGTCATGTTTGCAGCGCTCGTAGTAGGCTGCATAGTCCTTGCGGTAGGCATCGATTTGGTCAGGCAATCCGTCCATGACGGCGTCTATGTTGCCTTTCGCCGGATCGAAAGGCACCACCAGCGGGCGGATCTTCGTGCGCAGGAAATGATCGGGGCATGAAGTGCCCAGGGCGGCCAACGGCTCCAGGTCCCTTGCATTGACAAACTCGAGAACCGGGTCGCTGTCGTTGAAATGGCCGACCATGTGCTGATTGCCCGAAACGAACCCTCGGATCGCCGGCATGAGCCGGGCGGCGACGGCGCGGCGCTCCTCGGCGGAAAGGCTCTCGTGGATGGCTCCGCCAAAGGGTGCGACGCCCTCGCTGCGCTCGGCCAGCCACTTCGTCGCGACGTTGATCACATCGATGGTCTGGTCGTAGCACGCCTTCGCGGTGTCGCCCCAGGTGAAAAGACCATGGCTTTCCAGAACGACGCCGTCCGCATCAGGATTATCAATGCAGAATTTTTCCAACCAGAGACCAAGTTCATAGCCCGGCTTTTTCCACGGCAGCCAACCGATGCGGTCACCGTAGATCTCCTGCGTCAGTTCTTTGGAGTTCTTCGAGGCCGCAATCGCGATGATTGCGTCGGCATGGACGTGATCCACGTGCTTGCGCGGCACGTATGCGTGCAGCGGCGTATCGATGGAGGCCGCGCGCGGATTGAGCCTGAACGTGCAATGCGGCAGATAGCCGACCATTTCATCTTCGAACTCGACGCCTCGATAGAGCGACTTCAGAGCCTGAAGCTTGTCCATGTAGAGCGTCGCAAAGCCATCCATCTTGATCGAGCCGATGTCGCCGCCCGAGCCCTTGACCCAGAGCACCTCCACCTCTTCACCGGTCAAGGGATCGGTTTCCATCACCTTGGCGGAAGTGTTGCCGCCGCCAAAATTGGTCACGCGCTTGTCCGACCCGAGAATATTCGAGCGATAGAGCAGGAGTTCCGATTCGCTCATCCCTTGTACAGCCTCGTCGTCCCAACGGCTTTCAAGAAGCTGAGATTCCAATGATTTCAACATTTTTCCTCCCGGTCGGCGCAACGCGCCCAGCAATGATGTCCGCCGACAAGCTGATCGGAGTGCGACGGTTTGTCAATCACGATTAAGCATTTCCAATCATGCTGCAGCGCAATATGAAGGTTTATGATTGTTTGTGATTGACAGGTGCGGCGAATCCGGACAGCTTGTGTCACCAGGGAGGCCAAGTGAATGCACGAGAAAGAGCGGCACACGATCATTCTGTCAGCAGTCGAAGAGCGGCCGGTTGTCACTGTGGTCGAGCTTTGCAACCTGACCGGCGCGTCAGAGGCAACGATCCGGCGAGACATCGCAACGCTGGATCACGAAAAGCAGCTTCGCCGTGTGCGTGGCGGCGCAGAGGCGCTGAGCCCGCCTCAATTCGTCGGCCTTGCCGGGCGTCCGTTTTCGGTCAACGAAACGATGCGGATCGCCGAGAAGCAGGCGATTGCCGCGGCTGCGGTGGATCTTTGCGACGATGGTGATGCCATCATCATCAATGGCGGTACGACGACCTTTCAGATGGTTCACCCCCTGGCCGGTCGCCGGATGCAGGTGTTCACCAACTCCTTTCCGATCGCCGAGCATCTTCTCAAGCATTCCAAGAACACGATCATGCTGTCCGGCGGCGCGATCTACCGCGAGCAGAACATCATCCTGTCGCCCTTCGACAATGATGTGACACGCAATTTCTGCGCCCGCCGCATGTTCATGGGTGCTCAGGGTCTCGGCCCGCTTGGCCTGATGGAGGCTGATCCGTTGCTGATCCAGGCCGAACAGAAGCTTATCGGCCAAGCGGATGAACTGGTCGTTCTGGCTGACAGCACGAAGTTCGAACAACGCTCCAGCCTCGTTCTTTGCCCGTTGAACCGGATCACCACTGTCATCACCGATGACCAGATTTCAGACAAGGCGGCCGCGATGCTCGAGGCCGCCGAAGTGACGCTGATCGTTGCCCAACCAGGGGGCGCTCAGAAAAACGTGGCCTCGTAGTGGGGGCCGACACGCGAACGTGCTTTAGGGAGGAAACCAATGAAACGTCGCACTTTTACCAAACTCACCACCGGCCTCAGCCTGGCAGCGAGCCTGTTCGGCACATCCGCACTGGCGCAGGACGACATGCGTATCGCGCTTGTGGTCAAAGCACTTGGAATTGGCTTCTTCGAAGCCGCTGCCGAGGGTGCTGAAGAGGCGGCCAAGGAACTGGGCGGGGTGGAGATCATCTATACCGGCCCGACCGACACGACCGCCGAAGGCCAGATCGAGGTCATCAATTCGCTGATTGCCCAAGGCGTCGACGCTATTGCCGTCTCGGCCAATGACACCGATGCACTCGTTCCAACGCTCCAGAAGGCAATGCAGCGCGGCATCACAGTTATTTCCTGGGACTCCGGCGTCGCCGAAGAAGGTCGCCAGGTGCACCTGAACCCGTCGTCCAACGCGCTTATCGGCAACATGATCATCAAGCTGGCCGCCGATCATCTGCCGGATGGCGGCGACGTTGCCGTATTGTCGGCGACCACGACCTCGACGAACCAGAACATCTGGATCGAAGAGATGAACAAGGTCATGGACGACTATCCCGGCATCAATGTGGTCTCGACGGTCTATGGCGACGACCTGGCTGACAAGTCCTATCGGGAAGCCACCGGCCTCATGCAATCCTACCCTGATCTCGATGCGATCATCGCGCCGACTTCCGTCGGCATCGTTGCCGCCGCTCAGGCGGTGGTCGACGCCGGCAAGGTTGGCGAGGTCAACGTGACCGGGCTTGGTCTGCCATCCGAAATGGCGGGCGCGATCGAAAGCGGTGCATCGCAGTCCTTTGCGATCTGGAACCCCATCGATCTGGGCTACTCTGCCACCATGATCGCTCATGCCCTTGCCTCGGGTGAGGCCACTGCCGAGCCGGGTGCCGAGATCTCGATTGGTCGCGTGGGCACGATCACGCTTGACGAGACCAACTCGGCGGCGATGGCAGATCCGTTCGTCTACGATGCCTCCAACATCGACCAGTTCAAATCGATCTTCTAAGCCATCTGGACAATTCTCCGGCGCGCGTGACCAAACCGCGCCGGAGCCTCCATTCTTCAGAAGCCCGGGACCTTCGATGCTGAAACAATCGGACATCATCCTGACGCCCGAAGGCGCGACCGAGGACGCCGCGGTCCTGGCGCTCGAAGGCATCACAAAGACTTTCCCGGGTGTCAAAGCCCTGTCCGAGGTCTCACTGCGCCTGGTGCCGGGGAAGGTCACGGCGCTGATCGGGGAAAACGGCGCGGGCAAGTCCACGGTCGTCAAGATCCTGACCGGCATCTATCAGCCTGATGGTGGGACGATCCTCGTAAACGGAAAATCGACCACCTTTCCGGTTCCGCAAGCGGCGGCGGACCATGGCGTGACGGCCATCCACCAGGAAACCGTGCTGTTTGACGAGCTTTCGGTCGCTGAAAACATCTTTCTCGGGCATGCGCCGCGGGGAAAGTTTGGGCTGATCGACCTCAAGGCCATGAACCGAAAGGCGCAAGACATCCTTGCAGGGATCGGCGCGAATATTGACCCTGAACACAAGCTCAAGGACCTCGGCATCGCGAACAAGCACCTTGTGGCCATTGCGCGGGCGCTGTCCATCGACGCGCGCGTCGTCATCATGGACGAGCCGACAGCGGCCCTGTCGCACAAGGAAATCGAGGAGCTGTACGAGCTTGTCGAAAGCCTGAAGGCCCAGGGCAAGGCGATTCTGTTCATCAGCCACAAGTTCGATGAAATCTTCCGCATCGCGGATAACTACACCGTTTTTCGTGACGGCCAGTTGATCGGCGACGGCGCGATTGCCGATGTCACCGAGGCAGACTTGGTGAAGATGATGGTGGGCCGCGATGTCAGCCAGATTTTTCCGGCGCGCACGCCCAATCCGGGGGAGACAGTGCTGAAGGTCGCAGGCTATTCCCATCCAACGGAATTCGAAGATATCGGTTTTACCCTGCGCAAAGGCGAGATCCTCGGTTTCTACGGCCTTGTTGGCGCGGGTCGCTCCGAGTTCATGCAGTCGCTTTTCGGCATCACACGACCCTCTGCAGGGACGGTCGAGATCGACGGCAAGACCGTGCAAATCAAGTCACCCGCAGACGCCGTCGAAAACGGGATCGTCTACGTGCCCGAAGATCGCGGCAGGCAGGGGGCCATCCTGGATCTGCCGATCTTTCAGAACGTCACACTGCCATCGCTCGGGCGGATTTCCGGCAGGGGCTTTCTGAAGCTCGCCGAGGAATTCAAGCTGGCCCGCGAATACACCGAACGGCTCGATCTGCGAGCGGCGTCACTGGACACGCATGTCGGAAATCTCTCGGGCGGCAACCAGCAGAAGGTCGTCATTGCCAAGTGGCTGGCAACGCAGCCCAAGGTCATCATTCTGGATGAGCCCACCAAGGGCGTCGATATCGGGTCCAAGGCCGCCGTGCATGAATTCATGGCGGAACTCGCGGCGCAGGGGCTCGCCGTTATCATGGTCAGCTCGGAAATCCCCGAAATCATGGGCATGTCCGACCGCGTCATCGTGATGCGCGAAGGGCGGATCATCGTCGAACTGGCAGACCGCGATCTGCAACCTGAAACACTTGTTCGCCACGCCGCAGGTATTTGAAGGAACCCGCCATGCTCAAACGCTTCATTACCTCACGCGAGGCACTGTTGATCGGGGCGATCGTTTTGTTGCTGGGCCTGATTTCATCTCGTTTCCCGGGCTTCGTCACGCCTGCAAACCTCGCCAATGTGTTCAACGACACCTCGCCGCTGATCCTTTTGGCGGTTGGTCAGATGATTGTCATCCTGACCAAGTGCATCGACCTCAGCGTTGCGGCAAACCTTGCGCTGACAGGTATGGTAGTCTCCATGGTGAACGTCGCGGCGCCAGGCCTGCCGATTGCCGTGATCCTCGCCATCGCAGTTGGGCTGGGAACGTTGCTGGGCATGTTCAACGGCCTGCTTGTCTGGAAGCTCGCCATACCGCCGATCGTCGTGACGCTTGGCACGATGACCATCTTTCGCGGCATCATCTTCGTGATCTCCGACGGCAAATGGGTCAACAGCCATGAGATGAGCCCGACCTTCAAGGCCTTTCCGCGCACAGAGATCCTCGGCCTGCCGGTCCTCGGCTGGATCGCGATCATCGCGGTTATCGTGTTCACGGTTGTCATGACCCGCACAACACTGGGACGGGCTTTTTACGCGGCGGGCGGCAATCCTCATGCTGCGACCTATGCCGGTATCAACGTCGGCAAGACGCAGTTCTGGGCCTTCACGATATCGGGCGCATTGGCTGGGCTGACGGGCTACCTCTGGGTGTCGCGCTTTGCTGTCTCTTACGTCGATATTGCCGGCGGGTTCGAGCTTGACGTGGTCGCGGCCTGCGTGATCGGAGGCGTATCGATCATGGGCGGCATCGGCACGGTCGCGGGGGCGCTTCTTGGGGCATTGTTCCTTGGCATCATCAAGAATGCTCTGCCGGTCGTCGACATCTCGCCCTTCTGGCAGCTGGCCATCTCGGGTGGCGCGATAATCATTGCCGTCGCCCTGAACGCGCAGGCCAACCGCGAAAAGGGCCGCATCATCCTCAAACGTGCGGAGCAGGCAACATGAGCACAACAGTTCGCACGATCCCCGACCGCCTGAGGTCTCTGCTCGAACAGCGACTGAAGAGCTGGGAAACCCTGCTGTTGCTGGTGGCCATCGGCATCTTCATAGCCAACAGTTTCGCGTCGCCCTACTTCCTGAACGCCTGGAACCTGAGCGACGCAACCTTCAACTTCACCGAAAAGGCGATGATAGCCTTCGCGATGGCCCTGCTCATCATCTCGGGGGAGATTGATCTGTCGGTGGCTTCGATCATCGCGCTTGCGTCGACCGCCATGGGGGCAGCGGTTCAGATGGGTGTCGGTACACCGGGTCTGGTGCTCATCGGTCTCGGGGTCGGCCTGCTCTGCGGCGCGTTCAACGGCGTATTGGTCACGCGGATGGGGCTGCCTTCCATCGTCGTGACCATCGGCACCATGAGCCTCTTCCGGGGCATCAGTTTCATCGTGCTGGGGGACCAGGCCTTCCGCGGCTACCCGGCAAGCTTTTCCTGGTTCGGGCAGGGCTACGTCTGGTGGGTCATTTCCTTCGAATTCGTGCTCTTTGCGATCATCGCGCTGATCTACGCCGTTCTCCTGCACAAAACCAATTTCGGCCGCGCAGTCTATGCGATCGGCAACAACGCGACCGGCGCGATGTTTTCCGGCATCCGCGTGCAGCGAGTGAAGTTCATCCTGTTCCTGCTGACGGGCCTGATGTCTGGTGTCGCCGCGATCTGTCTGACGGCACGGCTCGGGTCCACCCGGCCGTCCATCGCGACGGGATGGGAGCTTGAGATCGTCACCATGGTGGTGCTTGGCGGGGTCAGCATTCTGGGCGGTTCGGGCACGATTGCCGGCGTCGTCATCGCAGCCTTCGTGATGGGGTTGGTGACCTTCGGGCTGGGCCTGCTGAACGTGCCCGGCATCGTCATGTCCATCGTCATAGGCGCGCTTCTGATCGGGGTCATCGCCCTGCCGCGCCTCTGGTCCGTGTGGCGGGCGCGTTGATGGAGAAATACGCGTTCAAGATGCAGCTGAAGCCGGGCTGCCGCGACGAATACATCAGACGCCATGACGAGATCTGGCCTGAACTTGTCACGCTTCTGAAAGAGACGGGAATATCGGATTATTCAATCCATCTGGATACGGAGGCCAACACCCTATTCGCCGTGCTGTGGCGAAAGGACGACCACACCATGGAGGATCTGCGCACCCATCCCGTCATGCAGAAATGGTGGGCGCATATGGCTGACATCATGCAGACCCAGCCCAGCAATGAACCGGTGGCCACACCTCTGGAAACCGTGTTTCACATGCCATGACACGCCATGTCGCCGTCATAGACATCGGAAAGACCAACGCGAAACTCGCCCTGGTCGACCGGGAAAGCCTGACCGAGATTGCGGTGATCACGCGCCCAAACACGGTTCTGCCCGGTCCACCCTGGCCGCATTTCGACGTGGAGGGCCACTGGGCTTTTCTGCTGGACGGGCTGCGCGATTTCCAAGCGGCGCATGGCATTGATGCGATTTCGATCACAACGCACGGTGCCTGCGCTGCACTTCTTGACAGTAAGGGTGAACTTGCCGCGCCGATCCTCGACTATGAATTCAACGGCCCCGATGAGCTGGCCGAAAATTACAACGCCATCAGGCCGCCATTCTCGGAAACCGGATCACCGCGGCTGGCGGGCGGGCTGAATATCGGCGCGCAATTGTTCTGGCAGTTTCAAACCGATCCCGAATTGAAAGCCAATACGCACCAGATCGTCACGTATCCGCAATTCTGGGGCGCGAAGTTGACCGGGGTAGCAGCGATGGACGTCACGTCGCTCGGGTGTCACACCGACCTTTGGAACCCGCTGGCAGGGGAGTTCTCGTCATTGGCCGGGGCGCTCGCAATCACAGACAAACTGGCCCCGGTCCGCAAACCATCAGACGTTCTCGGGACCATTCTGCCGCAGATTGCGGAGCATACGCAGTTGCCGCCCGATACCCCCGTTCATTGCGGCATCCATGATTCCAACGCCTCGTTGCTTCCGTATGTTCTTGCACAAGAGCCCCCGTTCAGCGTCATTTCAACCGGGACATGGGTGATTGCCATGTCGATCGGTGGGACGTCCGTGTCGCTTGATCCCGGCCTCGATACCTTGATCAACGTGACAGCCCTTGGTGATCCGGCCCCGTCAGCACGCTTCATGGGGGGGCGCGAACATGACCTCGCGTCCGGCGGACCCTACCCAGAGCCAACACCGGATAATCTGGAAGTCGTATTGGCAAATGAGATCATGCTGATGCCGGCACTGGCCGCCGAGACCGGGCCGTTTAATGGCTATCAAACCGGGTGGCTGGGTTCGGAGCCCGAAATCGGAACCGGCGAGCGCGGCGCCGCCGTTGCGCTTTATCTTGCTCTGGTGACGACCGAATGCCTCTCCAATATCGGCCATGAAGGAGCGATCATTGTCGAAGGCCCGTTCGCCAGCAATCGCATCTTTCTTGAAATGCTGGCCGTCGAGTCTGGCTCCCACGTATCCCGCGCCTCCGGGACCACCGGCACCAGCGCGGGTGCCGCGATGCTTGCAAGTGGAGAGGCTTTTGCGCCGCCGTTTCAACACTGCTCCGGGTCCTTCAATCCCGAAAGGGCCGCGGCCCTTCAAGAGTATGCGTCTCTGTGGAAGCAGAAAGTGCAACGTCGGGCTCAGTAACCGCAAGCTTCGGCCATGGAGCGCAGCGGAGTCGTTTGATTGTGCTTCCTCAAACCACCATCGGTCCACCGATCGGACGATCGGCATCGGCAAAGAGCATCCGTCTTCCCACTGATGACTTCGCCGATGGTCCGACCTGCGGCTGCCGTGGTGGTGACAATACTTCGGATGCCGGCATTGCGCAGTTTGACCCTCTAAGTGGCTCGCGCAGCAAAAGTCACTGTAAGCGCCTCGGCGATCCCCTACGCGGCGCGGCTTGACGCGGCCGCAAAGTTCCAGGGCATGAGATCGTCGATGCGGCTTCTGGGATGACCGTC
>NZ_FNYD01000025.1 GCF_900109035.1 Cribrihabitans marinus
ACGGTCATCCCAGAAGCCGCATCGACGATCTCATGCCCTGGAACTTTGCGGCCGCGTCAAGCCGCGCCGCGTAGGGGATCGCCGAGGCGCTTACGCTCGTCTCTGAGGTTCAGTAGAATGTGATGCTCAGTGAACACGTCTTCTGGCATGCGGTCCGGCTTAGCTTGGAAGTACCGTACAGACATGAGGCCCGCCGCAGAAACATGTTCCATATCGTCGCTGTTGAGCAGCGGAAGTGACGGATAGATTTCGGCGTATCTGCGGGGCATGCTATTTGTCCTTTTACGGAAGGGTAGCACACCGGCCGCCGAGAAAAAGCCGCGGGCTCTTCTCGTGCTTTTTGTCAGTTCGTATTGATTGATTCTGACCCTTGGAATCCGCCGCGCTTAAACTTCACCGCTGCTCACGTGCAAGATAACTTTCAACGCGGGGATTTGGACCAATTGTCAGCTTTACAATGAACGAAGAGAGAAGAAGCGCTTCACACAAATCGTGGTTGTTCGCTTTGAGTTCAGTCAAAGCCGTACAGGCCGTTTATGTCAATTTCCGGTTGTCCCGCGTCTCGATATCTGAGCAGTTTTCAGGAAAAGTGTGGCCTCAGTCTACGTGGAAAGGCAGCTGCGAATGGCTGGTTCGGCGACCTACGCCGCAACGCAACAACGAACGTGCGGCAGACGCGAACAGATGCTGCGGCAGCGAAGAACGAGAAACCAATGTCAGTTTTGTCCCGCATCTCGGTCACAGCCCCGTTCTTCGTCAGGGACTGCTCACAGTCGAAGCTGCCATTGGCACAGGGATCGATTTATAGGTCCGGAGCCTAGCCAAACGCGACCCATTTCGCGCCCGCCGCGCTTGAGGCGACGGCCACGGCGACAAAGCGCATACCCTCTAGCCCGTCGGCTAGGCCGGGCAGTTGATTCCCCTGGGACGTCCCACGAATTACGCCAGCAAATTCTCGGTAAAGGGTCGCAAAGGCTTCGAAATAGCCCTCGGGATGCCCCGGCGGAATGCGGTGGCCTGCAATCGGAATATCAGCACCGGCGCTGCCCCGCGTGAGGCGCTGCGTTGGTTGACCGAATTCGCTGACCCAAAGGGTATTCGCATCGCTATGGCGCCATTCCAACCCGCCACGGTCACCGTATATCCGGATCGCGATGCCGTTTTCGTTGCCCGGCGCGACCTGACTGGCCCACAGCATGCCGCGCGCGCCACCCTGGAACCGCAGCATCATGTGGACGTTGTCGTCAACTTTGCGACCCGCAACGAAGATATTCAGATCGGCGCTCACGGCCTCGAGTTCTAATCCGGACGCAAAGCGCAGCAGATTGTAAGCATGGGTCCCAATGTCACCGATGCATCCGCCGGGGCCTGCCTTGGCCGGATCGGCCCGCCAATCCGCTTGCTTGTTGGAAAGCGGTTCGGTCAGCCAATCCTGCGCATATTCTACGTGCGCGACCCTCAAGGTCCCAAGCCGCCCTTCGGCGACAAGCGCCCGCGCGACCCGGATCATCGGATAGCCAGTATAGTTGTGACTCAGAAGGAACCGCGCGCCGTTTTTCGGCTTGACCTCTGCAAGTGAATTCGCTTCGGCAAGCGTCGCGGTCAGCGGCTTGTCGCAGATTACGTGGATCCCGGCTTCAAGAAATGCTTTCACCGGGGCGGAATGCATGTGGTTAGGCGTCACGATTGCCACCGCTTCAATGCCGTCATGTCTCGCCGCCTCGGCCTTTGCCATTGCATCAAAGTGTTCGTAGGCGCGATCGGGCGCGATGCCCAGCGCTTCGGCCGAACGCCGGGCAACCTCGGGACGCGACGAAAGCGCGCCAGCCACAAGATCATATTCCCCGTCGAGCCGCGAAGCAATCCTGTGAACGTAGCCTATAAATGAGCCTTCGCCGCCGCCGACCATGCCGAGGCGGATGGGTTTTTGCGCTGCCATGCGCGTCTCCTGGGCGGGCGGATCGCCGCCCGAATGTTGGTCCGAGCCGCTGAGGCGTCGGCGATTCATTGAAATGCAATCGCGCTCACACTGCCTGTGGTCGCCCGGCTGCGTCGAACAGATGGTATTGTCGCCTAATCGGGGCGACCGACAACCGGGTCCCCGGCGCGACGCCTGCTGTGCCGGATTGGCGCACTGCCAGCGGTTCGTCCTCGCCGATGTCGATGTAGACAAAGCTGTCGGAGCCGAGGTTTTCGGCATGAATCACTTCACCCGACCAGACACCGTCATTGGTAATCTCAAGGTGTTCAGGGCGCACGCCGACGTGCGCTGCCTTGAACTTTTCGGCGTGCCGACCGGTCATGACGTTCATCTTCGGCGATCCGATGAACTGGGCCACGAAAAGCGAGGCGGGCTTCTCATATAGTTGAATCGGTGCGCCAACCTGTTGGATTTCGCCATCCTTCAAAACGACAATACGGTCGGCCATGGTCATCGCCTCAACCTGATCGTGGGTAACGTAGATCATCGTCGTGCCCGGAAGCTCGCCGTGAATACGCGATATTTCGAGACGCATTTTCAGGCGCAGGGCAGCATCCAAATTTGAGAGCGGTTCATCGAACAGAAACACCTTCGGATCGCGCACAATGGCGCGGCCGATGGCAACCCGCTGGCGCTGACCCCCGGATAGCTCTTTTGGTTTACGGCCCAGGTAGTCGGTCAGGTGAAGCATATCGGCGGCCACCTTGACCATCCGATCGCGTTCGGCCTTTGGCGTTTTGTTCAGGCGCAGCGAATAGGCCATGTTGTCGGCGACCGTCATGTGCGGATAAAGCGCGTAGGTCTGGAACACCATCGCGATGCCGCGCTTGGCCGGCTGAACGTCATTCATCCGTGCGCCGCCGATTTCCAGCGTGCCTGAAGTGATTGATTCCAAACCAGAAATAGCGCGCAACAGTGTTGACTTGCCGCAACCCGAGGGGCCGACAAAAACAATGAACTCGCCGGACCGGATGTCGAGATTGATGTTTTTCAGAACCTGCGTGGCGCCGAAGCTCTTGTTCAGGTCGGAAATGCGGATATCGGACATGGGGTTTCTACCTCACAAAGACGGCTTTTTCCGTCTCTCGGTTATCAAACATGCGGAACGCGGTTTCGGCTTCTTTCAAATCGAACGTGTGCGTGGCGAGCCGCTCAAGGTCGATCTTGTGGCTTTTGATCAGGGCCAAGATGTCGGCGTATTCGTCGATGCTGAAGTACCACGAGCCAAAGACTGTGAGCTGCTTTCGGATCATGTGGTCCGAAGTCTTGATCGTCGTCTCGCGGTTTTCGCCGACAAGGGCGATGCGCGCCATCGGGGCGGCTGCATCCAACGCCATGTTGTGCGCCGCCGTCTGGCCGGAACAGTCGATTGCGCCCGACAGACCCTCGCCACCCGAAAACTCGCGGACCTGGTCCAGCGCATTTGGCGCAGTCGGGTCCAGAACCAGATCGGCGCCCAGGCTTTCAGCGAATTCCCGGCGTTCGGCAATCGGGTCCAACGCGACGACGCGCCCGCCCATCGCCTTGGCGGCCAGCGTCCCTGCCGCACCCATCGGGCCAAGCCCCCAAATGCCAATCGTCGAAAGCCCGTTCACGCCGACTTTGCGGCAGGCAGAAAACAGCGTGCCGAATGCGTCGGTCGAAATTGCTGCGGCCAGGTGCGACATGCCTTTGGGCGTCTTCAACAAGTTGCGCGCTGGCACCCGCAAAAACTCGGCATTGCCGCCGTCCATGGTGAAACCCAGGCATTTCCACTTGGCGCACAAGTAATGGATGCCGACCCGACAATGGTGGCACACCCCACAGCCCACTGCCAAATAGACGGCCACGTTGTCGCCCTCAGCGAATTCGGTTACCGCCTCGCCAACCTTGACGACTGTGCCAGCGGGTTCATGGCCACAGACAAACTGGTTGGAATCACCGCCCGAGATCACGGCATTGCCGTAATACAGCGAAAGATCCGAGCGGCAGATGCACGAGGCCTTGATTTCGACCAGCACCTCGTCGGGCCCCGGCTCGGGCACCAAAACGGCGCGGACATCGACCTGTTTGTTGCCGGGCAGGAAAACGGCAGTCATGTTGTTGGGCATGGTTTTGTCTCCAGGATTTCAGGGGTCACTTCACCGCGCCAGCCGACAGGCCGCGGACGAAAGACCGTTGCATAATAAGAAACAGCACGACGATCGGTGCGAAGGCGATCAGTCCCGCAGCGGCGATGCCGCCATAGTCGACGCCATAGCGTCCCTGCAGGCTGGCCGCGCCGACGGTGATCGGCTTCAGCGTTTCGGTCTGAAGGACGACCAGTGGCAGCAGGTACTCCTGCCACGAGAACAGGAACACGATCAGAGTAAGCGACATCAGACCGGGCCGCGCGATAGGAACCACGATGCGAATGAACGTCCCGAACAGGGTCGCGCCGTCCATCGTCGAGGCCTCGATCAGCTCGTCAGGAATTTCCTGCATAACTGTGCGCATCATGAATACCGAGAACGGCATCAACAGCGCGGCCTGCGGAAGAATCACACCGATCTGGTTGTCGATCAGTCCCAGCGTCTGAAGGTTGCCATATAGTGCCACGATCACCGACGGCGCCGGAACGACGAGACCGGCGAGGAACAGCGCAAAAAGTCCTTCGCGCCCGGCAAACCGCATCTTGGCAAAGGCAAAACCTGCCAGCGGCGCTGACAGCAGCACCAGCACGGTGACGGCCGCCGAGATCTTCAGCGAGTTGAAGAAATAAGCTGCAAAGCCGCTTTCCCGCCAGACGCGAAGAAAATTGTCGATGTTGATCGGCCAGGGCAGCGCGAGCGGGCCAGAGAACAGGTCCGCTTCGCTGCGCATTGACGCAAGCAGCACAAGATAGACCGGAGCCAGTGCGTAGGCCGCGAAAAGGATCAGAACGAGAGTCTGGATATGGCGTGACGTTTTGCTCATTTTGCCCTCAACAGGAAGTAGCTGATCGATGAAATGGCCAGCACGATGGCCAGCAACACGACCGACAGCGCGGCGGCATAGCCGAAATCGCCTACAAGGAAGAAGGTTTTGTAGATGTGGGTCGTCAGAACCTCGGTCGCGTAGCCTGGTCCGCCTTGCGTGGTGACCCACACGAGGTCGAAAAAGCGCATCGCCTCAATCGCTGCGTATAGGCCAAGAAACAGCGTGGAGTTCTTCAGCAACGGAACCGTGATGTCGCGAAACTTGCGGCCCCAGCCTGCGCCGTCGATTTCTGCGGCTTCGTAAAGCGAGGGGTCGATGGACTGGATCGCGGCAAGATAAATGACCACGCAGAAACCGAAGAAGGTCCAGGCGCCGACCACGTTCAGCGACAAGAGCGCGGTCTCGGATTGCGCCAGCCACGCCCCTGTCCAGCCGCCAAGGCCGACTGACTCCAGCATATAGTTCAGCAGACCGAAGATCGGGTTGTAGATCCAGCCCCAGATGATCCCTGCGACGACCAGCGGGATGGTGCGGGGGATAAAGTAGATGGCGCTCATCCAGCGGATCACGTGCTGATTGCGCTCGGCCAGTATTGCCGCAAGCAGAAGTCCGGCCATCAGCGGAAAGGCGAGGGTCAGAACCACCCAGATCGCATTGTGGCTGAGTGCTGCCCAGAACACTGTATCGCCGCCCATACGCTCGAAATTGGAAAGTCCGGCGAAATCGCCGATGATCCCCTGGTCCCATTCGAAAAGGCTGTAGCCGACAACCTGCGCGATCGGCAGCGCTACGAAAGCGACGTAAAGCACCAGCGCGGGCAGCAGGAAAATGTAGGCGGTTCGGTCGGACATTAGCGTCGGTCTCCGGTGGGTGTTGAACGGCAGGCCGCCAGCGTGCGGCCTGCCGTGGCCAGGTCAGGGAATCCAGCGTTCGCCGTTGGCGATGGCGGTTTCCCACGAGGCCTGCATCGCTGCCAGGAATTCGTCTGCCGTGACTTCGCCGCCTACCAGCCGCTGAAGCTCGGGGTAGAGCACCTGCGTGACACTTTCGGGCAACGTGGTGTGCAGATCGTAGAAGTTGCTGTCGGGCGTCGCGAGACCGGCGGCGAAGAATTCCTGCACGATCGGGTCGGCACCCCATTCGGCCAGTTCATCGGGCGTGGTGCCGATCGGAACGGTATGTCCTTTTTCAACCCAGACCTGGCGGCTTGCGTCGCTTGTCAGGCAATCGAGATACGCGGCGGCGGCGTCTTTCACCGCCTGATCGGCACTCGCCGACATCTGCCATTGCGAGCCTTCGCCCCACATCGTGCCGGCCGGAACACCGTCGGCAATTGGCGGCAGCATAAAGACCCCAAGGTCGATCCGTTCGGCGCCGCGGATCATGTCCTGCAATACCCAAGTGCCAGTGATCGTCATCGCCGCCCGTCCGGACAGGAACAATGCGTTTGCCTCGTCATAACCGACGCCGTTAAAACCGCGCGGGAAGTACTCGTCGTTTGCCCAGGCCTGAAACGTTTCGGCGGCCTGTTTGAATGCCGGGTTTGTCCAGGGCTCGTCGCCGAATAACACGGCCTGCTCCGCTTCAAGACCCGCGGTGAGCCCCAGGATCAGGCTGAACGTGTTGGTGGCCGGCCAGCGGTCGCGGTTGCCGAACGAGACCGGGATGATGCCTGCCGCCTTGAAAGTCTCGGCGGCGGCCTGGAATTCTGCATAAGTGGTGGGCAGTTCGACACCGTGTTCGGCGAACAGTGCTTTGTTGTAGTAGACCCCCATCAGATCCTGCTCCATCGGCAGGGCGTACAGATGGCCGTCGTGCGAGTTTCGGCCCCGGTAGAAGTCGTTGACGTGGTCCCAGCCGTATTGCTCGTAATAACTGTCCAGCAGAGCAAGTGCTCCCACGCGGGCGTAACCGGCCAGAACCGATGCCGCCGGCCAGGTATAGGCAAGGTCCGGCGTCTTGCCGGCGGAAACCGCCAACCGATAACTGTCGCGGATGCCGATTGAGGGCGCGATTGTGCGCAGAATGGTCGCGCCGCCCAGCGATGGCTGGCAGGTGGCGATCAACTCGTCCATCGCCGGCCCGGCGGCCGAGATTCCGGATTGTGCGAACTGGTCCCACTGCGTCACGATGGTTTCCGCCGTTGCGGTCGATGCGACGGTCAGACCCGTCGCAAGTGCAAGAATCGTCTTCATTTCTTTACTCCCTCGGTTTGATTACCCCCAGCCACACGGACGGGGGCGTGCGTGTCAAAGAATGGATTTCAGATAGTCGTGGGCGCGACGCGCCATGTCATCGGGTTCGACGTTGCGGCGGTTGAAGCCGATCTCCATCGTCAGATAACCGTCGAACTTGTTGTCGCGCAGCGCCTCGATCAGCGAGACGTAATCGACAACGCCGCTGCCCGGCGGTTCGCGGTTCACGTCGGCCAGATGGATGTGCTTCAGGCGGCTGCCCAAACGGTGCACATAGTCGGTCGGCACCTCGTTGCGGTACAGCGTATGGAAGGTATCGAACATTGCGCCGACATTCGGGCGGTCGACTTCATCCATCATCTGGATCACGTCGTCGCAGCTGTCGACCAGATTGCTGTCGGCAGACGTCGGTTCGACAGCAATTATCAGGTCATTGGCATAATCAGCGATCTTTTCCAGCGCGGCGCGGCTGTATTCCCATGCCTTTGGTCGCGAGGTGCCAAAGGCTTGCCAGCCGGCGACGTACATCAATGTCGGTGCGCCCCATTCTCTGCAAAGGTCGGCGACCTTCTTGTACTGATCGATTGCGGCGTCGCGCTCTGCCTGATCCGCCGAGGCGACATTAAAGCCCGCCCCGCCGCCCGGTGCCGGCAGCATCGAAGAACAGGCAATGCCGGTGTCGTCGAGAAGCTTGCGAATCTCGCGGCGTCGCTCTGGCGAAATGTAGTCAGGATAGGCATGCGGCGCTGCGGCACCGATTTCGATCCCGTCATATCCAATGCGTGCTAGACGTTTGATGACCTCATCCAACGGATATGCTGGCACCCACACCGGAAAGCTGGAGTAGACCCAAGTGTTGAAAGACAATTTCATGATTTCCTCCGATATCCGACCCATTGGACTGGCGTCTTGACAGGGCAAGCGCCTTAATTTCCGCAATAGAATAAAGGTTTTGATTGCGCTCCGAAGACCGCAGTTGTCCAGCTTGGACATTTCATTGCGGCCGCGGCACGACTTTCCATTTTGGCTCAAATATGATCTCACATTGGAGGTGAAGTTGTTCCGATCAGCAACTCACCCGGCCAAAATGTCGACCTTGGATACAATCTGCCGCATGTCTAAAAAAACCTTTGCACGCCGCGCGCGCCACGCAAATCGACCATCGGCCAGGCCGGAAGGTCCATACGAAACCGAAGGTCAGGGCGTCACGTCGGGATATCCGATCCGCGACGAACAGATCCGTTTTGTCGATTTTGTTGCGCGGCTGTATGAGGATGCCGAGTCGCTGTTGCAACTCAGCGGCGGTCAGCGCGAAATGCGGATGATCCTGTATTTGGTTACCTGCCATTTTGACGGCATTCCGGTAACTAGCTCGTCGCTCGCAGCGGCCTCGGGGCTGACCTATGGCACCGCGCGGCGCACAATAGACGCCCTGACCCAACGCGGCAGCATCGTGCGGCGCGACAAGACGGCGTCGGGGCGCACCCAGACACTGCATCCTTCGGATGAATTGTTAAAGCAATGGCGACACTTCGCCTATCGTGGCCAGGCGTCTATGAAAATCACCATCAATCGTAGCGAAAAACGTCGCCACAAACCGCCTGATCCCGCTGGGGTGGTGTTGCCACCGCCGGCGGTGCTGAAGACTAAATTGTCACTTGGGCGGGGCTTGCGTGTCTTGGTGCATGCAGATCCGACTTTCATGGCGATGCAGAATCTCAAACGCCAGTTCGAAATGATACTGGGCACCACCATCAACAGCCGCGCCCATTCGATTGACCGGCTTCGTTCCGAAATCGTTGAAAACAGCAAACTGGAAGTGTCCAAGTTCGATATCGTTGCGGTCGACCTGCCCTGGTTTGGAGAGATGGCAAGTGCCAACCGGCTCCTTCCGCTGGGGCCGTTGATCGCGGAATCGGACTTCGATCAAGCCGACATCTATCCAGACGCCCTTACCAGTTCGTCGTGGCAGGGCATGCAATACGGTGTCCCGATAATGACTTCGGCCGAACTGTTGGTGTACCGCGAGGACTTGCTGGCCGAAAAAAACATGCAGCCGCCAAAAACTATTAAACAGACCCTTAGCACGGCGCGGGCAATGCACAGTAGAAAGGACAACATTGCGGGAATTGCCTGGAACGGTGGCAGGGGAACGCCCATCGGCCACACCTTCCTGATGGTCATGAGTGCGTTTGGGCAGCCAGTGCTGAACCTGAACCAAACCGCCGACGGTTTTGATGCCGTTCGCGTAAGTCCCGAAAATCTAGAGCCTATGTTCCATACACCCGCTGCACGGGAGACCGTGGAATATCTGGAAGAGCTTCTGCACTTTTCGCCACCGGAAATTCTACGCATGAACTGGTACGATCGCGCGCTTGCCTTTGCCGAAGGGCGCGCCGCTATGGCCTATTCCCACTCGCTGCTAGCCCCTATTTACGAGTTGGACCCTGCGTCACCGGCGCACCAAAAGACCGGTTATGCGCCTCATCCAACCGGCCCGCTGGGTCGGACGATAGTTCCAATGGGTGGATACTCACTGGCAATTCCGGCCAATATCGACCCAGACCGCATCGGAGACGTATGGTTAGCTTTGCAAACCATGACTTCGGCTTCCTCGGCCAAGCTGTACCTAACAAATGGAAGCCTCTCCAGTCCGCGTGTAAGCGTCAGCCGCGATCCTGAAGTATCAGCGCTTTCTCCGATGGTCTCGGCGGTTGATCGCCTTGCTGCCCAAGGATATCTGAGGGCCTGGCCTCGCCCGTCTGTGCCAGGCATCTCGGATGTTGTCGCTGTGGCCGGCGAAGAGATTCACGACATCCTTCGGGGCGACAAAACCATCAAACAAGGTTTGGAAGCTGCTCAAAACCGGGTTGTTTCGCTGATGCATTCACGCGGATTTGGCTAACGTCTTCGCACGCAGATCAGATGCTTTACTTGAACTAGTTGAGCGCGTCGTAGTAGGAGGTATGGTTCACATTCTTGGATTTTGTGGGTGGCCAACTCCTCACGTACACCTGTTACCATACTGGCATTACACAAGGAATCCGAATGGTGTATTGGTGTTATCAAGCTGGTCCTGAACCTAAATCACCAACCTTGCATTGGTATTGTACACTGCGTGGTCTATTGGCTGAGAAAAGACAAAACCCAAACCGATCAGCAGGAGCAGAGAGTAGCTTAGATCACGCCAGATATTGTCCAAGGATCGGGGAGTATGTATGAACTGCCTTCCCCTGCAAGTGATTTTTCGATGCGCCGCTGACCCTGCTTCTATGTATTCGGTCTTTCTTTGGAACCATTTGATTTGCC
>NZ_FNYD01000010.1 GCF_900109035.1 Cribrihabitans marinus
GTCCATTTTGCCGTCCAGTCCTCTGCCTAATCTCGACAGCAGGACTCGCACAGACAGCCTCAGAGCGGCAGGAGGGGATCGGCGAGGCGCTTACAACTGGTCGAACCACCGGTCTGAGCCAGCGTCTGGAAGCCGGCCAGCGTCTGATTATCCCGCCGTACGTTTCGTAACAGACATGGAACAATTTGCCGCGCCAAGTTTCTCGGGACTGTGAAAGAGTACGATCCTGGTCGACGACATTCCCGGTACTGAGATGAGACATCAGCCGCTGCATTTTGTATTCTAGTTTGGCGTAGTTTCGTGCGGCGGACCGCGGAGTCATCACCGAGAGCACTCGGTAGCCGGCGGCCTGCACACAATACCCGATCAGCCGTTCCTGCACATGGGCGAGCCCCCCGTCGACATGATGAGGTTCCTTGTTGTACTCCTCCCACTCCCAAGGCCTTTCGAACATCTGGCGCAGCGCTTTGGTGCGAAACCAATACATTGTGCCGATGGGAGCTACAGGTGTGGCCTTGTCCAGGGGGACATTGAGCTTCAGTTCATTTGCCAACCTGCGCGCCGGAGCGTAATTGTTATACCAGGAATGACCCAAGGTGCCGAAGCCGATGTGGATAATTGGCGGAATCAGGAGGCCCAGATCCGGTTCAGCTTCCATCTTGTCGAGGAGATTGCTGACATAGCCGCGGCTGGCAACCAGGTTCTCAAACAGATGTGTTTTGAATTCCTCTGACACCCGTGGCGAAACCTGTGGCGTGCGCTTGGAATGCAGGCGAAGAGCCACCTCATATTTGTCGGACAAGATCACATCCCGGAAGGTGATGAACAGTGACGCCATATCGCGTCCGCGATTCTGTTCGACAACACGCACCTCCACTGCATCGATCGGGTAACCAGCCTCCGTTAGGTAGCGCTCGATGTTCTGCCTGTCGTCTTCGCTGGCAGTAGTGACAAACAGGTGGTGAGGAGCGGGAATATTCTTCGCCAACTCGGTCAGCTCGGTGATCATACTGGGATAGTAGGCATGGATGAATACAGCGACTGTTCCGAATTTCCATTCATTCTTTTCGGATGGCGGCGCCGTTGTAGGCAAAACCTCGAACTGGTCGGCGATCGCGTTGAATTCGCGCATCGGTATTGTGAGAACCGTGTGGCGAACTGCCGTTTGGTATGCCGCCGGATGACGCTTGCGCAGGAGGTCGAGTGCGGGTCTGAGGGCGATGGCGTTGATATCGTGGAGCAGCGGATCGAGAGAGAGAACCTCCAGTGGCAGGCAAGGGCATCCTTGCGCGACAAGGCGATGGACCTCGTAGAGCCGTGGATCGTTGGTTTGTAGCTGATCGAGCGCGAGTGGAAACAGGACGCTATGCCCCTGCGTTTCAAGGAAGCGTGCGAACGGTCCCAGGCCGAGCCTGAAATCCGTCCAGTCGTCGCTGCCCTTGACCTTGTGCCAGAAATCCCGAAACCCGTCGGCGGCTTGCAACGTGGCACTGAAAATAGCAAAGTCCAGATAGGGCACACGTGATGGCAGTCCCTCGTTCTTCATGCGAACGTCGATTTGGGTATTGTGCCAGTAAGGTGAAAACAACCCGGTCTGGGTTTCCTCCATCTGCTCGAGTATCGGCGCCACAGGACCTATTGGCGCAATCACATGACCGCCGGTTGCGATGATCGGGACTCTGGGGTCTGTCGACCCGCTCGTTTCCGCTAGCAAACCGGCCCGCAGCCCGGCGAGGTAGGATGTCTCCGCACGGGGCTCAATCAGAACATCATCCGGCAGGAACCGGTCCAGCGTGCCGTTGACATCCTGGTGCGAGGTGACAACAACGAGCCGGTCGCACGACGCGCGCAATTCTGCCAGGGCGTGGTCTGCCGGCGCCGTGCCGATCCGGCCACGCGGTAGGACATAGATGGCGGTGCAATTCATCGCGCTGTCCTTTCGTTTGTTGTCAGTCTTTGCACCATGGCCTCTGCGGCCTGGCGGATGGGGTCGGCCATGGACAGAAGATACATATTGTAATGGACATACTTTCGCGGTTCGGCTGAAAACAACTGCTCGTCTTCGCCTACATCGATGCTCCAGGTGCCCCTGAGGCGATCTTTCAAGACTTTTTCGATCCGAAGCCGCAACAAGGAGTCACTTGGTACAGAGATCACACGGCGGGCGCTGTGCGCATGTTCCTGCACCAGCTTGCGGATTTCGCGTTGTTCTTCCACCGAAACGGAGCGTGTGAACCGCAAGCGCAAGTCCGAACCGACATTGGGCTGACCCTGGCCGTATATCAGGTTCATCAGGCGCAAGAACTCGGTCAATTCGATTGGGTACTTCACGTTGACCGGATTGACATGCCGCGCACGGAAACCTTGCAAATTCAGAATCGCGCCTGTCAGATGCTCATATATGTCAATGTCGCGCCTCTTTAGAATGTCGTACGGCACCGCATGAATTCGAGCCCGGTTCCGGGCAAGCAGATGGTTGAGATCGCGCATAGGATTGAGCAGGCGAGACCGCAACGGGTCCGCGGCTGCCAAGGAAAATCGCTCGGCGAACCCCATAGAACGCCCTTGCTTGACCTCTTCGGCCCAGAAGGACGGAAAAACGTCGAGCGGATCACGGACGACGTAAATCAGTTCGTATGTGTCGAACCCGAGTCGGTCGGCCAAGATGTCGAAACTCGCTGGCTTCCAACGGCAAAACCCTTCGGCGGAGAACAGGATGCTTCGGTTGTCGGCGCGAGCTGTCTCACCCAACTTTTCGAGAACGTTTCGACGCGGGGCCTGCGGGTGAAGGTATTCATCCGCATTATGTGCAAGGTGATGATGCGCTCCCAATTCCTTTGTACCCGCATCGGGGTACAGCCAGCCACTTTGACCCAAAGGGAGGCCGCTCTCTTCCAGGTTTACCTGGATGAAACTGGATGCCGTTTTGTGGGGCCCAATATGTAAAACCAGCCGTCGGTGTGATGTCTTCATGTGTCGCTGTCAAATCCAACGAGGGCCGCAGTTGGCTTTGGCCGATTGTCGTTTCGGTCGCCGGAAGTCGACGACGTCGCCTCGGCCAGCCAAGCGGTCAGTTGGGCCATTCCGTTGACAAGGTCAAACTCTGGTTGCCATCCCAGTTCAAGCCTTGCGCGAGAATTGTCGGCCACGGCGTGTCGGATATCGCCGGGGCGATACCCGCCGGAGATCCGTAGTTGCCCGTCGTCTGCACACATATTCAGCAACAACCGTCTTGCGGCTTCCACGATTGTCGTTCCCTCACCACTGCCGATGTCGAGAATGCCTTCCGGCATGACTTCGACAGTGCCCATGCGGAAAAATGCTGCAACGACATCATCGACATATACGAAGTCCCGGGTGATCTCACCGTCTTCGTAGATGTCCAGGATCCTTCGCTCGGCGATCTGCTGGGCAAAAATCGTCAGGACGCCGGTATAGGGGTTGCCCAGCGCTTGGCCCGGGCCATAGACATTCTGCAAGCGGAGGATACCGACTTCGGTCCCGCTTCCCCAGAACCCCTGCTGCAGAATGTACTCCTGCATAAGTTTGGTCGTCGCGTAGATTGACGTTGGGTTGGCAGGGCAGTTTGCATCGGTGGCAATTGGGGTCAAGCGGTTGCCGAAACGGTCCTTCGGCGCAAAATCACCCGCAGCCAGGGCCGAACTTTTTCGTGCAACTGCAACAGCGGGATTTCCGTCGGCGTCAATGCACGCGCCCTCGCCGTAGACGGCGCGTGAACCAGCAAGGATGACCCTTCGAACCTCAGACCGCGATGCTTTCAGAGCCTCAAGCAGTTTGGCCGTTCCAGTGACGTTGACGTCGGCATAACGTGCGGGAACGTCATGAGACTGGCCCGTGCCGGTTTCCGCCGCGAGGTGGTAGACGATATCCGGAGCCGCCTTGTCGATTGCCGCGTCCAGGGCTGCACGATCGCGGACATCGCCCTCAATGACGTCAACGCCAAGCCAGGCAAGCCGCCTACGGTTCGCGGCGTGGATGCTGGCCACCTGCTGATGGAAGTTGTCGAAGACGGTCACATGGGCACCATCGCGCGCCCAGCGTTCCGCAAGCTTTGCTCCGACGAAGCCGACACCGCCTGTTACAAAAACACGCTCGTTCATTGGGCAAAGGTCCCGGTATGATCCAGCAGTTCACGCGGTAAAGGACGACCATCCCCTTTCGGACCACCTTATTCGCGCATGCTTACTTCTTGTTCCTCTGCATTGGTCGTGCGAACCAATGGGCCACCGCTTATCGGTTTCTCTGCTGCTAACAATCCAGCCTTGGTTCTGCAACCAGGAACTGTAGGGCATCTAATGGTCCTATGCATGATGGACATGCGCCAATTTCAGGTTCGTCGCCAGATGGCACTCGGCTTCGGTACCCGCATTTGTCGTATTCCCGCTTGCTGCAAAACGAGGCCGGATCGATTCATCCGACCCTCTGAGCGGCTGCACCGAAGCGCCCTTTAGCTCAATCTTTTTGGTGGGTGGGTTGATCCTTGGAATCCCAGCCGTTAGGCGATACCGGGTCGTGTGTAAGAGAGAGCATTGTGATCAAAGCTCCTGATCGCAGAGTGAGTTGGACTGCATGCATGAGAAATAGAAATAAAACAATTACTTACAGAGATGCCGCGGTTTGGTCTTGCAGCCCTCCTCGCCGGTGGTTACGACGCGGCAGTAGTCAATGGGTCCTTGCGCCGACCCTGTTCCAGGCTGGCCGTTGCTACCATGTGGCGGGCCCAAAACGCGCAGAATGATCAACCCTCGGGCGACAGCTGCGTTGATAGGAGCGGATAGGCTCGTGAATTTTGGTGGAGCGCATGCATGATCATCACTACAGTAGATAACCTATCGGCGCTTGACCCGAAGCACCGCATGATGACTTGGCCTGGCCCTCGGATCATGATTTCTGACCCTGAAGCTCAACCAAAGCGCGAAACGAGGCCATCGCATCCGGGCGACTTTGTTGTGATCGACTTTGCGACAGCACCCGCGAGCAGCTTCGACGCCCTGCGTATCGCCATTGGACGCGCCGCCCGCGCGAGGATCGAAATGAGCGGTCCGCTACTGTTCTGCAACAAGGAGGTTCCAGGCAAGGAGGTCCGGCGTCTGGAGATTGCAGTAAGGCAGGATCCTTGGTTGATCGAGTCCAAGACTGACCCGACGGATGGCACGTTCTCAAAGCTGGTTCTAGGTGAGAGAATTGTCACCAACCCCTTGTTCCAGGGCTACTTCGTTAATCTGCACGAAGGCGTAACGGAAATGCAGATCGGCGGCTGTCTCGAGTTGATGGAACAGCATCTCGTCTGGCAAAGGGCGGAGCAGTCCTGATGAGCCTTGATGACCTGTGGCAAGAGATCCTGGCTGAAACCGGCCATCTGGAGCAACGCCCCGATTTTCGCTTTGATCCCGCGTTCTACGGTGCCCGCCACCCCGATCTTGTCGCAACGGGTGTCGATCTGCGTAAGCATTTCGAGAGTCACGGCAAGACCGAGGGACGTTTCGCGAACGCCTATCAGGAAACGCTGAAACATGTGCCTGATCTCAACCGGCGGCTGGCCGACATCACCGTCGACCCCCGGTTGCGAGCCGAAATCGAGGCCGAGACTGACGGCGTCTTCGAGTTGATCTTCGAGCTCCTGTCGCTCGGCGACCCGATCGACAGGATGCTGTCGCATTTCTCTGAGCAACAGTATTTTCAGGCTTACCCGGATGTCCAGAAAGCTGGCCTGGTTGCATTGCACCATTTCACTCGGTTTGGCATCACCGAAGGTCGCCGAAGCTTGCGCGACATTCGCGAGAACCAGTTTCGCGGCAGTCTGGAGTTCGACAGAACAAAGCCGACATGCTGTATCTGTGTTCATCAGTTGACAAAAACTGGGGCACCGATTGTCGCCCTTGGGATGGCACGCGGTGCCAAAAATACGCATAATGTAATCATTATGTCCCTGGAGCAGGGACCTTTGCTGGCTGAATTCCAATCGGTGGCCAACATGGTTGTCGTAACTTCGCGGCCGGACGAAGATTTTGACTTTCTTGACCTGCCCAACGGTGGACAAGTCGATTTCGCAATTCTCAACTCCGCTGCATCCTTTTTGTTTGCCAAGGCCTTCATTCGCCGATCGATCCCGTATGCGAATTACATTCACGAATTCACCGACTATATTCCAGTTCGTCAGGCTTTTTGGAGCGCGCTCTTCTCTGACCTTATGGTCTTCATTTCGGAAAAAATGAGGCAGAACTGGACGCCTATGCTCAAGGATATGCGGTTTGATGTAGCGCAGGACTCTGTCATCATTCCACAGCGGGTCATCCAGCGAAAGAATGTAGTGGCAAAGGAATACTCCGAAGCCCGCGAGCATCTGTCGCGACTAATTGGCGTTGATTGTAGGAATCGGCGCGTAGTCTATGGTGTCGGCTTTGTTGACTGGCGCAAGGGCACTGACTTGTTCGTGTTAACGGCGCAAATGGCGCGGAAGCGTGATCCAGATTCTCTGTTCGTATGGGTCGGGGATGGGCTGAATCACGAGCACATGCCCTTCGGCGTTTGGCTCGACAAGCATATGCGTGAGGCGGGGGCGAACGACCCCGGCGGAAACCTGTTCTTTCTACCCACTGGACAGCATTATCTTGACGTGTGCCGTGCATCCGACGTGTTGTTCCTCCCGTCGAGGTCGGATCCACAGCCGAATGTCGTTTTTGAAGCGATGCAGTTCGGGGCGCGCGCAGTTCTATTCGAAAAGGCCACGTCGTTCGACGACGATGTGTACGCAGGCATAGACGAACTCCAGCGCGTGGAATACGGGGACCTGGTCGGGGCCTGCGATGCCCTTCTCTCGGCCCCCATGAAACAACCCGCCCGAATTGGCCTGCCGTCGTTCCCGCGCAAGCGATCGGATGCCGATGTGTTTCAGTCCATATCCCAGGCTCTGAACAAACGCCTTTCCGAGCAACGCCATTTTGTTGCCGGCGGCGGAGACTACGACATACCGATGCTGTTCACGACGTATGAACGCGACCGTGAGGCACGCAGGAACGAACGCGAGAAGATGTGGTCCTACAACCGGCTCTGGGTCTGGCGGTCAAGCGCGCAGGCTGAAGCCGAATTGGCCGCCTCCGACAACTGGGTGCACCAGAACTGCCGGATAGAGCGTTTCGCCTGGAGCGACACTGTGCCGCCCGTCGACTACTCCGTGCATATCCACGCCCATTATCTCGACAACCTCGGTGGCGACCTGCTCTATTACCGGACCCTGCACGAGGCGCGGCGCATCGTCGTTACGACCGACAGCACCGAAAAGGCGGATCGGATCGCCCAGATAGGCAGGCAGGCCGGCATCGGGGTTGAGACTATCGTTGTTCCGAACAAGGGCCGCGATATCCTGCCCTTCATGCAGCTCTTCGCCAATGGCCATGCGCAGGAAGATGAAATCTGGTGCCATGTGCACCAGAAGAAGTCCCTCGAGGTCACGGACGCGGGAGAGACCTGGCGCCGCTTCCTGATGGCGATCCTGCTTGGTGACGACACCCGGTTTTCTGCAGCGCTGGAACTGGTCGCCGCGCCCGAGACCGGCCTTGTCACGGCCTTCGATCCCGGCGTCAGCAACTGGGCCGGATCGCGCCGCCTTCTGCCGCAAATCGCGCCCAGGCTGCCGGGGCCGATCCCTGAACACGCGCTGCTGTTCCCGGTGGGAAACATGTTCTGGACACGCGGACGGGTCGTTGCCGAGATGAACGGAATATTCGGGGAGAACTACCCCTGGCCGAACGAGCCCATTGCCACTGACGGCACCGTCTATCACCTGATCGAGCGGCTCTGGCCGGCGGCGAGCGCAATGGCAGGGCTGAACGCGGTATTCCTGGACAAGCCGGATCAGAAAAGGGTGTGACCGAAATGCGGATCGTTTTTCATATAGGGATGGGAAAAACTGGAACCACTTCCATTCAGCACGCCTTGGCGAACAGCACCACTGCCCTGGCAAATCAGAAATCAGCTTACATGGGCATGTGGTTTGATGCGATTGATCCGGCGTACGGGGGGCTACAGGGGTTCTCTCGTTTCGTAGGTGAAGCCGATGAGAAAAAAATATTGAGTGCTGAAGTATTCCATAGGTACCTTGTTGACCGTGCTGAGAAAGAAGGCATCGAAACTTACATTTTCTCGAATGAAGGCTTGTTTCAGGCTGGGCCGCAACTAGAGCTCTTTTTTAGCACCTTACAGGCACAAGGGCTCTCTATTTCCTTTGTGGTTTATTTGCGCGACCCGAGGGCGTGGTTACCTTCGGCCTATACGCAATGGGCGATCCGGCACAAGACGAACGAAGGCCCGGTTCAGGACTTTCCAACCGCCGCCCGACGCCTGATTACGCAATACCAGATGATCCGGTTCTGGCGTGAGAATTTCGGGACCGCCCTGAAAGTGAAACCGTTCGACAGCAGCTTGGATGTCATTCAGGATTTCGCAGGGATTTTGGGTTTGGACTTGCCCAAGTCCGACACCCGAAGGCTTGAGCGCGCTGAACCGGCCGACACCCTGCTGCGAGCGATGTTCAACACTCGCTTTCAAGACAAGGTTCTGCCCGATGAGTTTGACAGGTTCGTCACGAATTCTTCAAGCGCGCCGCCTCCCTCCCTTCAGGATATGGCGAAGCGATGCTTCAACCACCAGGCCGCCGAAGAGATCATTGCTGAGAAGCGGGAATTGTTCGAGTATATCCGCGACAACATCGGGTTCGATTTCTTTGACGAGGAGCCTCGGCCTTCGAACTTGCCGGACGATACCGAGCTTCAACGCCGGGTGATCGACTACCTCGTCGAGGTGACCTTTGACCAGGCGCAGCGTCTCAAACGGCTGGAGCGACTGATCTATGATCACATGGGGAAATGATGGCTATGAAAATCGTCATCCACATCGGGATGCACAAGACTGGGTCGAGTTCGATCCAGAGCACTTTTGCACGGCTCGAGCATCCTGATCTTGAGTATATCGACTGGGGTATCAGCGGCAATCACTCTGCACTCTTTGTTCTTCTTTTCGAGGACATTGATAAGCTTGCTGAATACGACAGCTTCGCGCACCGCGGGTCGGAGTTCATTCAAGGCTTGCCCATGTTGCGCAAGGAGTGGCAAGAGCATGTCTCGAACCAGCTGGCGCAAGCTGGGACCAAGACCGTGGTTTTTTCGGCTGAGAGTATTTCGGCTCCGTCTCTCCAAAGTGCTGTGCAGCGAATGCATGCTTTTTTTTCTGATTGGTCAAATGAGGTCACCGTCATCGGTTACGCTCGCCCTCCAGGCGACTTTAGGGCAAGCGCATTTCAACAACGATTGAAAGGTGGATTTGTTCCAAATCTTTCAGACGGAAGCACGTCACCGCAATATCGAAGAAGATTTGAACACATTGACAGGATCCTTGGCCGCGAGAATGTCGTGATCAAGAGCTTTATGCCTGATCAGTTGCTCGGGCGTGATGTGGTGAAGGACTTTGCCGACCTAATCGGCGTGGCTCCCTTGGCGGACGATCAAATCATCCGCACCAACGAAAGCCTGAGCCTGGAGGCGGTCGCGTTGCTCTATGTTCAGCGGAAACTGGGGCGTGGTTTCGTTGCCGGCTTCGATGGCGCGCATTCGGCAAACAATGCCTATATTTCCCGACTTGCAACAATTGGCCACAGGAAATTCTGCTTCTCTCCGCAGATGCTAGCACCGCTGCTCGAAGCAGAGCGCGATGACATCGCCTGGATGGAGGATCGGCTGGGCCAACCGTTTTCCGACGTGGGGGCAGCGCACCCGGAGGCGATTTCTTCGCTCGACGAGTTGGTCGATGTAGCTTTGCAGCAATTCGATGCAGTGCAGGAATTGCTTGGGGACAAAGCCGTGACACAGGGGCCGACGACCCCTGAAACCCTGGTCCAAGCCCTTGAGCAGCTGCGCGAGGGTTGTTACGAGGAAGTAAGTGCCGTGGCGCCGCGCCAAGTTAAGGCGACATCGCAGTTTTTGACAGGAAAGGGAGCTAAATCCATGCCAAGCGAGACCGTACGATCCAAGGCAACCGAAGAGGAACTGCGCTTGCGCACGAAGCTGGCGAGAATCCTGTGGCACAATGATCATTTAACTGACATGCCCAGCGACCCCGAAGAGCGCAAGGTAGCATTCGGCAACGTGGCAAAGGATTATCAAAGAAAGGCACTCGATCTGACCCGGCGCCTTGAAAGAAACAATCTCAAGCTTGTCGAGCTTGAGACACAGGACTAACCCGTCCTACCCAGAACCCGAGCCGCCCGCGCCACCGGCCGCGGGCGGCTGTGTTTCGGGGATACCACGCTTCTGACCGCGTAGCCGGGTAACCGAGCGTATCGTCTGTCCGCCGCGGGTCCGAGGACACCATCCTCTTGCGATGTCTTTGCGCAATGCACCCGCTGCGAAAACGCCGTGCGGCTCATTTTCAAAGCGCGTCAACTGGTGCGGCGATTGGACACTGCGATTGAGCGCCGCGTGCGGCTCATCAAAAACGCGTGGTGGATGGCGGCAAGTGGTGGCAAAGTCGGTCCGCTCGCCCCAGATATGGGGAGATGTGCAAGGATGAGGGTCGCATGACGTATCGCAAGACAGACGAGGCCATCTCGCGGTTGACGCCCGAGCAGTTCAACGTCACGCAGCAGAACGGCACCGAGCGGCCGTTTACCGGGGACTATGACCAGCATTTCGAGGCGGGGATCTATGTCGATGTCGTGTCGGGCGAGCCGCTATTCGCCTCGTCGGCCAAGTACAATTCGGGTTGCGGCTGGCCGGCCTTTTCCAAGCCGATCACCTCCGCGCATGTGACCGAGCACCGCGATGCCTCGCTGGGCATGCTGCGAACCGAGGTTCGCTCGACACATGGCGACAGCCATCTGGGCCACGTGTTCAACGACGGGCCGAAGGAGCTGGGCGGCATGCGGTACTGCATCAACTCGGCGGCGCTGCGGTTTGTCCCGAAGGACCGGATGGAAGCCGAGGGGTACGGCGAATATCTCGACCAGGTGGAGGAAAGCCAATGACTGAACGAGCCGTTCTGGCGGGGGGATGCTTCTGGGGCATGCAGGATCTGATCCGCAAGCTGCCCGGCGTCCTGGACACTCGCGTCGGATATACCGGGGGCGACGTGAAGAACGCGACCTATCGCAATCACGGCACCCATGCCGAAGGGATCGAGATCGTCTTCGACCCCGACAGGATCAGTTATCGGCAATTGCTGGAGTTCTTCTTCCAGATCCATGATCCGACCACGATGAACCGGCAGGGCAACGATGTCGGGGCCAGCTATCGGTCGGGCATATATCATACCTCGCCCGAACAGAAGGCGGTCGCCGAGGACACGATCGCGGATGTCGAGGCCTCGGGCCTGTGGCCGGGCAAGGTGGTCACCGAGGTCAAGCCGGCCGGCGATTTCTGGGAGGCGGAACCTGAGCACCAGGATTATCTGCAGCGGTTCCCGGGTGGCTATACCTGCCATTTCCCGCGCCCCGGTTGGGTGCTGCCCCGGCGCGACGCCGCCGAATAGGCGCGGCCGAAACGGGGCAGGGCTCAGCCCAGGCGCAGATCCAGCCCCTCGCACAGCGCGTCGAACGCGGCGGGGGGCGGCTTGTCCGACACCAGGATGTCGCCTGGTTTCAGCGTGGGCTGCCGCAGGGCCGGTTTGCGCGACTGCGGCTGGAACTTGGAGTGATCGACCGCCATGATCGCCCGTGAGGCATTGGCGAGCATGGCGGTCGCGATATCGACTTCGCATTGTTCATGCACCAGGAACCCCTTGTCGGGTTCCACCATCGAGGCCGACAGCAGAACGTAATCCACCTGCATCCGCTCGATCACCTCGAAGGCCGAGCGGTCGAAGGCGGCGCCGTCATGGTCGCGCAGCTGGGTGCCGGCCATCGACACGTTGTTGCCCGGGATCATCGCCAGCGTGCTGGCCACGAAGGCCGAGTTGGTGACCACCGACAGGTTGCGGCGGCTGCGCAACGCCTGCGCCACGAAGGCCGAGGTCGATCCGGTGTCGATCGCCACGCTGTCGCCGTCACCGATGATCTCGGCCACCTGGCGGGCGATGGCGACCTTGGCGGCGCGGTTGACGTTCATCCGGGCCAGGAAGGGCGGGTCCGAGGCCGGGCGGTTCGACATCAGCGCGCCGTGGACCTTGCGCAGGTCCCCGCGCTCGACCAGCGGTCGCGAGACGCGCCGGATCGTCTGGTCCGACACGCCCAGCAGGCGCGACAGTTCCTGCACGCTGACCGTGCCGCGCATGTCGACCGTCTGCAGAAGCTGATCTTCGTATTTTGACATCGACACTCCGCTACACCGGTTCGACAGGAGGAGCTAGACGATTTGAACGGGTTTCCGGGGCCAATTTCAACAAAAAACAACAAATATGTTGAGGGTGTGTTGATTATTGTTAGGCTGACCCGCAAGGGCTCGATCCGTGGGGGCGTCACATGGCGGGGAATTCGGCAAAACACCTGATCGTGGGGGGCGGCATCATCGGCTGCTCGGTGGCCTATCACCTGACGCGCATGGGCGAGCGGGACGTGGTTCTGCTGGAGCGGGCGAACCTGACCGAAGGCGCGACCTGGCACGCCGCGGGGCTTGTGGGACAGCTGCGGTCTTCGCGCAACACCACGCGCATGCTGCAGAAATCGGTCGAGATGTATGACCGGCTGCAGGATGAGGACGGTCTGCAATTCGACTGGAAGAAGACCGGCTCGCTGCGGCTGGCGGCCACGCGCGACCGCCTGCTCGAAGCGCGCCGCCTGGCCACCATGGCGCGCAGTTTCGGGCTTGAGATGCGCATCATCACGGCGGCCGAGGCTGCAGACCTGTTTCCGTTGATCGACCCGAAAGGATTGGAGGGTGCGGCTTTCATCCCCAGCGACGGCCATGTCGATCCGGCATCCCTGTGCCAGGCGATCGCGGGCGCCGCACGACGGCAGGGGGCGGAGATCCGGCAAGGGGTCGAGGTGCTGGATTTCACGCTGAGCGGCGGTCGGATCACCGCCATCGAGACCACCGACGGGACCTGGGAGGCCGAGACCGTCATCCTTGCAAGCGGCATGTGGAGCCGCGAGCTGGGGGCCAAGCTGGGATTGCGCGTGCCGGCCTGCGCCGTCGAGCATCAGTATGTCGTCACCGAACCGACCGGCCAGGATGTCGGCGGCTTTCCCACACTGCGCGACCCCGAGCGGCTGGTCTATTACAAGCCCGACGCGGGCGGGCGGCTGGTCATCGGAGGATATGAGGAGGATACCTTGCCCTTCGGCGCGCAAGGCATCCCCGGCCGGTTCGTGCGGCAGCTGCTGCCCGAGAACCTGGACCGGTTCCTGCCGCTTGCAGAACGCGCGGCACAGGTGACACCGGTGCTCGACCAAGTGGGCATCCGGCAGGTCATCAACGGGCCGATCCCCTATTCGGCGGATGGCGATTTCGTGATGGGCTGGCAGCCGGGGATCGACAACCTGATGCTGGCGACGGGTTTTCTCTATGGGATCGCCGCGGGCGGCGGCGCGGGCGAGATGATCGCCGAATGGGTGGTCGAAGGGCGCCCCTCGCTGGATCTTTGGCCGCTCGACGTGCGCCGGTTCGGGCCGCATCACGGCACACGCGCCTTCATGTATCCGCGGGCGGTCGAGCATTACGCGCATCATTACAAGATGCGCTATCCCGGTCAGGAGGCCGATACCGCCCGGCAGCTGCGCCTGTCGCCGCTCTATCACCTGCTCAAGGCGCAGGGCGCGGTCTTTGGGTCCAAGAACGGCTGGGAACGCCCGCTCTGGTTCGCGCCCGAGGGCGTGGAGCCGGTGGACCAACTGGATTTCCTCGACCCTGGCTGGAAACGCCATTCCGCGCAGGAACATGCGGCGGTGCGCGAGCGTGTGGCGCTGATCGATCAGTCGAGCTTTGCCAAGTTCGAGATCCTGGGCCCGGGCGTGCTGGACGTGCTGCAGCATCTTGCGGTTTCCAACATGGACAAGCCCACAGGCGCGGTCATCTACACACAGCTCTGCAACGAGCGCGGCGGGATCGAGGCGGATGTCACCTTTGTCCGGCTGGCGGAAAACCACTTCTACATGATCACCGGATCGGGGTTCGGCCTGCATGACAGCGACTGGATCCGCCGCCACTTGCCGGCCGATGGCAGCGTCAGCATGATCGAGGTCACCAGCGGGTATGCGGTCATCAATATCGCCGGGCCGAAATCGCGCGACGTTCTGGCCGCTGCCTCGGAAAGCGACGTGTCGGACGCGGCGATCCCCTTCGCCATGATGGCCGATATCGTCGTCGGCGCGGCGCCGGTTCGCGCGCTGCGCATCGGCTATGTCGGCGAGCTGGGTTTCGAGCTGCACATTCCGACGGAATTTGCCCTGCATGTCTATGACGCGCTTTGGCAGGCCGGTCAGGCGCACGGCATCGCCAATGTCGGCTATCGCGCGATCGAGAGCCTGCGGATGGAAAAGGGGTATGTCTACTGGTCGGGCGACATCTCGCCGGATTACACGCCCTACGAGTCGGGGCTGAGGTTTCGCGTGCATCTGAAATCCAAGGGGGATTTCCTGGGGCGCGCGGCGCTGGAGCGGCAGAAGGCCGAGGGCGTGTCGCGCCGGCTGTGCACCTTCACCACGCCCGAGCCGTTGCCGCTCACGGGGGGCGAGGCGATCCTGCTGGGCGACCAGGTCGTCTCGCTTGCGACCTCCGTCGGGTATGGCTGCACCGTCAAGCACACGATCCTGCGCGGCTATCTTGACCGGGCGCATTGGGGCCAGCGAGGGTTCGACGTGGAGGTATTTGGCGAGCGCCACGCGATCACCCGGGTCGAGGGGCCGCTTTATGATCCGGAAAACGCCCGGCTCAAGGCATGAAAGGGGAGGCGAATGACTGAACTGGAAGACAAGGTGATGGCGGCATTGCGGCAGGTGCCGCGCTTTGCCGAGGTGACGCGGGCCGATGCGATCACGCGGCTGGGCGGGCTGACCAACCTGGTGCACCGGGTTGATATCGGCACGGAGTCTGTGATCGTGCGTATCCCGGGCGAGGGCACCGAGGCCTATATCGACCGCGAGGTCGAGGCGCATAATGCAGAGGCCGCGGCCCGCGCCGGCGTGTCGCCCGAGGTGATCCATGCCGATGCGAAAAGCGGGGTAATGATCACCCGCACGGTTCCCGATATCGAGACGATGACGCCCCCGTTCTTCCGTTCGCGGAAGGGCGCGCCGGCCCGGGCCGGCCGCGCGCTGGCGCGGCTCCACGGCTCGGGCGAGACGTTCCGCTTCCGCTTCGAGCTTTTTGCGATGATCGACGATTATCTCGACCTGCTGGGCGGCAAGCAGGTGGATCTGCCCGAGGGGTATCACCAGGTGGTCGCCGCCGCCGCGCCGGTGCGCGCGGCGCTGGATGCGGCGGATCTGCCGCTGGCGCCCTGCCATTGCGATCCGCTGTGCGAGAATTTCCTGGATGACGGCGAGGTGATGTGGATCGTCGACTGGGAGTATTCCGGCATGAACGACCCGCTTTGGGACCTGGGCGACCTGTCGGTCGAGGCCGGCATGGACGCGGACCAGGACGCCGAGATGATGCACGCCTATTTCGGGCGCGCGCCGACACCGGCCGAGACAGGGCGCATGGTCATCTACAAGGCGATGTGTGACCTGCTGTGGACGCTCTGGGGGCTGATCCAGCATGCCGATGGAAACGAGGCCGAGGATTTCTGGGCCTATTCCACCGGCCGGTTCGAACGGTGCAAGGCCCTGATGAACGACCCGGGTTTTGCCGCGCATGTCGCGGTCGTGCGCGCCGGGTGAGGCCACAGGATTGCAAGCGGGCGGCCCGTAACCCGGGCGGTTGCGACCAAAATCTACATATTGGGCGACAAAATGTTGATTTTTGTTGAAATGCGCGCCCAAGCTTGTTGAATGAATTCATGACGCCGGCACTCCGAGGGCGAGGGCCCGACCTGAAAAACAATGGCCGGCCGCAACAGGGAGAAGAGGAATGAAGCGTCTTTCGATGGCAATGTGCGGGCTGATCGCCGCCGCGCCTGCGCTTGCGCAAGAATCCAGCGATCCGATCAAGCTGACCCTGCATGACTGGTCCGGCCAGCTGATCACCACCACCTTGATGGGCGAAGTGCTGGAGGAGGCGGGATACAATGTCGAATATGTCCAGGCCGACTATATCGCGCAATTCGCGGGGCTGAAGACAGGCGACCTGCACGTGGCGATGGAGATCTGGGAGACCACCGGCCGCGAGGCGATGGACGAGGCCACCGGCACCGGCAACGTGGTCAATCTGGGCTCGACCGGGATGAACGCGATCGAGGAATGGTGGTATCCCGCCTACATGAAGGAGGTCTGCCCGGGGCTGCCCGACTGGCAGGCGCTGAACGACTGCGCCCAGGAATTCGCCACGCCCGAGACCGCGCCGCTGGGCCGCTACCTGGGCGGTCCGGTGACCTGGGGCGGGTTCGACGACGAGCGTGTCGAGGCGCTGGAGATGGATTTCGAAGTGGTTCACGCCGGCACCGACGCGGCGCTCTTCGCCGAACTGGAATCGGCCTATCAGCGGCAGGCGCCGATCGTGATGTGGGTCTATGCCCCGCACTGGGCGCCGTCGAAATACGATGGCGAATTCGTCGAGTTCCCGCCCTATTCGGCCGAGTGCTACGAGGATCCCTCGGTGGGCATCAATCCCGACGCGGCCTATGACTGCGGCAAGCCGCGCGGCCCGATCTGGAAGGTCGCATGGTCCGGCGTGGCCGAGAAATGGCCCGGCGCGGCCAAGGCCATCGAGAACTTTACCATCACCAACGAGGACATGGGCGCGATGGTGGCCGAGGTCGACCTGGAGGGCAAATCGGTCGAGGACACCGTGGCGGCCTGGATGGCGGACAACAAGGACACCTGGATGGGCTGGATCGCCAAGTAGCCCTGCCGATCACCGGTGCGCCTGCCTCCCGCTGGCGCACCGCTCCGTGCCGCCACCGTTCCCTGCGCAGAGGGCTGGATGACCAAACCCGTAATCCTCGACTGCCGCGATGTCTGGAAACTCTACGGCGCGCAGGCGGACAGCTTTCTCGCGACCCATCCCGATCCTTCCCCGGAACAGTTGAAAAAGGCGGGGCTGATCGGGGCGGTGCGCGCGGCCAATGTTCGGATCCACAGCGGAGAGATCTTCGTCATCATGGGCCTGTCGGGATCCGGCAAGTCCACGCTGGTGCGCTGCCTGTCGCGCCTGGTCGAGCCGACGGCGGGCGAGATACGGTTCGAGGATCGGGACCTTTTGCGCGCCTCCGAGGCCGAGCTGATCCGGATCCGCCGCAAGAAGATGGGCATGGTGTTCCAGCAATTCGCGCTGTTGCCGCATCTGACGGTGCTGGAGAACGCCGCCTTTCCGCTGGACGTGCAGGGCGTCGGCCGCAAGACACGCGAGGCCCGGGCCCGCGAGGTCGTGGAACTGGTCGGGCTGAAGGGGCGCGAGCATTACTATCCCCGCGAATTGTCGGGCGGTCAGCAGCAGCGCGTGGGCATCGCCCGCAGCTTGGCCGTGGAGCCCGACCTGTGGTTTCTGGACGAGCCGTTTTCGGCGCTCGATCCGCTGATCCGGCGCGAGATGCAGGACGAGTTCATGCGCCTGCAGAACATCCTGCACAAGACCATCGTTTTCATCACCCATGATTTCGACGAGGCGATCCGGCTGGCCGACCGCATCGCGGTGATGAAGGACGGCGCAATCGAACAGGTGGCGACGCCGGAGCAGCTGGTGCTGAACCCGGCCACCGATTATGTCGCGGAATTCACCCGCCATGTCAGCCGCGCCAAGGTGCTGCGCGCGGCCTCGGTGATGGAGCCGGTCGGGGAAGGCCGGTTCGCGGGCGACGTGCCCCATGATGCCGTGATCGAGGATATCGCCGACCGTGTCGAGGCCGCGGATCGGCCGCATCGCGTACTCCGCGATGGCGCGGCGGTCGGACAGATCACGCGGGCCGCCATCATCGACGTGCTGGTGGGCCGGGCATGACGGTGCGGCGCATCGGGTCGGGCGGGCTGTTCTGGCTTGGCTTGTTTGCCGCGACCTGGGCGCTCTCGGCCTATTCCTTCCAGATCTACAAGGCGCTCGATGCGCGCTGGGTCATCCGTTTTCCCAAGGGCTGGCAATTGCCGCTGGAACGGCGGATCAGCGATTTCCTGGATTGGCTGGTCGACAGCGCGAGTTTCTATTTCTTCAGCTTCAAGGACCTGACCCGCGCCATCGCGGCGGTGATCGAGGCGCCCTATCAGTTCCTGCGCAACCTGTTGATCGAGGGCTTCGTCTCGGGCCAGGGCGACAGCGCGGTGCAGATCGCGCCCTCGCTCAGCTGGATCGCGGTGATCGTGACCATCGCGGCCATCGCGCATTATGCCCGCGACATCTGGCTGGCGACGCTTGTGGGCCTGTGTTTCCTCTATCTCGCCGTCTTCGGCCAGTGGGACAGTGCGATGATCACGCTGGCCTCGGTGCTGATCGCGGTGCCCATCGGCGCGGCGGGCGGGCTGATGCTGGGCATCGCCGCCTTTCGCGTGCCGTTGGTCGAGCGGATCCTGCGTCCGGTGCTGGACCTGATGCAGACCGTGCCGGTCTTTGCCTATCTGGTGCCGATCCTGATCCTGTTCGGTTTCGGCCCGGTGGCGGCGCTGGTGGCCACGGTGATCTATGCCATGCCGCCGATGGTGCGCATCACCATCGTGTCCCTGCGCGCGGTTCCACCCGAGATCGCCGAAGCCGGGCGCATGGCCGGGTGCACGCGGCGGCAGATGATGTGGAAGGTGCTGGTGCCCGCCGCCACGCCCTCGCTGATGGTGGGGGTCAACCAGGTCATCATGCTGACGCTGAACATGGTCATCATCGCCTCGATGATCGGCGCCGGGGGCCTGGGTTTCGACGTGTTGTCCAGCCTGCGCCGCCTGGACATCGGCGGCGGGATCGAGGCGGGTCTGGCGATCGTGGTCATGGCGATCGCGCTGGACCGGGCCAGCCAGGCCTTTGCCGATCGCACGATGCGCCATGCCCCCGGCGGCAACATCCTGCAACGCCATCCCTGGACCGGCACGGTTGTCCTTGTGATCGCCGCCACCCTGATCCTGGGCCGTTTCCTGCCGGCGGTGCAGAGCTATCCCGAGGCGCTGACCGTGACCACGGGGCCGGTCTGGTCGCAGGCGATGGAGTGGATCAACGTCAATTTCTTCGACACGTTCGAGGCGATCAAGACCTTCATCCTGCAATGGCTTCTGCTGCCGGTTAAGAAGTTCTTTGCCGGCATCCCCTGGGCCTGGGGCATCATCGCGACGGGACTGGCGGCCTGGCGCGTGGGCGGCTGGCGGCTGGGTCTGCTGGCGGCGCTGCTGATGGGGTTCATCGCCGCCAACGGGCTCTGGGCCAAGGCGATGGTCACGATCTACCTGTGCGGCGTCTCGGTCTTTCTGGCGACGCTGATCGGCATCCCGCTGGGCATCTGGGCGGCCGAGCGGCCGGGGGCGGGGCGGGTGATCCTGGGCATCATGGACACGCTGCAGACGCTGCCCAGCTTCGTCTACCTGATCCCGGTGGTGATGCTGTTCCGGGTCGGAGATTTCAGCGCGATGGTGGCGGTGATCCTCTATGCGCTGGCGCCGGCGGTGCGCTATGCCGCCCACGGGCTTCGCGCGGTGCCGCCGGAGCTGATCGAGGCGGGGCTGGTCTCGGGCTGCACCAGGCGGCAGCTCTTGTGGCGCATCAAGCTGCCGCTGGCCACGCCGCACCTGCTGCTGGGGCTGAACCAGACCATCATGCTGGCGCTGTCGATGCTGGTCATCACCGCGCTGGTGGGCACCCGCGACCTGGGGCAGGAGGTCTATATCGCGCTGACCAAGGCCAATGCGGGGCAGGGCATCGTCGCCGGCCTGGCCGTGGCCTTCATCGCGATCACCGCCGACCGCATCCTCAGCGCGCTGGCCGAGGGGCAACGCAGGAGGCTGGGACTGACATGACGCAAAATCCGATCGCCCGCGCCGCGGCGCTTTCCTGTTTTTCCGACCCGCAGGACATCCAGCCGCTGAGCGGCGGCATCACCAATGTGAACCTGAGCCTGCGCGACGGTGGCCGCCGCTATGTCGTGCGTCTGGGCGAGGACATCCCCGAGCACGGCATCATGCGCTGGAACGAACTGGCGCTCAGTCGGGCGGCCGAGGCGGCAGGCATCTCGCCGGCGGTGGTGCATTCCGAGCCGGGCGTGCTGGTTCTGGACTATATCGAGGCGCGCGCGCTGGAGGAGGCGGATGTGCGCGACCCCGCCAACCTGCCGCGCATCGTCGACTTGGTGGCGCGGGTGCATCGCCACATCGCCGAACACCTGACGACCCCGGTGCTGACCTTCTGGCCGTTCCAGGTGATCCGCAGCTATGCCACGCGGCTGCGCGCCGACGGCTCGGCCCATGCCGGGGCCTTGCCGGAATTGGTGACGCAGGCCGCCGCGCTGGAGGTGGCGACCGGACCGGTGACGCTTGTGGTCGGGCACAACGACCTGCTGGCGGCCAATATCCTCGACGATGGCGCCCGGCTGTGGCTGATCGACTGGGAATATGGCGGATTCAACACGCCGCTTTTCGACCTGGCCGGGCTCGCCTCGAATAACGGGCTGTCCGAGGCGCAGGAACGCGCGATGCTGGAACGCTATTTCCAGGCCGATCCCGACCCGCACTGGCGGGCCTTTCAGGCGATGAAATGCGCCTCGCTGATGCGCGAGACGCTGTGGTCGATGGTCTCGGAGATCCATTCCGACCTGGATTTCGACTATGCCGCCTATACCGCCGAGAACATGGCCCGGCTGAGTGCCGCCCTGTCCGATTTCAAGAACGCCTGAGGCCATACATGACCCTGCCATCCTCTTCCAAAATCATCATCGTCGGCGGCGGCATCATCGGCTGCTCGACCGCCTATCACCTGGCCCGCATGGGGCAGGAGGTGCTGTTGCTGGACAAGGCGCAACTGACCTCCGGCTCGACCTGGCACGCGGCCGGGCTGGTGGGACAGCTGCGCTCGAACGCCAACATCACCCAGCTTCTGGGCTATTCCATCGACCTCTACAACCGGTTGGAGGCGGAAACCGGGCTGGCCACCGGCTGGAAGATGAATGGCGGATTGCGACTGGCCTGCAACGCCGAGCGCTGGACCGAGGTGAAACGGCAGGCGACGACCGCCCATTCCTTCGGCCTCGACATGCAGCTTCTGACCCCGCAGGAGGCGCAGGACCTGTGGCCGCTGATGGATATCGGCGATGTCGTGGGCGCGGCCTTCCTGCCGACCGACGGACAGGCCAGCCCCTCCGACATCACACAGGCGCTGGCGCGTGGCGCCCGCGACAAGGGCGCGGTGCTGGTCGAGAACATGCCGGCCCAGGAGATCCTGGTCGATGGCGGGCGGATCAGCGGCGTGCGCACGCCGCAGGGCGACGTGTCCTGCGAGCGGCTGGTGCTGTGCTGCGGTCAGTGGACGCGCGAACTGGCGGCAACCGTTGGTGTGAATGTCCCGCTTGTGCCGGTCGAGCATCAATACATGATCACCGAACCCTTCGGCGTGCCATCCGACCTGCCGACGCTGCGCGATCCCGACCGGCTGACCTATTACAAGGAAGAGGTCGGCGGGCTGGTGATGGGCGGCTATGAGCCCAACGGCATCCCCTGGGCGGTGGGCGGCATCCCGGACCCGTTCGATTTCCAGCTTCTGGAGAGCAATTTCGACCATTTCGAGCAGCTGGTCGAACTGGCCCTGCCGCGCGTCCCGAAATTCGAGACCGCCGGGATCAAGCAGCTGATCAACGGACCCGAAAGCTTCACCCCGGATGGCAATTTCATCCTGGGCGAGGCGCCCGAGATGGCCAATCTCTTTGTCGGGGCGGGGTTCAACGCCTTCGGCATCGCCTCGGGCGGCGGCGCGGGCATGGCGCTGGCGGAATGGGTGGTCAACGGCGCGCCGCCCTATGACCTCTGGCCGGTGGACATACGGCGCTTCGGTCGGCCGCATCAGGATACCGACTGGGTGCGCACCCGCACGCTCGAGGCTTATGGCAAGCACTACACGATGGCCTGGCCGTCCGAAGAGCACGAGAGCGGGCGGCCCTGCCGCCGCTCGCCGCTCTATGACACGCTCAAATCGGCCGGGGCGGTGTTCGGCGAGAAGCTGGGCTGGGAACGCCCCAACTGGTATGCCGCGCCGGGCGAGGACGCGCGCGACATCTACACGTTCGAGCGGCCCAACTGGCATGACCCGGTGGGGCGCGAACACCGGGCTGTGCGCGAGGCGGCGGCGCTGTTCGACCAGACCTCCTTTGCCAAGTTCGTGCTGAAGGGGCCCGATGCCGAGGCGGCGCTGGGCTGGATCGCGGCCAACCGCGTCGACCGGCCGGTGGGGCGAGTGATCTATACCCAGATGCTCAACGATCTCGGCGGGATCGAATGCGACCTGACCTGCGTGCGCACCGCGCCCGACGAGTACTACATCGTCACCGGCACCGGCTTTGCCACCCATGATTTCGACTGGATCTCGCGCAATATCCCCGATGGCCTGAACGCACAGCTGGTCGATGTGACCTCGGCCAACGCGGTGCTTTCCCTGTTCGGGCCGCGCGCGCGGGACATCCTTTCGGCCTGCACGCGCGACGACGTGAGCAATGCGGACTTTCCCTTTGGCCACGCCCGTCGCATCGGAATCGCCGGCTGCCCCGTGCTGGCCCTGCGCATCACCTATGTGGGCGAACTGGGCTGGGAGCTGCACCTGCCGGTGGAATATGCCTGCACCGTCCATGACGCGCTGCAGGCGGCGGGGGCGGATCACGGGTTGCGCAACGCCGGTTACCGCGCCATCGAGACGCTGCGGCTGGAGAAAGGCTATCGCGCCTGGGGGACCGATATCGGGCCGGACCATACGCCGGACGAGGCCGGGCTGGGCTGGGCCGTCAAGCTGGGCACCAACCAGGATTTCCGCGGCCGCGCAGCGGTGCAGGCCCAGCGCGAGGGCGGCGTGACCAAGATGCTGGCCACCTTCACCGCCGACCCCGGTGTGATCCTGTCGGGCCGCGAGACCATCTATCGCAACGGTACGCGCTGCGGCTGGCTGTCGTCGGGGGGCTATGGGCATGCGCTCGGCCGGAGCATCGGAATGGGCTATGTGCGCAATCCCGACGGAGTGACTCGCGACTATGTCCTGGAGGGCGCCTACGAGCTGGAGGTCGCGACCGAGCGGGTCCGGGCCGAGGTCACGCTGGCGCCGCTTTACGATCCCCGCATGGAGCGGGTGAAGGGTTGATCCCGGGCTTTGTGGCCTTCGCCTTGTCGGTCCCGTCGCGACCCGATAGCGTTTTCGCAACCGCCAAGACGCAGCGGGCAACCGAACCGGGGCACCGACCATGCTGGAGATCCTTGCCAATCGCACTTATCGCCACCTGTTCGGCGCGCAGGTCGTGGCACTTCTGGGCACCGGGCTTGCCACCGTGGCGCTGGGGCTGCTGGCCTTCGACCTGGCGGGCGAGGGGGCATCGATGGTGCTGGGCACCGTCTTTGCGATCAAGATGGTGGCCTATGTGGGGGTCGCGCCCATCGCCGGCGCCTTTGCCGCGCGGGTCAACCGGCGCGCGCTGCTGGTCACGCTGGACCTGGTGCGGGCGGCCGTGGCGCTGGCGCTCCCCTTCGTCACCGAGGTCTGGCAGATCTACGGGTTGCTGTTCCTGCTGCATTCGGCCTCGGCCGCCTTCACGCCGACATTCCAGGCCACGATCCCCGACGTGCTGCCCGACGAGGCGCGCTATACCCGTGCCCTGTCGCTGACCCGGCTGGCGCATGATCTCGAGACCATCGCCAGCCCGACGCTGGCGGCCCTGCTGCTGGCCCTAGTGTCCTACAACGCGCTGTTCTTTGGCACGGTGATCGGCTTTCTGGCCTCGGCGGTTCTGGTGGTGTCGGTGCTGCTGCCCAGTCCCAAACCGGCGCAGCCGCGCGGCGTCTATGACCGCACGACGCGGGGTATCCGTATCTACCTGGCCACGCCGCGCCTGCGCGGGTTGCTGGGGCTGAACCTCGCGGTTTCCTCGGCCGGGGCGATGGTGCTGGTCAACACCGTGGTTCTGGTGCGCGGCACGCTGGGCTTGTCGGAGTCGGCACTGGCCTGGACGATGTTCGCCTTCGGGGTCGGCTCGATGGCCGCGGCCATCGCGCTGCCGCGGATCCTGGATCGGATGTCCGACCGGCCGGTGATGCTGGGCGGGTCGGTGCTGATGATCCTCGCGCTACTGGCGCTGGCCGCCGCGATCGGGTTCGCGGGGCTGACCTGGCCTGTGCTGCTGCTGGTCTGGGCCGTCATAGGGCTGGGATTCTCGGCGGTCCTCACGCCATCGGGACGGCTCCTGCGTCGGTCCGCCCATCCCGAGGACCGGCCGGCGCTGTTCGCGGCGCAGTTCGCGCTGTCACATGCCTGCTGGCTGCTGACCTATCCGCTGGCGGGCTGGCTGATGACCGCCGCCGGGGCAATCCCGGCGCTGCTCGGTCTGGCGGTCCTAGCCGGAACGGGCGTCGCCATAGCGCTGCGGGTCTGGCCGCACCACGATCCCGAGGTTCTGGACCACAGCCATGACGACCTGCCGCTCGACCACCCGCATCTGCAGGGCAGCCGCCGGCACGAGCATGGTTTCGTGATCGACGACACCCACCCCCGCTGGCCGGCGCGGTGACGACCGGACGCCCGGGGTGACATACCGGCCCCGGCAAAAAGGTTTCGGCCCGCGCCCGGGAGACGGCTGCCGGGCAGCTGCGCCGGACCGATAACGAGATTGCCCGGCTGCAGCCTTGCGCCCGACGCCTTGCTGCCGGTCGCGGCCCGTCACCGGGACGACCGCCCCGACGGCCCGATCCTGCCGGACCTGTCGGGCGAGGCGCGGGCAAGCGCGCCTGGCCTGCAACTCTCTGTTGACCCAAATGACATCAGCGCGTTTAAAAGGGGCAAGCGGCGTGGAACGCCGCCAAAGAACACTCAGGGAGAGAGACATGACACGACTTGGACTGGGTCTGCGGGCCACCGTGGCCGCCGTTGCGCTGAGCGCAGGGGCCGCGCAGGCGAATGAAGTGGAAGTGCTGCACTGGTGGACCTCGGGCGGCGAGGCGGCGGCGCTCAACGTGCTCAAGCAGGACCTCGAAGGACAGGGAATCGGCTGGCAGGACATGCCCGTGGCCGGTGGCGGCGGCGAGCAGGCGATGACCGTCCTGCGCGCGCGCGTGACGGCCGGGGATGCGCCCACGGCGGTACAGATGCTGGGCTTCGACATCCTCGACTGGGGCAACCAGGGCGCTCTGGCCGACCTCAACGAAGTGGCGGCCAGGGAAGGCTGGGACGAGGTCGTTCCCGACGCCCTCAAGGCGTTCGCGCAGGTCGACGGCAAGTGGGTCTCGGCCCCGGTCAACGTGCATTCGACCAACTGGGTCTGGGCCAACAAGGCGGTGCTGGACGAGCATGGCATTTCGGTGCCGACCACCTGGGAGGAGTTCACCGCGGCGGTCGAGAAGCTGGACGCGGCCGGCGTGACGCCCATCGCCCATGGCGGCCAGGCCTGGCAGGACGCCACGATCTTCGACGCGGTGGTGATGTCCACCGGGGGCCCGGACTTCTATGAATCGGCCTTCATCGATCTGGACGAGGAGGCGCTGGGCTCGGACACGATGAAGGAGGCGTTCGACCGCATGTCATTCATCCGCGAGCATGTGGACGAGAACTTCTCGGGCCGCGACTGGAACCTGGCGACGGCGATGGTCATCAATGGCGAGGCCGCGTTCCAGATGATGGGCGACTGGGCCAAGGGCGAATTCCTCAACGCCGGCAAGGTGCCGGGCGAGGATTTCCTGTGCTTCCGCTTCCCCGGCACGCAGGACCAGGTGACGTTCAACGCCGACCAGTTCGCCATGTTCGACCAGGGCGGCACCGTGAGCGAAGAGCAGGCCGCGCTGGCTTCGGCGATCCTGTCGCCGTCCTTCCAGTCGGCGTTCAACGTGGTCAAGGGCTCGGTGCCCGCGCGCACCGATGTCAGCAACGAGGCGTTCGACGATTGCGGCAAGAAGGGGATGGAGGATCTGGCGGCAGCGGCTGCATCGGGCAACCTCTATGGCTCGATGGCGCATGGCCACGCCAACCCGGCGGCGGTCAAGAACGCGATCTACGACGTCGTGACCGCGCATTTCAACGGCGAGTATGACAGCGAGACCGCCGTGACCGAGCTGGTCGACGCGGTGTCCATCGCCAAGTGATGCAGACCGGAGCGGCGGCCCGCAGCGGCCGCCCCGACAACCCGTTCCGACCGCGCGCAATCGACGAGAGGTGAAATTCATGGCCGCTCATGCCGAGGCGGATTTCAGGACACGCCTGCAGGCGTGGCTTCCGAAACTGGTGCTGTCCCCGTCGCTGGCGCTGATCTTTGTCTTCGTCTACGGGTTCATCCTGTTCACGGTCTATGTTTCCTTCACCGACAGCCGGATCCTGCCCTTCGTGGACAAGAACGGCCAGCAGACCTTCGACCTGATCGGGTTCTCCAACTACGAAAAGCTGTTCCGCCTGTCGCATTGGGAGATCGCGCTGGGCAACATGGCCGTATTCGCCGGGCTCTACATCGTGATCTGCACCGCCATTGGCCTGCTGCTGGCGATCTTCCTCGACCAGAAGATCCGTGGCGAGGGCGCGCTGCGGCCGCTCTACCTCTATCCGATGGCGCTCAGCTTCATCGTGACCGGCACGGCGTGGAAGTGGTTTCTCGACCCCGGCATCGGGCTTGAGAACATCCTGCAGGCCTGGGGCTGGGAGAGCTTTTCCTTCGACTGGATCAAGAACCGCGATTTCGCGATCTACACGATCGTCCTGGCCGCGGTCTGGCAGACCAGCGGCTTCGTGATGGCGATGTTCCTCGCCGGGCTGCGCGGCATCGACAACGAGATCCTGAAGGCCGCGCAGATGGACGGCGCGTCGAACTGGAACCTCTATCGCCGGATCATCATCCCGCAGCTGCGGCCCGCCTTCCTGTCGGCCTTCGTGATCCTGGCGCATCTGGCGATCAAGACCTTCGACCTGGTGATCGCCATGACCGGCGGCGGGCCCGGCCGGGCCACGGAATTGCCGGCGACCTTCATGTATTCCTACACGTTCAGCCGGAACCAGATGGGAATCGGGGCAGCCTCGGCAGTGATCATGCTGATGACCATCGCGGCGATCATGATCCCCTATCTCTACGCCGAACTGAAGGAGAAGAAGTGATGGCCGCCGCCACCCAGGACAGCGCCGTCCGGACCGGCCGCGTCACACGCATGCTGATCTACCTGGTGCTGCTGCTGTTCGCGCTGTTCTACATGCTGCCGCTCTACGTGATGCTGGTGAACTCGGTCAAACCGCTGGACGAGATCACCGGCGGCGGCATGATGTCCCTGCCGGCGCAATGGACGCTCGAACCCTGGCTCAAGGCCTGGTCGACCGCGCAGATCGGGGTCCAGCCCACCGGGCTGCGGCCGTATTTCTGGAACTCGATCTCGATGGTCGTGCCGGCGGTGGCGATCTCGACGGTGCTGGGTGCGCTCAACGGCTATGTGCTGACCAAGTGGCGGTTCCGCGGCGACACGATCCTGTTCGGGCTGATGCTGTTCGCCTGTTTCATCCCGTTCCAGATCGTGCTGATCCCGATGGCGGCGGTGCTGGGCACGCTGGGACTGGCGGGCAGCACCGCAGGCCTGGTGCTGGTGCATGTGGTCTATGGCGTGGGGTTCACCACCCTCTATTTCCGCAACTATTACGCGGTGTTCCCGACCGAGCTGGTCCGAGCGGCGCAGATCGACGGGGCCGGATTCTTCCAGATCTTCTGGCGGATCCTGCTGCCGTCCTCGGGGCCGATCGCGGTGGTGTCGGTGATCTGGCAGTTCACCAACATCTGGAACGATTTCCTGTTCGGCGCCTCATTCGCGTCGGGCGACGGCGCCCCGATGACCGTGGCGCTGAACAATCTCGTGCAGTCCTCGACCGGCGTGAAGGAATACAACGTCCATTTTGCGGGCGCGATCCTGGCCGCGCTGCCGACGCTGCTCGTCTATATCGTCGCCGGGCGGTACTTTGTCCGCGGCCTGATGGCCGGAAGCGTGAAAGGCTGACACATGGGTTTTCTCGACATCAAGAGCGTCACCAAGTCCTATGGCCCGGTCGAGGTGCTGCACCGGGTGGACATCTCGGCCGAGGAGGGCGAGTTCCTCGTGCTGGTCGGCCCCTCGGGCTGCGGGAAATCCACGCTTCTGAATATGATCGCCGGGCTGGAGGAGATCACCACGGGCGAGATCGCCATCAAGGGGCAGACGATGAACGGGGTGCACCCGTCCAAGCGCAACATCGCGATGGTGTTCCAGTCCTACGCGCTCTATCCCAACATGACCGTTGGGCAGAACATCACCTTCGGGCTCGAAATGCACGGCGTGCCCAAGCCCGAACGCGAGAAGGCGATGAGTGACGTGGCCTCGCTCCTGCAGATCGAACAGCTGCTCGACCGCAAGCCCGGGCACCTGTCGGGCGGTCAGCGTCAGCGGGTCGCGATGGGGCGGGCATTGGTGCGCAACCCCGATGTGTTCCTGTTCGACGAACCGCTCAGCAACCTGGACGCCAAGCTGCGCGTCGACATGCGCACCGAGATCAAGAAGCTGCACCAGAAGCTGGGCACCACCATCGTCTACGTGACCCATGACCAGATCGAGGCGATGACTCTCTCGACCCGGATCGCGGTGATGAACGGCGGCTATGTGCAGCAGCTCGGCACTCCCAAGGAGATCTATGACGATCCGGCCAACGTGTTCGTGGCGTCCTTCATGGGGTCGCCCTCGATGAACCTGATCCCGGCGCGGGTGGTCGATCAGAACGGCGAGCCGCATGCGAAGATCAGACTGGAGGGGGGCAAGACGGCGCAGCTGCGCTTCTCCGACCCGGGGCTGGCGGCGCATTCCGGGCGCGAGGTGCTTCTGGGCATCCGGCCCGAGGCCATCACCGACCCGGAAGGGGCCGACCGGAAATCCGGCAATATCCAGACCTTGCACAACGTCGTTGACGTGACCGAGCCGGCGGGATCGGACACATTTGTCACCACGACGATCTCGGGCAAGACCTGCATCGCGCGGATGCGGGCGGATACCGATGTGCGCGCGGGTGCCGAGGTGGCGTTTGCCGTCAATATGGACAAGGCCGTGGTGTTCGACCCGGAGACCGAAAAGCGGCTCTGACCGGACGGGTCGGGCTGAGGGAGGCGCGGGGCCATGTCCTACACCCGCTTTGCGGTCTATTTCCTTCCGGCCGACGGGCCGCTGGCCGCGTTCGGCGCGCGCTGGTTGGGCTGGGACGCGGTGCGGGGCCGGGCCGTTGTGCAGCCCGATATCGAAGGCGTGGCCGAGATGACCGAAGGGCCCGCCAAGTACGGCTTCCACGCCACGCTCAAGCCGCCATTCCGCCTAACACCGGACCAAACCCCCGAAGCGCTGGCCGATGCGGTGGCCGGGCTGGCGGCGCGCACAGCGCCCGCACGCTGCAACGGGTTGCACCTGACCCGGCTTGGCCGCTTCCTGGCCTTGACGCCGGTTGGCGATGCGACCGGGCTGGCGCGGGTCGCCGCCGCCTGCGTGCGGGAGCTGGACGCCTTCCGCGCGCCCCCGGAAGATGCCGAGCTGGCGCGCCGGCGCAAGGCCCATCTGACCGATCGGCAGGAGGCCCTGCTGCGTCGCTGGGGATACCCCTATGTGCTCGACGAATTCCGCTTTCACACGACCCTGACCGGACGCCTCCCGCGCCGGCAGGTCGATGAGGTCGCCGACCTGCTGCACGGGCTGTTGCCGCCGCTGCCGTCGCCCTTTCATCTCGATGCCGTCGCGCTGCTGGGCGAACGTCCCGACGGGCGGTTCGAGCAGATCAGCCGCGCGGCCCTGACCGGCTGACCCGCAGGCCGCGTCCCTTGCACCTTTCGGGGGGTATGCTAGGTCTCGTCCCGACCTGAACGGGGGATGAGCCAATGTGCGGCTTCGTATGTCTTTGGAATATCGGTGACGAGGCGCTGGCGGACCGGATGATCCGCAAGATCGCGCATCGGGGTCCGGATGCGGTGCAGGTGTCGCGCCTGCCGGGTGCTCCGGTGATCATGGCGCATTGCCGGCTGTCGATCATCGGACCCGAGGATGGCGCGCAGCCGATCCACCAGACCGATGACCTGCTGGTCGCCAATGGCGAAATCTACAATCACGAGGATCTGCGCGCGATCCTGGGCGAGAGCGCCTTTGAAACCGCCAGCGACAGCGAGGCGATCCTGCACCTGTTCCGGTCCGGTGAAAGCCGCTGGATCAGCAAGCTGGACGGGATGTTCGCCTTCGTTCTGGCCACGCGCAACCGGATCATCGCCGCCCGCGACCCCCTGGGGATCAAGCCGCTCTACGTGGCGCGGATCGGTGCGGGCTTTGCCTTCGCCTCGGAACTCAAGGCGTTCGACGGCATTGCGGTGGACAGCGTCGAGGCGATCCCGCCGGGGTCGCTCTATGACAGCGTGGACGGGTGGCGCGACTGGTATCGCACGCCGCACGGCGCCGCCGAACCCGAGCCGGATCTGGATGTCGCGCGCACCGCGCGCGAGTTGCGGCTGGTGCTGGAGGAGGCGGTTGCCAAGTGGATGGTGGCCGATGTCGAGGTCGGATCCTTCCTGTCCGGCGGTCTCGACAGCTCGATCATCGCGGCCATCGCGCAGAAAATCCGCGACAAGGCCGGCAAGGGGCCGCTCAAGACCTTTTCGGTCGGCACCGAGGGGTCGCCCGACCTGCTGGCCGCGCGGGTCGTGGCCGACCATATCGGGTCGGACCACCACGAATATGCCTTTACCGCCGAAGACCTGATCCGCGATCTGCCGCATGTGATCTACCACCTGGAGAGCGCGGATATCGACCTGGTACGCAGCGCGATCCCCACGCTGTTTGCGGCGCGGCTGGCACGCGAGCGGGTCAAGGCGGTCCTGACCGGCGAGGGTGCCGACGAGCTTTTCGCCGGCTACAGCTATCACCATGACTATATCGACAACCCGCGCGCATTGGCCGACGAGCTGACCCGCAGCCTGGGCACCATGCACAACATCAACCTGCAGCGGGTCGATCGCGTGACCATGGCCGAAAGCCTGGAGGCGCGGACGCCGTTCCTGGATCGCGACCTGATCGACTTCGCGCAATCCGTGCCGGCCACGCTCAAGCTGCGGCGCACTGATCCCGAGGCGCCGGAATCGACCGGCCCCACGACCGAGAAATGGATCCTGCGCAAGGCCTGCGCCGATCTGCTGCCGCATGACCTGGTGTGGCGCAAGAAGGCGCAGTTCGACGAGGGGTCGGGCACCGTCAGCGCGCTTGAGACAGCGCTGGCGGAACTGATCGGCCGGCCCGCGCCGATCAGCCGCGCGGACGAGGGCGCGCTCTACGAGCGTCTCTTGCGCGAGCAATACACGGATGCCGAGCGCATCATCGAGAATGCCGGCCACTGGGAAGGGGGCCGGGTGGCCAGCGCCTGACGGCGCGGCTCAGGCCGGCACTGCGCTCATCAGCTCTTTCCAGCGGTGGCAGGCCACGTCATGCCCGCCCTCTGATTCCAGTTGCGGCTCCTCGCGCATGCACAGGTCGATGGCATGCGGGCAACGGGTGTGGAACTTGCAGCCAGTGGGTTGGTTTGTGGGCGAGGGGATCTCGCCGGTCAGCTTCTGCGCCGTGCCGCGGTCGTCGGGATCGAGCGAAGGGATCGCCGAGAACAGCGCCTTGGTATAGGGATGCCTCGGCGCCGCGAACAGCTTGCGCGTGGGCGCGGTCTCGACCAGCCGACCGAGATACATCACCGCGACATGGTCGCAGGTATGCGCCACGACCGACAGGTCATGGCTGATGAACAGGAATGTCAGGCCAAGTTCGTCCTGCAACTGCTTGAGAAGGTTCAGAACATCCGCCTGGATCGACACGTCGAGCGCGGCCACGCTTTCATCTGCCACGATGAATTTCGGCCCCGAGACCAGCGCCCGCGCGATCGAGATCCGCTGCCGCTGACCGCCCGAGAAGGCATGTGGGAACCGGCGCAGGTGCTCGAGATTCAGCCGGCATTTCGCGGCGATTTCGCGCACGCGTTCGTCGGTCTCCGCGCGGTTGGCGGTCAGGCCCATCACCTCCAGCGGTTCGGCGATGATGTCGCGCACGGTCATGCGCGGGCTGAGCGCGGCATAGGGATCCTGAAAGATCAACTGCGCGCGCTTGCGGTAGTCCTTGAGGTCCGGCCCGTCCAGGCTTGCGAGATCGTGGCTGACCTCGCCGTCGTCATAGCGTGCGGAGCCCTTCGAGATCGTGACCGCCTTGAGCAGCGCGCGGCCCAACGTCGTCTTGCCCGAGCCGGATTCGCCTACCAGCCCGAAGAACGATCCCTGCTCGATATCCAGCGACACGTTGTCCACCGCCTTCAGGATCCGGCGGTCGAACAGGCCGCCCAGAGTGAAATGCACCGACAGACCATCGGCGCGGATCAGCGGATCGCTCATTCCCTGTCCTCCCGGTAGATGTGGCAGGCGACCTGGTGCGACTCGTCCACGGGGATCTCGGGCGGCATGGTCCGGTGGCACGCCTCGCCGACGATCTGTGCGCAGCGGGTGTTGAAGACACAGCCGCGCGGGCGTTCCAGCGGCGAGGGGATGTCGCCCGGCACCGGTGTCAACGGCGCATCCAGATCGTCGAGCTTGGGCAGCGCCGCGATCAGGCCCTGGGTATAGGGGTGCTTCGGGTCGCGGATCACGCCGCGCACCGGCCCTTCCTCGATCAGCCGGCCCAGATACATCACGTTGACCTTGTCGGCGGTCTGCGCCACGACGCCAAGGTCATGGGTGATGAAGATGATGCCCATGTGGAACTCGTCCACCAGATCCTTCATCAGGTCGATCACCTGGGCCTGGATCGTCACGTCCAGCGCGGTGGTCGGCTCGTCGGCGATCAGCAGGGCGGGCTTGGTCGACAGGGCCATCGCAATCATGGCCCGCTGCCGCATCCCGCCGGAGAGCTCGAAGGCGTATTGACCGAAGCGGCGCGCGGTATCCGAGATGCCGACCCGGTCCAGCATCTCGATCGACAGCGCCTTGGCCTCGGCCCTGGTCATGTCGGAATGGAGCTGCAGTTGTTCGACCATCTGCTTTCCGATAGTGATTGCGGGGGCGAAACTGGCCATCGGCTCCTGAAAGATCATGCTGATTGCGCCGCCGCGCACGATGTTCAGTTCGCGCGGGGTCTTCAGCGACAGCACGTCCACCGGCCCGGCCTCGGTGTGCAGGGTGATCCTGGATCCGGGCGCATAGACCGCGTTGCGCGCGTTCAGGTGCATCAGCGCCTTGGCGGTGACGGACTTGCCCGATCCGCTCTCGCCGACAAGGCCCATGACCTCGCCCTTCATCAGGGTGAACGACACGTCCTCGACCGCGGTGATCAGCCCCTCGTCGGTGCGGAATTGCAGGGTCAGGTTCTCGACCTCGATCAGTGGCGTCATTTGTTGGCCTCCGAATAGGGATCGGCCGCGTCCCGCAGCCCGTCACCGACAAAGACGAAGGCCATGACCAGCGCGATGAAGAAGATCACGGGGATGAAATACCACTGGTAGTTCAGCATTACATCCGCGCTGGTCGCCTTTTGCAGCATCACGCCCAGCGACGACACCGGATCCTTGAGCCCCAGCCCGATGAAGGACAGCGCGGTTTCCGACAGCACCATGTAGGGGAACGAGATCACCAGATCGACGATGATGTAGGAGGTGAAGGACGGCAGCAGATGCCGGCGGATCACGTGCGACGACGACGCGCCGCAAAGCTGCGCGGCCAGCACGTATTCCTGGTTGCGCTCGGTCAGAAGATGCGTGCGCACGCGCCGCGCCAGCGTCGGCCAGCCGATGAAACCCAGGATGATGGATATGTAGAAGAACCGCGCCTCGGCGCTCATCTCGGGCGGCATGAAGGCCGCCACCGCCATGAAGAGCGGGATCGCCGGCACCGTTCGCACCGCATCGGTGATCATCTGGATGAACCCGTCTATCCAACCGCCGTAATAGCCGGATATTCCGCCGATGATGAGGGCCAGGACAAAGGCGATGAAGACCCCGATGGTGCCCACCTGCAACGATGTCCAGATCGCATGCAGGGTGCGGCTGAAGATGTCCTGCCCGTCCTCGTCGGTGCCGAACACGTGGATCTTGCCCTCCTGCACGCCGAACAGGTGGCGGTCGCCGGGGATGAAGCCGAACAGCTTGTAGCGGTCACCCTTGGGCAGGAAGGTGAGATAGTTGCGCTCGTCCTCGTTCACCTTTGTTACCCAGCGGAAATTCGTGGCCATGGAGCGTTCCCGCTCGACCAGGTGGATGAAGGGCCGCAGGGAGCAGCCGTTCTTGTCGCAGAATTGCGGCATCTGCGGCGCGCCGTTGGTATAGTCCTTGTTTCGGCCGGCGATGGTGGGGTCATAGGGCGACAGGAAGGGTGCGAAGATGCCCGAGATCACCAGCGCCAGCAGGATCACGGCGGCCACCATCGCCGCGCGCTGTTTCTTGAACCGGGCCCAGATCAGCTGCCGCTGCGAGGCGGTGAAATAGGCCTCCTTGGCGCGGCGTTCCACCGCGGCTTCGGTCTCGACCACCGCGACATCGGGGCCGGTGGTTTCGGCGAGGTTCGGCTTCAGCGGGTCGGTCATCGCACGATACTCTTTCTCACGCGGGGGTCGATCACCGCCAGCAGCACATCGGTCAGGAAGTTCAGCGTCACGATCGAGGCGGTGAGCAGGAAGATGATCGCACCGGCCAGCTGCTGGTCGTTCGAACGCGCCAGCGCCTCGATCAGCAGGGCGCCGGCATCGGTCATCACCAGGATCAGCGCCACGATGGGCAGCTCGTTGAAGATGCGGTTCAGGTCGAAGCCCAGCGAGTTGATGATCGGCCCCAGCGCGTGCCGCGCCGGATACCCCCAAAGCAGCTTGCGCCCGTGCACCCCGCGCGCGGCGGCGGCGGTGACATAGAGCTTTCCGATCTCGTCCGACATCAGCGCCCGCACCGTCTGCAGCGCAAAGGCGGTGGCCGACCAGCCCAGGATGAAGATCGGCAGCCAGGCATGTTTGAGCAGGTCGAGGAACTTGGCCATCGACCAGGGCGCGTCCCTGTATTCGCTGGAGAACAGGCCGGTGAGCGTCTCGCCGAAATAGACTGTGGCGAACAGCATGATCATCAGCGCCAGCAGGAAATTCGGCATCGCCAGGCCCAGATAGCTGACGATCCGCAGCGAGTTGTTCAGCACCGCGTTATGCGAGGCGGCGGCGATGATGCCGACCGGGATCGCGATGGCATAGGCCAGCATCAGCGAGGCCAGGCAGATCGACAGCGACAGCCAGAACTTGTCGCCCAGCAGCTGTGCGATGTTCACCCGCAGGATGCAGCTGTCACCGAATTCGCCCTGGAAGGCGTTGACGATCCAGAGGCTCCAGCGTTCGATGAACGGCTTGTCGAGGCCGAGCCGCTGGCGTTCCAGCTCGATATCCGCGACCGAGATGCCCGACCCTTGCGTGTTCTTGAAGGCCAGGTAGCGCTCGGCGCAGTCGCCGGGCACCAGTTCCATCAGCGAGAACACGACCAGGGAGACGATGATCAGCGTGATCGCTGCCATGATGGCACGCGTCCCGACAAATCGCGCAAAGTTCAGCATCTTCAGCCCTCGATCCGTGCCAAGCCCCGGTATGTCCGGGTGTTTCCGTTGCGGATCCTACCTGTTTGTCCGGGGGCGGACGGATGCCCGCCCCCGCTTTTGTCGATTACAGAGACACCCGGGGCCTATTCGTCCAGCCACCACTGCGTGGCGCGGTAGGGATAGGTCCGGTAGTACTCGTAGGAATGCGTCTTGGTCTCGGTGAAGTTCTTGAGCGCATTGCGATGGATCATCGGGGCAGGTGCATTGACCGTGCCGATGAACAGCAGTTGCTGGGTCATCGTCTCGGCCATGCGTGCGCCAACCTCGTTGAATGTCTCCGACCCCTGGGCCGCCGATTGCAGCGTGTTGATGTCGTCCATCATCTGCTGGGCCCATTCCGGCGGCTCCACACCGGCCGAGCCGCCCGAGTCGACCCATTCGGCCCAGAGCATCGCGTTGCGGTTGCCGAAATAGTTTTCATATGGCGGCACCCACAGCTCGTTGTTGCCCAGGACGATGGCCAGCGGCTGGCCCTTGCGCCACATGGACAGGTCGAGCTTGTTCGAGGATTGCGCCGAGCGGTATTCGTCCGGGGTCACCTCCTTGACCACCGAGGCGATGCCGACATCTGCCCAGAACTGCGACACCAGCTCGACGGTCTGCCCGGCGATGCCCTGGGTCGAGAAGTTCATGTTCAGAACCAGCTTGTCGCCATTGGGCAGCTCGCGCATGCCGTCGCCATCGGTGTCCATCAGGCCCAGCGCGTCCAGCTTGGCCTTGGCCGCGTCGGGGTCGTACTCGGCCATGTAGCCATGCAGCGACGGATCGACGAAATCGGGCAGCGGCGAGAAGCCGACATAGGCCTGCGGCTTGCCCTGGCCGAAGAACGCGATCTCGTTCAGCTCGTCACGGTTGATGGCCTGGCTCATCGCTTCGCGGAAAGACAGGTCGGCAAAGACCTCGCGCTTGGCCGGATCCTCATGCGTGACGTTGAAGCCGAAGGCGCCGATGGTGATCTCCGGTTTCAGATGAACGGTATAGCCGCCCTTCTCCTGACCCTCCAGCAGGATCGGCGCCGAGGCGAGCTGCAGCGACTGCGCCTTGTAGTCGACCTCGCCGTTCACGATCTTGAGCAGCCGGACCTCGTTGTCGTTGATATAGACCTCGTCCTGTTCGGAGATGTAGGGCAGCTGCTGCCCGGTCGGATCCACCTGGAAGAAATAGGGATTCGCGACCAGGTGCCGTCCCTCGGTGGTGTCGGTCACGTAGATATGGCTTTCCAGCGTCGGATAGGTCGCCTTGGGCAGCCCGTCGATCAGCTCGGGGCGCGACAGCATCGGAGTGGGCGTGTCGGTCCAGTCCGAGTTGCCGTAATAGGCCTTGATCGCGTCATAACCGTTCTCGAAACCCAGGCTCTGGGCATAGCTGTCGGCATCGGCGTTGATGTCGGGGTGAAACTGCCCGAGGAAGTGCATGGGCTGGAAGCCCTGGCCGTAATGGGTGGCGAAATGCGCCAGAAGCCCCGGCTTGGGCGAGGGCAGATTGAAGATCACGGTAGTGTCGTCCGGGGCATCGACGGTCATCGTCTCGCCGCCCACGGTCACGTAATCCTTGGGCTTCTCGAAGATGTTGGTGTCCAGCATCAGGTTGTCGTGCCAGAACTTCACATCCGCCGAGGTGAAGGGCGCTCCGTCGGACCACTTGTGGCCCGCGCGCAGTTTCATCGTCAGCTGCGTGTAATCGTCGTTCCATTCCCAGGATTTGGCCACGTTGGGCACGATGGTCTGCAGGTCGTCGGAATAGCGCACGAGGTTGACGTGGCGCACCGACAGGAAATCCGATGTGCCGGCCTCGGTCGCGTTCGACAGCACGTCCAGCGTGCCGCCATATTTCCCGACGCTTTCATATGGGACCATGACCAGCGGCTCGGATGGCAGGCGGTCGGCCAGCGGGGGCAGGGCGCCGTTGCCCTTGATCTTGGCGTTCAGGTCGTCGATCTCGGGGTTGGCGGAGAATTCCATCTCGCAGCCTGCGGCGTCCTGGAACTCGCTCAGCTCATATTGCTGCGGAAACGCGCCCGGCGCGACCCCGCCCATGTCGGCCACGGTGATGGAGGGGCAATTGGCCAGCGCCCAGCCGGGCAGCAGGGCCAGCGCCGCGCCTGAAAGTAGAATCCGTTTCATGTTGTCTCCCGTAGTTGGTTCAAATGCAGCGGGTTTGCCCCGCCTTGGTTGTCGGCCTGATCGTGTCAGGCCGGGATCTGAAAAGCGTGGTCTCCTTCAATGCGTGCCGGGTGGCGTGACGGCGGCCGCGGCCGTTTCCTGACCGGCATCGGTAACGTAGTCATGACATGGCGGCAGGATTTCGTTTTCAATTATTCATTCCCCGTCCGGACCCCGCCATCGCCGACCATGGTGCGGGCGAAGGTTCCCTCGGGGTTCCTCATGCGATGGCAAAGCATCTTTCGCGTCAAATCAAGGAAAATCGACTCCGCCCCGGACTCCCCGGACAGGTCGCGCCCTTCGCCGTCGCCGGTCATGTCGAACAGGATCGGCGGCAATTCGGCCGCAAACTGCACCAACCGGTGCTGCCGGGTCCGCAGCACGGCGAAATTCGCCTCGTTCGAGGCAAGGCCCAGGTGGCGCATCCAGGCGGTGGGCGACACAGGGTTTCCGAAATCGTATTCAGAAACCGCGCAGGCCCGCCCCGGCGTGTCGGTGTCGGCGAGATGTGGCAGAAGGCTCTGGCCGTTCATCGCGTGCGGGACGTCGATACCGAGCCGGTCCAGCAGGGTCACCGGCACGTCGATGGATTCCGTCATGCCCGCGACCGCCTGTCCGTGCATCTCCGGCCGGACGGGATCGCGAATGATAAGCGGCACGTGAAAGGCGGCATCGTGAAACGTGCCCTTGCCCCAGAGCCCGAAATCCCCCAGCATCTCGCCGTGATCGGCGGTGACGACAAGGATCGTGTCGTCCCATTGGCCGCTGGATTTCAGCCAGTCCATCACTCGCCCGATATGGTGATCCACCTCGCTTGCCAGCCCCAGGTAGAGTGCCCGCAGGGCGGCCGTCGTGGCCTCGGACCGCTCCAGGTCGGGAAAACCCACGACCATCGAACTGGGCGCCTGCTTGTCGCGGGCGGGCGCGAGGAAGGGATGCTCCAGCGCGCCCGTGGCGGGCGGGGGCATCCGCGCGGGATCGTACATCCGGTTGTAGGGATCGGGTGCGACCAGCGGCGGGTGCGGCCGGATATAGGTCAGCAGTCCGAACCAGCCCGGTTCGGCGGTCCCCATCCGCTCCAGGAAGCAGTCGGTGAGAAAGGCGGTGTCGCTGTGCTCGGCTGGGTATTGTGCGGGATCGTCGATGCGGTCGCCGGCGGGGCGGTAGGTGTCGGGATAGTCGGGCAGCGTGATGCCCTGCGCCTGCAGATGCGCGCGCCAGGCCGCGTCGCCGGATTCCATGCGCATCCGCACCGCCTCGTCGAACCCGTGCATCAGCTCTTCATAACTGGCCAGGCGCGGGTCGTCGGGTTCCAGCACGCGCGGATCCTGCGCGGTGTCGGTATAGCCGAAGAGTTGCGGCGCGTATCCCGCCGTCCGCGTTGCGGTGGCGAGGTTCGGCGTGTCGTGGCGCAAGGGCGTTCCGTTCCGGACCGCCCTGTGGTTCATCGCGTATTGGCCGGTGAGCAGCGACACCCGGCTGGGCCCGCAGGGTGCGACGACCGAGAAGTGGTTGTCGAAGCTGACCGCCTCGCGCATCAACGCCCGCAGGTTCGGCAGCTGCGCCACAGCGCCCAACGGGCCGTCGCGCAGCAGGTCGGCGCGGAACTGGTCGATCACGATCAGCAGGACATTCGGTCGTGTCGGCAATCGGGCCTCCCCTCCGGCCCGAAAATCATGCCACCCCGGCACCATATGTAAAATCGTTGTTCTCTATTGTTCGATAGGGTCTACCTATTCGAATATCGCTGTTCCGGCGTGTCAGCCGCCCGCGCCGAACGTGTCGATCCCGGCCTGCGCCACCGCGCGGTCCTGGTCCGGCGTGCCGGAACTGACGCCGATCCCGCCCACGACCTCGCCGTCGACGATCACCGGCAGCCCGCCGCCGACCACCATCAGCCGGCCGCCCAGCGCCGAGGCGATGCCATAGGCCGGTGCGCCCGGCTGGCTGGCGGTGCCGTATTCATGCGTGGCCTTGCGGGCGGCGGCGGCGGTAAAGGCCTTGTCGATGGCGATGGTCGCCGAGGTGACCTTGCCGCCATCCATCCTGCGAAAGGCGATGAGCTGGCCGGACTCGTCGGTGATGGCGATGCACATGGGCACGCCGATCCGCGTGGCATGGGCCTCGGCCCCGGCGATGAGGGTCTCGGCATCGGCGGCGTCGAGTCTTGTGACGGTCATCATCTGGCGTGTCCTTTCTGGGGTGTCCCGGCGACATAGGTCTGCGCAATGGCGCGGTCGTCGCCCATGATCTGCAGGGCAAAGAGTTCTTCGGCGAGGGTTTCGGCGCGGTCCATGCGCAGGGCCATGGCCGGCGTCGCCCGCGCATCCAGCACGGCGATGTCGGCCTCGGTCCCGGCGTCCAGCGTGCCGATCCGGTCGGCAAGGCCCAGCACCTCGGCATTGCCACGGGTGATCCAGTGAAAGGCGCGCAGCGGGTGCAGTTTCTGGTCCTGCAGCTGCAGCACCTTGTAGCCCTCGTTCAGCGTCTGCAGCATCGAGTAGCTGGTGCCGGCGCCGATATCGGTGGCGATCCCGTTCGAGATGCCGCGCGCGCGCAGGCCGGCGTCGTCGAACAGGCCGCTGCCGAGAAACAGGTTCGAGGTGGGGCAGAAGACCGGGTGCGCGCCGGTGTCCGACAGGGCGGCGATCTCGCGCTCCCTGAGGTGGATGGCATGTCCCAGCAGGGTGCGCGGCCCCAGGAGGCCGAACCGTTCGTAGACGTCGAGATAGTCGCGCGCCTGCGGATAGAGCTCGGCGGTATAGGCGATCTCGGCATGGTTCTCGGACAGGTGGGTCTGTACGTAGCAGTCGGGATGCTCGGCGACCAGTGCGCCCGCCATCTCCAACTGCTCGGGCGTCGAGGTGATGGCGAAGCGCGGGGTGATCGCATAGGAGGCGCGGCCCTTGCCGTGCCAGGCCGCGATCAATGCCTTGCTGTCGTCATAGGCCGACTGCGGCGTGTCCAGAACCGTCTCGGGCGCGTTGCGGTCCATCATCGTCTTGCCGCCGATCATGCGCATGTTGCGCGCGGCGGCCTCGGCAAAGAACGCCTCGGCCGAGGCCTTGTGCACCGAGCAGAAGGCAACCGCCGTGGTGGTGCCGTGATCGGTCAGCAGCGAGCAGAACCGGCCAGCCATTGCGCGGGCATGCTGGGCGTCGGCATATCCCCCCTCGGCCGGAAAGGTATAGCCGTTGAGCCAGTCGAGCAGCTGACTGCCCCAGCTGGCGACGATCTGGACCTGCGGAAAATGGATGTGCGTGTCGATGAACCCGGCCATCATCAGGTGCGGGCGGTGATCGGTGATGGCTGCGCCGGGGGCGGTGCGGGCCACTTCGTCAAAGGGTCCGCAGGCCGCGATCATGCCGTCGCGGAGCAGCAGGCCGCCATCTTCAAGATAGGTCTGCGCCCCCGGATCCGTCCCGTCGCCGGGATCGCGGTGGAACGTCAGGATGCGCCCGCGCAGCAGCGTGTCGGTCATTGCATGCCTCGTTGGTCGAAGGTTGGGGACGGGGCGGCCCGCATGGCCGCCCCGCCGCGTGTGTCAGGCCTGCCGCGCCGGCGTGTCGTCGTCGATGAAATCGGGCTCGTCCGGCACGATGATCCGGTGTTCCAGATCCTCCTTGGGCGCCAGCATCGGGTAGATGTAGAGGAACCCGCCGATGATCAGATAACCGATGGTGATCCCGTCGAACTGCGGCGCCTGCAACGTGTAGGCATGGATCACGCCGACCGAGGACATGGCGGCTGCGGCAATCGCAAACCCGGCGGCGGTGCGGAACCGTCCGTCGATCACGTCGGCCACGATGGCGCCCCAGACCAGACCGGTCAGGATTGCGCCCTGCGACAGCGCCAGGTGACCTTCGTAATGCGCGCCCTCCCTCAGCAGCGCGGCGGTCAGCTCGGCATCGCCCAGCCCCGGCAGACCTTCGGTGCCGACGCTGCGCAGCGCGTTCATCAGCGAGCCCCACTTGGTCACCAGGAAGGCCGAGATATGCGGCAGGATGGCGAAGGCCACGGCAGCCATGTGCATTGGCTTCACGGCAAAGGCGGTGTTGGTGATCAGGCTGACCGAGACGAAGACCAGCACCGGGGCGGCGGCCGCGATGGGGATCAGCCCGGCGAGGAAGGACAGGAAGCCCAGAAAGGCCGCCGCGCCGATCACCAGGGCCACGCCGACGATATACCCGGCATGCGCGTCCAGGCGCTTGTATGCCGGGTGGCCGATATAGACCGTGGTGGGAAAGGGCGAGCCGAACAGCGCGCCGATCATGGTGCCCGCGCCGTCTGTCACCTGGCAGGCCGCGACCGGGTAGTGGTCGCCCGCCGCCTCGGCGGATTCCACGTTGTTCATCGTCTCGATGAAGTTGTAGATCTGAACCGGGATCAGCACCAGGAACAGCTCGGGATTGGCAAAGAGATACTGGATCCCCGCCAGCATGTCGCCCAGATAGGGGATCGGCGGGTAGAACCCGATGCCTTCGGTCTGGAACGAGGATTTGCCCAGGAAGATCGCGATCACCGTGCCGACCGCGATGGCGACCAGGCCGGCGGGCACGTTGCCCGGCAGGCGGAACCGCCCGATCAGGCCCCACAGGATGAACAGCAGCGAGGTGAAGCCGATGATCGGGTGCTCGAAGATCTCGGCCAGCGGCACAGACCCGATGAACACCAGCGCGATGCCGCAGAGCGTGCCCAGCATGCCGGCGCGCGGGGTGATCCGCTTGAGGAACGGACCCACAAGCGCGCCCAGCCCCGCGACCACGCCGCCCATGAAGCCCGCGCCGATGCCCACCTGCCAGGCCAGCAGCGGGTCGTCGGTGGCCCAGTAGATCGGGCCGATGACACCGAAGAGATAGACGAACATCACCGGCGTCGAGATGCCGTAGGGCAGGGCGGTGACGTCCCGGCCATGCCTTTGCGCGGCGCGCTTGGCCATCAGGGTATAGACCGCAACGCCGGCGATGATCGCGATGGCCGCACCGGGCACGATGCGGCCGAACACGATCTCGGCGGGCATCTGGAAGACGAACTGGCAGATCCCCGACAGGATCAGCAGGTTCACCAGGTTGTCGGTGAAGAGCGCCCAGAAGGCACTGAAATCGCTCCGTGAAAAGAGTTTGTAGTCGTAGGTGGCATCTGACATTTGCGAGCTCCTCCCTCGTTGTCCGGCGCCGATTGGCGACCGGATCATGTCCGTTCTCGTCTGGTTGGTGTGCCCCTAGCGGGCGTCTTCCCTTGCCTGGTCCGCGGTGGCGGTCAGGGTTGCCATGACCTCGGCCACGACGAAGGCCGCGATGATCTCGGGCCGCTTGTCCGGACCGCCGCCGGCGCCGATCGGACAGGTCAGTCCGGTGGCATCGGCGGGTGGTGTCTGCTCTGCGCAAAAGCGTTCGAATTTCACGCGCTTGGTGGTCGACCCGATCAGCCCGACATAGGCCGCGTCCCGCCGCGCCAGCGCCTCGGCGGTCAGCAGGAAGTCCAGCGCGTGATCATGGGTCAGCACGATGAAGGCGCTGCCCGGCGGGGCGTTGCGGATGTCGGCCTCGGCCATGACCGACAGGCGTTTCTCGACATCGGCGTCACACAGTTCCAGCTCGGGCGCGCGCCCGTCGACCAGCACGCTGCGCACCGGAAGGTGCTGGAACAGCTGCGCCAGCGCACGTCCGACATGGCCCGCCCCCAGAATGTAGACATGCGGCAGAGCGGCCAGGCGGTGGGTCTCGGCCGCAAGCGCCTGCGCGCGGTCGGCTTCGGCCATCTGCCGCAGCGACAGCTCCACCCGGCCGCCGCAGCACTGGCCGATCTCGGGGCCCAGCGGCACGTCCATCTCGGCCGCTTCGGCCCCGCTGCGCAGCATTGCCCGCGCCTTGTCGATCGCCATGTATTCCAGCTGTCCGCCGCCGATGGTGCCGAACAGCGCATCCGCCGCCACAAACATCGTCGCCCCTGCCTCGCGCGGGGACGAGCCGCGCACACGGACCAGGCGGGTTTCGATGACCGACCGGTGGGTTTCGAGGAACGTGGCCAGCGACATCGCGATCAGCCCTTCAGTCTTTCGATGGCCATCAGCACGCGCTCGGGCGTGGCCGGGGCGTCGAGCCGGGGGCAGACGGAATAGTCGGCCACGCTGGCGACTGCATGCGACAGCGCCTCGAAAACCGAGATGCCCAGCATGAAGGGCGGCTCGCCCACGGCCTTGGACCGCTTGATGGTCTGCTCCCGGTTCTCGGACCAGTCGGCCAGCGCTACGTTGAAGACGCGCGGGCGGTCCGAGGCCAGCGGGATCTTGTAGGTCGAGGGCGCATGCGTGCGCAGCTGGCCCTTGTCGTCCCACCACAGCTCCTCGGTGGTCAGCCAGCCCATACCCTGGATGAAGGCGCCCTCGACCTGGCCCTTGTCGATGACCGGGTTCAGCGACCGTCCCACGTCGTGCAGGATGTCGGTGCGCTCGACCCGGTACTCGCCGGTCAGCGTGTCCACCGAAACCTCGGAACAGGCGGCGCCGTAGGCGAAGTAGTAGAACGGCCGGCCCTTGCCGGTGGCCCGGTCCCAGTGGATCTTGGGCGTCTTGTAGAACCCCGCCGCCGACAGCTGCACCCGCGCCATATAGGCTTCGCGGATGAAGTCGGCGAAGGGAACGGTCTCGTCGCCGATCTGCACGGCATTGGCGACGAAACGCACCTTCGCGGCCTCGGTCTGCCAGCGTTCGGCGGCAAAAGCGGTCAGCCGGTCCTTGATCTGGATGGCCGCGTCCCGGGCCGCCATGCCGTTCAGGTCCGAGCCTGAAGAGGCGGCCGTGGCCGAGGTGTTGGGCACCTTCTCGGTGGTGGTCTTGGTGATCTTGATCTTGTCGATATCGACCTGCAACTCGTCCGCGACGACCTGGGCCACCTTGGTATTGAGGCCCTGGCCCATCTCGGTGCCGCCGTGATTGAGGTGGATCGAACCGTCGGAATAGATGTGCAGCAGCGCGCCCGCCTGGTTGTACCAGGTCGCGGTGAACGAGATGCCGAACTTGACCGGCGTCAGCGCGATGCCCTTGCGCACGATCCCTCCCTTGGCGTTCCAGTCCAGCACCGCCTGGCGCCGGGCCTGGTAATCGGCGCTCTGCTCCAGCTCCGAGACGATCCGGGGGGCGATGTTGTCCTCGACCGTCTGGTGATAGGGCGTCACGTCGCGCCCGTCCTCGCCGTAGAAGTTGCGCTTGCGGATCTCCAGGCTGTCGACTCCGCGATGATAGGCGATCTCTTCCATGATGCGTTCCGCCGCGATCACGCCCTGAGGCCCGCCGAAGCCGCGAAAGGCGGTGTTCGAGACGGTGTTGGTCTTCATCGGGTGCGAGTTCAGCAGGACGTCGGGATAGTAATAGGCGTTGTCGGCGTGAAACAGCGCGCGGTCGGTGACCGGGCCGGACAGGTCGGCCGAGAATCCGCAGCGCGCGGCGAACTCGCCGGTCACGGCCTGGATCCGGCCGGTGTCGTCGAAGCCGACCTCGTAGTCGATCACGAAATCATGCCGCTTGCCGGTCGCGCTCATGTCGTCGTCGCGGTCGGGGCGGATCTTGACAGCACGGTTCCACTTCTTGGCGGCCACGGCGGCCACCGCGCAGAACAGGTTCATCTGGGTTTCCTTGCCACCGAAACCGCCGCCCATGCGGCGCACATTCACGGTGACGGCGTTCGAGGGCACACCCAGGACATGCGCCACCATGTGCTGCGCCTCGGACGGGTGCTGCGTCGAGGAATGCACGATCACGTCCTCGTCCTCGCCCGGAATGGCAAAGGCGATATGGCCTTCGAGATAGAGGTGGTCCTGCCCGCCCACGCGCATGCGGCCCTTGATCCGGTGCGCGGCGTTCTCCATCGCCGAGACCGCCTCGCCACGCTTCAGGGTGAGGGGCGGCGTGACATAGGGCATGTCGGCTTCGCGCGCGGCGTCCGGTTCCAGCACATGCGGCAGATCCTCGTAGCTCACCGAGGCGCGCTTGGCCGCGCGGCGCGCGGCATCCCGGGTTTCGGCAATCACCGCAAAGATCGGCTGGCCCCAGAACTCCACCTTGCCATCCGCAAGGACCGGCTCGTCGTTCAGGCCGGTGGGGCTGACGTCGTTGACCCCGGGAATGTCCTTGGCGGTCAGAACGCCCACAACGCCCGGTGCGCTGCGCACCGCCTCCAGGTCCAGGTCGCGGATCCGCGCGTGCGCACGGGTCGACAGGCCCAGATAGGCATGCAGGGTGCCCGCCGGCTCGGCGATGTCGTCGCAGTATTCGGCCCGCCCGGTCACGTGCTTGATGGCGCTGTCATGGTGCAGGTCGGTATGGACCGCGCCCTTGATCCCGCTGCGGTCCTGGTCGGCCCGCATCAGCCGGTCGGTGACCGGCGGGTCGCTGCGCAGCTCGGTGTCCACGGGGGCGGTGACTGTCTTGTCGGTGCTCATGTCCAGATCCTCCCTCAGGCGCTCAACCGCGCGGCGTCACTGTCCTGGCTCTCCAGCCAGAAGCGGCGGAACAGGTTTTTCGACACCTGCATCCGGTACTCGGACGAGGCGCGCCAGTCGGTCAGCGGGGTGAAATCGTCCTCCAGCCGGTCGGCCGCCGCGATCAGCGCCGCCTCGCTCCAGGCTGCACCGACCAGCGCGGCTTCGGCATTCGCCGCGCGTTTCGGGGTGGCGGCCATGCCGCCGAAGGCGATGCGGGCCTCGGTGATGCGCCCATCCGTGACGTTGACGTTGAAGGCCGCACAGACGGACGAGATATCTTCGTCGCGCCGCTTCGAGATCTTGTAGGCCGCGTGAATGGCGCCTGCGGTGGGGCGCGGCACGCTGATCGCCTCCAGGAACTCGCCCTCGGCCAGGTCCTGCTTGCCGTAGTCGATGAAGAAATCCTCGATCGGCAGGCGGCGCCGCTCACTCCCGCGCCGCAGGGTGATGGTGGCCCCCAGCGCGATCAGCACCGGCGGCGTGTCGCCAATGGGCGATCCGTTTGCGACATTGCCGCCGATCGTGCCCATGTTGCGGATCTGCCAGCCGGCGATGCGATCCCAGAACGCGCCCAGCTGCGGGTAGTCGGCGGTCAGCGCGCCGCGGCTGTCGGTATAGTTGACGCCGGCGCCGATCTCGATACTTTCCGCGCCCACGGTCAGGTTGCGCAGCCCGTCGAGATGGCTGAGCAGAACCACGGGCGAGATGTCGCGCAGGAATTTGGTCACCCAGAGCCCGACATCGGTGGCGCCCGCGACCATTGTGGCCTTGGGGTTCTCGACCAGCACCTCCGCCAGATCATCGACCGATGCGGGCAGGATGCACCGGCTGTCTCCTCGGCTGATGACAACGCGCCTGCCGTCGCGCAGCGCCTCGAGCTTGCGCAGGACGCTGTCCCGCTCGCGGGTGAGCGCATCCTCGGCCGGGGTTCCAAGCGCGGTGGCGGCCTTGGCCGCGCGGATGATCGGCTCGTAGCCGGTGCAGCGGCACAGGTTGCCCTGCAACGCGGTCTCGATCTCGGTCTCGGACGGGTCGGGGTTTTCCATCCACAGCGCATAGAGCGACATCACGAAGCCCGGTGTGCAGAAGCCGCACTGGCTGCCGTGATGTTCGACCATGGCCTGCTGGACAGGGTGCAACCGCCCCTCGGGGCCCGAGAGGTATTCGACCGACACCACGTGGCAGCCATCCAGAGAGGCCAGGAACCGGATGCAGGCATTGACCGGCTCATAGCGCACCGCGCCATCCTGCAGCCGTCCGACCAGCACGGTGCAGGCGCCGCAATCGCCTTCGGCGCAGCCCTCCTTGGTCCCGGTCAGGCGCCGTTCCAGCCGCAGGAAATCCAGCAGCGTGTCGCTGGCGCCGACGCGGTCCAGCGTGACGGTCTGATCGTTCAACAGGAAGCGTATCTCGGTTCTGTGTGTCATCTGTCCTCCGGTGTCGGTGGGCGATATCGAAGCCGACCCTGACACTCTACTTCAAGTGATTGTCCAAAAATACAGCGCAAGACGGTAAGCTATTTCAACGAATCGTATAAAATCACAAGAGGTCACCCGTGCCCTATCTTGAAAGTCTGCGTGTCTTCGTCCGTGTCGTCGAGCTGGGCAGCATCACCGCGGGCGGACGTGACCTGCGGCTGACCCCCGCGGTGGCCAGCAACCGCATCAAGGAGCTTGAGCGGCGGCTGGACGTGCGCTTGTTCAACCGCACCACGCGCAAGCTGACCCCGACCGAGGTCGGCCATACCCTCTATGACCACGCGCGGCAGGTCGTGCAGTCGCTCGAGGACGCCGAGGCCGCGGTGTCGGGCTTCTCCGCCCAGCCGCGCGGCATCGTCCGGGTGACGGCCCCGCTGGGCGTGGGCAAGCGCATCGTGGCGCCGCTGGTGCCGGAATTCGTCGATCTCTATCCCGACGTTTCGGTGCGGCTGCGCCTGTCTGACCGCAAGGTGGACCTGGTGGAGGACGGGCTGGACGTGGCCTTCTTCGTCGGGCGCCCGCCGGATTCGAACCTGAAGCTGCGGAAGATCATGGATGCGCCGCGGGTCCTGTGCGCCGCGCCGGCCTATCTGGAGCGACGCGGCACTCCGCGCACGCCCGAGGACCTGCGCCACCACAATTGCCTGCTGCTGCGCTATCCCCGCTCGCCCGAATGGTTCTGGACCCTGAAAGGGCCAGACGGTCCGCTGAAACTGGAAGTGGCGGGCAGCTATGATTCAGACGATGGCGACGTGCTGACCGACTGGGCGCTGGCCGGGCGCGGCATCGTCAACAAGCCCCGCTTCGACATCGAGGAGCATCTGGCGAGCGGCGCGCTGGTCGAGTTGCTATCTGACACCCCGCCCGAGTCCTCGCTGCTGGGCTGCCTCTACCCGCACCGGCGGCTGCAGGACGCCAAGGTGCGCCTGTTCATCGACTACCTTCTCGAACGCTGCCGCGAGCGCCTGGCCTCCGTCGCCTGACCGGATCAAGTGAAGCGGGAGATATGGCACCTGCTTCAGCCGGGTCGAGCAACGGATATTCCTGGAAAACCCGCATGTTCTGAACTTCCGGAAGGGCGTGGTCATGGGCCGGGGGAATGTGGGGCGGAATATCCGGATCGAGGCCGAGTGACTGCCAGGCCATCGACATATTCCAACGGCCCGGACGGGTGCCGGCAAGCGGTCGCTTTCGGGTCTGCCGCCGGATCGATGTAACCGGAGACCCGTGGTGCGTCAGCCATCGGATGAGGCCGCAGGGCAGGACCGACATCAAACATCTGCACAAGTTCTGAGCGGTTCGGCGCGATTCAGCCCGGCAGTTGTGCAGACGCCCATGACCCCGCTCTTCTCCCGGGCCGCAAGGTGGAACGCCCGCTCTGCCCGTGCTGATCCTTTCGGGCCGGCATTCGAGGGCACAGCGCAGATGGTTCAAGCTCTTCTGACACCGCGAGAGGCATTTGCCGCCCCGAGGTCCATCGGTTCCATGACCCTGTCGGCCAAGTGTCACGCAGGGCGCAACGGGATCGACAGGTTTCGAACCTCGGGCGCCACCAAGGTGGTGTTCCCCCGCCGCGCAGATGCGGTCGAGGCGATCATGCTCAACACCTCGGGCGGCCTCACCGGTGGCGACCGGTTCCAGGCCGATGCAAGGGCCGGGCCGGACAGTCAGCTTGTCCTGACCACGCAAGCCGCCGAGCGCGCCTATCGCAGCCAGTCCGGAACCGCGCGGATCAGAACGCGACTGTCCGCGGCCGAAGGTGCGACTCTTCACTGGCTGCCGCAGGAGATGATCGTCTTCGACGGGGCCGCTCTTGATCGTCGGCTGGATCTCGATGTGGCGGGCGGGGCCGAGGCGGTTCTTGTCGAACCGGTCATCTTCGGACGTCGTGCCATGGGTGAGACGCGGGTCTCGGGTGTTTTCCGCGACCGGATCACGGTCACCCGCGGCGGCACGCCGCTATATTGCGACCGGATCGACCTGTCCGGCCTCATGAGCGCCCGTCTTTGCCGCCCGGCCATCGCCCGGGGTCTGACCGCCCTGGCCAGCGCCCTCTACATCGGACCTCGGGCCGAGGCGCTCTTGCGCCTGGTCCGAGAGATACTGCCACGGACCGGCGGCGCGAGCCTCGTCGCCCCCGATTTTCTGACAATCCGGCTGCTTGCCGAGGATTCCTATCTCTTGCGGCAAACCCTCGTGCCGGTTCTGGAATGCCTGACCCGGTCGGTCTTGCCGAAATTTTGGAGCCTCTGACCCATGCAGCTCAGCCCTCGTGAAAAGGACAAGCTCCTGGTGGCCCTGGCCGCCGAAATCGCCCGCAAGCGTCTTGCGCGCGGTGTGAAGCTCAACCACCCCGAGGCCATCGCGCTGATCACCGACACGGTGGTCGAGGGCGCCCGCGACGGCCGCTCGGTCGCCGACATGATGGAGGCGGGCGCCGAGGTCATTAGCCGCGAAGACTGCATGGCCGGGATCGCCGAGATGATCCACGAGGTGCAGGTCGAAGCCACCTTTCCCGACGGCACCAAGCTGGTCACCGTCCACAATCCGATCCGATAGGAGAGTCGAATGGACCCCACAAAGCCTGTCACGACTGCCAGGGACTGCCCCATTCCCGGTGCGCTCCTCCGGCGCCGGATGGTCCGGGTGTGCAAATGATTCCAGGCGAATTGCTGCCCGCACCGGGCGAGATCCTCCTGAACGAAGGGGCCGATGCGATCACCCTGATGGTCGCCAACACCGGCGACCGCCCTGTGCAGGTCGGCTCGCATTACCACTTCGGCGAGGCAAACGCGGCGCTCGAGTTCGACCGTGACGTGGCGCGCGGCATGCGGCTGGACATCGCGGCGGGCACCGCCGTGCGTTTCGAGCCGGGACAGAGACGCGAGGTGCAGCTGATCCCGATCGGCGGCGCGCGCAAGGTCTTCGGATTCAACCGGCACGTGATGGGAGAGCTTTGATGCCGACCCGGATCTCCCGGCATGACTACGCGGGTATGTATGGCCCGACCACGGGCGACAGGTTGCGCCTGGCCGACACCGACCTGATCATCGAGGTCGAACGCGATCTCACCGGACCTTACGGCGAAGAGGTCAAGTTCGGCGGCGGCAAGGTGATCCGCGACGGCATGGGGCAATCCCAGGTCACGCGCGCGGGCGGCGCCGTCGACACGGTGATCACCAATGCGCTGATCGTGGACGCCACAGGCATCTACAAGGCCGATGTCGGCCTGCGGGGCGGGCGCATCCACAGGATCGGCAAGGCGGGCAACCCCGATACGCAACCCGGCATCGACATTATCGTCGGACCCGGCACCGAGGTACTCGCCGGCGAGGGCAGGATCCTGACCGCCGGCGGTTTCGACAGCCACATCCACTTCATATGTCCGCAACAGATCGAGCATGCCCTGCATTCCGGCCTGACCACCATGCTCGGCGGCGGCACCGGTCCCGCCCATGGCACGCTGGCCACCACCTGCACGCCGGGGCCGTGGCACCTGGGCCGGATGCTGCAGGCGGCCGACGCCTTTCCGATGAACCTCGCCTTTGCGGGCAAGGGCAATGCCTCGCTGCCCGCCGCTCTCGAGGAACAGGTCAGGGCGGGCGCCTGCGCGTTGAAACTCCACGAAGACTGGGGCACGACGCCCGGCGCGATCGACTGCTGCCTGTCGGTCGCCGACACGATGGACGTCCAGGTCATGATCCACACCGACACGTTGAACGAAAGCGGTTTCGTCGAGAACACAATCGCCGCGATCGCGGGCCGCACCATCCACGCCTTCCATACCGAAGGCGCCGGCGGCGGGCATGCCCCGGACATCATCAAGATCTGCGGCGAGGCCCATGTGCTGCCGTCGTCCACCAACCCGACACGGCCCTTCACGGTCAACACCGTCGACGAACATCTCGACATGCTGATGGTCTGCCATCATCTCGACAAGTCGATCCCCGAGGACGTGGCATTCGCCGAGAGCCGCATCCGGCGCGAGACGATCGCCGCCGAGGACATTCTGCACGACATGGGCGCCTTCTCGATCATCGCGTCCGACAGCCAGGCCATGGGGCGCGTCGGCGAGGTGATCATCCGCACCTGGCAGACCGCCGACAAGATGAAGAAGCAGCGCGGCGCCCTGCCGGAGGAGGCCGGTGAAAACGACAATTTCCGGGTCCGGCGCTATATCGCGAAATACACGATCAACCCGGCCATCGCCCACGGCCTGTCAGCGCATATCGGTTCGATCGAGGAAGGCAAGCGCGCAGATCTGGTGCTCTGGAACCCTGCCTTCTTCGGCGTGAAGCCCGAGATGGTCCTGATCGGCGGCAGCATCGTCTGCGCGCAGATGGGCGACCCCAACGCGTCGATCCCGACGCCGCAGCCGGTCCATACCCGGCCCATGTTCGGGGCGTTCGGCCGGTCGGTCGAGGCCAATGCCGTGACCTTCGTCTCGGAGGCCGCGATGGCCGAGGGCCTGGGCGATGCCCTTGGGCTGGCCAAGACGTTGCTGGCCGTCGGGAACACCCGCGCCATCGGCAAAAGCGATCTCGTGCTGAACGACGCCACGCCGGAAATCGAGGTGCATCCCGAAACTTACGAGGTCAGGGCCGATGGCGAGCTGCTGACCTGTCAGCCGGCAACCGAGTTGCCGATGGCGCAGCGCTATTTCCTGTTTTGAGGCTCCCATGACCGAACTGCCCCTCGCCCAGACGATCCGCACCGCAGGCACCTGGACCGGTCCCGCGGTCCGGTGCGCGCTCACCTATGAGCAACGGTTCTTTCGCCGCAGGAAACTGACCACCGAAGATGGCTGGTCGTTCATAGCGGATTTCGAGCGGACCGTTTCGCTGGATCATGGCGACGCCCTGAAGCTGGTCGACGGACGACTGGTGGAAGTCGTCGCCGCCGCCGAAACCCTGTTGGCAGTAACTGGTCCGGACCTGCCGCGCCTTGCCTGGCATATCGGCAACCGGCATACGCCCTGCCAGGTCGAGGCAACGCGGCTTCTGATCCGGGACGACCCCGTCATCGCCCATATGCTGGGCCACCTGGGCGCCTCTGTGACCGGGGTCACCGAACCCTTTGCGCCCGAAGGCGGCGCCTATGGTCATGGCCGCACCCATTCCCACGATCATGGACACACGGCCCATGCCCATTGACGCACGGCTCCTGACGCTGACCCAATGGCTGGCGCCCGGCTTTCCAACCGGCGCCTTCGCCTATTCGCACGGGATCGAGACCGCCATCCATGACGGATGGATCGCCGATGCGGACGGTCTCGAAGCCTGGTTGCGGGACTGCCTGACAGACGGTACGGGCCGCGCCGATGCGATCTGGCTGCGCCTGGCGCATGTCGTGGACGACCCATTGGAGATCGACGCCAAGGCCCGCGCCTTCACCCTGGGTCATGAGCGGCTGCGCGAGGCCGAGCGGCAAGGGTCGGCCTTCGTGGCCACCGTGAACGCGATCTGGAACTTGGCCTTGCCCGACATGCTCCTGGCCGTTGCCGTCGGCCGCGCCGCGCGCCTGGCCGGGCTGGACATCGACGCGACGGTCGCGCTCTACCTGCAGGCCTTTGTCGCCAACCTGACCTCGGCGGCGATCCGGCTCTCTCCCGTCGGGCAGACGGCCGGGCAGCGGGTGATCCTGCACCTGCAGGACCTCTGCCTGCAGGTCGCGGACCAGACCAGGGGTGCCGATGCGGACGACGTCTTCGGCAACGCCTTTCTCTCCGACATAGCCGCGATGCGGCACGAAACCCTTGAACCGAGGTTGTTCCAGTCATGACGAAACTCAATGGTCCGTTGCGCGTCGGTATTGGCGGCCCGGTCGGTGCGGGCAAGACCACCCTGACCGCGCGGCTTGCCGAGCTGTTGAAGCACGACCACTCCATCGGTGTGATCACCAACGATATCTACACCCAGGAGGACGCCGAGGCGCTGATGCGAATGCAGGTTCTGCCCTCGGATCGCGTGATCGGCGTAGAGACCGGCGGATGCCCGCACACGGCCATCCGCGAGGACGCCTCGATCAACCTCGCCGCCTTGGAGGAGATGCGCGCGCGCCATCCCGACGTGGCGATCGTGTTGATCGAATCCGGTGGCGACAACCTCTCGGCCACGTTCAGCCCCGAGTTGGCGGATCTCACGATCTACGTGATCGACGTCGCGGCGGGCGAGGAGATCCCGCGCAAGGGCGGCCCGGCGATCACCCGGTCCGACATACTGGTCGTCAACAAGACCGACCTTGCCCCGCATGTCGGCGCCTCGTTGGACGTCATGCGCAGGGACGCGGGCCGGATGCGAGGGGACCTGCCTGTTGTGTTCGCTTGCCTCAAGGCCGGCCAGGGAACGGATCGGATCGTGGCACATGTAAAATCGCTGGCCGGCCTCTGAGGCGGCGGGCCCGGAGCGAACAGAACCGGGATGCGTGCCGCAACCGGGTTCCTCGGCGGTCACGGTGACACCGCCCGGGGTAATATCGAACCAAAAGCCTGCGCCCAGGCCATAACCCGGACGATTTCCGGCCACGATCCGGAATCGACAAACGACGGGCATCGCTGCAGACTTGTGCACGCAGGGGGCGACCACAATCCAAGCGGCTGGGGAGAACTCGTCCGTGCCATCGCCAAACCTCCGCGACGAGAACCTTGAGATCCGGGCATCGGCAGGTGCCGTCGTCGTGTCGACGATGCCGGACGTGCCCACTCTTTTTCTTGCCGCATCGGCATCGAACTGGTCGGGCGGCGTGGTCAGCGCCACCGGCGTCGGCCGGACGGCGCGTGATGCGCGCCGGCGCCATGACGCGGAACGGCGCGAACGGCGGGCGGCGGTGGTGATGCCGGCTCCGGCCGGCTTGTCCGGAATGGCGGCGGGCGACGATGGGCCCGATGCGGTTCTGCGCAGGGCCCTTTGCGAGATGATCGAGCGCTGGACATGCCTTGGATGGTGGCACGGGGCCTCGGATGTCAGGGCACTGGCGCCGGGCGCGCAGGCCGCGCGCGCCTTTTTCGACGCCCGCGCGGCCTGGCCCCGGCGTCGGGAGCGGAAGACGGGGCTGGTGCAACTGGGCGCCGGCGGTTTGCCGCCGGTGCTTGTCGCGTGGTCCTGCGACGGGGCCGGGCGATCCATTTGTTTCGGCGCCGCGTGCCGCCCGAATGCATCCGACGCGGCGCTGGGCGCCTTGCGGGAATTGTACCAGATGGAATTCGGACTTGCCCTGGAGCGGCACCGAGCGACAAGGGGCGTGACCCTGTCACCGGCGTCGCAAGCGGTTCTTTCCCGCGCTCACGGCCTGACCCTGGACGGAGTGCAAGCGCGACTGCTGCCCCAGGGGAAGGCAACCGAAGCGCCGGCGGAAGACCCCGCCCATGCCCTGCGCCGCGCCGGCCTGCGCTGGTCCATCGAGTCAGCCCCCGCCGATCCCGGTGTTCTGCGCGTCAGCAGCCCCGACCTGATGCCGCCCTCGGGCCACGTTCGCTGGCCTTTCTACATCTCGGCGGGGCCATGACACAGGTGGGGTTTCGCCTGCAGGTTCTGGGGCCTGTCCGACTGTTCCGGGGCGGAGTCGAAATCACGCCGCGTTCGGCGGCGGCGCGGATCCTACTGGCTTATCTGGCGCTCAGCACCGGGGGTCGCGAAGATCGGCAGCGGCTTGCGACGTTGCTGTGGGAAAACTCCGATGAAGGCGCCGCGCGCCACAACCTGCGCCAGACCCTGCACAAGGTGGGGCAGGCGTCGGGCAGCCGATGGCCCGTTCTGACCGCCGATCGCGGCACGGTTGCACTGGCGGGACAGGTTCGGAGCGACCTTTATGATGTCCTGCGGGAAATGGAGTCAGGCCAGGTGCCCGAAGCCCTGCAGAGCGGCGCCGCCTTGCCCGACCGGTTGCTGGGCGCCGAGCCGCATCGAGGAGAGCTGTTCGAGACATGGTTGAAGCTTCAGCGGCAATCCTACCTGACGCGACTTCAGGCAGCTCTCGACACGTGCCTCGCGGGTTCTGACGAGGCCGTGGGGCTGAACGCCGCGGAGACCATGCTTGCCATCGAGCCCGCCGACGAACGCGCCGCCCGCCACCTGATGGAGCACCACTATCACGCCGGGCGCACGGCGCGGGCGCTGGATGTCTACGCGCGGCTCTGGACGCACCTGGATGAGACCTATGACACCGAGCCGGATGGCGAGACACAGGCGCTTGTCGTGGCAATCAAGACCGCCGCCCCCTTGCGGCCCGCGCCACAGCCCGCGCGGCAGCGGGACGTGGCGCTCAGGATCGCGCTGGGGCGGACGGTGGCGGTGGGTGATGCGACCGTCGACAGCGTCGCCCGTCTGGTCCGGGCGGAGATGGCGGCGACACTCATGCGGTTTCGAACGTTCCGCGTGGTGGATCGGGACTATTCCGCCGACGCTGCCGACTATGTCCTGGACCTGTCGGTGGGCATGGTCTCGGGCGAGCTACTGCTGCTTGCGGTTCTCACGGCTGAAGATACCGGCACGGTGAGTTGGAGCGACCGGTGGCAAGGTCTTGGCGAGAACTGGCTGGCGACGCAGGCCACGGTGATCAGCCGGATCGCCGCGGCGCTGTCGCTGGGGGTATCGCGGGAACGTCTGCGGCACCTGTCGCGTGTCGATTTCGGATCCAGGGCCTTCGATGCCTGGCTGCAGGGAAACATGCAGCTTGACCGTTTCGACGCGCAGGGCCTGACCCGGGCCGACCAATGCTTCCGGCGGGTCATCGACCTCGCGCCCGACGCGTCGATCGGCTACAGCAGCCTGGCCCGGCTCAAGAACGGTCAGCATCTGATGCTGCCCGGGCATGTGCGACGGGACGAAGAGCATATCTCGGCGCGGGATCTGGCGACGCGGGCCATCGCCCTGGATCCGTTGGACACCCGCGCGCATCTGCATCGCGCCTGGGCGCATTGCCTGTTGGGTGAGCATGCCAAGGCGGCGACGGGGTTCCATATTGCCCGCGAATGCAACCCGAACGACCCCTGGACGATGCTATCCTCGGCACTGGGGGCGGCGTTCGGAGGCGACCTGGATCTGGCCACCGATCTCAGCCGGCAGGTGGTCGCGTCCGGCTGGACGACCGAACCCTTCCAGTGGGGGTTCCACGCGCCGATCCGGTTCCTTGCCGGCGACATGGAGGGATGTATCGCGGCCTGCGAGGCCTGCGGCACCGCGATCGTGAACGTGCCCGGCTGGCAAGCGGCCGCGCTGTGGCACCAGGCGCGGCCGGCCGAGGCGCAGGCGGCCTGGTCGGAGTTCGCGCACCTCGCCCGCCAAAGGTGGATCTGGGACGATGTCCCCGACGACGCGGCGCTAGCGGCGTGGTTCCGGTCGCTCTTTCCGCTGGCCGACCCGGACCAGCGTGCGCGGCTCGGCTCACTCTTGAAGGGCGCCGCTGGCCTCTAGGTGCATTGCGCGCAGCTGTAGCCGGCCAGGAACGGATGGAGAAACAGGTCGAGCGGGTCGTCCGCGGTCAGGCGCACTTCGTGGACCGCCGCGGCGTCCTCCTGGCCATCGGAGCGCAGTTCCAGCCAGCCATCGGCGGTCGCATCGCTGCCCACCATGCCGTAGATCGTCGGCATCAGGACGGCCGGGTCGTGGCCACGGGCAATCACCGCCTTCTGGTGGGCAATCGCATCGGGGTCGGGCAGGCGGACGGTGAAGCGGTCCTTTCGCGGCAGCACCAGCTCGATCTCCTTCACGTCGGGATGGATCTCGAGTTCATCGTTTCGCAACCGGTCCTCCGGGGGCAGGGCGTCCAGAATGGCGCGGAGATCGGCGACCGGGAAGACGATTAATCGGCCGTCGCCCTCGATCCGGGCGTTGGCAGGGCGGGCCGCCGGGTCGGTGGCCCAGGCGGCGATCAGCCTGCCCAGGATGCGCGCAGCGCGGGTCGACCAGACCTGCAGCGGGTTGTTCTCGAAGCGGACGTGGGGCGGGGCCATGGCAGCGGTTCCTGATGGTGAGGCGGTGATGGTAGCAGCGCGCCGGGCGCTTGAGAAGCGTCCCGGCGCGCGCGGTCATCTCTGTGCGTCCAGTTGCAGCCAAAGCTCCCAGGCGCCGGGATAGCGCGAGATGTCGGGTTTGCGCAGCATGAACGCCTCGGGATCATCGACGCCCGCGCGTCGCAACCCCTCGTCGAACCGCGCGCGTGTGAGCTGCGCCCGTTCGCGGTTGTCCGCCGCCGCCCCGATCAGGCGCAGGCCCGCCATGCCGCGGCGGATATCGAGCATGTGGCGTACCTTGTATTTCCGGGTCACCCGGACGGCGAAATCGGCGATCATCACGATGGACGCCACAGGGTCCTTGACCAGTTGCGGATGGGCGTTGATGAACGGGCCGCGGTTGCCGCCGGCGATCAGCATCGTTGCCCCCATTCCGCCGAACCAGCCCATCGAGCCGATGCCGAATTCCTCGGCGCCATAGGGGTTGTCGGGGAACCAGCCACGTCCCTTCGCGCCTTCAAACAACCGCAACGCCGCTGCCGCCTCCGAGGGGCTGTCATTGACTGCGCAGTTGTTCCAGCGGCTTTCCGTCCAGGCCGCGGCCTCGGCGAAGATGGCGAAACCTGTCGGCGCGCCTGCGGCCTCCGCAGCAGAGGCCAGCCGCCGAAGCTCGGCACGGCCCGCGTTCACGCATGTGGCAGGCGCCTTGGGCGGCGGCCGCGCTCCCGTTCCGATCCCGTCCAGGAACCCCTCCACCATGCTGCGGATGTCCAGCCAGGCCCGGCGCTTCTCGCCGAACGCGTCATGCCACGAGCGCAGCGGGAAAGGCGCGTCGGGATAGACTGCCTGCCACCCCTCGTCCGTCAGCCGGTCCTTGCCCCGCACCCCGCGGGCATAGGCAAGCCCGATCGCGGCATAGGCGAACCCGCGCTGGACCAGGGTGATCCCCTGCGCGGCGGCCTCGGCCTGGCTCTCGGCGTCGAGATAGTCGACCGGATGCAGCTCGAAGCGCGGCGTGTCGGGGGCCGGCAACTGGCCCGCCTCGAAGGCGCCGGACCGGCAGCGGTAGTTGGGCCGCTTGCGGCGCGGCTTGTCCGAGTAGAGTTCGGCCACCGCCGCCTCGACCGCCGCGATCTGGTCGGGCGGCGCGCAGAAGCGGACGTGGAAATGGCAGTAGTGGCCCGCCCAGTTCGAAACGCCGGACACCAGCTTGTCGGAGAACCCGATCACCTTTACGGGCAGGACGCCGTTGGCGTGCACGAGATCCGCCAGATCCTGCCACAGGACGCGCCACTCGGCATAGCGCGCCTTGGTCATGCACAGTTTCTGCCCATCGATCCTGAGCTGCATGTCGATATCGCGGTAGATCCGGTGCGACTTGTGATTTCCGACCGGGCCGCCCTCGCGTTTGCTGCCGTCGAGCATCCACAGTTCGGTGCCCGGGTTACGCCGGTCCCAGGCCTTGCCGATGGCCTGTATCGCGTCGATCACCCTGGGGTCCAGCCAGTTGATCCCGTTGCGCCGCACCCGGTATCCCCGCCCGTCGGGCAAGCGCTGCGCCGGCAGGCCGAACCCCTCGGTGGTGGTCACGCGCGGTGCAGGCGGCGGCGCGTCGCCCAGCAGGGGATCGACAAGGTCGCGCAGCTCCAGCCATTCGCGGCTCTTCTGCTCCAGATCGGGGTCGTCGGTCGAGAACGGCAGCTGTTCGTCGGGATGCAACGCCTGGTAGGCCGCGTCGGTCAGGGCGTCCCGGTCACGCAGCCCCGCGCCGATCCTGAGGCTGAGAATGGCATAGACCAGCCCGCGGTCGATGAGCGAGATTTCCGCCGCCTCCAGCCCGCCGTCGTCCGGCGTGTCGCGCGCGGTCGGGTCGTCCGAGAAGCTCTCGGGCTCGCCGATCAGGTCATCCGCCTCTTCAGAGCCGTCGCCGGCGGGGTGCTTTCCGGCCGGGTCTCGGACCGGTTCTTGCAGGCCCGTGTCGCCCTCCAGCGGCGCGCCCGCAAGGATATCGCACGCCACGATGTCGTCCTTGGCGGAGATCGTCGTCTTCACCGACGTGCCGGCCGCTGAAATCAGGTAGGTTCCCGGGGCCAGCCCCTCGAGGCTGTAGCTGCCGTCGGCGTCTGTGCGCGAGGCAAGATCGGGGTGTTCCGCGGTGGCGGACAGGATGCCGACAAGGACGCCGGGCAGGGGTTCGCTTTGACTGTCCTGCTTGGACAGGACCTTTCCGGTGATGGTTGGCATGTCTTCGTCTCCTGGCTGCGGCAGGCGGGGGCAGGCCCCCCCATGCCTTTGATGTTGTGCAGAGGTGCCGGGCCGGGCTCAGACGGCCTCGGCGACGGCGATCCATTCCTGGATCTTCGCCACGATTTCCGGCGTGATCCGGGTTGCGGAATTGCCCGAGCTGTCGCCCATCGTGTGGACGCCGGCGATGATGCGGGTTCCGTTCGTGCTGTCGTGGAACCAGAATGGCGAGCCGCTCTGGCCGCCGGTCGTGTCGAGCCGGTAGACGATCCGGCCCTCTTCGACTGCGGCCACCTCGTCGGCGTGGAAATACTGGCGGGTCGAATCCATCATCGCGTTGGTCATGTCCACCGGATAGCCGCTGACCTGGCCGACCTGGTTGCCCAGTTCGTGGTCTTCGAAGGCCTTGACGTCGAACACGTGGGGGTACCGGCCATCTGCGGTCTCGAACGTGTCCTCGACGATTACCAGCGCCCAATCCGCCGACCGGGCGCGGCTTTCGATCCAGGCGTCCGGAACGAAGATCGCGCCGATATCGACGTTCAGCCGGAAATGCGCGCTTCCGAACGGGAAATCGTCGACGCTGCGGCCCGGGGAGACCTTGATGGTGCTCGCCATGCCGCCGGCGTCGTGGAAATAGACGCAATGCGCGGCGGTCAGGAATACGCTGAACCGGCCGGTGCGCGCGATACAGCTTGCACTGCCGACATATTCGCGGCCGCTGGGCGACGTGATGTCGAGTTGGGTGCAGCCTGAGAACGGCGCGACGGTCGTATCGAGGATCGGCATGCGGTCGTCGGGGCCGATGACCACTTCGTAGGTGCCGCGTTCCGGGATCGCGCCGGCGATGCCGGACGCAACGGCGCCGATCAGCCGGCCGCTGCCAAAGCCGCTGCCACCGAAGAATTTGGCGACGCCGCCAAAGAATTTCTTGGCCCCTTTCCGGACCTTCTTCCAGAACTTGCCGCCCTTCTCGAGCCCCGAATGCTGGTCGTTCGGCAGCGTCGGCGCCTGGGTCGCAGCACGGAGAAAGAGCGTGAACTCCTCCTGTTCGGGTGTTGCGGCCTGGCAGTCGGCGGGCATCGGGCGGAAATCGTCATCGTCGCCGCTTTCCTCGCCACTCTCAAGCGCCTCTGGCGGAAAGTAGCCCGGAAGCGGTTCCAGCCCCGGCAGCGTGGGCGCGCTCAGGGGCGGGATCGGTTTCGGCGGCTGACCCGTGCCGCCATGCCCTGCCAGGCTGGTGAAGGGGTTCGTCTTGGGCGGAATCGGGTCGACGATTACGTTGTCGGCGGAAAGCTGACCTGGGGCCTGACCGGATCCATGCGTCGGATCGGGCTGACCGGGCAAGCGTTCCGCCGTAAAGGCCTCCTGGCCCGATGTGCCGTAGGGGGCCATCTTGTCATGGGGTGTCATCGGTTCGGTCTCCTGTGTGCTCCGCTGCCGGGGTGTTCCGGCAGGGATTTCAGGATACGATTCCGATCGTCATCGCCGCGTCAGTGCGCCGTCAACGCAGCGGTGCCAACGACCCGGCGCATGGCATTCGAGCTTGCGCTGTCGGCTAGGGCGTCTCCACCCGGGCGGCTGGATCCGACACGAAACGCCCGCGGGTTCGGTTTGCGAAAGCCACGAGCGAGAGCATCACCGGTACTTCGACCAGAACACCGACCACGGTGGCCAGCGCCGCCCCGGAATTCAGACCGAAAAGGCTGATGGCCACGGCCACGGCCAGTTCGAAGAAGTTCGACGTCCCGATCAGCGCGCAGGGGGCCGCGATCCGGTGCGGGACGTTGAGGGCATAGGCGGCCGCATAGGCCAGCGCGAAGATGCCGTAGGATTGCAGCAGGATCGGCACGGCGATCAGGGCGATGACCAGGGGCCGGTCGAGAATGACCTGGCCCTGCAGGCCGAAGAGGATCACGACCGTCGCGATCAGCCCGATGACCGACCACGGCTTGACCCGCGCCTGGAAGGTCTCGATCCGCCGGGCACTGCCCAGTCGTGCCCGCGTCCACAGGCCCGCCGCCAGCGGCAGGGCCACGAAGAGGATGACCGAAAGCACCAGCGTCTCCCACGGCACCACGATATCCGTGACCCCCAGCAGGAAGGCGACGATCGGCGCGAAGGCAAAGACCATCACCACGTCGTTCACCGACACCTGCAGCAGCGTGTAGCTTTCGTCGCCCCGGGTCAGTTGCGACCAGACGAACACCATCGCGGTGCAGGGCGCCGCGCCCAGCAGGATCAGGCCGGCGATGTATTGCTGCGCATCCCCGGGCGCGATCAGGTCGGCGAAGACCACTTCGAAGAACAGGACACCCAGGGCCGCCATGGTGAAGGGCTTGATCAGCCAGTTGACGGTGAGCGTGATGGCAAGCCCCCTGGGCTGCTTGACCACATCGCGCAGGCTGGACGGGTCCACGCCCACCATCATCGGATAGACCATCGCCCAGATCAGCACCGCGACCACCAGGTTCACGCGGGCGATTTCCGCCGCGGCGATGGCCGAGACCAATTCCGGCGCGATGCTGCCGATGGCGATGCCGGCCACCATGGCCAGCGCGACCCAGACGGTCAGGTAGCGTTCAAAGATGCTCATGTCGCCTCGACTTCCTTGGTCTCGCCCGTCAATCGCCCCGCGGCGAGGGCGGATGCGGCCACCATGACCGTCGCCGTGGCCAGCATGAGGGTCAATCCCCCCGCCTGATAGGTCAGGCCCGACAGAACCGTGCCGGCAAGCCGACCACCGGCATTCGCCATGTAATAGAAGCCCACATCCATGGTGACCCGCTCGGCCCTCGTAAAGGCCAGGATCAGGTAGGAATGCAGGGCCGAATTGATCGCGAACACTCCGCCGAACACCAGCAGACCGGCAACCAGGGTCAGCGTCAGCCATGTTTCCGGACCGGGTGCCGCCCAGGCGGCCGCCGTCAGCGTCGCCGGAACCGCCGCCAGGACCCAGGCCCAGCCGCGCGCGGCACCGAACAGCTGCGCCTCATCGCGGGTGCCGGCGCGCAGGAGGCGGGGTGCCCCGGCCTGAACCGCGCCGTAGAGGATGATCCAGAGCGCCATGAAGGTGCCGATCAGGAAGAAGGCGGCGCGGTTGCCGGCCTCACTGCCATCGGACAAGACGGCGTAGAAATAGATCGGAATGCCGACGACGAACCACACGTCCCGCGCGCCGAACAGGAACACCCGCGCCAGCGACAGCCAGTTCACATTGGCCGATTTCGAGAAGACCTCGGAGAACCTGGCCCCCTTGCGCCCCTTCGGCAGGCCAGCGGGCATCGCGATCAGCACCGCGACCAGAATGACGAAGAGGACGGCGGCCATGCCCAGGATAGCCGGAGTGAATCCGAATGTGGCCAGCAGCGCGGCGCCCAGCAGAAAGCCCAGACCCTTCACCGCGTTCTTGGAGCCGGTCAGGATGGCGACCCAGCGGAACAGGCCATCCCCCTCCTTGGGCGCAAGGATCTTCACCGCCGATTTCGACGACATCTTGGCCAGGTCCTTGGCGACACCGCTGGCCCCCTGGACCAGCATCACGAAAGCCACCGACGCCCCGATCGCCCAGCCCGGATCCAGCTGCGTCAGCGCCAGGAGCGCCAGCACCTGGATGCCCAGCCCCGCATAGAGTGTCGAGGTCAGGCCGAACCGCGCCGCGATCCAGCCGGCGGTCAGGTTGGTGACCATCCCGGCGATCTCGTAGAGTACGAAGAGATAAGCCAGCTGCACCGGCGAAAAACCCAGCGTGTGAAAGTGCAGCAGCACCAGCATGCGCAGCGCGCCATCGGTGAGCATGAAGGCCCAGTAGGCCGCTGTGACGGCGATATAGGCCGACAGGCCCTCGGGCCGGGTGGAGGTATCCCTCACAGGTTGTCCCCGACCATGCAGGCCACGTCGACCAGCCGGTGCGCATACCCCATCTCGTTGTCATACCAGGCATAGACCTTCACCTGCGTGCCGCCCACCACCATCGTCGAGGGCGCATCCACGATGCCCGAGCGCTGGTCGTTGGTGTAATCGGTCGAGACCAGAGGGCGTTCCTCATAGCCCAGAATACCCTTGAGCGGCCCATCCGCCGCGGCCTTGAACAGCGCGTTGACCTCCTCGGCGGTGGTCTCACGCGCGACCTCGAACACGCAATCGGTCAGCGAGGCATTGAGCAATGGCACGCGAACCGCATGCCCGTTCAGCCGCCCGGTCAGCTCGGGATAGATCAGCGTGATGGCGGTTGCGCTGCCGGTGGTCGTGGGGATCAGCGAGTTAAGCGCCGATCGGGCGCGGCGCAGGTCCTTGGCCGGGCGGTCCACGATGGTCTGCGTGTTCGTCACGTCATGAATGGTGGTGATGGAGCCGTGCCGGATGCGCAGGTTTTCATGAATGACCTTCACCACCGGGGCGAGGCAATTGGTGGTGCAACTGGCGGCGGTCACGATGTCGTGGCGCGCGGGGTCGTAGATCTCGTGGTTCACCCCATAGACGATGTTGGCGGCATCGCCGTCCTTCACCGGGGCCGACACGACCACCTTCTTCACGCCCGCGTCGAAATAGGGCGCGATGCTGGCCTCGGTCTTGAAGACGCCGGTGCAGTCGATCACCACGTCAACACCGTCCAGCGGCAGCCCGCCGATGTCGCGCGTGCCGATGAAGGGCAGGCGCGTGCCGTCGATCGTGACGCTGTCTGCGTCATGGGCAAACTCGGCCGCCCAGCGTCCATGCACCGTATCGAACTCGAACAGATGCGCGTGCATCTCGGGATCGCCGGCGGCATCGTTGATCCAGGCGATCGTGGCGCCGCGCTCCAGCAGGGGCTTCAGCGCAAGTTTGCCGATGCGGCCAAGGCCGTTCAGCGCATAGACGGTCATTCGGTTGGTCCTTCTTCCGTGGATTGGCCGATTTCATCGACGGCCTTCTGCAGCGACAGCCGGTCAAGCGCGGCAAGGGGCAGGGCGGTAAACGCGGTCATGCGGTTGTGCAGCGCGCCATAGGTCTGGTGGAAGGCCAGGCTCTTTTCGGCATCCGAGCCTTCGACCTTCACCGGATCGGGCAGCCCCCAATGCGCGCTGATAGGCTGGCCCTGCCACGAGGGGCATTCCTCGTTCGCGGCCTGATTGCACACGGTGAAGACGAAATCGAATTCCGGCGCATCCGCGCCCTGGAACTTCGAGACGTTCTTGGCACGGAGGACCGAGACGTCATGACCCTTCTGCTTCAGCACGTCGAGCGCAAATGGGTTGAGTTCCGAGCGGGGCCTTGTGCCGGCCGAGTAGGCCTCGAACCTGTCCCCGGCCATGTCCCGCAGGATGGATTCCGCGAATATCGAGCGGGCGGAGTTCCCGGTGCAGATGAACAGGACATTGTATTTTCGGTCGGTCATCGGGCTGTTTCCTTGAGGGGCGGGGTAGTCGTTCGGGGCGCAGATCTCGGGCCGTCCCCTGCAACAGTCGCGCATGAGGTAGTCGATGGTCTCGCGCGCGGCCTTCATGTCGATGGCATAGCGCAGGGACGTCCCCACCCGCTCCTGGCTGACCAAACCGGCCTGCATGAGCGCGTTGACATAGTTGGAAAGCGTGTTTGGCCTGAGCCCGAGCGCCTGCGCCAGCTCGGTCGCCGGCACGCGGTCGGGATAGCGGCGCATCAGCAGGCGGAACAGGGCCAGCCGTTGGGGATGACCGAGCGTGGACAGGCGGCGGGGAATCGTTATTTCCATATTTCCCGATTATAGGAATTATGGATCGACCGAAAGTGAAGGTTTTATGAAACACCGCTTCGCCGCGCCGGGCGATGGCAGTGGACAGGCTACCCGCCGGGGCGGATGGCGCGTTCGTAGCGGGCCAGGACGGTTTCGACCGCCTTCAGCAGAGCCTCGCGCGCTGTGCAGGGCGGGTCTTCGGTGCCGAGCCCCGGAAGATACTGGCTGGCCACCGGCGCCGGGATCTCGCGGTTAGCCAGCCGGTCGAGGAGGGCGTCGACCGCGGCGCGGGCGCTTGGGTCGGGCCAGTAGTAGCGGATGCGGTCGGACAGGCTGAAATGCCGTTGCAGCCATTTCTCCCGGTCCGTGCCGTCGTAATACTTCTCCCAATTGGCGGGCGCGGCCTGCATCAGGTCTTCCATCGCCTGCATCAGGCGGCCCTGCGGCGGTGTCTGGTCGAGAATATCGGCGACTGCGTCCAGGCCATAAAGCGCCTCGCGCAGCGCGAAGGTCAGCCAGGGTCCGACCTTCAGGATCGAGAACCCGCCTTCGACCAGCGCGGCCAGGTTCGCCTCGGTCTGGTAGTCGGTCGAATGCGCCTCGAAGACGAGGCCCGGCAACCCCCTCAGGCTGGCCGACAGGCCGCGCGCCTTCTCGGGCGCGAACTGGATGACATCGCTGTGGCCGAACTCGACCCCCGGCTGCACCACCAGTCCGAAAACCCGAGCGAAGGCATCGCAAAGACCGCGCGCGGCAAAGGCGTCGCGGTGGACGGCATGGGTCTTCTGCACCGCGTCGGGCGTGGTGATCTGAAGATGGTCCAGCGCCTCGGTCGCGCCACCCGGCACGGGCACCTCGGTGCCGATGATATAGACCGGGGGCGGATTGCCCGGCGCGTGCGCCTCTGCGATTTCGGCCAGGCGGGCGGCCCGGGCCGCCGTCTCCTCGTCGGCCAGCGCCGCGGGTTCGCCCTTGCAGCCCATCGACGTGTCGAGATGCAGCTTGGTGAATCCGGCGGCGGCGTATGCAGTGATCATCGCGTCGGCCTTGGCCATCGCCTCGTCCGGCGCGAGCGCCTTCCACGGGTTCGGGCCCAGGTGGTCGCCGCCCAGGATGATCTCGACCTCCGCGCAGCCCTTGTCCCGCGCGATCTGGTGCACGAAGTCGCGGAAATCCTGCGGCGTCATGCCGGTATAGCCGCCGTCCTGATTGACCTGGTTGCAGGTCGCCTCGATCAGCGCCGGACGGTCCAGCCGCCTGGCAATGCGCAGCGCGGCCTCGATGACGATCGGGTGCGCGGAACAGACCGAGGTGATGCCGCGCGGAGTGCCGGCATGATAGGCGTCGGGGATGGCAAGCAGCGGATGGCGCATCAGACGTCCCCCTCGTGATGCTTGATGAAGGCCTCAATGGTCTCGCCGTCGCTGGTGCCTTCCATCGGCCCGCGCTTGCCCACCGCCAGCGCGCCTGCTGCCGCCGCCAGGCGCAGCGCACGCTCGGGGTCGGTGCCGCGCAGCCAATGGGTGGTGAAGGTGGCACCAAAGCAGTCGCCGGCACCGGTCGGGTCGATCTCCTCTACCGGGAAGGCGGGCGCCCGGACCGAGCCATCGGCGTCGTGATATTCCGCGCCTTTCGCGCCCTGTTTGTGCACAATCGCCCGGACGCCTTGTCCAAGCAATTCCGCAAGCGCGTCCTGGTCGCGGGCCGCCTCGGTCAGCAGGGTCAGTTCCTCGCCACTGGGCAGGAACAGGTCGGTCATGCCGAGGATCCTCTGCATCGCCGCGCGCATCTCCTGCCGGGACAGCATTTCCTTGCGCAGGTTGGGGTCGAAGGACAGCGTGCCGCCCCGGGCCTTGATCGTCTCGGCGGCGGCGAGATTGATCTCCACCAGGCGATCCGAGGACAGGGACGAGCCCATGACATGCAGGTGATCGGCCTTCTGGAACAGGTGTTCGGCCTGGGGTGTCAGGGTGATCCGGCCGCAGGCGGCGTGCTCGATGTTGAAGATGAAGTCCCGCGCCCCGTCCTCGCGGTATCGCACGAAGGCGCTGCCGGTCGGCCGGGCGGGATCGATGGAGACAGCGGACACGTCGACGCCATCCGCTTGCAGACGCGACAGGTTGATCTGCCCGAAATCGTCGTGTCCGACCGACGAGACGATGCCGCAGGGCTGGCCCAACCGGGCCACCTGGTCGATGAAGATGGCGGGCGCGCCCGAGGGATAGGGGCCGGTCAGCGCCAGCGGCTCAAAGAACCCCAGGCCGGGGCGGTCGGCCATGATCTCGACCAGGATCTCTCCGATGACGGCGATTTTCTTCATGGATCCTCCCTGGGGTACGCATGGATCCGGCCGGCCAAACCGTTCCTGGTTGACGTCCTTCCGCCGGCCATGCGCCAGTTGACGAGTGCCATTTTACTAATTTAAGGTCAATCATAATTTTACGAGTGTAAATTTATTTCGGCGCGCGAGATCACTTCTTTCCGCGATGTCTGGTTCAAGGTGGCGTGCGAGACACGCTTCGATAGGCGCAATGGGCGGACGGGCAAATGGACGGCGACAAGATTCGAAACATGGAAGAGTTCGCGGCGGTCGCGGGAATCTCGCGGCCGACGATTTCCAAGTATTTCCATGACCCGGACAGCGTGAAGAAGTCGACGCGCGCCCGCATCGAAGAGGCGCTGGAGCGACACGACTACCGTCCGAACATCTTCGCGATGAACCAGAACCGGAAACTGACGCGCACCATCGGCATCGTCGTGCCCTATCTTGCCGATCCGGTGTTCGGCGAGATCGCCCGGACCATCGAACAGCGCTGCATCAAGGCCGGATACCGAGCGGCCCTGTTCAGTTCGCATGGCGAGCAGGCCAGCGAGATCGAGGCGCTGGAAAGCCTGCGCTCCCTGCGTCCGTCCGGCGTTCTTCTCGCACCGCTGGGTCGGTTTTCCGACCGCGATTTCATCGCCGAATTCTGCCAGGAGTTTCCGACCGTCCTGTTCGACCGCGACATCGGCGATGTGGGCGCGGCCTTTGTCGGATCGGACAACATGAGCTTCGTCAGTCAAAGCGTCGAGTATCTGACCCGCACCGGCGACGCGCCTTGCTTTTTCGAGATGAAAAACCCCTCGAACCCCAACTCGATCGCGCGGCGCCACGGCTACAGGGAGGCCATGCAGGCGCGGGGTCTGGAGCCGATGTTCGTCCAGGTGGATGGAGAGGGGTGGGAGTTCGAGCGCAGCGGTTATGAGGGCGGGCTTCGCGCCATCGCGAATCGGGAATTGCCGACCCACACGGTGCTGTGCAGCAACGACCGCCTGGCCATCGGGTTTCTGGCGGCCTGCTACGAAAGCGGCCTGCGCGTCGGGCGCGGCAGCGGATGTGCCCTGCGCGTCGCGGGCCATGACGATCATCCGCATGCACGGTTCACCTGCCCGTCGCTGACCACGGTCGCGCATGAATACGACACCGTCTCGGAATGCGGCGTCGAAACGCTGTTCGAGCTGATCGAACAGGGCGGCAGTTTCGATACGCGCCGCGAGAAACGGTTCCCGGCCCGGCTCATGCTGCGCAATTCGGCTTGACCAGAAAAATTATCGCGCGTAAAGAAAATTCTTGAAACGACCCTCGACGTGTGTTTACGTAGCGTCGAGGTCATCTCACCACAGGGAGGAATACTGATGAGCCTGAGAAACACTCTTGCCTCTGCAACCGCACTGTCGCTCGTGATGGGCGCCGGTGCGTTTGCCGAGGAAATCACCGTCGCGACGGTGAACAATGCCGACATGATCGTGATGCAGGAACTGGCCCCGCAATGGGAGGAGGCGACCGGCAACACGATCAATTGGGTCGTCCTGGAAGAGAACGTCCTTCGCCAGCGCACGACGCAGGACATCTCGACGAATGGCGGATCGTTCGACATCATGTTCATCGGCGCCTACGAGACGCCGATCTGGGGCGCAAACGGCTGGCTCGAGCCGCTGAACGACTTCGCCGACGACGAATCCTATGATCTGGACGATATCTTCCAGCTCGTGCGCAACGGCCTGTCGGATACCGATGGCAACCTCTATGCCGTGCCGCTCTATTCCGAGACGTCGTTCACCTACTACAGGACCGACGTGTTCGACGAGAAGGGCATCGCGGTCCCCGAGGGTCAGCCGACCTATGAAGAGTTCAAGGAGATGGCCGCCGCGGCACATGATCCCGACAACGGCATCTACGGCACCTGCCAGCGCGGCAAGGCCGGCTGGGGCGAGAACATGGCCTTTGTCGGCACGATGGCCAACGCCTTCGGCGCCCGCTGGTTCGACATGGAGTGGCAGCCGCAGCTCGACTCGCAAGAGTGGAACAACGCGATCACCTACTATGTCGACCTGATGCAGAACTATGGTCCTCCGGGCTCGTCGTCGAACGGCCACAACGAGAACCGCGCGCTGTTCAAGGACGGCAAATGCGCGACCTGGGTCGACGCAACCTCGGCCGCGACCGACGTGAAGAACCCCGACACCTCGAGCGTTGCGGACGTGACGGACTTCTTCAAGGCGCCGCAGCAGGTCACCGACAAGGGCACCGGCTGGTTCTGGTCCTGGGCGCTTGCGATCCCGGCCAGCTCGCAGAAGAAGGACGTCGCCAAGGACTTCCTGAAATGGGCGACCTCGAAGGAGTATTTCGAACTGGTCGGCGAGACCAAGGGCTGGGTCGCCGTACCCAGCGGCACGCGTCAGTCGGTCGAAGAGGACCCGCGCCGTCTCGAGGCTGCGCCGTTTGCGGCGACGATCGTGGATGCGATCCTGTCGGTCGACCCGGCTGACCCGACCGCGGAACCGGTGCCCTATACCGGCGTGCAGTTCGTCGCGATCCCCGAGTTCCAGGGTATCGGCAACTATGTCGGACAGCAGGTCGCTGCGGCCCTGGCAGGGCAGCAGTCGGTCGAAGAAGCCCTGGCCAACAGCCAGCAGTTCGCCGTCCGTGAAATGACCAAAGCGGGTTACATCAAGTAACCGCCTCCCGGAATGGGCCGGGGCGTCATGCGCCGGCCCGTTTCGATCCCGATCAACTCAATCTTTGTGATAGCGTTTCCGTAAGTGCCCCAGTGGGGCGTTTACCAAAGGGCTATTGGCCATTCGTTCGGGAGGGCGAAGCGCATGTCTACCAAAGCGTCCAGATCCGCCGCGCGGTTGATGATATCACCTGCCGTGATCCTTCTTCTGATGTGGATGATCGTCCCGCTGGTGATGACCGTCTATTTCTCGTTCCTGCGCTACAACCTGCTTTCGCCCGGCGCGACGCCCTGGGCGGGCTGGGACAACTACTACTGGTTCTTCACCGATCCCAGCTTCAAGGATGCGATCTGGAACACCCTGGCCCTGGTCGGCGGCATCCTTCTGATCACCGTGATCGGTGGCATCGGGTTTGCCCTCTTGCTGGACAAGCCGATGTTCGGCACCGGGGTGATCCGCATCATGGTCATTGCGCCCTTCTTCGTGATGCCGACCGTGTCGGCGCTGGTGTGGAAGAACATGTTCTTCAATCCGGTGAACGGGATCTTCGGCAATATCGCGACAAGCCTCGGCTTTCAGCCCATCGACTTCTTCGCCGAGATCCCGCTGCTTTCCATCATTTTCATCGTGTCCTGGATGTGGCTGCCCTTTGCGACGCTGATCCTGCTCACGGCGCTGCAATCGCTGGACCAGGAACAGCTGGAGGCGGCCGAGATGGATGGCGCCAACTGGGGGAACAGGTTCTGGTTCATCATGCTGCCGCACCTGGCGCGCGCGATCACCGTGGTCATCCTGATCCAGACGATCTTCCTGCTGTCGGTCTTTGCCGAGATCCTGGTCACGACCAATGGCGGCCCGGGCACGGCGACGACGAACCTGACCTATCTGATCTATGTCTCGTCGCTGCTGCAGTTCGACGTGGGCATGGGCAGCGCCGGTGGCGTGATCGCCATCATCCTCGCCAACATCGTTGCGATCTTCCTGATGCGGATGATCGGCAAGAACCTCGACGCATAGGGAGGAGAGATCATGGCTCGCGCAATCTCGACCAAGCGAAAGAGCGTCAATACCGCGATCGCCGGCACGCTCGGCTTCCTGATGTTCTTCCCGATCCTGTGGATCCTGATCCTGTCGTTCAAGACCGAGGAGGACGCCATCCGGGCACCGCTTCAGATCCTGTTCGACAGTGGCTGGACGTTGGACAGCTTCGCGGCGGTGCAGGCCCGGTCGGATTATTTCAAGCATTTCTCCAACTCGGTCATCATCTCGGTCGGCTCGACCCTGATCGGCCTGATGATCGCGATACCGGCGGCGTGGTCGATGGCTTTCGTGCCCTCGAAAAACACCAAGAACGTGCTGATGTGGATGCTGTCCACAAAGATGCTTCCGCCGGTCGGCGTGCTGGTTCCGATCTACCTGATCTTCCGCGATACCGGCCTGCTGGACAGCCGCTTCGGCCTGACCATCGTGCTGACGCTGATGAACCTACCGATCATCGTCTGGATGCTCTACACCTATTTCAAGGAGATCCCCGGCGAGATCCTCGAAGCCGCGCGCATGGACGGGGCGTCGCTGCGCGAAGAGGTGCTCTATGTCCTGACGCCGATGGCCATTCCCGGCATGGCGTCGACGGTGCTCCTCAACATCATCCTCGCCTGGAACGAGGCCTTCTGGACGCTGAACCTCACCGCGGCCAAGGCCGCGCCGCTGACCGCCTTCATCGCCAGCTACTCCAGCCCCGAGGGCCTGTTCTACGCCAAGCTTTCGGCGGCATCCATCATGGCCATTGCCCCGATCCTGATCATGGGCTGGTTCAGCCAGAAACAACTCGTCCGCGGCCTGACCTTCGGCGCGGTGAAATAGGGAAACGACCATGGGACGCATTACACTTGAAAAGGTCACCAAGAGCTTTGGCGATGTCGAGGTCATCCCGCCTCTGGACCTGGAGATCGAGGATGGCGAGTTCGTGGTCTTCGTCGGACCCTCGGGCTGCGGCAAGTCCACGCTGCTGCGCCTGATCGCGGGGCTCGAGGATGTCACGTCGGGGCAGATCAACATCGACGGGCAGGACGCCACCGACCTGCCCCCGGCCAAGCGCAGCCTGGCGATGGTGTTCCAGTCCTACGCGCTCTACCCGCATATGTCGGTGCGCAAGAACATCGCCTTTCCGATGCGGATGGCGGGCGTTCCGGACGATGAGCAGAAGCGTCGGATCGAAGCCGCGGCAAAGGCGCTGAACCTCACGGACTACCTCGACCGCCGCCCCGGCCAGCTGTCCGGCGGCCAGCGCCAGCGGGTCGCCATCGGCCGTGCCATCGTGCGCGAGCCGGCGGCGTTCCTCTTCGACGAACCGCTGTCGAACCTCGACGCGGCGCTGCGCGTGGGCATGCGGCTGGAGATCTCCGAGCTTCACAAGCGGCTGGAAACCACGATGGTCTACGTCACCCACGACCAGGTCGAGGCCATGACGATGGCCGACAAGATCGTCGTGCTGCGCGCCGGCAATATCGAGCAGGTCGGCTCGCCGCTCGAACTGTACAAGGCGCCGCGCAACCTCTTTGTCGCGGGCTTCATCGGCTCGCCGACCATGAACATCTTCGACGGTGCCGAGGCGGCGAAATTCGGGGCCCATACGGCGGGCGTCCGGCCCGAGCATATCGAGGTGGTCAGTCCCGAGGAGGGCTACTGGACCGGCACCGTCGGCGTGGCCGAGCATCTGGGGTCCGATACCTTCTTCCACATCCACGAAACCGGGCTGGCCGAGACCATCACCGTGCGCGCGCCCGGCGACGTGGCCTACAATCACGGTGACAAGATCGGGCTGAACCCGCGCACCGACCTTGTTCACAAGTTCGACGAGCAGGGGCTGCGCGTGCAATGAAGCGGCTGGATGGAAAGATCGCCATCGTGACGGGCGGCGCGCGCGGTATTGGCCGGGCGATCTGCGAGGCCCTGGCGCGCGAGGGGGCCAGGGTGGCCGTGGCCGATCTTCTGGAACAGGACGCCGCTGAAACCGCAGCGGCCCTGGGTGATGCGGGCATGGCAGTCCCGATGGACGTCACCGAGCAATCCTCGATCCAGGACGGGGTGGCCAGGGTGGCCGACGCCTGGGGCGGCATCGACATCCTGGTGAACAATGCCGGCATCTTCAACATGGCCTCGATCGACCGGATCACGCCGGCCGATTACCGGCGACAGTATGACGTGAATGTCGGTGGCACGATCTTTGCCTGCCAGGCCGTCGTTCCGCATCTCAGGAAACGTGGCGGCGGCTCGATCATCAACTTCGCCAGCCAGGCCGGCCGCCGGGGTGAGGCGAATGTCACCATCTATTGCTCGGCCAAGGCCGCGGTCATCTCGATCACGCAATCTCTGGCGCTTGAGCTGGCGGGCGACAGGATCCGCGTGAACGGCATCGCCCCGGGTGTGATCGACACGCCGATGTGGGAGCACGTGGACGCGCAGTTCGCCGAATACGAGAACAAGCCGAAGGGGCAGAAGAAAAAGGAGGTCGGTCTTGCCGTTCCGCTGGGCCGCATGGGCGACCCGCAGGATGTGGCCGATCCGGTTGTCTTTCTCGCCTCGGACGAGGCCCGCTATGTCACGGCGCAGACCCTGAATGTCGATGGCGGAAACTGGATGAGCTGATGGGCGATCTGGCGCAGCTTTCCAACGCCACGCTGGCGCAGATGCCCGACAGCGTTCGGGTTCCACGCTATGACCGGTCCAGGCTGACGCCGGGTATCGTGCATATCGGCCTCGGCAATTTCCACCGCGCGCATCAGGCGTGGTATCTGCACCGGCTGATGGACGAGGGGCAGGCCCATGACTGGGCCATCGTCGGGGCAGGGGTCCGCGCCCCGGACGCGGCACAGCGCGCGCGCCTTCTGGCACAGGACTGCCTGAACACGCTGATCGAGCTGGACCCCTCGGGCATCTCCGCCGAGATCACCGGCGCCATGATCGACTTCGTTCCGGTCGAGGAAGACAATGCCGCCCTCATCGCACAGATGGCCGACCCCGCGATCCGCATCGTCGCGCTGACGGTGACCGAGGGTGGCTATTACACCCGACCCGACGGTGGTTTCGACGCCGATCACGCCGACATCCGCCATGACGCGGCAAACCCGGACACCCCGCGCACGGCCTTCGGTGCGATGATCGCGGCGTTGAGGCGCCGACGCGATGCCGGCACCGGGCCCTTCACCGGCCTGTCCTGCGACAACCTGCAGGGCAACGGCGCGATCCTGCGCCAGACCGTGGTGTCTCTGGCCCGCCTGTCGGACCCAGAGCTGGCAGGCTGGATCGAGGCCAACTGCACATTTCCGAATTCGATGGTCGACTGCATCGTGCCCGCCACCGGCCCCAACGAGTTGGAACTTGTCCGTGACCGCTTCGGCATCGCCGACCAGGCGCCGGTGACGCATGAAAACTTCCGCCAATGGGTGGTCGAGGATGATTTCTGCGCCGGCCGGCCCGACTGGGACCGGGTGGGCGCGACGTTCTCCGACCGGGTGCATGACTACGAGACGATGAAGCTGCGCATCCTGAACGCGGGCCATCAGATCCTGGCCAATGCCGGCGAGATACTCTCGGTCGAGACCATTTCGGGCTGCATGGAGCATAAGGCGATCCGCGCTTTCTTCGGCCGCGTCCAGCGCGAGGAGATCGCGCCGCAGGTCGACCCGGTTCCGGGCATGACGCCCGCAAGCTACATCGAGTTGATCGAGCGGCGGTTCTCGAACCCCAGGATCGTCGACACGACGCGCCGCGTGGCCTTTGACGGCTCCTCCCGGCACAGCGGCTTCCTGCATCCGATGATCCGGGAGCGGCTCGCCTCGGGCCAGAGCATCGAGGGGCTGGCGCTTGCCGAGGCGTTGTGGGCAAGGATGTGCGAAGGCGTTCGAGAGGACGGCAGCACCATCGCACCCAACGATCCGCATTGGGACAGGCTGACCGCCGCCGCCAAGGCGTCGAAAACCGATCCCGGGGCCTGGATATCGCAGGCGCGGTTCTACGGCGACCTGGCCGGAAACGCGCGTTTCGCCGAAGCCTTCGAGGGCTGGTTGCAACGCATCAGGAGCGAGGGCACCGAAGCCGCGCTCCGCGCATACGGGGGCTGAGAGCATGCGCGCCATTCTGTTTCCGTCCCGGGATACGGTCGAGGTCACCGACCTGCCCGCCCCAAGGGCCGGGCCGGGTGAGGTGGTGGTCGAGATACGCGCCTCGGGCCTGTGTCACACCGATGTCGAAGTGTTGCGCGGGAATTACGGCACGGGCGCCTATCCCCTTGTGCCGGGTCACGAATTCGCGGGTGTGGTGGCCGAGGTCGGGCCGGGGGTCGACGCGGTGGCTGCCGGCGACCGGGTGGCCATCGACCCCAACCTGAACTGCGGTGCCTGCGCGGCCTGCGCCAAGGGCTGGGTCCATCTCTGCGAGAGCCTCGGAGCCTATGGCGTCACCATCGACGGCGGCTTTGCCGAGCGCTGCGTGGTCAAGGCCGATGCCGTGCATGACATTGGCGATCTGCCCTTCGACATCGCCGCACTGGCCGAGCCGATCGGCTGTGTCCTGAACGGTGTCGACATGGCCCATGAGCCGCATATGCGCCACGCGCTGATCTTCGGCGCGGGGCCGATGGGCCTGCTTCTGGGCCTGGTCCTTCAGGCACGGGGCCTGAGCGCGGTTACGATGGTCGAACCGGCCGACGCGCGGCGCAACCTTGCGGCGTCGCTGGGTCTGTCCGCCTTGGCGCCCGGCGATGCCGCGCTGGGCGACATGACACAGGCGGTCGATTTCGTCGCTGATGCCACTGGCCGCCCGAGCGTGGTGGCCGAGGCGCTGGGCCATGTCGCGCCTGGGGGCACGTTCCACATGTTCGGCGTCTGCCCGCAGGATGCCCGGGTCGAGATCTCGCCCTTCGACATCTTCCGCCGCCAGCTTCGCATCGTGGGCTCGCACTCGCTCAATCGCAACATCCCCGCCGCGCTCGACATGCTGCGCGAACTGCGACCCAAGCTGGACCACCTCATCTCGCACCGCCTGACACCGGAAGAGATGGGCGAGGTGTTCCGCAACGGGCTGCCGGGCGACGCTTTGAAGCTGCAGGTCAGGTTTTGACGCCTTGCGCCAACTCGACATGCACGCCCGGCCATAATCCACGAGATCAAAAAACATTCCTGGATCGGCAATTGCGTCGCGATGTCGGTCCTGGACAGAATTGCATCTCACTGGCCGTGCGGATGCAGAAGGCAACCTGTCTTCGCTCATCTTCGTTTCATGCTGGTTGGATCGGCCGGAAAAACCCCACGCGGGCCGCACGCTTGCAAGCCACGCCGTTCAGGTCACGCCCGCATAGCGGATGCCGCTCAGGTCTGCGACCTCGCGCTTCCATGTGGTGATGTCGCGGGCGGTGAAGTCGCTCAGGGCGCTGTGGCCGCAGGCCCGGGCAAGAACCTGCATCAGCTCGACGCTGGCACGGAAATAGCGGGCCAGCTGCTCTGCGCCTTTCTGCACGTCGAGAAGCCTGCGCAGCTCGGGTTTCTGCGTGGCCACGCCCACCGGGCAGTTGTTGGTGTTGCACATGCGTGCGGCGATGCAGCCCACCGCCTGCATGGCGGAATTGCTCACAGCCACCGCGTCGGCACCCAGCGCCATGGCCTTGGCGAAATCTTCGGCCACGCGCAGACCGCCGGTGATGACCAGTGTCACTTCGCGCCCTGTCCGTGTGTCCAGATGCCGCCGCGCGCGGGCCAGCGCCGGGATCGTCGGCACCGAGATGTGGTTTCGGAAGATCAGGGGCGCGGCGCCGGTTCCCCCGCCGCGCCCGTCCAGAATGATGTAGTCGGCGCCGGCCTCCAGCGCGAAATCGATGTCGTCCTCGATATGGTTGGCCGACAGCTTGAAGCCGATCGGAATGCCGCCGGACCGCTCGCGCACCTCGTCGGCGAGCTTTCGAAAATCCGCCGGGCTGTGCAGGTCCGGGAAAGTCGCCGGAGAGATCGCCGCCTCTCCCGCGTCGAGGCCGCGGACCTCGGCGATCTTGCCCTGCACCTTGTTGCCGGGAAGGTGCCCGCCGGTCCCGGTCTTGGCGCCCTGGCCGCCCTTGAAATGAAACGCCTGGACCTTCGTGACATGATCGAGCGACCAGCCGAACCGGGCCGACGCGAGCTCATAGAAGTAGCGGGAATTCTCCGATTGCTCCTCGGGCAGCATGCCGCCTTCGCCGGAACAGATGCCCGTGCCGGCCAATTCGGCGCCGCGCGCGAGCGCCGTCTTGGCCTCTTCGGAAAGCGCGCCATAGCTCATGTCCGAAACAAACAGCGGGATGTCGAGTTGCAACGGCCTTGCGGCGCGCGGTCCGATGGTCACGGATGTGGCCACATGCGCCTCATCCAGCAGCGGCTTGCGCGCCATCTGTGCGGGCAGGATCTGGATGTCGTCCCAGTGCGGCAGATCCTTTCTAGGCACCCCCATCGCACCCATTTCGCCGTGATGGCCCAGCTTGGACAGGCCGTCGCGCGCCAGTTCGTGGATGCGCGCGACCGTGGGCTCTTCCGGCGTCGGTGTTGCCTGCGGCACGTCGGTTTCCGGAGCCGGCGACGCGTCCCCGACCTCAAGATCGCCCAGCCGGGTGTGCGAGCCATCGCAGAAGGGCGCATTCGCGCTGGATTTGCACCGGCACAAGGTGGCGTCGCCGTCCTTCTCGGCGGTGAACTTCAGAGGCTCGAGGCCCGTTCCCTTGTGCGACCCGTCGCAGAACGGCTGGTTCTGCGAGCGACCGCAACGGCACCAGAAATAGTCTTTTCCCTTTTCAAGTTCCACGCGGGTGGGGGACTTGGCGGCAATGATCGGAGTGGCGGTGTCATTCATGGATCGTGTGCTCCGGGCTGTTGCGAGATGGCTGGGTGAAGGTGTGCTGATCCATGCTTACTTGAAAACCTGCGTGATTTCGATGTTGTGAAGCGCCGGGGCCGTGCCGCGAACGACGCGCCCTCCGAGTCCACCGGGATGGCTTGATCGGTTCAACACGACGAAAGCATTCGGCAATCATGCGTTGGACACCGATGATTGCCGGGAACACCTTGAAACCACTTTCAAAGATCGAGCCTTACATGCGGCTCCCCGTCGGTCGTGCGCTCCTTTGAATGCCCGTCCGGGCCGACGACGACCCGGATCTGCTTGCGCAGGTTCGAGAAGCTGTCGAAGCGGACGACATCCACCGCCTCGTCCAGATCGAGGACAAGGCGGTACCAGCCGGGCCGCAGCTGGTCGGCCGATGTCACCATCGCCACGAAGGGCTGCGACAGGTAGCGGCCGGTGACCCGCCCGCCCGCTGTCCAGCCCTTGGGCGGCTGGTCGCGTGTAACCGCGTGAAACGCATTCCAGTCGCGGAAACCGTGCCGTTGGGCGACCTGTTCGAGCGCCTCGGCATGGCTGATCGGGGTGCCCTGGGCGGAAAGCGCGTGGCGCAGCTGGCGGGCCTGCTGCTTCGCCTGGGCGACTGTCGGCAGAACGCGTGTCATGGTCGAACCTCCCCGGTCGTCTGAAACAGTCCCCAACGCAAGGAACGCCCCCGGGCCAGCCGCGTCAGGACAAGTGCGGTCAGACCCACAAGCAGGAGCTCGGCAAGCGGTGCCGCCAACCAGATGCCGCGTTCACCTGCTGTTCCGGCCAGCACGAAGGTCAACGGCATCGCGAAGAGATATGGCTTGGACAGGCCGAGGATCGCCGCGCGGCCCGCATCGCCGATGGCCTGGAAATGCATGGCGATCATCATCAACGGACCGGCCGCGAAGAACCCGGCCGAGATCACCGGCAGGATGCGCGCAACTTCTGCGATGACCAGGCCATCCGACACGAAGGACGCGCCGATGTCGGCGGCAAAGACGGACATGACGGTCTGCAGGGTGAGACAGTAGAAAAAGGCCGCCAGCACGGCTGTGCGCAGGCTTTCGTCGCTGCGCCCGAAGGCCCGGGCGCCGAAATTGTTGCCGGTGATGGTCTGCATCGCATGTGCCAGCCCCAGAAGCGGCAGGAAGGCGAATGTGATCAGCCGCGTGATGATGCCGTAGGCAGAGACCGTGGCGTCATAGTCGGGCGCCTCGACCCATTGCAGCGCCGCGATGATCGCGGCCGATCCAAGGGCAAGGCCGATGAAGTTCAGGCTCTGCGGCGCGCCAAGCGCAAGGATGCGGCCCCAGCCCGCGACCGGCGAGCTGTGCCACAGCGCCGAGGGGCGCAGCGCCGTATCCCCGAAGATCCGGAAGGTCACGATGATCCCGAAGGCAAGGGCCTGCGCCAAGGCGGTGCCATAGGCGGACCCAGCGACACCCAGGCCCATCACGCCGATCAGCACGTAGTTGAAGCCGATATTGGCGAGCGACACCAGAAGGCTCATCGCGGCCATGAACGCCACCAGCCCCTCGTTGCGCAGGGCGTCGGAATTGACCGACAGCAGGAAGATCAAGGGCGACGCCAGCACGGTGATGCGCAGATAGACCAGCCCCATCCCGGCCAGCGTCTCTGACCCGCCGGCCGCCAGTAGGGCCACCGGCCGTCCCAGGGCAAGGAACAGCAGGATCAGGATCAACCCCATGAAGGCGGCCAGGCCATGCGCGCCGGCATAGACGGCGCGGGCCTCATCGACCCGCCAGGCGCCCAGGTGACGGGCAAGGATGCTGGACATGCCCGACGAGACCAGGGTCGCAAGGGCCACGATCAGCATGTAGAGCGGGAACATCAGCGTAACCGCCGCAAGCGCTTCGGGCCCGGCGAAGTGCCCGAGGAAGAGCGCGTCGGCAACGGCCAGCAACCCGTTCATGCCCATCACGAATATGATCGGCAGCGCGGTCCTGACGTAGATCGGACCGAGCGGCCCGGCGAGATACGAATTGGTTTGGGACGACATGACCCCGTATTCCTCATTGCTGTTGCCGCGAAAGGGTTGGAAGGGGCCCGCATTACCATCCGCGCGACTGGCGTTGAGGATGACGAAGATCGTGTCGGTCCGGAACTTCACCGTGACAAGATGTCTGCGGGCGGCGGGCGTCCGTGGCCTGTCGCGCTCCTAGACCGGCGCCTGGGCAAAGTCAAGCGCCGCGCGTCCGGCGCCCCACGACATCCGCCAGACCGAGGGCCAGCAGGTCGATCGCGATCCGGATCCGGCGGCTGGTCTGCAACTCCCGATGCGTGACCAGCCACATCGAGACGCCATAGCCGGCCTAGACCATTCCCAACGCGACGCCGGCGCTGCGTTGATGCTGTCATTCCCGTCGGGCGTCCTGGCTTCGGAACGCGCGGCGGTCTGGCACCGGCACGGAGAGCAGCACGCGCCTTGGTCTCGCCGAGCAAGATAAACGGTTGTTGGCCGTGATTGCCGCAGCGATCAGCCATCGATCGCCTCGGGCACTTATCTCTGCAGAGGCAGGACGGAGTGCTCGAAATTCACGCCACAGCCGCGCCAGACCACCACGAGATCCGCAACCACCGCGCGCCAGCTGCGATGCGAAATCCTTGACGATCGGTTTGCGGCCAAGGCGACCGCCCCCTAACTAGAGCAGAGAGGAACGGGTTTTTGGGCGAATTCAGTTGAATCTGCGGTCGATCTTGGCATCCGGTCTCGCCTTGGCGATGGTCACGGGGCTCGTCCTGTGGCGCCTGGCCGATCATGATCTCGACAGGCGCAAGAGCGAGAGTTTCGACTTCGCCGCGGCGGGCCAGTTCATCGCCGGGACACTCTGGCTTCCGGATGACGCCCCGCATGCGGCCGTGGTGCTTGTTCACGGAGATGGCGCACAGGATCGAACCGCTGCAGGGGGATATGCACCGCTCATCAATTCCTTCCTTGACGGCGGTATCGCCGTGGCCGCGTGGGACAAGCCCGGGGTCGGGTCATCAAGCGGGAACTGGCTCCACAACTCGATGGCGGATCGCACCGCCATATCCCGCGCCGCACTGCTGCGTCTGGGCCGGCGTTTCGACGGGATCGGTTTGGGCGCGGTCGGCTTTTCACAGGCCGGGTGGGCCTTGCCGCGGCTCACGCAGAAGGATGCGGATTTCATTGTGCTCATCGGCGCAGCCGTGTCCTGGCAAGACCAAGGCGACTATTTCGCGCGCAGGCGTCTCGCCAGGGAAGGCCTGAGCCCTCGGGACATCGAGCGCACCATCGAGCTACAGCACCGGTCGGAGGCGCGCGCATTCGGGGCGAATGCACAGGCGGCAGACATTCCCGAAGGCATGTCACCGGATCGCTGGGGTTTTGTCCGCAGGAACCGCGGCGCCGACGCGCGTGAGGCGCTCTCGCGGCTCGATCTGCCGCTCCTTGCCATTTGGGGCGCGGAGGATCTGAACGTTGATGCCGATCGCAACGCGTCGATCTATCGAGAGCTTGTCGCGCAGAGCGACACCGGCCGCCGCATCATCGTCTGGCCGGATGCCACGCATGGTCTTCTGAAGGCGGCGGCCTACAACTGGCAACTGACCGATGACTGGTCGTGGTTCGCGAAGCTGCGCTTCGTTGCGGAGGGACGGTATGCCTTTGCGCCGGGCGCTCTGGATGTCGTCATGAACTGGATGCGGGATCAACGGCACGACAGTATTGAAAATCCATGACGAACCTTCGCGACGTTGCTGTCCGAGCCAGCGCTCCTTGACTGTCCATCCACCGGGCGAAGGCCCGCGCGATCAGCTTTCCAGCCCGCGCGCCGCGCCGACAGCCACGGCCTGGCCGGTGATCCGGGACCGGACCGCGGCGAAGGCCAGCGCAAGCGAGTGAAGGTTGCCCCGGGCGCCGTTGACCGGCTCGCGATCGTCTTCGATGGCGCAGAGCAGTTCGCCCATCGCGCCCTGGAAGCCGTCATTGAACCATTGCCCCTCAAGGGCCGGGCGCGCATATCCCCGGGCCGTCGTCAGCGTCACCGTTTGCGTGCCGAGATCGGGACCCTCGGATATCAGGCTGCCCTCGGTCCCGCCGACATAGGTGGTGTCGCGGGGGCCATGGGCCAGTCCGCCGTCGAACACCAGGCTGGCCTGACCGCCATCGAACCGGACCATCGCCTGGGCCAGGAGCGGCATGCGATTGGCCTGCCCGCTGGCCTTCGCGGTCGAAGCGAACACGCTTTCGGCACGGTCACCGATCAGCGAGGCGATGAAATCGAACCAGTGCACGCCGAAGTCATAGAGCACCAAGTCGGCGATCTCGTCGAATGGTGTTCCGGCGGTCCAGCCATGGTCCCAGTGGATCGCGCAATGGGCCGAAACCACCTCGCCGATATGCCCGTCGCGCACGGCTTCGCGCATGAAGGCCATGTGCGGCGACCAGCGCCCGTTCTGGTTCACCGCCAGCTTGACACCTTCGCCCTCGGCAATCCGGACAAGGTTCTCGCCGGTGTCGAGATCGCTGGCGAAGGGCTTCTGGCTGAGCACGTGTTTTCCGGCGCGCAGGGCGGCCTCGATGATCGGCGCGCGATGCTCGGGGTGGAGGGTGATGTCGAGAACGTCGATCTCGCTGTCGTCCAGCATCGCCTGCCACTGGTCCTCGATCCGCGCATCGGGGCAGTATTCGGCGGCCTTGGCTTCGGCCTTGGCCTTGGTGCGGTTCCAAAGGGCCGCCACCTCCCAGCCGGCTGTACGGTAGGCATCGAGATGGCTGGCCGAGATGCCGCCGGTTCCGATCACACCGATCCTGGGGCGATAGGATTTCGGGTGCGGCGGACGGTAGGCCACGTCGGGCGCCGGGATCTGCGGCAGGTCGGTGGATGTCAGCGCGTAGGTGTCGGTATCGGCGGCATCATCGGTCATCGCAGAAGCTCCAGGGTGCGCTTTTCCGCGGCAGAGCGCGCCGCGGTATCGACGATCCGCTGCGCGGTCAGGCAAAGCCCCGGGTCCAGCGGGCCGCCGACCGGCTCGCCGCGGTCTATGCAGCCCAGGACGTATTCGATCGCGTTCCGCTCGCCCTCGGGCAGGGGATCGGCGGGGATCTCGTATCGTTCGGGCCGGACCCGTGTCTGGACGGTGACATGCGCTGCATAGTCGGGCGAGGCGATGGTGCCATCGGTTCCGACGAAGGTGAAACCGCATATGGGTTGCGGCTGGGTCGTCCAGGGGTCGGTGAAGGTACCCCACCGGGTTTCCATCTTCGACAACCCGCGGGCATAGCGGCAGACCGCGACGGCGTGCTGGTCGACCTCGATCCCCGGCGTTTCGTCGGTGACGCATGTCACCTCGAGCGGTGCCTCGCCGTCCATGTACCAGGTTCCCAGCGTGGCGCCATAGCCCAGGTAGTCGAGCAGCGCGCCGCCGCCGCTGGCCTTCTTGTACCACCAGGAGGACGGTTTCTGCGCTTCCACCTCCTCCGGGCTGACCTCGACCTTGTCGGCGAGGTGATAGAGCGGCCCCCTGTTGCCATCGTAGAAATGGACTTCCCGCAGCGCGCCGATCATGCCGTCGTCGATCAGCCGCTTGGCCGTCACATGGCTTTCCACCCAGCGCAGCGGCCAGTTGATGGCCAACTGCTTGCCGGTGCCCTCCATCGCGGCGATCATCCGGCGGGCGTCGGCGACAGAGGCGGCAAAGGGCTTCTCGACGAAGACATGCAGGCCATGTGGCGCCAGGCGCTCGGTATAGGTGGCGTGATCGGCGGTTGCCGCGCAGAGAAGCGCCATGTCGTAGGGGCCGGCGGCCATGCAGGCGTCGAAGTCGGTGAAGACCCGTTCGCGCGGGATGCCGAACGTCTCGGCCGCGCCCGCCATCCTGGTGGGGTCGGGGTCGAACAGGGCTGCGATCTCGGCGTCGGGATGCGCGTCTACCATGCGAAGCAGATCGCCCATATGCATGTGGTCGAAGCTGATCCCGACGATGCGGTGCCTGGTCATGGGACATTCTCCTTATCGAGTACCGGTGATCCTTACGTAAAGTGCCGTGACCGCGAGGATGATCAGGCCGAACAGGGCGGTTCGCGCGCCTTCGGGCATCTGCATCAGCGTCAGCATCGTATCGAGGACCCGCAGGATAAGCGCACCGATGATTGCCCCGGCATAGCTTCCCCGACCGCCGAAGATCGACGTCCCCCCGATGACCGCCGCCGCGACCGAGGGCAGGAGCAGCGGGTTGGCGAGGCTGAGCGATGTCTGCCGGATCATCCCCAGATAGAGAAGCCCCGCCAGCGCTGCGATCACGCCCGAAAGCACGTAAAGCGCGAGATAGACATGCCACGCGCGCACGCCCGACAGGCTTGCCGCCCGCTCGTTCGAGCCGAGCGCGAACAGGATCCGGCCGAAACCGGTATAGCGCATGAGCCACAGGATGAAGATGGCAAAGGGTATGAACAGGAACAGCCCGTTGGGCATGCCGAAGGTCCGCCCGATGCCAAGCCACTCCAGACCCCCGGGGATCTCGGTGCCCGCGTTGATCACCATGCGCTGATAGACCTGCAGGCAGCCGGTTGCGACAAGTCCGGTGCCCAGCGTCATGATAAGCGGGTGGACGCGCACGATCCCGACGCCGAACCCGTTGACCAGACCCACGACAACCCCAGTGGACAGGGCAATCAGCACCGCGGGCGTCGCGCCCCAGATCGAACTCAGCGTCGCGCAGACGAACGCGGCCACCGTGGCCACGACACCGACGGACAGGTCTATCCCCGCCGTGAGCATGGTCAGCACCTGGCAGGCGGCCAGCATGGCCAGCGGAATGGCGAACTTGACGAGATTGCCGACCCAGAAGGTCGAGATCAGGCCGTCGCGCCCGGCGCGGATGGGGATCACGATCCCGGGCCGCATCACCTCGAGGGCGGCGATCAGGAGAAACAGAAAGATCAGAAGCGGGATCATCGGGTTGTCCCGCAGGAACAGCCCGAGGCGCACATGCGGCGGGTCGGTGCTTTGGGTGCTCATCTTCTTGCCCCTCGCGTTGTTGCCCACGTGCCCAGCATGACCACGGCCACCATGATCGTGCCCTCGACGATGGTGGTGACGTTCGGGTCGATCGCCATCAGCGTCAGGATGGTTCGGATGATGCGCAGGATGAAGACCGCGATGAGCGGTCCGAGAAGACCGCCCTTGCCGCCGCCGAGCACGACGCCGCCAAGGACCACCGCCGCGACCGAGGCCAGCAGGTAGGGCCCGGGAACCGGTTCGCCGATGCCAGTGAGCGCAGCGAGGCTGAGCCCGCCCATGGCGCAGAACAGCCCGCAGAGGCCGTAGGCCGCGATCTTGGTGCGCCCCACCGCGACACCCGACCGGAAGGCCGCACGCTCGTCAGAGCCGGTGGCGTAGATCGACAACCCCAGCTTGGACCGGCGGATCGGCAACCACACCACGCCGATGGCACCCCCGATGATCAGAAGCGCCTTGGGAATTCCCTCGACGGGGAAGAACCCGCGAATGCTGGCCTCCAGCCAATCCGCCGTCGCCCCGCCGGGGGTTTCGAGGATCAAAAGCGCCGTTCCTTCCCAGACAAAGAGCATGGCAAGGGTCACGACGATATCGGGCACCCGCGTCAGAACGATGAGGGCGCCATTGATGAGCCCCATAACGAGACCGGCCGCCAGAACGATGACAAGCGCCGGCACGCCGGCCATCCGCTCCATCAGAACCGCCGCCAGCACGCCCGTCACCGCCATCATCGAGGCCACCGAAAGGTCGATGCCGCCGACGATGACCACCACCGCCATGCCGGCGGTCGCAAATGCAAAGGGCAGGGCGGCCCGGGCCAGGCTCTCGAATCCATTCACCCCGAATGTCGGCTGGATCAGCCGCGTCACGACCGTCAGGGCCAGAAGCAGAAGGGCCAGCCCGAGGGTCCAGCCGTGCTTTCGGACAAACGCGCTCACGCGGCGCTGTCCTCGCCGGTCAGCCCGTGGGCCGCGCGCATCAGCGTGGCCTCGTCGGCTGCAGCGGCGTCGATGATGTCGACGATCCGGCCATTGAAGATGACCACCGCCCGGTCGCAGGCCAGCGGCACCTCTTCCAGTTCCGAGGTGTAGAACAGCACCGCCGCCCCGTTCTCCGCCAACTCGCGGACAAGCGGGTAGATCTGGCGCTTGGTGCGCACGTCGATGCCACGTGTGGGATCGAACAAGAGCAGCGTTTCCACGCCCTTGGCGATCCAGCGCCCGATGGTGACCTTCTGCTGGTTTCCGCCCGAGAGCCGCTGCACTTCTCCCTGTGCCCTAGTGTCGATCTGAAGCTTGTCGATGGCGTATCCCACACGCTCGCGTTCGTGGCGCAGCTTCAGCGGGCCCCATGACGCGATCCGAGCGGAAAACGGCAGGGCGATGTTCTCGCGGACCGACCGCTGGGACAGAAGCGCCTCGGCGCGGTTGCCCGGCACGAAGGTGAGCCCCGCAGCAATCGCATCGGCCGGATGCGCGAATGTCATGGGCGTTCCATCGACCTCGATCGTGCCGTCGCTGGGGGGCTCGAACCCCGACAGAGCCTCGAACAGCTCGTCCTGGCCCTGACCTTCGAGCGCGACGACGCCCAGAACCTCGCCCGGGTAAAGGTCGAACGAGACATCGGTGAGTTTCGGCGCGGCGGCCAGCGCCCTGACCCGCAGGCGGGGTGTGCCGGTCCGATGGGCCGCTCCTCCGGCGGTATCTCTCAGTCCCAGCGCCAGTTTCTGCCCCAGCATCAGCTCCACGGCGCGCTCCTCGACGCCGGGCTCGATCTTCAGGTCGCCCACGGACCGCCCGTCGCGCAGGACCGTCGCGCGGTCGCAAAGCTCGGAAATCTCGGTGAAACGGTGCGAGACATAGATCACGCCGAGCCCGTCATTGGCCTTGGCGCGCACGACCTTCAGGACATGTTCGACCAGATCGGTGGGCAGCGCGGCGGTCATCTCGTCGAGCAGCAGCACATCCGGTTCCGCCGCCAGCGCCCGCGCAAGATCGAGGATGCGCAGCGTGGCGAGGGGAAGATCGCCGATCATGTCCGACAGCGACAGGCCGGCGATGCCCAGCTCCGACACCCAGGCCCGGAAGGGGTCAACCGGCGTGTCGGCAAGCCGCAGGTTGTCGGCCACGTCGAGATCGGGGATCAGCGACGGCTCCTGGTAGACCGGCACCAGCCCCGACCGCCGGGCCTGAGCGGGGGATCCCACCCGCGCCTCGGCGCCCCGGATCCGCACCTGGCCCGCGTCGGGTTTCAGCGCGCCGGTCAGGATCTTCACGAAGGTCGACTTGCCCGCGCCGTTGGCCCCCATCAGGGCCACGATCTCACCGCGATCCACGGTCAGCCGCGCATCGGTCAGCGCGCGCACCGCGCCGAAGCTCTTGGCGATGCCGGAGGCATCGAGAAGGGGCAATTCCGTCATGATTTTATGAGCACTCGGTCGTTTGGCGAACCGGCCCCGATGCGGGGCCGGTCCAGTTCCGGTTCAGCCTTCGCCCGGACCTTCGCAGGCGATGATCTGTTCCATCGTATAGTCGGTCCAGCCGGGAACGGTGACCGAAACCGGCCATTCCGGATCGAGGTTCGGGTTCTGGGCCGCGGCAATCGTCGCCTGGCCTTCCTCGGTCGTGTTCTCCCAGAGAACAGGGTCGACCAGCACGGTCTGGCTGTCCGGTGCCTCGCCGTTGAGGATATCGACGGCCAGGGCGATACCGGCACCCCCGACGGATCCCGGATTCGTCACTGCCGCGCCTTCCAGCCCTTCGACCTCGCTCAGGTACTGGACGAAGCCCGCGTTGTCTGCCCCGACGATAGGAACGAGCGGGGCGCCGGATTCGACGAAGGCATCGACGATGACGTTGTCGATCCCGCTGGTCCAGACCCCGTCGAACGGGATGCCGGTGGCGAGAAAGTCGAACATCTGCTGCTTGCCCTGGTCCTGCTGCCAGCCGGTGAAGACCTCGTGCACCACGTTGATGCCGGGGTATTCCTCGAGCGCGCGCTTGAACCCGTTGTCGCGGTCGGTATCGGCCGAGACGCCCGCGATGCCGCGCATATAGACCACGTCGCCGGACCCGCCCAGCTGTTCGAACAGCCACTTGGCGCCCAGATAGGCGTATTCCTCCTGGTTGTTGGACAGGACATAGGCGCCCTCTGCTGTCACCCCGGCATCGACCGCGACCACGACGATATCCTGCGCCATCGCCGACTCGAGCGCCGAATTCAGCGCATCGGGATTGGACGGGTTGAGCACGATTGCGTCGACACCCGCCTCGATGAGGTTGTTGATGTCCTCAAGCTGTCCGGCGGAGTCGGTGTTGCGGTGCGCAACGATCAGGTTGGACACGTCCCCTTCGACCAGGGCCTGTGCCCGCATCGCGCAGATCATCTGCTCGCGCCAGCCATTGCCCTGGACCGTGTTCGAGACGCCGATCGTATAGGCCTTGTGGCTGCCGGCAAAACCGGCCGGCGCAAGGGTTGCCGCGATTGCAAGGGCCGCAGCGCCCGTCAGCAGTTTCTTCATGTTTCATTCCTCCCGTTACATTGATGTTGGATATCAAGTGGTTTGTCTGCCTGCATTATTTGATGAACGGCTGCAGGACGTCGCGGGCCAGTAGAAAGCCGCGCTTGACCTTGTCGTCGCTCCCCTCGAACAGCCGGTCCTCGTGTTCGATGATGATCGGGCCGTCATATCCCGCCAGGTAGAGCCCGGAGAAGAAGTCCGACCAGTCCACGTCGCCCAGGCCACACAGCCTCGGGATCTGCCAGCCCATCCCGACCGACATCACGCCGTTTTCGTAAAGACCGTCGCGGTCGACCATGACGTCCTTGGCATGGACATGCGCCATCCGCGGCCCGAATTCCTTGATGAACCGGGGCATGTCGATGAACTGCCAGATCAGGTGTGACGGGTCGAAATTCATGCCCACCTTGTCTCCCCAGGTCTCAAGGATCCGCCGCCAGATCCTTGGGCTGTAGGCGATGTTATGCCCAGCCGGCCATTCGTCATAACTGAAAATCATCGGGCAGTTCTCGAAGCAGAGCGTGACGTCGTTGTCGGCGGCATGGGCAACGATGGGGTCAAAGACCTGCTCCGCGCGCGCCCAGTTGTCGTCCACGTTCAGGGAGCGGTCGCCGCCGATGAAGGTGTTGACAACCTTGATGCCCATCACGCCCGCCGCCGAGATGACCTTCTTGAGATGGCCGATGACCTCGTCGCGGTGGTCCGCATCGGCGTGAAGCGGGTTCGGGTAATACCCCAGGCCCGAGATTTCGATGCCGCGTTCGCCGAGCGCGGCAATAATCTCGTCCCCCTGCGCGGCGCTCAGCCCGTCCACGTCGATATGGCTGGTCCCTGCATAGCGGCGTCTTTCGCCGCCGGCGGCCGGCCAGCAGGCGATCTCCATCGCGGAAAACCCGTTCGCGCCGGCCCAGGTTGCGACATCGAGCAGATCGCTGTCTTCGAATGGTGCCGTGAGTAGCCCAAGTTTCATCGCATCCTCCTCAGATCTCGCTAAACGCGACCCAGCGCCCTTCGCGGGCCGAGCGCAGGACGGCATCGCAGAACCGCATTTCGTCATGCCCGTCCTCGAACGTGGCCCAGGTCGATCCGCGCTGCCGCGCGCCTGCGGCGACATCCGCATAGACGGCGCGGAAAAAGGCGAAAAAGCTATCGGCAAAGCCCTCCACATGGCCCGGAGGCAGGCTTGCCGCGGCGGTCCCGGTGGGGTTCATCAGGGTGAAATCGCGCATCAAGGTCTGGTTCGGCGCGTCGCGGTGGCCGAGAAACAGGTGGTCCGGCGTTTCGCTGTCCCAGGCCGCGCTCGCCGTGGCCCCGGCAACGTCCCAGTGCAGCGAGTTCTTGCGCCCGATATTGATCTGCGAGGTACTCATCACGCCGCGGGCGCCGCCGTGGTAGCGGATCATGATCATCGACGCGTCGTCGGTTTCAACCTCGACCGTCTCGGTCGTCCCGCCGCCGCTCGAGAAGGTCTCGACCGGGCCCGTCGGCTTCTGCCGCTCGGGCAGGAAGGTGGCGAGATCGGCCATCACCGCCTCGGGCTTGAGCCCGGTGACGAAGCCTGTCAGATCGACCCAGTGCGTCCCGATATCCCCGACCGAGCGCAGGGCGCCGCCGACCTCGCTTTCCAGCCGCCAGTTCCAGTCGGTGGGCTTGGCAAGCCAGTCCTGGTGGTAATGCCCGGTGACAAACCGGATCTGCCCCAGTTCGCCGGCCTGTATCATGGCCTGGGCGTGCTGGTTCAACGGATAGAACCGGATGTTGTAGCAGACAGCTGCGATCTTGCCGGATGCACGCGCAATCTCGACCATCTCGGCGCTTTCCGCCGAGGTCATCGCCAGGGGCTTTTCGCAGATGACGTGTTTGCCCGCCTCCAGGATCGCCTTCACCTGGGGGTAATGCGCATGGTTGGGCGAGGTCACGTGGACCACGTCGACACCCTCATCGGTCAGCAGGTCTTCGAGCGTGGCATAGGCGTGAGGGACACCCATCTCGGCGGCCCGCGCCTTGCCACGCTCGGGCGACGACCCCAGAACACCCTTCACGTTGACCCCAAGACGCCGGAGCGCCTGGGTATGGACGGTGCCGATGAACCCCGTACCGACAACAGCGGCGCCGATATCGGCAAATTCGGTCATGACGTTCTCCTCTCAGGCAACGGAATATCCCCCATCGATGGGCAGACAGGCCCCGGTGATGAACGCGGCCGAGTCCGAGGCAAGAAACAGGGCGGCGCCGACGATGTCGCCCGGCAGGCCCCAGCGCCCCATCGGCGTGCGGGCCTCGATGCTTGCGGTGAATTGCGGGTCTTGCCGCGCGCGGGCGGATTGTTCGGTCACGATGAAGCCCGGCGCGATCGCGTTGACGCGGATCCGGTCGGGCGCCCAGGCTATGGCAAGCGACTTGGTGAGCTGCTCGACCCCCGCCTTCGAGGCCCCGTAGGCCGGGTTTCGCGGCGATCCGAACCGGGCATACATCGACGCGATGTTGATCAGACGGCCCTCGGCGGCCTTCAGGGCAGGGTGGAAGGCCGCGGCGCAGCGGAAAGACCCGGTGAGGTTCACATCCAGCACGTGCGAAAAGAACTCCGGCGCCATCTCGGCCCCGCGCTGGGTGATGGCTGCGCAATTGACGAGGATATCCAGCGTGTTGCGGCCCTTTGCGAAGTCTTGGACGGCATCGGTATCGGTGACGTCCAGTTGGGTATACGCGAACCGGCCGGCATCTTCCGGCGCGCAGTCGGCTTCGACGCCGGTAATCTCGACGCGTGCGCCGGCATCCTGCAACGCCCTTGCGATACTGGCGCCGATCCCGGCCCGGCTGGCACCGATGACCAGAGCGTCGGCGCCCGCGAAGTCGAAGGCGGCCGCCCGGTTCATCCTGTCCTGCTGTTCCAATACCGTGTCGGCATGGTCCCCACCAAAGTTTCTGACGGCGCTACTGCGCACCTGTAATCGTTTACATCTCACTGGGAATGTTCTTTCCCAAAGATGAAAACGATTACATACTCCACATCAGAGGAGATTCGAGTCAAGCGGTGAAATGCACAGGGCCGGGGAGGCCGGATGATCCAGAAATCGGCAACGATCCACGATGTCGCCCGCGCGGCCAAGGTCTCGACCGCGACGGTCAGCCGGGTCCTGTCGAGTCCGGCCCTGGTCTCGGAGGCGACCCGCGAGGCGGTTCTGGAGGCGATCCGGCACACCGGCTACCGGGTCAATCAGGCGGCCCGAAACCTGCGGATGCGCCGGGCAGGGGCTGTCTTGATCCTCGTGCCCAATCTGGGAAAACCGTTCTACTCCGGTATCTTGGCGGGCATAAGTGAAGGCTTTGCAGGCTCGGAGTTCGCCGTGCTGATCACGGACACCGAAAGCGATCCCATCGGCGACACCGCCCTGGCGGGCTATTTCCAGGACGGCCGTATCGACGGGGCCATCCTGCTGGATGGCGGACTCTCGCAAGCCGCCCTGCGCCACTGCGTCGATCAGGGGGTGGGCGACCGGATCGCGTTTCTGTGTGAATGGGTCGAGGGCTGGGGCTTTCCGGTGATCGCCAGCGACAATGCCGAGGGGGCGCGCCTTGCGGTTCGCCACCTGCATGACCTGGGCCACCGCAAGATCGCCCATGTGACCGGCCCCGAGGGCAACGTTCTGACCGCCACCCGGCGCGCGGGCATGCTGTCCGAGCGCGCGCGTCTGGGGTTGCCGGCGCGGCCCGAATGGATCGTGCGGGGCGATTTCTCCATCGAATCCGGGCATGAGGCGGCGCAACGCATCCTGGCGATGGAGGACCGGCCCACGGCGGTCTTCTGTTCCGCCGACATGGTGGCCTTCGGGCTGATCGCCGGGCTCATGGCGGCCGGTGTCCGGGTGCCCGAGGATATCTCGGTCGTGGGGTTCGACGATATCGAGATGTCGGGCTTTTTCATTCCCGCGCTGACCACCATTCGCCAGGACCGGCACCGGCTGGGAAACCGTGCCGCCGGCGTTCTGCTCGCCAACCTCCGGCAGCCGGGCAGCCGCACCGAAAGCGAGGACCTGATGCCGGTGGAACTGGTCGTGCGCGGCAGTACCGCGCCGCCGCCGCCTTAGGTCGGCGCGCCCACGACGCTCTGCTCAAGGTCGATCGAGGCGCCGGTCATCGGGGCGGACGCATCGGACAGCAGATAGGCGGCCAGCCGCGCCGCCTCGTCCTCGCTCACGAACCGGCCCAGGGGCAGTTTCGCGCCCTGGCTTGCCAGCCACCCCGCGCCCTTGCCCAGGTCTTTCTCGTGCAGCTGGCGTTCGGTCTCGGTGTCGACCCACCCGAGGTTGATGCCGTTGACCCGGATCCGGTCGGCAAGGTGGGCGTTTGCGGCGTTCTTGGTCATGGTCTGAAGCGCGCCCTTCGTCGTGGCGTAGATCGCCAGATCGGGTGCCCCGCAATGGGCGTTCATCGACTGGATGTTGACGATGCTGCCCGGTGCGGACCGGGTCAGCATGTCCTTGATGACCCCGGCCATCAGGAAGAACGGCGCCCGGGCGTTGACGGCCATCAACCGATCCCACAGCACCGGTTGCGCATCCGTGAACCCGGCACGGGTGGTCAATCCGGCGGCATTGACCAGCCCGTCGATCCTGCCGAACCGGGCCAGGGCCGTTTCGATGACCAGCTCGGGGGCCGCGCGGTCGATCAGGTCTGCCGTGACCGTTTCGACGGTCAGGCCGGGGATTGTCTCGATCGGGGTTCTGTCCACCAGAACAAGGCCTTCGGCCCCGCTCTTGGCAAGCTGACGCGCGGTTGCCGCGCCGATGCCGCGAGCGGCACCGGTGACGATGATGACCTTTCCCTCCAGCGAGGCGATCATGCCGAGATCCGTTCAAACCGGCCGGGGCCAAATTCTCGCGCCGTGTCCCGGTATCCGGCGCAATGCCAGTGGCCGATACGCGCGGTCACAGCGCGGCTTCGATCCGGCCGTCCCGCACCCGGGCGGGATAGGTCGCAAGGGCGACGCAGGCCGGTGTCCTGAGCGCTTCGCCGGTCTTGTAGTTGAACCGGCCATTGTGCCTGGGGCATTCGACCGTGTCGTCGATGACCAGCCCGTCGGCCAGATGAACCTGCTCGTGGGTGCAAAGCCCATCGGTACAGAAGACCCCGCCGTCCAGATCGCGGTAGACCGCAAATGTCCGGCCGCCATGGTCAAAACGGATCACGTCCTCCTCCTCGATATCCTCCAACGCGCAGATGTCGATCCAGTCCGTCATGTTCGTCCTCTGGTTTTCCGGGCGGCGCGCCGTTCGGTCCTGGTGTGCGTTCCATCGCACCGCCGGCGCCATCGCTTCCACTAGAGTCAAGCGTGACGGGGCCTGTCAACGGGCAGGCGCAGCAGCCGGTGTGATCCGGACGAGAGTCTTGCCGGAATCTCATGTTTTTGATGCCGATTACCTCAGATCCCATCAGCACCTGACTGGCGCGGCCCCCGCAGCCCGGCCCGCATAGCCTCGTGCCTTGCAGTTTCAGTCCAGGTCGCTGAGGGTTCATGTACCAAATCCGACAAGTCCCAATTGAGAGATGCTTCCGCTATGCTGCCCGGACCAGGATACACGGCACGATCGGACGAGAGACCATGACGGATGTGCTCAAACGCCGCGGGCTGACGCCGGTGATCAACGCCTCCGGGACGATGACCAGCATCGGTGCCTCTCGCGTGCTTTCCGACGTCATGGCCGAGATGTCGGCGATTTCACGGCATTTTGTCCGGATCGATGACCTGCAGGCTCTTGCCAGCAGGACGATCGCGGAGACATGCGGGGCCGAGGCGGGGTTTGTCACGTCCTCCAGCGCGGCGGCCCTGAGCCTGTGCGTCGCCGCCGCCCTGACGGGTGACGACCTTGCGCGGATCGAAGCGCTTCCCGCCCTGCCGGGTGGAGAGCGCCGCGTCGGCCTGCAGATGGGCCACACGGTCAATTACGGCGCCCCAGTGCCGCAGGCCATTGCGCTGGCGGGGGCAGAGGTCGTGCCGCTCGGCACGGCGGCCCTCTGCGAGACCTATCATCTTCGAGCGGCGCTGGAAGAGGGGCTGGCCGCGGTCGTGCATGTGGTGTCGCATCACACGGTGCGCGAGGGCGAACTGCCCCTCGATCTGGTTGTCGAGCTCTGTTCGGCGCATGACACGCCGGTGATCGTCGACATGGCCAGCGAGTATGACCTGCGGGGGCCGGTTGCCGCCGGCGCGGATGCGGCGATCTACTCGGGTCACAAGTTTCTGTCCGGCCCGACCAGCGGCATCGTCGCCGGCAAGGCGGGCTTCATTCGAAACGTCGCGCTGCAGACAAGGGGGATCGGCCGGATCACGAAAATCGGAAAGGAGGGCATCCTCGGCGCCATCGCAGCCCTTGAGGCGTGGCAGCGCCGCGATCATGCGGCCATCCGGGCCGAAGAAGACCGCATCGTTGCAATGTGGATGGCCGAGCTTGATGACATCGAAGGCCTGGCCCTGTCGCGTCACGCGGATTGGACCGGCAACCCCATCACGCGGGTCGAGATGCGCGTCGATCCCGGTGCTGCCGGCCTCTGCGCATGGGAGCTTGCCGAGCGGTTGATGGCACGCAATCCGGCAATTGCCGTGCGGGACGACCTGGCGGAGCACCAGGTGCTCTATCTCGATCCTTGCAACCTCACATATGACGAAGCGTGCGTCGTTGCGCAGGCCGTGGGTGAGACCATTGACGCGGCGCGCGCCTCCGGGGACGGGTGCCGCCTGTCCTGGAACGGCGTCAAACGCCGGCGCGGTGGCGGCGCATGACGACGCCTGGGCTTCTGACGGATCGCGTTGTCCTCGTGACCGGGGCCGCTCGGGGCATCGGATATGCCGTTGCCGAGGCGGTGCTGGCGCAGGGTGGGCGCGTCGTGCTCGGTGATATCGACGCACCGGCCTGCCGGGAGGCCGCCGCAAGGCTGGGCGGTGAACGGGCCGGGGCGCATGCGCTGGCCTTCGATGTCAGCGCCGCCGCCGAGGTGGAGGCGGCCCACGAGAAAATCGCATACCGCTTCGGGCGGCTCGACGGGCTCGTCAACAACGCGGCCATCCTAGACGAAGGCGGCGTCGCCGACACGGATCCGGACCGGTTCGAGGCGGTTCTGTCGGTCAACCTCACCTCGATGCTGCGGATGACCCGGGCGATGCTCCCGCTGCTTCGCAAGAGCGAGGACGCCGCCATCGTCAACACGCTGTCGACGCAGGCGTTTTTCGGCCAGCCGAACACCCTGGCCTATGCGGCGGCCAAGGGTGGCGCGGCCAGCGTGACGCGGTCCATGGCGGTCGATCTGGCGCCTTTCGGCATCCGCGCCAATGGCGTCGCCCCGGGGTTCGTCGACACGCGGATGGCCGTGACGTCTGAAGGCACGCATGAGCACGCCGATCCCGCCTTTCGTGAATTCTACCTTGAACGGCGGCGCATCCCGCTGGGCCGGGCCGGAACGGCGGAGGATTGCGCTGGGGCTTTCGTCTTCCTGCTGTCGCCGCTGTCGGCCTATGTCACGGGGCAGGTGCTGTGCGTCGATGGCGGGCTGTCGGCGACCTACTGACCAGGACCCTTGCCGCCTCACGGGCGGGTCGCGTCCCGGTCAGCTTTTCTCGACCGGCTTGGAGCGCATCTTGTCCACCGTCTCACGCTCGGCCCGCTTGCAGCGCATCGGCGGCAGGCCGCGATCCAGCAGGTCCATGTCCTCCATCACCATGTCGCCCATCATCTTGAAAGCCACATCCAATGCTCCCGCGCGATGGGCCGAGCGCAGGAACCCCGGCGTACGTCGCACCGGATGTTCGGGATCCAGCGGTTCTTCGGGAAAGACGTCCGAGGCGGCCCGGATATGTCCGCTGGCCACGGCAGCCACCAGGGCGTCGAAATTGACCACGCCGGCCCGGCTGAGCAGCACGAACACCGCGCCCGGCCGCATCCGGGCAAAGGCATTCTTGTCCAGGAACCCCTCGTTCTCGTCGGTGACGGAGGCCAGCACGAAGATCACGTCGCTTTCCCTGAGTATCGCGTCGAGGGCCGCCGGTTCTGCCCCCGCGTCGGCGATCAAGGAGGGCGGCAGCCAGGGGTCGTAGATCCGCAGCCGAGGCCTGAACGGTTGCAGCAACGGCAGGAGCGACCGCCCGATGGAGCCGAAGCCGATCAACCCCACATCGGCCCCGGACAGGAGCCGGGCCGATCCGTTTCCATCAAGCCCCCAGGCCTCGCGCCCTTCGCGGAACGCAAGGTCGCTGTCGGTGATGCCGCGCAGCAGGTCCAGCGCCAGGCCCAGCCCGATCTCGGCGACCGGGCGGGCAAACACCTCCATCGTGGTCACGACATGGATGCCGCGCTCGAACAGGCGCGCATAGGGCATGTTCAGAAAGAGGTTGCCCTCGACATTGAACACGCAGCGCAGGCTTTCCATCCGGGCAAGCGTCGCCTCGTCGATCGGCGGCTGGCCGATGACATAGCGGGCCTTGCCCAGAACCGGGTCGGGCAGGGTGGCCAGCGCGTCGGTCTCGATCTCGTGGATGTCGTAGCGGGCGCGCAGTTCCGCCAGCCGCTCGGGCCGAAAGATCAGGTCCAGCGTGCGCGGTTCGGGTGCGCTGATCACCAGCGGGCGGTCGGTCATGGCATGTCCAGTCTCAGGAAGTCGGTGTGCAGAGGCAAGCTGCGGCTTGCCCCGTCGGCGCCCACGACGATCAGGCCCTCGGGCGCGATGGTGATCTCTGCCACGGGCGAGCCGGTTGGCCAGGCAATGGCGCCGGTGACGTGGCGCATTTCGGTGCTGCCGAAAGGCGAGAGGGCCAAGGCCCCGGGCCCCGCCAGATCGGCCTCGGTCGAGAGGCCCAGCATATGCGCGGCCGCCCCATCCTCGACCCCCAGGCAGCCGGTGTGCCGACCCGACCACGGCGCGTAGTCCCGCCCGCCGTTCGATTGCCAGAGCATCGTCATGGGCAGATGGCGCGGGTGGCGCAGCGACAGATAGAGATCACCTTCCTGGGGCCGGGTTACGGCGGTCCACCCCAGCGGGCTGCCTTCGGCCTCGATCCCGATGGCGAAATCCTCGCTTCGGTCGAACCACGGATAGGTGGTCAGGTCCACGGTGCCGCCTTGGGCCGTCGGGAACGCGGCGGCGTCGTCGGAACGCGCCGGGCAGGCGATGTAGGACCGGCCCTTGGCGGGATCGGTTTCCTGGGCCGTGGCGGGTGTTTCCCAGTGGATCTTGGCAGACGTGCGAATATGCGCGCCATGCGGGACCGAGACGTTGCCATGATTGGCAGCCGACACCCGGCCGCTGCCGCCGATGAATACATGGCGCTGATAGACGAAGGGATGATTGTCGTAAACGGCCAGCTCCTTGAGCAGCGTCGCCCCGAAAACCGGGCGCGAACACACCGCCCGCACCCTGTCGGGCGCAGCCAGCGCGATGTCCCAGGGCACGTTCGGGGGCCAGCCATGCAGCGGGCTTTCGCCGTCCGAGCGCGCGAAGGGAGCGCAGAAGAAGTCCCCGCCCAGCCCGGCCATGAGCGGTGCGGCATCCGGCGGCATGGCTTCCCCGGTCCCGACCCAGGGCGCGCGGTGCAGCGGCGCGATGCGGCCCCCCCGATCCGTCACCTCGAACGCATCCAGGCGGCCCAGTTCCGCGGCGAACCGGGCGGATATCCCCTGCGCCGTGATTTCCATCACGCCGCCAGATGTTCGCCGGTGATGATGTTCTCGACATCCTGGATGCTCGAGGTCTTGGGGCTCAGATCATCGGCGGCCACCTCACCCCGGCGCATGACCACCATCCGGTCCACCACCTGGAAGACGTGGTGGATATTGTGGGCGATGAAAATGCAGGCATGGCCCTTGTCGCGGGCGTCACGCACAAAATTCAGAACACCCTGGGTTTCGGCCACGCCGAGATTGTTTGTGGGCTCGTCCAGAATGATGATCTCGCTGTCGAAATACATCGCCCGCGCGATGGCCACGGCCTGTCTCTCGCCACCCGAGAGCGAGCTGATCGGCGTGGTCGGCGGGATGTTCTTGGTGATGCCGACCCGGCGCAGCAGGTCGGTCGCCACCCGGTTCATCTCGCCCTGGTCCAGGCGGCCCAGCGGCCCCCGGGTCAGTTCGCGGCCCAGAAAGAGGTTCCTGGCGATCGAAAGCTGCGGCACCAGGGCGCTGTCCTGGTAGATCGTCTCGACACCCGCATCGATGGCGTCGTTGGTGGAGGTCAGCGCAACCTCCTTGCCGTTGATCAGGATCTGGCCCGAGGTATAGGGCACCGCGCCCGACAGGACCTTGATCAAGGTGGACTTGCCGGCGCCGTTATCCCCCAAAAGGCCCACGATTTCCCCCCTGTTCACCTGCAGGTTGACCCCGCGCAGGGCATGGATGCGGCCATAGAACTTCTCGATACCGCGCATTTCAACGATGGGCGTGGTCATGGTTCAGGTCCCCTCGTTGTGACGGCGTTCCAGCGCCGAATGCAGGGCCATCATCCCGAGAATGATCGCGCCGATGAAGATGTTGTAGGCCAGTCCCGGCACCCCGATCAGGACGATGCCGTTGCGCATCAGGCGCAGGATCAGCACGCCAAGGACCGTGCCCAGGATGGTGCCGCGCCCGCCCATCAGGGCGGTGCCGCCGATCACCACCATGGCGATCACCTCCAGCTCATAGGTGGTTCCCGAGTTGGGGTTGGCCGCCGAGACGCGGATCGACGAGATGATTCCGGCCAAACCGGCCAGGGCGGATGTGAGCATGAACAGAAGCATCTTGACGCGCCGGATCGGCACGCCGCGGTTGCGGGCGGCGGCGGGGTTGCCGCCCGTCGCCTGGATCCAGTTGCCGAAGCGCGTACGGGTCAGGACATAATGCAGCATCGCGGCGATGACGATGAACCAGATCAGGCTCATGTAGACCCGCAGGCCGCCCGAGCAGAAATCGCCCGTGCCGCCGATGCAGAAATCGCCCACCAGCACCTCGGCCAGCCATTGTTGGCCGGTCTCCCAGGTCCGCTGCGGAAAGCCGCTGGTCAGCCACAGCGCGCTGCCCCGGACCACCAGCAGCATGCCCAGCGTGACAAGGAAGGACGGGATCTTCAGCCGTGTGACGAAAAAGCCGTTCACGGCCCCGATCAGGATCGCCACGCCCATGGCGATGGCGAAAGACAGCGGCATGCCAAGCTCGGTGGAGTTGATCAGCGTCCACATCACCACGGCGGTGAAGCCGAAGACCGATCCGACCGACAGGTCGAACTCGCCGCTGGTCATCAGCAGCGTCATGCCCAGGGCGATCAGCCCCAGCTCGACCGTGAAGGTCAGCGCATTCGAGATGTTGTTGAGGGACAGGAACGCCGGGTTGATCGACGTGAACACGATCAGCATCACGATCAGCAGGATCAGCGGACCCAGCTCGGGCGTGGCCGAGAGGCGGCGCAGAAGATCGAAGTCTCGCGAGGGCGCGGCACCGGCAGGTGCGGCGGTCTTTTCGTCGGTCATGGGGTCTCCCGAAGGCAACGGTGAACGTCAGGTCCGCCCGCGACACGCATGAGGCGCGCCGCGGGCGGGTTGGCAAGGGTCCGGTCAGTTGCCGCCCATGATCCCGTGGTAGAGCGGTGCATGTTCGGCCTCATAGAGAGCGCCGGTGATGATGTTGAAGCCCACCGGAATGCTCGAGGTCTCCATCAGGGCGGCCGACAGGCACATATAGCTGGTGGCCTGCGGGTCCTGCCACATCGCGGCGTTGACATAGCCGTCCATCACGCCTTGCGTCGTGTCCAGGCTGTTGCCCCAGCCCACGACTGGGATCTCGCCCGGCGCGACCCCGGCCTGGTTCCAGACCCGGACAACCGAGCCCGTCACCAGATCGCCCAGACCGATCATGGCGTCGATCCGGTCGCGGTTGGCCGTCATGTAGTCGGTCATCCGCGTGATGATCTCGGCCTGATCGAGGGTTGCGTCGGTGACTTCCCAGGTGATGCCCATGGGTTCGAACACGCTGGCGATGCCTTCTTCCTCCTGCACGCCGTATGTGGCGCCCGGCACCTCGACCGGCATCCAGACGAAATCACCGGATTCCACATGGCCGTTGTCCACGAGATATTGCGCCCAGGACCGTCCCACGGACACCAGATCGCCGCCGACATAGGCGTTCCAGTCGGCGCTGGGATCGGGCGTGTTGAAGTTCAGCGTCGGGATGCCCGCGCTGCGGGCCTCGGCCACGACCCCGACCAGCGACCCGGGATCGGGGTTGCTGGAACAGATCCCGTCCGCGCCGGCGGCGATGGCCGCGCGCATGGCCTCCTGGTGGCTGGGCACGTCGCCCGAGTGGAACGAGGTGTTCACCGTGTGGCCGGTATCCGCCGCCCACTGCTCGGCGCCCTCCAGGAAATAGGTCCAGACCGGGTCCGCGGGCGAGCCGTGGCTGATCCAGTAGAATGTCTTGCTGTCCTGCGCAAAGGCCGCGCCGGCCGACAGGGCAAGCGCAGCGCCGGCCCCCAGGAATATCCGTCTGTCCATAGTCATCTCCTCCTTGTTGGTCGTCAAAAGCCGCCGGGGTCTTGCCGCCCCGCCGGTCGGTTCGTCGTCTCAGGTGTGCTCCAGCCACTCGCGAAAGGCATCGAGTTCCGCAGGGTTCATCCGCACGAGGTGCTTTTCTCCGGGATAGGCCCCGCTGGCGACATCGGCCGCGAAGGTCGCAAAGGCATCGATCCGCTCCTGTTGCAGGCGCGCGAATTCCGCGGCGAAGTCCCGGTAGATCTTGGAATGGCGCGGAATATGCCCCTCGGTGTAGCCGAGAATGTCATTGGCAAACAGGTATTGCGCATCGCAGCCCGGCCCGGCGCCCATGGACCACAGCAGGATCCCGGTGCGCCTGGTGATCTCGCTGGCCACTTCCTCGGGGACGACCTCGATTTCGACGGCAAAGGCGCCGGCGTCTTCATAGCGCTTCACGTCATGCATCAGTTTCAGCGCGCTTTCGGCGGTCTTGCCCACGGCGCGAAAGCCCCCGGTCCAGGTGGCGCGGGCAGGGCAGAGGCCGACATGGCCTACCACGGGGATATACTCGTTGGCGAGATATTCGACCGTGTCGAAGGACCCGGAGCAATAGATCGCATCCGCCCCGCGGTTCATCGCCTCGGCGGCCCAGCGCAGGTAATCGTCGGGTGTGCCCGCCTCCAGGTGGGTGCGGCCGGTCATCGAAAACACCGTGGGCGCCGCATCGCGGTAGCGGGGGTGAAACAGAATGTCGTCTGGTACCGAGGCGATGTCGATCCCCGCCGCCTCGGCCGCCGCGGCCTCGTCGAGGCTGAAATATCGCAGCATCGTCTTCTGACCCTTGCCCTTGTCGGCCAAAAGGTCCGCGACGGTTGGAAGGCGCCGGCCGCTCACGCGTCGCTCCTGTCCGGCACGAACTGGTGCAACTCGTCGCGATAGGGTCGGGCGGAGGGGGGCAGCTCCTTTCTGACATAGTGGCTGGGGTCGCTCCGCTGTCGCATCACCGCGCCCCACATCTCGCGATAGGCATCCGCGATCGAGGTGTTGGGCGGCGGCAGGTCGTCCTTGATCAGCGCGTGGAGTTTCGGCAGCGCGTGATAGGGCACCATTGGAAACATGTGATGCTCGATATGGTACTGCATGTTCCAGTAGATCCATCCCGAAACCGGGTTGATATAGACCGTGCGGCTGTTCAGCCGGTGATCCAGCACGTCTTCGGCAAGGCCGCCATGCTGCAGAAGACCCATCATGACCATGTGCCAGCAGCCATAGATCCGGGGCAGCCCGATCAGGAGGAGCGGGATGACCGAGGCCCAGCCCATCCCGGCCAGGGCCATGCCCAGAGCGGTTGCGCCGGTGGCGATGTAGATGGCCATGTGCACGCGGGCCCAGAACACCGCCTTGGGCAGTTCGGCCTCGGGCACATAGTCCTTCTCGTCGTCCGATAATTTGCCCAGGGCTTGCCGGGCCAGGATCTTCAGCGAGGTCCAGGCCTCGACGATGCCGATATAGGCCAGCGCCTTGAGCGTCAGGTTGATCGGATGCATCCAGGCGATTTCGGGATCGCGGCCGACGATGATCGTGTCGGTGTGGTGCCGCGCATGGGACCAGCGCCATGCGATCGGGTTCCGCATGACCTGAAAGGACGCGATGTGATAGACCACGTCGTTCATCCACGACGTCTTGAAGGCCGTCCCGTGCCCCGCCTCGTGCCATCGCGAGTCGCAGGCGGATCCGTAGATGACCCCGTAGGCAAGCCAGAACGGCACCGCCCACCAGCTGCCCCATAATGCGATGCCCCCCGCGGCGAACAGGATGTGCAGCGCCACCCAGATCGCGGTATCGCGAAGGGCGGGCTGATCGCTGCGCCGCATCAGTTCCTTCATCGTCTTCCGGGGGATGTCGCTGTGGTACCACTCGGCGGTGGCCAGCCCGGCGGCGACCGCATGATGCGCGCGTTCGCCGGTCAGGGAATAGTCGGGAGCCGCGGTGCTGGCCGCCATGTCCTTCGCCATCTGATCCTCCCAAACATCGGCCGCCCCGGGCTTCCGGTTCGGTGCGCCGCCCTGCGCGCTTTCGTCGCAACCGCGTGAGGGTCGAGCATCGTCAAAGCAAGGCCGCCGCTCAACCACCGAACACATCAGATCACATCAGTTGTGGCGCTGGCCTGGGGCGCGTGGACAATGCTGAGCATCAGAATTTCAGAACAGAATCGCAAATTTACCGGCGTGATGTGATACATCACTTCCAATCCAGTCCGCGGGTCCGCCGATATGAGAAAAGCCACAATCCCCGATATTGCCCGTCACGCCGGCCTGTCGACGGCGACGGTCGACAGGGCCCTCAACGGGCGGAAGGGCGTCAGTGCCGCCAACCGCCACCGGGTCCTGAAGGCGGCCGAGGAACTGGGCGTTCTGCCATCCGAAGGCATGGTGAGACTGCCCTCGCGACCGGCGCACCTGGTGTTCCTGATTCCCTTCGGCCAGAACAAGTTCATGCGCGACCTGGCGCGCAGCATCACCAACCTTTCCACGGCATTGCCGCTGGTGGCATCGTGCAACATCGTCACCATGGACGGGATCGGACCCGACGCGCTGGACCGGGCGCTCGACGCGGTGTCTCCGAACACTCATGGCGTCGGGATCATCACCACTGACCAGCCGCGCAGCCGGGCGACGATCAACCGGCTGTGCGAAAGCGGTGTGCGGGTAGTCACCATCGCGTCCGACCTGCCCGATACGGCGCGGTCGTCCTATGTCGGTGTCGACAACCGGATCGCCGGGCGGACGGCGGGTCAGATCATGGGGATGCTCGCGCAGGGCCGGACCGGCAACGTGGCGGTGATCCTCGGCTCGCGGAGGTTTCACGGGCATTCCGAACGCGAGCGGGGCTTTCGCGAATTCCTGCGCGAGCAACTGCCGACCCTGACCGTCGCATCGGCCATCGAGACCGGCGAGGACAACCGCCGCTCGAATGCGGCAACGCTCGACCTGCTGCGCCGGATGCCGGATATCGCTGGGATCTACTGCGTGGGCGCAAGCCGGACGGGCATCGTCGAGGCCATCGAACCCCTCGGCCCGCGGCGGCCCAGCCTGATCATGCACGACCTGACCGACAGTTCGCGCGAGTGGCTGAGAAGGCAATTGGTCGATGTCGTCATCGACCAGAACCCGAGGCTTGTCGGCGAACAGGCGGTGATCCGCCTTTTGGGCTCGATCGCGGCGACGACGCCTCTCCTGTCGCTCAAACCCATCGAACCACGGATCATCCTGCGCGAGAACATACCCGCCGCGGCGCCCTGACACGCGCGGTGTACAAAGGGACAGGTGCCACGCGCGTGGTTCGCGTGTCAGCAGGCAAAGCGCGTGGCGACCCAAGGGCGCTCAGTCAAAAGTGTTGCTTCAAACCGATACATGCCCAGTTCGGCGCCAGGCGCAATTCGGCCGAGATACTCTGTCTGTAATCCGCACAATCAGGTCCCGGCGCGGTTTCGCCAATTGACAGCACTGAGTGCCGCGAACAGGACGGCCGCGACGCAGACGATGGAGGGGCCGGCGGGCGTGTCCAGGAAATACGCGGCGCGCAGGCCCGCGACCGCCGATATCGTGCCGATGACGGCCGCGATCAGGGCCATCGCCTCCGGGGTTCGGGCAAGGCTGCGGGCGGCTGCGGCGGGGATGATCAGCATCGCCGCGATCAACAGCACACCCACGACCTTGATGGCGACCGCCACTGTGATCGCAAGGGCGACCGTCAGGATCAGTTGCTCGCGCCTGGGATCGATGCCGCTGGCATAGGCCAGCTCTTCGTTCAGTGTCGCCGTCAGCAAAGGGGACCAGCGCCAGGCGATGAGGGCGACAACCAATGTCGCACCGCCCCAGATGACAAGCAGGTCGCTACGCGAGACGGCAAGGATGTCGCCGAAGAGATAGGCCATCAGATCGATCCGGATGCCGGACAGGAACGAGACCGCGACCAGCCCGAAGGCGAGGGCGGAATGGGCCAGGACTCCCAGCAATGTGTCCATCGCATAGCCGCGCCCGGCCAGGGCCGTGACGGTAAGGGCCATGATCAACGCGACAACGATGGCGCCGACAAAGATGGACAACTGAAGGGCCAGGGACAGGGCCACCCCGAGGATTGCCGCATGCGCCGTGGCATCGCCGAAATAGGCCATGCGGCGCCAGACGACGAAACAGCCCAAGGGGGCCGCGGCCAGGGCCACGCCTATCCCGGCCAGGCTTGCGCGGGTCATGAAATCGTCGAGCATCACTCTGCTGCCTCGTGGCCATGGGAATGGTCATGGTCGTGGTCATGATCGTGGCGGTAGAGCGCCAGCGCGCCGCCCGTTCCCGTGCCGAAAAGCGCACGGTATTCCGGGGCGGACGCCACGACGTCCGGCGTTCCCTCACAGCATACATGGCCGTTCAGGCAGATCACCCTGTCCGACGCGCTCATCACCACGTGAAGCTCGTGGCTGATCATGAGCACGGCGCAACCCGTGTCCCGCCGAACCGCTTCGATCTGCCGGTAGAACCCGGCCGAGCCGGGCTGGTCCAGGCCTTGCGTCGCCTCGTCCAGCAAAAGGACCTCGGGCCGATTGATCAGGGCGCGGGCCAGCAGGACGCGCTGGAACTGCCCGCCGGATAGCTGCGACATCTGCCGTTTCAGCAGGTCCGGCACTCCGGCGGCCTCAAGTGCCGCCGCGCAGTCCGAGCGGGACACCCGGCCCGTCAGGCTCATGAACCGTTCCACGGTGATCGGAAAGGTCGCGTCGATATGCAGCCGCTGCGGCACGTAGCCGATCCGCAGACCGGGCCGCAGCCTGACCTGTCCGGTTGCCGGCGCCGTCGCTCCGATAATGGCCTTGAGCAGACTCGTCTTGCCTGACCCGTTCGGTCCGACGATCGTGACGATCTCGCCTGGCTCCACCTTCAGGCGAACGTGGTGCAGAACCGTGTTTGCGCCGTAACGGATACTGAGGTTGTCGATCTCGATCAGGCTCATGCGTCGCCCTTCGCGGCACATGAAGGGCAGACCCCTTCGGCCTCGACGACCGTACGTTCGATCTGAAACCCTGCGGCCCTTGCGGCAGCGCCAAACGCGCCTCTTGCGGGCGCGGACGGGGCCTCGGCCACGGCTTCGCACAAACGGCAGATCATGAAGGCAGGCGAGTGCATTCGGCCCGGATGGGCGCAGGCGACAAATGCGTTCAGGCGTTCGACCTTGTGAACGAACCCGTTTTCGACAAGGAATTCGAGCGCGCGATAGGCAACCGGCGGCTGCGAGCCGAATCCGGCCTCGCGCAGCAGATCGAGGATCGCATAGGCGCCGAGGGCGCGGTGTTCCTGCAGCAACAACTCCAGCACCTTGCGCCGGACCGGGGTCAGGCGCAGCCCGTCGGCCGCACATCGCGATTCGGCCGTCGCAAGGGCCCCGGCCACGCAGGCGCGGTGATCGTGGTTCTGAAACCCCAGCGGGGCCGCGCTTGGTGCGTCCTTGGGGTTCACGCTACTTGTCATGATATTACATTTCAGTTATGTCGCTTGGAACGTTATAAGATCACATGGAAGATCCAATGTCCAGAAACCTGCTTTCACTCTCCGCCTCGGCCGTCCTGATGGGGGGTACGGCGCTGGCCGACGTGCCCGGTGTGGCCGTCGATATCGCGCCGATCCATTCGCTTGTGGCCCGCGTGATGGAGGGGGTCGGGACGCCGGACCTGATCGTGCAACCGGGTGCCTCGCCCCATGAATACAGTCTCCGCCCGTCCGAGGCCGCTTCCCTGCAAAAGGCGGACGTGGTGTTCTGGATGGGTGACGTTCTGACGCCCTGGATGGAGGACGCGGTGCAGACCCTGGCCGAGGGTGCCGCCGTCACCACGCTTCTGGACGCCGAGGGGACGGTCCTTCTGGATTTCCGGGAAGGCACGCTCTTCGAAGCGCATGAGCGCGAGGAGCATGCCGAGGGTGAAGTCCCCGACGATCACGGCCATGACGAGCATGACGAACACGATCCCCACGCATGGTTGTCGCCTGAAAACGCCGGGTCCTGGCTGAACCTGATCGCGGCACAGCTCTCTGCCGCCGATCCCGAGAATGCGGGCACGTATTTCGCCAACGCGTCGGCGGCCCGCGAAGAGATGCAGGCCCTGTCCGCCGAGATCCGGGCAACGCTCGACCCGGTGCGGGAGGGCAGCTTCATCGTCTTTCACGACGCCTACCAGTATTTCGAAACCGCCTTCGACTTTCCCGCCTCGGGCGCGATTTCTCTCAGTGATGCGACCGACCCGAGCCCCGCACGAATTGCGGAAATCCGGGAACGGATCCGCGAGGAAGGCATTGATTGCGTTCTGGCCGAACCGCAGTTCAACGCGGGGATCGTCGACGCGGTTCTGGATGGCACAGGGGCGAGCACCGGCGTGATCGATCCGCTGGGCGCCGAGCTTGAGCCGGGACCGGACCTCTACCCCCAACTGCTGAAGAAAATGGCGACAACGCTGGCTGAGTGCCTTTGAGGATCAACGGGCATCGACCGGGTCGTTGCCGGGGCCGGAGTCGCTGAGCGGCGGCTTCCGGACCTGCAGGCGACCGATCACCGGCCACGGCAGATCAACGCCCGGTTTTCGGCCTGTGGATCGGGATCTGTGCTTGAAGCACGACGGATTCCGTGACCAGACGCGTGCTGGATCCATGCGCGTTTCAATTGACAACGCGTCCTTGCCTAATGCAGCGTTCTTGCATCGCAATGGGCGAGGGTTGCCGAATGCCAGCCTCAACCGAAGGGCCAGATCTGGGACGCCGGGCAACCGGCTGCGACCTCGTGGTGTAACCCGGGACCGAGTGTTTGCCGTTTTCGGCACGTGTCGATCCGCCTGTGCGCATTACCCGACTATCCCCTTTCGGTTGGCTATCATGAACATCGAGAACGGACTCCGCCTTGCCGTCGATATCGGTGGAACCTTCACGGATTCCGTTCTTGCCGACGTGCAAGGCCGGATCATTGCCAGTACGAAGACCCCCACCACCCCCGAAAATCCAGCGCTGGGGGCGCTGGAAGGGGCCCGGCGGGTGATGTCCCAGGCCGACGCCGACTGGTCGAAGGTCATGAGTTTCATCCACGGCACCACGCTGGCCACAAACGCCCTCATCGAACGACGCGGTGCGGTCGTGGCCACTGTGACCACCGAAGGCTTCCGTGACATTCTCGAAATCGCCAATGAGCGCCGCTACAGCCCCTATGACATCAACCTGGTCAAGCCCGACCTGATCGTTCCCAGGTCGCGCGCCTTCACGATCGGCGGGCGCATGAATGCCGGGGGGCATGTCCTGCGGCCACTGGACGAAGCGTCGGTCAGCCGGCTGGCGGATCAGATCACGGCCTGCAACGCCGGCGCGGTGGCAATCTGCCTGCTGCACGCCTATGCGGACGCGACCCATGAACTGAGGCTGCGCGAGCTTCTGAAGGCGCTACTGCCGGATCTGGTGATCTCGCTGTCGCATGAGGTCAGTCCAGAGGCCCGCGAGTTCGACCGGCTCTCGACCACCATCGCCAACGCCTACATTCAGCCGCTGATTGCGGGTTACCTGGGCGAATTCCAGACGCGGTTCGCACGCGAAGGTCTGACATGTCCGATCCTGATGATGACTGCGGGTGGCGGCATGAGCACGATGGAAACCGCGGCACGTCTGCCGATCCGGCTGGTGGAGTCCGGCCCGGCGGGCGGTGCCATTCTTGCCGCGCGCGTCGCGGCCGAAACAGGCGCGCGCGAGGTTCTGAGTTTTGACATGGGCGGCACAACCGCCAAGCTGTGCCTGATCGACGATTTCCGCCCGCAGACCGCGCGCAAGTTCGAGATCGCGCGGGCGGCACGGTTCATCAGGGGATCGGGCATGCCGGTGCGCATCCCGGTGATCGAGATGATCGAGATCGGTGCCGGGGGCGGCTCGATCGCGCATGTCGACCGGCTTGGCCGTCTGCAGGTCGGGCCGGAGAGTGCGGGGTCCATGCCGGGTCCCGCTGCCTTTGCCAGGGGCGGTGCGGACCCCACCGTAACAGATGCCGACGTCGTGCAGGGCCTGATCGAGCCCGGCCGCTTTGCGGAAGGCCGGCTTGCGATCGACGTGGATGCCGCGAAATCCGCGTTGGAGCGTGTTGTCGGCGCGGCATTGGAGCTTGGTGCCGCCCGGGCCGCGCATGGGATCAGCGAAATCGTCGACGGGAACATGGCAAATGCCGGCCGGATGCACGCCGTGGAATCGGGCAAGGATCTGGGCACGCGTCTGATGATCGCCTTCGGCGGAAACGGTCCCTTGCACGCGACCCGGGTGGCGCGGCGCGCAGGGATCGAGCGGATCCTGATCCCCCGGGATCCGGGCGTGGGATCTGCCGTGGGGTTCCTGCATGCGCCGGTCTCTTACGAGATCGTCCGCACGCGCTATGTTACCGTCAACGCGTTCGACCTTGATGGGCTCAACGCCTTCTTCAAGGAGATGACCGCCGAGGCGCGGGCAGTGGTGCGCGCAGGCGCGCCGGAAGCGGCATTGAAACAACGCCGCCTGGCCTTCATGCGCTATCGCGGGCAGGGCCATGAAGTCGAAGTCGCTCTCCCCGACCGCACATTGAAAGAAAGCGACATCCCCGACCTGCGCCGCAGCTTCGAAAAGGAATACAGCCGCCAGTTCAGCCGCACCGTTCCGGACATGCCGATCGAGATACTGAACTGGTCGCTGCAGGTCTCGACCGAGCCGCGCAAACCCGAACGGTATCCCGCGCCGACCTCGAAGCGGCAGGTGCGCCCCACCGGTCGCCGATCCATCCTGTGCGACGTCACAGGCGAATGGTGCGAGGCGGATGTTCATGACCGCGCGATGCTCAGACCCGGAGACTTCCTGAATGGTCCGGCCCTGATCATCGAGCCCCAGACGACCACATTCGTCAGCGCGGATTTCTCGGCACATCTGGATAGCGCCGGCAATATCTGGCTGGTTCGAAACCCGGAGGAAAAACCGTGACAAACAGCAATACAAGACTGCAGGTCATGTGGAACCGGCTTCTGGCCGTGGTCGAGGAACAGGGCCAGGCCCTGATCCGTGCGGCGTTTTCACCCATCGTGCGCGAATGCGGCGACATCTCCGCCGGGATCTTCGACCTTCGCGGCCGCATGCTGGCGCAGGCGGTGACCGGCACCCCGGGCCATATCAACACGATGGCCGAGGCGGTGAAGACCCTGCGCGGTCGCTTCGACCTTCGGGACATGAGGCCCGGCGACATCTACATGACCAACGATCCGTGGATCGCCTCGGGGCATCTGAACGACTTCTTGCTGATGATGCCGGTGTTCTTTCGGGGGCGCGCGGTCGGTTTTACCTCCTGCACATCGCATCTGGTGGATCTGGGCGGCCTCGGCATGGGGCCGGAGGGATCGGACATCTACGACGAAGGCCTGCTGATCCCGCCCTGCAAGCTGGTGGATGGCGGAGAGCTGAACGCGCTCCTGATGGCGATCGTTAAGGCCAATTCGCGCGAACCCGTCGCCAATGAGGGCGACATCTATGCGCTCGTCGCCTGTTGCGAGACAGGGGCGAGGCGGCTGGCGGGCATGATGGAAGAGTTTGGCATAGAGCGTCTGGACGAGTTGGCGGATTTCATCATCGACACATCCTATCGCGGCACGGTGGAACGCATCGGCGACCTACCGAAGGGAACGCGGACGAACGTGTTGAAAGTGGATGGATACGAGCGCGGGATCGAACTGCATGCCGCGCTGACCATCGAGGACGATTGCATCCTTCTGGACTTCGACGGAACCTCCGGGCTTTCGGCCAAGGGTATCAATGTACCGCTCAACTACGCCACCGCGTATTCGGTCTTTGCGCTGCGCTGCATCATCGGCCCGGACATTCCCAACAATGCCGGATCGCTGGCGCCGTTCCGCGTTGTCGGCCCAAAGAACTGCATCCTCAATGCGCAGCCGCCTGCGCCCGTCGCCATGCGTCACACGCTGGGGCAGATGACACCCGATCTGGTCTATGGCTGCCTGTCACAGGTTCTGCCCGATCAGGTGCCCGCCGAGGGCGCATCTTGCATGTACGATCTGCCGTTGCGACACGTGCCTGAGGCGGTTGCGCGTGGCGATACGCAGTTCGCGCTGGAACTGGTGTTCAGCGGCGGCACCGGTGCGCGGCCCGGCCTGGACGGGTTGTCGGCCACCGCGTTTCCTTCGGGCGTCTGGGGAAGCCAGGTGGAAACCACCGAGGCAGTGGCACCGGTCCTGTTCGAAAGGCGGGAACTGAAACCCGACAGCGGCGGGGCAGGGAAGATGCGTGGCGGGCTCGGGCAGCATATCGAGCTGCGCTCCTCCACTGGCGAGGACTTCATGCTGTTTCTTTCCGTCGAGAGGGTCCTGAACCCGGCGCGCGGACGCAACGGCGGCCGTGAGGGCGCAGCCGGGCGCATCTGTATCGGTGATGACCGGCCGGACCTGCCCGGCAAGGGCGAAGTCAGGGTGAAGGCAGGTGAGACCCTGGTCTTCGAAACCCCGGGCGGTGGCGGATTCGGCGACCCTCGCGCGCGCAGCCGCCAGGATGTCGAGCGCGATCTGGAAGAGGAGTTGATCAGCGACGAAGTTGCCCGCGAAACTTATGGGTTCACCCGATGATCCGCGCCGTCGACCATATCGAAAAGATGTCACCCTATGCGCTGGCCGAGTTGAAGGCACCTGCGGGCAAGCGCGTCGTCTCGCTGTCACAGAACGAAGCCCTGCGCGCACCCAGCCCGCTTGCGATCGAGGCTGCCGCCAGTGCGCTGGCGGCCGGCCATCTGTATCCGGACCCGGACTGGTGGGCATTGCGCGTGGCCTTGGCGGAACGGCACGCGATCGCGGCGGCCGGAATCCTGTGCGGAAATGGCTCGATGGAGCTGATCGGCTGCCTGACCCGGGCCTTTGCGGATGAACAGGGTGCGGTGCTGGCCCCGGCCCATGCCTATCCGTTCTTCGAAACGGCAACCCGGCTGGCCCGCGCACGGTTCGACAGGGCGCCGGAGACAAGAGACGGCGTTTCGGTCGACGCCCTGCTCGACGCGGTGCGCCCGGACACGCGCATCGTCCTTGTGGCCAATCCCGGCAATCCCACCGGCACGCGCATTTCCCGCTCTGAGCTCTGCCGCTTGCGAAATGGTCTGCCAGGTCAGGTGTTGTTGGTGATCGACGAAGCCTATGGCGAATTTGCCGACCGCCTGGACGCGCCCATGTTCGACCTGATCGACGGCGGTGATACCGTCGTGTTGCGCACCTTCTCGAAGGCTTACGCGCTGGCGGGAATGCGGGTCGGCTGGGGCTACTTCCCGACAGCCATCGCCGATCAACTGCGCAAGGTGATGAACCCCAACAACGTCTCGGCGGCCGGGCAGGCCGCGGCCGCCGCGGCGCTGGTCGATCAGGGCTATATGCGCGAGACTTGCGCGCTGACCGGCCGGCTGCGGGACAGATTTGTCGACCGCCTGCGACTTGCCGGCTTCAACCTGACAGAGAGCTTCACCAACTTCGCCATTGTCAGGTTTGCCAGCATCGATGCGGCCCGGCGCGCCGATGGCGCCTTGCGGGCCGAAGGCGTGATCGCACGTGCCCAGGGCGGTGCGGGTCTGCCGGACTGCCTGCGCATCACTATTGGCGCGGCAGACACGCTCGACCTGGCGGCCGGGCTGCTGGAACACTGGGCCGAGGCGGAGAGGGCATGACGCAATCACGCGGGCAGGCACGGTTCGGAATTCTGGTGCCATTCACCAACACCAACCTCGAACCCGACATGGCGCTTCTGCGGCCTGATGGCGTGTCGCTGCATTTCGCCCGTGTCGCGGGCTACGATCAGGACGAGATCCCCGATGCCGAGCAAATGCACGGGTTGGGCGCCAGCGATCTGGATGAGCCTTTGCGCCTGTTACAGGCCGTGCGGCCGGACGTGATCCTCTATGGCTGCACCTCGGCCACGTTGACCCATGGTTTTGCCTTCGACCGTGATCTTGCCGGACGGATCAAGGCGGCCAGCGGGGCCGAGACCGTGACCGCGGCCGGCGCCCTGGTGCATGCCCTGGAAGTCCTGGGATTGCACCAAATCGGGTTCGCCTCGCCCTATGTGAGCACAATCAATGATCTGGCAATCGCGTTCCTGTCGGAAACCGGCATCAAGACCGTGGCACGGTCTGAAACAGGCAAAGTGCTGGACAACTACGGACAGGGCGAACTGGACCCGCAGGCGGTTTTCGAGCTGGGGCTTGCTGCCGATCATCCCGAGGCCCAGGCCGTTGTGTTGTCCTGCACCGACATGCGCAGCGTCGAGACCATCGCCCGGCTAGAGCGTGCCTTGGGCAAACCGGTGATCAGCTCGAACCAGGCGATGATGTTTCAGGCAATGCAATTGGCTGGCATCGGCGAAGCTCTTTCGGGATATGGCGAACTGCTTTCAGCGGAACGGTCATGACCGTCCAAAGCCCAGTCGTCGGTGCCAAAGACATTGCGGTGTCAGCACCGCCGCGCCCCGCAGGCTTTCAATATGCCTTGAGCCAACGACGCACCAATGGATTGATCCATCGAGTTTGGCCGATAGAAAAGGCGGAGCCTTCAGAGAGACACCCACTGTTCGGTCGCATGCGACTGCTGCATCGCCTCCACCGTGCGCTGGACCTCGAAAGCTTCCCGAAAATCCGGCTCACAGGCAGCGCCGCCTGCGTGGGCTTCGAGCAATTCGGCAACCTCGATCACCTTGAGGTCGTTGAAACCCAGCTGATGACCGGGGGCAGGGCAGAAGGCGCCATAGGGTGGATGAGCGGGGCCGGCCTCCAGTCTCGTGTAACCGCAACGCTCGGGTCCGCCGGACCATAGCAGGAGTTCGTTCATGCGTTCCTGGCTGAAGGCCAGCGCGCCCTTGGTTCCGGTGATTTCCCATGACAGGTCCATCGTGCGGGCGGTCGCCGCCCAGTTGGCCTCGAGACTGCCTGACACTCCGCATTCGAAGCGCACAAGCGCGTGGGTCATGTCGTCCACCTCGACGGGCGCACACTCGCGCGCGCCCAGGGCCGTGGGCCGGGTGGAATGGATGGTCCTGCAATCCGCCTGCACCTCGGCCATCGGACCCAGCAGGAAGCGCGCCATCGAAATGATGTGGCTGCCGATATCGGCCAGCGCGCCGCCGCCCCGAGGGTCCGTTCGGAAGGAGTGCGGCACATCCGGATCGGCCATGTAATTCTCGGCATGGCGTCCGCGAAACCCGGTGACCTCACCGATCTCGCCCGATGCGATGATCCCGCGCGCCAGCCGGATCATCGGGTTGCGCAGGAAATTGAACCCGACGAGTGTGACGATGCCCGCCGCCTCGGCGGCCTCGGTCATCTCAAGCGCGATGGCTGCCGTGGTCGCCAGCGGCTTTTCACAATAGACCGTCTTGCCGGCGTCAATCGCGGCATGGGCAATCGGTGCATGCAGCACGTTGGGCGCGGTGATCGCAACGATATCCACCGCGTCATCGGCGACCAGATCCTGCCAACTCCCGGTGCTGCGGGCAAATCCAAGCGCCTGCGCGGCCCTGGCCGCCAATTCATCACTGGCATCCGCGAGAACGGCCAGGCGCGGTTCGACCGGCACGTCGAAAAGCCCCGAGACCGCGCGGAACGCGTTCGCATGACACCGCCCCATGAAGCCCGACCCCACCAGTCCGATCCCGATCTCCGGCTTGGTCATGTTCCGTGTCTCCCGTTCCGTTTTCCGATCACGTCCTGTCTGACGATCAGGCCGCCGCCTCGCCCCGGTGATGCGACACCGCGTCGATCAGGTGCTCTTCGGTCAGCGCATCGCCCTCGAATTCAGCCACGACCGCGCCTTCGGACATGGCCAGCACGCGATGGCTGACGCCCAGCACCTCGGGCATTTCCGAGGATATCACGATCACCGCAAGCCCGCGTTCGGCCAGGTCAGCGATCAGTTCATGGATCGCCGATTTCGAGCCGACGTCGATCCCGCGCGTCGGCTCGTCCAGGATGATCAGCTTGGGATCGGCGCAGAGCCATTTCGCCAAAACGAATTTCTGCTGGTTGCCGCCCGAAAGCTGCGACACCGCCTGGTCCGGCCCGGTGGTCTTGATCGACAGGGCCGAGCGGTATTTCTCGAATACCGCCAATTCCCGCGGCTTGTTCATGATCGATACTTCCGAGAACAGCCGCAGATGCGGCAGCGAGGTGTTTTCGCGCCCGCCCATCATGAGCACGAGGCCCTGTTCCTTGCGGCTTTCCGGAACCAGCGCCATGCCCATGTCGATGGATTGCCGCGGCGTTGGAAGGTCGATCCGCCCTTCCTTCCAGAACAGCCGGCCAGCATCCGCCCTGCGCACGCCGAAGATGGTTTCAACCACCTCGGACCGTCCCGCACCAACAAGACCGTAAAGCCCAAGCACCTCGCCTTCCTTCACCGAAAAGGACACATCGTCAAACAAGCCGGACTTGCTCAGCCCCTCGACGCGCAGCACCTCGGATCCGAACTCGGCCTTGGCCTTGACGAAATACGCGTCCAGCGTACGTCCGATCATCATGCGCGTCACCCGGTTCAAATCGGTGTCGCATGTGTCCACGGTGCCCTGCACCTGCCCGTCGCGCAGGACCGTGATCCTGTCGGTGATGTCGAAAATCTCGTCCATCTTATGCGAGATATAGACAATGCCCACGCCGCGCTCCTTCAATCCGCGAATGGTGTGAAAGAGCTGATCCTTCTCGGTGTCGGTCAGCGAGGCCGTGGGTTCGTCGAAGATCACAACATTGGCGCTGAAGGCCTCGGCGCGGGCGATCTCGACCATCTGCTGCATCGCGACCGAGAGCGTGCCGACCCGCACATCGGGGCCAAAGCCGCATCCCAGCGCGTCCAACGCCGCAGAGGCGTTGCGGCGCAATTCGCGCTTCTTCAACACGCCGAAGCGGTTGGTGGGCCAGGCGCCGAGATAGATGTTCTCGGCCACCGACAGCTCTGGCGAAAGCGACAATTCCTGGTGGATCAGCAGGATCCCCTTTTGCCGCGCATCCAGCGGACCCGCGACCTGCGTCGGCGCGCCCTGATAGACGATCTCGCCACCATCGGGCTTGTAGAGCCCGGCAAGCACCTTCATCAGGGTGGACTTCCCGGCGCCGTTTTCACCGACCAGCGCATGAACCTCTCCAGGCTGGATGTCAAAGCTGACATCGTCGAGCGCCTTGACGCCCGGGAATGTCTTGGTGATTCCCCGGACCTTGAGAATGGCGGCTTCCATCATGGCACCTCCCCGTGGTTCAGCAGCTTGTCCAGCACCAGGGCAAGCACGAGCACCGCGCCCATCACCATCAGTTCCACGTAGTTCGGGGTGTTCAGCAGGCGCAGGCCGTTGCGCAGCACCGCCAGCGTAAGCACACCGCCAATGGTCATCCACATGCTGCCGAAGCCGCCCTGCAACCGTGTTCCACCCAGAACCACGGCGATGATGGTCCAGAGCTCCCAGATCTTGCCGGCATTGGGCTCGGCGGTACCCAGGCGCATGGACAGCAGGATGCCACAGACCGCCGCCAACGTGCCGCAGATGGTGAAGTTGATGATCTTGTGGCGTCTGACGTTGATGCCCGCGTCATGGGCGGCCTCGATATTGTCGCCCACCGCATAGGTTTCGCGTCCGTGGCGGGTGCTCGACAACACCCATTGGAAGAGAACCGCCAGCGCGAAGAAGATGATCGCCGTCAGCGAGATGGGGCCGAGATAGATCTCGGGGATCTCGGTATAGCTGAAATCGGGCACCATCAGGGCGTTCTCGCCGGAATAGACGAATACCAGTCCGCGAATGCCGATCAGCCCGCCCAGCGTGACGATGAACGAGTGCATCCCGGACAGAGCGACCAATGTGCCGTTGAGAAATCCAAGCGCCGCGCCGGAGAGCAGCCCCAGGAAGACGGCGGGCCAGACGCCCATGTGGTCCTGCAAACCGATGGCCAGTGCCGAGGCCAGGGCAAGCACCGCGCCCACGGATAGGTCGATCTCGCCGTCGATCATCACCATTGTCATGCCGATGGCCAGGATCCCGATAAAGGCCGCCTGGGTCAGGATGTTGCCGAGATTGTTGACCGTCAGGAAATACGGGCTGGCCAGCGAGAACACGGTCACGGTCAGCGCAAGAAACACCCAGATGTGGTTTCTCAACAGCCAGGACACGACGCTTTGAAGTGGCGATCCAGCCCGGATATCTGTTGCCTGGCTCATGCGAGGATCCTCCCGCGCTTGGCGCCCAGATCGATCCAGACCGCGATGATGATGACGGCCCATGTGACGAGCCATTGCACGTAATAGGCGAACCCGAGAAGCAGCAGTCCGTTTTGGATGAAACCCAGCATGGAGATGCCGATCACCGTACGCCAGACGCTGCCCGAGCCCCCCAGGAGCGAGGTGCCGCCGAGGATGACGCCGGCCAGAACGGTGAGTTCATAGCCCTGGCCGATCGTGTTCTGCGCGCCCATGACCCGGCTGCCCATGATGATGGCGGCGACGCCCGTGGTGAATCCCGAGACGACATAGGTCCAGAACACCGTCCAGCGCGCGTCGATCCCGGAAAAGATGCTGGCCGTCTCGTTGCCACCGACACCATAGACACGGCGCCCGAAACTGGTGAATTGCAGGACCAGCCCCGCGACGACTGCACCGACCAGGAACAGGATCACCGGAACCGGTAGGCCAAGGAAATCTCCGCGCCCGAACACGGCGAACCAGGTCTCTTGCGCGTTTTGCACATTGACGTTTGATCCACCCGAATAGAACAGCACAAGTCCTTGTAAGAACGATAACATTGCCAGGGTGACAATCAGCGCGTTCAGCCCGACAAAGCCCACGAGCAGCCCGTTGAGCGCCCCCACCGCAAGACCTGCAGCAAGTGTCATGACGATGGCCGGGAACGGTCCCGCGATATTGTGCTGATCTACCACGATCACGGTGAGCAATGTCAGGAGCGAACCCACCGACAGGTCCAGCCGTCCGGTCAGCACGACGAATGTGACCCCCAGCGCCATCATGCCCGTGATCGAGACCTGGCGCAGCACATCCAGGATGTTGCCCGGGGTCAGAAAGGCCTCGGCATTCAGCGCGACGCCCGCCAGAAAAACCAGGAATGCCAGTACCAGCCCATGACGGCGCAGCACGCCATTCATCGTCTGTCTCATTAACAGATGTCCTCCCTGAAGCGACGATAGGCAGCGTGACTTCGCTTCAAAACTGCCGTTTCGTCCAAAATGAGTCTTTGTCGGGGCCAGCCCTGCGAACCCTTCTCCGGCCAGAGCCTAAGGCGCAAATCCCCGATCGTCAGATTTGGATATTTCAACGATTGAGCCTGCCCGTCTTCTGCCGAACAGTCTTGGGCAAGCACCCCGCACGCTGCCAACGGGGATTGCGACAAGGAGGAATGGCGGCGTTCAGAGGAGGAAAAAATGACGAATTTGACCAAGGCACTGGCCCTTGCGACCGCATTCACATGCGCGGCGAGTGTCGCAGCCGCGCAGGACGCGCCGGAATGGCTTGGCGGCGAACTCAAGAAACCACTGTCGGAGACCCGCATCGGCATCACCGTGCTCTATCCCGGCTCGAATGCCTATCAGGCGAAATACGCCGAAACGGCCGAGGCCTACACCAAGGAGCTGGGCATTCAGGCAACCGTGATGGACCCGCAGGGCGACCCAGCCGTTCAGTTCGACCAGATCCAGGACATGGCCTCGCAGAACCCCGATGCGCTGGTCGTGTGGCCGACTTCGCAGAACGCCCTCATCCCGGCCATTCGGAACGCGTCGCGCGCCGGCATCCCGGTGATCACCTCGAACTCGCCCATCGGCGAGGCCGGGCGACGCTATATCGTCGGCCACACCGGCCCCGATGACTGCGCTCAGGCCGAGCAAGCGGCGGAAATGCTGGGCGATGCTCTAGGCGGCGAAGGCAATATCGTGGTGGTCGAGGGTACGCCCGGTTACACCGTGTCGATCCTGCGCAAGAACTGCTTCCTCGACAAGATGGCCGACACCTATCCGGAGATCAAAATCCTGGCCAGCCAGACCGCGGAATGGAACCGTGAGAAGGCCCAGACCGTGATGGAGACTTTCCTGACCCAATTCGGTGACGAGATCGACGGGGTCTATGCCTTCGACGATGGTATGGGACTTGGCGTGATCAGCGCTCTGCAGGGGGCCGGCAAGGAGCCCGGTGAGGTCAAGGTCGTGACCTGCAACCAGTTCGGCGAGGGCTGGGACGCGATGAAAGCCGGTTGGCACTCGGGCTCGAACAAGCAATCGCCAGTCGATGATGCGATCCTCGCCATTCAAACGGCGATCAAGGTGGCCAACGGTATCGAGGTGCCGGAACTGCAGGGCATCGAAACGCCCAAGGTCCTGCCCGAGAACGTGGACGAGTTCGAGCGTCCTTCGTGGTAAGTCCAACAGCATGATGATCCGGGCCGCGCCCCCCGGCGCGGCCCGGATCAATGCTTCAATAATGCCCGCGTTCGCGCATGATGGCGTCGATCCGGTTCTGCGACCGGACCAGTGCCTCTTTCACGGACAGCGCCCCCTGCAACATCATGTGAATCTCGTCGCCCAGCACGCTCAGCAAATTGCTGAACTCGGGGATTGGCGGGCGCGGCCAGGTCTGAAGTTCGCCCCGGCGCTCCATCGCGTCGATCTCGCTGATCATCGACGAACTGGCCTGCACCTCTGGATCGGCGCTGGTCGAAAATCGAGGGCTGGTAAGGTTTCCGTTCAGCACATACCACTTGAGCATTTCCGGACGCGTCAGATACTCCATGACCTTCCAGGACGCCTTCTTGCGCTCGTCGCTGAGACCTGCGGGCACCGCAAGGGAAAACCCGCCGATCGGTGAAACCGTACACGCGCCCGGACCGTGCGGATGCGGCACAAAGCGCACATTGCCATGTGCCGGAGAGCTTTGGTCGAGCTCGAACGCCGCGGCACGGATGCTCCACCCGTATGTCATTGCCGCTTCGCCCCTGGAGAAAATGCCGATCCGCCGATCCCAGTTGCAGGTCAGGCTGTCCTTGTGGGAAAACTCTGCCAGTTCCAGCAGGAATTCCGCCGTGTCCCGCGCGGCATCACTGAGCAGTTGCGGGCGATAGTTCTCCTTCTCGATTTCAAAGACATTGAACTCGTCGCCCAGCGGATCGAGATTGATGATCGGCTGGCCAAAATCCGCAAGCGTCTGAACGAAGGTATGCGCCACGGGCGTGCCGCGTCCGAAATTCATCACGATCCCCGACAGGTTGAAGCCTGACCGGTGCAAAACCCGCGCCGCCAGAAGCAGGTCTTCGGTTGTTGTCGGGCAGGACAGGCCAGCCTCGGCAAACAGGTCCGATCGGCAGAAAAGCAATTCCGCCGTCGGTTGGATTGGCAGGCCGAACTGGATGTTGTTCCAGGTCGACCCCTTGTAGGCCGCGTTGTGGAAATCCGACGGGTTGTAGCGCTCTTCCCGCATGATCTCGTCCAGTGGCTCGATCACGCCCTCGGTGGCAAGCTGGCCGATCCAGGGCAGGTCCACCGCCATCAGATCATACCCCGAAACCTGGCGCTGGGCGTTGTTCATGATCTCGCCATGCAGTTCGTCCAGCGGCAGGTTGACGATCTCGATGTTGGTGCCGCAAAGCTCGTCCAGATTGGATGAAAACTCGCTCAAGGTCTTGAAGGTGGGATCGATGGGGCTGAGGATCCGAAAGGTCCGGTCCACCCCCACGCCGGCCCGCATTGCGCTGGGATAAGGCAGGGTGCGGGAGGCCATGTAGTAGCCGCCGAAATAGAAATCGCCCATTTCGCTGTCGCCGGTGGTGAACCCGAACGTGTTGCCCACCATCGCCTTGAGTTGCATCGCAAAGCTTTCGAACTCCGCGATCAGCTTGCGCGTCGGGTGCAGCGAAAAGGACTTTCCCGAGCGCGATTTCGGCCGTTTGTGCAGCAGGCCCTCGTCTATCAGTTCGGAGATCCTCCGCATGGCCGTTCCATACGGAACATCTGCGGCCATCGCGGCCGATGTCACCGTGAGAAGCTTACCCTCCAGATGCCGCCGCATTGCATAGGATACGATGTTCCAACGCGGATCGACCGTGGCCAGGCGTGTGCGCTTCTCGGATATCTCACGATTGGATTCCACGAAGTTCAGTATTCGCAGCAATTCCTCGCGCGTCATCTGACAGTCCCTGTCGTCCGGTTGGCCCTGTGGTTCCCTTTTTTCAGATCCATGTCTCCAAGCCAGCCGTGGTCTGTCCAAATCTGACATTTCGGTTGTTCTGCGACAAGGCACCGCCATGCGACCTTTCGCGGACAGGGTCTGCGGGGCGGAGGAGACGATGGCGCAACCGGAGTACGACTACATCGTGATCGGCGCGGGCTCCGCGGGATGCGCCGTGGCTGGCCGACTGGCCGAGGCCGGTCAATCGGTGTTGTTGCTGGAGGCGGGCGGAAAGGACCGGAACCCGTTCATTCACATTCCGCTCGGCTACTCGATGCTCTACGCCAATCCCAAGGTGAACTGGTGCTATGAAAGCGCACCCGAGCCGCATCTCAACAACCGCCGCCTGTTTCAGCCGCGCGGCAAGGTGCTGGGCGGCACCGGAGCGATCAATGGAATGATCTACATGCGCGGCCAGCCCGAGGATTTCGACGGCTGGGAAGCGGCAGGTTGCACTGGCTGGGGCTGGGACGGTGTGCTGCCCTGTTTCAAGTCCTGCGAAGACCAGGAACGTGGCGCTGACGAATATCATGGAACTGGCGGTCCTGTCGCGGTTTCGGACATCCGCACGGAGCATGTTCTCGGCGAAGCCTTCCATGCTGCCTCCGAGGCGCTGGGCGTGCCGCGCAACGACGACTTCAACGGGGCGCAGCAGGAAGGCACGGGCTATGTCCAGACCACCACAAGGAACGGCATGCGCTGGAGCACGGCGGCCGGCTATCTGCGAGGGGCGGCCAAGTCCAGGATCGACCTGAAGCTCGGCGCCATGGTCGAGCGCATCACGCTGGAAGGGCGTCGGGCCACCGGTGTGCGCTGGACGGAACGGCGCGGCGCGCATCGGGCTTCGGCACGGCGCGAGATCGTCCTGTGCGGGGGCACCTTCAATTCCCCGCAGCTTCTGCAGGTTTCCGGCATCGGTCCGGGTGCCCTCCTGCGCGCGCATGGGATTGACGTGCTACACGATCTGCCGGGCGTTGGCGAGAACCTGCAGGACCATTTCGGCATCGGGGCCGAATACCGCTCGACCGTACACTCGACGGTCAACGATCTTTATAACAACAAGCTCAAGGGCGGAGTGCAACTCCTGCGCCACCTGGTGCTGCGCACCGGTCCCTTTGCCGACAACGGCAATTATTCCAACACCTTCATCCGTTCCGGTCCCGGGGTTGACCGACCCGACATGATGGTGACCTTCATGGCCTGGTGCACGGATGAGCAGCTCAGGCCGCGCCCGTTTTCGGGCTTCACCATCCTGGCCGAACACATGCGGCCAAACTCCCGCGGCCATGTCCGGATAACCGGCCCGGACCCGACCATGCAACCGGAGATCCAGTTCAATTTCTTCGCCGACGAGTCCGACCAGCGTGCCGCCATCGCCGGGCTGCAATTCGGTCGCAAGATCGCCGCCACGCCGCCGATGTCGGATTGCGTCGACTACGAGCTGGCACCCGGCAAGGACGTCCGGTCCGAATCCGAGCTGCTCGACTATTGCCGTGCCAATGGCCTGTCCCTGCTGCACCCGGTAGGCACTTGCAAGATGGGCATCGGCAAGGATGCCGTGGTCGATCCGCGCCTGCGGGTTCACGGGATCGTTGGGCTGCGCGTGGCCGATGCCTCGATCATGCCGCGCATCGTCACCGGCAACACCAACGCCGCCGCGATCATGATCGGCGAGAAGGCCGCCGTCCTGATCCTCGAAGACGCCTGGGAGACCGCGTGATGCCGACCCTCGGATTGGCCCTGATGGGCACCGGCCGCATGGCCCATGTCTATGGCCCCAAGATCAATGCCCATCCCGGATTGCGGCTCGAGGTAGTCTATAACCCCCGCATCGCGTCGGCCCAAAAGGCCGCCGAGGACTATGGCGGGCGTGCCTTGGATGATCTCGGCACCGTGCTTGCGGATCCAAGGGTCGATGCGGTGGTGATCGCCACGCCGACAGATACCCATGTCGACTATATCGAACAGGCCGCCCGTGCCGGAAAGCCGATCTATTGCGAAAAGCCGCTGGATCAGTCGCTCGAGCGGGTGGATCGGGCCATGGCGGCTCTGGACGCCCATCCGGTGCCGTTCATGCTGGGCTTCAACCGGCGTTTCGATCCGGACAATGCAGCGTTGCGCGATGCGGTGAGGAACGGCGAGGTCGGCCGCCTGAACATGCTGATGAGCTGGTCGCGCGAACCCAGCCCGCCACCCATCGACTACGTGCGCGGCTCGGGCGGCTATTTCGTCGATGCAACGATCCACGATATCGACCTGCTCTGCTGGATCGCCGGGGAACGTCCCGTCGAGGTGATGGCTGCCGGGTCCTGCATGTTCGATGACCGGATCGGCGCCGAAGGCGATTTCGACATGACGATGACCACGCTGAAGATGCCATCCGGTGCGCTGGCGCATATCAACAATTCGCGGGCCTGTGCCTATGGCTTCGACCAGCGGCTCGAGGCCTTTGGAGATGCCGGCATGGTTCAGACCGTGAACCATCGCGACGACAACCTTTTACACTGGGACAAGCGGCGAACCCGGGCTCTCGAGCGGCTCAAGCATTTCTTTCTCGAACGCTATGACCGGTCATTCTACAACGCACTCGACGAATTCCACCAGGCCGTCACATCCGGGCGGGCCCCCTCCGCCACCGCCGAAGACGGACGCGCCGCGCTGGCAATCGCGCTGGCCTGTGCGCAATCGGCAAAATCAGGGAATGCCGTGGGTCCGGATATTCGGTAGCCGGCTTGGGTCGAGAGACGCACAAATCGGGGTGGCCGTAATAGTGGGTCGTTTCAGTTGCCTGCCGCTTCTGCGTGACCGGGGCGTGATTGTACGTGCCGAGGCGTTTTCGCCGAATGTCAATTCGGCAGGCATTTGCCTGTGTCGATACCTTCTTCAACGCGCAGCGCGGCGTCACCTTCCGATCCAGGTTCCACCCAAACCGCGCCGATGCTCCAGGCGCGAGCGGTTCGACTCCGTGTGACGGCTCTTCTGATATGTGAGCTTGCATTTGGCGGCGATGTCGTTTTTGATTCAGCGTGTCGTTTTTGGACTATCAGTTCTGACTTCGATCAATGGGTGCGATGGGCGCGCTCTGAGCCGTTTCTGCTCCGACAGAGCATGCCGCTCCTGATTTTGACCAATACCTGAGAGAAGCACATGACCTTTTCCAAGAACGTCCACCCCGCCGCGCGGGCCTATGCCGATGAAGTGACCGAGGGTACGCTTTCGCGCCGTGAATTCCTGACGCGCGCGACCTCGCTGGGCGTCAGTTCTGCCGCGGCCTATGGGCTGCTGGGCCTGTCGCAGCCGGCCAGGGCCGCCGCACACGCGCAGTCGGGCGGCACATTGCGGATCGAATCCACAGTAAAGGCGTTGAAGGACCCGCGATCGTTTGACTGGCCGCAGATGTCGAACTTTACCCGAGGCTATCTGGAATACCTGGTGGAGTACCAGACCGACGGCAGTTTTGCGCCGATGCTGCTGGAAGGCTGGGAGGTCAGTGATGACGCAACCGAATACACGCTCAACGTCCGACCCGGTGTACGCTGGAACAACGGCGATAATTTCACCGCCGAGGACGTGGCCTTCAACATCGCGCGCTGGTGCGACAAGTCCGCCGAGGGCAACTCGATGGCCTCGCGCATGGCCTCGCTCATCGATGATGCGACCGGGCAGGCGCGGGACGGCGCGATCGCGGTCGTAGACGACACGACGCTGCGTCTGACACTGGGTCAACCCGACATAACCCTGATCGCGGGGTTCTCGGACTACCCGGCGGCCATCGTGCATCAAAGCTTTGACGGCGATCCGCTGGCCAACCCCATCGGCACCGGCCCTTATCTGCCGGGCGAGTTCGAAGTGGGCGAAAGGGCGGTTCTGGTGCGGAACGAAGACCACGACTGGTGGGGTGAAGGTGCCTATCTGGACCGGATCGAATACCTGGACTTCGGCACGGATCAGACGGCGATCGTGGCAGCGGTGGATGCCGACGAGGTGGACATGATCTACGAGTCGCTGGGCGAGTTCATCCTGTTGCTGGACGATATCGGTTGGACCAAATCCGAAGCGGTGACGGCCAACACGGTTGTCATCCGTCCCAATCAGGCCGCAGAGGTTGGCGGGATCAAGCCATATTCCGACGCCCGCGTGCGGCGGGCCCTGGCGATGGCGGTGGACAACAAGGTGCTGTTGGAACTCGGTTTTTCCGACAATGGACGGGTGGCCGAAAACCACCATGTCTCGCCGATCCACCCCGAATACGCGGAATTGCCGGCACCGGTGTTCGACCCTGCCGGTGCAAAGGCACTGATGGACGAGGCGGGACTGGCCGATTTCGAGCACGAGCTGATCTCGATCGACGACACCTGGCGCAAGAACACCACCGACGCCGCCGCGGCGATGTTGCGCGATGCCGGCATCAACGTGACGCGCAGCGTGCTGCCCGGGTCGACCTTCTGGAACGACTGGGCGAAATATCCCTTCTCGACCACCGATTGGGCGCAGCGGCCCCTGGGAGTGCAGGTTCTGGCGCTTGCCTACAGATCGGGCGAGCCCTGGAACGAAAGTGCCTTTGCCAATGCCGAATTCGACGCTTTGCTGGGTGAGGCGCTGGCCATTGCAGATGCGGACCAGAGGCGTTCCGTCATGGCCAAGTTGCAGAAGATCATGCAGGACGAAGGCGTGATCATTCAGCCCTACTGGCGGTCGATCTACCGCCACCACAAGGCGGAGGTGGTTGGCGCGGAGATGCATCCGACCTTCGAGATCCATGTACACAAGCTGGGCTGGGCCGCCTGACAAGTCGGGGCCGGTTCTGGCAAGGGAACCCTGCGGGGGGTCGGGCAGGGGCCCGGCCACCGTTTTGAGGTGAGCAGACGCAGCTGGGCAATTCACCTCGAAGCGAAAATCACGATCATTCTTTCCTTCATTTAACGAATCTGCTAAATGTTGTGAATGAGCCATGTGTCCTCGATATTCGCAGCCCTGAGCGATCCCTGCCGCCTGGAGATCATCGAAACCCTGATGCGCGAAGGGGAAACACCGGCAGGTGAGATCTGTGAAAGGTTCGACATTTCCGGCCCGGCGGTGTCGCGCCACCTGTCTGTCTTGCACACGGCGGGGCTTGTGAACCGAAAGGTTGCCGGCAAGCACCGGCTCTATTCCGTGCGACCCGAGGCGATACGGCAGGTGTCGGACTGGACGATGGATCACCGGGAATTCTGGGAGGCAAGCATGAACCGGATCGAAGCCGCCTTGCGGGAGGATGCCAGGTGACCGACGTCGTGCGTCTGGAACGAGTTCTGCCTGCCTCGGCACAGCGGGTGTTCGAAATGATCAGCCAGCCGCAAAACATGGTGCGATGGTGGGGGCATGACGGGATGATCGTGCCCGAGCATAACCTGGATTTCTCCAGACCCGGTCCCTGGTATTCGATCATGAAATCTCCGGATGGCACGCTGAGACAAGTGTCCGGCGAGGTCACGGAAGTCGATCCCCCGCGGCTCATCGCGTTTACCTGGGCCTGGCACGAAGGCGGCCCCGGGGGTCCGCGTGGTGCGGAAACGCATGTGACAATCGAGATCGACGAGGTCGATGACGACAGGGCCAGGATGGTGCTGTGCCACTATGACCTCGGCACCGACACGGCCCGTGCGGGTCACACCAAGGGCTGGCTGTCGATTTTCGAGAAACTTCAAAAGGGGCTGGCCTGACGCGGCCCGCAAACAGGAGGAGGAACTATGCCCAATTATGTATTCGCCTATCATGGCGGCGGAATGCCCGAGACACCCGAGGAGGGGCAGAAAGTGATGGCTGCCTGGCAGGCCTGGTACGGCGAGATGGGCGAGGCGCTCGTCGATGGCGGTGCGCCTGTCGGCATCTCGAAGACGGTCACCACATCTGGCATCGACGACAACGGCGGCTCGAATCCGCTTTCGGGATACACCGTCGTCAAGGCGGACACGATGGAGGCTGCGTGCGAGATGGCCAAGGGTTGCCCGATCCTCGACGGCGGCAAAGGCACGGTCGAAGTGGCACAAGTCCACGAGATGTAAGGCATTTGAAAAGCACTGGGCCAGCGCTCCCGCGCTGGCCTCATCATTGCCGCCGCAGCAGAGTTGGACGGCGCCTCATGAGCCTGCTCGTTCGCTAAGTCGCCCCGGTGTTCCGCTGTTTCGACATATTCGAGCGGATCGAGGATTTCGGGTTCTTCGACGGTCTCACAAGGGTTTCGGGCTGGCGCGCGGCGCTGGCGGCCCGCATGTCCGAACGCAATGCCGTCTCTCCCGACTATGGCGATCGTCCGGCCGAGTTTCTGCGCCGTCGCACTGGCGCATCGGATGGAGCCAACCTTCGTGAAGGAAAAGCATTCGGCTAGACACGGGATGCCCCTGCCATGTGCTACGATGTCGAACACTCTCACGAAGAAAGCAGGGGCATGACGCGGAACGACCCGCCGCAGATAGGTTTCGCGCGCCTGCCGGACATTCCGCCGGACATGCTGATCGCGCATATGTCCGACCCTCGCGTGGCCGAGCACTTGCCGCTGCTGAAGGACACCTGGAACCGCGACATTGCCGCCAGATTCGTCGCCGCCAAGGAAGAATGCTGGCGCCGCGACGGATTGGGGCATTGGGCAATCCTTGCCGACGGGCACTATGTGGGCTGGGGCGGGTTCCAGAAGGAAGGGGGCGAATGGGACTTCGGCCTCGTCCTGAAGCCGAGCGCGTTTGGGCTCGGCATGCGGATCGCCCGCAAGGCCATTGCCTTCGCCAAGTCCGATGCGCGCATTCCCTTCGTCACCTTTCTCTTGCCGCTCTCACGCCGGAGCCTCGCGGCGCTGGAACGGATGGGGGCGAGGTTTGTCGGTGAGTTCAAGTACGACGGCGAGACGTTCCTCAAGTACCGGCTGGAGACCAGGTGACACCTTGCTCGACGCGAAGCCGGCTGCAGAAGACGCACACCCGACTGCGGAGACCACCAACGGTTTCGGGCTCGGGGATCGCCGGCCACGATAGTTGCAGCGGCCTCCGAGGGTGCGGCGTTGCCGTTCCCGTCTCGAAGCGGGCGCTTGCATCGTGACCGTGGCCGGGCCAGGTCGATGGACGCGCTTTGCCAGGCGACCCCAACCGCGGGAAGAGATCGGAAATCCACCGAATTGCGGCAGCACGATCACAGCGCAAATGCTTGATCTGCCGCGGTACGCAGAGTTGCAAGTGATGTTGCAAAGCGCGCCGGGGACTGGACTGGGGGCGACTGATGGGGCGGACATCACGCATTTGAACTGGAATTGGGCCTTCAGCCGAAGCACGTCATCAAGGTCGGAAGCGGCCCTCGCTGTGCCAATGTCAGAACCTGGTGTCCGACATCCTTGACCCTCGGCATGACAGGCGGCTCTTGATAAGCCTGCGCTTATTTCACGATCCATAAGCAGACCTCCAATGGGGTCGGCATGGCTGTGCGGCCAAGTTCGTGTGGACGGCGACCATTCCGGTGCCGAACCACAGCCGAAGGAGACACTCATGAAACGTCATTTGATCATTCCCGCAACGCTCTCGACCCTGCTGGCAGGGGCGGCTTTCGCGGTCGAGCCCATGCCTGGGGCCAATCTGGGGACCAGCATCGAAGATATCTCGGCGGCCCTGTCCGAAGATGGCTACGAGTTGACGAAGTACGAACGTGAAGGCAACCGTATCGAGGTCTATGCCGTCAAAGGCGACGCCCGCTACGAGCTTTACGTGGATCCGACCTCGGGGGAGGTGACCCGGTTGGAAACGAAGGCCCGGCGCGGGCCGTCCCCGCTGCCCGGGTTCAGCGACGACCAGATCCGCGCGTCGCTGCAGGCCCTCGGCTATGAGGTGACCGGGTTCGAGCGCGAGCGTGGCAAAATCGAGGTCTATGCCACGAAGGACGGGCGCCGCTGGGAACTGAAGATCGATCCGCGGACCGGCGGCATCCTCAAAAGCGAAGCCGAGGACTGATGATGGCCGAGCAAGGTCATCGGCAGGGCGAGCGGGCCTGGGACCCGCTCGTGCGCCTGACCCACTGGACGATCGCGCTTGCGATCGTCCTCAATGGGTTCCTGGTCGACGGTGATGCGTTGACCCATATCTGGATTGGCTACACGGCGGCTGGCCTGCTGGCGCTGAGACTTCTTTGGGGTCTGATCGGCCCGGAAAATGCACGTTTCTCGTCGTTCCCGATCAGCCTGTCGGCCGCGTCGCGCCACATCGCCGGTCTGACGCGGGGCGAACACAAGGAACATCGTTCCCACAATCCGTTGGGGGCGCTGATGGTCTACGCACTTTGGGCCATGCTGCTGCTTGTCTCCGTCACCGGCGTGATGCTGGAAAGCGAGCCCTTTCCCGAGCATGAGGGCGAGTACAGCCAGCACGACGAAGACGACGATGAGGACCAAGGCGCGGAGATCATCGAAGAACTGCACGAGGTTTCCGCCAACCTCCTTCTCCTGCTTGCCGCCCTGCATGTGGGTGGCGTCGTGCTCGAGTCCCGCCTGTCCGGTCGCAATCTGGTTCGCCCGATGATATTCGGAGACAAATCCTGAAAGGCGCGCCCTTGAACGACACGGCCACAACGCGACGGATCAAGACAGACAAGCGCAGGGCGAGTGCGCTTGCCGTGGTTCTGGTCGTACAGGCGCTGGCGTCCGTCTTCTTCATAGCGGATGTGGGACGGGACCTGCGGTGGGGTGGCCTCAACCCGCATTCCGTGCTCGAAGCCGTCGTGGCCCTGGCGCTGGTCCTCGGGACCACCTTTGGCGCATTGCAGATGCGCCAGATCCTCAATCGTATCAAGCAGGCGGAGACGGCCATGTCGATCGCCTCCGGCGCGCTGTTCGATCTGATCGAGGCCCGCTTCCAGGAATGGGAACTGACCCCGGCCGAAGCCGAGGTTGCCCTGTTCACACTGAAGGGCCTTGATATCGCTGACATCGCGCAGGCGCGGGGGGCTGCTCAAGGAACTGTGCGGGCGCAAATGACCAAGGTCTATGCCAAGGCCAATGTCTCGGGTCGCGGGCAACTGACGTCGCTGTTCATCGAAGACTTGTTGGCGACTTCCGATGGTGGTGGCTCGCGGGAGGTGCCTTAGGAGCACGTGATTGAGGTGCCTCCAGTTTCCCGGACACCCGCCTGGTTCGGTTTGAGCTGCCCGATTTCGAAAGGGGGGCGGGCCGTTTCGGTTTTCGATGAGGCGGGCATCGAGACGTTGGAGGCCAAACCCAAAGACAACGGAGCCGTTCGCCACAATCCATGCGCTTGATTTGCGACCGCCCGCGGGGAAGAGGTGCGCTGCGGTCGCCTGTCACGCCGCTTTCGGGTCCGTGGCAGCGCCCAGATCGCACATGGCGTCGTGCGTGCTGAGGAAGACCCGTCCGGCGCCGAGGCTCTTGGTAAAGCCGACACGCTTCAGCCGGTCCATCACGGGGCCTTTGACCTCGGCCAGATGCAGCGTGACACCCGCATCGGCCAATCGTTCGGCCAGGGTTTCCAGCGTATCAAGCGCGCTTGCGTCGATGAAGTTCACCGCACTCATGATGAGAACCAGGTGGTCGATTTCAGGCCGGTCGGCCACGCGGCCCAGGAGTTGGTCTTCAAGAAAAGCGGTGTTCGCAAAGTACAGGCTTTCGTCGACGCGCACCATCAGCACCGCCGGATCGGTCTGAACATCATGGCGCAGGATGTTGCGGAAATGCTCGGTCTCGCCGACGCGGCCGACCTCGGCCATATGAGGCCGGCTGGTGCGCCAGAGGTAAAGGGCGATGGAAAGAGCGGCCCCGACAAGGATGCCGATTTCCACACCAAGCGTCAGCACCGCAAGGAATGTCGCGATCAGCGAGGCGGCGTCTGCCTTGTTGTACCCCCACGCCGCGCGCAGGGTCTGAAGGTCAATCAGGTTTGCCACCGCCACGACGATGATCGCCGCAAGTGTCGCCTTGGGAAGGAAATACAGAAGTGGCGTGAACAGAACGACCGTGACCGCGATCAGGACGGCGGTGATGATCGACGCCATGGGCGTGACCGCACCTGCCGTGAAGTTCACCAGCGACCGGCTGAAACCGCCCGTGACCGGATAGCCACCCGTCACGGACGCACCGATATTGGCTGCACCAAGCGCGATCAATTCCTGGTTTGCGTCGATCTTCTGGCGGCGTTTGCTGGCCAGCGATTTGGCCACCGACACGCTTTCGAGAAAGCCCACGACCGCGATCAGCGCTGCGGCAGGCAGGAGTTGCTCGATCAAACCCATGTCGAGGTTGGGCAACGTCAACGGCGGCAGCCCTGCCGGAATGTCGGCCACGATCGCCACGCCCGCCGTCCGGTCGAGCGCGAACAGCCAGACCACAAGTGTCGTTGCAAGGACCGCGACAAGCGGTCCGGCCTTGGCGAGGGAGTCCGATGATGCGGCGCCGAAGCCCATGGCCCCAAGCAGGGCCGAGATGCGCGATTTGAACAGCAGCAGGATCGCCAGCGAGGCTGCCGCGATCGCAATGGTCGCGGGGTTGATCTGACCGATATGGGTCACGGCATGGGCAATGGTCTCGGTGATCAGGTGACTGCGAGGGATGTCGATGCCCAGAAGGTGCTTGAGCTGGGAAAACCCGATGACCAGGGCGGCCGCACTCGAAAAGCCCGAGATCACGGGGTGGCTGAGAAAATTCACCAGAAAGCCGAGCCGCGCGAGGCCCATCCCGAGAAGGATCGCGCCGCTCAGAAACGCCAACATGACCGCTCCGGCCAGATAGCCGGCGCTTCCGGCTTCGGCGAGTTCCCCAAGCGTCGTGGCGACCATCAGCGACACGATCGCCACCGGCCCGACCGCAAGTGCGCGGCTGGATCCGAGCAACCCGTAGAACACCAGCGGAACGATGCTGGCGTAAAGACCCACCTCGGGCGGCAGACCCGCCAGCAGCGCATAAGCCATGCCCTGGGGCACAAGCATGATCGCCACGATCAGCCCGGCCATGCCGTCGCCGGCCAGCATCGCCCGGCTGTAGCCGGGCAACCAATCGAGAATGGGAAGCACCCTCCCGAGATTCTGGGCGGTCATCGGACCTCTCCTTAGATCGTAGCGGGGTCAGCCACCGCTTGTTGGCCGGTCATGACCCGGTTCCAGGGCATGTGTTTGAGCATGCTCGCCATTGCGCAGGTGCCGGTGAGGCCGGCCTGTGTCAGGCCCGCGCCGACAAGGGCGCTGAGGGCGGCGAACCACGGGTTGACCAGAACGGCGAGCACGATCCCCAGAAGCACAAGGCTTCCGGCCGTGATCTGAACCTGCCGCATGATGCTGATCGGGGCCTTGGCAGTCTCGTTCACCTTGTAGCCGGCCTCTCTCCAGCCCTGGATGCCGCCTTTCAGCTGATAGGTCTCGCGGAAACCGGTGCGCAGGATTTGCGGCGCGGCCGCCTCGGTCCGACCGCCCGAACGACAGTGGAACACGGCGATCTTGTCGTGATCGCGCGGAAAGTCGTCCGCGTTGAAGCCCGAAAGCGGCACAAGATGCGCCTCAGGAATATGCTCCTTGATCCATTCGTCAGGCTCGCGCACGTCGATCAGAACGGCCTCGCCGGAGGCCAGAAGGTCATGCGTCTTCTGGGGGTCGATTGTCTTGAGTGTCATGTTCGGTCTCCTGTCCATCCACGGCGCCGCCGCAGTATTTTGCGTAGAGAAACTCCAAAACCTCAGCGACGTTGGGATCGACGATGCGGTAGAACATCGTCTGCCGCTCGCGCCTTGCCTTGACGATCCGTTCCCGCCTGAGAACGGCGAGTTGCTGCGAGACAGCCGTTTCACGCGCGTCGATCGCCTCGGCCAGCTGCCCGACCGATTTCTCGCTCTCGGTCAGAAGGCAAAGGATCATCAGCCGGCTTCTGTTCGACAGCAGGCTCATGAGGTCGCAGACATCGTCTGCCGTGGAAGTCATTTCTTTCATATTCATACTTGCGCAGATAAGAAGGTAATCCTACTTGGTCAAGAGGAGACGAGCGGCCGCGACCCCGAAGCCCGACCAATTCGGGCGATTGCGCAAAATCAATCTGGGAACGCGGCACTCGCTTGAACGACGCAAACCGGCAACAAGGAGATTGCCCATGAAACCGGAAGTCACAGCCTTCTTCGACGAGGCCACTTTCACGGTGTCCTACGTTGTCAAAGACCCTGACAGCGACAGCTGCGCGGTCATTGACTCGGTTCTGGACTACGATCCGAAATCGGGCCGCACCGACACCACATCGGCTGATGAGATCATCGCCCATGTCAAAGACAACGGGCTCAAGGTCGAATGGCTGCTGGAAACCCATGCCCATGCCGACCACCTGAGCGCGGCGCCCTACATTCAAAAGGAATTGGGCGGCACGACCGCCATCGGTGCCCATATCACCGAGGTGCAGGATGTCTTTGCCAGGCTCTTCAACGTGGAAAAGGGGTTTCAGACCGATGGGCGCCAGTTCGAACACCTGTTTCAGGACGGCGAAGAGTTCAGGATCGGCGGGGTCACGCTGCGTGCGATGCACACGCCCGGCCATACCCCGGCCTGCCTGACCTATGTTGCCGAAGGCGCCGCCTTTGTCGGCGACACGCTCTTCATGCCGGACTTCGGCACCGCACGGGCCGATTTTCCGGGCGGCGATGCCCGCACATTGTATCGGTCCATCCAGAAGGTCCTCGCCCTGCCGGACGAGACGACCCTTTACATGTGTCACGATTACAAGGCGCCGGGCCGCGACGAATACGCATGGGAAACCACGGTTGCCGAGGAAAAGGCGCATAACGTCCATGTGGGCGCAGGCAAGACCGAGGATGAGTTCGTCGCAATGCGCGAAGCCCGCGATGCCAAACTCGACATGCCGACGCTGATCCTGCCATCGGTGCAGGTGAACATCCGCGCCGGCAAGCTGCCACCCGAAGAAGACAACGGCGTGACTTACCTGAAAATCCCGATCAACCAGCTTTGACCATGTTCAGGGGGTCGCCCATGCGGCGCCCCCGGTTCCAGGAGACTGAGATGACCCTCTCGACGAAGCCGGCAATCGATGCACTTCCCTTCACGTGTCCATCGCAACAGGCCGAGGCGCTTGTGCTCAACTGTATGGATCACCGTCTGATCGGTGCTGTGGCTGACTACCTCGATGGGCGCGGTCTGACGGGCAAATACGACCAGATCGTGCTCGCCGGTGGTGCCGTTGGCGTCATGGCGGATGAAACCGCCCCTTGGGCCGAAACCTTCTGGGCCCATGTCGGACTTGCGCGCGAACTGCACGGGATTTCACGGATCATCGTGATCGACCACCGCGACTGCGGCGCCTGCAAGGCGTTTGTCGGCAGCGATTGCGCCGAAGACCCGGACCACGAGATTGCAGTTCACACGCAAAGGATGGAAGCGCTCGCCGACGAAATCCGGACCCGCGAGCCGGGCCTCAAGGTCGAGCTGCTCTTCATGGATCTCGATGGGAGGGTGGAAACGCTCGATCAGTGATCCAGAAGAGTTCAGTCGATCGGCCGGAAAGAAGCCGCCCACACGGAAAGTGATCGAGGTGGACCAATGCGGCGTACGCGCAGATTGCGACCGCCGCGTTCGCCAAATGCGGCTCCTTGACTCGGATCAGTCGCACGCCAACGTGCGGGGCTTGTGAAAGGGGGAGTGTCGGCGCAATGGCTGCCGACCCGAGACCCGACTTCCCTCCTGACCTCGGAAGGGTCCGTCGGTGTTTTCCTGGCCTCATGCGGCCTTGGTTTCCAGTCCCGAATTCATTGCAAACTCCTGCGGCGAGAGATTGCCCAGGGCGCGAGTGGGGCCTGTTGCGGTTGTGATCAGCCCCATCTGAGTGGTCCGGTTCCAATGTTGGTGCATGACCGGATTTTTCGGAGAACTGCAATGATCCGTAGAGCGCATCGTCTTTGCTTGACGGCAGCCCTGGCGCTGGTGCTGGCGTTGGCTTGATTGTGCCGTACTGCGTAAACCCCTAACCTGATTGGGATTCGACAGCCTGAAGGAGGTGCCAAGGATGAGCGAGCTTTCCCAATACGCGATCCTTTTCGGGCTGAGTGTCGGTGTATTCGGTTTCGTGCTCAGCCTCTATGGGTTCGCCCGGGCCATCGGGCGGGCGCGCGCGGAACCGGGCAAGGACGTGCCCGCCACCGCCGGCACCCTGTCGCGCGATCCGGTCTGGGTCCGCTATCATGCGCGCTATGCCGGCTATGCGCTGCTGTTCCTGGCCTTCGATATGGAGATGGCATTCATGTATCCGTGGGCGGTCGTCTACCGCGAAGAGGGGCTGATCGCCCTGCTCGACATGGGCGTTTTCCTCTCCATTCTGTTCCTGGGACTGCTCTATGGCTGGAGCCAGGGCGCATTGAGGCGGCAATGACCATCGCCGGGGCGCATGCGGGTGCGATGACTGGACTGAGAAGGCTGATCTCAGGTGCCATGGCGCGCGATCTGACGGCCTTCGTGCTGCCCGGCCCGTCTGTCGCGCGGTCGATGGGGCTTGACCTGGCCGGGTCGCACCTGCGGGTCGTGGGCACCCCGCGCCATGCGAGCGTGCTGATCGTCGTCGGCCCCTTGCCTGCCGGTTTGCGCGATGCCGCCGCCGTCATCTACGCGCAGATGCCGCGCCCGCGTGCAATCCTCGCGCTGGGCGCAGGCGACATCGCCCCGTTGCCCGATGCGCACGTTTCGGCGCCGCTGACACGGGCCGGGCTGCAATCCGGGCTGGCCGATCTGCGGCGCGTCATCGCCGCGGGGGCGTTTCGCGCGGACACCGGGGAGTTTACCGCCCCCGCTCTTGAGGTGCGCGTGGAATACACCTGCCCGATGCACCCCGAAATCGTCCGCGACGCCCCCGGAGACTGCCCCAAATGCGGCATGACGCTGGTGCCGCGGGAAACCGCGTCCAATGGACATGGTGGGCACGACACCCCCCAGGAGGACACGCCAAGCCCCGCCGGTCACGCACATGCGGGCCACGCCGACGACGCCGGCGGAGAGGGGCCCTACATCTGCCCGATGCATCCCGAGGTCGTCAGCGATGTGCCCGGCAAGTGCCCCAAATGCGGCATGTTTCTGGTGACGGCGGAGGAGGTGGAAAGCCACGGGCATGGGCACGGCGATCACGGCCAAGGGCATGGCAGTAAAGCACAGGGAGCGCATATGCACGGCGATCCCGCGGCCGGTTCCGCGCAGATGCACCATGATGTCCCGGACGAAGCGCATCACGGACATGAAGGCGATGGCGACCACTGCGGCCATGGCGAACAGGCGGACCATGCCGGGCACACTGGTCATGCCGGACATGGCGACCACTCCGCTGCGGGTCTGGACGGCATCGAGCCGCATTTCATGTCGATGGTCGAGTTGACCGAGGGCCAGCCGCGCAGCAGCGACGGGTTGCAGATGGAATGGATCGAGGCGCCTTTCGGGCCGTTTTTCCCCGGTCTGCCGGCCGGTCTGCATCTGAACCTGACGCTGGATGGCGATAGCGTGGCGGGCAGCGAGGTCAGGAGCCTTGTCGGGGCGACGGAATTGGTGGATGGCCCGCAGATGACGGCAGGCGATTTCGTCGAGCGTCTGGCCGCCATGATGCCGCTCAGCCCTGCAGCCTATCGCACGCTGGCCTGTGCTGCGGTCGAGGAGGCCGCCGGCGTCGAACCCGACCATAACGCGCGCCGTGGCCGCGCCGCCGCCGTGGAACGCGAGCGGATCGCAAGCCATCTGGGCTGGTTGGCCGAGTTCGGCCTGCAGTCGGGGTTTCTCTGGCTCGCCGCGCGGGCCGGGGCGTTGCAACTGGCGGTGGGGAACGCTGACATTGACGGGATCGCCGCGCAGGCCGGGGCGATCCGGCGGCTGATCCGCCGGGTCGAGGCGGCACCGCTGATGCGGATGCGACTGAGACGCATCGCGCGCATCGGCAAGGACGCCCCGGCCAGCGGCCCGGTGGACCGGGCGCGGGGTGGCGGGGCGGATGCCCGCGCGGGCGATCCAACGCTGATTGCCCTCGGTTTCGAGATGCGCGTCCGCGACGGCGGCGATGCGCTGGCCCGGCTGCGGCTGCGCTGCGACGAGATCGCCCAGAGCCTCGATCTGATCGCGGCGGCCGGGAGGATCGCCGTGCCGCGGCTGCCGGATGTGGGCAGGGTGTCGGGCGAGGGCGCGGCCCGCATCGAAACACCGCGCGGCGCGGCGTCGCTGAGCGTGAAGCTGGTGGATGGAAAGGTCGTCGAGGCCGAACTCGACACGCCGTCAGACGTGAACATCGCCCTTGTCGAAACGGTGACGGCGCAGCAGGAACTGGGTGACGCCCTGAGCGCCGTCGCCTCGCTCGACCTGTCGCCGTGGGAGGTGCGTGGATGAGCATTGTCGTCGTTCTCGTGTCGCTTGCCGCCGGGGCCTATGTGCTGGCCGTCATCGAACGATGGGCCGTGCAAGGGCACCTGAGCCTGACGGGTCCGGCCTGGGCCGCCTTGGCGCTTCTGGGGCGGGAATCGCTTCTGGCGCGCAAATCCGACCGGTTGTTCTTTGAGCTTGGGCCGGTCCTGCTGTTGGTGGCGGGGCTGATGGCTGTGGCGGTGATCCCGCTGGCGCCGGGGCTTATCATCACCGACCTGGCGACCGGGGCGCTGTTCCTGAACGCCGCGCTGGCCTATGTGCTGGTGGCGCTGATCATGGCCGGTTGGGGGCCGAACGGGGCCTACGCCATGATCGCGGGCTGGCGGTTTCTGGGCCAGTTCATCGCCTATGCGATGCTGATCGTGATGCCGATCACCGCTGTCGCCATGCGCGCGGAATCGCTCTCGACGGTTGAGATCGTCGCCTCGCAGGCGCAGCTCTGGAACGTGCTTTACCAGCCGATGGGATTTGCCCTCTTTGTCGTGGCGGCGATGGGGCTCGCGTGGTTGCCGCCGCTGGACCTGCCCGATGCGGCCGGCGAATTGGCCGGCGGGGTCGAGGCGGAATATACCGGCGTGCGGCTGGCGGTGTTGCGACTGGCGCGGATGGTCATCATCCTGGCGCTGGCGGGGGCGACGGTGACCTTCTACCTGGGCGGCTGGCTGGGCCCGTGGCTGCCGCCCTGGGGCTGGAGCGCGATCAAGATCCTGGCCGTGGCGGCGGCCATGCTGAGCGTCGGGCGCTACATGCCGCGCATCCGCGAGGCGCGCTATCTGGCGCTGAGCTGGAAACTGGGGATCTCGCTGGCGCTGGCCAACATCTTTGTCGTGGGCGTGATTGCGCTGGTGGTGCCGATATGACGGTTCAGATGATCTTTCTGGCCTTCTTCGGCGGCGCGGCTCTGTGGTTCGGCGTCGTGGTCTTTCGCACCCATTCGATGGTGCGCTCGGCGCTGGCGCTGCTGTTCTCGCAAACCGCGATCGGGGCGATGTTTCTGGTCATGCAGGCCGAGTTTCTGGGCGTGTTGCAGATCATGATGATGGCCACGGAAATGAGCGTGATGGCGATCTTCATGGTGATGTTCATGATGGATCCGGGCGGCATGGGCAAAATGGACATGACCCACCAGAAGCGCCTGTCGCTCTGGGCCGGCGGCATCGGGCTGCTGGCCGCGCTGTTGCTGGTCTGGCTGCCCGATTGGGGTCCTGTCGCCCTGTCGGTGCCGGGCGCGCATGAACAGGCCGCCGATCTGGGCCGCGAATTGCTGGGCCGATCGATGTTCATCTTCCAGTCGGCGGGGCTGACCATCCTGACAGCGATGATCGCGGCCACGATGGTGGCCATTGTCCCCAACGCGGAGCAGCGCAAATGATCCTGGAACTCATGATCGCGCTCAGCGTCGGTGCGGGGTTGTTCGGTGTCGGGCTCTACGGCGCGCTGAGCCAGACCAACCTGGTGATGATCGTCATGGGGGTCGAACTGATCCTGGCCGCGGCCCTGGTCAACCTGGTGGCGTTCTGGCGCTACCTGCATCCCGACGAGCCCGCGGGTCAGATGTTCGTGCTGATCGTCATGGCGGTGATGGCGGTCGAGATGGCGGTGGCCTTCGGTATCGCCATCGCCCGGTTCCGGGTGCGCGGCTCGGTCGAGATGGAAGAAGCGCGCGAGTTGAAGGGATGACGATGCTGGCGCTCACCATCCTTGCACCGCTGCTGGCGGGCATCGCGGCGCTGGCCCTGCGGCGCGCACCCGAAGCGATTGCGCTCTGGGGCATCGGCACCGGGTTTCTGGCGGCAATGACGGTTCTTGCAGGGGCCGTTGCAGGCGATGCGGCGCAACTGGTCCTGCCGGGCCTGCCGCAGATGCCGCTGCGGCTTGTCGCGTCGCCGCTGACGGCGGTCATTTCGGCCATGGTGGCGACGGTGGCGGCCTGTGTGGTGGTCTATGCGGTCGGTCACATGCGCAGCGACCCCGAAAGGCCGCGCTTTTTCGGGATCCTGCTGCTGTTCGTCGCCGCAATGCAGGCGCTGGTGCTGGCGGGCGACTGGATCACTGTGCTGGCCGCGTGGGAACTGATCGGCTTTTCCAGCTATCTGCTGATCGGCTTCTGGCATGGGCGCGACGGCGTGCCCGGTGCCGCGACGCGGGCGTTTCTCTACACCCGCAGCGCCGATCTGGGGCTCTATCTGGGGATTTTCGTGCTGATCGGCCAGGCCGGCACCTCGGAGATTTCGGCCACGCTGGCGATCACCGGCACACCGGCGCTGGTGGCCGGATTGTTGTTGCTGATCGGCGCGATGGGCAAATCGGCGCAGGTGCCGCTGCAGGACTGGTTGCAGCGCGCCATGGCCGGGCCGACGCCGGTTTCGGCGCTGCTGCATTCCGCGACGCTGGTGGCGGCGGGGGCGATCTTGCTGATCCGGGTGGCGCCGATGCTGCCCGGCGGGGCCTTGCTGGTGGTCGGGCTGGTCGGCGGCGTGACGGCGGTTGTTACCGGTCTGATCGCGCTGGCCGAGCGGGACCTGAAGCGGCTGCTGGCGGCCTCGACCTCCAGCCAGTACGGGCTCATGCTGCTGGCCATCGGCGCGGGCGTGCCGGTGGCGGCGCTGCTGCACCTGATCGCCCACGCGGCGATCAAGAGCATGCTGTTTCTGGGCGCGGGCGTGTTCCAGCACGACCGCAACAGCACCGACATGGAGGCGGTTGCGGGCGCGGGCCGGGCTCGGCCGCTGGTGCTGGCCGGTTTCGGCATTGCTGCTCTGGCGCTGGCGGGGATCCCTCCGCTGGCGGGGTTCTTTTCCAAGGATGCGGTCCTTGCCGCCGCGCTGGCTGCCCCGGGGGCCGCGTGGCTCGCGCCGCTGGCACTGGCGGGGACGGTGCTGACCGGGGCCTATATGGCGCGGGCGCTGCGGGTGCTGTGGCAGGGCGAGGCCCAGCCCGTTTCGGGCAAGGGGATGGGCTGGATGTCTGCGGGCATGGCGGTGCTGACGGCGCTGGCGGCGGGGCTTGGATTCGCCTTCGCGCCGCTGGAACATCTGCTTGAGGCCGAACTGCCGCCGGAAGGAACCGCGATGATCCTCGGGCTTGCCGCCGCGCTGAGTGGCCTGGTGCTGGGCTGGGTCATCGCACCCGCCCGCCTGATGGGGCCCGTTCTGCCCCGGGCGCAGCGCGGCTTTGCCGTCGCGGGCGGGATGGACGGGCTGGTGCTGCGCCCGGCGCTGGCCATTGCCGCCGCCTGCGAGCGGTTTGAACGGCACCTGCTGGCCGCGCAGCTTGGCCTTGTACGAATCCTGAGCCTTGGCACCGCATCCCGCACCGACGCAGCCGACAATCGCCTTTACGCCGCGACTCTCGATCTGGGCCGGTTGAACCTGCGCCTCGGCGACCGCGCAGAGACCACCGACACAGACGGCATCGACGGCCTGATCTTTGGCCTTGTCGACCGGACAATTGCCGCCGGCCGCCGCCTGCGCCTGCTGCAAAGCGGGCTGATCCACCGCGAACTCGCCCTGACTGTCATGGGCATTGCCGTCATTGCGGCGGTGCTGCTGACGGTCCCAATCATTTCCTGACGAAAGACGACCCCGCCATGCCCCTCCTCTCGATCTCCGTCTTTCTGCCGCTCCTGACTGGATTGCTGCTGATGGCGCTGCCAAACAAGTCGGCCCGCATCGCCCATGGCGTTTCCATCGCCACCACCGGGCTGACATTCCTCGTGACGCTGGCGGTCTGGGCGCGGGGCACGCTTCCGGGCGGATTTGCTCAGGTCGAGGAGATCGCATGGATCCCGGCCATCGGCGCGGCTTACAGACTGGGCATTGACGGGCTGAGCCTGCCGCTGATCCTGCTGACCTCGCTGCTGTTTTTCCTGTCGGCGATCTATGCGGCGCGGATCACCGACCGCCCGGCGGTCTTTGTCGCGCTGATGCTGATGCTGGAGACCGCCTCGATCGGCACCTTCGCCGCGCTGGATGCGCTCCTGTTCTACGTCTTCTTCGAGGTGTCGCTGGTGGGCATGTATTTCATGATCGTCGGCTGGGGCTATGAAGAGCGGCAGCGCGCCGGGTTGATGTTCTTCATCTACACGCTTCTGGGGTCGCTGCCGCTCCTGCTGGCGATCATCGGGCTGTATCTGGCCACCGGCACATTTGACATGCGTCTGTGGATCGAGACCCCGCCGCTGACCGGGCTGGCCGCGATGCTGGCGCTGATCGCGATGCTGTTCACCTTCGCGGTCAAGATCCCGTCCTTTCCGGTGCATACCTGGCTACCGGCCGCCCACGTGCAGGCCCCGACCGTGGGAAGCGTGATCCTGGCCGGCGTGATGCTGAAATTCGGCACCTATGGCCTTGTGCGGTTCGCCTTGCAGATGACCCCCGACGCCTTTGCGCGGGCCGGTCTGGTGGTGCTGGCCTTTGGCGTGTTCAGCGCGCTTTACGGGGCCTTCGTGGCGCTGGCGCAGTCGGACCTGAAGAAGATGATTGCCTATACCTCCGTCAACCACATGGGCTATGTGGTGATCGGCGTGGCGGTGGCGGCGTTGACGCTGGACCCCGATCTGCGGGCGGTCGCGCTGAATGGGGCCACCTTGCAGATGGTCAGCCACGGCATCGTCACCGGGGCGTTGTTCTTCCTTGTCGGCATGTTGCAGTCGCGCGCCCACGATCGCGACATGGCTGCATTCGGCGGGTTGCTGGGGCAGGTGCCGAGGCTGGGCTGGGCCTTCGTTCTGTCGGCCTTCGCCTCGCTGGGGCTGCCGGGGCTGGCGCATTTCCCGGCCGAATTCCAGATCTTCCTGGCCACGTTGAACGCCCAGCCCTGGGCCATTGTGGCGATCATCGCCATCGTGGTGACGGCGGGGCTGTATCTGCGCGCGATCGCGGCGGTGTTTCTGGGCGAGCGGAACGAGAAATGGGCGGCGATGCCCGATCTGGACCGGGGCGAGATGCTGACCATCGCGCCGCTGCTCATCCTCATCATCCTGATCGGGATCGCGCCGTCCTGGTTGCTGGGCATGATCGACGCGACGATGCGGGCGCTGCAATTCTGATGGCGCGCGACCTGTCATTTCTGTTTCCCGAGTTGCTGCTGGCCTCCACGGTCGTGCTGATGCTCGTGGCCGAGATGCTGCGCGCGCCGCGCCTGGCGCTGATATTCGGATTGATCGGGCTGGGCCTCTCCACCGCGCTGACCCTTCCGCTGCTGGAGGCCGACACCAGCGTCTTTGGCGGCACCTACCGCGTCGATCTGCTGTCGGGCTGGGCCAAGCTGATCCTGCTGCCGGGAACCGCGCTGGCACTGCTGATGACACGGGCCGAGATCGCCGGGCAGGACCGCGAGGGAAGTGTCTATGCGCTGTTGTGTCTGGTCACGCTGGGCGCGCTGATGCTGGCGGGCGGCGGCGACATGATGCTGCTGGTGCTGGGCGTGGTGCTGACGGGTCTCGGCTCCTTCGCGATGGTCGCCTGGCCGCGCGACGATGCGGCGACCGAGGCGGCGATGAAATACCTGGTGTTCGGCGCCGTCACCGGATCGGTGATGATCTACGGGCTGACCTTCTGGTTCGGCGGCGCTGGGTCGACGCTTTTTTCGGAACTCGGTGCGCTCGACGGCAAGCCGCTGATCGCGCTGGCGGGGCTGGTCGCGGTGCTGATCGGGCTGGGCTACAAGGCGGCGCTGGTGCCGTTCCAGTTCTGGGCACCCGACGCCTATGACGGCGCCCCGGTCTCGGTCGCGGCGTTTCTGTCGGTCATCACCAAGGTGGCCGCGATAATCGCCTTTGCGCAGGTGCTGCGCGATCTGCCGGTCGCCACCGGCTGGCCCGTTGTCGTTGCGCTGATCGCGGCGGTGACGATGACATTCGGCTATCTGGCGGCGCTCGTGCAGAGCAATGTCGTAAGGCTGCTGGCCTATTCCTCGGTGGCGCAGGCGGGCTATTTCATGATGGGGATCGTGGCGCTTGGCACCAGCCCGCTGGCGCTGCCTTCGGTGATCGTGTTCGGCGCGGCCTATGTGGCGATGAACCTCGGGGCCTTTGCCGTCATCATGATCGCGGGACGCGATCTGGACGACTTCAGGGGCTTCGGCCGCGCGCGCCCGGTGATCGGAGTGGCCATGGTCGTGTTCCTGCTGTCGCTCACCGGCATTCCGCCGCTCTTCGGCTTTGTCGGCAAGGTGCTGCTGTTCGGGGCCGCGACCGAGGCCGGCTATCTGTGGCTGGCGGTGATCGGGATCCTCAACAGCGTGCTGGCGCTGGCGGTCTATCTGCGCATCGTGGTGCCGATGTATCAGGCGGGCGATGGCGATGCGGGGCGGACGGAGGTGGCACCGCCGCTGTTGGTCGTGCTCGGGGCGACCGCGCTGGTCACGGTGCTGATGGGGCTGTTCGCGGGGGTGTTTCCCGGCTGACGCAAGGCGCGGTCCTGTACCGTTCGCGCCCGGCGTGATCTGTCGGGTCAACCTGACAGCGGATCGGCCAACCGCTTCGGCTGTCCGCGATCGAGCAACGCGCCGATTTCAGCGTATGCGCGGCGGGTGGCCACGGCTCCTGCAGCGATGCAATGACGCTTGAGCCCGAACTCCAGTGTGCCGATCGACTGCCCAAAAACGGGGCGGATCACCAGATCCGCCTGGGCGAACCGCAGATTTGCGTGTTCATACTGGCAGATCTCTATGGATCGCAGCATCGCCTGCATTCCGTTTTTCGGGCCAATGGCGTTTTCGGGCTGGCTCGGGTCCACCGCGATCACCACCTCTGCGCCTGTGGCCCTTGCCACATCGATCGGCGCTATATCGACATAGGCCCCGTCCATCAGAACATGCGGTCCATCGACCAGGGGCGGCAGTATTCCGGCGAGCGCCGCGCTGGCATAGATGTAATCCGTGGCATGCCCCTTGCCGAACACCACACGTGTCCCGGTCAGCATATCCGTCGCACAAACCAGAACAGGTATTCGCCCATCCTCAAGGTTCCTGCCCTGCGTCAGGCGGGACAGGACGCTGCGGCCCCATGTCTCGGTGCGCGCGCCAACCCCCCAGCCGAAATACATGTCCCGCGCGGCCAGCAATGCGGTCCGAAGGCCCCTCATCCTTGCGGCCAGACCCGGCAGGCGAAAATCCGGGGTCGCTGGAAACCCGTTGGTGTCCATGCCCACCAACGCGTCGTACCAATCGTCGTTCAGGGCGTAGGTGGCGCCGACGACCGCGCCCATGGAAACGCCGACGATGGCGCTGGGGACATAGCCCCTGGCGACAAGCGCGCGCAGCACACCGGCATGCGACAGGCCCCTTGCGCCGCCGCCACTGAACACAATGGCAAAGGATTTGTGGGGTTTGTGGCCCGGCCTTGCCAGCCCCGTCATTGTCCAGCCTCCGTTCCAGGGTCTCTGTCAAGTGTGTCAGGACTGACGCTGTACGAGGCACATTGTTACATGACCGGACCGGCCCCGCGCCCCGTTCTGACCGACCGGCGCCGGTAGACCTGCACGGCGGTCGCCGCCCGGCCAATTCCCGCCGAAAGCAGTGTAACGCCCGAGGCCGAGCCGCGTCCATCTACCAAACATCCAAACGGTCGTTCCCGATCGCAACAAAATGGACTGGAGCCGAAATTGAAATCATTGACCCTTGAGGTCCGCGGGCTTTTCGAGGAACTCGATCACCTCGCGGTCGAACGCCATTTGTCAGCTCTCGACGGAGTGCGCAGGGCCGAAGCGAACCCTGCATCGGCAAGCGTGACAGTCCATTACGATGAGACGGCAGTGGGGGAGGACGCGCTTCGCAAATCAGTTGAGGCCTGCGGATTTCACTGCGGCGGGGAGCGGGTTCCAAACCATGTCTGCCATGCGGATCATCACGGCAGCGGCGCTGGTGCACCGGCCGGTCACGACGCGATGGCGCACGAGATGGGCCATGGCGGCGGCATGGACATGGCCGGGATGGTCCGCGACATGCGCAACCGCTTCTGGGTGGCGCTTCTGTTCACCGTCCCGATCTTCATCTATTCGCCGATGGGGGGCATGTTCACGCCGCCCGCGCCGCCTTTCGGTCTGCGGCTGGACCTGTGGCTGTTCTTCCTGGGAAGTGCCGCGATCATCTGGCCAAGCTGGCCGTTCTTCGTCGCCGCCTGGCGGGCCTTGCGCAACGGCATCCTGAACATGGCCGTGCTGGTCGTGCTGTCGGTCGGCACGGGCTACGTGTTCAGCGTCGGCTCGACCTTCTTCTTTCCCGGCGTGCAGTTCTACGAGGCCGTGGCGGTGCTGCTGGTCTTCATCCTGCTGGGGCATTGGCTCGAGATGCGCGCACGGGCAGGGGCCTCGGCTGCGATCCGGGCGCTGCTCGATCTTGCGCCGCCGATGGCAACCGTCATCCGCGACGGGCAGGAGGTCGAGGTGCCCACCTCCGAAGTGCTGGAGGGCGAGATCGTGCTGATCCGGCCCGGCAACAAGATCCCCGTTGATGGCGAGGTCATCGGAGGCGCGTCGCTGGTCGACGAATCCATGCTGACGGGCGAATCCATGCCGGTGAACAAGGCCGTGGGCGACACCGTGATCGGCGCCACGATCAACAAGAGCGGCAGTTTCCGCTACCGCGCCACCAAGGTGGGTGCCGATACCGCGCTGGCACAGATCGTCAAGCTGGTGCAGGAGGCGCAGAACTCCAAGGCACCCGCGCAGCTTCTGGCCGACCGCGCGTCGCAATGGCTGGTGCTGATCGCCATCGTGATCGGGCTTGCGACCTTCGCGGTCTGGTTCTGGTGGATCGGCTCGCCGCTTCTCTTCGCGCTGACGCTGACGATCACCGTTTTCGTGATCGCCTGTCCCGATGCGCTGGGGCTGGCCACGCCGATGGCGGTGATGGTCGGCACCGGGCTGGGGGCGCAGCACGGCATCCTGTTCAAGAACGCCGGCGCGCTGGAAGATGCGACCAAGCTGGACGTGATCGTCTTTGACAAGACCGGCACGCTGACCATGGGTCAGCCGCGCGTGGTTGAGGTCGTAGCTGCCGAGGACAGCAATGAAGATGACGCGCTGCGGGCTGCGGCGGCGGTCGATCGCGGATCGGACCACCCGCTGGCGCTGGCCATCGTCGAGCGCGCCGCGGATCTCGACGCGCCGCAGATGACAGGGTTTCTCAACCTCGAAGGCCGCGGTGCCCGCGCCGAGATCGCAGGCGAAACCGTGCTTGTCGGCAACCGTCGGCTGATGGACGAGGAGGGCATCGACGTCGGTCCCCTGACAGCCGAGGCCGAGCGCCTGAAGGGCGAGGGCCGCACCGTCGTCCATGTGGCGCAGGCGGGCCGGATGCTGGGCCTGATCGCCATTGCCGACGCGCCGCGCCCGAGCGCGATGGCCGCCGTGGCCAAGCTGCGCGAACGCGGCGTCGAGGTTGCGATGCTGACCGGCGACAACGAAGGCACGGCGCGCCGCATCGCGGGCGAGCTGGGCATCGACATGGTGCTGGCCGACGTGCTGCCGGGCCAGAAGGCCGAGAAGGTGAAGGAGCTTCAGGCCCAGGGCAAAAAGGTCGGCATGGTCGGCGACGGCGTCAACGACGCGCCCGCGCTGACCCAGGCCGATGTCGGCTTTGCCATCGGCGCGGGCACCGACGTGGCGATGGAAAGCGCCGATGTCGTGCTGATGAAAAGCGATCCCTACGATGTCGTGGGGGCCATCGAGCTGTCGCGCGCCACCTTGCGCAAGATGCACCAGAACCTGTTCTGGGCGGTGGCCTATAACGTGATCGCCTTCCCGATGGCAGCAGGCGTTTTCTACCCGCTGATCATCAGCCCCGCCGTTGCGGCGATTGCGATGTCGGGCAGTTCCGCCCTGGTCGCCGTCAACGCGCTGCTGCTGAAACGCACCCGGCTGGAAGGCCTCCGCGCGGGCAACACCGACCGCGCCGGCGGCGACGGGCAGGGCGATGCGCAGGCAGGCCAGGTGCCGCTTCACGCCGGACACTCACAGAAGTCGCATTGAAAGAGGGGGTTTTGAGATGTCTGACACTTCGTCGACGAAAACACCGGACGGGCAAGGCATGGCGGCGCGGTTTCCCACCGCCTATTCCATCCTGTTCGGACTCATTATCGTCGTTGCGGCGCTGACGTGGATCATACCGGCGGGCCAGTACGACCGCGCCATGAACGAAGAGGTCGGGCGCGAGATCGCGGTGCCGGGCACGTTTCAGACGGTCGAGCCGAACCCGCAGGGCTTCGTCGACGTGATGCTGGCGCCCGTCGCCGGGTTCTACGATCCCGACAGCTATGCCGCCAATGCCATAGACGTGGCGCTGTTCGTGCTGCTGCTGGGAGGCTTTCTGGGTGTGGTCAACGCCACCAAGGCCATCGACACCGGAATCCAGACCGCGATGCTGCGCCTGAAGGGGCACGAGATCTGGATGATCCCGATCCTGATGTCGCTGTTTGCGCTGGGCGGCACCACCTATGGCATGGCCGAGGAAACGCTGGCCTTCTACGCGCTGCTGATCCCGGTGGTGATTGCGGCGGGCTATGATTCCGTGACTGGCGTGGCGATCATCCTGATCGGCGCCGGGATCGGCACGCTGGGCTCGACCATCAACCCCTTCGCCACGGTGATCGCGTCGAACGCGGCCGGCATCCCGTTCACCGACGGTATCGCGCTGCGGCTGGTCCTCCTTCTGGGCGGCCTTGCGATCTGCGTCGCCTACGTCATGCGCTATGCCGCGAAGGTCAAGGCCGACCCGGCCCGGTCCGTCGTTGCCGCGCAACGCGACAGCGACCGGCAGTTCTTCCTCAACGACACGGATGCGGAATTTACCGAGCCGAAGCTGAGCGCCACACAGAAGCTGGTTCTCATCCTGTTTTTTGCGACCTTCGCGGTGATGATCTGGGGTGTCTCCAGCCAGGGATGGTGGATGGCCCGGATGGGTGCGCTGTTCTTCGGGATGGCCATCGTCGTCGGGCTGGTCGCGCGGATGGGCGAAAAGACGCTGACGGCCGCCTTTGTGGACGGGGCCAAGGATCTGCTGGCGGTGGCCCTTGTGATCGGTCTGGCCCGCGGCATCGTCGTGATAATGGAGCAGGGCCTGATCGCCGACACGATCCTGAACAGTGCCGCCGACACGCTTGGTGGCCTGCCCCAGATCGCGTTCATCAACCTGATGCTCTGGATCGAGATCGGGATGAGCTTTCTGGTGCCGTCGTCCTCCGGCCTTGCCGTCCTGTCGATGCCGATCCTCGCGCCCTTGGGGGATTTCGCAGGCGTCGGCCGAGACCTTGTGGTGACCGCCTATCAATCGGCAAGTGGCCTTGTGAACCTGATCACGCCCACCTCTGCGGTTGTGATCGGCGGTCTGGCCATCGGGCGCGTGTCGTTCGACCGCTGGGTCGTCTTCGTCTGGCCCCTGCTGCTGATCCTCGTCGTCTTCATCTCGGCCGGGATCAGCCTGGCCGCCATTCTCTGATTTGAACGAAAAAGGAGGCATCCAGGATGTCTGAACCGAAATTGGGCGTTCATTCCGAAACCGGCAAGCTGCGTCAGGTGATCGTATCGCCCCCCGGCTTGGCGCATCGCCGTCTGACACCGGACAACCGCGAAGACCTGCTGTTCGACGATGTGTTCTGGGTCAAGCAGGCGATCAAGGATCACGCCGTCTTTGCCGATATCATGCGCGGCGAAGGGGTCGAGGTGCTGGACGCCATGGTGCTACTGGGCGAGACGCTGGACATTTCCGAGGCGCGCGCCTGGGTTCTCGACCACCGCATCACCCGCAACGACGTGGGCGTCGGGATGCGGGACGATCTGCGCGGCTGGATGGAATCCCTGCCCGGAGCCGAGCTTGCGCGATTTCTGGTCGGCGGGATCAGGGTGGACGATCTGCCCTTCACGCCCTCCGGCATGTTCGGCAGCTATCTCGGCCCCAACGGTTTCGTCCTGCCGCCGCTGCCGAATTTCATCTTCACACGGGACAATTCGGCGTGGGTTTATGGCGGCGTCAGCCTGAACCCGATGCATTTCCCGGCGCGGCGGCCCGAGACGCTGCTGATGGCGGCGGTCTATCGGTTTCACCCATCCTTTGCCGGGCAGGCGCGCGTCTGGTTCGGCGATCCGACGCGCGAATTCGGCACGGCCACACTGGAAGGGGGCGACATCATGCCCATCGGGCATGGTGTCGTCATGGCCGGCATGGGCGAACGCTCGACCCCGCAGGCGGTGGGCCAACTGGCCGAAACGTTGTTCGAGGGGGGCGACGTGACGCGGGTCATCGCCTGCCAGATGCCCAGCTCGCGCGCGGCGATGCATCTGGATACGGTTTTCACCCATTGCGGCGGCGATGTCGTGACCACCTTCAAGGAGGTGGCGGATTCCATCAGCTGCTACGATCTTCGCCCCGGTCAGGGCAAGGTGCCGCTCGATATCCGCCGCGATGCCCGCCACCTGTTCGAGATCACGGCGGAGATACTCGGTCACAAGAAACTGCATCTGGTGCCCACGGGCGGTTCTGATGCCGCCGAGCAATCGCGCGAACAGTGGAATGACGGCAACAACGTGCTGGCGCTGCGCCCCGGCATCGTCATCGGCTACGACCGCAACGACGACACCAATGCCGCGCTGAACGAGGCCGGGATCGAGGTGCTGGCCATTCCCGGTGCCGAACTGGGCAGGGGCAGGGGCGGCAGCCACTGCTTGAGCTGCCCGACGATCCGCGACGCGATCTGAACCACCCCGACGACAAGGAAATCCCATGTCCTACAATCTGCGAAACCGCCATTTCCTGACCCTGCGCGATTTCACGCCACAGGAAATCGGCTTTTTGCTGAAACTCTCCGCCGACCTGAAGGCGGCGAAATACGCCGGCACCGAGGTGCCGCGCCTGACCGGAAAGGAAATCGCGCTCATCTTCGAAAAGGACAGCACCCGTACCCGGGTGGGTTTTGAGGTGGCGGCCCACGATCAGGGCGCGCATGTGACCTATCTTGGCCCCTCGGGGTCGCATCTGGGCAAGAAGGAAACCGTCAAGGACACCGCCCGCGTGCTGGGCCGGGTCTATGACGCGATCGAATATCGCGGATTTGGTCACCCGATTGTCGAGGCGCTGGCAAAATATGCCGGGGTGCCGGTCTACAACGGGTTGACAGACGAGTTTCACCCGACCCAGATCCTCGCCGATTTTCTGACTATGCAGGAACATTCCGACAAGCCGCTGCGAGAGATCGCCTATTGCTTTCTGGGAGATGCGGGCAACAACATGGGTGACAGCCTGCTGATCGGCGGGGCCAAGATGGGCATGGATGTGCGCCTGTGTGCGCCCGAAAGCCTGTGGCCCGAGCAAGCGATCCGCGACGAGGCCGATACCATCGCCGCCGAAACCGGGGCACGGATCATGCTGACCGAGGATGTGGATGCCGCCGTGGGCGGCGTCGATTTCGTCTATACCGATGTCTGGGTTTCGATGGGTGAGCCGAAGGAAAGATGGGCGGAACGGATTGAGCTGTTGACGCCCTACCAGGTGAATTCCGACGTGATGGCCAAAACCGGGAACCCGAGGGTGAAATTCATGCATTGCCTGCCCGCCTTCCACAACGCCGAGACCCAGGTCGGTGCCGATATCGAAGCGACATTCGGCATCACCGCGATGGAGGTCACCGAAGAGGTGTTCGAAAGCCCGGCCTCCATCGTCTTCGACCAGGCCGAGAACCGGCTGCACACTATCAAGGCGGTTCTTGTCGCCACGCTGGGAAGCTAGCCCATGCTTGTCGTTGCAGCCCTCGGGGGAAACGCGCTTCTGCGCCGCGGCGAACCTCTGACAGCCAGGGCCCAACGCGCGAACGTCGCCACCGCGGCCGCCGCGTTGGTGCAGATCATCGAGGCCGGCCACCAACTGGTCGTGACCCATGGCAACGGACCGCAAATCGGCCTGTTGGCACTTCAGGGCGCCGCCTACAAACCCGATGAGGTGTTCCCGCTGGATGTGTTGGGGGCAGAAACCGATGGCATGATCGGCTACATGATTGAGCAGGCGCTGGAGAACGCTCTTGGTCATGACCGCCCGGTCGCTACCCTGCTGACCCAGGTCGAGGTCGATCCCAAGGATCCGGCCTTTGCCAGGCCGACAAAGTTCATCGGTCCGGTCTATGACAGGGCCGAAGCCGACCGGCTGGCTGAGGCGCGGGGGTGGAGCATCGCGGCGGATGGGTCGCATTGGCGGCGGGTCGTTCCCTCGCCTATGCCGATGGACATTCCGGACTTGCGGGTGCTCCAGCTCCTGCTCGCGCAGGACGTGACGCTGATCTGTGCGGGTGGTGGCGGCATTCCGGTTGTTCGTCGGCCGGACGGATCGTTGATCGGAATCGAGGCGGTGATCGACAAGGATCACGCAACCGCCCTTCTGGCCCACAAACTGAACGCCGACGCGCTACTGCTGCTGACGGATGTCGAGGCCGTGTACCGCGACTTCGGCACCGACTCGCAGGCCGCGATAGGGCAGGTGTCACCGGAGGACGCGGTGCGTCTGGACTTGCCCGACGGGTCGATGGCGCCGAAGGTGGCCGCCGCCGCGACTTTCGTATCCGATCGCGCGCGTTTCGCCTCCGTGGGCCGCCTGGAGGATGCACTTGCCATGCTGGAAGGCCGCGCGGGAACAATGATCGCAAACACCTGAAACAAAGGAGGACAATCCATGAAACGTCTGAAGGACAAAGCCGCCCTGATCACCGGGGGCGCGGCGGGTATCGGTCTGGAAACCGCGCGGCTCTTCCTGAGCGAAGGGGCCAGGGTCGCGCTTGTGGACCTCGACGAAGACGACCTGTCGGACGCTGCGCGGGATCTGGGCAGTCCGGAGGACCTGCTGACCATCGCAGCCGATGTCTCCTCGGTCGAGGATTGCAAAAGATACGTCGCGCAGACCGTCGAGGCATTCGGGCGCATCGACGTGTTCTTCAACAATGCCGGAATCGAGGGCAAGGTCGCGCCGCTGGTAGACCAGAAGATCGAGGATTTCGACCGCGTGATGGCGGTCAATGTGCGCGGCACGTTCCTTGGGCTGCAGCATGTCCTGCCGGTGATGATGGGGCAGAAATCCGGCAGCGTGATCAACATGTCGTCCATTGCGGGCCTCAAGGGCAGCCCGAATGTCGCGCCCTACATCACCTCCAAACATGCCGTCGTCGGCTTGACCCGCGCCGCCGCGATTGAGGCCGCGGGCCACAACGTGCGGATCAATTCCGTGCATCCCTCGCCGGTCAACACGCGGATGATGCGGTCGCTGGAGGATGGGTTCAATCCCGGCCACGGCGATGAGGTGAAGCAGAAGCTTGCCGGCACGATCCCGCTGGGTCGATACGGCGAAAGCATCGATATCGCCAATCTGGTCCTGTTCCTTGCCTCCGACGAATCCGCCTTCATCACCGGAGCGCAATATCCCGTCGACGGGGGCATGGCGGCGGGCTGATCGGGTTTCTGCCCGGATGGGTTTGGAACCTGCTGCCGGGGGCTGTCAGGTCGCCGTGAATGTCCCGACACCAAGCGCCGCGTTCGTGCGCGCAATCGACGCCGGTCCGTCGCGCTCGACGTCGGTCAGGGCACGGATCGCGTCGATGGTTTCGGGGATCACGATGGCCTGGTTGTCGACCATGTAGGCATAGAACAGCTCGTCGCCCTCGACCTTGAGCATGTCCTCCCACAGGGCAACCTCGTAGAGACTGTCGTTGGGGCGTCCGAAATCGGCCATCATCTCCTTGACCGCGTTGAGCGCGCCCAAGCCCTCCGACATCCGGATCAACGCGATGCGCGAGGAGGCGCGGAACGCCTCCAGGACCTCGTCCCTCGAAGCCTTGCGCGGCATCCTGACCGACCAGTAGTGCAGATGGGCAAGCGTCTGCGGCACCTTGACCGCCATCGTGATCACGTCGAGATCGGGATCGACGCTTTGTGCATCCGGGCCCTGATGGCTGGGAATCCCGGGTTCGGGGACAAGCGTGTTCATGATGCCGCCCAGATGGCTTTCCCACGGGTCGGTGGCGCGGCGCAGCAGCGTTCCGCGCGCCGAACCGAGAAGCCCCGCAGCTTTCAGCGCCGCCAGCGTGCGCACGATCGAGGTCGTGTTGCAGGAGACGACGCGGGTGCTGTCGCGTCCGATGGCGCTGGCATAATTCGCTTCGGCGACGAAGGAATGGCCTGTCACCTCGTGCTTCTCGCCACCATGGACGATGAACCGGATACCCGTTTCGCGGTAGGTCTCGACATTGCGCGCGGCGACTTCTTTCGGTGTGCAGTCCACAACGATGTCGGCGGAGGCGAGCAGATCGTCGAGTCCTCCGGCCATGTCGAGACCGGCCGCGCGCATGGCCGGGGCGCGATCCGGGTCGGCCGCGTAAAGCGCAAAGCCCTTCGAGGTCGCCATCCTGGCCCGCCAATCGGCGGTGATGTCCGCCACGCCGGCCAGCTCCATGTCCTTTTGCACGGCAACCGCGTCCGCCACCCGCTTGCCGATCACGCCGTATCCGTTCACGGCCACTCTGATCCGTTTTTCGTCTGTCATGGTGTTCTCCCGGTCCTATCGGACGATATGTTCTTGGCGATCTGACCTGCCTCGGCTTCGGCGATGTAATCCCGGGTGAGCGGAACCGTGTCATGGCGTTTGGCAAGCTGGATCTGGAAGACCATCAACCGTCCATTCCGGAACGCCATTTCGCAGACGGCAAGGTAGAACTCCCACATGCGGCAGAACCGCTCGTCATAAAGCGTTCGCGCGGTCTCGCGCTCTGCGGCGAAGCGTTCGGACCAGTGGCGCAGTGTTTCGGCGTAATGCAGGCGCAGAACCTCGACATCCGTGACCCACATCCCCGACCGCTCCGCCGCCGCGATGGTTTCGGACAGGGTCGGCAGATAGCCGCCGGGGAAGATGTATTTCCGGACCCACGGATCGCTTCCGCCCTTGGGCGCCTTCGTGCCGATCGCGTGCAACAGGCCTACGCCATCAGGTTTCAGAACCCGCTGGAGCGTGCCGAAAAATGCGTCGAACCCGCTGCGGCCTACATGTTCGAACATGCCAACCGACACAACGCGGTCGTACTGGCCCCTCTCTTCGCGGTAATCGCGCTGCTCAAACGTGACCCGACCGGACAGGCCCGATTGCGCGGCACGGTCGCGGGCGGCGGTGATCTGTTCGGTCGAGAGGCTGAGGCCGGTGACGCGGGCGCCGTGTTGCCGTGCAAGTTCCACCGCCAGCCCGCCCCAGCCCGAGCCGATATCGAGGACCTCCAGCCCGGGCCGCAGCAGCAATTTTGCCGCTATATGCCTTTTCTTGAGCGTCTGGGCCTCATCCAGGGTCTCCGTCCCGGTCGGGAAATAGGCGCAGGAATATTGCCGGTCCGCATCGAGAAAAAGGTCATACAGTTCGGTCGAGATGTCATAGTGATGTGCCACGTTCGCGTGGGACCGGCTGATCGGATTGTGATGCAGCCTGCGGTTCCGAAACGCATCCAGGCAGCGGTTCAACCGTCTGCCGGGCAATGCGTCGATGGTATCCATGTCCGTCATGCAGATCGACAGCAGGTCGCGCAAGGTGCCCGCCTCGATGCGCAGCGTCCCGTCCATATAGGCCTCGCCAAGCGCCAGGCTGGGATTTGCAAGCAGTTGCGCAGGCAGCGCCCTGTCGGTCAAACGGACAGATACGGCGGGTTCTCCGCCGGGACCGAAACGCCAGGTCTCGCCAAGGGGATCGAAGACGGTGAGGCGACCGATGCGAACGAGGCGGCCAAGCGATTTGGCGAGCAACCACATGCCCGCCCGTGCCGGCGCGAGACGTCCGCGTAGAATACGGCTCCCTTCGTGTTCGAAGCGTTCGTTGTGAGAGGTTTCGCTATCGGACATGATCGCATGCTCCATCTCGCTTTTCTTCCAGGGGCGGCATCAACGGCCGCTTTCTAGTAAAACAGACGAAGGACGAAAATGTTCATTACAGAGCGATGGCCCGCCGATCCGGCGGATGATCGCAAATGGCGGGCATGTGCTGGCAAAACCATTGAGGCTGATCGGCGCATCCTCGCCGGGGGATCACAGACCGCGATCCGTGAATTGCACACACGCCGGTGAGAGAAGGCCAGCGCATGGGGCTCAGCCCGTCGTTCCATCTCCGGCGTCGTCCTTCAGCGCCTGAAAACGAGCGCGGGCCTTTTTTGCTGCGTCGCAATCGCAATCGAGAAAGCCATGAACCGGGCAGGTCAGGCACATCTGTTCCAACCTTGTCTTAAGCGCCTGCCGACCCCGGTGAAGACGGACCGTGAGGTTGTTCAAGGTGATGCCGAGATCCTTGGCGACAGCCTCGCGCGGCTGCTCCTGAAGATCGACGCGCCAGATTACCTCGGCATATTCCGGTCTGAGCGTCGGCAACAGCTTGTACAGGCAATTGCATATCGCCTCGTCGAGTTCTTCGTCGAACCCGCCTTGGACTCTGTCAAGGTCGGTTGGGTCCATCACCATCTCCCTCTGACGCTGCCGGCCAACCTTGCGACCGTAGTCCGCGATTGACGACGCCAGGATCTGACCGAGCCAGCCGCGCACGGCGCGCACATCGCGAAGCTGCCCGGAGCGCTCGATGGCCCGCAGCATGAACGTTTGCAGGACATCCTCGGCGGCTTCTGCATCCCCAAGCCGCCGACGCAGGAAGTTCAGGATATGCTGACGACCTTCCAGCAGCGCGCGACGGACAGCGGTGTCCGCTTCCTTGGCGCCCGTGTCGGGCTGATTTGCCGTGGACAACCGATCTTTCGGGTCGTGATTCATGATACACCTCTGAAGAGCAAGACGCCGAAACATCGGAAACGTTACACATTCAGCGTGCTTCGGCCGACCTGATCGTTTGCGGTTCTCTGTCGGGGATGCGCGGGCCCGGTCTTTCGGAGTCTGGGCCAGCGAGCCGATACTCAGGAACCCGTAAGGTTTCGGCGGCGGCAGCGTCTTCTGACTTCCTCCCTGAGTTGGCACATCGGAAAATTTCTGCAATTCCTGCCACTTCTGATCCAAAAAAGGAAATCTCGATGTCGCCGACCGTCATAACCAAGATCATTTTGGCCATGTTCCTGTGGGCGGCGTGCTTTCCGCTGATCACGGCGGGGCTGCAATACGCGCCGCATCTGACTTTTGCGACAATGCGCGCAGTTCTGGCCGGAGCGGCTTTGGTGGGTTTGGCGATGATTTTGCGCAGACCGTTCCCGCGCGGCTGGCGTACGTGGGTGACACTTGGTGTCGTCGGGCTTGGTGCGACCAGTCTGGGATTCCTGGGCATGTTTCATGCGGCGGAATTCGTGTCGCCCGGACTGGCCACCGTCATCGCCAACACGCAACCCCTGCTTGCGGCAATGCTTGGCGTCGCATGGCTTGGCGAAAGGCTGCCGAGGATCGGCTGGATCGGCCTGTTGGTCGGCTTTGCGGGAATCCTCGTGATCGCGCTGCCGCAATTGCTCGACGAAGGGCAGGAAGGATCGGCCATCGGCTTCGCCTATATCGTTCTGGCCGCGGTTGGGGTGACCATCAGCAACGTGGCGATCAAGTCCATCGCGGACAAGGCGGACGGGCTTTTCGCAATGGGACTGCAGTTGCTCATCGGCAGCGTACCGCTCGCGTTCGCAGCCTTCGCGCTGGAAGATCAATTCGACATTCAGTGGAACGCGGTCTTCACGGCATCGCTATTGGGGCTGGCCCTGTTCGGCTCGGCGCTGGTGTACTGGATCTGGTTTTCCGTGCTGGAGGAAGTCGAGCTGAACCGGGCGATCGTGTTCAGCTTTCTTGTGCCGATCTTCGGGCTTTCAATTGGCGCATTGTTCTTTGGGGAGCGACTGTCCGGCGCGCAGTTCTCCGGTATCGCACTGGTGATATTGGGAATTGTGTTCGTCAATCTCAAGGGAGCGCGGCGGGCTCAAGGTTGATAATACCGGACACCCGGCCAGCCTGCTGTTTGGTGCTTCGCCGTCTCGGCAACTGTCTTCGTCGAAAGTCCATTCGCTTCAATGCGAATGTGTGCTGCTTGTTCGGCGTGACGCGCCAGGGCGCAAATCTCCTGGACCGGTTGCAGACTTGAGACTTCAAGAGCCACTGACTGGCTCGGTGCCGGCTGTGCGCTGATCGGTCATATGCTGAGTTTTGGCAGGCTCTGGCCACGTGGGCGGCCTGTTCACCGACGAAGAAGGCTTCAACTTGTTCAAATCCGCAGGATACGGCCCCGATTGACACGACACGCCCAAACACGGACCGGCGCACAAATGACCGCTTGGCACTCGATGCAGTGCCACCGATGCGCGGGACACGATTCTAGACGCTCGTGCGCCGATGCGAGTCTCTTAACACCAAGGGGCAGTGCAGTCTTTCCTGCACGACGGGCCTTTCGGTTTGCAAGAGCTGTTCCACGCACCATTGCCCCATCTCTCGGTGCGGAAGCAGGACAGTCGAAAGTGATGGCGACAGGTGCTGGGCGATTTCCTGGTCGTCATATCCCATCACGGCCACGGTTTCGCCCGGCATTTCTCCGAGTTCCTTGAGCGCCTCGTAGCATCCGACGGCCGTCAGGTCGTTGGCGCAAAAAATCGCATCCGGTCTGCGACCATTCCGCATTAGCTTCAGCGTAGCGGCCCGACCACCGGACGGCAGGAAGTTTCCCTCGACGATGAGCGAAGGATCGACCGGAATTCGCGCTGCCCGAAGAGCACGCTCATAGCCCTCCATTCGTTGATCGGAAGCTTCCATCCAGGGTTCGCCGGAAATGAATGCAATGCGTTGGTGTCCCTCGGCAATGAGCGCTGCGGTCGCAACCTCCCCTCCGCGGCGCTCGGCGGGCACGATGGACGCCCAACGCTTTTCGGCATCGTTGCAGTTCAAAAGGACTCCGCGATGACGCCCCATGCCTTCGGGAACCGAGAGCTCGCGCGTCAGGATCGAGCCGTAGATGACGCCGACGGCATTGTCGCCGGACCATTTCTTGAGCACTTGAGCTTCATACTCGGCATCGCCGCCGGTCATGACGACCTCAACGATGACATTGGCCTTCCAGGCCGCTTCCTGCACGCCTTCGATGGAAATCGCCGCGAATGGGCTGGTGGCGATCTCGTCGAACATGAGACCGATCACGCCCGCCCCTGCTGCTTTGGGCGGGCGTCCCGCACCGCGCGGGCGATAGCCCAACTCTTTGACCGCCTCCATCACCCTTTTCCGGGTCTCGCGACTGATCCGCATGTCTTCGAGGCCGTTCAGCACGAAGGATACGGTCGACTGCGACACTCCGGCCTTCAGGGCGACGTCTTTCATCGTGACCCGGGATTTCGTCGATTCCGCCATAGGTTAGCCAGTACGTGAGATTGTTCTTGCTGCTTGCTAATAAATATTGCTAATAATATTAGCGCAAGAAGATTCGCAGACTTTCGGGGAGGAGAGGATGCAGGACCTCAAGGCATCGAAGAAACGGATGAGCCAGACCCAGGCGGCGTGGCTGCTGTTGGCGCCCTTTCTGCTCACCTACGGCTTGTTCCTCGTCTACCCGTTCTTCCGGGGCTTCTGGATCAGCCTCCATGACTGGAACCTCTTGGCCGTCGCATTCAACCCGGACGCCAAGGAATTCATCGGGTTGCGCAACTATGAGCGCGTCATGTGGGGGCGCAATATCGAGTGGGGTTTTGCATCCCCGTTCTGGCAGGGCCTCGGTGTCCTCGGTCTTGCCGCTTCGGCCTATCTTCGCCGGGTGGACCGGCTGAGCCGCTTCAACGCCATTGCCCTCGGCGTGGCGTCGCTGCTCTTGGTTGTCCTCCCCGGTTTTCATCCCGGCGAAGAGGGTCGTTGGTATGATCGTAGGTTCTGGCCGACGGTTGGAAACACGCTTCTGTTCGTGGCGCTGGCCGTGCCGGGCGTCACGATCTCCGCTCTCTTTCTCGCCGCCGCCCTGAACGGGGAAACCAGGGCGATGGGGGTGCTCAGGACGCTCTTCTTCCTCAGCCAGGTCCTGTCCGTCACCGTCGTCACCTTGATCTGGCAGATCATGTTCTCGCCCCGTCAGGGGCTCATCGCCAACATCACCGAGACCTTCGGCGGGATACCCATCAATTGGCTGACCGACGAGCAATTTGCCATGGCGGCAATCGTCATCGCAACAATCTGGTGGTCGCTCGGGATCGCGATGATCCTGTTTCTGGCCGGGCTTCAAGACATCTCCAAGGACATCTACGAGGCAGCGGCACTGGACAACGCAAAGGGCGTGAAGGCGTTCTGGTTCGTCACTCTGCCAAACCTTCAACGGACGATCACGTTGGTTGTCGTGTTGCAGATCATCCTGCATTTCCAGGTGTTCGGGCAATCTCACCTGATGACCCAGGGCGGACCGAACGACACCACCCAGGTGCTTGTGCGCTACATCTACCAGACCGGGTTTCGCGACAGCGAACTGGGCCGCGCATCCGCCATGGCCGTCTTCCTCTTCGTCATCATGGGCACCTTCTCGGTCATCCAGTTCATCATCGGACGGGAGAAGGAGTGATGACCCGCAGCTACTACTGGCTGATCCTCGGCCTCTCAATCCCCGCCTTTCTGTGGCTGCTGCCGACCCTCTGGATGGTGTCGCTCTCCTTTCAGCCGAACGAGGTGCTGGCCCGGACCACGTCGTCCACATTCTTCGGCCTGGTCCCGCTGCCGTTCACCGCCGAGAACTACTCTGCGCTCTTTGCCTTCGGTCAGACACCCTGGTGGTTCCTGAACTCGCTGATCGTGTCGGTCGGCATGACGCTTGGCGTTCTCGCGGTCTCGACGACGGCGGGCTATGCGCTGGCGCGGCTCGACTTTCCCTTCAAGACGCCGCTGACGATCATCTGCCTGATCGGCCTCATGGTTCCGGAACAGGCGGTCTTTATCCCGCTCTACACGATGTTCGCGGATTTCGGCTGGCACAACAGCTATCACGCGCTGATCCTGCCGCGCATGGCCGTGCCGATCGGCGTCTTCCTGATGCTGCAGTTCTTCCGGGCGATCCCCAAGGATATCGAGGAGGCGGCACGGCTCGACGGCGTGGGCTGGCTGCAGATCTTCTGGTACATCATGTTGCCGTTGGCGCGGCCCGCGATGATGACGCTGGCGATCCTGACCTTTCTCTATGCCTGGAACGACTATCTCTGGCCGCTCGTCAGTGCCCAGCAGCGGGAATACTTCACGATCACCCTGGGTCTCGCCTCGATCCAATCGAACTTCGCGCAATCGGAAGGGCTGGGCCGTGTCATGGCCTCGGGCGTCATCGCCTCGCTTCCGGTCGTCATCCTGTTCCTCATCTTCCAGCGCTACGTGGTGCAAGCCATGACCGCCGGCGGATCGAAGGGCTGAATTCATGCACATAGGGAGGAAACCAATGAAACATGTGCTTCTGTCGGCGGCAGCCGCCGCCACGATCACCACGGGCGCATTCGCGCAGGAGATCACCCTGGGCCGCTTCTTCGGCGCCTGCGAGGATGCCGGCACGGATACCACGGTCTCGACCGGCGAGGCCTGCATCATCCAGTCGATCATCAATGCGGCTGATGCAGAGCTTGACGGCATCTCGATCAATACGCTGCCCACCGACTGGGGCAACTACTACGACCAGATCAAGGCGGCATACGCGGGGGGAACACCTCCGGACGTTCACGTCATGCACCGCCACCGAATCCCTGAATTCGCCGGGCTTGGAGCATTGGCCGAAATCTCGGGTGACCTGGAGGCCGCTGGCATCGACCCGAACGACTGGTCGCCTGCTGCGCTGGATGCGGTCAGCTTCAACGGCGGCATCTACGGCGTCCCGATGGATTTCCACGCGAACCTCTGGCACGTCAACATGGACGTGATGGAAGAGGCCGGTTTGGTCGAGAACGGCCAGCCCGTACTGCCGTCTTCGCCGGAAGAGCTTCTGGCCCACGCACAGCAGGTCAAGGACGCGACCGGCAAGGACTATCTCGCCGCCGACTTCGCGCAGTTTCCCATCGGTGTCCGGCTGGTGCTTGCCCTGATGTGGCAGCAGAATGCAAACATCTTCACCGAGGACGGCACCGCCACCATCAACACGGAAGCGGGCAAGAACGCCGTGACGGCGATCACACAGCTTTTCGACGCTAGCCTTGCCAACCCGCAACTCAACTATGCCGACAGCCAGCAGGCGTTTCTGAATGGTGAGGCGGCGATCCTCGTCAACGGGACATGGGTGGTGGACTTCTACACCGCCGAGGCCGCGAAAGAGGAGGTCGGGCTGGACAACTACTATGTCGCCGATTTCCCGACGCTGTTCGAAACCGGCGCGACCTGGGCGGACAGCCATATGTGGGCGATCCCGTCGACGCTTGAAGGTGACAAGAAGATGGCCGCGCTGAAGGTCCTGGCCTTCATCAACGATCACAACATCGACTGGGCGCGCACGGGTCACATGGCCGTTCGGACCTCCGTCGTGGAAAGCGAGGCCTATACATCGCTTCCACATCGCGACGAGTACACCGGCACGGCCGCAATCGCCAAGGATACGCCGCCCAGTGAGCGTTATGGTGCAATCCAGGACGTGCTGAACCGAGAGCTTCAGGCCATCTGGCTGACCGGCAAGCCGGTCGAGGACGCCCTGAGCGACGCCGAGCTGGAAGTTCAGGACCTCCTGGACCGGTGACACCCGTTGCGCCCCGCTCTCATCGGCGGGGCGCTGCTCACTTTCGACACCTGACACGGGAGTCACGGTGATGGACCGCTGGAGCGAAAAAGACGCCAAAGACTGGTGGCAGGCACGCCCGTGGGTCTGTGGTTTCAACTTCCTGCCCTCGACCGCCGTCAACTTCATCGAGATGTGGCATGGCGACACTTTCGACATGCCCACCATCGAGCGTGAGTTGGGATGGGCTGCTGAAGTCGGCTTCAATGCAATCCGGGTCAACCTTCCGTTCCTCGGCTGGCGAAACGACCGTGACGGCCTTCTCGACAGGCTGGACCGGCTGATGGGAGCGGCATCGGACCGCGGGATCAACACCGTGCCCTGCCTGTTCGACGACTGCGGTTTCGGTGGGGAAGAGCCCGTCTGGGGGCCGCAGCCGGATCCTCTGCCGGGCATTCACAACAGTCGCGCGGTGGCCTCTCCGGGGCGCTCTTCGGTTCTGGATCAGGGCCTTCGTCCATCGCTGGAAGCCTATGTTCACGACGTCATCTCGGCCTTTTGCAAGGACCCCCGAGTCCTGTTCTGGGACCTCTACAACGAACCCGGCAATCGGATGGATTTCGACAAGACAGAGTATTCGCAGTTCGATGCCGAACTCGAAAAACATGCTTTGTCGTTGATGGAGACCAGTTTTGCCGTTGCACGCGACATCGGGCCGGAAGCGCCGCTTTCGGTAGCCGCATGGACAACGCCGCTGCCCGACAGCGACGCGCATCCCTATCAGACCGAGATTGACCGAAGCGCACTTCTTCACTCGGATATCATCACATTCCACGCTTACTGGAACAGGAAGCGCGTGACTCAGTTCATCGACTACCTCGAAGTGCTCAACCGGCCGATCATGTGCACCGAGTGGATGGCCCGGCAGATCGACAGCCGGATCTCAGACCAGCTTGAACTCTTTCACAACCGGAATGTCGGCTGTTTCCAATGGGGTCTGGTCAAGGGGCGCACCCAGACGTGGCTCCCTTGGCCGGATGATCTCGTCCGGGCCCATGGTGGACGGGTCGACCGGGGCATCTGGTTCCACGACCTGCTCGACGAGACCGGCGCGCCCTATGATCCGACCGAGATTCAGACCATCCGCTTCCTGACCGGTACGTCAGAACAAGCAGCTCGAAAGGGGCTTGGCTGATGTCCGGAAACAAACTCGACTACGTTACCAAACAAGCGGCGAAGCACAGGTCATTCAGCGCGCCGATTTCGAAATCCAGGACGGCGCGTTCCGTGTCGTCGTCGGCCCCTCGGGCTGCGGGAAGTCCACGTCGGCGCGAATGGTGGCGGGCTGGAGGCGACAACCGAGGGACAGATCCACATCGGATCGCGCGATGTCACCCGTATTGACCCAGCCGAACGTGGCGTTGCGACGGACTTCAGGACCTATGCGCTCTACCCGCACATAACGGTCGAAGAAACCATGGACTTCTTGCCGTAGTCGATCAGCGCCTGCCGGTCGAGGTGGCCGGTCTTCTCCTTGCCCAGATCGCGCTTCGGCGTGGCAGCCTTGGCTCGCGATGCGGCGGTTCCCCTACCTCGCACATATCGGCTATATCAACGTCGATGAGGTCGCCAAAAGTCCGAAGGCGGGAGACGGAAGCGCCTACAGGTGCGAGGCCCCTGATCGACCCGGGTGGCCGCTTGACGAGCCCAACGATGGGCGCCATCGCGGGTTGGGTCCGTCTCGCTCGCGTAGTGGCCCTTTCGTCTGATCTGGACGCGGGTCAGGCACGGGGGGAAGCTTGGTGACGGAGGCCATTTTGGTGTGCGGCAGCGAAGGCCATCGGTAGGGTGTGCGGTTTCCGGGTGTTCTCTGCAGGTGCAAAGCGTTCTGTTAGATTGAGCGAAGAGCTGACTTTCAAGGGAACTTGAGAATGGCGTGTTCCCTGTGACGTCTAAAGGCGGTGTCCAGCCCGAAGCGGAATCGCAAGAAT
>NZ_FNYD01000009.1 GCF_900109035.1 Cribrihabitans marinus
AAGCACCGAAGCGCCAATGGTACTCGGGCTCAAGCCCCGGGAGAGTAGGTCATCGCCAAACCTAGTAAAAACTCCAATACCTCTCCTACGATGAAACCCCCACCATGCCCGCCTCATCCGCCACAAAGGCCTCGCTGCGCGCGCGCAAGTGGTCTATGGCAGGCGCGATGACGCAAGACCTTCCTCTCGACCTGTTCCTGATCTCGATCCCGGGGCTGGAGTCCGCCCTGCGCGACGAAGCCGTCGAGAGGGGTTTCGATGACGCGGCCGTGGTGCCGGGCGGGGTCACCTTCCGCGGCACCTGGGAGGATGCCTGGCGCGCCAACCTGGTGCTGCGCGGCGCCACACGGGTGCTGGCCCGGATCGGCGGCTTCCCGGTCTTTCACCTCGCACAGCTGGACAAGCGGGCGCGCAAACTGCCCTGGGGCGATGTGTTGCGCTCCGACCGGCCGGTGAAGGTCGAGGCGGTGTGCCGCAAATCCAAGGTCTACCATGCCGGGGCCGCCCGCCAGCGCATCGAGACGGCGATCGCCGAAGAGCTGGGCGCCCCGGTGACCCGCGATGCCGGAATCACAGTCAAGGCCCGGATCGACAAGGATTTCTGCACGTTCAGTGTCGATCTGTCCGGCGAGGCGCTGCATCGGCGCGGCTACAAGCAGGCCGTGGGCAAGGCCCCTCTGCGCGAGACGATGGCGGCGATGTTCCTGCGCATGTGCGGCTTTTCGGGGGACGAGCCGGTTCTGGATCCGATGTGCGGCTCGGGCAGTTTCGTGATCGAGGCGGCCGAGATTGCCACGGGCCGCGCGTCCGGCCGCGCGCGGCGGTTCGCCTTCGAGGATCTGGCCACGTTCGACGCCACGCGATGGCAGGCACTCAAGGAGAGCCAGACGTTGCGGGACTGCGACCTACTGTTCCATGGCGCGGATCGCAATGCCGGCGCCATTGAAAACGCTCTCCGGAATGCCGAATGCGCCGGGGTCACGGGAGTGACACGGTTCGCGGTCCAATCGGTCAGCGACATGCGGCGGCCGGATGGTCCACCCGGTCTGATCATGGTCAATCCCCCCTATGGCACCCGGATCGGCGATCGCAACGCATTGCGCGCCCTCTACGGCACTTTCGGCAAGACCGTGACCGAGCGGTTTTCCGGCTGGCGGGTTGGGCTGGTGACTTCGGATGCGGGACTGGCGCGCAGCACCGGGCTGCGATTCCTGCCGCCGGGTCCGTTGATCGATCACGGCGGCGTCAAGGTCAGGCTGTATCGGACCGAAACCCTTTAGTCCACGCCGGGCCGGACAAAACGACTGTCACCTTGCATTGCATGCAAACGCTTGATCTTACGTGGGAGTGTATGGTGGGTGATGAGAGACTCGAACTCCCGACATCTTCGGTGTAAACGAAGCGCTCTACCAACTGAGCTAATCACCCGTCCGCCGCGATTTATCCAAGCGCGCGGGGGCGCGCAAGGGAAATGCGTGCGTACCGCAACACGGTGTCGCCCGAGCGAGCGAATCTGGATCTATCGAGTGGTAAAAAAATGGATTTGGTGGAGCCTAGGGGAAACCCCGGAAAATCGCCAAGTCCTTGATACTGAACGTTGTTGCGGTGTTGTGTTTCCTTGTGTGTCACACCTTAGTGCCGCACTAGCCGGGGACGCAACAGCTACTTGGAAATGCCGGCGAACTTCCGTCCCGCACAGTTCCGCGATGCTGTCAATCAGTTCGACATCTGAGGCTTTGGGTCTTGCCTCAAAAGAAAATAGATATCGGCGGGTGAGCGGCAAGTTGGCTGGGCCATAGCCACAACGATATGTGGTGGTCATTGGAGCCTTCTTCCTTCTATACGAAGGATTAAGCAAATGGCACAAGATATTGTGGTTGGGCGGCTGGCTGATAGCTGACGATTTTCCTTTTTTGCGAGCGATAAGTTGGTGAAGACTAGAAACGAGATAGTCGCTGACTTCGGGGTGGACCCGGATAGCCTACCCGATCAGCGTGGCCTGCGCTCATGGGCTTTCGAGCCGTATCTTGAGTTGCATCACCAAACTGCTTGCGCTGCGCTAAGCCCTCTTTTGAATGACTTACGCGACCACTGGATGCAGGGCCATCAACGTAAGCCGAACCCTGAGAAGCAGGACAATTTCGTTTCTTGCCTGCGGGTGATCCTGCTGAACCTAATTCGGGTCCGGACGGTAGACGCTGGGCTGACGGTCGGCATTTCCAGCAGCAAGGGTGCATTACAAACCGAGGTACGCTATCGGCCCGGCTTCATGTCGGTTCACTACCACCTGAACGCCCTCAAGCTACTGCAACAACGCGGTCTCGTTTGGATGGCCAAAGCCGGACATCAACAGGAAGACTTTTCAGAGACTTCTCGCTACGCGTTGACCGAAGCGGCCTGCGATCTCTTACCCGTGTCAGATTTAGCGGCCCAAGACTTCTCGATAGGCAGGCGGGATGAAGTGATCCGGCTGAAAGATACCAATCGCCGCCTGACGCGCTATCCCGACACGCCCGAAACGCGGACTATGCGCGCCAATCTGCTACGCTTGAACGACCTCTTAGAAGGCATCGACATCAGCACGACGCGGCCAGCCAATCTACTGTCCGACTTCGATGACGAATACAGCGGGGAGACACGTGGCCTCTGCCGCGTCTTTAACAACGGCAGTTTCGACCAAGGTGGGAGATTCTACGGCGGCTGGTGGCAATATGCCAAGAAGCACCTGCGCCCCTTCATCACCATCGACGGACAGCCCACGATTGAAGCTGACTTCAAGGGCCTGCATCCGGCTATCCTGTTTGCCAAGAATGACTTGCCTATTCCGCCTGACCCCTACGCCTTCGTGCCCGGCATCACGAAGAACCATGCGCTACGCCGCCATGCCAAGACTACTTTTCTCGCCTTGCTGAATGCAGGCAAAGGAGGCACGACAGAACCCCGGGACTTCGACAGCGACACACATGGTATGACTGCCGGCGAGTTCCGCCAGATAGTAGAAAGTGCCTTCCCAATGCTGCCAGGCATCTTCGGCACCGGGATTGGGCTACAGCTGCAACGCGAGGACAGCGATCTAGCCGAGCAAATCATGCTGCACTTCGCGGACAAAGGCGTTCCGGTGCTGCCCGTACATGACAGTTTCATCATCACTGCCCAGCACAAAGATGAACTGGTCAAAGTTATGAAGGCAGTGTTCTACGATACCTATAACCAGATACCCACAATCACTCTAACCTCACCAACTTGAAGATCATTAACTTGAGATATCTTCACCTATATCTACCCCCAACCTATCCTGAGTACCCGCCACGATGGTTCCCCCACTACCGGGTAAAATAGCAGTGGGACCGGATTTCCGACTTTCTGGCCAGACACTTAACGTCCATTTCCACACAACTAGGTTGGCACATGCACGTTGCAGTCATCGACATCGGGAATCCTAGCGTGGTCAGTGAGCAATGCTTGGTGGTCCGACCTGAAGCCGGTTGCTAGACGGGGTACTATGGGGTGGCATGCCCGGCATTCCACGCACCATATCCCGCAGAAGCCGGTGGCGACGGCAAACGGATGCGCCCGCTTGCCCACAACGTCACCTGAGAAAGCCGGAGTCGTCCGCTGAGCGGCCTTCCGCCCGCGCCTGACGGATGATTACCCCGACATCGCGGCGGCTCTGTACGGCCAAATAACTCAGGTGGCCAACTCAGTCCCCGCCAAGCCTACACCCTTCCTATGCCTTCCTATGCCCTGCTCAGCCTTTCCAGCACCCGCTTTGCCTGTGACGGCAGCCAACGCCCACCTTTTGCGGTCTGCAAGCCTGCACGTTCCACGCCTTCTTTCTCTTGAGACGGTGCATTAGGCTCCAATGCTATCCGAGATGATGCGATAGACTGAGGCACGGCCTATCCCGAGTTCCCGAGCAATCTTGGTGGCGCCAACGCCTTTTTCGTGCAGTGCCATTACCTCATCGGACTTCGCTCGTGCCGTGGCCTTCCGGCCCTTGTACTTGCCTGCTGCCTTGGCTTTTGCGATCCCCTCCCGCTGGCGCTCCAGCATGATCTCCCGCTCGAACTGGGCGACGCCGCCCAGCACCGTTAGCATCAACTTGCCGGTAGGCGTACTGGTGTCCATGTTCATGTTGAGGATGCGAAGCGCCGCTCCCTTCGCCGTGAGTGTCTCCAGGATTTCCAGCAGGTGCGCCGTAGAGCGCGCCAGACGGTCCAGCTTGGTGACGACTAGGGTGTCGCCGTCCCTGACGAAGGCAAGGGCCTCAGTGAGCCTCTCGCGCGCTGTCACGTCCACTGACGACACCTGCTCGATGAACAGCCGCTCGCATCCGGCATCCTTAAGTTCGCGCTCCTGACTGTCCAGACCAGCCTTCTGGTCCAGAGTTGAGGTGCGGGCATATCCAACTAGCATCTAGGCTCTCCATGTGTCTCACAATGTCTAAAACGTACTAGTGCGAGCTGTCTCAAATTGTCAAGGCAATTCCTATGAGACACTTCGCATTGTTCAGTGAGACGCCTCGCAGGAGCAAGGTTCAATGAGATGGTCCGCAGGACATCGCCCGTTGGCGTTGGGGGGTACGGGGGAGAACTGCCATGTTCGGGGTAGTAGATGGGGCCTGGGAAAAATTCGCCGCAAAATTACGTCATGCTGTGACCGTTGCGGCTTGCTAGGTGTTCAGCGTTGACCCAGTAGCGCACTACAGCTTAGCGTGCGTGTCGATAGTGCCGGTCGGCGTTTGAGTTGAAATCGAGTTGAGCAGCCCCATTGAACAGTTCATTGATCGTTGGCGCGGCAGCGGTGGCAGCGAACGCGCGAACTTCCAGCGCTTTGCTATCGAGTTGACGCAACTCCTAGGCGTCGAGGAACCCAAGATCGCGACCAGCGACGACCAGGACGACGACTACAGGTTCGAGCGACCCGTTGATTTCGGCCCGACTTCCACACGTTCGCACGGCTTCATCGACCTGTATCGCAGGGGCTGCTTTGTCCTAGAAGCGAAGCAGGGAGCGGAACGCCGGAGCAGGCATGACCCAAACCAGTTGTCCATGTTCGTGGAAGATGCACCGAAACAGGCCCGCACAGGGCACTGTGTCCGTGGCACAAGCCGATGGGACGACACCATGCTCAAGCAACGGCTTTGGATGACGGCCGCTACGCCGCCTAACTAAAATGGCTCGGTAGGCTCTTTTCTTAGGTCAAGTAAAAGGATGACGAAGATGGCGCTTTCCAGTGAGATGCGGATGCTTGCAAATGCGCACCGCAACAACCCTTCGCCGCAATTTCTGGAGTGGCTAGAGGTCAACAACATCCGCGGCTGGACTGGACAGCGCATAGACTTCAAATTCCCAATTACCGCACTCGTAGGCGAGAACGGTGCTGGCAAGAGCACTATTCTGCAGGCCGCGGCAGTTGCGTACCGTTCGCAGGCGGGAGATCGCTATGCATCGGAGTTTTTTCCGGACACGCCATTTGAAGCCGTACAGTCCGCAACGCTAACCTACGGCTATAGGCGCGGCATAAACCATCATACCGGTACAGTTCGCAAGCCCACCAACCGATGGCGCGGCAACCCAGATAGACCGGAGCGACCGGTTGAGTATGTGGACTTGAGGCGCACTCAACCTATTTCAGCGCGGTCAGGCTATGCCCAACTTTTAAAGAGGGGTGTTGTCGAAGGCGCGGCCAATCACTTCGAGCCAGAACAGCTGTTGAGACTTAGCAATATCTTAGGTAAGCAATACGAGAGAGCCGAGATTTCGACGACCGACGCGGGAGCGGACAAGCCAGTCTCGGTACTTACCGTCGCAGGCGAACGGTATTCTGGCTTTCATCAAGGCGCGGGCGAGATCACCGCGGCGGAGCTATTAGCAGTAGATTACCCCAACTACGCATTAGTTCTTATTGACGAGATCGAGACATCACTCCACCCTAGGGCGCAAAGGCGGCTACTAAGAGACCTCGCGACAGTCGCGCGCCTCAATAGGCTACAGATCATCCTCACTACGCACTCACCCTACGTACTAGAGGAACTCCCCGACGAGGCTCGGATTTACCTGATGGAAGGCGACGCTGGGAAGCGGCCCGTAGCGGGCGTCAGTCCCGACTTTGCCATGACACGTATGGACGAGGAGGCTCACCCCGAGTGCGACCTTTATGTGGAAGATCCACGGGCGGCGACCATGCTCGCAGAGATGATGAACCGGGTTGACCGCAACCTTCTCCAACGGTGCAAGATCATTCCTTTTGGCGCAGCGCAAGTCGGTCTGGCTCTCGGTCGAATGGTCGATGAAGGTCGGTTCCCGAGACCTTCAGTGGTGTTCTTGGATGGAGACCAAGAACCTGCCAATGGATGCCAAGTGCTGCCCGGCAACGAAGCACCCGAGATCGTGGTGTGCCATGCTCTGCGGGATGCCGGATGGCCGAGCGTGCACGAGAGACTTGGGCGAGGGGCAGCCGAGACGATCGACGCGCTCAACCGTGCCGTTCTCAATGCCGACCACCACCACTGGATGAACTCGGTGGGCAACGAACTTGTCCTTGGCGGCGACACTGTTTGGCAGGCACTAGCTTCTGCTTGGACCCAGCATTGCGCAGACCCCGTCACCCTTGAAGCAGTTTGCTTGCCAGTTCGAGCCGCTCTCGCCTAAGCCGTGCAGTCCGGTCGCATAATGTTGACTAGGAGTTGAAAGGGCGAACAAGATGGGGCACACAGGTGGGACACTTCGCAACTCGCCCATTGAGCGGCTTCAACCAGAATAATGGTTTACCGATCTGGCAGGCGATCCAGGGTCGCCCACCATCAAACCTTGAAACGCTCCACCGCATCGCGGGTCTGCTGCAGCGTGTAGCCCTCCTTCATGTAGACCTCATGCGTGACGCCTTCACGTTCATGGCCCACGATGAACTGAATGCGTTCGGTCGGCACATCCGCTTGACCGAGGCGGGTCGCGAACGTGTGTCGCAGTCCGTGGAAGACATGCGCGTCGGACTTGATGCCCAGCTTTACCATTAAGGTCCGATTGAACCACTTGCTCAGCTTGTCGCCGTAGCCATGTTTCGGGCTATAGGTGTAGTCGGGGAACAAGCGTTCATGCCCCCTGGCCGCGATCTTGTCTCGATAGGTAAGCAGCCCGAGTTCAATCAGGTGGCTGTGCACCGGGACGCGCCGTATCGCAGCGGACGATTTGAGGCGCTTTCCCTCCGCACCAGTATCGTTAAGGTCGAAGACCCAGATGTCGCCAACTTGGTAAATGTCGCTGACCTGAAGCTGACAGACCTCGTTCAGACGAGCGCCAGAGTACATGGCGATCAAGGTAGCCCAACGGTGGCTAGTTTTGGTGTAGTACTGGCTCTCACGGCTTGTGAGGGCCTCATAGGTACGTTCGAGTGCGTCTTGTGTGAACGGTCTCCGGTCTTTGACTTGGTGTCCCTTCCTACCGACAGTCATGTCTGCGAATAGGGCCTCTTCTGCGTAGCCGTGCGTTTCGGCCCATGTCCAGAATACCTTGAGGGCGCTAAGGTAGGCGTTGGCCGTCCCGTTGCTGATCTTCGGCACGTCCGTTACCGCCATAGCTTCCTGCAATGACATTCCGCGAGTTCTCTGCACCTTCATGCGGTTCGACGGAAGTGTCAGCAGCGCGGCCTTGAACTCCCCGGCAGCGCGCTTGTCGATGGCGGACATAGCCCTTCCCGGTCCGAACCATTCAAGAGCCACCTCCAGAATTGCGCGGCGCTTTTTGATCGTGCTGAAGGTGACCCCGGCAGTCGTCTCCTGCTCACTCAGGAACGCCTCCACAGCGTCGGAGAGGCTTGGGCCTTGGGGAAGGGCTGCGGGCGCACCGGAGGCGCTCACAGGCGCGCTCTGAGGCGCTGTGAAGTCGTAGCTCCCAAGAGACCGGTCAAATTCGAGGACCGCCTCCCACAAGCCGATCTTGGCTTTCCTGATCTCGTCCAGGATCATCGGGAAGTGCTTCCGGTTTTCCTCCTGCGGAATTCCTGTCCCGGAAAAGAACTTGTCCAGTTCCGCCTGCGCATTGTCGCTGCCAACCAGATGCCAGAAGTCCCGGTTCGGCATCTGGTGGAGTTCAAGGCTCCGAGTGGCGTTCTCCTTTTCCTGCTCATTGAGCGGCCCGATTGCCCGACGCCGCTTCATGCCCTCCTCCAAACGTGACCGGAAGTACGCGTCTGCTTTGGCCCTGAGTTCTCCATGGTTCATAGTCGATGCTCTTATGTGTTCGTTGAGCATGTCGCCGCAAACTGCAAGTTGCCTTGCCAAGATGCCAGCCTCCTGGGGGCATCTTGTACGGAGCGACAGTCTGAGGCTCCTGCGGGGTGCTGTCGGTCTGATTTGTGGCAGGGGCCAGCGGAAGTAGAAGATGCCGTGTCGTGATCTGCTGAGATACGCATGTAGCTTCATCGTGTGTCACACCTGTGTGTCACACCACTCTAATGTTCAGCTATCGTATTAAACTCTAAGGATTTGGTGGAGCCTAGGGGAGTCGAACCCCTGACCTCTTGCATGCCATGCAAGCGCTCTCCCAACTGAGCTAAGGCCCCGAACCTGGCCGCCGCGGCGGTGGACGGACGTTTATGAAAGCGCGGCCGCGAGCGCAAGTCAAAAATCGCGCGGCCGGGCGGAAATCTGCGCCCGGGACGCAGGCAGGGCGCCGGCGGAACGAAAGACGTTCCGCCCGGGGTCAGCTGTCCTCGTCCTCGGACGACACGTCGGCGATCTCGTCCAGCGAGACGCTGTCCTCGTCCTCGTCGTCGTCGAGCAGGTCGTCATCGAGATCGACGTCGACGGCATCCTCGTCCTCGATCACCTCGGACTCCTCATCGGTCTTCTTCTTGGCCTTGGCAGTGGCCGCATCCTCGGCATCCGCGGCGATCATCCGGCTCTTGCCGGTCTCCAGCTCGACGGTCTCGCCCGTGTAGGGGCTGACGATCGGATCCTTGTTCAGGTCGTAGAACCGCTTGCCGGTGGTCGGGCAAACGCGCTTTACGCCCCATTCTTCCTTGGGCATGAATAGTCCCCTTGATATCTGCTGAGTCGTGTCGACGATTCAGGTCACGTGCCATAAGAGATGGGGACTGTCAAAGCCTTTGACGGGCCGCTGCACAAGGGGATTGGCCGAGATGGGAGAACATCGCCTGCCGGGCTCGCCGCCAGTGCCGCTGACCCTGCGGCGCTCGGGCCGGGCGCGGCGAATCAGCCTTCGGGTGTCCCGCCTTGACGGGCGGGTTACGCTGACCCTGCCGATCGGTGTGCCCGAGCGCGAGGCGCTGGATTTCGCCCAGGCCAAGGCGGAGTGGATCCGCGACCACCTGAGCAACCGCGCCGAGGATTGGCAGCTGGCCCCGGGTGCCGACCTGCCGGTCGAGGGCCGCAGCCGACGGGTCGAGGCCGCGCGCGGCCGGGCGGTCACCCTGTCCGAGGATCGGATCGAGGTGCCTCAGGCGCAAGGCGGCGTCCGATTGCAACGGTTCCTGCGCGAGTTGGCGCGTGACCGGCTGGCGGCGGCGGCGGACGTCTATGCCGCGCGCTTGGGGCGCGATTATGCGCGGATCACCATTCGGGACACTCGGTCGCGCTGGGGCTCGTGTTCCAGCGAGGGCGCGCTGATGTTCTCGTGGCGGCTGATCCTGGCGCGGCCCGAGGTGCTGAACTACGTCGCCGCGCATGAGGTGGCGCATCTGGCCGAGATGAATCACTCCCCCGCCTTCTGGGCACAGGTCGCGCGCATCCACGGGCCTTATGATGCGCCGCGGCATTGGCTGCGGACCCACGGGCCGGATCTGCACCGCTACCGGTTCGAAACAGGCGGCGCTTGACGGCACGCGGATTTGTGATCACATGTCCGGATGCTGACTGCGCGCACCTCCGATCCGGCCTCGGCCGCTCATGACCGGGTCTACCGCAGCCTGCGCACGCGGATCATGCATGGCGAGATCGCGCCGGGCCAGGCGCTGACCCTGCGCGGGATCGGCCGGGAGTTCGGCGTGTCAATGACACCCGCCCGTGAGGCGGTGCGCCGCCTCGTGGCCGAAGGGGCGCTGTTCCTGTCCAGTTCGGGCCGCGTTTCGACGCCGGAACTGACCGGCGAACGGATCGAGGAACTGGCGGCCCTGCGCGCGCTGCTGGAGGTGGAGTTGGCGAGCCGGGCGCTGCCCCGGGCGCATATGGCCTTGATCGAAAGGCTGCAGGTGATCAACACGGCGGTGGCCGAGATGGTCTCGAAACGGGATGCGGTGGGGTATATCCGGACCAACCTGGAGTTCCACCGAACGCTTTATCTGCGCGCGCAGGCCCCGGCGATGCTGGCGATGGCCGAGACCGTGTGGCTGCAGCTGGGGCCGACGATGCGGGCGCTCTATGGACGGCTGCGGCGGACCGAGCCGCCGCAATACCACAAGCTGATCATCGCCGCGCTCAAGGCCGGGGACGAGCCGGGGTTGCGGCTGGCGGTGCGCTCGGACGTGACGCAGGGGCTGCGGCTTCTGGTGTCGTGAGCGGAGAACCGCGCTGGCGCGCGGTGCCTTCGGCGAGGATATTTTCAGCAAGAGGAAGCGGAGGAGCGGCTGTGGGAAACCCATTCTGGCCGCGGCCCGGCGATCGCGATAGGCTGTGCCCAAAAGGCAGGAGCAGAGTGGAATCATGATCGACAGGCGAATTTTCTCTTTGGGTCTGGGCGCGGCGATGCTGTCGGGATGCGCGGGCGGCTACCCGGCGCCGGGACCGGTGGCAAGCCCGATGCAATCGGTGCCGAATGCCGGCTGGTCGGCCTGGGTGGCCGGCTTCAAGGGGCGTGCGGCGGCGCAGGGCATCTCGCAGGGTACGCTCGACCGGGCGTTTCGCGGCGCGGGGTTCCTGCCCGGCGTGATCGAACGCGACCGCAACCAGACCGAATTCAAGCGCTCCCTGGAGGATTACCTGGCTATCGCGGCCTCGGGCGACCGGATCCGGACCGGCCGGCAGAAGCTGGCGCAGTATCGCGGAGTGCTGTCGCAGCTCGAGGCGCGCTATGGCGTGCAGCCGCAATACGTGGTGGCGATCTGGGGCCTGGAAAGCCGATACGGCGCGCGGCGCGGCGACATACCGGTGATCTCGGCGCTGAGCACGCTGGCCTATGACGGGCGGCGCGGGGCATTCTTCGAAAGCCAGCTGATCGCGGCGCTTAAGATCCTGCAGAACGGCGACATCCCGCCCGAGCGCATGACCGGCAGCTGGGCCGGGGCGATGGGCCATACGCAGTTCATCCCGACCTCCTACCTCGCCTATGCGGTCGATTTCACCGGTGACGGCCGCCGCGACATCTGGTCCGAGGATCCGACCGATGCGCTGGCCTCGGCGGCCGCCTATCTCAGCCGCTCGGGTTGGGTGCGCGGGCAGCCCTGGGGCGGCGAGGTCGGATCTGCCGCCGCGCGGTCGGGAACGCCGTCGGCGGTGCTGCAGCCGCAGGTCCCGGGGCCGAAATTCGCGGTGTTCCGCAATTTCCAGGTGATCAAGCGCTACAACAATTCGGACAATTACGCGATCGGCGTCGGCCACCTGGCGGACCGGATCGCCGGGGGCGGCCCGCTGAAGACACCGTTCGGCCCGGATGCCACCGGCCTGACGCTTGAGGACCGCAAGGAGTTACAGCGCCGCCTGACCGCTGCCGGCTACGACACGGATGGCGCCGATGGCGTGATCGGACCCAAGAGCGAGGCGGCGATAACGGCCTATCAGGCGGCAAACGGCCTTCCTGCGACCGGCACACCGTCGCCCGCGTTGTTGCAGCGGTTGCGCTGATTCCGTTTGAAAAGGCGCGGCATGCGGTATCAGCCCGCAGGCCCGCCGGGTTCCGGGGTCAGGCCGCCAGGCCCTTTGCGCCCATCGACAGATATTTCTGGCGGCGGTCCTGCACCAGCGCCGGTGCATCCTTGCCGTCCAGCTCGGCCAGCATGTCGGCAATCGCGGCTTTCACGCCATCGATCGCGGCCGGCCGGTCGCGATGCGCGCCGCCCTTGGGCTCGGGGATGATCTTGTCGATCACACCGAGCTTCTTGAGGTCCTGCGCGGTCAGGCGCAGCGCCTCGGCGGCCTCGCGCATCTTCTCGGCGTCCTTCCACAGGATCGAGGCACAGCCCTCGGGCGAGATCACCGAGTAGACCGAGTGTTCCAGCATCGCCACCCGGTTGGCGGTGGCAAAGGCCACAGCCCCGCCCGAGCCGCCCTCGCCTATGATGACCGAGACCAGCGGCGTGCCGATCTTGAGGCACATTTCGGTCGACCGGGCGATGGCCTCGGACTGGCCGCGTTCCTCGGCGCCCTTGCCGGGATAGGCGCCCGGCGTGTCGACCAAGGTGATGACCGGCAGGCCGAAGCGGCCGGCCATGTCCATCAGACGGATCGCCTTGCGATAGCCCTCGGGCCTTGCCATGCCGAAATTCCGCTCGATCCGCGACTTGGTGTCCGACCCCTTTTCATGCCCGATCACCATTACCGGCCGGTCCTCGAACCGCGCCAAACCACCCATCACCGCATGGTCGTCGGCAAAGTTCCGGTCGCCCGCCAGCGGGGTGTAGTCGGAAAACAGCGCCTCGATATAGTCCTTGCAATGCGGCCGCTCGGGATGGCGGGCGACCTGGCATTTCCGCCACGGGGTCAGGTCCTTGTAGAGATCGACCAGGAGCGCGGCGGCCTTCTTGTCCAGCGCGGCGGCCTCGTCGGCCACGTCCATCTCTTCGCTGGTGCGGGCCAGCGCGCGCAACTCCTCGGCCTTGCCTTCAATCTCGGCCAGCGGTTTCTCGAAATCCAGATACTGGGTCATGGCGCCTCGCGTAAGCGGTCTCTGGGTCGCTATATGACGGCAGCCGCCCGCAGATGCAACTCGGCAGGGTCAGGCCGGCCAGATCACCGGGTAGAGCGAAGCCACCAGCAGCAGCGCCATCGTCCAGTTGAACAGTGCCAGGCGACGCGGGTTCGTCAGCAGCCTCGCCATCTGTTGCCCGAGCAGCGTCCAGGTGCTGACCGAAGGCAGGTTGATCGCCCCGAACACGATCGCCACCGCGGCGATGGCCGCCAGCGTCTGGCCCGGCGCATAGGCGCTGATCGCGGTCAGGGCCATGGCCCAGGCCTTGGGGTTGACCCATTGGAACGCCGCGGCCTGAAGGAAGGTCATGGGCGTTCCCCGCGCCGTGTTCCCGCGCGCCGGCGCGGCATTGGCGATCTTCCACGCCAGAAAGAGCAGATAGGCCACCGACCCGACCTTGAGGACGGAATAGGACAGGGGGTAGGCGTCGAAGATCTGGATCAGACCGACGCCCACCATCAGCACCATGAAGACGAAGCCCAGCCCGATGCCCAGCATGTGCGGAATCGACCGCCGAAACCCGAAATTCGCACCCGACGCCAGCAGCATCAGGTTGTTCGGCCCCGGCGTGATCGACGAGACGAAGGCAAAGAGCATGAGGGCCAGAAGGAGGTCAGGTTGCATCCGGCAATGATTGCGCAATTCGGGCGAATTTGAATTGCTAAATCGTGCGAGAATCGTCAAATTTCGCAACCAATGGCAAAGCTGGACGACTTGAACCGCCGAATATTGCGCGAACTCTCGCACGACGGGCGCATCGCCAACCTGGAACTGGCCGAGCGGGTGGGCCTGTCGCCCTCGGCCTGCCTGCGGCGGGTGCAGGACCTGGAGCGGTCGGGCGTCATCACGGGCTACCGCGCGGTTCTGAACCCGGCGGCGCTGGGGATCGGGTTCGTCGCCTATATCGGCGTGGGCCTGGGCGAGCACACCAAGGCGGCGCAGGAGGCTTTCGAACGTGCCCTGCAGGGCGCGCCCGAGGTGGTGGAATGCCACAACATCACCGGCACCATCGAATACCTGCTGCGGGTCGAGTGCCCGGACCTGCCCAGCTACAAGACGTTTCACACCGATGTTCTGGGTACGCTGCCGCATGTGACGTCGATCACGTCCTACGTGGTGATGGGCTCTCCCAAGGATCGGCGGGGCTGAGGGCGGCGGCGCCGAACCATCTTGCCGTTGGGCAGGTTGCCCAATAGGTTCTTGCGGGATGGGCAGCAGCCGGACGTTCGAAGCTGGCGCTGCCCCAAGGACAACCGATAGGGAGATTGTCATGAAATCCGCATTCACGGCGCTGCTGGCCGTTCTGTGCATTCTCGGTGCGTCGGTCGCCGGCGCCAAGACGCTCAAGCTGACACCGGCCCAGCCGCAACCGTCCGGGCTCAAGCCCGGGCTGTCTGTGGTCTACGCGTATGGCAAGGGCTCGGGCAAGGACATCAAGTTCCTCAATCATGCGCGATCCGTTCTGCAGGCCGGCGCCGAGCGCGGCAAACCGCTGCGTGGCCTTGACTACCGCGATACGAACCTGGGCGAGAACACCCTGACGTCGAAGTCGGATCAGAACGTGGCCGCGCAGATCTCGGGCTACATCCGGTTCGACCAGCCGGGCATTTACACGCTGGACTTCTTCACCAATGACGGTTTGGACGCGCGCATCTCGGGGCAGAGGGTCGGCCATTTCGACGGCCGACAGACCTGCGACAGCACCTATCAATATGATGTCGAGGTGCCGGCCGCCGGCTGGTACAAGTTCGACGCGACCTATTTCAACCGGCTGAACACGTCCTGCCTGATGATGCGTTGGGCCCCCAAGGGCAAGCGCATGCAATGGGTGCCCAATTCGGCGTTTGGCCGAAAATAGGCGCCTCAGCCGGTCTCGGCGATCAGTTCGGCCTGGGTCACCACCACCTCGGCCTGCTTGATCGAGGCGATGTCGACAAGCCGGCCTTTGTAGACCGTTGCGCCGTCGCCGCGGGCCTTTGCATCCGCCATCGCGGCCAGGATCTCGCGCGCCTCGGCAACCGCCTCGTCCGAGGGGGTGAAGACTTGGTTGGCCAGGGCGATCTGCTTGGGGTGGATGGCCCATTTGCCGACCATGCCCAGGGTCGCCGAGCGTCGGGCCTGGGCGATGAACCCGTCATCATCGCTGAAATCGCCGAACGGGCCGTCCACGGGCAGGACACCATGCGTGCGGCAGGCAGCCACGATCGCCGCCTGCGCCCAGTGCCAGGGATCCGACCAGTGTTTCGCGCCGTCCTGCAGCATGTAGTAATTCTCCTGCGTGCCGCCGATGCCGGTGGTCTGCATCCCCATCGACGCGGCGAAATCCGCAGCACCCAGGCTCATCGCCTGCAGGCGCGGGCTGCTCGCCGCGATCTCCTCGACATGGGCGATGCCGGCGGCGGATTCGATGATGACCTCCAGCGAGACAGGCTTGTCGCGGCCCCGGGCGTGCTCGACCGCCGTGACCAGGGCGTCCACGGCATAGACATCGGCTGCGCAGCCGACCTTGGGGATCATGATCTGGTCCAGCCGGTCGCCGGCCTGCTCCAGCAGGTCGACCACATCGCGATACCACCAGGGGGTGTCCAGCCCGTTGATGCGCACCGACAGATACTTGTTGCCCCAGTCGACGTCGCCGATGGCCTCGATCACGTTGGCGCGGGCCAGCTCCTTGTCGGTGGGCGCCACCGAATCCTCGAGATCGAGATTGATGACATCGGCCGCCGAGGCCGCCATCTTGGCGAAAAGCTTGGTGTTCGAGCCGGGCCCGAACAGCTGGCAGCGATTGGGACGTGCGGGCGCGGCGGGCTGGATACGGAAGCTCATACTGGAACACCTCGTGTAAGGAAGTTGCGTAGTCCTGACCTCAGGCAGTATTAAATTGCGCGACGGGCTGCAAGGCGTTTTGTGCGGATGCAGCATCGCATGCGCAGCATCCGCCGCAGGTGGCGGTTTTCGGGATGATGAAATCTTCATCACCGCAAGAATTCCGAAGAATCTTGTGCATTGAGCGGAAATTGCGGGACAGGATTGCTCCGCCGCGGGTCGGTCCGGTGCAGAACGAGATGCACTCGTCGCGCGGCTGCACTAGGGTTCACCGGAATCAAGGGAGCGAAGCGCGATGATCGAGACACCGTATCTGTTGTTCCTGGGCGACGCGCCCGACAGCCTGGCCGCTAAAGTGGCCCAGGGGATCAAGGACTGGCGGCCCGAAAACGCGGTGGGCCAGCTGCGCCTGCCGGGATGCGGCGCTGATCTGGGCCTGACCGACATGACCCTGGCCGAGGGGCAAGCGGCCGGGGCCAGAACGCTGGTGATCGGTGTTGCCAACCGCGGCGGTGTCATCAGCCAGGCGTGGAAGGATGTGCTGATCGAGGCCCTGCGCATGGGCTATGACCTGGCTTCGGGGCTGCACAATCTGATGCGCGAGGAACGCGACCTGGTTGCGGCGGCCCAGATGCACGGCGGCACGTTGCATGACGTGCGCGTACCGACCGTGTGGTATCCGATCGCCAATGGCAAGAAACGGCGCGGCAAGCGGTGCCTCGCGGTCGGCACCGACTGCTCGGTGGGCAAGATGTACACCGCCATGTCGATGGATGCCGAGATGCGGGCGCGCGGGATGAAATCGACCTTCCGGGCGACCGGCCAGACCGGCATCCTGGTGACCGGGCATGGCGTTCCGCTGGATGCGGTGATCGCCGATTTCATGGCCGGATCGGTGGAATACCTGACGCCCGACAATGACGACGATCACTGGGACCATATCGAGGGGCAGGGCTCGTTGTTCCATGTCTCGTATTCAGGGGTGACGATGGCGCTGATCCACGGCGGCCAGCCCGATGCGCTGATCCTGGCGCATGAGCCGACCCGCACGCATATGCGCGGCCTGCCGGATTATGCGTTGCCGTCGCTCGAAGTGTTGCGGGACACCGCGCTGCCGCTGGCACGTGTGGCCAACCCGGCCTGCCAGGTCACGGGCATCTCGGTAAACACGCAGCACATGGCCGAGGATGCCGCGCGCGCCTATCTGGACGAGGTCGAAACGCGCATGGGCCTGCCGGCGACCGACCCTTACCGGTTCGGCGCGGGCAAGCTGGTGGATGCGCTGGCCGCCCTGTGATCCAATGGGCGTGCCGGTTGAGATCGCGGATGCCTCCGGCGGGAGTATTTGCAAAAAGATGAAGGAGACGCCCCGTGCAGATTGACGTGACGCGCGACGTGTTCCGCCTGGCGCAGGTGTTCACCATCTCGCGGGGGTCGCGCACCGAGGCGAAGGTGCTGACCGTTAGGCTGAGCGACGGCGCGGATCGCGGCTGGGGCGAATGTGTGCCCTATGCCCGCTATGACGAGACGCCGGAGTCGGTCGAGGCGCAGATCCGCGGCCTGCCCGAGCGGTTCGACCGGCAGGTGCTGCTGGAGCGGCTGCCAGCCGGAGCGGCCCGCAACGCCTTGGATTGCGCGCTGTGGGATCTCGAGGCGAAACGCGCGGGCCGGCGGGTCTGGGACCTGGCGGGCTTGCCCGCGCCGGGGCCGGAGATCACCGCCTACACCCTGTCGCTCGACAGCCCCGAGGCGATGCGCGCGCAGGCCGCCAAGCAAGCCCATCGGCCGCTGCTCAAGATCAAGCTGGGCACGCCCGACGACATGCCGCGGCTGGAAGCGGTGCGTGCCGGCGCGCCCGAGGCCCGGATCATCGTCGATGCCAACGAGGGCTGGTCGGCGGAGATCTATGCCGATCTGGCCCCGCACCTGGTCCGGCTGGGCGTGGCGCTGGTCGAACAGCCGCTGCCGGCGGGTGAGGACGTGGCGCTGTCCGGGATCGACCGACCGGTGCCGGTCTGCGCCGACGAAAGCTGCCATGACCGGGCCAGCCTGGCCGGGCTGGAGGGCAAATACGATGTGGTCAATATCAAGCTGGACAAGACCGGCGGCCTGACCGAGGCGCTGGCGCTGCGCGAGGCGGCCCGCGCCCGGGGCTTCGGCGTCATGGTGGGCTGCATGGTCGGGTCGTCCCTGGCGATGGCGCCCGCGACCCTTGTGGCGCAGGGGGCGATGGTGACGGATCTTGACGGCCCGCTGCTTCTGGCCGAAGACCGCGACACGCCGTTGCGCTTCGACGCGGACGGCGTGCACCCGCCCGATGCGGCGCTCTGGGGCTGAGGAGAAAGACATGACCCGAACCGTTTACGTGAATGGCGACTACCTGCCGGACCATGAGGCCAAGGTCTCGATCTTCGACCGGGGGTTCCTGATGGCCGATGCGGTCTATGAGGTGACCAGCGTTCTGGACGGCAAGCTGATCGACTTCGACGGGCACGCGGTCCGGCTCAAACGGTCGCTGGACGAGCTGGACATGGCCGAACCCTGCTCGAAGGAGGAGTTGCTGGAGATCCACCGCGAGCTGGTGCGGCGCAACGGCATCGAGGAGGGGCTGGTCTATCTTCAGGTCACCCGCGGGTCGGATGGCGACCGCGATTTTGTCTTTCCGGCCGCCGATACCCCGCCCACGCTGGTGCTGTTCACCCAAAGCAAGCCTGGGCTTGCCGACAACCCCGCCGCGCGGAAGGGTGCGAAGATCATCTCGATCGACGACATCCGCTGGGGCCGGCGCGACATCAAGACGGTGCAACTGCTTTATCCGTCGATGGGCAAGATGATGGCCAAGGCCGCCGGGGCGGACGATGCCTGGATGATCGAGGACGGCCATGTCACCGAGGGCACGTCGAACAATGCCTATTTCGTCAAGAACGGCACCATCGTGACCCGGCCGCTGTCGAAAGACATCCTGCACGGGATCACCCGCAAGGCCGTGCTTCGGCTGGCCGAAGAGGCGCAGATGCAGGTCGAGGAGCGGCTGTTCACGATCGACGAGGCGAAAGCGGCGGATGAGGCGTTCACCACCTCGGCCAGCGCCTTCGTGATGCCGGTCGTCGAGATCGACGGTGTGGCCCTCGGCGAGGGCGTGCCCGGTCCGGTCGCCACACGCTTGCGCGAAATCTACATCGAGGAGAGCCGCAAGGCGGCGATCTGAGCCGCGGCGCGCATCGGTATCGTTTCCGAATTCTTCCGAATTGTCCTATCGTCACCTTGAGGACCTCCCTCGGGGTGACTGATGGAACGGAAGCTGGCGGCCCTGATGGTCGCGGATTTTGTGGACTCGACTGGCCAGATGGCCTCCGACGAGGAAGCCGCGATCACACGCATATCTGACGCGCTTTCACTGGTGCGGGACTGTGTCACGCGCAATGGCGGGCGGGTGTTCAGTACCGCCGGCGATGCGCTTCTGGCCGAGTTCCCCAGCCCGGTCGGCGCGCTGCGCTCGGCGATCGACGCGCGGGCCCGGCTCGGTGGCTTGCCCGTGCCGTGCCACCGCAAGATGCGGTTCGGCCTGCACGTGGCGGATGTGGTGACCGACGGATCCGACCTGAAGGGCGACGGCGTCAATCTTGCCGCGCGAATCCAGTCGGCCGCCGATCCCGGCGAGATCGACGTGTCCGAACAGCTGCATGCCCATGTCCAGCGGGTCTCTCCCTGCAGCTTTTCCGATCTCGGGCCGCAGGATCTCAGGGGCATGCCAGATCCGGTGCGCGTGTTCCGTGTGGACTCGACGGTTGACCGGCACGTCTACCAGGTGGCGCCGACTGTGGCAGAACCGCGCCAGCGCATCCGGCCGAACTCGGTCGCAGTCCTGCCGTTTCGGACCGCGGGCGACGAGGATGACGACCAACGCTTCCTGTCCGAGGGGCTGACCGACGACCTGGTCCACGAACTGGGCCAGTTCCGGTCGCTCTTCGTCAGTTCGCGTACCGCGTCGCATACACTCGACGGCCAGGATCCCATCGAGATCGGCAAAAGCCTGGGTGTGAAATTCCTGCTGACCGGGTCGCTGCGCAAGCACGGCGATCGGGTCCGGCTGAACATCTCGCTGAGTGAGACCGCCACCGGGGCGTTGGTCTGGAGCGAGCGCATCCAGAGCGGCTTTGACGAAATACTCGTTGCGATGGACGAGTTGACGGCGCGGGTCGCGGCCACGGTTTCGGGGCGCATCGACAACCAGGAAACCCGGGCCTCTCGGGTGGCGCGCCCCGAGAATATGTCGGCCTACGAATTCTACCTGCGCGGTCTTTGGCATCACCGTCTAAGCGGCATCGACCAAAGCCATGTGAACCGGGCGATCGACTGGTTTCACAAGGCGCAGACCGCAGACCCCAATTTCGCCCGGCCCTTCGCGATGGAGGTCTGCGCGTGGTCCTACCGCCCCGATTTCGACCTGCGCCAGGCCGAAATGCTGCTGAACCGGGCGATGGAGCTGGATCCGGCCGATCCCGAGCTGCACCGGATCTTCGGCGTTCTGATGATCAAGCTTCACCGGGACCACGACGCCAGCCGGCGCCATCACGAGCGGGCCATGAGCTTGGCCCCGAACGACGCCTACATCATCGGCCGATGTGCGGCATTCTACAGCTTTGTCGGTGAGCCCGAACGAGCGTTGGACCTGCTGGAGCGGGCCGAGGCGCTTGACCCGTTCCTGCCGGTCTGGATCGCCGAAGAGCGCATCTGTGCGCTCTATGTGCAGGGCCGGTATGACGAGGTTGGCGCCGCGGCTCGGAACCTGCCGTTCCAGACGCGGCGAACCCGGTGCTATCGCGCGGCCGCACGTGTGGCGCAAGGGGACGAGGACCGCGCCAGGGCGATCATTGCCGAGGCCCTGACCGACGATCCCAGCCTGTCGGTGGAGTACGTGGTGTCGCAGGAATTGTTCAGCGACGCGGCAGTGCTGGACAGGTTGATCGGACGCCTGCGCCATGCAGGGCTGCCGGCGCCGCCGCAACAGGGCGCCGTCGAAACGGCGGCCGCCATCAATTGAACACGGCGGATCAGCCCTTGTCGGTCACGTTTTCCTTGAACGCGACCTTGAACGCGGCCTGTTGTTCCGGGCTGGCCTCGGATTGGTGCGCGGCCTTCCAGTCGTCATAGGGCATGCCGTAATAGATCTCGCGCGCTTCTTCCTTGGTCATCTCGATGCCCTGCGCGTTGGCCGCTTCCTGGTACCAGCGGCTCAGGCAGTTGCGGCAGAAGCCGGCCAGGTTCATCAGGTCGATATTCTGCACGTCGGTGCGGTCTTCCATCAGGTGCTTGCGCAGCCGGCGGAATGCGGCGGCTTCCAGTTCGGTCTGGGTCTGCGGGGTCATGGCATTCTTCCTGTCTTGATGTCTTGCGGTGTGCCTCGGTCCGGTTTGTATCAGGCGAGCTTCAGTGCGATCCAGGGCATCAGGCAGAATACCAGGGTCAGGATCTTGTAGTTGGCGAGATACCTGAAATAGGCCTTGCGGACCTCGGCGGGCTCCATCTCGAACATGCGTCCGTGAATCTCGGCGATCCGGTCCCGCAGGACGACGATCATCAGCGTTGTGATTCCCAGGAAGGCGATGTTCAGGACCGCCATCCACCCGAACACGGTGGTCAGCATGTCTTCGGTCATCTGCGCCTCCTTTCATGGTCAGATATGGGCGTGAACGGGGCCGCTCACAAGCCGCTTTCGGCCAGGGCATCCTTGAACGAAGCGGCCAGCCGTTCGGCCCAGGCGCGCTGGCCGGCGGTGTCGGCGATCAGGTCGTTGCGCAGTTCGATCAGGGCGTTGGGCCGGCCATGCGCGGTGCAATGCCGGTCGATCGAATCGCCGGGCAGATGGCCGGAATAGGGCTGGTTGCGGCCCACGCACAGGTCCGCCTCGGCGCGCAGCCGGTCGACCAGCGGACGCGCGAACCGGTCGTCGCTGGTGTGCAGCACGCTCACGTGCCAGGGCCGCGGTTCGCGTCCGCGCAGCTGGCGGGTGAAGGAATGGATCGACACGATCACCGCATGGGGCAGGGCGGCCATGCGGGCCAGCGCTTCGTGGTAGGGGCGATAGCACAGGTCCAGCCGCCGGGCGCGCTCGGCCGCGTCGGCATGGCGGTTGCCGGAGATGACCGATCCGTCATAGAGCTTCATCAGCAGGGTCGGATCGTCCTCGCCGCGGTTTGGGTCGATCACCAGGCGCGAGAAGTTGGCCGCGATCACCGGCGCGTTCAGCACTTCGCCCAGGTGCTGGGCCACGCCATAGGCGCCGACATCATAGGCGATGTGACGCTCCATGTCCTCTCGCGGCAGACCCAGATCGCCGCCGTTGACCTGCGGCGGCACCGTGTTCGTGGCGTGATCGCAGGTAATCAGCCAGCGAGACGGGCGGTCCTCGCCGTGGATGAAAAAGGGTGAGTATGTCATGTGCCTGTCACAAGTTGTCAGGCGCTGTTTAGGGCAGTTGCCTGCAAATGGGAATTGCGCCATAAGCGTCCCGCACAATGTTTGCGGTAACAGTACCGCGTCGAGGAGGGCTGCGACATGCGACGTCTGAGGAAAGTGAAGATCGTTGCGACGCTGGGACCGGCGTCCGAAACCTACGAGACGATTCGGGCCCTGCACGAGGCCGGCGCCGATGTGTTCCGCCTGAACATGAGCCACGGCAGCCACGAGGAAATCCGCGCCAAGCACGAGATCATCCGGCAGGTCGAGAAGGATCTCGACAGCCCGATCGCGATCCTGGCCGATCTGCAGGGCCCCAAGCTGCGCGTCGGCGTGTTCGGCAACGAGGCCGAAGAGCTCGAGGAGGGCGCGGCCTTCCGTCTCGATCTCGACCCGGCACCGGGTGACGCCACGCGCGTGTGCCTGCCCCACAAGGAGATTTTCGACGCGCTCGAACCCGGCGCGCGGCTTCTGGTCAATGACGGCAAGATCCGCCTGACCGTCGAGGAGTGCGGATCCGATTTCGCCAATTGCCGCGTCGAGACCGGCGGCACGATCTCGAACCGCAAGGGCGTGAACGTGCCGGACGTGGTGTTGCCGCTGGCCGCCCTGTCAGAGAAGGACCGCGACGACCTGGAATTCGTCTGCGCGCTGGGCGTCGACTGGCTGGCGCTGTCCTTCGTGCAGCGCGCCAAGGACGTGTTCGAGGCGCGCGAACTGGCCGACGGCCGTGCTGCGATCCTCAGCAAGATCGAGAAACCCGCCGCCGTCGAGGCGTTCGAGGACATCCTTGACGCGTCGGACGGGATCATGGTCGCACGCGGCGACCTGGGCGTGGAATTGCCGGTCTCGGCGGTGCCGCCGATCCAGAAGCGGCTGGTGCGCAAGTGCCGGGCGGCCGCCAAGCCGGTGATCGTGGCCACGCAGATGCTGGAGAGCATGATCGAAAGCCCGATGCCCACCCGCGCCGAGGTCTCGGACGTGGCCACTGCCATCTACGAAGGCACCGACGCCATCATGCTCAGCGCGGAATCGGCGGCCGGATCCTACCCGATCGAGGCGGTGACGACGATGGACCGCGTGGCCATCGAGGTCGAAGCCGACCCGACCTATGAGCAGATCATCTCGGCCTCGCGCACATCGAGCGGCAGCACTGTGGCCGACGCCATCGTCGCCGCGGCGCGCGAGATCGCGGAAAAGACCGACATCAAGGCGATCTGCTGTTTCACCCAATCCGGCACCACCGCCCTGCTGACCGCGCGCGAGCGTCCAGGTGTGCCGATCATCGCAATGACATCGCTTCTGGGCACCTCGCGCCGGCTCTGCCTCAGCTGGGGCTGCCATTGCGTGATGACGCCCGAGCTTGAGCGGTTCAAGGGCGCGGTGGTTTCGGCGGCGCGGACGGCACGGGCCGCGGGCTTTGCGACCGAGACCGACCAGATCGTGGTCACCGCCGGCGTGCCCTTCAACGTTCCGGGCACGACCAACATCCTGCGGGTGGCGCCCTGCGACGAACGCCTGATTTACAACACCGATCCGGGCTGACCCCCGCAGGCGGCGCAGGCCCGCAAAAACCGCTTGCAAGCCGCGCCGCTCTTTCGTACACGGCGCCTTTATTCGTGCGGCCGGCCCAATGAGGCATGCCGAGTCGTGCGTGAACCGAAGCTCAAGACTGGAGACGGAAATGCCCAAGATGAAGACCAAGGCAAGCGCCAAGAAACGCTTCAAGGTGACTGCCACCGGAAAGGTGCTTGCGGCCCAGGCTGGCAAGCGCCACGGCATGATCAAGCGGACCAAGAAGTTCATCCGCGACGCGCGCGGCACCACGACCCTGTCCGCCCCCGACGCCAAGATCGTCAAGGGCTTCATGCCCTACGACCGCTAAGAGGAGATTGATCCATGTCCCGCGTTAAAGGTGGAACCGTCACTCACGCCCGTCACAAGAAGGTCGTCAAGGCCGCCAAAGGTTACTATGGCCGCCGCAAGAACACCTTCAAGGTGGCGCGTCAGGCCGTCGACAAGGCCAACCAGTATGCAACCCGCGACCGCAAGAACCGCAAGCGCAATTTCCGCGCCCTGTGGATCCAGCGGATCAACGCCGCCGTGCGCAGCCATGACGAGGCGCTGACCTACAGCCGCTTCATCAACGGGCTGACCCTGGCCGGCATCGAGGTCGACCGCAAGGTGCTGGCCGACCTGGCCGTGCACGAGCCCGAGGCGTTCGGCGCGATCGTCGAGCAGGCCAAAGGCGCGCTCAGCGCCTGATCCTGACCGAAGCAGTTTCCGGTGAGGCCGTCCCGTTCGGGGCGGCCTTTTCGCGTTTTCGCCCTGCCCTTGCGCGCCTTGCGTGGAACCTTCCTGCGCTGGAACCTTGTTTACTAGGGTACCAAGCAGAAATCGGACGGAGGCTTCATGACATACTCATATCTCAGATTCCTCGCAATGATCGCCACGGCGACCGTCATAATGTTCGGGTTGATGTATCTGAACTCTTATGCGCTGGACCACGTGATGTTCAGTGAAACGCGTCTTTACATGGCGCTTTATATGGGGGCCGTGATGGCTGCGGTCATGCTCGCCTTCATGCTTGGCATGTACAAAAGCAAGGCGGCCAATCTCGCGATCTTGCTGGGGGCAACCGGCGTTTTCATCGCCTCCCTCTGGCTGTTGCGCAGCCAGACGACGGTGCAGGACGAGTCGTGGATGCGGGCCATGATCCCACACCATTCCATCGCGATCCTGACCAGCGAACGGGCCGAGCTTTCGGATCCGCGCGTGCGCAACCTGGCCGAAGAGATCATCTCCGCGCAGCGCCTGGAAATCGCCGAGATGAAGGCCCTGATCACCGACCTGGAAGGTGGGCCTGCCGCTACACCGGAGATTGACGGAAAATGACCGATATCCGAGCGAATACCAGTAACGCGGACGCGCGCCTCTACCGTATGGAGATGCCGGAGCACCATTGCCCATTCGGATTGAAATCCAAAGCGCTGCTGCGTTGGAGTGGCTACAAGGTCGAGGACCATCCCTTGACCACGCGAGAAGAAACCGACCGCTTCATGAACGAGGTGGGTGTCGACACCACGCCGCAGACCTATGTCGGTGGCGAGCGCATCGGCGGCTATGAAGAGCTTCGCGCCTATCTGGGCATGCCGCTGCGGGGCGAGGGCGAGACCACTTACACTCCCGTCATCGCTCTTTTTGCAATGGCCCTGGGGCTGGCGGTGTCGGCGGGCTCGGTGGCCTTCGGGACGCTGGCGGATCCGCGCGTGTTCCAGTGGTTCATCGCCATCTCCATGTGCCTGCTGGCCCTGCAGAAGCTGCGGGATGTCGAAAGCTTCTCGACCATGTTTCTCAACTACGACCTGCTGGCGCGGCGGTTTGTGCCCTACGGCTATTTCTATCCCTTCGCCGAGGGGCTTGCCGGTCTGCTGATGCTGGCCGGCGTCCTGACCTGGATTGCCGCGCCGCTGGCCTTGCTGGTCGGCACCGTTGGTGCGGTTTCGGTGTTCAAGGCGGTCTATATCGACAAGCGCGAGTTGAAATGCGCCTGCATGGGCGGCAGCAGCGACGTGCCGCTGGGGTTCGTCTCCCTGACCGAGAACCTGATGATGGCCGGCATGGGGATCTGGATGCTTGCCGGATGACGGCCGCTTCGACCTGTGGCGCGGCCCTCGGGTCTTGCGTATCGCGCCGTCTGTGGTAGCAGAACGCCAAGCAGGTTCAGGGGGCCGTCATGGACGAGCTAAAGGCAAAATATCTCGGGCAGATCGCCGATGCGGGCGACGAGGCGGCGCTGGAAGCGATCCGGGTGGCCGCCGTGGGCAAGAAGGGCGAGGTCAGCCTGAAGATGCGCGAATTGGGCAAGATGACGCCCGAAGAGCGTCAGGAGGCCGGTCCGGCGCTGAACGCGCTGAAATCCGAGATCACCTCGGCGCTGGCCGCCAAGAAGGCCGCGCTGGCCGATGCCGCGCTGGACGAGCGGCTGCGCGGCGAATGGCTGGACGTGACCCTGCCGGGCCGTCCGCGCCGCCAGGGCACGCTGCACCCGATCACTCAGGCCACCGAGGAGTTGACCGCGATCTTCGCCGAACTGGGCTTCTCCGTCGCCGAGGGGCCCCGGATCGAGAACGACTGGTACAATTTCGACGCGCTCAACATCCCCGGCCACCACCCGGCGCGGGCCGAGATGGACACGTTCTACATGGCGCGGGCCGAGGGCGACAACCGGCCGCCGCATGTGCTGCGCACGCATACCTCGCCGGTGCAGATCCGCAGCATGGAAGCGCATGGCGCACCCATCCGCATCATCTGCCCCGGCGGTGTCTACCGCGCCGATTACGACCAGACCCACACGCCGATGTTCCACCAGGTCGAGGGGCTGGCGTTGGACCGCGACATCTCGATGGCCAACCTGAAATGGGTGCTGGAGGAGTTCTGCCGTGCCTTCTTCGAGATCGACGACGTGGAACTGCGCTTCCGCGCCTCGCATTTCCCGTTCACCGAGCCCTCGGCCGAGGTCGATATCCGCTGTTCCTGGGAGGGCGGCGCGCTGAAGATCGGCGAGGGCGACGACTGGATGGAGATCCTCGGGAGCGGCATGGTGCATCCCAAGGTCATCGCCGCCGGCGGCATCGACCCCGAGATCTATCAGGGCTTTGCCTTCGGCATCGGCATCGACCGGCTGGCGATGCTGAAATACGGTATTCCCGACCTGCGGGCGTTTTTTGACAGCGACCTGCGCTGGCTGCGCCACTACGGCTTTGCGGCGCTGGACATGCCGAACCTGCACGGCGGGCTGAGCAGGTGACGTAGGATGGGGTTGAACCCCATCCTACAGGGCGGATCGGAGGGACACGGGATGCTGTTTTCAAGGGACCGCCAGCACGGCAGCGACCGGCAACGCCGCATCTACGCGGCGTTCGAGATCGTCTATACCCTCGTCGATTTCACCGCCGCCATTCTCTTCGTCATCGGCTCGATCATGTTCTTCTCGCCGGATTGGGAGAGGTTCGGCACCTGGTTGTTCCTGACGGGCTCGCTGTGTTTCGCGGCGAAACCCACGCTCAGGCTGGTTCGCGAGTTGAAGCTGGCGGCGATCGGCGATGTGGATGACCTGGCCGACCGGCTGGAGAAATAGGCCCGATCCCACGGTTTCGTGACATGACAGCCCCGGCGCAGTCGCTAGGCTCCGGCGCATGATCCGCCTTGTCCTGATCCCGCTTCTGTTCTGGGCCGTGCAGGCGACCGCCAATGGCTGCGGCGGCCAGACTGCCTGTCCACTCGGCGACCGCTCCTATCACGTGCTCGAGCCCGACGGCTGGGACGGGCAGACGCCCTTGCCGGTGCTGCTGCATTTCCACGGCTGGCAGCGGCAGGGCGACCTGGTGGTCAAGCACCCGCGCATCGCCGGGGCGACGCGGCTGCGCGGCGTGCTGTTGGTGGCGCCGAACGGGCGGCGCAAGACCTGGGATTTCTGGACCGCCGACACCGAGGATGTGGGATTTGCCGCGCTGGTGCTTGAGGACGTCGCCCGCCGCTATCCCGTGGACCGCGCGCGCATCTACGTCTCGGGCTATTCCTACGGCGCGGCCATGGCCTGGCGATATGCCTGCCAGAACGGCAACGGGGTGGCTGCCCTGCTGGCGGTTGCCGGCACCCTGTCGCAGGACGAACCCTGCCCGCAGGCCCCGCGCGAGGTGCGGCATGTGCATGGGCTGAAGGATACGGTGATGGATTTCCCGATGGGGCCGGGCGGGGATACGACGCATCCCGTCGCCCTGTGGCGGCGAAAGTTGGACTGCGGCAGCGCGACGCCGGCGGGTGATTGGCAGGTTAAACCCTTTCTGGTGCTGACCCGCACCGAATGGTCCGATTGCGCAAAGGGGCGCGTGACGCTGGATCTGCATCCTGGCGGGCATTTCATCCCGCATGGCTGGATCGGGCGGCAGCTGGACGAGCTTCTGGGCCGCACACCCAGCTACCCGTAAGCCCCCAAGGCTTGCGCCCATCGCCATTCTTTGCCATTGCCTCTTGCGACCGGAATTCCCTGCCCAAAGGCCCGCGACATGAAGTTCACGCTTTCCTGGCTGAAAGACCATCTCGACACCGACGCCAGCGTCGCCGAGATCACCGAGGCGCTTACCGACCTGGGTCTGGAGGTCGAGGAGGTGTTCGACCCTGCCGAGCGGCTCAAGGACTTCACTCTGGGCCACGTGACCCATGCCGAAAAGCACCCCGATGCCGACAAGCTGCGGGTGTGCAAGGTGCAGACCGATACGGGCGAGTTGCAGATCATCTGCGGCGCGCCCAATGCGCGCGAGGGGATCACAGCGGTGATCGCCAAGCCGGGCACTTATGTGCCGGGCATCGACACCACGATCGGGATCGGCAAGATCCGTGGCATCGAAAGCCACGGCATGATGTGCTCGGAACGCGAGATGGAGCTCAGCGAAGAGCATGACGGCATCATCGAGCTGCCCTCGGGCGCGGTGGGCGACCGCTTCGTCGACTGGCTGGCCGAGAACGACCCCGCCAAGGTCGACCCGGTGATCGAGATCGCCATCACCCCCAACCGGCCCGACGCGCTGGGCGTCGAGGGCATCGCGCGTGATCTGGCGGCGCGCGGGTTGGGCACGCTCAAGGCCCGCGATATCGCCCCCGTGCCGGGAGCGTTCGAGAGCCCGATCCAGGTGAGCATCGACGCCGACACGCTGGACGGCTGCCCGCTGTTCACCGGCAGGCTGATCCGCGACGTGCGCAACGGGCCCAGCCCGCAATGGCTGCAGGACCAGCTCAAGGCCATCGGGTTGCGTCCGATTTCGGCGCTGGTGGACATCACCAACTACATGACCTTCGACCACAACCGCCCGCTGCATGTCTTCGACGCCGACAAGGTGCGGGGCAACCTGCGCATTCACCGGGCCAAGGGCGGCGAGACCTTGCAGGCGCTCGACGAGAAGGAATACACGTTCGAGCTGGGCATGATGGTCATCTCGGACGACAGCGGCCCCGAGAGCATTGCCGGCATCATGGGCGGTGAGGCAACCGGCGTGACCGGCGAGACGGTCAACGTGTTCCTGGAAAGCGCGTTCTGGGATCACGTCCAGATCGCCATGACCGGCCGCACGCTCAAGATCAACTCGGATGCGCGCTACCGGTTCGAGCGCGGCGTCGATCCCGAATTCACCCTGCCGGGGCTGGAGCACGCCACGCAGATGATCCTGGATATCTGCGGCGGCGAGGCCTCGGAGGTCGTGGTCGCCGGTGCGGTGCCGGATCATTCCCGCGCCTATCGGCTGGACCCCGCGCGGGTGCAGTCGCTGGTCGGTATGGACATCCCCGAAAGCGAGCAGCGCCAGACCCTGACGCGGCTGGGTTTCACGCTGGACGGCAATATGGCACAGGTGCCCAGTTGGCGGCCCGACGTGCAGGGCGAGGCCGACCTGGTCGAAGAGGTGGCGCGCGTGGCGTCGCTGACCCGGCTGCAGGGCAAGCCCTTGCCGCGGGTGACCGAGGGCATCCCGAAACCGGTCATGACCCCGCGCCAGCGCCGGCTGCAGATGGCACGGCGCACCTGCGCCGCGCTCGGCTACAACGAATGTGTCGGCTATTCCTTCATCGACCAGGCCTCGGCGGCGCTGTTCGGCGGCGGCGACGATGCGACCAGGCTGGAAAACCCGATCAGCTCCGAGATGAGCCACATGCGCCCGGCGCTGCTGCCCGGCCTGTTGCAGGCCGCGGCACGCAACCAGGCGCGCGGTTTCATGGACATGGCGCTGTTCGAGGCCGGTCCCGCCTTTCACGGCGGTGAGCCGGGCGAACAGCACACGCTGATCTCCGGCCTGCTGGTCGGGCGCACCGGGCCCAAGGACGTGCATGGCGCCTCGCGCGCCGTGGATGTATTCGACGTCAAGGCCGATGCCGAGGCGGTTCTGGCCGCGATCGGTGCGCCGGCCAAGGTGCAGATCCTGCGCGGCGCAAATGACTGGTGGCATCCCGGCCGGCATGGCATGATCTGCCTGGGGCCAAGGAAGGTGCTGGGCGTGTTCGGAGAGCTGCACCCGCGCGTGTTGCAGGCACTGGACGTGAAGGGGCCGGCGATGGCCTTCACGATCTGGCCCGACGAGGTGCCGATGCCGCGCAAGGCCGGGGCCGCGCGATCCGCGCTGGAACTGCGCGATCTGCAGGCCGTCGAGCGCGATTTCGCCTTTGTCGTCGACGCAGATGTCGAGGCGCTGGCGCTGGTCAATGCCGCAGCCGGGGCAGACAAGGCGCTGATCGAGGAGGTGCGCGTCTTTGACGAATTCATCGGCGGCAGCCTGGGCGACGGCAAGAAAAGCCTGGCCATCACCGTGCGCCTGCAGCCGTCGGACAAGACGCTGAAAGAGGCCGACATCGAAGCGGTCAGCGCGCGGATCGTCGAGAAGGTTGCCAAGGCGACCGGCGGCGTTCTGCGCGCCTGACCGGCAGCCGAAAGAAGGAGACGCAAGATGCCGTTCAAGGTCTATCTGTCCGGAGAGATCCACACCGACTGGCGCGAGCAGATCGTCGAGGGCGCCGCAGGCCTGGACGTTGAGTTCGCCGCACCGGTCACCGACCATGACGCCAGCGACGATTGCGGCGTGGCGATCCTGGGCGAGGAGCCCGACAAGTACTGGCATGACCACAAGGGCGCGATGGTGAACGCGATCCGCACCCGCAAGGGCATCGCCGATGCCGATGTGGTGGTGGTGCGCTTCGGCGAGAAATACAAGCAATGGAACGCGGCCTTCGACGCAGGCTATGCCGCCGCGCTGGGCAAGTCGCTGATCGTGCTGCACCCGCCCGAGCATGACCACCCGCTCAAGGAGGTGGATGCTGCCGCGCTGGCGGTGGCCCGCACACCGCAGCAGGTCGTGGCGATCCTGCGCTATGTGCTGGACGGTCAGCTGCCCGCCGGCAGCTGACCCGGTCAAGGCGGTCGGCCCGCATTTGGGCCGGTGCGCCGTGCCGGTCAAACTTCCCCGTTTCTTTTCTTCCCTGTTCCGGCAATCCTCGGGCACCCTGCGGGCCATTCCGTCCCCGCCGGGCCATTCATCAACAGGGAATTGGGAGAAATACATGCTTCGGGAATTCAAGGATTTCATCGCCAAGGGCAATGTCATGGACATGGCGGTGGGCATCATCATCGGCGCGGCATTCACCGCGATCGTCAAGGCGATGGTCGATGATCTGATCAACCCGATCGTCGGGCTGTTCACCGGCGGGGTGGATTTCACCAACAAGTTTATCGTTCTGGGGGGTGATGCCACCGAATACCCCTCGCTGGAGGCGGCGCGCGAGGCCGGGGCGGCGGCTTTCGCCTATGGTTCGTTCCTCATGGCCGTCTTGAACTTCCTCATCATCGCCTGGGTCGTCTTCATGCTGGTCCGGGCCGTCAACAAGGCCAAGGATTCGGCCGTTGCCGAAGAAGAGGTAAAGGCCAAGGAGGCACCGGCGGGTCCGACCGAACTGGATGTTCTTCTTGAAATCCGCAATTCGCTGCAGAAAGGTTGAGCCGGACCGGCGCCGAACCTTTGCTTGCCGACCGGAGCGCCCCGCATTGGGGCGTTTCCTTTTCTGCCGGTATCGTGAGTGACAATTGAGGAAAAAGACATGGAAGACATGATTGCTGGGGCCGAAGGCTATCTGCCGGTGATCGTCAGCGCCGCCAAGGCGCTGGTGGTGCTGATCGTGGGTTGGATCGTTGCGGGGGCGCTGGGCGCGGCCGTGCGGCGGCGGGTAAACTCCACGCCCCATATCGACCCGACGCTGGGCAATTTCCTGTCCAGCGTCGTCAAATGGGCGATCCTGGCGATGGTGCTGGTGGCCGTCCTGGGCCTGTTCGGTATCGAGGCCACGAGCATCGTCGCGGTTCTGGGCGCGGCGACCCTGGCCATCGGTCTGGCGCTGCAGGGCACGCTGAGCGACCTGGCCGCCGGCGTGATGCTGATCGTGTTCCGCCCCTACAAGCTGGGCCAGTTCGTCGATATCGGCGGCACTTCGGGCACGGTCAAGGATCTCAACCTCTTCACCACCGAGCTTGTGACGCCGGACAACGTTCAGATCATCGTTCCGAACGGGCAATCCTGGGGGTCGATCATCACCAACTACTCGGCCCATGACACAAGGCGCGTGGACCTGGTGTTCGGCATCGACTATGGCGACAGCGCCGACAAGGCGATGGGCATCATCCTGGACGCCGCGCGCGCCGACGATCGGGTGCACGCCGATCCCGAACCCTGGGCGCGGGTGACCAATCTTGGCGACAGCTCGGTCGATCTGACCGCGCGGCTGTGGTGCGATGCCGGTGACTACTGGGATCTGAAATTCGCACTGACCAAGACGATCAAGGAAGCGTTCGACGCGCAGGGCATCTCGATCCCCTATCCGCACACGGTCGAGATCAAGAAGGCCAGCTGAGGAACGGCCCGGCGCGTGCAGGGCGCCGGGCCGTGTTTGTCAGCTGCGGATGGCGACGGCAGGCGTGACGACATCGATGCCCAGTGCCTTGCCGACGGCGTAATAGGTCAGCTTCCCGGCATGCACGTTCAGCCCGGCCATCAGGTGCGGGTCGTCCAGGCAGGCCTGCCGCCAGCCCTTGTCGGCCAGCGCCAGAAGGAAGGGCAGAGTGGCGTTGCCAAGCGCGATGGTCGAGGTGCGCGCCACGGCGCCCGGCATGTTGGCCACGCAGTAATGCATGATCCCGTCCACCTCATAGATCGGGTCGGCATGGGTCGTGGCCCTGGAGGTCTCGAAACAGCCGCCCTGGTCGATGGCAACATCCACCAGCACCGCGCCGGGCTTCATGGTGGACAGCTGCTCGCGCGAGATCAGCTTGGGTGCGGCTGCACCGGGGATCAGCACCGCGCCGATCACCATGTCCGCCTCCTGGATCAGCTCGGCGGTGGCGCCGGCGGTGGAATACTGGTTCTTGAACTCGCTGCGGAACACGTCGTCGAGATAGCGCAGACGCGGCAGCGACCGGTCCAGCACTGTGACATCCGCGCCCATGCCGGCGGCGATCCGGGCCGCATGGGTGCCGACGACACCGCCGCCGATCACGACCACCCTGGCCGGGCCGACGCCGGGCACGCCGCCCATCAGCACGCCGCGCCCGCCATTGGCCTTTTGCAGGGTCCAGGCGCCCACCTGCGGGGCGAGGCGCCCGGCCACCTCGGACATCGGCGCCAGCAGCGGCAACCCGCCGCGGTCGTCGGTGACGGTCTCATAGGCGATGGCCGTGCAGCCCGAGGCCAGCAGGTCATGGGTCTGGTCCGGATCCGGGGCCAGATGCAGATAGGTGAACAGAAGCTGGCCCTCGCGCAGCATCTTGCGCTCGACCGCCTGCGGTTCCTTGACCTTGACGATCATCTCGGCAGTGGCAAACACCTCTTCGGCGGTGCCGACGATCTCGGCGCCGGCATCGACATAGGCCGCGTCGTCAAAGCCCGAGCCGGCCCCGGCCTGGGTTTCGATAATGACGCTGTGGCCATGCGCCACGGCCTCGCGCGCCGCGTTGGGCGTCAGGCCGACGCGGAACTCCTGCGGTTTGATCTCTCTCGGGCATCCGATCTTCATGATTCACCTCCCTTTCGGTCTCGCGCGCATCCTGCCGTGTTGCCACCCGGATTTCTTGTGAAAAACCCTCGCCATGAACCTCGTCTTGAGAATATTCTTCGATCAATCAGACAAACGCTGCAAGGGATGAGCATGAATGGCGCTTGATGCAACGGATCGCAAGATCCTGGGCGCGCTCCAGGTCAAGGGGCGGATGTCGAATTCGGACCTGTCCGATGCGGTCAACCTGTCGCCCTCGGCCTGTCACCGAAGGGTGCAGCGGCTTGAGGCGGACGGCTATATTCGCGACTATGTCGCCCTTCTGGATGCGCGCAAGCTGGGCGTGCCGACTACGGTCTTCGTGGAAATCACCCTTCAGGGCCAGGCCGAGGAACTGCTGGACGCTTTTGAAAAGTCGGTATCTCGCATTCCGGATGTTCTGGAGTGTCACCTGATGGCCGGCACGGCGGATTACGTGCTCAAGGTCGTGGCCGAGAACACCGAGGATTTCGCACGGATCCACCGCCAGTACCTGTCGCGCCTGCCGGGGGTGGCTCAGATGCAATCGTCCTTTGCGCTGCGCACCGTGTTCAAGACCACCGCCCTGCCGATCTGAGACGGCTGGCTCGCGGTGTCTGTGGCAATTCAGTCCCTTGTCCGGTGCGACGCGTACCCTCATAAGAGACGGGTATCATTCAGAGACTGGTGGCCGGCAGGGCCGGGCAGGCGGCGGAACCGTCCCGCGCACCGTCACGACAAAAGGCAAAGGAGCAGAACTTGACCGAGAAATCCGACGATCCCTCCCTCGACTGGCTCGAGGCCGAACTTCAGGACACGCTGGACGAGGATATCGAGATCGAGTTCAGCGAACCGATGCTGTCGATGGAGATCCGCAAGATCTATCGCGAGCATCATCCCGACATGCTGGACCGCAGGGTCTATTTCCGAAATCTGCTGCGGCTGCAGGCCGAGCTGATCAAGGTTCAGGACTGGGTCCAGCACACCGGCGCCAAGGTCTGCATCCTGTTCGAGGGGCGCGACAGTGCCGGCAAGGGCGGTGTCATCAAGCGTATCACGCAGCGGCTGAACCCCCGCGTGGCCCGCGTCGTCGCGCTGCCGGCGCCGAACCGCCGTGAGCAGAGCCAGTGGTATTTCCAGCGCTACGTGCCGCATCTGCCGGCCGGCGGCGAGATCGTGCTGTTCGACCGCTCCTGGTACAACCGCGCCGGCGTCGAGCGGGTGATGGGATTCGCCAGCGAAGACCAGGTGGAACAGTTCTTCCAGGACGTTCCGGAATTCGAACGCATGCTGGTGCGGTCGGGCATCATCCTGCTGAAATACTGGTTCTCGATCACCGACGAAGAGCAGCAACTGCGCTTTCTCATGCGCATCCACGACCCGATGAAGCAGTGGAAGCTGTCGCCGATGGACCTGGAATCGCGCATCCGCTGGGAGGCCTATACCAAGGCCAAGGAAGAGATGTTCGAGCGTACCAATATCGACGAGGCGCCGTGGTACATCGTCGAGGGCAATGACAAGAAGCGCGAGCGCCTGAACTGCATCGAACACCTGCTCACCCGCATCCCCTACGAGGAGGTGCCGAGCGAAAAGGTCACCCTGCCGGACCGCCGTTACAACCCCGACTATGAACGCCGTGTTCTGCCCGACGAGTTGTACGTGCCGAAAGTATACTGAGACCGGTTCTCTGGGTCGCCACAAATTGGCAGCGAACGAGAACTTCGGCGGCGGTTGTTTTGGCCGCCGAGGGTCAAGAACATTGCCGTCCACATGTCCTGCGCCGCCCGTCGATTGGGGTATGATTGCCGGTAAGGCAGGACAGCGCCAATTTGACAGCCGGCGGGCCGTCTTCAGGCCGCCGGCGCCCTTGTCAATTGGGACCTAGAACCAGAAGTCGGTCTCGTCCAATTGCTGTAGTGTGGCGTTTACGACGAGAAGGCTGTTCCCGGCGTCGTCTGAAATCAGGACGTTTGCGCCGCGCTGGGACATGTGGTTCGCGGCCAGGTCCGAATAGTTGTCGATTCCTTCCGCATAACCCATGTAGATTTTCTCAGCAGGATCGAATTTGTTGAAATCCGCCAGTCGATCATTGCCTTCGCTGAACACGAAAATATCGCTGCCGTAGCCGCCGGACATTGTATCGTTCCCGGATTCGCCATGGATGGTATCGTTCCCGCGCCAGCCGTTGAGGCGGTCATCGCCATCACCGCCAACCAACAGGTCTTGGCCGCCGCCACCCTGCAAAGTGTCTTGTCCAGTTTCCCCATAGAGACGGTCGTCGCCCGCTCCGCCACGGATGACATCGTCGCCTGCGCCACCATAGCCGCGGTCGGCATCGGCATTGAGCCAAATCTGATCGTTGCCAGAGCCGCCAATTCCGGTGTCCTGCCCCAACCCACCGCGGATTTCGTCAGCACCGTTGCCACCGGACAAGGAGTCGTCGCCGCCGCCACCGATCAGGGTGTCGTTGCCGAAGCTCCCTGCAATACTGTCGTTTCCGGCCCAACCATGTACTTCTGCCGGGTTGGATAGAAGGATTGTGTCCGCGCCCCCGGTCGCGGTATTCGTCGGGGCAGAGGGGGAGTTGCCTCCACCGGGTGAGCCCGCGCTACCGGCACCCGAATCGATTTGGAGAGGGGCGCTCGTACGGCCAAAGTTCTGTGTCACTACGACGGCATCAAATCCCCGAAAGTTTCCCTGCTCGATGCCAATGCCAATGACCTCCATATCCGGGTTCAAGATGTTGGCCCGATGGCCCGGGCTGTTCATAAGCGAATTGTGCAGGTCGATAACATCATCTGCGAGTCCGGGTGCACCGCGTTCGCTTTGCAAGGCGATGTTCTCGGCCCAGCCCCAGCTGCCCGAGAAGTCGAAGCCGGCCTGCTGCATCCGCCCCCCGGCGCTGGAGCCGCCGGCGCCGGTGTGCGAAAACACGTCTTGCGCAAGCATCCACTCGCTGTGCGTTTCGGCCGCGTCATTCAGCCGGAGTTCGAGTTGTAAGGGGTCAAGCCCGCGCGCAGCGCGTTCCGCGTTGATGAGATCCAGCATTTGCCGTTCAAGTGAATCTGCCTGTGTCATCCGCCTGAGGTCTCCTGTGAGTGGCAGGGAAAGAATGTTCACTGCTCCTAGCGGCGGAATTGTGACCGAGAAATGGCAAGAGTTGAGCGGCCCGCGATCAGGCAAGGCTCCGCTCGGTTGCGGCTTGCGTGCGCGGAAACACGCACATCATTCGGCCTGTCGGGATGGCTGTAGGGCGTCGCGGCACATAATGCAGGGCGGCTGACGCGGGCAAAGACAAACCCCCGGGGCGGGGCCGCGGGGGTCGTCGAATAGTGTCGTCCAAAACTGGAGGGTAGGCGGCTCAGAGCAGCCCTTCGCGCTGGGCCTTCTTGCGCGCCAGCTTGCGGGCGCGGCGGATCGCCTCGGCCTTCTCGCGCGCTTTCTTCTCGGACGGCTTCTCGAAATGTTGCTTGAGCTTCATTTCGCGGAACACGCCCTCGCGCTGCAGTTTCTTCTTCAGGGCACGAAGCGCCTGATCGACATTGTTGTCGCGAACACTGACCTGCATGTGGTTGTCACCACCTTTCTGGTTCGAGTTGCAAGGATTTGCAGGAAGTGGCCGTATAGCAAAGCACTTCTATCTTGTCTAGTAGTGGGTCACTGGCAAGGAGGTCCGAATGACAGAGAGCTTTGACACCGCGCGCGAAAGGCTGCTGGATGCCGCGTTGGCGCATGTTCCGTTCGACGGCTGGTCGGAAACCACGTTTCGCGCGGCGGTTGCGGATGCCGGTATCGACGATGCCGTGGCCCGTGCCATCTGTCCGCGCGGGGCGGTCGACCTGGCGCTCGCCTATCACGCGCACGGTGACGCGGCGATGCTGGCGCGGCTGCGCGCCGAGGACCTGTCGGCGCTGAAGTTCCGCGACCGAATCGCCGCCGCGGTGCGGTTCCGGCTCGAGGCGGTGGAGGACCGCGAAGTGGTGCGCCGGGGCGTCACGCTGTTCGCGCTGCCGGCCCATGCCGGCGAGGGCGCCCGCGCCATCTGGGAGACCTGCGACAAGATCTGGACCGCGCTGGGCGACACGTCGGACGACGTGAACTGGTATACCAAGCGCGCGACCCTTGCCGGGGTCTATTCCTCGACCCTGCTCTACTGGCTGGGGGACGGATCGCCGGGCCACCAGGCGACCTGGGATTTCCTGGATCGGCGCATCGCCGACGTGATGCTGGTCGAGAAGCTCAAGGCGCAGGTTCGGCAGAACCCGCTTCTGAAGCCGTTCATGGCCGGCCCCGACTGGCTGGCCCGGCAGATCCGGCCGCCGGCACGGATGCCCGACCTGCCCGGGCGGTTGTCCCCGCGCGACTGACCCGGCCTGCGATCTGGACTGAATCCCTGAACGAAAGGAGACTGGCGCGATGTCCCGGAAGATGAGCGCAGTGGAAATCACGCGGCCCGGCGGGCCGGATGTTCTGCAGTTGACCGAACGGCCAGTGCCCGAGGCGGGGCATGGCCAGGTTGTCATCAAGGTGGCCTATGCCGGGGTGAACCGGCCCGATGCGCTGCAGCGGGCGGGGGCCTATGATCCGCCGCCGGGCGCCAGCGACCTGCCGGGGCTCGAGGCGTCGGGCGAGGTCGTCGCGGTGGGGCCGGGCGTTGCGGGCCTGGCCGAGGGTGACGAGGTTTGCGCCCTGTTGCCCGGTGGCGGCTATGCCGAGTATGTCGCGACTCCGGCGGCGCATTGCCTGCCGCTGCCCGCCGGCATGACCTTTAAGCAGGCCGCCTGCCTGCCCGAGACCTTCTTTACCGTTTGGTCCAACGTTTTCACCCGCGGCGGTCTGTCCGCAGGTGAGCGGTTCCTGGTGCATGGCGGGTCGAGCGGCATCGGCACCACCGCGATCCAGCTGGCCCGCGCCTTCGAGGCGCGCGTCTTTGCCACCGCCGGGTCGGACGAGAAATGCCGGGCCTGCGAGGATCTCGGGGCCGAGCGCGCGATCAACTACCGCGAGGAGGATTTCGTCGCCGTCATGAAGGACGAGGGCGGCGCCGATCTGATCCTGGACATGGTCGGCGGCGACTATATCCCGCGCAACGTCAAGGCGCTGGCGCAGGATGGCCGCCTGGTGCAGATCGCTTTTTTGCAGGGCCCGGTGGTGGAATTGAACTTTGCCCAGATGATGGTCAAGCGCCTGACGCTGACCGGCAGTACCCTGCGCCCGCAGAGCGATCTGGCCAAGGCGCGCATTGCCGGCGAGTTGCAGGAGGCGGTCTGGCCGCTTCTGTCCGCGGGCAAGGTGGCCCCGGTCATGGACAGCGAGTTCGCGCTGGCCGAAGCGGCCCAGGCCCATGCGCGGATGGAAGCCTCGGACCACATCGGCAAGATCGTCCTCAAGGTGGCGGAGTGACGTCTGTCAGCTGACCGCGCGGCGATACAGGTGCCAGGTCGCATGGCCCAGCACCGGCATCACCACGATCATACCCAGCAGAAGCGGGATCGCGCCCAGCACCAGGAGCGTCGCGACCAATGCGCCCCAGGTCAGGATGACGGCCGGGTTCTCGCGCAGGACCCGGACCGAGGTGACGACGGCAACCGGCACCCCGACCTTGCGGTCCAGCAGCAGCGGGAAGCTGACCACGCTGACGGCCAGGGCGGCCAGCGCAAAGAAGAACCCGACGGCGGTTCCCAGGATCGCCATCGTCCAGCCCGCGGCGGTGCCGATCACGTCTCCGGTGAAGGCGGCAAGTGAAGCCGGCGGCTCGGGGCCCAGCGTCGCGGAATAGATCGCGTTGGCGGTCATGACCCAGACCAGGAACAACATCACCAGGTAGAAGCCCAGCACCAGGATGGCCCCGAAGGACGGCGAGCGGAATACGCCGAACGCGTCCAGCCAGTGGGTCTCCAGGCCCTGTTCCCGCCTGCGGCTGATCTCGTAGAGGCCCACCGCGGCCACCGGCCCGAGGATCGCAAAGCCCATGACCAAAGGCGCCAGCAACGGAACCAGGTCCATCTGCAGGCCCAGCCCGACCAGCAGCAGCCCGGCAAGCGGATAGACCACGGCGATGAAGATCGCGTCGGCCCGTGTTGCGAGGAAATCGGCATATCCCGCGCGCAACACGGCCTTCAGATCGTCCATCGTCAGGGTATGCACCACCGGTGGCGCATCGGGGTCCGCGCCGCCCACCTGCGCGATGGAGTCCCCCACATGTTCGCCCGTGGCGCTCAGGCTCTTGGCGGCCCAGCTGATGGGATTTCCGATTGTCTTGGCCATTATCTGTCCTTCCGCTGCATCACTGCGCAGCGTCCGAAAGCCGGCCCATAGAGCGCAAGAGGGCCAGCCTCGGACTGCGCCCCTGTCGAGGACTATAGCAGATCGCCGGCCAGGGCACAGTCACAGCTTGGCGAGCGGTCGGCTCATGCCGATGCTGCGCCGGTGCCGCAGGTGTGAGGATCAGGCCCGCGCCTCAAGCCTCCAGCACAGGTTGGCGCGCACGGCCCGCCAGTCCGGCGCGGTCACGGAATAGACGGCGGTGTCGCGGATCGTGCCGTTGGGCAGGATCATATGCGCCCGCAGGATCCCGTCCAGCCGCGCGCCCAGCCGCTCGATGGCGCGGCGGCTCTGCAGGTTCATCACGTGGGTGCGGAATTCGACCGCGATGGCGTCCAGCGTCTCGAAGGCATGGGAGAGCATCAGCAGCTTGATCTCGGTATTGAGCGCGGTGCGCTGCACCGCCTTGCGATACCAGGTTGATCCGATCTCGAGCCGCCGGTTGGCATGGTCGATATTCATGTAGGTGGTCATGCCCACCGCCCGGCCGTCCGCATCCAGAATGGCAAAGGCCACCATGCTGCCCGCCTCCAGCAGCGACAGGCGGCGGTCGATCTCCTCCGCGACCTGATCCGGCGCGGGAACCGTCGTATACCAAAGGCGGTGCAGATCGCCATCTGCCGCGGCCTCGCGCAGATCGGCGGCGTGATCCCGGCTCAGCGGAACCACCGCGCCATGCTGGCCCTCAAGCGTGACCGGTTCGGCCCACATGCGTCACCTCCTGACAGAAGATGGGCCGGCGCGGATCCGCACCGGCCCAGGACTCCCTGCAGATGGCGTCAGCCGAACACCCGGCCCAGCGCCCCGTCCACCGCGTCGGTGATCTGGTCGATGTCGTCGGGCGAGGCGATCAACGCGGGCGAGAAGCACAGCGTGTTGTTGCGACCCGGCACCGAGCGGTTGGTGACCCCGATGATGACGCCCTGCGCCATGCAGTCGGCCACGACGGCCTGCGCCTGTTTCTCGGGCACCGGCTCCTTGCTGTCGCGGTCCAGCACCAGTTCGGCGCCCTGGAACAGGCCCTTGCCGCGCACGTCTCCGATCACCTTGTGCTTGTCCATCAGCGCGCGCAGGTTGGCATCCAGACGCGCGCCCATGCCGGTGCAGTTGGCAAGCAGGTTCTCGTTCTCGATGATCCGAAGGTTCTCGATGGCCGCAGCAGGCCCAGCCGTGCAGCCGCCAAAGGTCGAGATGTCGCGGAAGTAGTTCATCGGATCGTCGGCGTCGTCCTTGAACATCGCGAAGACCTCTTCGGTCGTCACCATGCAGGCGATCGCGGCATAGCCCGAGGCCACGCCCTTGGCCATCGTCACGAAGTCGGGCCGGATGCCGTAGTGCTGATAGCCGAACCATTCGGTGCCGGTGCGCCCGACGCCGCAGACCACCTCGTCGATATGCAGCAGGATGTCGTATTTGGTGCAGATCTCCTGCACCCGCTGCCAATAGCCCTCGGGCGCCTCGATCACGCCGCCGCCGGCGGTCACCGGTTCAAGGCACAGCGCGCCCACGGTGTCCGGACCCTCGCGCAGGATCACCGCTTCGATCTGGTCGGCGGCCCATTCACCGAAATTGGCATCCGGCGCGCCGTCCAGTTCGTGCTTGCGGTATTCCATGCAATGCGGCACCCGCACGAAATCCGGCGCGAAGGGGCCGTATTGCATGTTGCGCTCGTCCTGACCGCCCGCCGACATCGCCGCCAGGGTGGATCCGTGATAGTCGCGGTCGCGATAGAGGATCTTGGTCTTCCTGCCGCCATAGCGCTTGTGCGCGATCTGGCGCACCATCTTGAACGCCTTCTCGTTCGCCTCGGAGCCGGAATTGGTGTAGTAGACCCGGCTCATCCCAGGCATCTTCGAGATGAGCTTCTTGGCGAAGATCGAGCCGGGGATCGACCCCGCGGATTGCGCGAAATAGCACAGCTTCATCAGCTGGTCGTAAACCGCCTTGCAGATGCTCTCGCGCCCGTAGCCCACATTGACCGTCCAGACCCCGCCCGAAACGGCATCCAGATGCTCCTTGCCCTTCTGGTCCCAGACGCGCATCCCCTTGCCCTCGACGATGATGCGCGGGTCGTTGGTCTCAAAGGGTTTGTGCTGGATCAGGTGGTGCCAGATATGGGCGCGGTCGGCCTCGACGATGCGGGAGAGATCGTTTTCGTTGAACGTGCCGTCCATGACATGTCCTTTCGTGATGCAACTGTTATCCGGCCCCGAAAGCCTATTGCATCCGGGGGCGTGTTCCTAAGTCCAGTGACGGGGAAAACCGGGCCACGGATAGGGCCAGAATGATCCCGCGGTTATAGCCAGAACAGCCGTAGAATCGACTGGTCGAAAGGCGCCCGGCGGCGGAATGGCCCGAAAAAACGGGCGCATCGCGGGATTTGGAAATCTGGAAGCGGCGATTTGGTCTGGCTGCGGGCGTGAAGCGGGCGGCGAAAAAACATTGATCGGTGAGGGCAATTGCGCTCCGATCAGGCCGGGCACGCGACGGGCCTGCCGGACCGCATGGCGCGACACCGCGACGCGCCGGCACCGAATCCGCGAAAAAGCGGAGCAGCGAAACAGGGAGAACGACATATCATGAAACTCAAATCGCAACTGATGGCGGCCGTGGCCGGGATGGCGGTCATCGCCGCTGCCGCGCCTGCCGTGGCGCAGGACGGCGAGATCACCGTGGGGTATTTCCTGGAATGGCCGATGCCGTTCCAATACGCCAAGGTGAACGGCACCTATGACGAGGAAATGGGCGTCAAGGTCAACTGGGTCAGCTTCGACACCGGCACCGCGATGAGCGCGGCGATGGCCTCGGGCGATGTGCAGCTCAGTGTCAGCCAGGGCGTGCCGCCCTTCGTGGTGGCCACCAGCGCCGGGCAGGATCTGCAGATCCTCGATGTCGCGGTCAGCTATTCGGAGAACGACAATTGCGTCGTTCGCGCGGATCTCGAGATCGACAAGGCCTCGGCCGGCGAACTGGCTGGCAAGAAAGTGGCCGTGCCGCTGGGCACCGCGGCACATTACGGTTTCCTCAACCAGATGAACCATTTCGGCGTGGATATCGGCTCGATGGAAGTCGTCGACATGGCGCCGCCAGACGGTGCCGCGGCCATCGCCCAGGGCGCGGTCGACATGGCCTGCGGCTGGGGCGGGTCGCTGCGCCGGATGCTGGAGCATGGCAACATCCTGCTGACCGGCGCCGAGAAGGAAGAGCTGGGCATCCTGGTCTTCGACGTGACCTCGGGCCCGGCCGGCTGGGTTGCCGAGAACGCCGACCTTGTGGCCAAGTTCCTGAAGGTGACCGGCGATGCCAACGCGATGTGGAATGGGGGCGAGAACCGCGACGAGATGCTGGCGGTGATCGCCAAGGATGCCGGCATGGAACTGGCCGACACGGACGCCACGATCAGCACCTTCGTCTTTCCCAGCGTGGATGATCAATTGTCCGAAAAGTGGCTGAACGGCGGTGCGCAGACCTTCATGAAGGGCGTCGCCGACGTCTTCGTGCAGGCGGGCAGCATCGACTCGGCGCTCGACAGCTATGCCAACGCGGTGAACACCGGTCCGCTGAGCGCGGCGCAGGGCATGTAGCCAAACACGGCGCGGGCGGCGGCCAGACCGGGCCGGACGCCCGCCCGTCACGCCGGCAACGGGCCGGGACCGACCGATCCGGTCGGAGCAGGTGTATTCAGTTACGCGGAAAGGAACCGATGTCGGGATTGTCGATCGAGAACATCTCAATGCGTTTCGACCTGCCCAACGGCACGTCGGTGCAGGCGCTCAAGGACGTGTCTCTGCACCTGCAGGAGGGCGAGTTGATGAGCGTACTGGGGCCTTCGGGCTGTGGCAAGACCACGCTTCTGAACATCCTGGCCGGCTTTCTCGCGCCGACCGAGGGCCAGATCGTCATGAACGGCCACACCGTGACCGGGCCGGATGCCGAACGTGGCATGGTGTTCCAGCAGGGCGCGCTGTTCGAATGGATGAGCGTGCGCGACAACGTAAGCTTCGGCCCGCGGATGAAGGGACAATCCGCATCGCAATACCAACAGGATGTCGATCACCTTCTCGATGTGGTGGGCCTGCAGGAGTTCAAGGAAAAGGCGATCTACGAGCTGTCGGGCGGCATGCAGCAGCGGGTTGCGCTGGCGCGCTGCCTGGCCAACGACCCGGACGTGATCCTGATGGACGAGCCGCTGGGCGCGCTGGACGCGCTGACCCGCGAGAAGATGCAGAGCCTGGTGCTCAAGCTGTGGAAGGAAACCGGCAAGACCATCATCCTGATTACCCATTCGGTCGAGGAGGCGCTGCTGCTGGGTGAACGGCTGATCGTGATGGCGCCGCGACCGGGACGGATCCACAAGGAATACCGGCTTCCCTTCGCCGACCTGGGCGTAGGCCAGGATCTGCGCGAGGTCAAAAAACACCCCGAGTTCGCCATCCGCCGCGAAGAGATCCTGGGCATGATCTGGGACATGGAAGAGGAAATCATGGGCCGCACGGAGGCCGCATCATGAGCAGCGCGGTTCCCTTCCTGATCTATATCGGCATCTTCGTCGGCTCGTATCTCATCGTGAACCGGATCATCCGGCGCAGCGCCCGGACCGACTTCACCTCGCTCAAGACCGTCACTTTCGGGGATGAAAGCGCGGTGGTGTCCGACCGGGTGGCCAGCGTCATTTCGGTGGTCTCGATCTTCGTGCTGTGGGGGATGTTCACGGGCTCGACCCTGCTGCCATCCTTCCTGCATGCGCCGGGTCCGTTCCAGGGCATCGCGACCTTCGACTATACCGCCGCGACCGAGGACGGGCAAAGTGACACCGCCACGGTCACGGTGCTGGTCCATCCCATCGACGAGCAGCCCGATCCGCCGCAGGTGGAGCCGGGCGAAGGCTGGGCCAGGAATGACACCGCCACCATCGGCATGTGGCGGTCCGGCCTGATCCGCGTCGACCAGAATGACGAGCTGGGCCGCGATGCGGGCGCGCGGGTCACCGAGGTGAACGGCCAGCCCATCGCGCCCGGCGGCAGCGTCGAGACGCCCTTTGGCCGGGTCGGGATGTCGCCCAAGGGCACGCTCAATTTCGAGCCGTCGAAGGGCTGGCAGATGGAGCCGATCTGGCTGCCCGCGCCCGAGGCGGTCTGGCAGAAATTCGTCGAGATCGCCAAGGACGGCTTTCGCGGCACCACGCTGCTGGAGCATCTGGGTTATTCGCTGATGCGCGTCGTGGTCGGGTTTCTCTTCGGCGCGCTGGTGGGTATTCCGCTGGGCTATGCAATGGGGCTGTCCAACTGGTTTCGCGGCTGGTTCGACCCGATCGTCGAGTTCATGCGCCCGGTGCCGCCGCTGGCGCTGATCCCGCTGGTGATCATCTGGGCCGGCATCGGCGAGCTGGGCAAGATCATCCTGCTGTTCCTCGCCGCGCTGTGGATCATGGCGATCGCGGCGCGGTCGGGCGTCTCTGGCGTCAGCATCTCGAAGGTTCACGCGGCCTATTCCCTGGGCGCCAGCAAGGGCCAGATCATGCGCCATGTCATCGTGCCCAACAGCCTGCCCGAGATCTTTACAGGCGCGCGGGTGGCGATGGGCGTCTGCTGGGGCACAGTTGTGGCCGCCGAACTGGTCGCCGCGGAAAAGGGCGCGGGCATGATGATCATGGTCGCCTCCAAGTTCCAGAACACCGACATCGTGATCATGGGCATCATCCTGATCGGCATCATCGGGTTCGGCATCGACATGCTGATGCGCTGGGCCGAGCGGGTGCTGGTGCCGTGGAAGGGCAAGGGCTGAAGCGCATCGCGTTGCGACCCGCGACCGGCCGGGGCGGCGATCCGCCCCGGTTTTTTCTTGCCCTCGGTGCGGTTTGTCGTGTTCGATTCCCGACAAGGCCCTGACACGGCCACCACCGGGGAGGAGCGGCGATGACAGGAACCGGCATCTATGAGCAGCACCTGGGGCAGACTCCGGCCAACCACACGCCGTTGTCGCCGCTGAGCTTTCTCGAGCGCGCCGCGGCGGTCTATCCCGAGCGGACCTCGGTGGTCTATGGCGCGCGGCGCTATTCCTGGGCCGAGACCTATGCGCGGTGCCGGAGGCTGGCCAGCGCGCTTGCGGCACACGGCATCGGCAAGGGCGACACCGTGTCGATCATCGCCGCCAACATCCCCGAAATGTTCGAGGCCCATTACGGCGTGCCCATGACCGGCGCGGTTCTGAACACCATCAACACCCGGCTGGACGCCGCCATCATCGCCTTCATCCTGGACCATGCCGAGGCCAGGGCGCTGATCGTCGATCCCGAGTTCGCGGATGTCGTGCGCGACGCGCTGGACCGGATCGCGCGTCCCGATCTGCTGGTGATCGACATCGTCGACGACAGTTTCGAGGGCGGCGCGCCGCTTGGTGCGCTGACCTATGACGCCCTGCTGGCCGAGGGCGACCCTGACCATGACTGGGCACTGCCGGGCGACGAATGGGACGCGATCACGCTGAACTACACCTCGGGCACGACGGGCAATCCCAAGGGCGTGGTCTATCACCACCGGGGCGCGGCACTGAACGCGATGTCCAACATCCTGACCTGGGGCATGCCGCAGCATTCTGTCTACCTGTGGACGTTGCCGATGTTTCATTGCAATGGCTGGTGCTTCCCCTGGACGATGGCGGTGAATGCCGGCATCTCGGTCTGCCTGCGCGCGGTGCGCGACGAGCCGATCTTTCGCGCGTTCCGCGAACAGGGCGTCACGCATTTCTGCGGTGCGCCCATCGTGCTGAACATGCTGGCCAACGCGCCCGACGCGATGAAGGGGTTCGACCATCCGATCAAGGCGATGACCGCCGGCGCACCGCCGCCGGCTGCAGTGATCGAGAAGATGGAGGCGATGGGCGTCGAGGTCACCCATGTCTACGGGCTGACCGAGACCTATGGCCCGGCGGTGGTCTGTGCCTGGAAACCGGAATGGGATGAGCGGCCGGCCGCCGAGCGGTCCGCGCTCAAGGTTCGACAGGGCGTGAAATATGTCGCACTATCAGGGCTGATGGTGGCCGATCCCGAGACGCTGGAGCCGGTGCCGTCCGACGGCGAGACGATGGGCGAGATCTTCATGCGCGGCAACATCGTGATGAAGGGGTATCTCAAGAATCCCGAGGCCACGGACAAGGCCTTTCGCGGCGGCTGGTTCGCCTCGGGCGATCTGGGTGTCATGCACCCCGACGGCTATATCGCGCTCAAGGACCGATCCAAGGACATCATCATCTCGGGCGGCGAGAACATCTCGTCGGTCGAGGTCGAGGATGCGCTTTATGGCCACCCGGCAGTGATGGAGGCCGCGGTGGTGGCCCGTCCCGACGAGAAATGGGGCGAAACGCCGTGTGCCTTCGTCGAGCTGAAACCGGGCCAGACGGCGACCGAGGCCGACCTGATCGCCTTCTGCCGCGACCGCATGGCGCGTTTCAAGGCGCCAAAGACAGTGGTGTTCGGGCCGCTGCCCAAGACCTCGACCGGCAAGATCCAGAAATTCATGCTGCGCGACCGCGCGCGCGACCTCTAGTCAAGTCGCTCAGCCCGGCTTGCAGGCGTCGGGATGCGCGGCGGCAAAGGCCGGGTGGTTTGCGCAGGCGGCCTCGACCGCCAGGGTCCGGGGCAGATCGCCGATCTCGACCTCCCAGCGCCGGGCGTTGTAGAGCTGCGGCATCAGGCAGATATCGGCCAGCCCCGGCGCGGATCCGGTGCAATAGGGCGCCTGGTCGACCCCCGACAGCAGGGTTTCGAAGGCCTGCAGTCCGGGACGTATGAAATGGCGCATCCAGTCGCCGGGCATGTCACCCTGGCCTGCGGACAGCGCGGTGGCATGGCGCGCGACCTTGAGGTTGCAGACCGGGTGAATGTCGACCGCAAGGACGTGTGCCAGCGCCTGCGCCCGGGCGCGGTCGGCCGGTGCGTCGGGCAGCAGCCCCATCGCGCGGGTCCTGTCCAGGTAGTCGAGGATCGCCAGCGATTGCGTCAGCATCAGACCGTCGATCTCCAGCACCGGCACCATGCCCTGCGGGTTGCGCGCCAGGTGGTCGGGCGCGCGGTGTTTCCCCTGCACCAAGTCGACCGGAACCGCGCGATAGGGAATGCCGGCCAGGTTCAGCGCGATCCGCAGCCGGTAGCTGGCCGAGGACCGCCAATAGTCATAGAGAACGGTTTCGCTCACCATTGACCTCCCAATAATCGGCCAGCCGGCGGTCAGCCGGTTGACCCTGCATTGTATCTGCGCGCGGGTTCAGACGTCGCCCAGTTCCTTGGCGTGCAGCCATTCGGCGTGTTTCGGCGCCTTCTTGGTGCGCGACCACTCCTCGAGCATGTCCCATTTGACCTCGTTAAGCTTGGCCAGCATCGCCTCTTCCTGCGGATCGGGACAGGCCAGCTCGACGCGGTGGCCGTTGGGATCGAAGAAATAGATCGAGTGGAAGATCGAGTGATCGGTGACGCCCAGCACGTCCACGCCGTTGGCCTCAAGATGTTCCTTGAAGGCAATCAACTCGTCCCGGTCCTTGACCTTGAATGCGATGTGCTGGACCCATTCCGGCGTGTTCGGATCGCGCCCCATCTCGGGCTTGGTCGGCAATTCGAAAAAGGCCAGAACATTGCCGTCGCCCGCATCCAGGAACAGGTGCATGTAGGGATCGGGCTCGTGGGTGGACGGCACATGGTCCTCGGCGATGGCCAGGATGAAATCCATGTTCAGCATCTTGCCATACCATTCGACCGTCTCCTTCGCGTCCTTGCAGCGATAGGCGACGTGGTGGATCTTCTCGATTTTCATTGGGTGTCCTCCTTGGGGGCGGCGGCGGCCAGCGCCTGCGTGAGCACGTCGCGGTCGCCGATATGGTTGGCCAGAACCAGGATCAGCCGGGCGTTCAGCGCATCGCTTTCCACCTTGTCCAGCGTCTCGTGCGTGGCCAGCAGATCGGCATAGAAATCGTCGGGTGCATCGAGGTTCGGGGTCAGGATCAACTCTGCCATCTGAAATCACTCCTTGCCTGTCGCGCGCCGGATGGCGTGGCGGAACTGGTTGTCGTCAAAGCCGGGGCGGCGCGCGGCCACGTGCTGATCCGGGCGGATCAGGTAGACCGCGCTGTCATTGTCGCCCAGGTAGCGGCGTTTCAGCTCGTAGGTCGGGTCGTCCTTGACCGACAGCGCCAGCCGTTTGACGACGATCCCGTCCTCCTCGATCTCGTCGGGCGCATCGGCGTCGATGGTCATGAGGGTGAACCCGTCGCCCAGTTTCGACAGCAGGAACGCGTCGCCCAGCGGCGCATCCGGGCAGGCCGAGCCGGGCCGGGTGCGCGCCGGGCCGCCCAACGCATCGGCCGAGTTGAGCGGTGAGCCGTCATAGGTGCAGGGCACGCTCAACCGGCCGGAATTGACCAGCGGACGGGCGAACTCATAATGCTCGGCCAGGTCGAGCACCGCATCGCGGATCAGCCGCGAGACCTCGGATTTCGGCGTGATGAAATCGGTCGAGCGCGTGGAGTTCAGGATGTTCTCGTCGGCGCCATGGACGCGCTCGGTGTCGTAGCTGTCCAGCAGCGCCTCGGGCGCCTTGCCATCCATCACCAGCTTCAGTTTCCAGCACAGGTTGTCGGTGTCCTGGATCCCGGAATTGGCCCCGCGCGCGCCGAACGGGCTGACCTGGTGCGCGCTGTCGCCGGCAAAGACCACCCGGCCGTGGCGGAACTGCTCCATGCGGCGGCACTGGAAGGTGTAGATCGACACCCATTCCAGCTCGAACTCCACCTCGTCGCCCAGCATCTCCTTGAGCCGGGGAATGACGTTCTCGGGGCGCTTCTCGCGCTCCTTGTCGATGTCCCAGCCCAGCTGCAGGTCGATGCGCCAGACATTGTCGGGCTGCTTGTGCAGCAACGCCGATTGCCCGCGGTTGAAGGGCGGGTCGAACCAGAACCAGCGCTCGGTCGGGAAATCGGCATCCATGATCACGTCGGCGATCAGGAAGTTGTCCTCGAACACCCGCCCGACGAAATCGAGGCCCATCATCCGGCGCATCGGGGAATTGGCCCCGTCGCAGGCGATGACCCAGTCCGCCTCGATATTGTAGGATCCGTCCGGCGTGTCGACTTCGAGCACCACATGCTCGGGATGGGTGCCCACGGCCGAGACCTTGTTGCGTCCGCGGATCTCGATCGGCGCGCCTTCGGCCTCCAGCTCGCGCACGCGATTCACCAGGTATTCCTCGAAATAGTATTGCTGCAGGTTGATGAAGGCGGGTCGTCGGTGTCCCTTCTCCGGAAGCAGGTCGAAGCCATAGACCTCGCGATCGTCGAAGAAGACCTTGCCCTGATTCCACAGAACGCCCTTGTCGACCATCGGCTGCCCGCAGCCGAGCCGGTCGAGGATGTCCAGCGGCCGCTTGGCGAAACAGATGGCGCGGCTGCCGAAACTGACCTTGTCGTTGTCATCCAGTACCAGCACCTCGACGCCCTGTTGCGCCAGGTCGATCGCGGCGGCCAGGCCCACCGGTCCGGCGCCCACGACGATCACCTTGTGACGCACCGGTGTCGACGCGTCCTGATCCGGGCTGTGCTTGTAGGCATAGATCGGGGTTTCGAATATCTTGTTCATGGGCTCCTCCCAAAGCGGTGCGCGCGGCACAGGTCTCCCGTCCTCCGGAACCGTTTTCCGAAGGGTCATCTCATCCTTTCAACAAATCCGGCGCGGCGACACGATCTGGATCAAATCGCCCCGATCCGATCAGCCCTGCAGGGCCTCCCACATCTCGATGTCGCGCTGGGCGGTCCAGATGCGCGGGGTGTCGATGCCGCGCGCCTCGTCATAGGCGCGGGCGACGTTGAAGGGCAGGCAATGCTCGTAGATCGCGTAATCGGCGAATTTCGGATCGCACTCGGCGCGCACCGCGTCCCAGGCCTCTTTCAGCGACCCGCCGCGCGCCGCCACCCTGGCGGCGGGGCGATAGGTGCTCTCGACGAAATCGCGGGTGTTCTCGATGGCGGCGTTGACCATCTCGGGCCCGACCAACGCATCGCCGCGGCCCGGCGCGATGGCGTCCACGTCGAACCACCTGATCGCGTCCAGCGTGTCGCCCCAATCGGAGAAATGCCCGTCGCCGCAATAGCAGGCCGAGTGGTATTCCACGATGTCGCCGGTGAACATCACGTTCTGGTCGGGCACGTGGATCACGATATCGCCGGCGGTATGGGCGCGGCCCAGATGCATCAGGTCGACCCGGCGATTGCCCAGGTAGACCGTCATGCTGTCGTTGAAGGTGGTGGTGGGCCAGGTTAGGCCGGGGATGCTCTCATGACCCTCGAAGAGGCGCGGGAAGCGCTGGAATTCGCTGTCCCAGTCCTCCTGCCCGCGTTCGACGACCATGGCGCGGGCCATGTCCGACATGATGACCTGCTGCGCCCCGAAGGCCGAGGCGCCCAGCACGCGCACCGCGTGGTAATGGGTCAGCGCCACATGGGTGATCGGCTTGTCGGTGACGCCGCGCACGCATTCGATCACCTTGTTGGCCAGGCGCGGGGTGGCCTGCGCCTCGACGATCATCACCGACTCGTCGCCGATGATGACGCCGGAATTGGGATCGCCCTCGGCGGTGAAGGCGTAGAGGCCCTCGCCGACCTCGGTGAAGCTGATCTTCTTTTCGCTCATGTCGCCTTGCGACGCGAATGCCTTGGCCATGGTCTGTTCCTTCTTCGGGGGATGGGATGGAACCCCATCCTACGGGGGGATGCGCGGGGCAGGGGCCGCCCCGCATGTGTTCAGTCCGTTTGCAGAAACTCCAGCCGGTTGCCGAAGGGATCCTCGGCAAAGAACCGGCGGCGGTTCTCGATGGTGCCGTCCCAGCGCGGGGTCTGGCCCAGGGCCTCGATCCGCGCCGCAACGGCGTCTATGTCTTTGACGGCAAAGCCGGGATGGGCCTTGCGGGCCGGTGCGAATCCCTCTTCGACGCCCAGATGCAGCTCGGCGCCGTCCAGCGCCAGCCACAGCCCGCCGCGCGCGCGAAGCGCTTCGGGCTTGGGCCGCTCGGTCAGTCCCAGCCCCTCGCACCAGAAGGTCCGCGCGGCCTCCTCGCCGCCCGCCGGCATGGCGATCTGGATATGATCGAGCGCCAGCACCGCAATCAGCGCGCGAAGGGATCGTCGAGCGCCGGCAGCACCCGGCCCACGCAATCGCCGAAACCGATGGCATAGCCGTCGCCGCGGGCCGCGCCCTTGAGCGTCAGCGTGTCGCCATCCTCGACAAAGGAGCGCTCTTCGCCAGTCTCCAGCGTGATCGGCTCCTTGCCGCCCCAGCTGAGTTCCAGCAGCGAGCCGCGGCTTTCCTTCGTCGCGCCCGAGATCGTGCCCGAGCCCAGCAGGTCGCCGGTGTTCATTGGGCCGCCGGCCGTGGCGTGATGCGCCAGCTGCTGCGCGGCGGAGTAATACATCTCGTTGTAATTGGTCCGCGCGATGGTGCTTTCGCCCTTGCCTTCGGGCGCCAGCGTCACGGCAAGGTCGATGTCATAGAGCATCGGCCCGCAGTCCTTTAGGTGGTCCAGCAGTTCCACCTCGCGTTCGGGCGTGTCGGTGCGGAACGGCTCCAGCGCGGCCTTGGTCACGATCCAGGGGCTGATCGTGGTGGCGGTGGCCTTGGCCTGGAACGGGCCCAGCGGCTGGTATTCCCAGGCCTGGATGTCGCGCGCGGACCAGTCGTTCAGCAGCACGTAGCCGAAGATGTTGTCATCGGCCTCCTGCACGGTGATCGGCCCGTCGCTGGGGGTGCCGACAATGGCGCCCATCTCCAGCTCGATGTCGAACCGCGCGCAGGGCGCCCAGCGGGGCCTGTCGTCATTCGGTCCCTTCAACTGCCCCCAGGGGCGGCGCACATCGGTGCCCGAGACCACGACCGACGACGCCCGGCCGTTATAGCCGATGGGGATGTGCAGCCAGTTGGGCGGCAGCGCGTTCTCGGCGCCGCGGAACATGGTGCCCACATTGGTGGCGTGATGGCGCCCGGCATAGAAATCGGTGTATTCGCTGACGGCAAAGGGCATGTGCATCTCTGCATCCGCCCGCTCCACCAGCAGCGGCTCGACCTTGTCGCGCTCCTCCGCGCCCTCGGACAGAAGCGCGATCAGCCGTTCGCGCAGGGCGGCCCAGACGGCGGGGCCTTCCTCCATCAACTCGTTCCAGAACGGCACGTCGAAGAGCGGCGTGTCGGTGAGCTGGATCAGGCCCTGCGCCTCGGCCTCGGTTATGTCGAGGATGCTGTCGCCGATGGCGACCCCGCAGCGCGGCTCGCCGTCACCGATCGAGAACACGCCATAGGGCAGGTTGTTGAGCGGAAACGGGTGGTCGGCGTCGTTGGCCGAGGCTACCCAGCTTGTCATAAGGGGCATGTCGTCTCCCATTTTTTTCTGGTGGCGCCCGGCACCGGTTTGGCCGGCCGGGCGTCATTCTCATCTGGATATCGCCGTTGCCTATTTCTTGCCCGGCGTCCCGTCGAACTTTTTTTCGATGTCCGACCAGCAGTCGATATAATCGTCCTGCAGCGGCGCCTCGTTGGCGGCAAACGCGGTCAGGTGCTGCGGGAACCGGGTTTCGAACATGAACGACATGGTGTTGTCCAGCTTGTCCGGCCCCAGATTGGCGTTCGACGCCTTCTCGAACGCCTCGCGGTCGGGGCCGTGCGGCAGCATCATGTTGTGCAGGCTCATGCCCCCGGGGACAAAGCCCTGCGGCTTGGCGTCATACTGGCCATAGATGTTGCCCATCAGCTCGGACATGATGTTCTTGTGATACCAGGGCGGGCGGAACGTGTCCTCCATCACCATCCAGCGTTCGCGGAACAGCACGAAGTCGATATTGGCCGTGCCCGGCACACCCGAGGGCGCGGTCAGCACGGTGAAGATCGACGGGTCGGGGTGGTCGAACAGGATCGCGCCGATGGGGCAGTAGTTGCTCAGGTCGTATTTCACCGGCGCGTAGTTGCCGTGCCAGGCCACCACGTCCAGCGGGCTGTGGCCGATCCTGGTCTCGTGGAACTGGCCGCACCACTTGATGGTGACGGTGGAGGGTGCCTCGCGATCCTCGAAGGCGGCCACCGGCGTCTTGAAGTCGCGGCGGTTGGCCATGCAGTTGGCGCCGATGGGGCCGCGGCCCGGCAGTTCGAATTTCTGGCCGTAATTCTCGCAGACGAAGCCGCGCGCCGGGCCTTCCAGAACTTCGACGCGATAAAGCAGGCCGCGGGGGATCACGGCGATCTCCTTGGATTCCAGGTCGATGATGCCCAGCTCGGTGCAGAACCGCAGCCGCCCTTCCTGCGGGACGATCAGCAATTCGCTGTCGGCGGAGTAGAAATAGGCATCGACCATCGATTCGGTGACCAGGTAGATGTGGCTGGCCATGCCGACCTGGGTGTTGACGTCGCCCGCCGTGGTCATGGTGCGCATGCCGGTCAGCCAGGTCAGGCCCTCGTCGCTGTGCGGCACCGGATCCCAGCGGTATTGGCCCAGGCTCACCACGTCGGGATCCACATGCGGCGCGGATTTCCAGTAGGGCAGGTCGATCCTTGCGTATCGGTGCGAGTGCTTCACGCTGGGCCGGATGCGATAGCACCAGGTGCGCTCGTTCTGGTGGCTGGGGGCGGTGAAGGCGGTGCCGCTCAACTGTTCGCCATAGAGGCCATAGTTGCATTTCTGCGGGCTGTTCATGCCCTGCGGCAAGGCGTCGGGCAGCGCCTCGGTCTCGAAGTCGTTTCCGAAACCCGGCATGTAGCCTTCGGTCGTGCCCGTTGCGGTCGGGGCCTGGGTGAAACTGTGCGGTGCGGTTTGACGATTCATCGCGCGCTCCTGTGATTGCTGCTTGTGACCTAATAGTTGATTTTGTAACTAACAAGGATGGGAGTGGCAAAAAATGACTGAAGAAGACAGCTTTGATCTGCGGGATTTCCTGCCGTTCCTGCTCAACCAGGCGGCCGAGGAAAGCTCGCTGGAGTTCCAGCAGGTCTACAAGGACCGGTTCGGCATGCTGCGCACCGAGTGGCGCGTGCTGTTCCATCTGGGCATGTATGGCGAACTGACCGCCAAGGAGATCGGAGAGCGCGCCAAGATCCACAAGACCAAGATTAGCCGGGCCGTCGCCAAGCTGGCGCAGCGCCGGTATCTGACGCGCACCCGTGACGCCAATGACCGCCGATCCGAGCGGCTGGCGCTGACCACGGCCGGGCGGGCGGTCTATCGCGAATTGCGCGGGGTGGCCCAGACCTATGACGCGCGCCTGGCCGCCCAGTTCACCACCGGCGAGGCGGCGCTGCTGCGCATGATGCTGCGCCGCCTGGCGGGGATGGAGTGATTTGAGCCTCGCAATCGGCGCGCGAAGCCACCAGATAGAACGCAGCGCCTCGGCAAACCGGAGACCGGCATGATCGAAACCGACACTTACCAGCCTTCGGCAGCCGAATCTGCTGCCGACATCAATGCATGGCTGATGAAATGCGGGCTGGAAGGGGTGTCGCGCGACGATCTGCTTGAGGGGTATTGCCAGCGTCTGACCGACCTCGGGATCCCGCTCATGCGTCTGCACGCCGCGCAGAGCACGATCCACCCGCATTATGGCAGCCTGGGTTTCAACTGGCATCGCGAAGACGGCGTGGCGACGTATGAATACGCCTACAGCGCCGATCCCAGCGACGACTGGTTGCAGAGCCCGCTGTTTCACATGCTCGACACGGGCCAGACCGAATTGCGGGAAAACCTGGCCGCAGACACGGGCGACAGTCGGTTTCCGATCCTGAACGATCTGCGCAAGCAGGGGGCGACGGACTATTTCGCCGCGGCCCAACTGCTTCAGCCGCAACCCGAAGATGTCAGCCTCGACCCCGTAAGCGAAGCGCCCGAGGGGTTGCTTCTGTCGTGGACCAGCGATGCGCCGGACGGGTTTCGCAACGCCGATCTCGACATGTTCCGCGCCACGCTGCCGCTGTTGGGGCTGGCGCTCAAATCCGCGGCCAACCGGCAACTGGCGACGGATCTGCTCGAGGTCTATCTGGGCCGCGAGGCAGGCCAGCGCGTCCTGTCGGGTGAGATCCAGCGCGGGTCGCTGCGCGAGGTGGATGCGGTGCTGTGCTATTTCGACCTCAAGGAATTCACCAGCCTGAGCGAACGCACCGCCGGGCCGGACCTGATCGCCATGCTCAACGACTATTTCGGCATGGCGGTCGAGGTGATCGAGGCGCATGGCGGCAGCGTGCTGAAATTCCTGGGCGACGGGATCCTGGCGATGTTCAACCTCGACAGCCTGTCGCTGTCAGCCGCCGCCGGGCTGGACGCGGCGGCGGATCTGCAGGCGGGGATGCGGTCGCGCAACGCCGAGCGCGGCGCGCGCGGCGATGTCACCACGGATGTCACGCTGGCCCTGCATGCGGGGCCGATCCTGTATGGCAATATCGGCGCCGAGAACCGCCTGGATTTCACGGTGATCGGACCGGCGGTCAACCTGACGGTGCGGCTGGCAGGGATGCACCGGGCCGTCGGGCGCAACATCATCCTGTCCGACCGCGTGGCCCATGCGGCCGAATGCCCGCGACAGGACGTGGTCAGCCTGGGGCGCTACATGCTGCGCGGCGTCTCCGAGCCCTGCGAGCTGTTCACGATCTACCAGGGCTGATCCGGCGCGCGGTCAGAACTCGACTTCGACCCCGGGCAGGTTCATCGCCTTCATCATGTCGCGCAACTCCTGCCGCGCGGCGATGTTCGAGATGTTCAGTTGCTTGACCCCGACATCCTTGAGATCCAGCAGGGTCAGGCCGCGCGGAAACAGCTCGCGAAAGATCACCCGCTCGGAAAAGCCAGGCGCCACGCGGAACCCGATGCGCTCGGCCAGCATGGTGATGGCGCGCTCCATCTTCTCCTTGTTGACCATGCGCTGCGTGCCGACGCGGTTGCGCACCACCACCCAGTCGATCGGCTTGAGCCCGGCCTGCGCCCGCAACTGCCGCGCGTTCCACACCATCTCGGAATAGACCGAGGGGCCCAGCAGTTTCTCGCCATGCGAGTCGATCCGCGCCAGCAGGTCGAAATCGATGAAACTGTCATTGAGCGGCGTCACCAGCGTATCGGCCAGCGAATGGGCCACCTGGCTCAGCCTTGTATGCGAGCCGGGGCAGTCGATCAGGATGAAATCGCTGTCCGGTTCCAGCCTGGACACCGCCGCCGACAGCCGGTGGTCATAGACGTTCTCTCCGGGTTTCAGAGTGGCGGCATCGATTTCCGGAAGGTTGTGGTTGGCCGGGCTGGGCAGGTCCAGCTCGGCGGATTTCAGAAAGGCGCGCCGGTTCTCGAAATAGCGCCCCAGCGTGCGCTGCCGCAGATCCAGGTCCAGCGTGTTGACCTTGTGGCCCAGCCGCGCCAGCGCGGTCGCCACGTGCATGGACACGGTGGATTTGCCCGCGCCGCCCTTTTCGTTCCCGACGACAATGATATGCGCCATGCCCCTGTGCCCCTCGCCCCTGCGGACTTGTCTCAGCATTGTTGACGCACACTATATGTTGTGGGGCGAACAAAGGGAAGCTCTCAACCGCGGCTTCTGCGCGCAAGTTCAGTTCAGGCGCTGGCCGGTTCCAAGATCAAAGAGATGCAGGTTGTCCATCTCGCAACCCAGCGTCACCACCGACCCGGCGGCACCGGCCTGCACGCCGTGCAGGCGGACCGCCAGCGGCGAGTTGGCCCCGGCCAATTTGCCGTGCACCACGGTGTCGGCGCCCAGCTGTTCGATGAAATCGACCTCAAGCTCCATGCTCAGCGCCCCGGCCGGGACTTCGGTCAGGTGTTCGGGGCGGATGCCCAGGGCGATCTTGTGGCCCGGTTCGGCCGGCAGCGGCTCGGCAAAGCGCAGGCTGTGCGAGCCGTTCACCGCAAGGCTGCGGCGGTCGGGGTCCACGGTCCCCTCGACGAAGTTCATCGCCGGGCTGCCGATGAACTCGGCCACGAAACGGGTCGCGGGGCGCAGATACAGGTCCATCGGCAGGCCGATCTGTTCGACCCGTCCGGCATTCATGATGATGATGCGGTCGGCCAGGCTCATCGCCTCGACCTGGTCATGGGTGACATAGACGAAGGTGGCCCCCAGCCTCTTGTGCAGCGCCTTGAGCTCGGCGCGCAGCTGTGTGCGCAGCTTGGCGTCGAGGTTGCTGAGCGGTTCGTCGAACAGGAACACCTTGGGGTCGCGCACGATGGCCCGGCCCATCGCCACCCGCTGCCGCTGCCCGCCCGACAGCTGCCGCGGCTTGCGGTCCAGATAGTCCTCCAGCCGCAGCGTGCGGGTCGCCTCGGCGATGCGGGCGTCGATCTCGGACCGCGGCAGCCCCTCGTTCTTGAGCCCGTATTCCATGTTCTTGCGCACGGTCATGTGCGGGTAGAGCGCATAGTTCTGGAACACCATCGCGATGTCGCGGTCGCCGGGCTCCAGGTTGTTGACCCGGCGGTCGCCGATCAGCAGATCGCCGGTCGTGATCGTCTCCAGCCCCGCGATCATCCGCAGGATGGTGGACTTGCCGCAACCCGACGGCCCCACCAGCACGATGAATTCGCCATCCGCGATCTCGGCCGTCACCCCCTCGACCGCCTGCACGCCGCCGGGATAGGTCTTGCCCAGACCGGTGATGCTCAATTCCGCCATGTCGTCTATTTCTCGCTTTCCACCAGCCCTTTGACAAAGAGCTTCTGCATTGCAATCACCACCAGCACCGGGGGCACCATCGCCAGGATCGCGGTGCCCATGATCAGGTGCCAGACCGGCAGCGCCTCGCCCGAGTTCACCATCCGCTGAATGCCCATCACCACCGTGTAGAGGCTCTCGTCCGAGGTCACCAGGAACGGCCAGAGATACTGGTTCCAGCCATAGATGAAGAGGATGATGAACAGCGCCGCGATATTGGTGCGGCTGAGCGGCATCAGGATGTCCCAGAAGAACCGCATCGGCCCCGCGCGGTCGATCCGCGCCGCCTCGACCAGCTCGTCGGGGATGGTCAGGAAGAACTGCCGGAACAGCAGCGTCGCTGTGGCCGAGGCAATGAGCGGAATGATCAGCACCGTGTAGGTGTTCAGCAGCCCCAGCTTGGTCACCACGTCGAATGTGGGCAGGATCCGCACCTCGACCGGCAGCATCAGGGTGATGAAGATCATCCAGAAGAACCCCATGCGGAACGGGAACCGGAAATAGACCACGGCATAGGCGGCCAGGATCGACACCGCAATCTTGCCGAAGGTGATGCCCAGCGCCATGATCAGGCTGTTCCACATCATCCGGCCCAGCGGCACGCCGCCGGCCTCGGGCAGGCCGGCGGCCAGCAGCTGGCTGTAGTTCTGCCAGCCCTGGTCGCCGAACCACATCGGGATCGGCGAGCGCGCCAGCGCGTCGGGCCCGTGGGTCGAGGCGACCAGCGCCATCCAGACCGGAAAGCACAGGAAGACCACGCCCATGATCAGCGCGAAATGGGTCAGGAAGGTCAGCAGCGGGCGGTTCTCGACCATCAGTAGACCACCTTTCGCTCGACATAGCGGAACTGGACGATGGTCATGGCGATCACCAGCGCCATCAGGATCACCGACTGCGCCGCCGAGGACCCGTAATCCTGGCCCACGAAGCCGGTGCTGTAGACCCGGAACACCAGGATCGATGTGGCGTCCACAGGCCCGCCCTCGGTAGTGGCGTGGATCAGCGCGAAGGTGTCGAAGAAGGCATAGACCAGGTTCACCACCAGCAGGAAGAAGGTGGTCGGCGTCAGCAGCGGAAAGGTGATGGTCCAGAACCTCTGGAACGGTGTCGCCCGGTCGATCGCCGCCGCCTCGATCAGCGAGCGCGGGATGGATTGCAGCCCGGCCAGGAAGAACAGGAAGTTGTAGCTGATCTGCTTCCACGCTGCCGCGACGATCACCAGCAGCAGGGCCTGGTCGCCGTTGACATAGTGGTTCCAGTCCACACCGGCATTCTGCAGCCAGTAGGCGACGATGCCCAGGGACGGGTTCATCAGGAAATACCAGATCACCCCGGCCAGCGCCGGCGCCACGGCATAGGGCCAGATCAGCAGCGTGCGATAGCTGGTGGCGGCCCGCACTACGCGGTTGGCCGCTACGGCCAGCGCCAGCGCCAGGCTCATCGCCAGGAAGGCCACCGACAGGCCGAAGATCAGCGTGGTGCGGAAGGACCGCAGATAGCCGGGATCGTCGAACAGCTCGGTATAGTTGAGCAGACCCACCCATTGGCGGGAGAAGCCGAACGCGTCCTCAAGGAAGAATGAGCTTTCAAGCGCCTGGTAGGACGGCCAGAAAAAGAACACCACCGTCACCGCGATCTGCGGCGCCACCAGAAGATAGGGCAGCAGGCGGGAGCGGAACACCACGCGCTTTTGCATGAAACCTCTCGGGTGTCGGAAGACGGGGCGGCCCGCGCAAGCGCGCCGCCCCGGGGATCGCCGATCAGCTGTTGGCGGCCTGGAACTTGCGCAGCAGCGCGTTGCCGCGCTCGACGGCGGCGTCCATCGCCTCGCGGGCGTCCTTCTGGCCGGACCAGACGGCTTCCAGCTCTTCGTTGATGATGTCGCGGATCTGCACGAAGTTGCCGAAGCGCACGCCTTTGGAGGCCGGGGTCGGCGCGTTCAGGCTGAGCTGCTGGATGGCGGTGTCGGTGCCGGGATCGGTCTCGTAGAACCCCTGCTCCTTGGACAGCTCGTATGCGGCCGTGGTGATCGGGACATAACCTGTCTCCTGGTGCCAAAAGGCCTGGGTGTCGGGCTGCGACAGGAACTGGAAGAAATCCGCCACGCAGGCATATTCCGGCTGTTCATGCCCCTGCAGCACCCACAGGGTCGCGCCACCGATGATGCCGTTCTGCGGCGCGTCGGCCACCTCGGTATCCAGCGGCAGCATGGTCTGGCTGAACTCGAAATCCTTGATGTCGTTCTTGAACCCGCCGTAATAGGCCGACGAGTTGATCCAGAGCGCGGTCTCGCCGTTCACGAACTGCGCGCGCGAGTCGCCGCGCCGCCCGCCATAGGCAAAGAGACCTTCCTTGCCCATGTCGGCAATGCGCTGGATGTGGCCGACCACCGCGTCGTTGTTGAAGGTGAACTCGGTGTCCAGCCCGGCAAAGCCGTTCTGCTGCGAGCCCAGCTCGATGTTGTGCCAGGCCGAGTAGTTCTCGATCTGCGTCCAGGACTGCCAGCCGAAGGAGAAGGGCTTGGCGACGCCGTTCTCTTTCAGTTTGCGCGCCGCCTCCTCGACCTCGTCCCAGGTGGTCGGCACCTCGACGCCGGCTTCGTCCAGCGCGGTTTTGTTGTACCACAGGACCGGGGTGGAGGAGTTGAAGGGCAGGGACAGCAGCCGGTCCTCGGTGTCGGTGTAATACGAGATCACCGCCGGCAGATAGGCGGATTGGTCGAAATTGATCCCGGCATCCTCCATCAGCTGATAGACCGGATAGATGGCGCCCTTGTCGCCCGCGGCCATCATCGTGGCGGTGCCGACCTCGAAGACCTGCACCACATGCGGCTGCTCGCCGGCGCGGAAGGCGGCGATGGCGGCGGTCATGTTCTCGGTATAGTTGCCCTTGTAGACGGCGTTGACCTGGCAGGTCTCGGACCCGGCATTGTAGTCGGCGGCGAACTTGTCGACCATTTCGCCCAGCTGGCCGCCCATGGCGTGCCAGAAATCAACCTCGGCCTTTTCGGCGGCGGCGCCGGTCGCGGTCAGGGCGGTGGCGGCGAGTGTCAGGATGGATGTGGTTTTCATGGTTTCTCCCTTTGCCGGCGCGGCGCAAGTGCCGTCCGGTCGGATGGCCGGGGCCGGCCCGGCGGCCGCCCCGTTGCGCGTGCTAGTCATCTTGCGTGACAGTCTTGTGAATCCAAATGAAACCCATGCGAAAATCGAGTCAAGGCGATACTGCCGCAAAACGCGCCTCACTCCGGCGCGGCTCGTCCCGAATCGCGCGCGTTCCGCGCCCATTTCAGTTTGCGTTGCCACGCAGTTTGCGAGGCTCCGCCTCGCGCTCCGAGGTATTTTTCAGCGAGAGGAAGGGCAGGCGCCTGTTTCCTCTTGCCTGAAATATCCCGGGGGAGGCGCCCGGAGGGCGGCGGGGGCAGAGCCCCCTGCATCGGCCTCGCGCAGAAAAAAGGCCGCCCGGAGGCGGCCTTGGTTGAAACGCGGGTCGGGTCGGCTCAGAAGCCCAGGCCCTCGTATTTCTTCTTGAACTTGGACACGCGGCCGCCGGTGTCCATCAGCCGCGAGCTGCCACCGGTCCAGGCCGGGTGCACGCTGGGGTCGATGTCAAGCGAAAGCTGGTCGCCCTCGCTGCCCCAGGTGGACTTCATCTGCACGACGGTGCCGTCGGTCATCTTGACGTTGATGACGTGGTAATCGGGATGGGTGTCTTTTTTCATCGCTCCGCTCCTTACGCCCGGGCGCCCGACTTGGGCTTGTAGTTGGTGACTTCCGCGATCCGGGCCGACTTGCCGCGGCGCGAGCGCAGGTAATACAGCTTGGCCCGGCGGACCTTGCCGCGGCGGACCACGGTGATGCTGTCGATATTGGTCGAGTAGAGCGGGAACACCCGTTCAACGCCTTCGCCAAACGAGATCTTGCGCACTGTGAACGAGCCGTCGATGCCGTCGCCGTTCTTTCGGCTGATGCAGACGCCTTCGTAATTCTGCACACGGGTGCGCGTGCCTTCGGTCACCTTGTAACCGACGCGCACGGTGTCGCCGGCCTTGAAGTCGGGGATGTCCTTCCCCAGGGCGGCAATCTGTTCCGCCTCGAGCTGTGCGATCAGGTCCATCTGATCATCTCCTCATATGCTCGTGGTTGCTCCACGAAGGTGGTATGCGCCCTCAGAGCTCTCGGTCTTCGATCGGGTCCGCCACTGCGCCCGCCAGAGATCAGGTCGTCCGTTTGCTTGTCGCTTCGGGATTGATGGGCGCGGGTCGAAGCGGTTCCGCACGGCGTCATACCCCGAAGGTCCGGAGCCGCGAGCGATTCCGAACTCGCGCGGTATAGGGCGGAACCACGGGACGATCAACCGGTTTTTCAGGCAAGCTCAGTGCCGGATCACCATGCCTTGTCCTGTCGGCAACTCAAGCACGCTGTGGCCCCGGGCGGCCATGAATTCGTTCTCGGCATGCCGTTGTGCGGAATAACCGGTCCAGCCATAGTCGTCGAACAGGATGATCCCGCCCGGCATCACCTTGTCGAACAAGGCCTCGAGCGCGGCGATTTCCGACGCGGCCGAGTTCATGTCGATATGCAGCAACGCAATCTGCTCAGGGCAGGCCTGTCGGAAGCTGTCGGGCACCATGCCGCGAACGATGCGCGTGTTGGGCACCTTGGCGAAGCGATCCTGGACGATTTTCAGAATGGCATCCGGATCGTCGGCGATGGCGCGTTCGTAAACCGCGTTGTTGCGGTTCTCGGAGTTCATGTTTTCCGGAATTCCGGAAAATGTGTCGTAGAGATACAGAGTCTTGTCGGTCGCCGCGAAATCAAGATAGTCGGTCAGAAAGGCAAAGCTGAACCCTTTCCAAACGCCGCACTCGACGAAATCGCCTTGTCCACGCAAGGCCAACTGGCCGGCCCAGACCAGGGTGTGCAGCCGCCACGCCAGAGATCTTTCCTGCGAATTCTGGGCGTTGCGCTTCATTGTCTCGACAAAGCGGCGATCCTCGCGGAACGCGGCGCTGCGCTGTATGCCGATCAGATTATCGGCGGCGTAGACCGACCCGCAAAGCTCGTTGATGGTTGCCAACGCCTGCTCGAATCTCTTGCCGTTCTCGCCCTTGAAGTTTCCGTAAAACACGCTCCGTCCTTCCGATCAGCCTCAAACGCCAAGCTCGCAGTTCGCCAAACCGGTTGGCGTATGTCAATCACCCGAGTTTTCGCTACCCTCGTGTACGGCCCACAGGTCGGGACGGCGTTCTTGGGTGATTTCTTCCGCCAAACGGCGCCGCCATTCGGCCACCTTGCCGTGATGACCCGACATCAGAACCTCCGGAATCTCGCGCCCCTGCCAAACGGCCGGGCGGGTGTATTGCGGATGTTCCAGAAGGCCTGACGCGAAGCTCTCGTCCCGGGCCGAGGCTTCGTTGCCCAGCACGCCGGGGATCAGGCGGACGGTGGCGTCGATCAGGGCCTGAGCGGCGATTTCGCCGCCGGTCATCACGAAATCGCCCAGCGAGACCTCCTGGACGCCGTAATGCTCCAGCACGCGCTCGTCCACGCCCTCGAACCGGCCGCAGATCAGGGTAGCGCCGGGACCGCGGGCGAGGTCGCGCATCATCGCCTGGTCCATCGGGCGGCCGCGCGGGCTGAGATAGATCAGCGGTTGCGGGGCACCGGCCTGCGCCTGCGCGTGTTCGATCGCCGGGCCCAGGACATCGGCACGCAGCACCATGCCGGCGCCGCCGCCCGCCGGGGTGTCGTCGACATTGCGGTGCCGGCCGATGCCGAAGCGGCGCAGGTCGATCGTGTCGAGCCGCCACAGCCCGTCCTTGAGCGCCCGGCCGGTCAGGCTTTCGCCCAGCACGCCGGGGAAGGCGTCGGGGAACAGGGTGATAACATGGGCGGCCCAGGCGCCGTGCAACTGGGGCGCGGGCGTGATCAATTCACGCGGTCGGGCCGTGGCGCGGATGGCCTTGCGGCCATGCGACCGGGCGGGCGGTGCGGTGTCTGGATCGCGGTCGGACATGCCATGCCTCATACGCCACAGGCGCGGCGCTGGAAACGCAAAAAAGCCGGATGTCAGCCAGTGGAGGACACGCCGCGCGCCCCTGTCATTCCGGGAACAGGCCCTCGGGCGGGTCGGCCACGATGCGGCCCGCGCCCAGGTCGACGGTCGGCACGGCGTCGTGGGTGAAGGGCAGCAGGACCGTGGTCTTCAGCCCCGGCGCCTGGATTTCGAGCAGGTCCGAGGCGCCGTGGTTCAGCACCGCCTTGACCCGGCCCAGCGGCGCGCCGCCGGTGTCGTGCACCTCCAGGCCGATCAGGTCGGTATGGTAGAACTCGTCATCCGGCAGCTTGGGAAGCTGGTCGCGCCGCGCAAAGAGGCGCAGGCCGCGGATCGCGTCGGCCTGTTCCTTGGTCTCGATCCCCGACAGGCGGGCGGCAAAGCCGTTCTTGACCGGGCGGGTGAGGGTGATCGTGTAGCGGTTGGCGCCGGCCTCGTCGGTGAGCGGCGAGTAGCTCTCGATGTCCTCGGGGGTGCTGGTGAAGCTTTTCAGCCGCACCTCGCCGCGCACGCCGAAGGCGCCCGCAACCGCACCGACACAGATCAGCTCGCTCATCTTTGCCCTCCCTGGCACAGGTCGTCCACGACCCTTCCGCCGGCATCGAGGCAGCGGTCGGTATGGGCGTTGCGTTCATAGAACATCCCGGCCACGAAGGCGATCAGCACCAGGATGGGGAGTCTCAGCAGTCCGAACATCGCACCTCAACGGGTTTCCAGATGCAGCGTGGTGCGGCGGGTTTCCCAGCCTTTGCGCTGCAGTTCCGGGGTGTCTGATATCGCCTCGGGCCGGCCGATGCAAAAATAACCGATCAGCCGCCAGGCGGCGGGGGTCTCGAGGTCCCGGCTCAGCCGGTCGGCGTCCAGGATCGACACCCAGCCCATGCCCAGCCCCTCGGCCCGCAGGCGCAACCAGAAAAGGGTGATGGCGCTGACGACGGAATATCGGCGCATCTCGGGCATCGTGCCGGCGCCGAGGCCGTGGCCCTGCGCCGTGGCGTCGTCGCAGAACACCGCCAGGTGCACCGGGGCGTCTTCCATGCCCGAGAGCTTCAGCTGGCCGTAGAGCGCGGCGCGCGCTCCGGAATAGCCTTCTAGCGCCGCTGCATTGGCCTGGCGGAAATTGTCGATCGCCGCGGACCGGGCGGCGCTGCTGTCCACCCGGAGGATCCGCCAGGGCTCGCTGAGCCCCACCGATGGCGCCAGCGAAAACGCGTCGAGGCAGCGCGCAAGCACTGCCTCGTCCACGGGCTCGCGGCGAAACCGGCGCACGTCGCGCCGGACCCGCATCAGCAAATCGAGCCGGGTGCGGAAGTCGTCGTCGAACTCGGGCTCCCGCACAGGAAAACCGCTCAGCTTTCGGCGGCTTCCGCGGGCGCCTCGGAGGCTTCGGCAGCCTTGGCGGCCTTCTCCTCGGCGCGTTCCTGGGCCTTCTTGCCGGGCGTGCCCTTCTGGGGGTTGTTGCGCTCGGCCTTGCTGCGGGTGCCGGCGGCTTCCAGCATGCGGGCGATGCGGTCGGTGGGCAGGGCGCCCTTGTCCAGCCAGTGCTGGATGCGCTCCATGTCCATCTTCACGCGATCCTCGCTGTCCTTGGGCAGCAGCGGGTTGTAGGTGCCCAGCTTCTCGATGAAGCGGCCGTCGCGCGGCATGCGGCTGTCGGCCGCGACGATGCGGTAGAAGGGGCGCTTTTTCGAACCGGCGCGGGCGAGACGGATTTTCATAGCCATTGTGAATACTCCTTTGATGGCGTTGACCGGGCAATCCCCGGTTATTCCTGGTGTTCCTTGTGGTGTCGGATGACTTCCCGAATGATGAAATTCAGGAATTTCTTGGCGAAATCGGGGTCCAGATCGGCCTCCTCCGCCAGAGCTTCGAGCCGTTCGATCTGTTGCGCCTCGCGCGCCGGATCGGACGGGGGAAGGTCGTGCCGGGCCTTGAGACGGCCCACGGACTGGGTGTGCTTGAACCGTTCGCCCAGGGTATAGACGAGGATCGCGTCGAGCCGGTCGATGCTCTCGCGGTGCTCCTTCAGCAGCTCGGCGGCACGGGTTGCGGGATCGGTCATGCGCACCTCCGCGCGGCGGCGGGCCGCGGCAGTCCGGTCGGGATCTCAGTCAAGGGCCCATCCTTTCGGTTTGAACAGCGGATCGGCGTAGTGGCCGATCTCCATCTCGATGCCATGTGCCAGCTGGCTGCCGTCGAGCTGCGCCGGCGCGGGGTGGCGATAGACCGCGTCGTTGCCGTCGATGGTCGCGGCCTCGTGGTCCTTTTTGGCGCCCAGCCGCTCGGCCAGGCGGATCGAGTCGAGGTTCTTGGGGTCGATGTAGCTGACCGCGGTTTCCCAGCCCCGTTCGCGGTAGAAATACCGCCGGGCGGCGTGCACCGCCTCGAGCGCATAGCCGTGACCGGCGGCGTCGGGCCAGATCACCCAGGCGATCTCGCGCTCGGGCCATTTGGCCGGCATCCAGCCGCCGGCCATGCCAAGCGTCTTGTCGGTCGCCTTGTCGTGGATCATCCACATGCCATAGCCGCGGATCTGCCAATGCCCGATCTCGGCGGCGTAGAGCATCCACGATTCGTAAGGGTTCAGCGGCCCGCCCATGAAGCGCGCGCGGTAGCTGGTGAAGGTGGCCTTGAAGTTCGGGTAGTCCTCGGGTTCAGGTCCGCGCAGCACCAGGCGGCGGGTTTCCAGTGTGGGTATGCTGTTCATTGCAGCCCCCTTTCCGCCGGGTCGGGACGCGGATGGCGGAAGACCACGGAGGTTTCGCCACCCTCGGTGATCTCGCCCTCGCGCAGCGCACCCAGCCGCCCGGCCAGCCGGATCGAGCGGGTGTTGTCGGGGTCGATATAGCTGACCAGCGAGGGCAGGTTCAGATGTTCGAACCCATAGGCGCGGGTGGCCTCGGCGGCCTCGGCCGCGTATCCGTGGCCTTCGCCCGCCTGCGTCATCATGAAGCCCAGTTCCGGCTCGCGGTCGCCCGGTTCGAAGCCGAGCAGGACAAAGCCCAGCAGCGCGCCGTCCTGCCGCGCCGTCACGGTCCAGATGCCGTGACCGCGCAGCAGCCAGCCGGCGACCATGTTCGAGAAATCATACCAGGCGGCCGCGCGCGTGGCGCAGCCAAGGTGCCGGCCGCGCGGGCTGGCGGCGATTTCAGCATAGGCGTCGACATCGACGATGCGCGGTGCGCGCAGCACCAGGCGCCGGGTCTCCAGCACCGGAATCCGGTCGGCCAGCTGCGCCGCCAGGGCGGCCGCCGGCCCGGTCGAGGGAGTTTCGCAGGCCAGCCGGGTCATGCCGCCCCCGCCCGGGGATGGCGCCAGACCTGGCAGGGGGTGCCGACAACAGTGCCGTCACGCTCAAAGCTCGCGCCCAGCCGTTCGGCCAGCGCCAGCGAGCGGGCGTTCTCGGGCACGATATAGGAGATCGGCGCGGCGATGCCAAAATGCCGCGCGCCGTGGTCTCGGGCCGCGCACGCGGCCTCATAGGCATATCCCTTGCCCTCGTACCCGTCATAGAGGTGCCAGCCCAGTTCCGGCTCGTCCCAGTCGAGCCCGTTGATGAACCCGACCCGGCCGACGGGCTGGCCGCCGTCGCGCTCGGTCACCATCCACATGCCATAGCCGCGCAGGGCCCAGTGGCCGAGACCGGACAGGAAGATGCGCCACGCCTGGAATCGGTCGGCGGGACCGCCGACCAGGTGCGACCGCGGCGAGGTATAGAACGCTGCATGCGCCGCGAAGTCCGACTCCAGCGGGCCGCGCAGGACCAGGCGGTCGGTGGCGATCACCGGGATATCGCGCAGGACGGCGGTCATGCGTAGGCCTCGATCCCGCCGGCGGCCAGATCCTCGGGCGCGGGGTGGCGCCAGATCTCCAGCGCGCCGAACCGTTCGTGCTCGTGCGTGCCATCGGCCCGCGCGCCCATGCGGCGGGCGACGTTGCGCGAGGCCGCGTTCTCCGGGGCCACCAGGCTGATCGCCGTGGTCCAGCCCAGCGTGTCATAGGCATATTCGCGCGCGGCCAGCGCCGCCTCGGTGGCGTATCCCTTGCCCTCGAACCCGTCGAACAGGTCCCAGCCGATCTCGGGCTCGGGCCAACCTTGCGGGAACCACAGGCCGATCAGCCCGGCCAGCTTGCCGGTTGCGGTCTCCACCACGCTCCAGCGGCCGAAGCCACGCAGCTGCCAATGACCCAGTTCCGCGGCCAGGTAGCGCCAGCTCTGCTCGGCCGGCACCGGGCCGCCGACAAAGCCCGACCGCTCGGACGCAAAGAATGCGGCGAAGACCGGGAAATCGCCGGCTTCGGGCGCGCGCAGCGTCAGGCGCGGGGTGGATATGGTGGGGATCGGGGTCACGTCACTTCTTCTTTCCGAACCCGCTCAGACCCGGCGGCAGGCCCATGCCGCCGCCCATGCCGGGCATCCGCCCGCCCATCGCCTTGGCGGCCGCTTCCATCGCCTTGGGGTCCATACCCTGCGCCATCTCTTCGGGGCCGGGACCGCCCTTGCCGAACATGCCCTTCATGGCCTGTTTCAGCATCTTGCCTTTGCCCATCTTGCCCATCTTCTTCATCATGTCGGCCATCTGCCGGTGCATCTTGAGCAGCTTGTTGAGGTCGCTGACCTCCATGCCGGACCCGGCGGCAATGCGCTTCTTGCGGCTGGCCTGCAGGATCTGGGGGTTGGCGCGTTCCTTCCTGGTCATCGACTGGATCATGGCGACCTGACGCTTGATCACGTTGTCGTCGAAGCCCGATTCCTCGACCTGCTTGGCCATCTTGCCCATGCCCGGCATCATCGACATCATGCCCTGCATGCCGCCCATCTGCTGCATCTGTTCGAGCTGCATCTTGAGGTCGTTCATGTTGAACTGACCCTTGGCCATGCGCTTCATCATGCGCTCGGCCTGCTCCATCTCGAGCGTTTCCTGCGCCTTTTCCACCAGCGCCACGATGTCGCCCATGCCGAGGATGCGGCCGGCGATGCGCTCGGGTTCGAAGGTTTCCAGCGCGTCCATCTTCTCGCCCAGGCCGACGAAGCGGATCGGCTTGCCGGTGACCGCGCGCATCGACAGGGCCGCGCCGCCGCGGCCGTCGCCGTCCATCCGGGTCAGCACCACGCCGGAGATGCCGATCTTGGCATCGAATTCCTCGGCCACCTCGACGGCGACCTGGCCGGTCAGCCCGTCGACGACCAGCAGGGTCTCGCGCGGATTGACGGCGTCGCGGACGTCCTCGACCTCCTGCATCAGCACCTGGTCGATCTGCAACCGGCCGGCTGTGTCCAGCATGTAGACGTCATAGCCGCCCAGGCTGGCCTGCTGCTTGGCGCGTTTGGCGATGTCGACGGGTTTCTGGCCCGGCACGATGGGCAGGGTGTCGACGCCGATCTGGGTGCCCAGCACCGCCAGCTGTTCCATCGCCGCGGGGCGGTAGACGTCGAGCGAGGCCATCAGCACTTTCTTGCCCTCGCGGTCCTTGAGCCGCTTGGCCAGCTTGCCGGTGGTGGTGGTCTTGCCGCCGCCCTGCAGGCCGACCATCAGGACCGGCGCGGGCGGGTTGTCGATCTTGAGCGCGCCGGGATCGTCCTCGCCGCGCAGCACCTCGATCAGCGCGTCATGCACGATCTTGACCACCTGCTGACCCGGCGTGACCGACTTGGTCACCGCCTGGCCGGTGGCCTGCGATTGCACCTTCTTGACGAAATCGCGCGCAACCGGCAGCGACACGTCCGCCTCGAGCAGGGCGACGCGCACCTCGCGCAGGGCGGTTTTGACGTCTTCCTCGGAAAGCGAGCCCTGCTTGGTCAGCCGGTCGAAGACGCCGGACAGGCGTTCGGAGAGATTTTCAAACATGCCTCGGCCCCTTTTCTGCCGGTTGCGGTCAGCCCCCATATGGGAGCGGTTCAGTAATGCACAAATGCCCCCACGGGCGAAACTCGCTGGTGGGGGGCGATCCCCGCCGATGCGGGGACCGGAAACTCTGGCGCTTCCGGATATATGGGCGTTTCGGTATGACGAATGCCCGGCGGAGTCAAGTCGGGCTTGAACCCGCCGGCACACCCGATGAGGATGCGCGGCGAAAGACGCATGTGGGCAATGGGAGAGAGTGATGGAGGCAAGGCCGGAGGATCGGGACGAACTGCCGGTGTCGTCGGACGCGCTGCTGGCGCGGCTCGATGGCTGGGGGCTGAGGTATGTCCTGCACCGTCACAAACCGTTGCGCACCGTCGAGGACGCCAAGACGGTCGAGGCCGACTTCGCGGTTCCGGGGCAGCGGGCGCTGCGGATCAAGAACCTCTATCTGCGCGACCGCAAGAAGAGAAACTATCTGGTGTCGCTGGAACAGGATCGCGAGGTCGATCTCAAGGCGCTGGGCGCCGAGCTTGGTGCGGGTGGCCTTTCCTTCGGCTCACCCGAACGGCTGATGCAGCATCTCGGCATCCGGCCCGGCGCGGTCAGCCCGCTGGCGATGATCACCGGGGTGACGACCAGGGTGCGGTTCGTCCTTGACGCGGCCGTGCGGCAGGCCGATGTGATCAACATGCATCCGCTGGTCAACGACCGGACCGTGGTGATGGCGCGCGACGACCTGATGGCGTTCCTCGACCGGATCGGGTGTCAGGTGACCTGGCTGGACTGAACGGTCCGGGATCAGCTGTCTTCGGCCAGAGACCGCTCCAGCGCGGCGGCGACATGGGCGGCAGAGGGGTTGAGGAAGTGGAACCCGCCGGCCCGGAACTGCTGGTCGTCGAGATGGCCGGGAAAGGCCAGAGGCAACTCGGTGCAGGCCAGCAGGATGACCTGATCCGGCCCCGCATGGCGGCGGCAGATCGCAAGCAGGCGCTCGCGCGCCCGGTCCGAGGCGCCGCCGTGGAAATCGGTGTCGATCAGTGCCTGCATCTCGTCCATGTCGTCCTCGGCCAGCGGGTCATTCGCGGTGACACCGTGGGCGGCAAGCGCCTCGGCATAGTGCGGCGCCCGCATGGTGACCGAGGTGCCCAGGACCAGCGCGCGCGTGGCCCCGGTTTCTGCCGTGGCGCGGGCGGCGGCGTCGAAGATCGACAGGATCGGCATCGTCACGCCCCGGCGGATCGCGTGCAGGCGCATATGCGGCGTGTTGCTGGCGATCAGGCCGAAATCGCATCCCGCGCGTTCCAGCGTCAGCAGGGCCGCGCGGAACACCGCGTCAAAGCCGTCCCAGCTGGCCTCGTCCCCGGGCATGCCGCGCAGGGCGCGCGTCTGTGCCTGGGTGACCGATTCGATGGTCATCGGCGGCACCGGCAGCGGCGAGGTGGCACCACGGGCGGCGAAATGGCGGCCGGCGCCCTCGCAGATCGCGCGGTAGTAGTCGATGTCGAGGCCCAGCCGACGCCGCCCAGAATGCCGATCTTCTTCATGCCGCCGCCCCAAACTCTGTGCCCGGCGCCCAGAATGCGCCGCCGCGGACCGCGGGTCCAGCCCGGCGGCGCATGCCGTTCAGGCGGCGAGCCGGTCGGCCGCCTGGTTGGCCGAGGACAGCGCGGCCTCGGGGTCGAGCGCCATGCGGTCGGCGGCCACGATCTGCACGTCGGTGATGCCGACAAAACCCAGGATGTGGCGCATGTAGGTGGTGGCAAAGTCGATCTCGGACCCCACCTGCGTGCCGCCCGATGCCACGGCAAGGATGGCCCGCTTGCCGGTCAAGAGGCCGACGGGGCCCTGTTCGGTATAGCGGAAGCTGATTCCGGCCCGGGCCACCAGGTCGATCCACGCCTTGAGCGCGGCGGGCACCGAGAAATTGTAGACCGGCAGGCCGATCACGACCGTGTCGGAGGCCTGCAGTTCGGCGAGCAGCGCATCGGACTGGGCCAGTTCGGCGCGCTGGTCCGCGCTGCGCTGGTCGGCTGGGGTCTGGTTGGCCGCGATCCAGTCGCCGGTGATCTGCGGCAGGGCGGTCGTCAGGTCGCGGCGGATGATGCGATCGGGGGCAAGCCGGGTCACGATGCGCTGCGAGAGGCTGCGCGTGACCGAACCCTGACGGCGGGCGGAGGCGTCGATATGCAAGACTGTGGTGGTCATCCTTGTGATCTCCTGAAACGGATGGGGTCTGGTGAGACAGACTTGATCTTTGCAAAAATTCACGCAATACCGAGTTTCAAACAGTTTGTGTTGGAAATTGCACATAAGCGGGACGGCCGGTGATGGACAATTGGGACGAGGTGCGCACGGCCTATCAGGTGGCGCGGATGGGCACGGTCAGCGGCGCGGCCGAGGTTCTGGGCGTGCATCACGCCACGGTGATCCGCCATATCGACGCCATCGAGGGGCGGCTGGGGGTCAAGCTGTTCCAGCGCCATGCGCGGGGCTATACCGCGACCGAAGCGGGGCAGGACCTGCTGCGCGTGGCCCAGGCGACCGACGATCAGCTCAGCCAGCTGGCCGGGCGGCTGAAGGGGCAGGGTGACGACGTGACGGGCGAGCTGGTCGTGACCTCTCTGACCACCATCGCGCCGCTGGTGGCGCCGGCACTGGCCAAGTTCCAGGCCGCGCATCCCGGGCTGATCGTGCGCTATCTGACCGGCGACCGGCTGTTCCGGCTGGAATATGGCGAGGCGCATGTGGCGATCCGCGCCGGCGCCGCGCCCGAGCAGCCGGACAACGTGGTGCAGCCCTTCATCTCGCTCGAGACCGGCCTCTATGCCAGCCGCGCCTATGTGGCCGAGCACGGCAAGCCCGACAGCGTGGCCGGGTTCGACGGGCACAGCTTTGTCGGCAGCGACGACGCGAGCAGCCGGGCACCCTTCTCGGTCTGGCTCCGGGCCAACGTGCCGGCCGAGGCGATCCGGTTCCGCGGCACCAACGGCCAGACCCTGCAGGAGGCGATCCTGGCCGGGGCCGGGATCGGGTTCATGGCGCACTGGCAGGCGGCGCGCCATCCCGACCTGGTCGAGATCATGGGCCCGCAGGAGGACTGGACCAGCAAGCTGTGGCTCGTCACCCATGTGGACCTGCACCGCAGCACCAAGGTCCAGAGCTTTCTGTCCTTCATCAAGCAGGAGGCCAGGGCGTGGTGCCCCTGAGCGGCGAGGCGCGCGGCCACCTTGCGATGCTGTGCTTTTCGGCGCTGGTCGCGGGCAGCTTCTCGCTGGGCAGCCTGGTCGCGAACGAGATGGCTCCGCTGGCGCTGACGGCTGTGCGGTTCGCCATCGCCGCCCTGGTGATCGCGGCGGTTGCGGCGGCGACAACCGGCGTGCCGCGCAGCGCGCTGGCCGCCCCGTGGCGCTACCTGGTGCTGGGCGGCACTTTCGCCGCCTATTTCGTGTTGATGTTCGAGGGTCTCAAGACCGCGCCGCCGGTGAGCGCGGCGGCGGTGTTCACCCTGACGCCCATGGTGGCGGCACTGGCCGGGTGGGTCATTCTGCGCCAGGTGACGACCGCGCGCACGGCGTCGGCGCTGTGCATCGGCGCTCTGGGCGCGCTCTGGGTGATCTTCCGCGCCGACTGGAGCGCGCTGCGCGCCTTCGAGGTCGGGCGCGGCGAGGCGATCTATTTCGTGGGCTGCGTGGCGCATGCGGTCTATATCCCGATGGTGCGGCGGCTGAACCGGGGCGAGCCGGCGGTGGTGTTCACGCTGGGCACGCTGCTTGCGGGCTGCGCCGTGCTGACCGTGATCGGCTGGCCCGCCCTGCGCGCCACCGACTGGGCCGGGCTGAGGCCGCTGGTCTGGGTCACGATCCTCTATGTTGCCGTCTTTGCCAGCGCCGCGACCTTCGTGCTGACGCAATATGCCGCCATGCGCCTGCCCTCGGCCAAGGTGATGGCCTATACCTATCTCACGCCCAGCTGGGTGATCCTGTGGGAAATCGCGCTGGGCCACGGCGCGCCGCGCTGGCTGGTGATGGTCGGGGTGTCGCTGACGATCGTGGCGCTGCGGATGCTGCTCAGGCCGGATCCCGACCGGCCGCGCGCAGGGCGGCCGCGCGGGACGCGGGCGCCGTCCTCGGGCGCGCCGCCGGCAGCTTGATCGGGGGCCGATGCAAGCAGAAGGGAGCAGCGATGATCGAGGGCCTGAGCCACATGACCTTCGTGGTGCGCGACCTGGACCGGATGGAACGGATCCTGACAACCGTGCTGGACGCGCGGCGCATCTATGACAGCGGAGACCGGACATTCTCGGTGTCGCGCGAACGCTTCTTCGACATCGCCGGCATCTGGGTCGCGACGATGGAGGGCGATCCGCTGCCGGATCGAACCTACAACCACGTCGCGTTCAAAATGGCGCCCGAGGAGTATGACGACCGCTTGCGCCGCATCCGGTCGCTGGGGCTGGACGTGCGCGAGGGCCGTCCGCGGGTCGCGGGCGAGGGTCAGTCGATCTATTTCCACGACCACGACAACCACCTGTTCGAGCTGCATACAGGCACGCTGGAGGATCGCTTGCGGCGCTACCGGCAGGGCTGATGCGCGGTTCAGCCCTCGCCGCTGTTCGGCGTGCGTCCGACCATGCGGTCGGCCTCGGCGGTCAGATCGTTGAGCAGGGCTTGCAGATCCAGCCGCAGCGCCTCGATCTGGTCGGCGTCGGCCTTGCGCGGCACGGACTGGGTCCATTCGCGGCACAGTATGACGCCTTCGGTCCAGGGGCGCGGCAAGAACAGCCGGTCCCAGGTTCCCGCCTCGTGCGCGTTTCGCGCTGAATAGGTGACCGCGAAAACCCTTTTGCCCGAGGTCCGTGCCCAGATCAGTGGCACGGTCGAGCAAACCCGCTCGGGACCGCGCGGGCCGTCGGCGGCGATGCCGATCGAGATGCCCTGCCGGATCTTGCCCAGCACCTCGCGCGAGAGCGCCACATGGCGCTTGTGGCTGGACATCGCGATCGTGTCCATGCCGAAGAGTTGCTGGACCCGGCCGGCCATGCTGCCGGCCCGTGCCGACGATGTGATCGTGCAGATCGGCGCTTTGTCGAGCGGGAAGAGATAGGGCGATTGCGTTAGCCGTTGGTGCCACAGAACGACGATCACCGGTTCGCCGTCGTCGACCAGCGCGTCAAGCGTCTCGAATCCGATGCGCTGCCAGCGCGAGCTGCGATGGACCAGCCGAAAATAGGAGGCGATGCGCCGGGCGACCCAGTTCTGCACGGCTTCGCTGTCGGCAATCTTCTTTCGCAGGCTCACGGTTTTTCCCTTGTGCGCGATGCGGAACACGGCGGGGGACGTTCTGCCCGTAAACCGCCGGAAGGCGCAACCTGTTTGTCGGACGACAGAGGCGCGCGGGCGGCAAAAATCCCTCTTGTCACCCGTGCCGCGCTGTCCTATTTGAGGGCGCGCTAGGGGTATAGCTCAGTTGGTAGAGCGACGGTCTCCAAAACCGTAGGTCGCGGGTTCGAACCCTGCTGCCCCTGCCATTTCCCGACATGACGTGACGAATTCGGCCGGTCACGGTGCCGGAGCGCTTTGGCGTTGCCGCTGCGCGCCAATCGCGGCAAGGTCCGGGGCATGATGCAGTTTTCCGACTTTCCCCGCCTGCGCCTGCGTGTCTATCTCGGCCCCGGCGACTGGGTCGGGCCGGGCAAGGCAGAGTTGCTGGAGCATATTGCCGAGACCGGCTCGATCGCGGCGGCGGGGCGGCGCATGGGCATGAGCTATCGCCGGGCGTGGCAGTTGGTCGAGACGCTGAACGCGATGTTCCGCGATCCGGTGGTGGAAAGCAGCCGGGGCGGAGTGCGCGGCGGCGGCGCGACGCTGACCAAGACCGGGCGCGCCGTCCTTGCGGCCTACCGCGCCGCCGAGGCCGAGGCGCGGCGGGCGGCAAGTGACCCATTGCAGGATCTGCGCGCGCTGCTGGGGCCGGCCGGAGATTAGCCCTTGCGCGCCCGGTCCGCGCCACCGATATTCCCGGTGATACATAACGACCCGGAGAATCCCCCGATCATGTTCCAGTCCGGCACCCTGCGCGGGCCGATTTTGTGCCTTGCCGTCCTGCTGGGGCTGGTCTTGCCCGGTGTCGCGCGGGCCGAGGCGGTGACGGTCTTTGCCGCCGCCAGCCTCAAGACCGCGCTGGACGAGATTGCCGCGCTCTACACTGCCGAGACGGGGCAGAAAGTGGTGGCCTCTCATGCCGGGTCGTCGGCGCTGGCGCGGCAGATCCAGCAGGGCGCGCCGGCGGACCTGTTCATTTCGGCCAGCCCCGACTGGATGGATCAGCTTCAGGATGCGGGGCGGATGGATGCGGCCAGCCGTTTCGACCTGGCCGGCAACCGGCTGGTGCTGATCGCGCATGATGCGCAGGCCGCACCGCTGGATATCGGGCCGGAGATGGACCTCTCCGACCGGCTGGAGGGCGGGCGGCTGGCCATGGCGCTGGTCGATGCGGTGCCGGCGGGGATCTACGGCAAGGCGGCGTTGCAGCAGCTGGGGCAATGGCGGGCGGTGGCACCGCATGTGGCACAGGCCGACAACGTGCGCGCGGCACTGGCGCTGGTGGCCACCGGCGCGGCGCCGCTGGGCATCGTCTATGCCACCGACGCCGCGGTCGAGCCTCGGGTGCGGGTGCTGGGCCGCTTTCCTGACGGCAGCCACCCGCCGATCCGCTATCCGGCGGCGGCGGTGGCCGGGCGCACGGGCGAAGCGGCGGCGTTTCTGTCCCATCTGCGCGGCGCGGCGGCGCAAGAGGTGCTGGCGCGGCACGGTTTCGTCCCGGTGACGGAGTGAGCGGGATCGTGGACTGGCTGGGGCCCGAGGGCTGGCAGGCCGTGGCGCTGTCGCTCAAGGTGTCGATCTGGGCGACGCTCTGCGCGCTGCCGCCGGGGATCGCTGTGGCGCATGTGCTGGCGCGCCGGGACTTTCCGGGCAAGCAGATCCTCAACGGGCTGGTGCATCTGCCGCTGGTGCTGCCGCCGGTGGTGACCGGCTACCTGCTGCTGCTGGGCTTTGGTCCCAACGGGCCGCTGGGCCGGTTGCTCGAGCCTTTGGGGATCGAGTTCGCCTTTCGCTGGACCGGGGCGGCACTGGCGGCGGGGATCATGGGATTTCCGCTGCTGGTGCGGGCGATCCGCCTGTCGATCGAGGCGGTGGATCCCAGGCTGGAACAGGCCGCCGCCACGCTGGGCGCCTCTCGCGTCTGGGTTTTCGTGACGGTGACGCTGCCGATGATCCTGCCGGGGATGGTGGCCGGTGCGGTGCTGGGTTTCGCCAAGGCGATGGGCGAGTTCGGGGCCACCATCACCTTTGTCTCCAACATCCCCGGCCAGACGCAGACGCTGCCCTCGGCAGTCTATGCCTTCCTGCAGGTGCCCGGCGGCGAGCCGGCGGCGATGCGGCTTGTGGTGATCTCGGTCGCGGTGGCGATGGGCGCGCTGCTGATCTCCGAGGCGGTGTCGCGCCGGGTCGCGCGCCGGGTGGCGGGCACATGAGCCTGGAGGTCGCCCTGACCCACGCGCTGCCGGACCTGGCGCTGGATATCTCATTCGAGGTGCCGCGCGGGGTCACGGTGCTGTTCGGCCGGTCGGGCGCGGGCAAGACCACGGTGGTCAACGCGGTGGCCGGCCTTCTGCGCCCCGACCGGGGGCGGGTGGCCCTGGACGGCCGCGTCCTGTTCGACACGCAGGCGGGCATCTGGGTGCCGCCGCATCGCCGCAGGCTCGGCTACATCTTTCAGGAGGCGCGGCTGTTCCCGCATATGACAGTGCGGCAGAACCTGGCTTTCGGCCGCTGGTTCGCACCGCGCGGACCCGGGGCCGAGGATCCCGCGCATGTGGTCGATTTGCTGGGCATCGGGCATCTGCTGGACCGCCGGCCCGCCCTGCTGTCAGGCGGCGAAAAGCAGCGGGTGGCGATTGGCCGTGCCCTGCTGGCCCGGCCCGAGATGATTCTGGCCGACGAGCCGCTGGCGGCGCTGGACGAGGCCCGCAAGGGCGAGATCCTGACCTATCTGGAGCGGGTGCGCGACGAGGTGGCGGTGCCGATCCTCTATGTCACCCATTCGGTGGCCGAGGTGGCACGGCTGGCCAGTTCGGTCGTGGTGCTGCAGGAGGGCCGGACGATCCGCCAGGGACCGGCGACCGAGGTTCTGGCCGACCCGGCCGTTATGCCCACCGGAGTGCGCGCGGTCGGTGCCCTCATCGAGGCCGAGGTGGTCCGGCAGCTGCCCGATGGCCTGACCGAGCTGGTCGCGGGCGGCCTGCCGCTTTTCGTGCCCCGCATTGCGCCGGCGGCGGGCGCGCAGGTCCGGCTGCGGATTGCGGCGCATGACGTGATCCTGTCGCGGGCCCGGCCCGAGGGTCTTTCTGCACTCAACATCCTGCCCGGCCGGGTCGCGGCGATCCGCGCGGGCGAGGGGCCGGGGATGATGGTGACGCTCGATACCGATGCCGGGGCCTTGCTGGCGCGGATCACCCGGCGTTCGGCGCAGGCGCTCGGGCTGGATGTGGGCGCCGCCTGCCACGCGGTCCTGAAGTCCGTGGCGATCGCGCCCGAGGATGTGGGTGGCCGGCCGCTCGGCGGGCCTTAGATGTCGAGCCGTCAAGAGAGTGTCATGTTCCGCCGCTATCGGTTCGGCGAAACCCAACCTGCAAGCGACTCAGGAGCCACGCACATGACCGGTATCGACCTCACCACCCTCTCGGCGGACGATTGGGACGAGATGACATTTCCGCGCCCCGAAGAAAACGAGTTCGACCGGGTGGTCGAGCGGTCGTTGTCCCGGCGCGGGTTTCTGGGCGGCGTGCTGGCCTTCGGCTCCGGCGCGGCGGTGATGGGCAGCGGTCTTCTGTCCAGCAGCGCGGCGCGGGCAATGGAGGCCAGCCGGTTCCCGTTCACGCCGATCCCGATCCAGACCGATGACGAGATCCACCTGCCCGAGGGCTATGGCTGGCAGGTGCTGGCGCGCTGGGGCGATCCGCTGTTTTCCGACGCCGAAGGTTATGACGTCGCCGAAGGTGGCCCGGTGGAGCACTCGGACCGGGTCTTTGGCGAGAATACGGACGGGATGGAGACATTCTCCTATCGCGGCCACCAACTGATCGCCATCAACCACGAATACACCAACCGCAAGATCAACCTGCCGGCCGGGCAGGAGGGCACACCCGCCAGTGAGGGCGACGTGCGCAAGCTGCAGAACCTGCAGGGCGTGACGGTGATGGAGGTCCGCGAGGGCGAGAAGGGCTGGGAGGTTGTCCGGGACAGCCCCTTCAACCGCCGGATCCACCACAACACGCCGATGAAGCTCGTCGGGCCGGCGGCCGGGCATGACCTGCTGAAGACGGACGCCGACCCGACCGGAACCGCCGCGCTGGGCACGCTGAACAATTGCGGGTCGGGCCGGACGCCCTGGGGCACCTATCTGACCTGCGAAGAGAACTTCAACGGCTATTTCGGGGCCACCGGCGAGATCGACGTGGCGGGGCCGGTTCAGGCGGGTTTTGAGCGCTATGGCATCGGCGCCGACGGCTGGGGCTATGACTATCACAAGTGGGATGCGCGGTTCGATGTCTCGGCAAACCCCAACGAGCCGCATCGCGCCGGCTGGGTGGTCGAGATCGACCCGACCGATCCCGACAGCACCCCGGTCAAACATACCGGCCTGGGCCGGTTCAAGCACGAGAATGCCGAGGTCGTGCTGGCCGCGGACGGGCGCGTGGTGGTCTATATGGGCGACGACGAGCGCGGCGAGTTCCTCTACCGCTTCGTGTCGAACGGCGTCTACCGGCCCGGCGGTTCGACCGAGGGGCTGCTGGATGACGGCACCCTGTCGGTCGCGCGGTTCGACGAGGACGGCACCGGTGAATGGCTGGCCCTGACGCCCGAAAGCACCGGCATGGAGGCGGCCGAGATCCTGATCTTCGCCCGGATGGCCGGATCGGCGGTGGGCGCGACCACGATGGACCGGCCCGAGTGGATTTCGGCCAATCCCCATGCGGTCGAGGCCTATTGCTGCCTGACCAACAACAAGAACCGGGGCGTGAAACCCAATGCCGGCGGCGACGAGACCCCGGCCAACGGCCCCAACCCGCGCGAGACCAACCGTTACGGCCAGATCGTGCGCTGGCGGCCGCATGACGACGACCATGCGGCGGATACGTTCGATTGGGATCTCTACGTGATGGCGGGCAATCCCGAGGTCTATGACAACGCCTATGGCGGGTCCGAGAACATCACGCCCGGCAACATGTTCAACTCGCCCGACGGCATGGCGTTCGACAGCGCCGGTCTGGTCTGGATCCAGACCGATGGCGACGACAGCAACGAGGGCGAATTTGCCGGGCAGGGCAATAACCAGATGCTGGCCGGCGATCCGGTGACCGGCGAGATCGCGCGGTTCATGACCGGGCCCAATGGCTGCGAGGTGACGGGCCTGGCCTGGTCTGCGGACCGGCGGTCGATGTTCGTGGGAATCCAGCATCCCGGCGGCAGCTGGCCGGACGGCACCGGGCTGCCCCGCTCCTCGGTGATCGTGGTCAAGCGCGCCGATAACGGCCTGATCGGCTGAGGCCGGCGCGGGGGTCACGGCCCCCGGCGGTCAGCCGCCGGGGATCATCTTGAGAAACCCGCGGATCACGCGGAGATCTCGGCGCATGGTCAGGTAGACCAGCGTTTCGGTCATCTCCAGCGTGACACCGGCCAGCGCAAACCGCTCGATCCGCGGATCGTGGCCCATCTCGGCCTCGGAGGTGAAGCCGATGCCGCCGCCGGTGGCCACGATCTCGCGCATGGCCTCGCGCCCCTCGACCTCGATCGCGGGGCGCAGGCGCAGACCGGCCCGGCGGGCGGCCTGCTCGACCATCTGCCGCGTGTGCGATCCGGTTTCGCGAAAGACCAGCGGGTGGTCCGCCAGATCCTCCAGCGACAGGGATTTCGTACCGCGGGGCAGCAGCCCGCGCGCGGCGATTCCGACGATGGGCGATGCGCCCAGGGTCACGGCTTCCAGGTCGGGGGCGGATTCGAAGCTGCCCAGGATGCCGATCTCGGCATCGTAGTTGCGCAGGGCGGACAGGACCTGCCCGGAATTGCCGCTGCTGATCTGCACGAAGACATCCGGGTGACGGGCGCGGAAGGCGCGCAGGATACCGCTTACATGCAGCGCGGAATCGGCGACGATCCTCAGCGTGCCGTGCACCGCCGCCCGCGACTGGCGCAGGTATTCCGATATCCCCTCCTCGCATTCGAAGAAGCGCTTGGTCAGCAGCAACAGCTCCTCGCCCGCCTCGGTCAGGCGGATGCGCCGTCCCTCGCGGTGGAACAGCAGCACGTCGTGATCCTGCTCCAGCCGGCGCACCTGTTCGGACAGCGACGGCTGGCTCTGGTTGAGCGCGGCGGCCGCGCGCGAGAACCCGCCCTGAAGTGCGACGTTGTGAAAGGCGCGAAGCTGCGTGTAGCGCATGGCAGGTATATCCACGAAACCTATGGTTGGATAGAATATGGTGATTTTACATATAGGTCGGTCGCGGTCAATCTGCCCGCACATCCTGACCGTGGAGCCACCCCATGACTTCTGCCGAGCCGTTTCCGCCGCCGCGCCTGGGAGAGCCCTACCTGCTGACGCCGGGGCCGCTGACCACCGCCGAGGAGGTCAAGCAGGCCATGCTGCGGGACTGGGGCAGCTGGGACGATGATTTCCGCGCCATGACCCGCGACATGCGCGACCGGCTGCTGGCGATGCTGGGGCCGGGCAATGCGGATTACGATTGCGTGCCGATCCAGGGCTCGGGCAGTTTTGCGGTCGAGGCGATGCTGGGCAGTTTCGTGCCGCGCGACGGCAAGGTGCTGGTGCTGGCCAACGGCGCCTACGGGCAGCGTGCGGCAACGACGCTGGACTATCTGGGCCGTGACAAGGTGGTTCTGGACAAGGGCGACTACCTGCCGCCGCGCGGCGACGAGGTGGCGCGGATCCTGGCCGACGACCCGGCGATCTCCCATGTGCTGGCGATTCACTGCGAGACCAGTTCCGGCATCCTGAACCCGATCGAGGAGATCGCGGCGGCGACCCGCGGGGCCGGGCGCAAGCTGCTGATCGACAGCATGTCGGCCTTTGGCGCGCTGCCGCTGAACCCCGCCGAGCTGGAATGCGCGGCCTTCGTATCCTCGGCCAACAAGTGCATCGAGGGCGTGCCCGGCTTCGGCTTCGTCATCGCCCGGACCTCCGAGCTTGAGGCGGCGCAGGGCAGGGCGCATTCGCTGTCGCTGGATGTGCATGCGCAATGGGCGCATATGGAAAGGACCGGCCAATGGCGGTTCACGCCGCCGACCCATGTGGTTGCGGCCTTCGTCACCGCGCTGCGCCTGCACGAGGCCGAGGGCGGGGTCGCCGCGCGCGGTGCCCGCTATGTCCGCAACCGCGATGTGCTGGTCTCGGGAATGCGCGCGCAGGGGTTCGAGACGCTGCTGAATTCGCACTGGCTGTCGCCGATCATCGTCACCTTCTTCTGCCCCGCCGACCCGGCATTCGAGTTCGGCCGGTTCTACGAGCTGATGAAGGACAAGGGATTCATCATCTATCCCGGCAAGCTGACGGTGGTGGACAGTTTCCGCCTGGGCTGCATCGGGCGGATGGACGAGCACGTGATGCGCCAGGTGGTCGAGGCCGCCGGCGATGCCCTGGCCGAGATGGGGGTCGCCAGCGCCGCCCCGCCGGCCAAGGCGCTGGAAGAACGCAAGAAACTCGCTGCCTGATACGAAGGATAAAAGGACCATGCCCATTTCAACCGAGGTCACGGCAAACGGCCGAACCTATCCCGCGCCGCGCGTCTGCGCGGTCGCGATCTGCCTGGACGGCTGCGAGCCCGCCTATCTGGACGTGGCCATCGCCGAGGGGCTGATGCCCAATCTCAAGCGCATCCGCGAAACCGGCACCGACCGGCTGGCGCATTCGGTGATCCCGTCCTTCACCAACCCCAACAACCTGTCAATCGCCACCGGGCGGCCGCCCGCCGTACACGGCATCTGCGGCAATTACCTGTTCGAGCCGGAGACCGGCGAAGAGGTGATGATGAATGACGTGCGCTTCCTGCGCGCGCCGACGGTGTTCTCGAAATTCTACGAGGCCGGGGCACGGGTCGCGGTGGTGACGGCCAAGGACAAGCTGCGCGCGCTGCTGGGCGCGGGGCTGCGCTTTGACGAGGATCGGGCGATCTGCTTTTCCTCCGAGAAATCCGACCAGGCGACCAGGGCCGAGAACGGTATCGAGGATGCCAGCGCCTGGCTGGGCCGCCCGGTGCCCGAGGTCTATTCCGCCGACCTGTCCGAGTTCGTGTTCGCTGCCGGCGTCAAGCTGTTGAAGGACTGGCAGCCCGACCTGATGTACCTGTCGACCACCGACTACATCCAGCACAAGTTCGCGCCCGAGCAGCAGGGCGCCAAGGACTTCTATGTCATGTTCGACCGCTACCTGGGCGAGCTGGACGCGCTGGGCGCGGCGATCGTGGTGACGGCGGATCACGGGATGAAGCCCAAGCACGATGCGGCGGGCGCGCCCAATGTCGTCTATGCGCAGGACCTGCTGGACGACTGGCTGGGCACGGCGGCCGCGCGGGTGATCCTGCCGATCACCGACCCCTATGTGGTGCATCACGGGGCGCTGGGCGCGTTTGCCACCGCCTATCTGCCCGAGGGGGCCGATACCGCCGACATCATCGCCCGGCTGCAGGCGGTGCACGGCATCATCGAGGTGATGGACCGCGACGCGGCGGTGCGCCGCTTCGAACTGCCGGCCGACCGGATCGGCGACATCGTGATGATCTCGGGCGAGACCATGACCATCGGCACCTCGGAGAATCGGCACGACCTGGCCGCCCTGAAGGAGCCGCTGCGCAGCCACGGCGGGCTGACCGAGCAGGAGGTGCCGTTCATCGTCAACCGGGTGCTGGAGCTGCCCGGCGCGCCCGAGCTGCGCAATTTCGACGCGTTCCACTACGCCTGTGCCGCGGCGGCGTTGCAGGAGGTTCCGGCATGAACAAGCCCCAGGCCGCCATCCGCAACGAGGCCATGCGCATCGGCGGCGAAAAGGTGTTCACCGATGCCGTGGTCGAGGTGCGCTATCCCTATACCGACGAGGTGATCGGCACGGTGCCCGCCGGCGGCGCCCAACATGCCGCCCGCGCGTTCGAGATCGCCGCGGGGTATACGCCGACACTGACCCGCTACGAGCGCCAGCAGATCCTGTTCCGCGCCGCCGAACTGATCCGCGCGCGCCGCGAGGAGATCGCACATTGGCTGACGCTGGAGCTGGGCATCTGCAAGCAGCATGCGCTCTATGAGGCCGGGCGCAGTTATGACGTGTTCACGCTGGCCGGTCAGCTGGCGATCCAGGATGACGGGCAGATATTTTCCTGCGACCTGACCCCGCATGGCAAGGCGCGCAAGATCTACACCAAGCGCGAGCCGGTGCGCGCGATCAGCGCGATCACCCCGTTCAACCATCCGCTGAACATGGTCGCGCACAAGATCGCGCCGGCCATCGCCACCAACAATTGCGTCGTCTGCAAGCCGACCGAGTTGACGCCGCTGACCGCGATCACCCTGGCCGACATCCTCTACGAAGCGGGGCTGCCGCCCGAGATGTTCCAGATCGTCACCGGCTGGCCGGCCGATATCGGTGACGAGATGATCACCAACGAGCATATCGACATCATCACCTTCACCGGCGGCGTGCCGGTCGGCAAGATGATTGCAGGCAAGGCAGGCTACAAGCGCACCGCGCTGGAGCTGGGCGGCAACGACCCGCTGATCATTCTCAACGACCTGGATGAGTCCGACCTGGAAGAGGCCGCGACCATCGCCGTGGCCGGCGCGACCGGCAATTCCGGGCAACGCTGCACCGCGGTCAAGCGGATCCTGGTGCAGCAGGGCGTGGCCGACCGGATCGTGCCGATCATCCTGGAGAAGGCCAGGGCGATCCGCTTCGGCGATCCGATGGATCCCGAGACGCAGCTGGGCTGCGTGATCCATGCCCAGGCGGCCGAGATGTTCGAGAAGCGCGTTCACATGGCGGCCGAGCAGGGCGCCGAGGTGCTCTATGATCCCGGCCGCCAGGGGGCGCTTTTGCCGCCCATCGTGGTCGATCACGTGCCGCATGACAGCGAGTTGGTGATGGAGGAGACCTTCGGCCCCATCGTGCCCATCGTGCGGGTGCCCGACGACGACGCCGAGGTGATGCGGATCTCGAACGCCACGCCGTTCGGCCTGTCCTCGGGCGTCTGCACCAACGATTTCCGGCGCATGCAGGCCTATATCGAGGGGTTGGACGTGGGCACGGTAAACATCTGGGAACAGCCCGGATACCGGATCGAGATGTCGCCCTTCGGCGGCATCAAGGACAGCGGCAACGGGGTCAAGGAAGGCGTGCTGGAGGCGATGAAGTTCTTCACCAACGTGAAGACCTATTCGCTGCCCTGGCCGTGAGTACGACGCTGCATACAGAAGGCGAGTCGAACACCTCGGAAGCGCGGGCCGACTGGGCGGCGCGCGAGCGGGACGGGCCGACGCGCGCGCTGTTGCGGCGCGACGCCGACGCCTTCCTGCACCAGTCGCTGTCCTCGCCCTGTGTCTCGACCATCGCGCGGGCCGAGGGGATCTGGATCAAGGATACCGCCGGGCGGCGGTTCATGGATTTCCACGGCAACTCTGTGCATCACATCGGCTATGGCCACCCCCGCCTGGTGGCGGCGATCAAGGACCAGCTGGACAGCCTGCCGTTCAGCCCCAGGCGGTTCACCAATGACGTCTCGGTCGACCTGGCCGAGCGGCTGGGCGCGCTGGCGCCCGAAGACCTGTCGCGGGTGCTGTTCACCACCGGCGGGTCGGATGCCAACGAGGTGGCGCTGCGGCTGGCGCGGGCGGCCACCGGCCGGTTCAAGACGCTCAGCTTCTGGGATGCGTTCCACGGCGCGGGGTTCGGCGCGGCCAGCGTGGGCGGCGAGGCCACGTTCCGCAGCCATGTGGCCGGGCCGCTGCTGCCGGGGGCCGAGCATGTCGCGCCATTCAACTGCTATCGCTGCGCCTACGGGCATCCGGGACCCGAGCATTGCGGGCTGGCCTGCGCGAAGATGGTCGATTTCGTCCTTGGCCGCGAGGGCGATGTGGCCGCGGTGATCGCCGAGCCGATGCGCGCGGTGCCAGTGGTGCCGCCGCCGGGGTACTGGGCCGAGGTGCAGGCCGCCTGCCACAGGCATGGCGCGCTGCTGATCATGGACGAGATCCCGACCGGGCTGGGCAAGACCGGGCGCATGTTCGCCTTCGACCATGACGGGATCACGCCGGATATCGTGACCCTGGGCAAGGCGCTGGGCGGCGGCATCCTGCCGGTGGCCGCGGTGATCGCCCGCGAGGGGCTGAACGTCGCCGGCGACTTCGCCATCGGGCATTACACCCACGAGAAGAACCCGGTCACGGCGCGCGCCGCGCTGACCACGTTGCAGATCATCGAGGACGAGGACCTGGTCGCCCGGGCCGCCGAGCTGGGCCGGCACGCGCTGGAGCGTCTGCACACCGATCTGGAGGGCTGCCCGATCGCCGGCGACATCCGTGGGCGCGGCGCGATGTTCGGCGTCGAGATCGTGCGCGACCGCGACAGCCGCACACCCGCGCCGGAACTGGCCGAACGGATCTACTATGCCTGCCTGGCGGCCGGACTGTCTTTCAAGATCAGCGCCGGGAACGTGCTGACCCTGTCGCCGCCGATGACCATCGAGCGCGCCGATCTGACCCGGGCGTTGGACATCGTGCGCGACGCGGTGCAGGACGCGGCGCGATAGCCGCTCCGGTGAACCCTGTCACTCGGACTGGCAATCCGTTACTGTCGCTGGATAAATTTTGTGGTGGCCCCGGCGGGGGGCCGCCCGTTTCAAGCAAAAGGCCGGAGTCCGCTCGTCGATGGCGATACTGACCTTCATCGTGCATCTGGCCGGGGCCACGATGCTTCTGCTGTTCGCGGTGCGCATGGTGCGGACCGGAATCGAGCGCGCGCTCGGCCCGGCCTTCCGAACCCTGGTGACCACCCCGCGCGGGCCGGTGCCGGCGGCGGCGATGGGCATGGTGCTGGCCATCGTGCTGCAAAGCTCGGCGGCGGTAGCGCTGCTGGTCGCGGGTTTCGCCGGGGCCGGAGGGCTGGCCTTCGCCACCGGACTGGCCGTGATCCTGGGCGCGGATCTGGGCTCGGCCCTGCTGATCCAGGTGCTGTCGCTGAACCTGCAGGAGGTGATACCCGTGCTGCTGGCGGTCGGTGGGGTGATGTTCCTGCGCTCGGAGCGGCGCAACCTGCGCCAGGCCGGGCGGATCATCCTGGGCATCGCATTCATTCTGATCGCGCTGGAATTCCTGCGCGAGACGATGGAGCCGATCCGCGACAGCCAGGTGCTGCCGGCAGTAGCCGCGTATCTGGAGCGCGACTATGTGACCGCGTTTCTGGCCGGCGCGGCGCTGGCCTTCATCATGCATTCCTCGGTCGCCGCGATCCTGATGTGCGTCACCGTGGTTGCCACCGGGGCGTTGCCGGTTGCGGCGGGGCTGTCGCTGCTCCTGGGGGCCAACCTCGGGTCGGCGCTGATCCCGGTGTGGTTGTCGCGGGCGATGGAGCCGTCCGCGCGCCGCCTACCGGCGACCAACCTGGCATTGCGCGGGGCCTGGGCCATCGTCGCGCTTCTTCTGGTCAACCGTCTGCCGGTGCTGGACACGTTGCCCGCGATGCCGCCGGGGCAGGCGCTGGTCGTGGTTCACGTGCTGTTCAATGCCGTCCTGCTGGTCGTGGCGCTGCCGTTCTGCGCGCTGGTCGAGCGGCCTGCGCTGACCCTGTTCCCGGATCTGCCGGTGCCGCCGGAAAGCGAGGTGCCGCTGCACTACCGCTCCTCCCTGGACCCCACGGCGCTCAGCCGGCCGGCAATCGCGCTGGCCGGGCTGCGGCGCGAGGTGCTTCGGATGGAGCAGGTGGTCGAGGAGATGATGACGCCGGCGATGGAGCTGTTCAGCGAATTCGACCGCGCCCGGATGAAGGCGATCCGGGCCAAGGACAGCATCGTCAACGAGGCGCTGGACGGCGTGCGCCGCTATGCCGCCGGTCTGCCCTCGGACAAGATGCGTAAATCCGACGAGAAGGAACTGCGCGAACTGCTGGAATACGCCATCGCGCTCGAGGCGGCGGGCGACATCGTGGTCAAGTCGCTGCTGCCGCTGGCCGCCGAAAAGGCCGAGAAGGGCCTGCGCTTTTCCAAGGAAGGCCAGCGCGAATTGCAGGCGCTGCATGACCGCGTTCTGCAGAACATGCGGCTGGCTGCCCAAGTTCTGGTCTCGAACGACCCCGAGAGCGCCCGGCTGCTGCTGACCGAAAAGGACGAGATGCGCCGCCTGCACCGGGCCAGCCGCAAGAAGCACCTGCAACGGCTGAGCGCCGGCGAACAGGTCAGTTTCCAGTCCAGCGACGTGCACCTGGAGACCGCGCATGCGCTGAAGGAATTCAACAGCCAGATCACCGCCGTTGCCTATCCGATCCTGTTCCGCGAGGGGCAGCTGCTGGACACAAGGCTTATCGCCAACATGGACGACGAACTGGCCGACTAGTTCGCCGAGCGCACGAATCGCGCGCGCGCGACCGCGCGCCGGCGCGTCGTAAGGTCAGCGATGAAAAGTTGCTTGTGACCCAAGGTCGTGCGCAACTTTCGGTGGAATCCTGCGCCTTGGGCTTTGCAGCCATGATCCTGCCTGCAAGCTGCTTGTCACTTGGCGAATGGCGGCGTTACCTTTGCCCATCGAAACGAACCCAGGGAGGGATTCTGATGTTTCACAGAACCATGAAGTCCGCACTGCTATCGGCCACGATCGTGGCCGGCATGGCGGGCGCGGCCAGCGCCGCGACCTACATGCGCGGCAATGACGGCAACCCCGAGACGCTGGACCAGCACAAGACCTCGACCGTGGCCGAGGCCAACATCCTGCGCGATCTCTACGAGGGCCTGGTGGTCTACACCCCCAGCGCCGAAGTGGCCCCTGGCGTGGCCGAGGAATGGGAAGTGTCGGATGACGGTCTGACCTATACCTTCAAGCTGCGCGAGGATGCCATGTGGTCGAATGGCGATCCGGTCACAGCGCAGGATTTCGTCTATTCGCTGCAGCGGATCATGAAGCCCGAGACCGGCGCGAAATACGCCAACATCCTCTATCCCATCGAAAACGCCGAGGCCGTCAACAAGGGCGAGGCCGAGCCCGAGTCGATGGGCGTCACCGCGGTCGATGACAAGACGCTGGAGATCAAGCTGGGCCAGCCGACCCCGTTCTTCATCGAGCTGCTGACCCACCAGACCGGCCTGCCGGTGCATCCCGCCTCGGTCGAGGAGCATGGCGCCGATTTCGTGCAGCCCGGCAAGATGGTGTCGAACGGCGCGTTCGTTCTGGACGCGAACATCCTCAACGACAAGATCGTGCTGAAGAAGAACGAGAACTTCCACGGTGCCGACGACGTGGCCCTGGACATGGTGAACTACCTGCCGTTCGAGGACCGCGCCACCTGCGTGCGGGCCTGGGAAGCGGGCGAGGTGCACAGCTGTTCCGACCTGCCGGCCGAGGATATCGCACGTCTGAAGGACGAGCATGGCGACGCGGTGCGCGTGGCGCCCTATCTGGGCACCTACTACTATGCGTTGAATCACGAGGACGAGTTCCTGGCTGATCCGGAAGTGCGTCAAGCGCTGTCGATGGCGATCGACCGCGTGTTCCTGGCCGAAGAGATCTTCCAGGGCACGATGGTGCCGGCCGAGAGCTTCGTGCCGCCGGGGATCGGCAACTACAGCGGCGGCTCGCCCGAGATCGAGTATTTCGGCATGTCGATGCTGGACCGCGAGGACAAGGCCGCCGAGATCCTCGAAGCCAAGGGCGTGAGCCCCGACAGCCCGGTCACGATCGAGCTGATGTACAACACCTCGGAGAACCACAAGAACGCGGCCACCGCGATCGCCGACATGTGGTCGAACCTGGGCGTGAATGTCGAGTTCAACGTGCGTGACGCCTCGGCCCACTACGCGCATCTGCGCGACCGGGGCGATTTCGACGTGGCCCGCGCTGGCTGGATCGGGGATTACTCCGACCCGCAGAACTTCCTGTTCATGGTCGAGTCGGACAATGACGGGTTCAACTATGCCCGCTATGACAACGCCGAATACGACCAGTTGATGGACGAGGCGGCGGCCGAAACCGACCTCGAGAAACGGTCGGAGATCCTGAAGAAGGCCGAGGCGCTGTTCATGCGCGATCTGCCCTTCATTCCGCTTCTCTACTACTCCTCGCGTTCGCTTGTGTCCCCCAACCTGTCGGGCTGGGAAGACAACATCCAGAACGTGCACGCATCGCGTTATCTGAGCCTCTCGGAATAAACGCATCGGGCGGCGCCGGGCAGCAATCCGGCGCCGCCGCATTTTCACGCACATCCCACCGGCGATCCAATGCTCAGCTATGCACTCAGGCGGCTTCTGTCCGCCATTCCGACGCTATTCATCATCGTCACCGCAGCCTTCTTCATGATGCGCATCGCGCCCGGCGGCCCGTTCGACCAGGAGCGCACGCTCGAGGCCACGGTGATGGCGAACCTCAACGCCACCTTCGGCCTCGACAAGCCGTTGTGGCAGCAATATGCGATCTATCTCGGCAACCTGTTCCAGGGCGACATGGGTCCGTCCTTCATCTATCGCGACAAGCGCGTGCACGAGATCCTGGCCGAAGGTCTGCCGATCTCGATGCAGCTTGGCGCGACCGCTCTGGTGCTGGCGCTGGTGCTGGGATGCCTGCTGGGCTCGATGGCGGCGCTCCGGCAGAACACCCGCACCGATTTCGGCGTGATCGCGGTGGCGACCTTCGGCATCACGGTGCCGAACTTCGTCGTGGCCCCGGTGCTGAGCCTGGTCTTCGCGGTGATGCTGAGCTGGCTGCCGGCGCAGGGCTGGGGCAACTGGAACCAGATGCTTTTGCCGGTGATCGCGCTGGCCCTGCCGCAGGTCGCCGTGGTCACGCGCCTCATTCGCGGCTCGATGATCGAGGCGCTGCGGTCGGACCATGTGCGCACCGCGCGCGCCTATGGCCTGCCGGCGCGGATGGTGGTGGTAAAGCACGCCCTCAGGGCGGCGATCCTGCCGGCGATCAGTTATCTGGGACCGGCAGCGGCGGCGCTGCTGACCGGTTCGATCGTGGTCGAGCAGGTGTTCAACCTGCCGGGCATCGGGCGCTACTTCGTTCAGGGCGCGCTCAACCGAGACTATACGCTGGTGATGGGCACGGTTGTGATCGTCGCCATCTTCGTCGTCGTCTTCAACCTGATCGTCGATCTTCTTTACGCCGTTCTCGACCCGAGGGTGCGCTATGACTGATATGCCAATTGATACCGCCCCGCGGCCCGATACCAGCCGCTCGCTCTGGGCCACCGCAATGCTGCGCCTCAAGCGCAACAAGGCCGCGATGGCCTCGATCGTCGTGCTGATCGTGCTGGCGATCGCCGGGGCCTTCGGCCCGCTGGTGGCACCGCATTCCTATTCCGAGGTCTACCCGGAATTCGTCAAGGTGCGGCCCTCGCTGCAACCCTATCCGCAGGCCGAACAGGTCATCCCCGCCGCCGAATCCGCCCTGCGACGGGCGCGTGTCGACCTGGGCGGCATCGAGGTCGAAGACGGCAAGGTGCGCATCCCGGTCTCGAGCGATAGCCGCGACCTGGACCCGCGCATCTCGCGCTATCTCGACCGGTCGGATGTGTTCTCGAATGCCGAACTGACCATCGATGCCGCCGATCCCAAGAAGGGCATGATGGAGGCTTCGGTGCAGGAACTCTATTTCATCATGGGCACGGATGCCAACGGGCGCGACCTGTTCTCGCGCATCCTGATCTCGTTGCGCATCTCGCTGATGATCGGCGCGCTGGCCACGGCCGTCGCGCTGGTGATCGGGGTGGCCTATGGCGCCACGGCCGGCTTCGTCGGCGGCCGCATCGACAACGTGATGATGCGGTTCGTGGACGTGATGTATTCGCTGCCCTTCGTGTTCTTCGTGATCCTTCTGGTTGTGTTCTTCGGGCGAAACCTAGTGCTGATGTTCCTGGCCGTGGGCGCGGTCGAATGGCTGGACATGGCGCGGATCACCCGGGGTCAGACGCTCAGCCTGCGGCGACGCGAATTCGTGCAGGCGGCCGAGGCGATGGGCGTCTCGAGCGGGTCGATCATCAAGCGCCACATCATTCCCAACACCGCCGGGACGGTCATCATCTACATGACCCTGCTGATCCCCAAGGTGATCCTGCTGGAAAGCTTCCTCAGCTTCCTGGGCCTCGGTGTGCAGGAGCCGCTGACCTCGCTGGGCGTGCTGATCTCGGAAGGCGCCAAGAACATGCGCAACGCGCCCTTCATGCTGTTCTATCCGGCGGCGACGATGACCGTGCTGCTGTTTGCGCTGAACTTCCTGGGCGACGGGCTGCGCGATGCGCTCGATCCCAAGGACCGCTGAGATGGAGACGCAGATGACCCGAGAACCCGTTCTGGAAATCGACGACATCCGCGTCACCTTCGACACGCCCGACGGGGCGGTCGAGGCGGTGCGCGGCGTGTCGATGCGTGTGGGCCAGGGCGAGACCGTCGCCGTGGTCGGCGAAAGCGGATCCGGCAAGAGCCAGGTGATGATGTCGGCCATGGGGCTTCTGGCCTCGAACGGGCAGGCCACCGGTTCGGTGCGCTATCGCGGACAGGAGATCCTGAACCTGCCCACCGACAAGCTCAACAAGATCCGCGGCGCCAAGATCACCATGATCTTCCAGGAGCCGATGACCTCGCTCGATCCGCTCTACACGATCGAGGATCAGCTGTGCGAGCCGCTTATGATCCATGGCGGCAAGTCGCGCGGCAAAGCCAGCGCGCGGGTGCTGGAGCTGCTGAAGCTGGTGCAGATCCCCGAACCCGAGCGCAAGATGAAGGCCTATCCCTACGAGCTGTCGGGCGGGCAGCGGCAGCGGGTGATGATCGCCATGGCTCTGGCCAACGATCCCGACCTGCTGATCGCGGACGAGCCGACAACGGCGCTCGACGTGACGATCCAGGCCGAGATCCTGCACCTGCTGGCGGACCTGCAGAAGCGGTTGGGCATGTCGATCCTGTTCATCACCCATGACCTTGGCATCGTCGAGGCATTCGCCGACCGGGTCTATGTGATGCGCCACGGCAAGTTGGAGGAGGAGGGCGAAACCGCCCAGATCTTCAACGCGCCCGTGACCGAATATACTCGGATGCTGCTGGATGCCGAGCCGTCGGGGACCAAGGCGGCGCCGGCACAGGACGCACAGGTGATGCTGGAAGGGCACGGCGTCAAGGTGACCTTTGGCCAGCCGGCGGGCTTCCTGCGCAAGGACACACAGTTCACCGCCGTGCGCGGGATCGACGTGGCGCTGCGCCAGGAACAGACCATCGGCATCGTCGGCGAAAGCGGATCCGGCAAATCGACGCTGGGTCGGGCGTTGCTGCAGTTGCTGCCGGCCGAGGGGCGCGTGGTCTACCTGGGGCACGAGATCGGCGGGCTGGACCGCAAGGGGATGCGACCCTATCGCGACGGGCTTCAGATGGTGTTCCAGGACCCCTATGGATCGCTGTCACCGCGCATGACCGTCAGCGAGATCATCACCGAGGGGCTGCTGGTGCACGAGCCGGGCCTGTCGTCCAAGGAGCGCGCCAAGCGCGCGGCGCAGGCGTTGGAGGATGTCGGGCTGGAGCCGTCGATGCGCAACCGCTTCCCGCACGAGTTCTCGGGCGGTCAGCGGCAGCGGATCGCCATCGCCCGCGCGGTGGTGCTTCGGCCCAAGGTGATCGTTCTGGACGAGCCGACATCGGCACTGGACCGGTCGGTGCAGAAGCAGGTGATCGAACTGCTGCGGCGGCTGCAGAAGGAACACGCGCTGTCCTACCTGTTCATCAGCCACGACCTGGCCGTGGTGCGGGCGCTGTCGGATTACGTGATGGTGATGAAGGACGGCGCGGTGGTCGAAGAGGGCCAGACCGAACAGGTGTTCGACAACCCGCGCGCATCCTATACCCACGAGTTGATGCGCGCAGCCTTCGACCTGCGCGGGATCCTGCGCGAGAAGCTGGCCTAGCGGGCCAGCGCCTGGGCGATCCGGTCCGCCAGGGCCGAGATCGCCCGCCCGCCGGCGTCCGCGATGGCGGCGGGGTCGGTGCCGGTCAGCGGCACCCGGATGTCGAACCGCTCCAGCCTCTCGCGCAGAACCCCGTCGGGCGAGGCCAGCGCCATCTGCCCGGCCAGCGCGAAAGTGCCGTCCGCGGCCGCCAGCATCCGTTCCACCCGGACATCCACCCGCACCTGGGCGGGATCGGCCAGCGGCCAGGGTTCGGCCGCGACGGTGGCGCTCGACCGGTCGTCCAGCGCCAGCGCCAGGGCCAGGGTCACGCCACGCACCGGATCGTCGGCCCACAGGCTGTCGGGCACGTCGCGCAGCGCGCCGTCCGGCTGCTGGCTGACGATCTCCTGCGCCGCGGCATAGCTGGGCAGCGACACGTCGCGCACCTCGACCGTCGAGACCCGCGCCTGCCGCTGGGCGGCGGATGCGGGCGGGTCGAGCTGGAATCGCGCGGAATTGTCTGCGCAGGCGGCCAGCAGGACCAGCAGGGGGACGAGGGCTCGCAGGAAACTCATGTCAGCGTCCGATCAACAGGGAATTCGGGTTGCGTTCGATGCTGCGCGCCAGCTGGCTGACCGCGCGGGCGGCGTCGCGGATCTCGCGCAGGGCGCTCAATGTCTCATCGTTGAACGAGGAGCGCGCGCCATAGGTGGCCAGCAGCCCCTCGGACTGGGCGATCAGCCGGTCCAGCCGCGCCGAAAGCTCGGGCAGGCTTTTCGAGGCGCGGGCCACCGCGTCGGCGGCGTCGCGGGCCGAGGCCATCGTGGCATTGGCGTTCTCGACCGCGCCGCCCTCGCGCAGGTCGGCCAGCGCGCCGCGCACCTCGTCCAGCGCCGCGTTGAGCGACGCGGGCAGGGCGCGGGTGGCGTCGCTGTCGACCACCGCGTCGGCGCTTTCCAGCAATTGCCGGGCGGCCGTGACCAGTTCCTCGGCCTGCAGCGCGTTGGCCTTCTCGGCCACGGCGCGCAGTTCCTCGATCAGCTCCGGCACCCCGTCCGAGGCCGTAGCCAGGTTCGCGGCGATCCGGTCGGCCTGTTCCAGGGTCGAGATCAGCCGTTCGGTCGCGCCCCCCTGGCGGAGATCGGTCACGACGGCGCGCAGCTCGGCGATCGTGTCGCGCAGCTCGCCCGGCAAGGCCTGGGTCGAGGGCGCGTTGATCAGCGCGCGCGTGTCCGTGAGAAGGGCCGACACATTGTCGGGCAGTGCGACGGTGCTGTCGCGGCGCAGAAGCGCCTCGGCGCTGGCCATGACCGCGGTGGCCTGTTCGATCAGATCCTCGATCGGCAGCTCGTTGATCCGCTCCAGGACACCCTGCGCGGTGGCGGTGAAATCGGGAAGGTCCGAAGTCACGCTGGGCACCAGCGGCAGCGGCTCGGAATCGCGCTGGAACGTGGCTGGATCAGCATCCGGCAGCTCCACCAGTTCGACCACCAGCGCGCTGCTGAACAGGCTTGTCGTGGCCAGGCGCGCGCGCAGGCCCTTGGCCACCGCTGCCTCGAGGAAATCGAGCACGTCGTCGCGGTCGGCCCCGCGCGGCAGGCCCAGGCTTTCAGGCAGAATGGACAGCCGTGCCAGCGGCCGCAGTTCGGGTCCGAACTCGGTTTCCTCGATATTGGCCTGGATGGCCACCACCTCGCCCACGTTCAGCCCGTTCAGTCGCACGGTCGCCCCCGGCTCCAGGCCGGTCACCGACTCGCCGAAGGCGGCTCCGACCTCGACCGCGGCCTCGTTGGTGCCCGCGAAAAGGCTGCGGCGGGCCTCGGCCTCGTCGGCATAGACGGTGAAGACATGGCCCGGCTTGACCGGAGTGCCGCCCTCGTAGACCGAGTCGAACTTCACGCCGCCGGCAACCAGGGCCGAGATGCTCTCGAACTCGACGCTGAGACCGGCGCTGCTGAACGAGACATCGAAACCGGACGTGTCCCAGAAGCGGGTGGCGGTGTTCAGCCGGCGGTCATGCGGCGCCTCGATAAAGGCGTCGACCACCACGGCATCGGAGGAGACCACGAGGCGCGGCTGTTCCAGCCGACCGATCCGGACCCCGTGGAAATAGACCGGCGCGCCTTCGGACAGAAGGCGGCCGTCCTCGGCCAGAAGGGTGATCCGCTTGCCCGGGCGGCCCGGCTGCACCAGTGGCGGCCCGTCCGAGCCGACGAACCGTGTTGCCGGCACGCCGACCTCCTGGTCCCAGGCACCTTCGATATAGACCCCCGACAGCACGGTGCTGAGCCCGGTGATCCCCCGCGCGCTGACCTGCGGGCTGACGATCCAGAACGTCGCCTCCTGGTCCAGGAAGGGGGCCACGTTCTTGTCGACGCGGGCCTGCACCACGACCTTGCTGAGATCCGGGGAAAAGGTCACGTCCTCGACCTGACCGATGCTGACGTCGCGGTAGCGCAGCGTCGTTTCCTTGGGCGTGACGCCCTGGGCGGAGTTGAACGTGATCTCGATCAGGACCCCGCGGTCGGCATAGGTCTGCCAGGCCAGGCCGAGCGACACCATGAGCGCCAGCACCGGAACCACCCACACGAAGGAGAGGTTGCGCCAGAAAGCGCGTCGCGGCGGCGCGATGTCCAGGTCTGCCGGTGTCGGGTCGGTCACGTATCGTCAGCCTCGTAGGCGTCCCAGAGGGACTTGGGATCGAAACTCTGGGCGGATATCATCGTGAATGCAACCGACAGCGCGAAACAGACCGCTGCAATCCCGGGGTTGATGGTCGCCACGAAATCCAGTTGCACCAGCGCCGCGAGGATCGCTACCACGAAGACGTCGATCATCGACCACCGGCCGATGAACTCGACGACCTCGTAGAGATGCTGGCGCTCGAGCCCCCGTGCGGTGCCCGGATGGTCGATCGTCAGGGCCAGGTATCCGATGGCGATGAACTTGCCGATGGGGATCATCACGCTGGCGAAGATCACGACCCCGGCGACGAAATAGGATCCGTGCTGGAACAGCTCGATCGCACCGCCGATGATCGTGTTCTCCAGCGTGTTGCCGAAGGTCGAGGTCAGCAGCATCGGGTAGATATTGGCCGGGATATAGGCCAGCAGCCCGGCCAGCCACCAGGCCCAGACCCGTTGCAGGCTGGTCGCATCGCGGCTGGCCAGCGCCGAGCCGCAGCGCCGGCAGCCCGCGGTGCCGGCGGCATGCACCGCGCCGCACCGCCGGCAGCCCAGAAGGCCGGCGCGGCGCGCGGTCAGGAGGGTCTGCGTTCTTCGAGCGTTTTCCATATCGTGAACTTGCACATGATGTTGTCCTTCAACACCGTTACCAAAACCAGCGCGACAAAGGCCCAGAAGGCGGGGCCCAGGGTCACGTGGGCCAGCCCGGCCACCTTGACCAGCGCCACGGCCACCCCGACGACGAAGATCTCGGCCATTGCCCAGGGCTGCGAATCCTCGGCCCAGCGCATCGCGGCGGCGGCGTGGCGGGGCGGCGGATAGCCGAATACCATCGGCGTCAGCGCATAGGCGATGGCCCCGAACCGCACCAGCGGCAACACCACGATCAGCGCCGCCACCGCAACCGACAGCGGCAGCATGATGCCGCGCGAGAACGCCATGATCGCGTCGAAGACCGAACTGCGGCTGTGCAGCCCGCTGGCGTCGATTTCCAGGAACGGAAAGAAGACGGCGGCCACCATCAGAATGGCCGCCGTCGCCGCCAGCATGACGATCCGCGTCATCGCGTTCAGATGCGGGGCGAACAGGACCGTGTGGCAGCGGTGGCACCGTGCCTGCGCGCCCGGCGGCACGTCCGCCTCGCGGTGCAGCGCGTCGCAGACCGGGCAGGCGACAAGCCCCTCGGGCTGCAGGGCGGCGCCTTCGGGCAGGCCGCGGGATGGGCGGTCTTGCGGCAACGGTCGATCCTCGTGACTGGCGCGCGCGCGTCTCGCGCCGCCGTCCATATCTAGGGGATCACCGCCGGCATGTAAAAGGGCCTCAGGCGCTGCGGCGGCCCTCGCCATCGAAATAATAGGCATTTGCCGCGTCATAGCCCAGCCGCAGCTCGTCACCCACAGAGACCGGGTGCTGCCCGAACAGGCGCACGGTGATCGGTGTGGCCGGGGTGCGCACGATCACGTTGGTGTCGCCGCCCAGGCGCTCGACATGGGTGACATCGCCGCGCAGCGCGCCGTCCTCGGCGACATAGAGCGCCTCGGGGCGCAGGCCCAGGGTGCGCGTGTCGCCGGGCTGGACCAGTTCGGCGGGCAGGAAATTCATCGACGGCGCGCCCAAGAAGCCCGCGACGAACTGGTTGGCGGGATTGTTGTAGAGATCCATCGGGCTGCCCACCTGTTCGACGCGGCCGTCGCGGAGCACGACGATCTTGTCGGCCAGCGTCATCGCCTCGGTCTGGTCATGGGTGACATAGATCATCGACGCGTCGAGCGCCCGGTGCAGGTTGGCGATCTCGATCCGCGTATTCATGCGCAGCGCCGCGTCGAGGTTGCTGAGCGGTTCGTCGAACAGGAACAGCTTGGGCTGGCGCACGATGGCGCGGCCGATGGCGACCCGCTGGCGTTGCCCGCCGCTGAGTTCCGAGGGGTAGCGGTCGAGATAGTCGCCCAGGCCCAGCATCCGGCTGGCCTCGGCGATGCGGGCCTCGATCTCGGCCTTAGGCTGGCGTTCCTGCTTGAGCGCCAGCGCCATGTTGCCGCGCACGTTCAGATGCGGGTAGAGCGCATAGCTCTGGAATACCATTGCGATGCCGCGCCGGGCGGGCGGGGTCAGGTTGACCAGATCGCCGCCGATGCGGATCTCGCCGGAACTGGCGTCCTCAAGTCCGGCGATGACGCGCAGCAGTGTGGACTTGCCGCAGCCCGAGGGGCCGACGAAGACCACGAATTCACCATCCTCGACCTCGAGATCGATATCCTTGAGCACATGCACGTTGCCGAAGGACTTGTTCACGGATTTCAACGACAGGGCGGTCATGACTGGCTCCTCGGAAAGGTGACGGGCGCGCCGGTGCGGATGCTGTGGTCGGCGGCCAGGCAGATGCGCAGCGATTGCACCGCGTCCTGCACGTGGCGGGTCAGGTCGATATCCTCGGCAATGGCGCGCAGCATATAGGCCTGCTCGGCATCGCAGAGCTGCTGGTGGCCGGGTTCGTCTTGCATGTCGATCCGGCGGTCGCCCGCGGGCGTGTGGACCAGGATGCCGCCCACGCGGGTATGGCCGTCAACGTCGCTTGACGCGCCCTTGTTGCCGTCCGTGATCGACACCGATCCGTTGGGGCTGACGATATCCTTAACGAAAAACGCGGTCTCCGACATCATCGGGCCCCAGCCGGCCTCGTACCAGCCGACCGAACCATCGGTAAAGACCACCTGGAACTGGCCGTAGTTGTACATTTCCGGCGCGATCTCGTCGGAAAGGCGCAGGCCCATGCCATGTACGCGCACAGGCTCGGCATCGGTGATCTGGCACATCACGTCCACGTAATGCACGCCGCAATCGACGATCGGGCTGGTGGTCTGCATCAGCGCCTTGTGGGTCTCCCATTCGGCGCCCGAGCTTTGCTGGTTGAGGTTCAGCCGGAACACGTAAGGCCCGCCCAGCGTGCGTGCCTCGTCGATCAGGCGCATCCATGACGGGTGGTGGCGCAGGATATAGCCCACCACCAGCTTGCGTCCGGTCTCGCGGGCCATCGCGGCCACGCGCTCGGCATCCTCGACGGTGGTGGCCAGCGGCTTCTCGACGAAGACATGCGCGCCTGCCTCCATCGCCGCGCAGGCGAAATCGGCATGGCTGTCGGAATAGGTGGCGATCACCGCCAGATCCGGCCGGGTCTCGGCCAGCGCGGCATGGAAGTCGGTGAAGACCGGATAGCCGGCCAGGTCCGGGTGATCGACCCGGCCCGAGCGGTTGACCAACCCGACGATCTGCGCATCCGGGTGGTGGTGATGGGCCAGCGCGTGGCTCAGCCCCATATTGCCGAGGCCGGCGATCAGGACACGGGTCATTTCACAGCTCCCGAGGTGATGCCGCGGATCAGTTGCCGCGAGAAGATGACGTAGAGAACCAGCACCGGCAGGATCGCCATGCTGAGCGCGGACAGGACCGCATTCCAGTCGGTGACGAACTGGCCGATGAAGACCTGGCTGCCCAGGGTCAGGGTCTTGACCTCTTCCGCCGGCGCCAGGATCAGCGGGAACCACAGGTCGTTCCAGATCGGGATCATGTTGAAAACCGCCACGGTTGCCATTGCCGGCCGCACCAGCGGCAGCACCAGGCGGAAGAAGATCGTGTATTCGCTGAGCCCGTCGATGCGGCCGGCGTTCTTCAGATCGTCGCTCACCTGCCGCATGAACTCGCTGAGGATGAAGACGGCCAGCGGCAATCCTTGCGCGGTGTAGACCAGGATCAACGCCCAGAGCGTATTGACCAGCCCCGTGGCCACCATCATCTCGAGGATTGCGACCGTGCCGATGCGGATCGGGATCATGATCCCGAGCGCCAGGTAAAGCCCCATGACCATGTTGCCGCGAAAGCGGTACTCGGCCAGCGCAAAGGCCGCCATGGCGCCGAACAGCAGCACGAAGAACAGCGAGCCGACGGTGACGATCAGCGAATTCTGGAAGTAGAGAAAGAAATCCCCCTGTTTCATCACTGTCTGGTAGCCGATCATCGAAAAGCTCTCGGCATCGGGCAGGGCCAGCGGCTCGCGGAAGATCGCCTTGCGGGTCTTGAAGCTGTTGATCAGGATCACGAAGACCGGAAACAGCGCGATCAGCGTGTAGAGGATCAGCGCGCCATGCATGGCGAACTTGTTCAGCGGATTTGCGCGGGCTTGGTTCATCGCTCGGACCTCACAGCTGATAGCGGCGCATCCGGGTCTGGATGCCGAAGAGGTAGATGCACACACCCACCAGGATGATCGCGAACATGGCCCCCGCGATGGCCGAACCCATATGCGGATCGCCCAGCTGCAGCTGGAAGCCGAAGAAGGTGCGGTACATGAAGGTGCCCAGGATATCGGTCGAGAAATCCGGCCCCGCCAGTGCGCCCTGTGCCGCATAGATCAGGTCGAAGGCGTTGAAATTGCCCACGAAGGTGAGGATCGAGATGATCCCGATCGAGGGCAGGATCAGCGGCAGCTTGATCTTCCAGAAGGCAGAGATGCCGGTGACGCCGTCGATCTCGCCGGCCTCCAGGATCTCTTCGGGGATCGACAGGAGCGCGGCATAGATCAGCATCATCGGGATGCCGACGAACTGCCAGACCGAGATCAGCGCCAGCGTGGTCAGCGCGTATTCCTCCTTGCCCAGCCAGGGCGCGAACAGCGACTTCAGCCCCACCGCGTCCAGCATCGATGGCGCGATGCCCCAGATCGGTGACAGGATCAGCTTCCAGGCGAAGCCCACGATCACGAAGCTGAGGATCGTGGGGATGAAGATGGCCGAGCGATAGAGCGCGGCGAAGCGCAGGCGCGGGTGGCTGAGGATGGCGGCCAGCGCAACGCCGATGGGGTTCTGCACCAGCATATGCACGATGAAGAACCAGAAATTGTTGCCCAAGGCGTTCCAGAAGGCGGGTGCCCAATTGGGATCGCCGAACAGCGTCTGGAAGTTCTGCAGGCCGACAAAGACGCGTTCCTGGTCGACCTTGCTGTAGAGCGCCAGGCGCAACGTGTTGAACAGCGGAAAGATCATCACTGCCGTGTAGACCAGTACCGCCGGGGCGAGGAACACGACAAGATGCCAGCGGAAGCGGGGCTTTTGCATGGGACTCTCCGATCATGTCCCGGGCGGGCGGATGACCCGCCCGGGAAGGTTGCAGCCGTGAGTGGCGGGTTTACTGCTGCGGTGCGTACCAGCTGGCCAGGCCGTCCTGCAGCTTCTGGCCCAGCTCTTCGGGCGTCGCGGTGCCCTTGATCGCTGCCGCCGACGCACCCCAGGTCTCGTTCTCCAGATTCGGCGTTCCGCGCGACAGGATCTGGTAGGTCGAGCGGATGGTCGACTCGCATTCCTCGCGCCAGCTGACGAACTCGTTGGCCAGCGGGTCCTGGATTTCGACCGGCGTGCTGGACAGCGGGAAGAAGCCGGGCAGCGCGTTGCCGAAGATCTCGGCGAATTCCGGGCTGGCGACCCAGGCAAGGAAGGTGCGCGCGGCCTCGGGATGTTCCGTCGCGGCGTTCATGCCGATGCCGATATCGGTGTGATCCGAGATGTAGCAGGTGTCGCCCGCGGCCTTCACCGGCGGCTTGAACGCGCCCATCTCGAAATCGGCCTGCGCGTTGAAGCCCGAGACCTCCCAGCTGCCGGCGGGATAGATCGCGGCCCGGCCCAGGGTGAACAGGTTCTGGCTGTCGGGATAGGTCTGCGCCTCGAAACCGTCGCCCAGATAGGGCGCCCATTTCGCCAGTGTGGCATAGGGCTCGACCCATTGCGGATCGGTCAGCTTCTGCTCGCCCGCGATCAGCGCCTGGCGGCCTTCCTCGCCGTTCCAGTAATTGGGGCCGATGTTGTTGTAGCCCATGGTGGCGGCTTCCCACTGGTCGTTGGTGCCCATCGCCATCGGGGTATAGCTGCCGTCTTCCTTGATCTTGTCGAGCACGGCAAAGAACTCGTCCTCGGTCTGCGGCTCTTCCAGGCCGAGTTCCGCAAAGGCGTCCTTGTTGTAGATGAAGCCGTGGATGACGCTGGCCATCGGCACGCAGAAGGTGGCCTGCCCGTCGTCGGTCTGCCAGGCGGATTTTGCCACGTCCGAGAAGTTCGACATGGCGTCGAGGTCCGAGAGATCGGTCAGGTGGCCGGCCTCATACAGGGCAAGCGAGGCGTCGAAGGGGCGGCAGGTGATCAGGTCGCCCGCGGAACCGGCATCGAGCTTGGAATTCAGCACCGCGTTGTATTCGGCCGGGGCCGAGGGGGTGAAGTTCAGCTTGATATCCGGATGTTCCGCCTCAAAGGCAGGGATGATCTTGTCCTGCCACAGGGCCAGGTCGTCGTTGCGCCAGCTTTCGATGGTCAGCGTGACGTCCTGTGCGGCGGCGCCGCTGGCCGTCAGGGCCGTGGTCGCCAGCGCGATCAGCATGAAGTTGCGTTTCATTTTGGTCCTCCCGTTTGGTTTATTCATCTGTCGTCAGGTTCGTGTCGCAAGCATGTGCAGCGCCGGCCGCAGCCGGCCGCCATTTTCGGACAGCAGGGCACGGGCGGCTTCCTCCGAAGCCGCGCCGGCCGCGATCAGCACGGCGGGCTTGACCTCGCCGCCGGTGGTTTCCAGCGCGGCGGCGGCGGCCGCGTCGTCGGCGCCGGTCACGGCGCGGACAATCCCGGCGGCGCGGGCGCGCAGCTTGGCGTTGTCGGCACGCAGGTTCACCATCATCCCGTCATGGATGTGGCCAAGCTCCAGCGCCATCAGGGTCGAGAGCATGTTCAACGCGATCTTCTGCGCGGTTCCGGCGCCCATGCGGGTCGAGCCGGGGATCACCTCTGGCGGGGTCGCCAGAAGGATCGGGTGGTCGCTGCAGCGCAGGAGCGCAGAGTCGGCGTTGTTGGCGATGCCGATCAGTGTCGCACCGCATGCGCGGGTCCGTTCGGCGGCTGCAAGCGTGAATGGCGTCGTGCCGCTTGCAGAGACCGCGATCACCGTGTCGGCCGCTGTCAGGTCCGCCATCTGCGCGGGCAGGACGCCGCTGGCGTCCTCGGTGTCGCCCGGCATCTCGGCCGAACGGGGCAGCCCGCCGGCCATGAGGATCCGGATCCGGTTGGCGTGGATGCCGAACGTGCCGCCAAGTTCCATCGCGTCAGCGGCGGCCATCAGGCCCGATGAGCCGGCGGCGGCATACCACAGGCGCCCTCCGTCGCGCAGCGTCCGCGCCATGGCCTGGGCGCCGGCGCAGATCGCCGCGCCCGCCTCCATCGGGGCCAGCGCGGCCGCCGCCTGGGCCTGCGCAAGGGACTGCGCCGCGTCGCGCAGGGGGCGCGTGTCCAGGCCCTTGGCGTCGTGATGTGGCATTTCGGTATTCGGCAGCGGCACGTGATTCTCCCCGGGTGCTGACTAGATCATACCTATTAGATACCATTTGTCTACCATCTATTCCCTGAGCCAAGTCTGGACTCGTTTTGGGCCGTAAATCTTGATTTTGGTCCTGTTTAGGTCTTTCGAAATCAAAATAGGTAGTATAAAGGTATTTACATGATGATTGGATTGGACTCTGCTGTGATCGCCGTGGACGGCGGCGGAACGCGCTGCCGCCTGGCGCTGGCCGATGCGTCCCGCGTGCTGAGGGTCGAGGTCGGTCCGGCCAATGTCACGTCGGATTTTCATGGCGCGATCCGGGCCATCCGCGACGGTCTGGACCAGTTGGCCGCCCGGTCCGAGGTTGAACTGGCCGCGCTGAGTGGCCTGCCGGCCTATCTGGGGCTGGCCGGCGTGACTGGCGCCGATATGGCCCGGCGTGTCTGCGAGGCCCTGCCGTTTGAGCGTGTGACGGTCGAGGATGACCGCCCGAGTGCCTTGCGCGGCGCGGTCGGCGCGGCCGACGGCGCGATCGCCCATTGTGGCACCGGTGCCTTTCTCGCCGTGCAGGATGGCGGCCGCGCCCGTCTGGCCGGCAGCTGGGGATCGGTGCTGGGCGACGAGGCGTCGGCCTTCTGGGTCGGGCGCGCGGCGTTGGCCCACACATTGCGGGCGCTGGACGGTCTGGCGCCGCAGGGCGCGATGACCGCCGAACTGCTGGACCGGCTCGGATCCGGCGCTGAAATCGTCGCCATGGCCACGCAGGCCGGCCCGGCCGAGATCGCTGCGTTCGCGACAACCGTGACCCGGCACGCGGCATCGGGTGATGGGGCTGCGCGCGACATCCTGCGGCGCGGGGCGGCCTGCATCGCGGCGGATCTGCGCGCGATGGGCTGGCGGCAGGGCATGCCGCTGTGCCTGACCGGCGGCCTGGGGCCGGCCTATGCCGACTGCCTTCCGGACGACATGCGCGCGGCCGTGACACCGCCGCTGGGCCAGCCCATCGACGGCGCCATCGCCCTTGCCCAGGCCTTCGCGAAGGAGCGCGCGGCATGACCATGGCCGAGTTCCTGCGCCCGGCCGAATGGCTGAACCGAGAGGCGGGACCGCGCTACGTGCAGTTGCGGCGGCGGCTGGAGGAGGCGATCGAAAGCGGCCTTCTCGCCCCCAACAGCTCGCTGCCGCCCGAGCGGGAGATCGCGGATCTGACCGAACTGTCCCGCGTCACCGTGCGCAAGGCGATCCATGAACTTGTGCGCAAGGGCGCCGTCGTCCAGGTGCAGGGCTCGGGCTCCTTCGTGCGCGAACGCGAGGAGAAGGTCGAACAGTCGCTGTCGCATCTCACCTCGTTCACCGAGGACATGCGCCGCCGCGGCATGGAGACCGAATCGCAATGGCTGGAACGCGGGGTTTTCATGCCCTCGCCCGAGGAGGTCGTCGCGCTGGGCCTGCCCGCGGGCGAATCCGTTTCGCGGATCTACCGTTTGCGCACGGCCGGTGGACGGCCGATGGCGCTGGAACGGGCCGCCCTGCCGCTCGACATCCTGCCCAACCCGCTGGAGGTCACGACGTCGCTCTATGCCGTGCTGGAACGCGGCGGGGTCCGTCCCAATCGGGCGATCCAGAAGATCTCGGCCAAAAACCTGGCCGAGACCGAGGCGGAATTGCTGGACGTGCCGGTCGGCGCCGCCGGGCTGAGCATCCAGCGCACCTCCTACCTGGACAGCGGGCGCGTGGCCGAATTCACCCAATCCATCTATCGCGGGGACGCCTATGATTTCGTGGCGGAACTGCGGTTGTCGAACTGACGAGGTTCCCGATGACACCCAAACAAACCCAGATGCGCCGCGAGATCGAGGAGATCCCCGTGGCGGTGGACCGGCTGCTGAGCCGGGACGGCGAGGCGGTTTCGGCCACAGCGGCAGAGATCTCCGCGCGCGATCCCGCCCATCTGATCTCGGTCGCGCGCGGGTCGTCGGATCATGCCTGCACCTATCTGAAATATGCCGCCGAGCTGGTTCTGGGCCTGCCGATGGCCTCGGTCGGCCCGTCGGTCGCGTCGATCTATGGCGCCACCCTGCGGGTGCCGGGGGCGGTGTGCCTGTCGGTCTCGCAATCCGGGCAAAGCCCCGACATCGTGCGCATGACCGAGGCGGCAACTGCCAGCGGCGCCTACTCCGTCGCGATCACCAACGACGCGGCCTCGCCCCTGGCCGGGGTCGCGTCGGCCACGCTGGACATCCATGCCGGCCCCGAACGCAGCGTCGCGGCCACCAAGACCTTCGTGACCTCGCTGGTCTCGGGTCTGTGGCTGCTGGCGGAATGGAAGGGCGACGCCGAGTTGCTGGCGGCGATCCGGGCCTTGCCCGAGGCGTTGGAGCGTGCCACGCGCTGCGACTGGTCGGAGGCGGCGGATGCGATAAAGGGCGGTTCCCTCTTTACCCTGGGGCGCGGCCCGTCCTGGGCGATCTCGAACGAGGCGGCGCTGAAGTTCAAGGAGACCTGCCAGATCCATGCCGAGAGCTATTCCTCGGCCGAGGTGCTGCATGGCCCGGTCTCGATCGTCGAGGCCGGGTTCCCGGTGATCGCCTTCGCCGCGCGTGACGCCGCCGAGGCCTCGCTGGTAGGCGTGGCCGACCAGCTGGCCGCCAAGGGTGCGCAGGTCTTCGTCACCTCGGATGAGCCGGGCGGCGCCAGGCGCCTGCCGCATGAGCGCACCGACCATTGGCTGACCGACCCGATTTCGGGAATCGTGTCCTTCTATGCGATGGTGGAACAGGTTGCGCGCCGGCGCGGGATCGATCCCGACACGCCGCGCCATCTGCGCAAAGTAACGGAAACCGTATGAGCGGGCGCAGCTGCACCTATCGCGGCGGGGCGATCTTTGACGGCGCGCGGCTTCTGGCCGGGCATGTGGTGCGCGTGGTCGACGGGAGTGTGGCCGAGATCCTGCCCGAGGCAGAGGCCGGGGATCGCGGCGACATCGTCGATCTGGAGGGCGACATCCTGTCTCCGGGCTATGTCGATCTGCAGGTCAATGGCGGCGACGGGATCATGTTCAACGACGCGCCCGAGGTCGAGACCCTGGCGCGGATGGCCGCGGCGCATCGCCGGTTGGGCGCGACCAGCATCCTTCCGACCCTGATCACCGACACGCCGGAACGGACCCGAGCCGCGATTGCGGCGGCGGTGGAGGCAGTGCGGCAGGGCGTTCCCGGCATCGCCGGCCTGCACCTGGAAGGGCCGCACCTGTCGGTGGCGCGCAAGGGCGCGCATGACCCGACGCTGATCCGCCCGATGGGTCAGGCGGATCTGGACCGGATCTTCGCCGCCGCGGCGGACCTGCCGGCCCTGATGGTGACGCTGGCGCCCGAGAACGTGACGCCCGCACAGGTCGCCACGTTGACGGCGGCCGGCGTGGTCGTGTCCCTGGGCCACAGCGACGCCGGATTCGACACCTGCATGGCCTATGCCCGCGCCGGCGCGAGTTGCGTCACGCATCTGTTCAACGCGATGAGTCCGCTGGGCCATCGCGAACCGGGACTGGTCGGCGCGGCACTGGCCTGTCCGGACCTCTCGGCCGGGCTGATCGCCGACGGTATCCATGTTCATCCCCAGGCAATGCGCGTGGCGCTGGCCGCCAAGACCGGGCCGGGGCGCATCTTCCTGGTCAGCGACGCGATGGCGCCGGCCGGGACGGATCAGCAGGCCTTTGCCCTCAACGGGCGGACAGTGCGCCGCGCTCAGGGGCGGCTGACGCTGGAGGACGGCACCCTGGCCGGGGCCGACCTGGACCTGACCACCGCGATCCGGGTTCTCACGCGCGAGGTGGGGCTGGATCTGCGGCAGTCGCTTGCGGCGGCCACGTCGGTGCCCGCCGATGTGGCCGGGTTGACGACGGGTGCGGGGCGTCTGATGCCCGGCACGCCAGCCGACCTGATCCGGATCCGGCGCGACCTGAGCGGTTGTGTGCCGCTGACATAAGACGCTGCCGCGATCCGCGCCCTCAGCTTTCGGCCGCGATATAGGCGGTGGCCTCGATCTCGATCAGCGCGTCATCCTCGACCAGGTCGCGCACGACCAGCAGGGACATGGCGGGGAAATGCTTGCCGAAGACGCGGCGATAGGCCTGGCCGATCTCGCGCTGGTGGGCGAGATATTCGGCCTTGTCCGTCACGAACCAGGTGAGCCGACCGACATCGGTCACGTCACCGCCCGCGGCGCGGACGATCTCGGCGATATTCCGCAGGGCCTGTTCCATCTGGCCGATGAAATCCCGCGCCTCGAACACCTTGTCGCGGGTCCAGCCGATCTGCCCGCCGATATGCAGCGTGCCGTCCGGCATCAACATGCCGTTGGAATACCCCAGCGCCGGGGCCCAGCCTTCGGGGTGGATGGTCTTGGGATTCATGGCCTGCCCTCCAGCAGTTTCGTCACCTTGTCGCGAACCGGGTCCGGCCAAGGCTCGGGACGCCCGTCCGGCCCGACGCAGACCAGCGTCTGCTCGGCCCGGAACCGCGTTTCCGCCGCGCAGGCCGCCTGTGACTGCAGGGCCATGCTCGTGCGGCCGATGCGCATCAGCGTCAGGTCCAGGTGCAACAGATCGCCGTGGCGGCTGGGTGCGTCGAAGCGGACCTCGATGGCTGCGGTCGGAACCGAGCGGTCCTTGTGGATCTCTTCGAATGGCCAGCCCAGCACCGCGTCGAACATCGCCTCGATGGCGTCGTTGATCATCTCGAAATAGCGCGGATAGAACACCATCCCCGCCGGATCGCAATATTTGAATGTCACCTTCTGCGGCATGCGGAAATGCATCGTCGCCCCCTCAGGTCACGCGCGAGCGGGTCTGGTAGGCCGGGTCGCGCCACAGCTCCTGCCCGATCACATCTTCAAGGATCTCCGCCGCCCGGCGCACATCCCCGGCATCCAGATAGAGCGGGGTGAAGCCGAAGCGCATGATGTCGGGGGCGCGGAAATCGCCGATCACGCCGCGCGCGACCAGCGCCTGCATGGCGGCATAGCCCTGCGCAAAGGCGAACGAGACCTGGCTGCCGCGCTGCTGCGGATCGCGCGGCGAGGCGAGGGTGAGCGCGGGGCAGCGGGCCTCGACCTCGGCGATGAACAGCTCGCTCAGCGCGACGGATGCGTCCCGCAGGTCGGCCATGTCCACCCCGTCCCAGACATCGAGCGCCCGGTCCAGCATCGCAAGCTGCACCACCGAGGGCGTGCCGACACGCAGCCGTTCGGTGGACATGGCCGGGCGATACCCCGGCTCCATCGCAAACGGGGCCTCGTGGCCCAGCCAGCCGGACAAAGCGGGTTCGATGCTCTCGACGATATCGGGCCGGGCATAGATGAAGGCGGGCGCCCCGGGGCCGCCGTTGAGATACTTGTAGCTGCAGCCGACGGCGAATTCGGCATTGCTGCCGGCGATGTCGACGGGCACCGCGCCGGCGCTGTGCGCCAGGTCCCAGATCATCACCGCACCGGCCGCATGCGCGCGCCGCGTGATCTCGGCCATGTCGTGCATCCGCCCCGAGCGGTAATCCACATGGGTCAGCATCACCACGGCCACATCCTCGGTGATGGCGTCGGCCACGTCTTCGGGGGCGGGCGTGCGCAGCTCGTACCCCTTGTCGATGGTGCCGATCAGCCCCTGCGCCATGTAGAGGTCGGACGGGAAGTTGCCGCTGTCCGACAGGATCACCCGCCGGTCGGGGCGCATCCGGAGCGATGCGGCCAGCGCCTGATAGACCTTGATCGACAGCGTGTCGCCGGTGGCAACCGATCCTGCGGGCGCGCCGATCAGCCCGGCGATCCGGTCGCCCACCCGGCGCGGCAGGTCCATCCAGCCGGCGCTGTTCCAGGCGCGGATCAGCTCGCAGCCCCATTCGGCCTCGATCACCTCGGCGGCGCGTTCGGCGGTGCCGATCGGCAGCGGACCCAGCGAGTTGCCGTCGAGATAGATCACCCCTTCGGGCAGATCGAACAGATCCTTGCGGGGAAGCGAAGTGGGCATGGTCACAATTCTCCTCTCAGGTGCCAGAGTTCGGGAAACAGCTCCACCTCCAGCATGCGGCGCAGGTATTGCACGCCGCTGGTGCCGCCGGTGCCGCGCTTGAACCCGATCACCCGTTCCACCGTGGTGACATGGTTGAAGCGCCAGCGGCGGAAGTAATCCTCGAGATCGACAAGTTTTTCGGCCAGGTCATAGAGGGTCCAGTACCTGTCGACATCTTCGTATACGATTTTCCAGCGCGCCTGGATCTCCGGCCGCGCCTGGTGCGGTGTCTCGAGCTGGGGCGCGGGCATGTCACCCTCGGCGCCGTCGACGATGCGGAACAGGACGCGCACCACCTCGTCGTAGAAGCTGGGCCGCGCCAGTTCGGCCTGCAGAGCCGCATGCGCCGCGGGGTGGTGTTCATGCGGCCTGAGCATGTTGGGGTTGCGGTTGCCCAGCACGAACTCGATCATCCGGTATTGATGCGACTGGAACCCCGAGGAGGGGCCCAGCGCCTCGCGGAACCGGGTGTAATCCGCCGGAGTCATGGTGCGCAGGACATCCCAGGCGTTGTTGAGCTGCTCGAAGATCCGCGAAACCCGCGCCAGCACCTTGAACATGCGCGGCAGATCCTCACCCGTCAGGGCGGCCCGCGCGGCGGTCATCTCGTGGATGATCTGCTTCATCCACAATTCGCTGGTCTGGTGCTGGATGATGAACAGCATCTCGTCATGCGCGTCGCTCAGCGGATGCTGTTGCGACAGTACGGTGTCGAGATGCAGGTAGTCGCCATAGGACATCGCATCGGCAAAGCCCATCTTGGCGCCCTCGGCACCGGGGTCATATGGTTTCTCGCTCATGGCGCCTGCCTCAGCCTGAAGCGCTGGATCTTGCCGCTTTCGGTCTTGGGCAGCGCCTTGGTGAACACCACTTTCCGGGGGTATTTGAACGGGGCGATTTCGGCTTTCACATGCTCCTGCAGGCGGCGGGTCATCTCGTCGCCCGGCACCTCGCCCGCGCCGAGCACCACATGCGCCTCGACGATGGCGCCGCGCTCGGGATCGGGGGCGCCGATCACCGCGCATTCCGCCACCGCCGGGTGGCTGAGCAGTGCCGCCTCGACCTCGGGTCCCGCGATGTTGTAGCCCGAGGACAGGATCATGTCGTCGTTGCGCGCGGCAAAGTGGAAATAGCCGTCGGCATCCATCGTGAACGTGTCGCCGGTGATGTTCCAGCCGTCTTGCACATATTCGTTTTGCTTCTCGCCACGCAGGTAACGGCAACCCGTGGGGCCGCGGACGGCCAGCCGGCCAGGCTCTCCGGGTGGCATCCCGGCTCCGTCCGGGCTGATCACCCTGGCCTCGTAGCCTTTGACCGGCTTGCCGGTGCAGGCGGGGCGGTGGTCGGTGAAACGGTTGGTGATGAAGATATGCAGCAGTTCCGTCGCGCCGATCCCGTCCAGCATCGGCTTGCCGGTCTTCTCCATCCACTCGTCATAGACCGGCCCGGGCAGTGTTTCGCCGGCCGACACGGCGGCCCGCAGCGAGGTCAGGTCGGCGCCCTCGTCCATCGCCCGCAGCATCGCGCGATAGGCGGTGGGGGCGGTGAAACAGACCGTGGCGCGATACGTTTCGATGATCTCGATCATGTTGGGGGGCGAGGCGTTCTCCAGCAAGGTCGCCGCCGCCCCGAAGCGAAGCGGAAAGATCGCCAGCCCGCCCAGCCCGAAGGTGAAGGCCAGCGGCGGCGAGCCGACGAACACATCGTCGGGCTGCACATCCAACACCTCGCGCGCATAGCCGTCTGCGATGATCAGCAGATCACGGTGGAAATGCATCGTGGCCTTGGGGTCGCCGGTGGACCCCGAGGTGAAGCCGATCAGCGCCACGTCGTCCTGTGCGGTGTCCACCGCGTCGAACAGAACGGATTTCTCCAGCGCCAGCCGGTCGAGTTCTGCATCATGGTTCGAGGTGCCGTCGAAGCCCACCACCGTTTTCAGGAAAGCGCTGTCCTTGGCCGCGCTGGCCAGCTCGTCCATCAGCCGCGTGTCGCACAGCGCATGGGTGATCTCGGCTTTCTCCACGTATTTGCGCAGCTCGCCCGCCCGCAGCATCGGCATGGTGTTGACGACCACCGCGCCCGCCTTGGTCGCGGCCAGCCAGCAGGCGACCATCGCCGGGTTGTTGGCCGAGCGGATCAGCACGCGGTTGCCGGGCTTCACGCCCAGATCCTCGACCAGCACATGCGCCAGGCGGTTGGTCCAGTCGGCCAGTTCCTTGTAGGTGCGCCGCCGGCCATTGCCGATCAGCGCGGTGTGATCGCCCAGGCCGCGCTCGACCATGCGGTCGGTGAGTTCCACCGCGGCGTTCAGCCGGTCGGGATAGTCGAACCCGTCCAGCAGCAGGTCGGGCCAGGTCTCAGGCGCGGGCAGGTTGTCGCGGGTGAACGTGTCGGTATGGGCCGAAGGTCTGAGCATCCTATCCTCCCTGAAAGGCGGTCAGCGTCTGGCGGGCGATGACCACCCGCTGCACGTCCGAGGCGCCCTCGTAGATCCTGAGCGCGCGGATCTCGCGGTAGAGCCGTTCGACGGTCTCGCCCGAGCGCACGCCGTCGCCGCCATGCAGCTGCACCGCCCGGTCGATCACCTTCTGCGCCTGCTCGGTGGCGAACAGCTTTGCCATCGCCGCCTCGCGGGTGACGCGCGGAGCGCCGGTGTCACGGGTCCAGGCGGCGCGATAGACCAGCAGCGCGGCGGCGTCGACATCGAGCGCCATGTCGGCGATATGCCCCTGCACCATCTGCAAATCGGCAAGCGGCGCGCCCTGCACATGGCGCGTTGTGACCCGCGCCAGCGCCTCGTCCAGCGCGCGGCGGGCAAAGCCCAGCGCGGCGGCGGCGACGGTGGCGCGGAACTGGTCAAGCACGGTCATGGCGATGCGGAACCCCGCGCCAGGCTCGCCGATCAGCGCGTCGGCGGGAATGCGGCAATCGGTGAAGCGCAGGGTCGCCAACGGGTGCGGCGCGATGGTGTTGAGCCGCTCGGCGATCTCGAAACCAGGCAGACCGGCGGGCACGACAAAGGACGACAGCCCCTTGGCTCCCGGCGCCTCGCCGGTGCGCGCGAACAGCGTGTAGAGATCGGCGATGCCGCCATTGGAGATCCAGGTCTTTTCGCCGTTCAGGATGTAGTCGTCGCCATCCCGTCTTGCGGTCATGGTGGAATTGGCCACGTCCGAGCCCGACGCCGGTTCGGTCAGCGCAAAGGCCGAGATCGCCTGACCGGCGCGGGTGCGCGGCAGCCATTCGGCCTTTTGCGCGGGCGTTCCGAACAGCGAGAGCGCCCCAGTTCCCAGCCCTTGCATGGCAAAGGCGAAATCGGCCAGCCCGTCATGGCGCGCCAGCGTCTCGCGGATCAGGCACAGCGCCCGCAGATCCAGCGGCGTGCCGTCCTCGCTGGCGGTATGGCGCAACAGCCCTGCGGCACCCAGATCGGCCACCAGCCGGTGGCAGGCGGCATCCGTATTCGCGTGGTCGAGACCGGGCAGGGCGGTCTGCGCCCAAGCCTCGACCTCATCGGCCAGCGCCTTGTGGCGGGGTTCGAGGAACGGCCAGTCGAGAAAGCTGCGATCCGCCATCAGTCGCCCTCGAAAACCGGTTTCTGCTTGGCGACGAAGGCATGATAGGCGCGGTGGAAATCCTGCCCCTGCATGCAGATCGCCTGCGCCTGCGCCTCGGCCTCGATGGCCTGCTCCAGCGACATCGACCATTCCTGCGCCAGCATCGTCTTGGTCATCATATGAGCAAATCCCGGCCCCTCGGCGATGCGCCGGGCCATGTCCTGCGCGGCGCCTTCCAGTTCGTCGGCGGGCAGCAGGCGGCTGTAGAATCCCCAGTCGGCCCCTTCCTGCGCTCTCATCGACCGGCCGGTATAGAGCAGCTCCGCCGCCCGCGACTGGCCGATGATCCGCGGCAGGATCGCGCAGGCGCCCATGTCGCAGCCCGCCAGCCCGACGCGGGTGAACAGGAACGCGGTTTTCGCCTCGGGCGTGGCGATGCGCATGTCGGAGGCCATGGCCAGGATCGCACCCGCCCCGGCGCAGACCCCGTCGACGGCGGCGATGATCGGCTTGCCGCAGCCGATCATCGCCTTGACCAGGTCGCCGGTCATGCGGGTGAAGCGCATCAGTTCCTTCATGCTCATGTCGGTGAGCGGGCCGATGATCTCGTGCACATCCCCGCCCGAGCTGAAATTGCCGCCATTGGGCGCGATCACCACGGCGCGCACATCGTCGTCGTAATGCAGGTCGCGGAACCAGTCGCGCAGTTCCGCGTAGCTGTCGAAGGTCAGCGGGTTCTTGCGCTCGGGCCGGTCCAGCGCGATGGTCGCGATCCCGCCCGCGATGTGGCATCGGAAATGGTCAGTGTCGCTGCGCATCTGTGGCCTCCAGAGTGTCGGTCAAATGGTCGAGACGGTGGATCATGCCGTCGATATCGTCGGCGTCCAGCCCGCCGAGGATGCCGTCGATCCAGCCCTCATGCGCCGCGGCCTGCTCGGCAAAGACCTGTTGCCCGCGCGGGGTCAGGCGCACGCGATTGGCGCGGCGGTCGCCCGGCACGGCGACACGCAGGGCCAGCCCCTCGTTGGCCAGCTTGTCGACGATGCCGGTTATATTGCCGTTTGACACCCGCAGACGCCTGGAGATCTCGCTCATCTTCAGCCCCTCGGGCGCCCGGGCCAGCGCCGACATCACGTCGAAGCGGGGCAGGGTGGAGCCATGCTGGATCCGCAGGCGCCGCCGGATCTCCTCCTCGATCAATTTGCTGGCCTTGAGCAGCTTCAGCCACAGCCGCAGCCGCGCCTTCGACATCGGCTCGGGGTCAGGGCGGGTGTCGGCCGCGCCGCTCATACCCGGATCTCCGCCTCGGCCTCGCGGTCGGCCAACCGCCAGGCCTGATCGCGCCCGGCGAGATAGGGCAGCGGCCAGTCGGCCAGCCTGTCACCGATGGCCGCACCCGCGTGCAGCGTCCAGTAGGGATCGGCCAGGTGGGGCCGTGCCAGCGCCACCAGGTCGGCGCGGCCCGCCATCAGGATCGAGTTGACGTGATCGGGCTCAAAGATATTGCCGACGGCCATGGTGCAAAGCCCGGCCTCGTTGCGGATGCGGTCGGAAAACGGCGTCTGGAACATCCGGCCATAGACCGGTTTCGCCTCGGGTGTCGTCTGCCCGGCGGACACGTCGATCAGGTCGGCCCCGGCATCGGCAAAGGCGCGGGCGATGGCGACCGCCTCGTCGGGCGTGACCCCGTGATCGCCCACCCAGTCGTTGGCCGAGATGCGCACCGACATCGGTTTGTCCTCGGGCCAGACGGCGCGCATGGCGGCGAAGACCTCCAGCGGATAGCGCAGGCGGTTTTCCAGGCTGCCGCCATAGCTGTCGGTGCGGATGTTCGAGACCGGCGACAGGAAGGACGACAGCAGGTAGCCGTGCGCAGCGTGCAACTCGATCATGTCGAAACCCGCGCGCTGCGCCATCTCGGCGGCGGCCACGAACTGATCGCGGATTGCGTCCATGTCGTCCCGCGTCATCTCGCGCGGGGTGGCGTTGGCATCCGACCACGGGACCGGAGAGGCCGAGACCAGATCCCAGTTGCCCGAGGCCAGCGGTATGTCCATCCCCTCCCAGCCGATATTGGTCGAGCCCTTGCGGCCGGAATGGCCGATCTGGCAGCAGATCTTGGCCTGCGTTTCGCCATGCACGAAATCGACCAGCCGCCGCCACGCGGCCTCATGCGCCGGCGCGTAGAGGCCGGGGCAGCCCGGCGTGATCCGCCCCTCGGGCGAAACGCAGGTCATCTCGGTATAGACCAGCCCGGCGCCACCCTTGGCGCGCTCGCCATAGTGGATCAGGTGCCAGTCGGTCGGGCAGCCGTCCACCGCCTTGTATTGCGCCATGGGCGAGACCACGACGCGGTTCATCAACTCCATCCCGCGCAGGCGGAACGGCGCGAACATGGGCGCGCGGGTGGGGGCGTTGTCGGGTGCGCCCGCCTGGGTCTGGAACCATTTCTCGGCGCTTTCCAGCCATTCGGGGTCGCGCAGGCGCAGGTTCTCGTGGCTGATCCGCTGCGAGCGGGTCAGCAGGGAATAGGTGAACTGCACCGGGTCCATGTCGAGATAGCGTTCGACGTCCTCGAACCATTCCAGCGAGTTGCGCGCCGCCGATTGCAGACGCAGCACCTCGAGCCGGCGTTCGGCCTGATAGCGTTCGAAGGCCGCTTCCATCGTCGGTTCCGAATGCAGGTAGTCGGCCAGCGCAATGGCGCTGTCGAAGGCCAGCCGCGTGCCCGAGCCGATCGAGAAATGCGCGGTGGCCGAGGCATCGCCCAGGAGCACGACATTCTGATGATGCCAGGTTTCGCACAGTACGCGGGGGAAGTTCATCCACACCGCCGAGCCGCGCAGATGGGCGGCGTTCGACATCAGGCTGTGCCCGCCCAGGTGATCGGCAAAGACCGCCTCGCAGGTCGCGATGATCTCTTCCTTGCTCATCTCGGCAAAGCCGAACCGGTCCCAGGTGTCCTGCGCGCATTCGATCAGAAAGGTCGCGGTGGTGTCGTCGAACTGGTAGACATGCGCCCAGATCCAGCCATGTTCGGTCTTCTCGAAGATGAAGGTGAAGGCGTCGTCGAATTTCTGGTGCGTTCCCAGCCAGATGAACTTGCAGGCGCGGGTGTCTATTTCGGGCTTGAAGTGATCGGCATATTCCTGGCGCACGCGCGAGTTGATGCCGTCGCAGGCCACAACGAGGTCATAGTCGCGGCGCAGGCTTTCGGCACTCTCGAACTCGGTCTCGAAACGCAGGTCCACACCCAGCTCGCGGGCACGGTCCTGCAACAGGACCAGCATCTGCCGGCGTCCGATCCCGGCGAATCCATGACCGCCCGAGACCGTGCGCACACCGTCATGCACAACGGCGATATCGTCCCAATAGGCGAAGTGGTCGCGGATCGCCTGCGCGCTGATGGGGTCGTTGACTTCCAGGTTCGAGAGCGCGTCGTCAGACAGCACCACACCCCAGCCGAACGTGTCGCTGGCGCGGTTCCGTTCGATCACCACGACCTCGTGGTCGGGATCCAGCAGCTTCATCGAAATGGCGAAGTACAGCCCTGCGGGGCCTCCTCCCAGACATGCGACACGCATGGATGCCTCCCTTCCCTGCGATGCGGGGTCAGGATAATGTATAAGTATGAAAATTTCAAACCTAAAGTAAAACTCCAAAAAAATTGCGGTCTTAGGCCGCCTTGCCAGTCAGAGGCAGGCGGCCATCAGCCGATAGGTGATCTGCGCGGCGGTGAAGTCCCAGGCCGGATTGCCGTCGGGTGCCAGTTCGACCACGTCGAAACCGACGCAGCGCCGGCCCCTCAACGCGTGTTCCACCAGCCGCAGGGCCTGGTAGTAGCCCAGACCGCCGGGAACCGGCGTGCCGGTCGCCGGCATCTGGGACGGGTCCAGACCGTCCACATCGAAACTGACATAGACCAGCTCGGGAAAATCGCCGGGCAGATCGGCGGCGAGGGTGTTTTCGGTCACAAGCTCCTCGGCATCGCGGAAGAAGACACCATTGGCCTTGCGGCTTTCCACCTCCTGCGCGCAGAGCGCCCGCACGCCGAACTGGGCCAGTCTGATCCCGTCCTCGGCCAGCAGATGCATGACCGAGGCATGGCTGTGCTTCTCGCCCTGATAGGCAACCCGCAGATCGGCATGGGCGTCGATCTGCACGATGCCGATGGGCCGGTCCAGGGCGCGGGCGACACCGGCGACCGCGCCGTAGCTGAGCGAGTGTTCCCCGCCGAGCGTCACGGGAATGCGGCCGGCGCGGGTGGCGGCCTCGGTGCGGGTGGCAAGGCGCTCCATGACTTCGGGCAGGGGGCCGGTGCAGTCGAGCGGCGGTTCGGTGAAGATGCCGGAGGCGCAGGGCTCGGACCCCGCAACGATACGCTCCAGCTCGTTGCTGGCCTCGATGATGGCGGCCGGTCCTTTCGCGGTGCCCGAGCCGTAGGACACGGTGCGCTCCAGCGGCACCGGGATCACCCGGAAACGGCCGCTGTCCCGGCGCTCGTCGTCGGTGAGTTCGCTGTCGAGAAAGACGCTCATGAGAGCCGCTCCTTGAAATCGTCATAACCGAATTCGCGTACGATCCGCAGCGCGTCGGTGTCGCTGTTCCACAGGGCGATGGCAGGCAGGGGGACGCCGTTGAACGTGTTGGTCTTGACCATCGAGTAATGCGCCTGGTCGAGAAAGGCGAAGCGCTGGCCGATCTGCAGCGGCGCGCGCCAAGTGTAGTCGCCGATCACGTCGCCGGCGAGGCAGGACGGGCCGCCGAGGCGATAAGTGTGTCCCGTATCGGCCTCGTCCAGCAGCGCGGGACGATAGGGCGCCTCGATCACGTCGGGCATGTGGCAGGTGGCGGAGATGTCGGTGATCGCAAGGTCCATGCCGTTGGTGGGCAGATCGAGGACCTCGCCCACCAGGATGCCGGCGTCGAGCGCCACCGCCTCGCCGGGCTCGAGATAGACGTCGACACCGTGTGTCTCGCGGATATCCCTGATGAAGCCTGCCAGCGCGTCGCGGTCGTAATCGGCGCGGGTGATGTGGTGGCCGCCGCCGAAATTGAGCCAATTCAGGCCGGGCAGATGGGGGGCGAGCCGGGGTTCTACCGCAGCCCATGTGCGGGCCAAAGGCGCGAATCCCTGTTCGCAGAGCGTGTGCATGTGCAGCCCGTCGACCTGCGCCAGCATCTCGGGTGTCAGCTGGCTGACCGGAGTGCCGAGGCGGGAGCAGGGCGCGCAGGGGTCGTATTTGGGTACCTCGCCCTCGGAGTGCTCGGGGTTGATCCTGAGACCGACCTGTTTCCCCGCCGCGCGGGCGCGGGGGCCGAACCGGGCAAGCTGGGCCGGGCTGTTGAAGATCATGTGGTCGGACAGGGCGATGATCTCGTCGATCTCGCAGGCCTTGTATCCGGCGCAGAAGGTTGCGACCTCGCCGCCATATTCCTCGCGCCCCAGCCGCGCCTCGAAAAGCCCGCTGGCGCAGGTGCCGCCAAGATGTCGCCGGACCAGTGGGGCCAGCGCGAACATGGAAAACGCCTTGAGCGCGGCCAGCACATGCGCGCCCGAGCGGGTGCCGATATCGGACAGGATGGCCAGGTTCCGCTCGACGGCGATCTCGTCGACGACGAAGCACGGACTTGGCACGCGGGCGAGGTCGAACCGGCGAAAGGCGCCCGCGTCGCCGGCCTGGGTGGTCATCATGTCTGCCATTGGCGGCGCCTCCGCTTGGTGGAGAGCGCCGGGGGCGCTGCCCCCGGACCCCCGGAGTACTTTCAAAAAGATGAAGGCGGGACGTGGCCCCGCCGGACAGTCAGAACGTCACGGGACCGTCGAGCTCGTGGACCTGCCACGGCAGGCCGTGATTGTTCAGCATGTCCATGAAGTCGTCGGGATCGAGCTGTTCCATGTTCCACACGCCGGGGTCGCGCCAATTGCCCTTGAGCACCTGCGCCGCGCCGATCATCGCTGGGACGCCGGTGGTGTAGCTGACGGCCTGCGATCCGACCTCGCGGTAGCATTCTTCGTGATCGCAGATGTTGTAGATGTAGTAGGTCTTTTCGCCCGTGCCGTCCTTGGCCTGGCCGGTGGCGATGTCGCCGATGCAGGCCTTGCCCTTGGTCTCCTGGCCCAGATCTCCGGGGTCGGGCAGCAGGGTTTTCAGGAACTGGATCGGGATGATCTCGACCCCGTTGTGCATCACCGGGTCGATCCGGGTCATGCCGACATTCTCCAGCACCTTGGCATGGGTGATATAGGCGTCCCCGAAGGTCATCCAGAAGCGGGCGCGCTCGATCTCGGGGAAGTGGATGGAGAGCGATTCCAGTTCCTCATGATACATCAGGTACATATTCTTGGGCCCGATGGCGGGGAAATCGAACTCGACCTTGTGGGTCATGGCGGGCGTGACCTGCCATTCGCCGTTCTCCCAGTGGCGGGCGTCGGCCAGCACTTCGCGCAGGTTGATCTCGGGGTTGAAATTGGTGGCGAATTCCTGGTCGTTGCTGCCGCCATTGGCATCCAGCACGTCGATCTGGCGGATGGTATCGAGCTTGTGCTTCTTGAGCCAGGTGGCGAAAACCGAAGTGACGCCGGGATCGAAACCCGAGCCGAGGATGGCGGTCAGCCCGGCCTCCCTGAACTTGTCGCGATAGGCCCATTGCCAGTGATATTCGAACTTGGCCACGTCCTCGGGTTCGTAGTTGGCGGTGTCGATGTAATGGCACCCGGCCTCGAGGCAGGCATCCATCAGCTTCAGGTCCTGGTAGGGCAGGGCGAGGTTCACCAGGATCTCGGCGCCGGTGTCGCGGATCAGCTGCGCGGTGGCGTCCACATCCATCGCGTCGATCTGCGCGGTGGCGATGTCCACGCCCACGCGCTCCTTGACCGATTTCGCGATGGCGTCGCATTTGGCCTTGGTGCGGCTGGCCAGCGTGATCTCGGTGAAGATCTCGGAATTCATCGCCATCTTGTGCACGGCGGCGTGGGACACGCCGCCCGCGCCGATCACCAGTGTCTTGCCCATTTGAAAGCCTCCTTTCGGGGATGCGGGGTCATTCGTAGTAGGTATAGCCGTTGATGCTGTCGCGATAGGCGCTCATCAGCGTCCGGCGGTCGCCGGCCTTGAGCGTGCCTGTCGCAATGGCCTCGTCCACCATCTTGCGGAAGGCGGCCACGCAGTCGGCGGGGTCGTATTCGACATAGGCCAGCACCTCGCTGATGGTATCGCCCTCCTGCTCGTGCAGCAGCTCGAACCCGCCATCGGGCTTGAGGTCGATGGTGACCACGTTGGTGTCGCCGAAGAGGTTGTGCAGATCGCCCAGCGTCTCCTGGTAGGCGCCGACGAAGAACACGCCCATGTAGTAATGCCCCTCGTCGGGCAGCGAGTGGACGGGCAGCGAGGGCGAGGCGCCGTCGGCCAGGATGAAGCGGTCGACCTTGCCGTCGCTGTCGCAGGTGATGTCGCTGAGGACCGCGCGGCGATCCGGCGCCCGGTCCAGCATCTGCAGCGGCACGATCGGATGCAGCTGGTCGATGGCCCAGACATCGGGCAGCGACTGGAACAGCGAGAAGTTGCAGTGGTAGATATCGGCCAGTTTCTCCATCTGGTCGGAAACGTCCGTGCCGCCCTCCTGTTCCTCGACCAGCGCCTTGATCCGGGCCATCAGCGACAGGTAGATGCGCTCGGCCCGGGCCATCTGGCGCAGGTCGACATAGCCGCGCCGGAACAGCGCGCGCAGCTCGTTGCGGTAGAAACTGGCGTCGTTCCAGCATTCCTGCAGCCGGTCGGCGCTGAGGTATCCGCCCACCGCGGCAAGGTCCGAGACCAGGTGATGGTCGTCGGGCCGGATCTCGGGCGCGTCGGGCGCGTCGTAGAGCGTGCTTTCCAGCACGTTGAAGATCAGCATCGAGGAGGTCGCCACCACCGCGCGGCCGCTCTCGGTGACGATCGTGGGATGGTCGATCCCGGCCTCGTCCAGCGCATAGGCCACGGTTTCGACGATATTGGCGGAGTATTCCTCGACCGTGTAGTTGATCGAATTCTCGGTGGCGCGTTTCTCGCCGGTATAGTCCACCCCCAGCCCGCCGCCGAGGTCGAGATGGGTGAGCGGCGCGCCCTCGCGGGTCAGCTCGGTGAAATAGCGGCAGGCCTCGCCCACCGCGCGGCGCACGTCGTTCACGTCGGGAACCTGGCTGCCCAGGTGCGAATGCTGCAGGGTGAGGCAATGCAGCAGCCCGGCATCGCGCAGCCGGTCGATCACCGAAACCAGCTGATCTGTGTTCATGCCGAAGGTCGAGCGGTCGCCCGAGCTTTCCTCCCATTTTCCGGTGATCATGTTGGTCAGCTTCACGCGCACGCCCAGGAGCGGCTCCAGCCCCAGTTCGCGGTGCACCTCGATCACCGTCTCGGCCTCTTTCGGGCTTTCCAGCACGATCACCGTGTTGAAGCCCAGGCGCCGTGACAGGATCGCCAGCCGGATGAATTCGGCGTCCTTGACCCCGTTGCAGACGATCAGCGCCTCGCGCGACAGGCGGTGGGCCAGGGCGATCACCAGTTCGGGTTTGGAACCGGCCTCGAGCCCGTAGTGGTATTTCTGCCCGAACTCGACGATCCGGTCGACCACCTGCGCCTGCTGGTTGACCTTGATCGGAAAGACGCCGCGATAGGTGCCCTGGTAGCCGGTGCGCCGGATCGCTGCGGCAAAGCTCTCGTTGATATGGTCGATCTCGCTCTCGAGATAGGAGCTGACGCGCACGATCATCGGCGGGCGGATGTCGCGCTGCTCCAGGTCGTGCAGGATGCCGGGCAGGCTGATCGGCGCGGCCTCGGGGGCCAGCGGGTTGTTCAGCCCGATCTCTCCCTCCTCGGTGACGACGATCAGGTTTCGGCCCCATTTTTCCACGCCGTAGACGGCATGGGGTGCTTCGGTCATCTGTTTCAAATCCGTCCGTCCGCGTCTTTGGTCTGGGTGTGGGATGGTCCCGCGCGGCCGCCGCGGGAGGCGTGGGGGCCAGGCGGTCGTTGCATGGAATCGCGTGGCGCCTGGGACATATCCGTGGTCATGGTGCGCACAGACTGCCGAGTGCCGCGCCGCTGCGCAACCCCGGCGCCGGGAAATCCGCCGGCCGCGCCTATTCCGAGATGAAGCGGCGCAGCATCTCGGCCTCCTGCCCGCGCATCAGCGACCACGCGGTTTCCATATGGGCGGCCATGATCCCGCGCGCCGCCTCGGGCTTGCCGTCGCGCAGCGCCTCGATCAGGCGCTGCTGGTGGTCGCGGCCGCGCTCCCACAGCTCAAGGTTCGGCGGGGCGTAGAGCTTGCGATACACGGTCAGGTCGGACAGCAGGTTGACCATGAAGTCGATGATGAACCCGAGCAGCGGGTTGGACGCCTTTTCGGCCAGAAGCGCGTGGAACCCCAGCGAGGCGATATGCTGCTCACGCTCCTCGTCCGGCGAGCGGGCGGGTTCGGCATAGCCGTCCACGATGGCCGCGAGCCGGTCCAGAACCTCGTCGGGCAACTGCCCCGCCAGCGACGCCGCCATCTCGGGTTCCAGCAGCAGACGCAGCTGATAGATGTCGTCGATCGTCAGGCTGCGGAAATAGAAGTAGTTGCCCAGAAGCGCCTTGGCCCGCTGGCGGCTGACCTCGTGCACGAAGCTGCCGCCGCCGGGGCCGGTGCGGGTCTTGATCAGGCCCTGCGCCTCGAGGATGCGCATCGCCTCGCGGATGGTGCCCTTGGCCATGCCGAAGCGCGCGATCAGGTCCGCCTCGCCCGGCAGCCGGTCCCCCGCGCGCAGGCCCTGCTCGACGACCCAGTCCTTGATCGCCTCGGCGACCTGCACCGGGCGGCTGAGCCTGGGTTCAGTCTTCAAGGGGGTGGTGGCAGGCGGCAAACTGATCCTCTCCCATTTGTTCCAGCGGCGGGTCGGTGGCGCGGCAGAGGTCGGTGGCGCGGGGGCAACGACCCGCAAAGGCGCAGCCCGGCGGCGGGTTCAGCGGATCGGGTAGCTCACTATCCTTCTGCTCCGGTGCGGTCAATGCGCGCCCGACGACCGGCGCGCTCTGGGCAAGCAGGCTGGTATAGGGGTGGCGCGGGGCGGCAAAGATCCTCTCGGCGCGGCCCAGCTCGACCACCGCGCCGAAATAGAGCACCACGATTCGGTCGCTCACGGCCTCGACCACGGCAAGGTCATGGGTGATGAACAGGTATGTCAGACCGAATTGCGCGCGCAGATCGGCCAGCAGGTTCAGTACCTGTGCCTGCACCGAGACATCCAGCGCCGAGACCGGCTCGTCCAGCACGATGATGCGGGGGTTGGCGGCCAGCGCGCGGGCGATGCCGATGCGCTGCGCTTGCCCGCCGGAGAACTCGTGCGGATATCGGTCAAGGAACTCGTCGCGCAGGTTGACGCTGGCGAAGACTTCGCTGATCCGCGCGGCGCGTTCGGCCCGGTTCATCCGGTAGAGCCGTTTCAGCGGTGCCTCGATGATCTGGCGGATGGACTTGCGCGGGTTCAGGCTGCTGTTCGGATCCTGGAAAACATACTGGATCAGCTTTCCGAAGGCGGCCGGGTCGGCATTGTCCAGGGCCTTGCCGGCGATCTCGATATGGCCCTCGCTGGGCTCCAGCAGCCCGACCAGCATCCGCGCCAGGGTGGACTTGCCGCAGCCGGATTCGCCCACCACGCCGAGGGTTTCGCCCTCGGCCACCTCGAAGCTCATGGGCCGCACCGCGCGCACGCCGTCGCGCGCCGCGCCGAAGAGCGGCTTCTTGAGCGGAAAGGTCTTGGCCAGGTTCTCGACCTTGAGGGCGGGCATCAGACGGCCTCCTCGGCATAGAGGCAGCGCACGGCGCGTGGTGCGGTGCCGTCGAGCGGGATGTCGCCCGCGCGGCAGTCGTCCCGCGCCTTGTCGCAGCGTGGGGCAAAGGCGCAGCCGGGCGGCAGGTCGTCCACCACTGGCGGCAGGCCCGGGATGGCGGCCAATTCGCGCCGCCCGCCGCCCAGTTCCGGCACACAGGCAATCAGGCGCTTGGTATAGGGATGCGCCGGCGCGTCCAGAACGGCGCCTGTCGGCCCCTCTTCGACGATACGGCCGGCATACATCACCGCCACCCGGTCGCAGAGCTGCGCCACCACGCCGAAATCGTGGGTGATGAAGACAATCGCCAGCCCGCGGTCGCGGCGCAAATCGTCGAGCAGCGACAGGATCTGCGCCTGAACCGTGACGTCCAGCGCCGTTGTCGGCTCGTCGGCGATGATCACGTCCGGCTCGTTGGCCAGCGCCATGGCGATGCCGACCCGCTGCCGCATCCCGCCCGACATCTCGTGCGGGTAATTGTCGATGCGGCTTTCGGCGTTGGGGATGCGCACGTCCTTGAGGAGTGCGATGGCGCGGGTGCGGGCATCCTTGCTGGAGATCTTGTGGTGCGACTGGATGGCCTCGGCCAGCTGCTCGCCCACGCGGTAAAGCGGGTGCAGCGTGCTGAGCGGATCCTGGAAGATATACGCCACCCGGTCGCCGCGCTTCTGCCGCAGGGTCTCGTAGGGGGCGCCGACCAGATCCTCGCCCTGGAACCGCACCGCGCCGCCAGTGATCACGCCGGGGGGTGAGGCGACAAGGCCCATGACCGACAGCGCGGTGACCGACTTGCCCGACCCGCTCTCGCCGATCACGCCGAGGCATTCGCCGGGTTTCACCGCAAGGCTGACACCGCCCACCGCGCGGTAGATGCGCTTGCCCACATGGAACTGCGTGTGCAGATCCTGGATCGCCAGCAGGTCGTCGGAGGCGGGCGGGATCTCGCCCTGCCGCTCGACCAGCGTGGTGGCGCGAGGACGGCTGAGCGCGCCGGAGCGCAGGCGCGGGTCGAGCGCATCGCGCACCCCGTCGCCCAGCAGGTTGATGGACATCACGATGAGGAAGATCATCAGCCCCGGCACCACCGATGTATGCGGATGCGTGATCAGCGCCGAGCGTGCCTCACCCAGCATCGAGCCCAGATCGGCCTGCGGCGGCTGCGAGCCGAGGCCCAGGAAGCTGAGACCGGCGGTTTCCAGGATCATCCAGCCCACCGTGGTGGACATGGCGATGACGATAACCGGCAGGACGTTGGGCAGAAGCTCGGTCAGGATGATGCGCGCGTGTCCCATGCCGGCCAGACGCGCGGCGTCGATGAACTCGCGCCCCGCCAGGCTGACCGTGACGCCGCGGATGTTTCTGGCGAAGAACGGCACGTTGACCGCGGCCACGGCGATCAGCGCGTTCATCAGCCCCGGTCCCAGTGCGGCGACGATGGCCAGCGCCAGCAGGATGTAGGGAAAAGCCATCAGCATGTCGACGCCGCGCATGATCACGTTGTCGGTGCGCCCGCCGAAATAGCCCGCGACGATGCCGATGGCCGAGCCGATGGTGGCGGCAATCAGCGCCGCCGAGATGCCCACGGCCAGAGACAGGCGAGTGCCCCACAGAAGGCGGCTGAGCAGGTCGCGGCCCAGATGGTCGGTGCCCAGCGGGTGGCCGGGCGTAAAGGGTTTGAGGAACCGGTCGGCGGTGGCGGTCGTGTCGGGGTTCTGCAGCGGCAGGATCGGCGTCAACAGCACGAGCAGCAGGATGACCGAAAGGACCACCGCGCCGAAGCCCGCCAGCCGGTTGCGGAACAGCAGTTTCAGGAACTGCGTCATGTCTTGATCCTCGGGTCCAGCAGGCTTTGCGCCACGTCGACCGCGATATTGAACATCACGTAGCAGGCGGCGACGAAGACGACCCCGCCCTGCACCAGCAACAGGTCGCGCTTGAGGATCGCGTCGACCAGCATCCGGCCCACGCCGGGCCACTGGAACACGATCTCGATATAGACCGCGCCGGACAGCACGAACCCGGCCTGGATGCCGAGGACCGGGATGATCGAAACCATCGCCGCGCGCAGGGCATGGCCCATGATGACGCGGCGCTCGGGCACGCCCTTGGCGCGGGCGGTGCGGATATAGTCCTGCCGCAGCACCTCGAGCATGGCGCTGCGCGACAGCCGCGCAACGACGCCGGTGGCCACTGCAGACAGCGCCAGCGCGGGCATGATCAGGTGGTTCAGCAGGTCGGGCAGATCGCCGCCGCCATAGATCGCGTACATCCCCGAGACCGGCAACCAGCGCAGGTTCACCGCAAACAGCAGGATCATCATCATGCCGAGGAAGAAGGCCGGCACCGAGATGCCGATCAGCACGGTGAAGGTAATGAGCTTGTCGGCCCAGCCATATTGCCGAGCCGCCGAGACCACACCGGCCAGGATGCCGAGCACGGCACAGAGCACGAAGCTGGTGCCGGCGAGGATCAGAGTGGCGTTGAAGCGTTCCAGCACCTCGTCCAGCACCGGGCGGTTGAGCGAATAGGAGCGCCCGAAATCGCCCTGGATCATGTTGCCCAGCCAGATGAAGTACCGCTGCATCGCCGGCTTGTCCAAGCCCAGGTCTCGGTTCAGCTTTTCCACGTTGTCCGGTGTCGCATAGGCGCCCAGGATGGCGGTGGCCGGGTCGCCGGGGATCAGCGACATGATGCCGAACACGATGACGGTGATGCCCAGAAGCACCGGGATCGCCGAGACCAGACGTTTCAGGATATAGCTGCCCATTGTGCCCGCCTTTGCGCCGCGATGGACCTTTCGGAATGTCCCGGGGCCGTGACGGCCCCGGGCAGATGCGTCAGTTCTTCACGACGCTCTGGAGATGCAGCAGGAAGGACGGCTCCAATCCGAAGCTTTCGACCCGCTCATTCGTCACCGCGTTCTGCTTCCAGTTGGCGACAAAGACCCAGGGCGCTTCTTCCTGCACGATGGCCTGCATCTCGCGATAGAGCCGTGCACGCTCGTCCTGGTCGGTGGCGGTGCGGGCCGCCTCGAGCAGCTCGTCCACCTTCTCGTTGGCGTAATAGCCCGAGTTGAACCCGCCCTTGTCGGGCCAGGCCTCGGACCGCAGCGCCAGATAAGGCAGCGTGTCGGGGTCGTTGGTCATCCACGCCATCTCGGCCATGTCGGCCTTGCCCTCGAGACCGGGATTCACCTCGCCCAGGAAGGTGTTCCACTCATAGGTCTCGATCTTGACGTCGAAGCCCACCGCCTCCAGGTCAGCCTGGATCGCGGTACCCATCGGCACCGGGTCCAGCATCCCCGAGCCGCCCTCAGTGACGTAGAAGGTCAGCTCGGCGCCCTCGGCCCCGGCCTCGGCGATCAGCGCCTTGGCCTTTTCAGGATCGTATGGATAGGGATCCAGCTCGTCGTTATAGGCCCAGGCAAAGGCGGGCGGGGTCGGGCCGGCGGCCACAGTGGCGGTGCCTTCCAGAACGTCGTTCACGATCGCTTCCTTGTTGATCGCGTAATTCGCGGCCTGGCGCACGCGCTTGTCGGCGAAGGGGCCTTCCTTGGCGTTCAGGATCAGGAACCACACATGCGGGCCGGCCTGTTCGTGCACGGTATAGGCGTCGCCCTCGAACTGGCTCAGCGAGGTCGGCGGCACCTCGACCATCAGGTCGATGCCCCCGGCCAGCATCTCGGCCACGCGGGTATTGGCGTCGGTGATCGGGCGGAAGACCACCGCCTCGGTGCCGGCGGGCTCGCCCCAGTAGTCGGCGTTGCGCTCGATCACCACCGCCTCGTTCGAGCGCCATTCGACGAACTTGAACGGGCCGGTGCCGGACGGGTTGCGCCCGAAATCGGCGCCATGCGCCTCGACCGCGGCGGGCGAGACCATCAACCCGGTGGGATAGGCGAGGTTGGACAGGAACGGCGCGTAGGGCGCGTTCAGCGTGAACTTCACCGTCAGGTCATCGACCGCCTCGGTCTGTTCCACCGCGCCGAAGAAGAAGGCCAGCGGGAACGGGCCGGTGTCGTGATAGGGGTGCGATTCATCCAGCATCCGGTCGAAGTTGAACTTCACCGCCTCGGCGTTGAAGGGCGTGCCGTCGTGAAAGGTCACGCCCTCGCGCAGGGTGAAGGTATATTCGGTGCCGTCCTCGCTGATCTCCCAGCTCGTGGCCAGGCCCGGCTCGACCTCCAGCGTGCCGGACTTGTAGCGGGTCAGCCCCTCGTAGACGTTGACCAGAATGCGGAAATCGTTGACCGCCGTCACCGCCGCGGGGTCCAGCGACTTGGGCTCGGCGATCTGGCCGACGATCAGAACGCCGGGCGGTGTCTGGGCGGCGGCGGGCATGGGCAGGGCCGTGAATGCCAGCAGCGCGCCCGACGTGGCGGCCAGCAGACCGCGGCGGGTCCAGCTCTTGAATGTCATATGAGTTCTCCCTGTTGGCAGCGTGCCTCCAATTATCATGATAATTTGCTTCGGTCAATTTTTCATGATAAATCGGCAATACCTGCAAAGAAGGCGGCCCATGACCTTTTCGATTCTTGCCAGGGATCCCGAGACCGGCGCGTTCGGCGGCGCGGCCGCCACCGGCAGCCTGTGCGTTGGCGGGTGGGTCCTGCGCGGCGATGCGCGGGTCGGGCTTTCGGCCAGCCAGGGCGCGGCACCATCGACCCTTTGGGGCGAGGACGTGCTTGTCCTGATGCGCGCGGGGGTCGATGCGGCGACAGCGGTCGCGCGCGTCACCCAGGCGGATGCCGGGCGCGACTGGCGCCAGTTGGCCGCCCTCGGCGCGGCCGGTCAGGGCGCGGCCTTCACCGGTCGGTCCAACACGCCGGAGATGGGCAGCCGCTGTTTCGACGGCAGTGTCGTGAGCGGCAACATGCTGACGGGCGAGACTGTGCTGGATGCCATGCAGGCGGCGATCCAACCCGGCCCGGACCCTTTTGCCAAGCGGTTGCTGGGCGCGTTGCGCGCCGCCGAACGCGCGGGCGGGGACAGCCGCGGGCTGCTCTCGGCGGCCCTTCTGGTCCTGCATCCGACGCGCGCCCCGCTGACCTTGCGGATCGACCACCATCGGGGCGACCCGATCGGCGCGCTGGAGGAGCTGCACGGCCTGGCGACCAGCGGCGATTATGCGGATTGGACGGCACAGGTGCCGACGCTCGCGGCGCCGGAGCGATTCCTAGATTGATTTCTTTCTCGGGAGCGGCGCCGTGCCAGGGCCCGCCGGCGTCAGGCGCGCCGCAGGCCGCCCCAGGCCTTGAGACCGGCCACAGGCCCCATCTTCGCCACCAGCCCCTGCGGCAAACCGCGCCGGGCGACTGTCGGGATGGGCGGGGAGTCCTCGGCCGTGACCGCGCAGCGCGGCGCCGACCGGCGTTTGGCATGCGGCTTGGCCAACAGATCGGCGGTCTGGTTCAATCTGTCCAGCAATTCAGGCTGAATATGTGGAAACTGCGGTTTGTCGTCCGCACCAAACTTGTTTCCCGTCATCGTACATCCCCGGTCGAGCAGCATTAGAATGAACGAGACATTAACACATACACGTGGGGATTGAGTGGGAACCATGTCACACTGTTCCCCTAAAATGCGAGTTGCCGCGTGGGAGTCCCCATTTGGGGACGATTTGTCTTTTGAAAACAAAAACTAGGGCGAGGTAAAATTGTATCCCTCGTCGTTTCCATCACAGGATCAATGTGATTTGAGGTGTGCCTCTGTTCAGTTCGCGGCGACAAAGTTCGCCGGTAACTTGCATTCCGGCGCTGTCCCGGTCGGCGGATTCCCGCCCTTTCGGGGTAGAATCACCTATTCCATTTGACGGCACCCAGCGCGCTCACATCGTAGCCCGAGAGCTTCTCGGCCTGGTCGCGAAAATCGGCGGTCCGCGCGAATGCCATCAGCGATTGCATCGGCGGGTCGAACCAGGCCCGGCGGTCGGCCAGGATGTCGAAGGATTCCTCGATCACCGGAACGAAGCCGAGCCCGTAAGGCGCGGCCAGCGCCTGAAGCCCGAAGGCGGCGTCGGCGTCGCTCCGGGCCACGGCCAGAACCGCGTCCTGTTCGCTGCGGCACGGGGCGATGCAGTCCAGGTCGGCCTCGACAAGGCTCGACCGGGCCAGAAGGTGGCGGAACAGGATTTCCGAGCCCGCCTCGGGCTGGCGCGGGGCAAAGCTGTGCCCGCGCAGGTCGCCGATACCCTGGACCTGTGCCGCCAACTCCCGGCGCATCACCAGGCCGCGCCGCCGTTTCGCCCAATGGATCAGCACTGCGTCCTGATCCACGGCTTCGGCCTCGACCCGGGCCAGGTTCCATTCATCGCCGTCCTCGTGGATGTGAAGGCCGGCTGCCGCACCTTCTCCGGCGACGAACCGTGCCAGCCCGTCCAGGCTGGAGTCGAAGATCGTGGCGAAGCCCGAGCGCGAATTGCGCAGGGCCCAGTCCAGAAGCGGATCATGGCTGCCGAGAAAGACGGCCGGCCGCCGCGTTTGCCCGGCCGGACCCGAGCGGCTGCCGTCGATCCAGGCGCGGATCTCGGCCTCGGGGAACAGCAGCTTGCCGGTGGCCCGGGAACACGGCACCTGCCCCGAGGCGGCGAGGTCATAGACCTTGCGCTCCTTGATCCGCAGCAGCTCTGCCAGCTCGGGCACGGTCAGGAATTCCGGGCGGGTCGGTGCGTTGGTCATGGCCGGCATGATGCGGCAGGCAGGAAGGGGCGGCAAGACCCGCGCATATGGGCCTCAGTTCGGCTCGGGCGCATTGGGAAAGAACAGTTGCTGGCCCCCGACGCGATACGCACCGATAGCCGCCTGACCGGCCTCGGACACGAGCCAGTCGACGAAGCGCTGCCCGGCCTCGGCCTCGACCTGCGGGCAGGCCTCGGGGCTGACCGGTATGACGCCATACTGGTTGAACATCTGCTCGTCGCCCTGGACCTGGATCACATGGTCCTGCTTGTTGCCGAAGCTGATCCAGGTCGCGCGGTCGGTCATCACATAGGCGCCCATGCCGATCCCGGCGTTGAGCGTGGCCCCCATGCCCGACCCGGTTTCGCGGTACCACGCGCCCGAGGCCTCGGCAGGATCGACGCCGGCCGCGTTCCAGAGGGACATCTCCTTCTTGTGGGTGCCGGAATCGTCGCCGCGCGAGGCGAAAAGCGCTTCGGACTCCGCGATCCCGCGCAGAGCGGCATGAACATCGGTCAGCCCGCCGATGCCCGCCGGGTCCGAGGGCGGGCCGACAATGACGAAGTCGTTATACATGAGGTCCGTGCGCGAGACGCCGCCGCCGGACGCAACGAATTCCTCCTCGGCAGGTTTGGCATGCACAAGCAGGACGTCGCCATCGCAATTCGCGGCATTTCGGATCGCCTGCCCCGTGCCCACCGCGACGACGTTCACGGTGATGCCGCTGTCACGCTCGAAGATCGGTAGCAGGTGATCGTAGAGGCCGGAATTTGCCGTCGATGTCGTGGATTGCACGATGATTGTGGTCTCTTGCGCAGGGACATCGGTAGCAAGCGTCGCCGCGACGGCGAGTGCGGCAAGGAAGGAACCTGTCTTCATGATGGTCTCGTGGATTGCAATCGGGATCAGAGGGGGAGTTGCCCGGCCAGATAGGCCCGGGCCGCCCGGCTTTGCGGCGCGGCAAAGAAGCGGGGGGCGGCGGAGTGTTCCGTGATACGGCCCTGGTGCAGGAACACGACCTCTCGTGCCATGCGCCGCGCCTGGCCGACATCATGGGTGACGAAGATGACACTGGTGCCTTCGTCGGCAATGTCCGAGACGATGCCTTCGAAGGACTGGACCGCGGCGGGGTCCAGGCTGGCCGTGGGCTCGTCGAGAAACAGGATGTCGGGCCGGGTGGCCAGCGCGCGTGCCAGGGCAAGCCGTTGCTGCTCGCCGCCCGAGAGGAGGCGCGCGGGCTGGCTCGCCTTGTGGGTCAGGCCGACACGCGCCAGCAGCGCGTCGCGCGCCTCGGCGGTGCCGGCGCGGCGGGCCCGCAGAACGAAATCCAGGTTGGCGGCCACCGAACGGCGCAGCAGCACCGGCTTCTGGAACACCAGCGCCTGACGGCGCGCGATAGCGGGCGACATCGCCGCGCCCCCCCAGGCAATCGTACCCGAACTTGGCGCGATCAGGCCGTGCAGCAGACGCAGCAGCAGGCTCTTGCCCGCCCCGTTCGCGCCCATGATGACGGTGGTCCCCGCACAGTCGAGGTCGAGCGCCGGGATGTCCAGCAGCGGCTGCCCGCGCATCTGCAGCGTCAGGTCGCGCACCCGCAGCGGCATCAGCGCCGACCGCGCCGGGGCGGGCGGGTCTGCGGGTGGCATCACGGGCAGGAGCGTGTCAGGCATAGGCGAACCTCGCCGCCGTGAGGCGGACGCTTTGCGCCGCCGCGTTGATGCCCAGCGCCAGGACCATCAGAACGAGCCCCAGCGCCAGCGCCAGCGGCAGGTCGCCCTTGGAGGTTTCAAGCGCGATGGCGGTGGTCATCACCCGGGTCAGGTGGTCGATGTTGCCGCCGACGATCATCACCGCGCCGACCTCGGCCACGGCGCGTCCGAACCCGGCAAGGGCCACCGTGACGAGGGAGTAGCGCGCGTCCCAGATCAGCGCCTGAACCACCTGCCTGCGCGACAGGGCCAGGGATCGGAACTGTTCGGAATACTCGCCATGCAGATCCTCGATCACCTGGCGCGAAAGGGCGGCGACAATCGGGGTGATCAGGATCGACTGGGCGATGATCATCGCCGTGGGCGTGTAGAGCAGCCCGAGGAACCCCAGCGGCCCGGCCCGCGACAGGTGCAGGTAGACGATCAGCCCCACCACCACCGGCGGCAGCCCCATCAGCGCGTTGACCAGCACCAGCGCCGCCTGTCGGCCGCGGAATCGCGACACCGCCAGCACCGCCCCAAGCGGCAGGCCCAAGACACAGGCGATGGCGGTCGCGGTCAGGCTCACCCGCAGCGACAGCAGCACGATCTCGAACAGATCGGCGTCGCCGGAAAGGACGAGGTTCAGCGCGAGGCCGATTGCGTCTCCGAAGTCCTGCAAGATTTCCCCGATCGTGCAAAATTTCCGATCTGGGCAGGTTAAGAAGCATGGAATGCAATTGCAAGCGGGCGATGACGCGCGCCGATGCAGACATCCGATCGGATCACGGGGTGAAACTCAGTCGGAGGGCGGCAGGAGGTCAGTCCCGGGTGCCGTCTGGCCGGTCAATTCGCGCCACATGCCTTGCAGAACCGTGTGATCGGGATTCGCAGCCAGCGCATCGCGGACCACCGGCCGGGCCGCCTGCGGGCCGCCCCGGGCGGCGGCGAGGCGCACCAGCATCATCCAGGCATCGACCTGCTGCGGGTCCAGGCGCACGACATCGCGAAACGCGCCCTCGGCGGCCGGAAAATTGCGCAGGGTCAACGCGACGCCCGCCATCTGCAGGTGGGTCTCGGGGAAATCCAGCCGGTTCGACATGGCCTGGCGCCACTCCGCAAGCCCGGCCTGCATGGCCGGGCGGTCGGTCTCCGGCAACCGGGTTTCGGGCGACAGAAGCAGCCCGCGCGCCGCGGCCATGCGTACCGTGCGCACCGTATCGCTCAGCAATGGGGCCAGCAGGCCGGCGCGATCCTCGGGCGGGGCAAGCCGCTGCAGCCCGATTGCGGCCGCACGCACGACGGGGTCGGGATCGGCGAGCAGCGGGGCCAGGCGTGCGGCGGTCGCGGGGCTGTTGGACTGCTCCAGCAGCCACAGCGCCGTGGCCCGCACGATCCCGGGCTGCGCGGTGTCCCCGGCCAGGTCGGCCAGGTCACTGGCGGCGCCAACGGGGTTGTCGCGGCCGGCGGCAAGGGCCAGGCCAAAATGCGGCCGCGTTTGCGACCCGTCCGGAAAGCGCTTGGCGATCTCGGCCGCGGCCCATTCGGCGGTTCGGTCCTGATGGCAATCCGTGCAGGCGTCGCTTGCGCCCGTCCGGTTGGTCAGGTCGGGGCGGGGGATGCGGAACGAGTGGTCGCGCCGCCAGTCATTGCCCATATAGACCCGCTGGGCCATGTGGCAGCTGACGCATTGCCCGCCCTCGCTGTCCGGCGGGTGGAACGTGTGTGCCGGGTCGTCATACACTGCGGGTTTCAGGTCGGGAAAGCGCGGGTTCGCGGCCGGGCTGTGGCACTGGGTGCAGACCGTGTTGCCCTGCGCGACGGGCTCGGCGTCGTGCGGCGTGTGGCAATCCACGCAGCCGACGCCGTTTGCATACATCTTGGATTGCAGGAACGAGCCGTAGACATAGACCTCATCCTGGATCTGCCCGTCGCCCTGGTAGAGCCCCGGCCGCAGCAGCGCGAGGTTGTAGGCGTCGTGAAAGGGCGTGCCCGGAAGCGGGTTGCCGTCGAGATGAGCCTCGCGCCGGGAATGGCAGGTGGCACATTGCTGGATCGCCGCCTCGGTGTCGCCGAAATCGACGGCGAAGCCGTAGTTCGGCGGCGGTGTTGTCGTGCCAGCGACATTGGCCCAGTCGACATGCGCGCGCCCCGGCCCGTGGCACGCCTCGCAGCCGACACCGATCTCGACCTGGGTGGATCGGTACAGCCCGGTCTGCGGGTCATGGTTCTTTTCAAACCCGGTGGCGTGACATTCCGCGCAGCGCGCGTTCCACGTCTTGTAGGGGCCGGTCCAGTGCAACCCGTCATCGGGCGGCAGGTCCTGATCCGGGTAGAGGTGGAACCAGCCGCCATTCTCGGTGTTCCAGACCACGTCGAAACTCTGCAGCCGTCCCGGTTCGGTCTCGAGCAGGTACTGCTGCAACGGCGCGATCCCGGCGACCGAGTGCACCGGATAGCGTGTGGTCCGGCCGTCCTGTTCGGTGACGGTCACGACATGCGCGCCGTCGGCGCCGCGCGAAAAGCGCGCGGTCATGCCGTCAAGTGTGAACTCGGTGTCGTCGAAATCGCCGAGGATGTTCTCGGACGTGGCCTCGGTCCAGGCCAGGGCATGATGCGAGCCGGCCCAGTCTTCGGCGGCCTCGGCATGGCAGAAGGTACAGGCCTGCGAGCCGAGATAGTCATCCTCGTCGGCCCCCTGCGCCAGTGCCGGAGTGATGAGCCAGGCCATCAGACCGGCAAGCAGGAGGGTGGGAAAGGGGCGCATCGTCATCCTCTGGCAGCGGCCGGCGGCGTGAATGGAAACAATTGCATTGTGCCGATCCAAGGGCAAGCGCCGGGATCGTGCGGCATCGCTTTGCGATGCAAGGTGACCCGGGCGGCCCCGTCTTTCCTTTGCGGTGGGCATTCGGGATGTGGCAATAGATCGTCAATGGACCCGCCCCAACCGACAGGAGAGACCCCGGATGATCTGCGCCTTCGACATCGGCGGTTCCAAGATCGCGGCCGCGCTGGTCGACGAAGATCTTTCGCCGCGGCCGCTGGGCCGGGTCGCGACTCCGACCACGGACTATCCCGCCTTTCTCGACGCGGTTCGGCGACTCGTGCCGCAGGCGGCGACGGCGGCGGCCTTGTCCGTCGCGGGGATCGTCGAGCCTGCGGCCGGCCGGGTCCGGGCGGCGAACATTCCCTGCCTGCAGGGCCGCGACGTGGCGGGTGATCTTTCGGCGCGACTGGGCAGGCCGGTACACCTGATCAACGACGCCAAGGCCTTTGCCCTGGCCGAGGCCCGCACCGGCGCGGGGCGCGGTCATGGTGCGGTGTTCGCGATCATCCTGGGCACCGGGGTCGGCGGCGCGCTCGTGCTGGATGGCCGGCTGCGTCACGGGGCGGGCGGATCGGCGGGGGAATGGGGCCACGGCCCGGCGGCGGCCACGCGCACCGGGCGGGCCTTGCCCCACCTCCCCTGCGGATGCGGGCAACCCGGATGCGTGGACCTGTTCGGCGGCGCGCGGGGGCTGGAGTTGCTCTATCGCACGGTGACGGGCCGTCGAAGCGACAGCAGAGCCATTCTGGGCGCCTGGCACGCGGGCGAGGCCGGGGCGGTGGAAACGCTGGATCTCTATCTCGATGTGACAGGCGGCGCGCTGGCGGGTGCGGTGAACCTTGTGGCGCCGGATGTGATCGTGGCGGGCGGCGGGCTGTCCGGCGATCCCGCGCTGGTCGACGCGGTGTCTCGGGAAATGCGCGCCCGGCTCCTTACCCCCGATCACGCACCGGCGCTGGTGCTCGCCAAAACCGGCCCCGACAGCGGCGTGATCGGCGCGGCGGCGCATGCGTTCGAGCGGATGGCGGCGACCTCGGGCGGGGCTGTCTGATGGCATTGCTGGAGATCTGCGTGGACAGCGTTGCGGGGCTGGAAGCCGCGGTAGCGGGCGGCGCCGATCGGATCGAGCTGTGCGCGGCGCTTGTGCTGGGCGGCCTGTCGCCGCCGCTGTCCCTGCTGCAGGCGGCCCGGCAGGTTCCGGTGCCGGTGCACGTGATGGTGCGCCCGCGCGCCGGGGACTTCCTCTATTCCGCTGCCGAACTGGCCGGGATGGCGGCGGAAATCGCGCAGGTTCGGCAGATGGGCCTGGCCGGTGCGGTGCTGGGTGCGGGATCCGGCGCGGGGCTCGACTGGCCCGCGCTCGAGCGTCTTTGCGCCGCGGCGCGCGGCCTGGATGTGACTCTGCACCGGGTCGTCGACCTGTTGCCGGACCGTCAGGGCATTCCGGGGCCGGCGCAGGCGCTGGGTGTCCGGCGGATCCTGACCTCGGGCGGTGCCGCAACCGCGATGGAGGGTATCGACGACATCGCCTGTCTGGTGCGGACCGCGCCGCCGGGTCTGTCGGTCATGCCGGGCGCGGGCGTCGATCCGGGCAATGTCGCGGAACTCGTGGCCCGGACCGGGGCCACCGAGATCCACGCCTCGGCCGCGGTCGCCGCGCCCGAGGAGAACCGCGATCTTCTGGCGTTGGGCTTTGCACCGGACATACGTCGCGCGCCCAAGGTCGAGAGCGTGCGCGCGCTCAAGGCGGCGTGCGGGTGAGGGCTGCGGCGCTCAGCAGGCAGCGGTAATGATGATCTCGACCTTCAGGTCGGGGCGGGCCAGTCTGGCCTCGCCGCAGGCCCGGGCCGGGGCATGGCCCTCGGGCACCCAGTCATCCCAGACCGCGTTCATCTCGGCGAAATCGGCCATGTCGGCCAGCCAGATCACCGCCTGAAGGATGTTTTCGCGGGACGAGCCCGCGCGCTCCAGCAGCGCGTCGACGCGGGACAGGCAATCGCGCGTCTGCGCCTCGACGCTGGCGCCTTCGCCGACCTGGCCGCAGAGATAGGCCACGCCGTTATGCTTGACGATCTTGCTCATCCGGGTGCCGGTCTCGATACGTTCGATCATCGGGGTCTCCTCTTCCGTGCAGGGGTCATTCAACCGGGTTTTGGCGTCCGCGCCCATCCTTTCGGCAGTAGTCCCGCAGTGCCGCCTTGGCAAGGTCGGACGGGTCAGGCGCCCTGCGTCGCGGCAGACAGGATGCGGCCGAGCTGTCGCGCGTCCAGGTCAACCGGGTTGGATTTCATCGACGACGCGCCCTGCGCTTCGCGCGCCCAGGCGGTGCGGGTCTCTCCGGCATCACCGGGATCGGGCAGATAGGGCAGGCCCTGCGCGTCGATCCACCGCTGGAACGCCGTCAGCGCGGTGTCGGCGCCGGTTCCGAAGGTATCCGCCAGCAAGTCGCACAGCCAGTCGATCCGTTCGACCGGCAGGCCGGCGACCAGCAGCGCGGCCCGGTTTTCGACCAGCGCCGGCACCAGCAGGCGGCCGCAGATCGCGCCATGCGCCAGCCCGGTGCGCCCGCCGATCACGCCGGCCAGCCCGTGAACCGCGCCCAGCCCGGCATTGGCCAGCGCGATGCCGCCGCACAGGCTGACATAGGCCATCTCGTCGCGCGCGCCGGGCTCGTCACCCTGCATCAGGCGGGTCAGCGCGGACAGGCCGCGCGGGATCGCGTCGCGGCAGATCGCGTCGGTCAGCGGGTTGGCGCGTTTGCTCAGATAGGGTTCGATCACCTGCGTCAGCGCGTCCAGCCCCGAGGCCAGCGTGACGTGCCGGGGGCAGCCGTCGGTCAGGGCGGGATCCACGATGGCAAGATCGGGGATCATGCGCGGATCGCGCAGCGACACCTTGCGCGCCGCCCCCGGCACGCCGATCACCGCGTTGCGGGTGGCCTCGGCCCCGGTCCCGGCGGTGCTGGGCAGGGCGAACACCGGCAGCGGATCCCGTTCCAGCGGCTGCCCGCGGCCGACCACTTCGAGATAGTCCAGCGGCGCACCCTCCTGCGGAAGCAGCGCCGCGACGGCCTTGGCCAGGTCGATGACCGACCCCCCGCCGATGGCAAGAACGACGGTCGGCCCAGCCTCCTGCGCCTGGCGCAGCGCGGTCTCCAGCTGCGGCAATGTGGGCTCGCCGGACCCCGACAGGACGGTGACTTTCGCGCCCTCGCGCTCCAGGTCGGCGATCAATTCATCGGCAAAGCCGCAGGACCGGCCGCGCACGACCAGCGGACGCTTGCCCCGGGCCAAGACCTCGGACACGGCGCGCCGGGCAGTGCCGCGCCCGAACAGAACATGACCCGGCAGGGTCAGAGTGAATTTGTCCATCCCGGGATCAGAACGCCTGCGCCGCGGCCACGGCGCGTTTCCAGGCGTCGTATTTCCGGGCGCGCTCGTCTTCGTCCATCTCCGGCGAGAAGCTGCGGTCCAGCGCCCAGGTCTCGGCGAACCCGTCCATGTCCGGATAGACCCCGGCGCGCTGTCCCGCCAGCCAGGCCGCGCCCATCGCGGTGGTCTCGAGCACCTGCGGGCGGTCGACCCCGGCGCCGATGATGTCCGACAGGAACTGCATCGCCCAGTCCGATGCACTCATGCCGCCATCGACGCGCAGCACCCGGTTGCCGCCCTCGGGCGTCCAGTCGGCATACATCGCCTCGAGCAGGTCGCGGGTCTGGTAGCCCACGCTTTCCAGCGCAGCGCGGGCGAATTCGGCGGGGCCGGAATTGCGCGTCAGGCCAAAGACGGCACCCCGGCACTCGGCGTTCCAGTAGGGTGCGCCCAGGCCGGTAAAGGCCGGCACCAGTACGACATTCTGGCCGTCATCGGCGGTCTCGGCCAGTGGCTGGGTCTCCTTGGCTTCGCGGATGATCCTGAGCCCGTCGCGCAGCCATTGAACCACGGCGCCGGCGATGAAGATGGACCCCTCGAGCGCGTAGGTCGGTTTGCCGTCCATCTGGTAGGCGATGGTGGTGAGCAGGCGGTTCCGCGACGCAACCGGCGTGTCGCCGGTGTTCAGCAGTGCGAAACAACCGGTGCCATAGGTCGATTTCAGCATGCCGGGTTGAAAACACGCCTGCCCGATGGTCGCGGCCTGCTGGTCGCCCGCAACGCCGAGGATCGGGATCTCGCCGCCGAACAGGTCCGCCCGCGTGTGGCCGAAATCGGCGGCGCAGTCGCGCACTTCGGGCAGAAGCGACATCGGCACGCCGAGCATCTTGCACATGGTGCTGCTCCAGCGGCCCTTGCGGATATCGTAAAGCATGGTGCGCGCGGCATTGGTGGCGTCGGTGACGTGCACGGCACCGCCGGTCAGGTTCCAGATCAGCCAGCTGTCGACGGTGCCGAACGCCAGTTCGCCGGCCTCGGCGCGGGCCCGGGCGCCTTCGACATTGTCGAGGATCCAGGCCACCTTTGTGGCGCTGAAATAGGGGTCGAGCAACAGCCCGGTGCGGTCGGTGACGGTGCTCTCTTGACCCTCGGATTTCAACCGCTGGCACATCTCGTGGGTGCGCCGATCTTGCCAGACGATGGCGTTGTGAATGGGCTTGCCGGTCTTGCGGTCCCAGATCAGGGTGGTCTCGCGTTGGTTGGTGATGCCGATCGCGGCGATGTCACCGGCCCGGGCGCCGGCCTTCTCCATCGCGGCGCGGCAGGTGGCGGCGGTGCTGCTCCACAGGTCCGAGGCGTCATGCTCGACCCAGCCGCTGGCAGGGTAGTGCTGCGTGAACTCCTCCTGCGCGACGGCGGCGATCTTCAACCCCTCGTCGAAAAGGATCGCGCGGCTGGACGTCGTGCCCTGATCGATGGCCAGAATGTAACCCATCTGTTGCCTCCCTGCGTGTCGTCGGAACCGGCCAGAGCATGGCCGGCCGGGTCATTGTCGGTCAATCCGGTGCGTTGATGTCAAATGGAAAAACGAAATCGGCCGGGGCCCGCGAAGGCCCCGGCCGGTGTCAGGCTTACTGCCAGGACTTGATTAGCTCGTCATAGGAGACGGTCTCGGGCTCCTCGTCCTCGTTCTCGAGCTTCGCCTTGGGCGAGCCGGGCTCGGAGAGCCATTCCTGCGGGTCACGCTCTTCGTTCAGCTTCGGACCGATATCGCCCTGGATACCCGCGCGCTCCAGCCGCGACAGGACGCTTTCCATGTCCTCGCAAAGCTGGTCCAGCGCGCCCTGCGGAGTCTTGGCGCCGGACATGGCGTCACCGATATTCTGCCACCACAGCTGCGCCAGCTTGGGATAGTCCGGCACGTTGGTGCCGGTCGGCGACCACGCTACCCGCGCGGGCGAGCGGTAGAATTCCACCAGGCCGCCGAGCTTGTCGGCGCGCTCGGTGAAGCTGTCGTGCTGGATCGTCGACTCGCGGATGAAGGTCAGGCCGACATGGCTTTTCTTCACGTCCACGGTCTTGGAGGTCACGAACTGCGCATAGAGCCACGCTGCCTTGGCGCGCTCGTCGGGGGTGGATTTCAGGATCGTCCAGGAACCCACGTCCTGGTAGCCGACCTTGGTGCCTTCGGTCCAGTAGACACCGTGCGGCGACGGCGCGAGTCGCCATTTCGGGGTGCCGTCCTCGTTCATCACCGTCTCCGACGCGACCAGCGGCGGCACGAAGGTGGTGTACATGAACATCTGCTGGGCGATCTGCCCCTGCGCCGGGATCGGGCCGGCCTCGGAGAAGGTCATGCCGGCAGCGGCCGGGGGCGCGTACTTGTCCAGCCATTCGATCGCCTTGGTCACCGCGTAGACCGCAGCGGGCGAGTTCGCCGCGCCGCCCCGGGCCACGCAGGCGCCCACGGGTTGCGAGTTCTCGTTCACCCGGATGCCCCATTCGTCGACCGGAAGGCCGTTGGGCTCGCCTTCGGATCCCATCCCGGCCATCGACATCCACGCATCGGTGTAGCGCCAGCCGAGCGAGGGGTCCTTCTTGCCGTAGTCCATGTTGCCGAAGACCTCGCCCTCGACCCCCAGATGCGACAGGTCGCGGCCGGTGAAGAACTCGGCGATGTCCTCGTAGGCCGACCAGTTGACCGGAACGCCCAGGTCGTAGCCATAGGCTTCCTTGAAATCGGCCTTGTTCTTCTCGTCGTTGAACCAGTCGTAGCGGAACCAGTAGAGGTTGGCGAACTGCTGGTCGGGCAGCTGGTAGAGATCGCCGTCCGGTGCGGTGGTGAACTGGATGCCGATGAAATCGTCCAGGTCCAGCGTCGGGCTGGTCACGTCGGCGCCGGTGCCTTCCATCCAGTCGGTCAGGCTGCGGGCCTGCTGGTAGCGCCAGTGGGTGCCGATCAGGTCGGAGTCGTTGACATAGGCGTCGTAGATGTTCTCGCCCGACTGCATCTGGGTCTGCAGCTTTTCGACCACGTCGCCCTCGCCGATCAGGTCGTGGGTGACCTGGATGCCGGTGATCGCGGTGAAGGCCGGGGCCAGCACCTGGCTTTCGTAGCTGTGGGTGTCGATGGTTTCCGACACCACCTTGATCTCCATCCCGGCAAATGGCTCTGCGGCATCGACGAAGAACTGCATCTCGGCTTCCTGGTCGGCGCGTGACAGCGTCGACATGTCGCCGATCTCGGAGTCGAGGAACGCGCGGGCCGCCTCCATGTCGGCGAATGCCGGCCCGGACAACAGGCCGAGCGCCATCGCGACCGCCGTTGTTGATTTCAGCTTCAAGTTCATAAGGTCCTCCCATTTATTGGAACTTGGCTTTGATTGATGGCGGCGCCCGGTCCGGATGCCGCCGTTGCGATCCCGATCACACCCAGCGGAACACCGCTGCGGCGTAGATCAGGCAGATGACCAGGGCGAAGGGTTGGTTCGCCCCGACAAGGCCCAGCCAGGCCAGGTTGATGAAGGCCGAGCCCAGAAGCGTGATGAACAACCGGTCGCCCCGGGTGGTCTCGATCCGCAGGATGCCGGTGCGCGGCGTCTCGGGGAACTTGATCGCCAGGATCGTGAAGGTGATCAGAAGCGACGCGATGACGATGAAGAAGATCGCCGTCGGCCAGGTCCATGCCATCCAGTCCATTGTTAATCCTCCGTCTTTTGCGGGTCAGACCCGACCCAGGGCAAAGCCCTTGGCGATGTAGTTGCGCACGAAATAGATCACCAGCGCGCCGGGCACGATGGTCAGGACGCCGGCGGCGGCCAGAACGCCCCAGTCGATCCCCGCGGCGCCCTGGGTGCGAGTCATGATCGCCGCGATGGGCTTGGCGTCAACCGTGGTCAGCGTCCGGCTCAGCAGCAGTTCGACCCACGAGAACATGAAGCAGAAGAACGCGGTCACGCCGATGCCCGAGGCGACCAGCGGCATGAAGATCTTCACGAAGAACCGGCCGAAGCTGTAGCCGTCGATAAAGGCGGTCTCGTCGATCTCCTTGGGCACGCCGCGCATGAACCCTTCGAGGATCCAGACCGCCAGCGGCACGTTGAAGAGCGTATGCGCGAGCGCCACCGCGATATGCGTGTCGAACAGGCCCACCGAGCTGTAGAGCTGGAAGAACGGCAGCGCGAACACCGCCGGCGGCGCCATGCGGTTGGTCAGCAGCCAGAAGAACAGGTGCTTGTCGCCCATGAAGTGATAGCGGCTGAACGCATAGGCCGCCGGCAACGCAACGGTCAGCGAGATCGCCGTGTTCATCACCACGTAGATCAGCGAGTTGACATAGCCCATGTACCAGGACGGATCGGTCAGGATCGTGCGGTAGTTGTCCAGGGTGAAGTTGTCGGGCCACAGCGTGAAATCGTTGAGGATCTCTGTGTTGGTCTTGAGGCTCATGTTCAAGAGCCAGTAGATCGGCAGCAGCAGGAACAGCAGGTAGAGCGTCATCACGACGGCCCGCGAATTCACCCGGGGCAGGGACAGGCCACGCGGCGCGGATTGATTGGCGGTCAGGTCGGCCATGACTCAGCCCTCCCTTTTGTCGAGGTTGGTCATCACGGTGTAGAACACCCATGAGATCAGCAGGATCACCAGGAAATACATGATCGAGAAGGCCGCCGCGGGGCCGAGGTCGAACTGCCCCAACGCCATCTTCACCAGATCGATGGACAGAAGCGTGGTGGCATTGCCCGGCCCGCCGCCGGTGACCACGAACGGCTCGGTATAGATCATGAAGCTGTCCATGAAGCGCAGCAGGACCGCGATCATCAGCACGCCCATCATCTTGGGCAGCTCGATGTAGCGGAACACCTTCCAGCGCGAGGCCTGGTCGATCTTGGCGGCCTGGTAGTAGGCCTCGGGGATCGACTTGAGCCCTGCATAGGCCAGCAGCGCCACCAGAGAGGTCCAGTGCCAGACATCCATCACCACGATGGTGATCCAGGCAGCCACGGTGTCCTGGGTGTAGTTGTAGTTGATGCCCAGCGCGTCGAGCGTGTGACCCAGCAGGCCGATATCGACCCGGCCGAAGATCTGCCAGATCGTGCCGACCACGTTCCACGGGATCAGCAGCGGCAGCGACATCAGCACCAGGCAGAAGCTGGACCAGAAGCCCGATTTGGGCATGTTCAGCGCCACGAAGATGCCCAAGGGCACCTCGATCGCCAGGATGATGCCCGAGAACATCAGCTGCCGGCCCAGCGCGTCCCACATCCGTTCCGAGGCCAGCATCTCCTCGAACCATTCCAGACCCGCCCAGAAGAACTGGTTGTTTCCGAACGTGTCCTGCACGGAATAGTTCACCACCGTCATCAGCGGGATCACCGCCGAGAAGGCGACCAGCAAAAGCACCGGCAGAACCAGGAACCAGGCCTTTTGATTGACCGTCTTTTCCATCACGCGGCCTCCCCCTTGATCCGCCAGTCGTCGGCATAAACATTGACCCGCTCGGGATCGAAGCTGACGCGGTTCATGTCGGCGCTGACCTGCTCGTCCTCGCCGGCTATGATGTTGATGTCGTGGCCGAAGAAATCGGCGCGGATGATCTTGTGGCGGCCCACGTCCTCGATCCGCCGGATCTTGACCGGCAGGCCCTCGGACTGGCTGAGCCGGGCGAATTCCGGCCGCACGCCGATCTCGACCTTGCCGTCCAGCGCGCCATAACCGCGGCCCAGCTCGACATAGGAGCCGTCGAGATAGGCGCGGGTGCCCTCGATCCGGGCCGGGATCACGTTCATGCCAGGCGAGCCGATGAAATATCCCACGAAGGTGTGCTCGGGCGTCTCGAACAGCTCCTGCGGGGTGCCGATCTGCACCACGCGCCCGTCATACATCACCACGACCTTGTCGGCGAAGGTCAGTGCCTCTGTCTGGTCATGGGTGACATAGATCATCGTGTGGCCGAATTCGTTGTGCAGCTTCTTGAGCTGGGTGCGCAGCTCCCATTTCATATGCGGGTCGATCACCGTCAGCGGCTCGTCGAACAGCAGCGCGTTGACGTCCTTGCGCACCATGCCGCGGCCCAGGCTGATCTTCTGCTTGGCATCGGCTGTCAGGCCGCGCGCCTTCTTGTTCAGCATGTCCTCCATGCCGATCATCCGGGCGATTTCCTGGACCCGGTCCGAGACATAGGCCTCGTCACGGCCGCGGTTGCGCAGCGGAAAGGCCAGGTTGTCGCGCACGGTCATGGTGTCGTAGACCACCGGGAACTGGAACACCTGCGCGATGTTGCGCTGGGCCGTGGCGGCGTTGGTCACGTCCTTGCCGTCGAACAGGATGCGGCCCTGGCTGGGCTGCAGCAGTCCCGAGATGATGTTCAGCAGCGTGGACTTACCACAACCCGAGGCGCCGAGCAGCGCATAGGCGGCGCCGTCCTCCCAGTCGTGGTTCAGTTCCTTGAGCGCGTAGTCGTCCTCGGACGCAGGGTTCGACAGGTAGGAATGCGCGAGATTGTCGAGCGTGATCTTGGCCATGTCCTCCCCCCTTTCAGGCAGCGGTTGCATAGGCGGCGGGGGCGATCAGCTGCCCGTCCTCGCCGAAGATGTAGACGTGTCGCGGGTCCAGCCAGACGGTCAGTTCCTCGCCCAGCGCGAGGTCCTGAACGCCGTGGATCAGGCCGACCCAGCGCTCGCCGTGGTGATCGAGATGCACGAAGGTCTCGGACCCGGTCAGCTCGGTGACGCTCAGCCGTGTCGTGAAGCCCATCGCGTCCGGCGTGTGGCGTTCGATCTCCAGGTGATTGGGACGGAAGCCGGCGGTGAAACGGCCGTCGGGCAGGCTGGCCAGCTTGCCGCTTGCCGGGGCCGACTGGCCGTCGCCGAACATCAGCTTGGAGCCGGTCTTGGCCACCTGCAGGAAGTTCATGGGCGGGTCGCTGAACACCCGCGCCGTGGTGGCGTCGACTGGCTGGCGGTAGACGTCAGGCGTGGGGCCAAACTGGGTGATGCGGCCCTCCCAGAGGGTTGCCGTGTTGCCGCCGAGCAGCAGCGCCTCTTCGGGTTCGGTCGTCGCATAGACGAAGATGGCGCCGGACGCCTCGAAGATCTTCGGGATCTCGACGCGCATCTCCTCGCGCAGCTTGTAGTCGAGATTGGCTAGCGGCTCGTCCAGCAGCACCAGCCCGGCATTCTTGACCAGCGCACGGGCGAGCGCGCAGCGCTGCTGCTGGCCGCCCGACAGTTCCAGCGGCTTGCGGTCCAGCATCGGCGTCAGCTGCATCATCTCGGCGGTTTCGCGCACGCGGCGGTCGATCTCGGCGCGGTCGGCACCCAAAAGCCGCATGGGCGAGGCGATGTTGTCGTAGACGCTCATCGAGGGGTAGTTGATGAATTGCTGATAGACCATCGCGACCTTGCGGTCCTGCACGCGCACCCCGGTCACGTCCTGCCCGTCCCAGATAATCTGTCCGGTGGCCGGCGCGTCCAGGCCCGCCATCAGGCGCATCAGCGAGGTCTTGCCCGACAGGGTCGGACCCAGCAGCACGTTCATCGTGCCCTTTTCCAGGGTCAGGTCAGTCGGGTGGATATGCGTCTGCCCGTCTACCGTCTTGGATACGCCCTTGAATTCAAGCGCCATCGGGTGTCCTCCTCATTCGGCGGCCGCGGGGGCCGAGTGGCTCCGGCTGGTCATCCAGCTGTCGAGCGCCGCGATTTCGTCCTTGCCGAGCCGGAGGCCCAGCTTGTTGCGCCGCCACACGACGTCTTCGGCGGTGCGGGCGTATTCGTTGTCCATCAGCCAGGCGACCTCGGCCTCGGTCAGGGTAGCGCCGAAATCGCGGCCCAGATCCCCGGCCGAGCGCGCCTTGCCCAGGATGCCGGCGGCCTCGGTTCCGTAGGCGCGCACCAGCCGGCGGGCCCAGAACTCGGTCAGATAGGGATGATCGCCGCGCAGGCGCTCGACCAGCGTATCGACCTCACCCACCTCGAAATCCCCGCCGGGCAGCGGTGCGCCGGCGGTCCACGATCCCGTCACGCCGGGCAGGTGCTCGGCCACCAGCTTGAGCGCGCTTTCGGCCAGCCGGCGATAGGTGGTGATCTTGCCGCCGAAGATGTTGAGGATCGGCGCGCCGCCCTCGGCTTCGACCTTGAGCGTGTAGTCGCGAGTCGCCGCCGTCGCGCTGCTGGCGCCGTCGTCATAGAGCGGCCGGACACCGGAATAGGTCCACACGATGTCATCGGTCGTCAGATCGCGGGCGAAGTAACGGTTGGCGAAGTCGATCAGGTATCGCTTTTCGCCCTCGGTGCAGACCGGCCTGACCGAGGGATCGTCATGTTCGGCGTCGGTGGTGCCGATCAGGGTGAAATCGGTCTCGTATGGGATCGAGAAGATGATCCGGCCATCGGTGCCCTGGAAGAAATAGCACTTGTCGTGGTCATAGAGGCGACGGGTGACGATGTGGCTGCCGCGCACCAGGCGCACGCCCTCGGTCGAGTTCAGCCGCACCTTTGTCTGGATGATGTCCCCGACCCAGGGGCCGCCGGCATTGATCAGCATGCGGGCGCGGTGGATGCACCGCTCGCCGTTTTCGGTATTTTTCGTTTCGATCCGCCACTCCGCGCCGTCCCGCTCGGCGGACAGGACTTGCGTGCGCGTCAGGATCCGCGCGCCCAACCGGTCCGCGTCGCGGGCGTTCAGCACCACCAGGCGGGAATCCTCGACCCAGCAGTCGGAATATTCGAAGGCCTTCTCGAATCGCGGCTCCAGCGGTGCGCCTTCGGGCGTGTCCTTGAGGTTCAGCGTCGAGGTGCCGGGCAGGATCTTGCGCCCGCCCAGATGGTCGTAGAGGAACAGGCCCGTGCGGATCAGCCAGGCCGGGCGCCGCCCTTTCATCCAGGGCATCACCAGGCTGAGCAGGCGGGATGTCGGGGTTTCGGACTCGAACCGCATATCTTTATGATAAGGCAGGACAAACCGCATCGGCCAGCTGATATGCGGCATCGCGCGCAGCAGGACCTCACGCTCGATCAGCGCCTCGCGGACCAGGCGGAACTCGAAATATTCCAGGTAGCGCAGGCCGCCGTGGAACAGCTTGGTCGAGGCCGAAGACGTGGCCGAGCCGAGATCGTTCATCTCGGCCAGCGTCACGCTCAACCCGCGGCCCGCGGCGTCGCGCGCGATGCCGCAGCCGTTGATGCCGCCACCGATGATGAACAGGTCGGTCGTGTCAGTGTTCTGCGGGTTCGCCACGCGCATCCTCCCCAGCGCATTTGCCTGACTATCTATGCAGATTCGCGAAACACTCCGCAACATCGCAATTTTCGTTTTTATTCGTTTTTGGGTAACGTGCTGAATTGATTTGCAAAGTTTTTTGACCCGCAGGCTTCCCCAACGTCACCCAGGAAAAAATACCAGGCGCAATGCCGGGCGACATGGCGAATTCCGCCCGCGGAGACGCGGGATTCGCCGGGATCTTGTCAGGTTGGATCTTTGGTGCGACCTTGGGCGAAACGAACCGAAAGCCCTGCATGTCCCAAACCTTTCGCCATCCGGAAATCCTCGAGATCGCGCGTCGCGAGGGCAAGGTAACGGTCGAGGGTCTGGCGGTGCATTTCGGCGTGACGCTGCAGACGATCCGGCGCGACCTGTCCGATCTGGCCGAGTCCGGGCGGCTGGAGCGGGTGCATGGCGGTGCGGTCCTGCCGTCGGGCACTACCAATATCGGCTATGAGGAGCGCCGGTCGCTCAACTCGGCGGCCAAGACGGCGATCGCCCGGGCTTGCGCGGCCCGGGTGCCAAACGACATTTCGCTGTTTCTCAACATCGGCACCAGCACCGAAGCAGTGGCGCAGGAGTTGCTGCACCACCGCAACCTGATGGTGGTGACCAACAACATGAACGTCGCCAACATCCTGGTCGCGAATCCCGATTGCGAGATCATCGTGACGGGCGGGCACCTGCGGCGGGCCGATGGCGGTCTGGTGGGCAACCTGGCCGCCGGCACGATCCGGCAGTTCAAGTTCGACCTTGCGGTGGTCGGATGTTCGGCGCTGGACAAGGACGGGGACCTGCTGGATTTCGACATCCAGGAAGTCGGTGTCAGCCAGGCGATCCTGAGGCAGTCGCGCAAGACCTTCCTGGTGGCGGACCACTCCAAGTTCACCCGCAGCGCCCCGGCGCGCATCGCGTCCCTGGCCGAGATCGACACGTTCTATACCGACCGGCCGCTGGCGTCTGACCTGGCGGCGCGCTGCGCGGACTGGAACACCGAAGTGTCGATCTCGCGGCCAGTCTGACGCGCCGGTCAGCTGCCGTCACGCGTCCGAGGACAGGCGGAGATCCGCAAAACCGCCGGTCCTGCGGATCAGTTCTGCATTGGGCAGGTCGTTGCGTTCGACGCGGGCGCGGGCCTCCGCCTCGGGCAGACCGGCGGTCAGCCAGCGCTCCGTGAGCCGGTCCTCGAGCTGCGACGGCGCGGCGTCGATCCAGATCGCCAGGTCCCACAGCGCGCGCAGATCGGACCAGGGTGCGGCGTCCAGAAGCAGGTAGTTGCCCTCAACCAGGACAAATTCGGTTTCGGCGGGCAGATAACCGGCCCCGGCGATGGCGATGTCGCGCTCCCGGTCGAAGATCGGAAAGACCAGCGGCTCGCCACTTGCCGCGCGGCGCATCAGGTGCACGAACCCCGCCGCGTCGAAGCTGTCCGGCGCGCCCTTGCGGTCCAGCAGGCCGCGCGCGCTGAGCAGGCTGTTGTCCAGGTGAAACCCGTCCATCGGCAGGACCTCGGCGCTGCTGTCCCGTCCGACCAGCCGGTCGCGCAGCAGGGCCGAAACGGTGGATTTTCCTGCAGCCGGCGGTCCGGCCAGCGCGACCATCTTGCGGGTCCCCTCCAATGCCAGCAAGGCCTCCAGCGCGGTGTCGGCAAGGTCTTCAGGCTGCAGCGTCATCTGGCGTCATCGCTCCGGTCATCAGGGCCACCGCATCGGACATCGATATGTCCTTGGGGTCAACGACCGTCAGTCGCTTGCCCAGCCGGTGAATGTGGATCCGGTCGGCGAGTTCGAACACGTGCGGCATGTTGTGGCTGATCAGGATGATCGGGATGCCGCGCGACTTCACGTCCTGGATCAGCTCCAGCACCCGTCGGCTCTCCTTGACGCCCAGGGCGGCGGTCGGTTCGTCCAGGATGATGACCTTGGAGCCGAAGGCGGCGGCGCGGGCGACGGCGACGCCCTGGCGTTGGCCGCCCGAAAGGGTTTCGACGGCCTGGTTGATGTTCTGGATCGTCATCAGCCCCAGCTCGGTCAGCTTGTCCCGCGCGAATTTCTGCATGGCGGCCGAGTCGAGCATCCGGAACCAGCTGCCCAGGATGCCCGGTTTGCGCAGCTCGCGCCCCATGAACATGTTGTCGGCGATCGACAGGGCCGGGCTGAGCGCCAGTTGTTGATAGACGGTCTCGATCCCCGCCTCGCGCGCGTCGTTCGGCGAGGTGAAGGCCACCTTCGCGCCTTCCAGCCAGACCTCGCCCTCGTCGGGCGCGACGGCGCCGGACACGGCCTTGATCAGGCTGGACTTGCCGGCGCCGTTATCACCGATGACGGCGAGGATCTCGCCGGGATAGAGGTCGAAATCGCAATGGTCGATGGCGGTCACATGGCCATAACGCTTGACCAGGTTCCGCGCGCTTAGAATGGGGTCCGTCATACCGTTGCCCTCCGGATCCACTGGTCGACGGCCACGGCCGCGATGATGAGAATGCCGATCAGCAGGTTGGTCCATTGCGGATCCGCCCCGGCCAGCCTGAGGCCCAGCGTGAACACGCCGACGATCAGCGCGCCGAACAGCGTGCCCAGGATCGAACCGCGCCCGCCGAACAGGGAAATACCGCCGATCACGACCGCGGTGATGCTCTCGATATTGGCCAGCTGTCCGGAGGTGGGCGAGACCGATCCGATGCGCCCGATCAGCGTCCAGCCGGCGAAGGCGCAAATGGTTCCCGCCAGCACGTAGACCGAGATCAGCGTGCCGCGCACGTTGACCCCCGACAGGGCCGCCGCCTCGGGGTCGTCGCCCACCGCATAGACGTGCCGGCCCCAGGCCGTGAAGCGCAGCGCGTAGGCCAGCACCACGGCCAGGATCAGCATGAACAGCACGCCGAATGTGAAGATCGCACCCCCGATTTCGACCCGGGTGCCGAAGAATTGCAGCAGCGGAGCGGCGGCCTCGATGTCCTGACTTCGAATGGTTTCGTTACGCGAATAGAGGAAGTTTCCGGCCAGGACCACCTGCCACATGCCCAGCGTGACGATGAAGGGCGGCAGCTTGACGATGGCCACCAGCACCCCGCTGACCAGCCCGCACAACGCTCCGCACAAGAGCCCGCTCATGACCGCGATGCCCGGCGGCAGGCCGTAGCGGAAGGTGAACTGCCCCATCACAACCGAGGACAGGACCATCACCGCGCCGACCGACAGGTCGATCCCGGCGGTCAGGATCACCAGAGACTGGGCCAGCGCCACGATGCCCACGATCTGCACCTGTTGCAGGATCAGGGTCAGCGCGAAGGGCGACAGGAAGCGCTGCCCGAGCAGAAGCCCGAACACGACGACCGCCGCGATGAGGACCATCAGCGGAACCAGCGACGGCGTGACGTGCAGGGCATGCTGCAGCCGGTGGCCAAGGGTGCGGCCCTGGCTGTCGAACTCGGCGACGGACTGGTCCCGGCTGGCCGAGCTTTCGTAGGATTCGGGCATGGTGGGCAGCTCCCTGCGCTGGGGTGGATCGGCCGCGCGCGGCACTGAATGTGGCGCGCGCGGCCAGTCTGCATCAGGATCGGGCCGGGGGCATCAGCCCCAGCAGAGCTCCAGCCCCTTCTCCGACGAGATCGACTCGACACCTTCGACCGGGGAGTCGGTGATCAGCGACACGCCGGTGTTGTAGAAGTCGAGACCCGGCGACGTTTCCGGCAGCGACCCGTCCTTGGCATAGTTGACGATGGCCTCGATGCCCAGCCGTGCCATGTCCAGCGGGTATTGCTGCGAGGTGGCGCCGATCACGCCTTCTGCCACGTTCTGCACGCCGGGACATCCGCCGTCGACCGACACGATCAGCACGTCGTTCTCGCGCCCGATCGCGCGCAGCGCCTCATAGGCACCCGCGGCCGCAGGCTCGTTGATCGTGTAGACGACGTTGACCATCGGATCCAGCGCCAGCAGGCTTTCCATGCCCTCGCGCCCGCCTTCCTCGGCGCCGTCGCTGACGTCGTGGCCGACGATCCTTGGGTCGTCCTCGTCACCCCAGCGGTTGGGGTCGCCCAGATCCACACCGAAACCCTCAAGGAAGCCCTGGTTGCGCAGGACGCCGACGGTCGGCTGGCTCTGGTTGATGTTCAGAAGCCCGATCTTGGCATCCGCCGCCGCGTCGCCCATCTGTCCCGCGGCCCATGCGCCGATCAGGCGGCCAGCCTCGTAATTGTCGGTCGCAAACGTCGCGTCGGCCGCGTCGGCGGGCGACAGCGGCGTGTCCAGCGCGATCACCAGGAGCCCGGCATCGCGCGCCTGTTGCACCGCCGGCGTGATCGACGATGTGTCGGAGGCCGTCAGCAGGATGCCCTTGGCGCCGCTGGCGATGCAGGTCTCGATGGCGGCGACCTGGGTTTCGTGGTCCCCGTCGAACTGGCCCGCGAAGGCCTGAAGCTCGACGCCCAGCTCTTCGGCGGCGGCGGTGGCGCCTTCGCGCATCTTCACGAAGAACGGGTTGGTGTCCGTCTTTGTGATGAGGCAGGCGGATATGTCGCCATGCGACCCGGCCATTGCCGTGCCTGCGGTGCCCAGTGCGATTGCGCTGCCCATGAGCGCGAGCTTTGTCATCTTGATCATGCGTTCCTCCAACATGTCTGCAAGCCCTCCCGACCTGCGAAGAGCAGGCCCGTGCGGGCCCGACTGGGCGGAGTCATGCAGATCATCCGTGGCCGAGTCAATAAATAACTTCCAGAGAGTTAATTATTGACGGGAAGCTTGCCACGCAGGATAAGGTCGGCACAGTGAGGTCATGAACATGACAAAGGATACCGGGCACGAAGCCGCCGATCCGTTCTCGGGCGCGGGAACGAACCAGTCGGGGATGCGTGAAAGCAACGAGCGCCTGGTGCTGAGCCTGCTGCGCCGCGAAGGCGGCTTGGCCAAGGCCGGGATCGCCCGCAAGACCGGCCTGTCCGCCCAGACGGTTTCGCGCCTGATCGGCACGTTGGAGGGCGAGGGTCTGATCCGTCGGGGAGACCCGCAACGGGGGCGGGTGGGGCAGCCTTCGGTGCCCATGTCGCTGGCGCCGACGGGGGCCTATTTCCTCGGGCTCAAGGTCGGGCGCCGGCTGGTGGAGGTGGTACTGACCGACTTCACCGGGCAGATCGTCGACCGGGTACAGCAGATGCACGACTACCCGCAGTTCGACAGCATCCTGAATTTTGCCGTGGCGTCCATCAACCGTTTGACCGAGCGCATGCCTCCGCAGCGGCGCGATCGGGTGGCAGGGCTGGGCATCGCCATGCCGTTTCACCTGTGGAACTGGGCGGCGTCCATCGGCGTGTCGCCCGACCGGATGGCCAATTGGCGCACACGGGATTTGCAGGCGGAACTGTCGGCCCGGCTGGAAATTCCAGTGTTCCTGCAGAACGATGCCACCGCGGCATGCAGCGCCGAGCTGGTGTTCGGCAGTGCCGAATTGCCGGAGAATTTCCTCAGCATCTATATTGCCTTCTTTGTCGGCGGTGGGCTGGTGTTGCGCGGGTCGCTGTTTTCCGGTGCAACGGGGAATGCGGCGGGGTTGGGCCCGCTGCTGGTGCCGGATCTGGATGGCGAGATGCGGCCCCTGATCGACCTGGCGTCGCTGGTGACGCTGGAGACTCGGATGCTGGACCAGGGCTGCGACGCAAGGCAGATCTGGGAACGGCCGGAGGGGTGGGACATCCCGTCCCGCATTCTGGATGACTGGGTGGACCGTTCGGCGAATGCGCTTGCCTATGCCGTGCGGGCCAGTCAGACGCTGCTGGATCTGGATGCCGTCCTTGTCGACGGATGGCTGCCGCGGGCGGTGCTCGAGGATCTGCACGCACGCATAGGCGATGCGGTCGGCCGCATCGACATGCGCGGCATGACCGTGCCGCAGATCATCGCGGGAACCGTCGGGCCGGACGCCCGCGCGCTGGGTGCGGCCAGCCTGCCGCTCAGCGCGCGCTTTCTGAAAGGCTGAGGCGGCCCGCGCCTCCTTAAAGACGCTGACTCCTGGTCCCGCCAGGGTTGCGCGTCCCCCGGATTCTGTGGACTTTCTGTCAGCTGATGTGAATTCTTGTTGTAAAGCCCTCGGAGGAGTGCTGATATTTTCCGCAGAACAGAGGAGCGGGAGACCGATGGGAGCCTGCGCGGAAACCGAACGGGTTCAGCAGCCTGTCGCGCCGAGGCGCGGATGGTGGCCTCTGTCCGTGTCCGATGAGTTCGAAGAAAACATTCGCTCTCCGGCGCAAGGTGGCCGGTGATGCCGGATCACGGGGCCATCGCCGAACAGATCGCGGCGCTTCCGATCTGCTGGGACAAAAAGGGCCGGTTGCGCGTGCTCATGGTCACCTCGCGGGACACCGGCCGTTGGGTCATGCCCAAAGGGTGGCGGATGGATGGCAAGAGCCCCTGGCGCGCCGCCAAGATCGAAGCCCTGGAGGAAGCCGGCGCCGTCGGGTCGATCTCGGACCAGGCGATCGGAAGCTATCACTACATCAAGCGGCTGCGCCACGGCGAGGCGCTTCCTTGCCGGGTCGTCGTCTATCCGATGGTTGTCGATCGGCTCAAACGGCGCTGGAAGGAGCGCGGCGAGCGCAAGCGGCGGTGGTTTCCGCCCCGGCGGGCCGCCCGGCTGGTGGATGAGCGCGAACTGTCTACGCTGCTCGCCGGGCTCGAGGACATGGTGCGTGGCGGCACGATCATCGGCGCGCGGCGCAAGGCATCCTGAGCAAGCGGACATCCGGCCTGAAGGGCCGGGGGAGTATTCATGGGAGGAGAAGAAATGAACAGATTGAAAGCAACACTCGCAGGCTCGGTGATCGCGCTTGCGGCCTCGGTCACGGCGTCCCAGGCGGAAAAGCTGACCCTGTATTGCAGCGCGCAGGAGGACTGGTGCCAGCTGATGGCGCGCAGTTTCGAGGACGCCACCGGCATCGACGTCAACATGACGCGCAAGTCGTCGGGCGAGACCTTCGCCCAGATCCGCGCCGAGTCCGCGAACCCGAAAGGCGACGTGTGGTGGGGCGGCACCGGCGATCCGCATCTTCAGGCCGCCGAAGAGGGGCTGACCGAGGAATATGTCTCGCCCATGCGCGACCAGCTGCACGACTGGGCGATCAGCCAGGCCGAAAGTGCCGGCAACCGCACCATCGGCATCTATTCGGGTGCGCTGGGCTATGGCTACAATTCCGAGCTGCTGGCCGCCAACGACCTGCCCGAACCGGGCTGCTGGAAGGACCTGCTGAAGCCCGAATACAAGGGCCATGTGCAGATGGCCAATCCCAACTCGTCGGGCACCGCCTATACGACGCTGGCCTCGATGGTGCAGATCTTCGGCGAGGACGAGGGTTTCGAGTTCATGAAGGGCCTGCACAAGAACATCAACCAGTACACCAAGTCGGGATCGGCCCCGATCAAGGCCGCCGGCCGTGGCGAGAACACGATCGGCATCGTGTTCATGCATGACGCGGTGAAACAGGCGGTGTCGGGCTTCCCGATCAAGGTGGTCGCGCCATGCGAGGGCACCGGCTATGAGATCGGTTCGATGTCGATCGTCAAGGGCGCCCGGAACATGGACGAGGCCCAGAAATTCTATGACTGGGCGCTGAGCGCCGAGGCGCAGAACCTCGCGCTCGAGGTCAATGCCTTCCAGGTGCCGTCCAACACCGGCGCCGAGACCTCGCCCTCGGCACCTGACATGAGCCAGATCAAGCTGATCGACTACGACTTCAAGAAATACGGCTCGTCCGACGAGCGCAAGCGGCTGTTGCAGAAGTGGGACGAAGAGGTCTCGGTCCTGCCGCAATAGGCCGTGGAGACGGGCTTGCAAGGCAATACAGCGCGCCCCGGGCTTGACCCGGGGCCTCGCCCCGGCGGTGGGGTCCCGGGTCAAGCCCGGGGCGCGGTTCGCCCGGCGGTCCTGATCTTCTGGATCGTCGTCGGGTGGGTCGGCTTCTGCCTGCTGCCCTGGTATGGGGTCGAGGACGGGTTGTTCTCGTTCCGGTGGCTGGTTGACGGCTACCCGTTCGACGAGGACTATGCCCCGGCGCTGTTCCTGATCGGGCAGGGGGAGAAACTGTGGCTTGCGCCGCTCTCGATCCCGCTGGCACTGCCGTTGCTTGCCTTGGGACGGGCGAAATCCGATCCCGCCTTTGCCCGCATCCTGATCCTGTCCGGTGCGTTGGGCTTTGCCTGGCTGATCGCGCAGGGGTTCGGCATCGGTATCCGGGGCTTCAGCTATGCCTGGATGAACGCGCTGTTCGGCGAGCTGGGCGACCGGCAGTTCGGCATGGGCTATGGCGCAATGCTCTGCGCCACCGCGTTCCTGTTCCTGCTGACCCAGGGCATCGCCGCGCGGGGCGCGGTCAACGGCGATGTCTTCGTCGTCAGTGCCATTGGCGGTGTGATCGTGATCGTGACCGCCTTTGTCTTCTTCCCCATCGCCAAGATGCTGTTTGCCGCCTTCGTCACCGAGGAGGGCGGCTACTCCATCCGGGTCTTCACCTCGAAATTCTTCGACGATCGGCTCTGGGGTCTGGCCTGCCTGTCCGGCGGGCGCTGCGGTGCGGCCTGGAATTCGCTGTTCCTGGCGGTGGCCGTGGGGTTCATCACGACGCTGCTGGGCCTTGCCTTTGCGCTGGTGGCCACCCGGTCGGGCTTCCGGTTCAAGCGCGCGTTGCGGGCGCTGACCGTGCTGCCGATCATCACGCCGCCCTTCGTCATCGGGCTCGCGCTGATCCTGCTCTTCGGGCTGTCGGGTTCGGTGACCGTGTTCATCGCCGACCTGTTCGGCGTTCAGCCGACGCGCTGGCTCTATGGTCTGCCGGGGGTTCTGATCGCACAGACGCTGGCCTTTACCCCGATCGCCTTCCTTGTCCTGATCGGCGTGGTCGAAGGCGTCAGCCCCTCGATGGAGGAGGCCGCCCAGACCCTGCGCGCAAACCGATGGCAGACCTTCCGCACCGTGTCTTTGCCGCTGATGCGCCCCGGACTGGCCAATGCCTTCCTGCTGGGCTTCATCGAGAGCATGGCCGATTTCGGCAACCCGCTGGTGCTGGGCGGCAATTTCGACGTGCTGTCGACCGAGATCTTTTTCGCCATCGTCGGCGCGCAATACGATCAGGGGCGGGCCGCGGTCCTGGCGATGGTGCTGCTGTTCTTCACCCTATCGGCCTTCTACGCGCAGCGCGCCTGGCTGGGAAAGAAGAGTTATACCACCGTGTCCGGCAAGGGCGATGCCGGCGTGCACCCGCTGATGCCGGTCGGGCTGGCCCTGCCGGTGCTCTGCATTGCGCTGGCCTGGGCGCTGTTCACCGCGGTGGTGTATGTCATGATCCTCTACGGCAGCCTGGTCGAGCTCTGGGGCGTCAACAACACCCTGACCTTCAAGCACTACGTCACCGCGTTCTCGGTCCGGTTCGAGGCCGAGGGCATCCGCTGGAGCGGCGCCGCCTGGGACAGTTTCTGGACCACGATCACCATCGCCGCCATCGCCGCGCCGCTGACCGCCGCGGTCGGGCTGGTGACGGCATACCTGCTCACGCGGCAGAGCTTTGCCGGCAAGAATGCCTTTGAATTCGGCACCATGCTCAGCTTTGCCATCCCCGGCACCGTGATCGGCGTCAGCTATATCCTGGCCTTCAACGTGCCGCCCATCGAGATCACCGGAACCGGCATCATCCTCGTCGTCAGCTTCATCTTCCGCAACATGCCCGTGGGGGTGCGCGCCGGCATCGCCTCGATGAGCCAGCTGGACCGCTCGCTGGACGAAAGCTCGCTGACGCTGGGGGCGAATTCCTGGCAGACCTTCCGGCGGGTGATCCTGCCGCTGCTGCGCCCGGCGATCCTGGCCGCGCTGGTCTACAGCTTCGTGCGCGCGATGACCGCGATTTCGGCGGTGATTTTCCTGGTGTCGGCCGAATACGACATGGCGACGAGCTATATCATCGGGCGGGTCGAGAACAACGACTATGGCCTGGCCATCGCCTATTCGACAACGCTGATCCTGGTCATGCTGGCCGCCGTCGGCCTGTTGCAGCTGCTCGTGGGCCGGGTGCAGATCGGGCGGCGGACCCAGCCATCGAAGGGAATTTCCACATGAGCAAGGCAAAGCTGGGCTCCAAGGCCGCGCCGGTGCGGTTCGAGGGGGTGTCGAAGGTCTTCGGCAAGGACGTGGTGGCGGTGGACAATATCGACCTGCATGTCGAGGCCGGGCGGCTTGTCACGCTGCTGGGGCCGTCGGGCTGCGGCAAGACCACGACGCTGCGAATGATCGCCGGGCTGGAAATGGCCAGTGCCGGGCGCATCCTGATCGGGGACACCGATGTCACGCGCCTGCCGGCCACCGACCGCGACGTGTCGATGGTGTTCCAGTCCTATGCGCTGTTTCCGCATATGAGCGTGCTGGAGAACGTCATGTACGGCCTGACCTTTTCCGGCTTCGGCAAGGACGAGGCGCGCGCGCGGGCGTTGCAGGGGTTGGATCTGGTCGGGCTCAAGGGCTTCGACAACCGTCTGCCCAGCGAGCTGTCCGGCGGACAGCAGCAGCGGGTCGCGGTGGCCCGGGCGCTGGTGCTCGAGCCTCAGGTGCTGCTGTTCGACGAGCCCTTGTCGAATCTCGACGCCAAGCTGCGCCGCCAGGTGCGCGAGGACATCCGCGCGATCCAGAAGGATCTCGGCCTGACCGTCGTCTATGTCACCCATGACCAGGAAGAGGCGCTGGCGGTGTCCGACGAGATCGTGGTGATGCGCAATGCCGGTATCGCCCAGATGGGCAGCCCGCGCGAGCTCTACGACGCGCCCAACGACCGGTTCGTGGCGGATTTCATCGGCGAAGCCAACCTGATCGCCTGCGAAATCGTCGCCGTCGAGGACGACCGCGCGACGATCGAGATCGAGGGCTATCGCCACGATCTGCCCGCCCGCGGCCTGCCGCCCGGTCCGGCGACCCTGGCGGTGCGGCCGTCGCGCCTGCTGATCGGTGCATCACGGGGCATCCGGGCCACCGTCATCAAGGCAACCTATGTGGGGGTCCGGATGGAATACACGCTCGAAGGCGCGTTCGGGCAGGTATTTGCCGTGCAGGAGGATGTGGACGATCCGCTGGCGGTCGGCACGGAGGTGCTGATGTCCTTTGCCGAAAAGGGCCCGGTGCTGCTGCCGGAAAGCTGACCGGTGGCCCGGCTGGTCTTCGTGACCCATCCCGATGTGCGGGTGGAGCCGGCGCTGGCCATTCCCGACTGGGGGCTGTCGGCCGAAGGCCGCCGGCGCGCGGCGGATTTCGCCGGATCGCCCCGGCTGGCATCGGTGTCGGCCATCTGGTCGAGCGCCGAGGCAAAGGCCCACGAGACGGCCCTGATCCTGGCCAGAGCGCTCGACCTGCCGGTGAAGGTCGACGCGCAACTGGGCGAGAACGACCGCAGCGCCACCGGCTATTTGCCACCTGAGGAATTCGAACGGACGGCGGAGGCGTTCTTTGCTGCGCCGGAGCAGAGCTTTCGCGGCTGGGAACGGGCCATCGATGCCCAGGAACGGATCCATGCGGCTGTGCGCCGGATCGTGGCCGGTCACGGCACGGGCGATCTGATGGTCGTGTCACACGGGGCCGTTGGCACGCTGCTCTATTGCCGGCTTCGCGGTCTTGCGATCGACAGACGCCACGACCAGCCGCACCAGGGACACTGGTGGTCGGCGGAATTGCCCGCGCTGGTCCCGCGTCACGGCTGGCGGCCTGTTGGTTGACCTTCGTGCGGCCAGGCCGAAACGGCGATGGCCTTCAACTCGTCGAACACGGCCGGCGTCCCGGCAATCACACGCCCGCCATGCGCGATCATCGCATCGGCGTCCTGATCCTCGACACAGCCGCCGGCCTCGCGGATCAGCAGCTGACCGGCCAGGCAGTCCCAGGCGTTCATGTGCTCTTCGAGATAACCCAGCAGCCGGCCCGCGGCGACATAGGCCAGCGACAGCGCGCCCGAGGCGTTGCGGTGGAACATCGCGCCGCGTGAGACCAGTTCCGCCACGACCGGCACGATGTTCGACGCCTCCACCCGGTTGGAATAGCCGACCGCCACGGTGCCGCTGTCCAGAGGCACTTTGTCGGCCACCGAGATCGGCTGGCCGTTCAGCCGAGCGCCGGCGCCGCGCAGCGCCACGAAGGTCTCGTCGTTGCTGGGGTCGTGGATGATGCCGATCTCGGTCCGGCCGTTGCGCACACCGGCCAGAACGACGGTCCAGGCCGGGATTCCGTTGACGAAATTCGTTGTGCCGTCGATCGGGTCGATGACCCAGGAAAACCCGCTGGTGCCGGGGGTCGGGTCATGCTCTTCGCCGAAGACGCCGTCATCGGGCCAGTCCCGGGCCAGACCTTCGCGGATCAGCCGTTCGACGCCGCGATCCGCTTCGCTGACCCAGTCCTGCGCGCCTTTCTTGTCGACCACCAACGCCTCGCGGTCGCGGAACCAGGCCGATGCCCGGTGCCCCACGGACCGGCAGAGCGTCACCGCATGATCCGCCCTGGGTTCGATATCCTGCATGATCCAGCCCCTCCTGCACCATCCGATCATGCGATGGTCGGGCGGGATGCAAAAGGCGAATCTGGAACCGCGTGATTTTCGACGGCGCGGTCAGCCGCCGACGTGCCAGCCTTCCCGCGCCACCATGCGCAGTGCGCCGCGGAAGGCGAGGGCGGTCAGGCTCACGCCTTCAGACCAGCCCATGCGCTCCATCGCGCGGGTTTCGTCTGGATGGGCCGGATTGAAACAGGCCGATGCCAGAAGCCGCGCCTGACCCCACCGGCTCTTGCCCAGATCTCCGAGCCGCTCCAGCGCGGGCAGAATGGTCTGTTCGATCTCGGTGAAATCGCTTCCGAAGGGGAAATCGGGCAGCGCGGACCGGTGCGGCAGCAGCCAGCCGTCCAGTGCCTGCGGTGTGTTGTTGCGATGCGCCTGCGGGATCCGGTGATCGGGCGGCAGTTTTCCAGCCGCTACCGCCTCTTGCCGCAACTCCTCCTGGAACCGGCTGTCGGCGATGTTCAGCAGGGCCGCGATCACCTCGGCGTCGGTCTTGCCGCGCAGGTCGGCGGCCCCGTATTCCGTGACCACGATGTCGCGCAGGTGGCGCGGGATGCTGACCGTGGCGACGTTCCAGCGGATGTTCGACACCGGCCGCCCGTCCTTCATCCGGCTCGCCGGCAGGGTCAGGATCGAGCGCGCACCGCTGAGCGCAAAGGCCTGATCGACGAAGTTGAACTGGCCGCCGATGCCGCTGACCACCTGGCCGCCCGGCAGGGTGTCCGACATGGCATCCCCCAGCAGCGAGACTTGCATCGTCACGTTGACAAAGCGGGCGTCGCGCCGGGCGGCACGTTTGGCGGCTTCGTCGCCGTAGAGCGCGTTGGTGAAACTGACGGGCATCATCGCGATGCGGGCGCGCTTGTCCTCGGGGAGCGCGCGCAGCCGGCGATAGAAGTCGCGGCTTTCGACGAAGAACCCGGCATGGATCGCCGCGCCCGAGACCTCGCGCCGCACGATCCCGGCCTCGAACAGGCGGAACAGCCCTTCGGTCAGCATTTCGGTCAGGCCATAAATCCCGGTTTCGAAAGGTTCACCGGGCGGGGCCTGTGAGGGAAACGGGCAGGCCTCCTGGATCGCGCGCCCGCGCCCGTCGTGACGCAGCAACAGCGCGTGCCCGATCGCATCGCCCAGGGCGCCGATGCCGATCTGCAACGTGCCGCCATCCGGCACCAGCCGCGCGGTGTGCAGCCCGATGGCGTGGGTCTGCGGCCCGACCGGGCGGCGCGGCGCGGCGAACAGCGCGCGCTGTTCCGGGGGGTCCAGCCGATGGGCGAACTCATCCGCGCCGATCTCGCCCGCGCCGGCATCGAGGAACGGCAGGTCGGGGTGGATTTCGGCCAGGGCGATGAAATCTGCCTCGCCCCTGCGCCGGAAATCGAACAGGTCGGCCGAGATGTCGGTGTTGCAGCTGAGCGAAAGCCGCCCGTCCTCTTCCGCGAGCAGTTGCGCCAGCACGTTCGGGCGGCGATCGAGCAGAACGTCGCGGGCATGGGTGTAATTGGCGGCGATATAGTTTCTCTGCGCCGGCTCCACCCCGATCCAGCGGCCGGCCAGCAGAAAGAACTCGCGGATCTCGATATTGGGCGGCAGGCTGCCCTCGCGCAGCATCCGGGCGTAGGATGGCGCGCGGTAGTTGCCGAACAGCCGCTCGCGCGCGGGGCCGAGAAACCTGTCGCGCACCTCTTCGCCCTCGTCCGGCGGTTCCAGCGTCAGGGCCGTGAAGATCTGCAAGCGACGCGCAGGGTCGGCGGCGGCCGCGCGGACCAGGCCATCGACGATATTGACGGGTTTGCCCAGGCCCAGCGGCAGGGCCAGGCGCACCTCGCCGCCGCAGGCGTCGAAGACCGCCTCGGCCAGGGCATCCGCATCCTGCCAGCGCCGCATCGGCGTCAAAGGTCGGCCCAGCCCGGATCGGGCTCGAAACGGGCTCCGTGCCGGGACGCCAGCGCGCGCATCCGCCCGGCGATCTCCTCCGCTCCGCGCTGCTTCGCGTAGTGGAGCGGCCCGCCCCGGAACGGCGCGAACCCGGTGGCAAAGATCATCGCGGCATCCACGCTGTCGGGATCGGCTGCGATGTCACGGCGCAGGCATTCGACGCAGGCATCGAGCATCGGCAGAATCAGCCGGTCGGTCAGGTCTTCGGGCGCGTCGTCCAGATCCGCGTCCGGCGCGGGGGTGCCGTCGGACCAGTCGTAGAACCCGGCGCCGGTCTTCTTGCCCAACTCGCCATTCTTGACCTTGCCCCGCAGGGTATCGCTGATGTCGGGCAGCGGCTTGTCCAGGCCTGCCTTCAGGCTTTCGCCGACATGCAGGCCGATATCCAGGCCCACCTGGTCGGCCAGCGCCACCGGACCCATGGGCATTCCGAACCGGATGGCGGCGGTGTCGATGACCTCCTTGTCGACACCCTCGTCCATCAGGACCATCGCCTCGAGCAGATAGGGTGTCAGCGCGCGGTTCACCAGGAACCCCGGGTAATCGCGAAGCTGAACCGGCAGGCGGTCGATGGATCCGCAGAAGGCGGCCAGACGGCGGGCGGTTTCGTCATCGGTGCCTGCATGGCGGACAACCTCGACCAGTTGCATCTTGGAGACGGGGTTGAAGAAGTGCAGGCCGGCGAACCGGGCCGCCTCGGGCGCGCCGTCGCGCAGATCGTCCAGCGACAGGCTGGAAGTGTTCGTGGCGAGGATCGCGCCGGATTTCATCCTTGGCCCGATATTGTCATAGATCGCGCGCTTGGTCTCGACCGTTTCCGGCCCGGCCTCGATGACCAGATCTGCGCGGGCGAGGCCATAGCCGTTCGGGTCGGGGACCAGCCGGTCCAGCGCATCGCGGATCTCGATATCGGACAGGTGCGCCGCCTTGGCGACGGAACGGGCATCGGCTATGGCCCGGCCCAGCGGCGCGGTCTCCACGTCGCCCAGGGTCACGCGCTTGCCCTTGACCGCGGCCCAGGCGGCAATCTCGGCCCCCATCGCGCCGGCGCCGATGACATGGACATGCGCGATGCCGTCCTCACCGCGGGCGCCCTCCTTCAGGTGCTGGCGCAGGAAGAAGGCACGGCGCAGGTTCTTCGAGGTTTCGGTGCCGAGCAATTCGGCAAAGCTGTCGATTTCGGCCTGCTGCATGGCCTGGGCATCGTCACCATGCTCTTCCCACAGGTCGATCAGGCGGTGGGGCGCGGGATAGTGGTCTTCGGGCGCTTTCTTGCGGGTCTCGCTGCGCATCTGGCGGGCGGCGAGCGCGCGCGCCTGGTCGAAGCGTAGCGCACGCGCCTTGAGGCCGGGGCTGCGGTCGCTCTCGGCATCGAGCATCGCCTGCACCGCCGCCGCCATGTGGCGTTCCTGCACGACCTCATCCGCGATCCCCAGCTTCCTGGCCTTGCGAGTATGCGCCGATTTGCCGGTCAGCATCATCGTCATCGCCTCGAGCGGGTCGATCAGCGCGGGCAGGCGGAAAGTCCCGCCCAGGCCAGGATGCAGGCCCAGCTGAACCTCGGGAAGACCGAAGCTGGCGCCGTCGATGGCGATCCGCCGGTCGCAGGCCAGTGCGATTTCGAACCCCGCGCCCAAGGCCGGGCCGTGGACCACGGCGATCGTGGGACAGGGCAGGGCGGCCAGCCGGTCCAGCACCGCGTGACCCTGGCGCAGCAACGCAGCGGCGCCGTCGGCGGCCATGTCGTCGAAGCTTCCGATATCGGCGCCGAGCGCGAAGCCCGACGGTTTGGCCGAGCGGATGACCACGCCCTTCGGCGGTGTCTCCTCCAGCCGGTCCAGCTCGTCCGACAGCCCCTCGATGACGGCGCGCGAGATGGTATTGGCCGAGCTGCCCTCGCAATCAAGGACCAGCCAGACAACCCCGTCCGCCTCGGCCCGCCGCCAGGGATGTCGCGGCTCGGTGGCCGGGCCAAGCTCCAGCTTCGTCTCGCCAAGGTGTTTCAGAACCGGTCCGGTCATCACGCAGCCTCCAACAGCATCGCTCCGCCCAGGCCACCGCCGATGCATTCGGTCGCGATGCCCCGAGCATGTCCCAACCGCCGCATCGCGTTGGCCAGGTGCAACACGATCCGGTTGCCGCTGGTGCCGACGGGATGGCCCAGCGAGATGGCGCCGCCGTCCACGTTCAGGCGGTCGCGGTCGATCTGGCCGAAGGCGCCGTCCAGGCACAGGACTTCGCGGCAGAACTCGGGATCGTTCCAGGCAGCCAGGCAGGCCAGCACCTGCGCGGCGAAAGCCTCGTTCAACTCCCACAACCTCACGTCATCCAGGTCCAGCCCGTTGCGCCGGGCCAGAGGTGTCGCCGACAGGACGGGTCCCAGGCCCATGACGGCGGGGTCGAGTGCAGCCCATTCGCTGTCGACGATGCGGGCCAGCGGCCTCAGGTCATGCTTTTCCACGGCCTCTTCCGAGGCCAGGATCACCCAGGATGCGCCATCGGTGATCTGGCTGGAATTGCCCGCCGTCACCTTGCCATGCGGTCGCTCGAAGGCGGGTTTCGGCTTGGCCAGGCCTTGCATGTCGCTGTCCGGGCGCACGCCGTTGTCGGCCTCGTAGACCGTGCCGTCGGGATCGAAGGCGGGCATCACCTCGTCATCCAGCCAGCCCTGATCCTGCGCGCGGGCCAGACGATGGTGGCTTTCCATCGCGTAGGCGTCGGCGGTCTTGCGGTCGATGTCGAACCGGTGGGCGAGAACCTCGGCGGTCTGGCCCATGTTCAGCGTCGTGATCGGGTCGGTCAGGCCGCGCTCCAGCCCGATCACCGGTTTGAAGAACCCCGCCCGCAGGCCGGTCATCGCCTTGGCCTGCGCCATCGGGCCCTTGGCCTGGCTCATCTGGCCGAACCATTCCACCGCCTCCTGCCGCAGGGTCAGCGGCGCGTGGCTCAGCGCCTCGGCCCCGCCGGCCAGGATCATTTCATGGCTGCCGTCGCGGATATAGCGGAACGCGGTGTCGATCGATTGCATCCCCGAGCCGCAATTGATCTGCGTGGTGAACGCGACCATATCGGCTCCAAGCCCCAGCCGCAGCGCGGCGACGCGGGCCGGGTTCATCTCATCTGCGATGACATTCACGCAGCCCAGGATGACCAGATCCAGGTCCTGCGGCTCGAATCCCTGCCGCAGCAGCAGCGGCCGGCCACATTGCACCGCCAGATCCACCGGCGTGAACGGGCCGGGCTTGCCCTCGGCCTTGAGGAACGGCGTACGGGCGCCATCGACGAGGTAGACCGGGCGGCTCATTCCGCGGCCTCCTGGCGGTCGCCCGAGACGGCCTTGCCGGGAAACAGCGCCGCCAATTCGTCGGCCGAGTAGTCCTCTACCGCAATCACCTTGTCGACAAGCTCCTGCATACGGGCGATGCGGTCACGATCCGACTGGCCCAGGATGCCGGCCTCCAGCCCGCTTTCGGGTGTGTGCCCGGCATCGCGCAGCTTCTTCATCAGCGGTGCACAGTCGTTGACCGCCGCGTAGGCCGCGTTCAGATCCGCGATCCCGTCACGGGTGCATCCGTCGAACATCCGCCCGATGATCCGGTCGCGGGTGTCCGAGGGGGCATAGATCAGGTCGGCGCAGGCTGTGGTCAGCTTGTCCGACGGGCCGTGCGCCGATCCGCCCGGCAGGATCAGGACCCGCAGCAGCCACGCGGCCCAGCGGGCGGGAAACGCCCGCAGCACCTCATCCAGGGCGATGCGGATGCGCTGGAACGCGCGGGCGGCGGTATATTCAACCAGCGGCAGGTCGGCCTGCTGCCCGCCCTCGTCATCCCACCGCTTGAGCGTGGCGGTCAGGATGTAGAGCTCGGAGAGGACATCGCCCATCCGCCCCGAGATCAATTCTTCGCGCTTGAGCGCGCCGCCCAGCGTCAGAAAGGCGAAATCGGCGACCAGGGCATAGGCCGCGGCCCAGCGCGAGACCTGCCGGTAGATCGGCGTCGCCTTGCCGGCCTCGGGCGCGGGGGCCAATCGCCCGCCCGTCCAGGCCCGCCCGATCGCGCGGCCCAGGGTCTTTGTGGTGTGCGATACATGCGCCCAGAGGCTGCGGTCGAAGGCTGCGAGGCTTTCCTCCTCGTCCTCGATCTGCAGCGCCTTGATATTGTTGAGCATGTGCGGATGCGCCCGGATCGCGCCCTGGCCGAAGATGATGAGGCTGCGGGTAACGATGTTGGCGCCCTCGACGGTGATGCCGATGGGCACCGCGCGATAGAGTGGCAGGAGGTAGTTCGACGGCCCGTCGATCACCGCCTTGCCGGAATGCACGTCCATCGCGTCGTTGAGCGCATCGCGCATGCGATAGGTCGCATGGGCCTTCATGATGGCCGAGATCACCGACAAGGCATGGCCCGCGTCGAGCCCCGCGCAGGTCAGCCGTCGCGCGGCATCCATCGCATAGGCGTCGGCCGCAAGCCGCCCCAGCCGCGCCTGGATGCCGCCGAACAGTCCGATCGGCAGGTTGAACTGCTCGCGGACGCGGGAATAGGCGCCGGTCGTATGCGCCGACAGCGCGATCCCCGCACAGCCCATCGAGGGCAGCGAGATCCCGCGCCCGGCAGCCAGCGCACTCATCAGCATCATCCAGCCGCGCCCGGCATAGTCGGGCCCGCCGATGATGTGGTCCAGCGGGATGAACACGTCCTTGCCCGTGGTCGGCCCGTTCATGAACATTGTCGAGGACGGCAGGTGCCGGCGCCCGGTATCGACCCCCGGCAGGTCGGCGGGCACCAGGGCACAGGTGATGCCCACGTCTTCCTCGCCGCCCAGGTGGCCGTCGGGATCGCGCAGCTTGAAGGCGAGGCCGAGCACCGTGCAGACCGGGGCCAGCGTGATGTAGCGCTTGGCCCAGTTGAGGCGGATGCCCAGAACCTCCTCACCGTTCCAGAGACCCTTCTCGACAACGCCTTCGTCCTTCATTGCCGAGGCGTCCGAGCCGGCCTCGGCGCTGGTTAGCCCGAAGGCGGGCAATTCGCGCCCGTCGGCCAGGCGCGGCAGCCAGTGATCCTTCTGGGCGTCGGTGCCGAACATGTGCAGCAACTCGCCGGGGCCCAGCGAATTGGGCACCATCACCGTGACAGCGGCCGCAACCGACCGGGTCGAAAGGTAGCGGACGATCTCGGAATGCGCATAGGCCGAGAACCCCAGCCCGCCATGCGCCTTGTCGATGATCATGCCGAAAAACTTCTTCTCGCGCAGGAAGTCCCAGGCCTCGGGCGGCAGATCGGCGGTCTCGCGGTTGATCTGCCAGTCGTCGATCATCTCGCAGAATTCGCGGCATGGTCCCTCGAGGAAGGCCAGCTCTTCCTCGGTCAGTTCCGGCTCTGCGACCGCGTGCAGCCGGGACCAGTCGGGATTGCCCGAGAACAGCTCCGCCTCCCACCAGACATCACCGGCTTCCAGCGCCTCGGCCTCGGTCTCACTGAGGCTGGGCAGGGCCTTCTTGGCCCACTTGTGGAGAGGGGCGGTTATCCTGTTTCGGCGAAAATCCGACATGGCGGGCACTCCCAAGGCTTACACGTGCACTAGGATAACGCAAAAAGCCGAACCGGGTTCCTGTATTGTCGGTTTGGTGGCGGTGTGGGCGACATCGGGCATCACCGCAGCCCTGGCGGGCAACCGGCCTCCGACCGCCATGTGCACTCAGGCCGAAGGGGAATCCAATCGTCTGGTCGATCCCCGTTCGACCAGCTGCGCGGGCAGATCGACCTTGCCGCCCTGCGCCTCGTCCGGGGTGTCGATGGCGGTCCGCAACATCTCGAAGCCGCGCCGACCGACGTCATATCGCGGTGTCGCAATTGTCGTCAGGCCCGGGTTCAGATGTCGGCTGAATTCCAGGTCGTTGAACCCGCAGACCCCCAGTTTCCCCGGCACATCGAAATACCTGCGCTGCGCTTCGAGGAGCACACCGGCCGCGAGGTCGTCATTGTTGCAGAAGATCGCGTCGGTATCCGGTCTGCGCGCAATCAGGTCGGCGAAGAGCTGCGTTCCCAATCCGATAGAGGAAGATTGCGGCGTCGTCACGATCCGGGTCGGGTCGAACATCCCGGTCTCTTTCAGCGCATCCGTGAACCCGGCCAGGCGGCGTTGCGACCGCGGGTCCATCCGCGCGCCCAGGAAGGCGGGCCGCCGGTACCCGCACGCCAACAGGTGTCGGGTCGCATCCACGGCGCTGGCGTAGTGCGAGAACCCGATGGACAGGTCCACCGGATCGTCGCCGCTGTCCATGATCTGGACGACGCGGCAATCGGCACCTTCGAGCATCGCGCGGGCCTCGGCGGTCTGATCGAACCCGGTTACCATCAGGCCGGCCGGTTTCTGTCGCAGAAGCGTGCGGATCAGCTGCTCTTCTTTAAGCGGGCTGTAGCGGAAATTGACGATCTGAACGTTGAAGGGTGTGTCCTCGGATGCGTCGTAGATACCGCGCAGCACCTCGGCGAACACGTTGTTTGTCAGCGACGGCACCAGAAGGCCGATCAGGTCGGTTCGTTTCGAGGCAAGCGCGGATGCGGCGGCGTCGGGCACATATCCCAGCCGCTCCACCACGGCGAGGACGCGCTCGCGCACCTTGTCGGACACCATGTGGGGCTTCCGAATCGCCCGGGAGACTGTGATCGCGCTAACATCGGCTGCGCGGGCGACGTCGTCCAGCGTAGTGTTCCTGCTTTTGGCCGATCGCGGTTGCATTTGGGGAGTATAGACAGTTTCTTCGAATTGAGAAGCAGTTTTCGTAGCATCAATTGACTTGTGACAGCGCTGTCATTATAGATCGCGCTCATTGAGTCTATTCCGAGGAGGACAAACCATGCGTGACACACTGAGATTTTCCCTTGCGACCGCGGTTGCGGGCCTGGTCATGGCCACATCCGTCGCGGCGCAGGAATACACCTTCAAGTTCCAGTCGTCCGACCCCGCGGGCAACGCCAATTTCCTGCTGCAGCAAGGCTGGGCCGAAAGCGTTTCCGAAAAGACCGATGGCCGCATCGAGATCGATCTGCTGCCGGTGGAGACCATCGTCGCGCACACAGAGACCCAGGATGCGATTGCCGCCGGCATCATCGACGGTCATTTCACCGACACGTCCTATTTCGCGGGCAAGGAGCCTGCATTCGGCCTGATCGCCAACCCGGTCGGGGCATGGTCCGATCCCGAGCAGATGTTCGATTTCATGGAGAATGGCGGCGGCAACGAGTTGATGAACGAGATGCTGGAGCCCTATGGCCTGCATTTCATCGGCGCCACGACCCCGGGCCTCGAAGCGTTCCTGTCCAAGGTGCCGCTTGAGGGTGTGGACGATCTGAAGGGTCTGAAGATGCGCGCGCCGGAGGGCATGGTGCAGCGGGTGTTCGCCGCGGCCGGCGCCGCGCCGGTCAACCTGCCCGGGTCCGAGGTTTTCACCTCGCTCGACAAGGGTGTGATCGACGCCGCGGACTATACCGTGTTTTCGACCAACCATGCACAGGGCATGCACGATGTTGCCAAGCATCCGGTCTATCCGGGCTTCCACTCCATGCCGCTGGTTGAGGTGAGCATCAACAAGGCCACCTGGGACAGCCTGCCCGAGGATCTGCAAACCGCGCTGGAGGAAAGCGTGCGCGAGTTTTCCCGCTCGCAAGTCGCAGCCCTGGCCGAAGCCGACGCAGCCGCCGTCGCAGAGGCCGAAGCTTCGGGTGAAGTGACGGTGCATGACTGGCCGGACGAAGAGCGCGCGCGCTTCCGGGCCATCGCCAAGGAAGAGTGGGCCAAGGCCGCCGAAGCATCGGAAGCGTCGCAGAAGGTCTATGACACGTTGACGACTTACCTGACCGAAAACGGTCTGATGTAACTGACCCCTCGACAGCGCCCCGGTTCGCCGGGGCGCTGTGCAATTCCCGAGGAGAATGCCATGAACGAGCCGCAAGAGACTCCGGACCGCGAAGATCACGGCGCCGCGCCCGAAGCGGGCGCGCTGGGCCGCATGATCAACGCGCTGGGCGTCGTGTTCGCCATCGGTATCCTGGCCTCTGCCGGTATTCTCTTTCTCGAGGTCATCCTGCGCTACGGTCTGAACAAGCCGACCGTCTGGGCGCACGAGACGGTGATCTTCCTCAATGCCTGTGCCTTCGTCTTCGGCGGGCTCTATGTCGCCGCGCGCGACGGGCATATCCGCGTGGTGCTGATCTACGATCAGTTGACGGGATGGATGCGACGCATCTTCGACATCGTGATTTCCATCACCAACATGATCGCCGCCGCTTTCTTTGCATGGGCGGCATGGCAGAGCCTGGTGCGCGCGGTCTGGACACCGGCCGGCGACGTGCGGCTGGAGACCAGCGGTTCGGCCTGGAACCCGCCGACGCCGGGTTTGCTGAAGGTATTCCTGTTCGTGGTCCTCTGCGTCATGGCGGTTCAGTTCGCGGTGCTGGCGATCAACTACTGGCGCAAGAAGGGTGACAGCTGATGGACCTGTTCGGATTTCTGCCCGATTTCCAGTCGATGGGGATCGAGATGGCGACGCTCGCCATGTTCATCATGCTGCTGGGTCTGCTGATCACGGGGATGCCGCTGGCCTTCGTGACCCTGCTCGTCGCGCTGCTCTTTGCGCTGGGGTGGTTCGGGCCGATGGCAGTGCCGCTGATCACCAGCCGGATTTTCAGCTTCGTGAACTCGTTCGTGTTCGTCTCGGTGCCGATGTTCGTGCTGATGGCGGCGATCCTCGACCGGTCGGGGATCGCGCGCGACCTGTTCGACGCGATGCGCGTGGTCGGCGGGCGCCTGCGGGGCGGGGTTGCGATCCAGACGCTGCTGGTCGCTGTCGTGCTGGCGGCCATGTCCGGGATCATCGGCGGCGAGGTTGTCCTGCTTGGCCTGCTCGCCCTGCCTCAGATGCTGCGGCTGGGCTATGACCGGCGGCTCGCGATCGGCGTCTGCTGCGCCGGTGGCGCGCTGGGCACGATGGTGCCGCCGTCGATCGTCTTGATCATCTATGGCCTGACCGCCAGCGTTTCCATCGGCGACCTGTTCACAGCGTCCTTCCTGCCGGGGCTGATGCTGGCCGGGTTCTACATCACCTATGTTTTGATCCGGGCCTACATCAACCCGGCCATCGCCCCGATCCCCGAGGCCAACGAGATCTCGACCGGCGAGAAACTGCGCCTGCTCAAGGGGCTGATCCTGCCGATCATGGTGGTGATCTTCGTTCTGGGGTCCATCTATGGCGGCATCGCCTCCGTGACCGAGGCCTCGGCCATCGGCGTGATCGGCGTGACCCTGTCGACCGTCATCCGGCGTGAATTCACCTGGTCGCTCATGATGGGCGCCGCGCGGCAGACATTGGCCACGGTGGGGATGATCGTCTGGATCGGCATCGGCGCCTCGGCCCTGGTCGGCGTGTTCAACCTGATGGGCGGGATCGATTTCGTGTCCGGCCTTATCATCGGCGTTTCCGAGAATCCGACCGTGATCGTCCTGCTGATGATGGCGATCCTCTTCGTGCTGGGCATGTTTCTCGACTGGGTCGGGATCGCGCTGCTGACCATGCCGATCTTCGTGCCGATCATCCGCGACCTCGGCCTCGACCCGGTGTGGTTCGGCGTGGTGTTCGCGATGAACATGCAGGTCAGCTTCCTGTCGCCCCCGTTCGGCCCGGCGGCGTTCTACCTGAAGTCGGTCGCGCCCCCGGACATCTCGCTGGGCGAGATCTTCCGCTCGCTGCTGCCGTTCATCGCGATGCAGATCCTGGCGGTGGCGATCCTGATCACGTTCCCGGGCGTTACCGGACGCTAGGGAGCAGGCATGAAGATCGACCGCATCGAAACCCTTAGGCTGGCCGAATTCCCGAACCTCATCTGGGTCGAAATCGTGACCGAGGATGGTACCCGCGGGCTGGGTGAGACGTTCTTCGGCGCAAGCGCGGTCGAAGCCTACATTCACGACTGGTGCGCGCCGCGGCTACTGGGCCGTGACGCAATGGCGATCCCGGCGCGGCGGGCCGATCTCAAGGATTACCTGGGTTGGCGGGGTGCGGGTGTCGAGACGCGGGCCCTGTCCGCAATCGACATCGCGCTTTGGGATCTGTTCTCGCGGGTCCACGGGAGGCCCGTTGCGGACATGCTGGGCGGCCGGTCGCGCGACCGCATCCGGACCTACAACACCTGCGCCGGCTATCGCTACGTCCGCGGGGCGCAGGGGCAGCGCGTGGCGAATTGGCAGGCGGATGCCGCCGAGGGCCCATACGAAGATCTCGACGCGTTCCTGACGGATGCGGGCGAGCTGGCGCAATCGCTGCTGGATCAGGGCATCTCGGCGATGAAGATCTGGCCTTTCGACCCGGCTGCCGAGCGGAGCGGCGGCTGGGACATTTCCGCCGACGAGTTGAAGACCGCGCTGGAGCCGTTCGAGAAGATCCGAAAGGCGGTCGGCGACAAGATGGATATCATGGTCGAGTTCCATTCGCTGTGGTCGCCGCCGGCGGCCCGGCGGCTGGCGCATGCGCTGCGCGACTTCGATACCTACTGGCACGAGGACCCGTTTCGCCTGGAAAACCTGGGCGACCTTCGGGAATACGCCCGACATACCGACGCGCTGATCTGCGTGTCCGAGACCCTGCCGTCGGTTCACGCCTTCCGCGACTATCTCGAAACCGGCGTCGCCGGGGTGGCCATGCTGGATCTTTCGTGGTGCGGGGGGCTCAGCGAGGCGCGCAAGATCGCCGGGATGGCCGAGGCCTTTGGCGTGCCCGTGGCCCCGCATGACTGCACTGGGCCGGTGGTGTTCGCCACGTCGTGCCACTTCTCGATGTACGCACCCAACGCGATGATCCAGGAATCCGTCCGGGCCTTCTATACCGGCTGGTATCGGGAACTTGTCGACGGGCTTCCCGAGGTTTCTGACGGGATGATCGCCATTTCCGACGCACCCGGGCACGGTGTTTCCCTGCATCCCGATCTGGTGGGCCGGGCGGATGCTGTTCACCGCGTTTCAACGAATTTCGATGGAGGCTGACATGACCAATTCCGATGGCCGCACCCTGAGATCCCGGGCCTGGTTCGACAATCTGGACGATCCGGAGATGACCGCGCTCTATCTGGAACGCTATCTGAACTACGGCCTGACGATCGAGGAGTTGCGCTCGGGCAAGCCGATCATCGGTATCGCCCAGACCGGCAGCGACCTGTCGCCCTGCAACCGTCACCATGTCGAGCTGGCCAAGCGGTCGCGGGACGCGATCAGGGACGCCGGAGGCATCGCGCTGGAATTCCCGGTTCATCCGATCCAGGAGACCGGCAAGCGCCCGACCGCCATGCTGGACCGCAACCTCGCCTATCTGGGCCTGGTCGAGGCGCTTTATGGCTATCCGATCGACGGGGTGCTGCTGACGATCGGCTGCGACAAGACCACGCCCGCGCTGCTCATGGCGGCGGCGACGGTCAACATTCCGGCCTTGGCCTTCTCGGTCGGCCCGATGCTGAACGGCTGGCATCGGGGTGAGCGGGCCGGCTCGGGCAGCGTGATCTGGAAGGCGCGCCAACAGCTCGCCGCCGGCGAGATCGACGCCCAGGGTTTCCTGGACATCGCCGCGTCCTCGGCGCCTTCGGTCGGGTATTGCAACACGATGGGTACGGCTACGACGATGAATTCCCTTGCCGAAACGCTCGGGATGCAGCTGCCCGGTTCGGCAACTATACCCGCGCCCTACCGGGAACGCGGGCAGATGGCCTATTACAGCGGCCAGCGGATCGTCGAGATGGTGCACGAGGACCTGCGCCCCGACCAGCTGATGACGCGCCAGGCATTCGAGAACGCCATCGTGGTGAATTCGGCTCTGGGCGGGTCGACCAATGCGCCGATCCACCTGAACGCCATCGCGCGTCACGTGGGGGTGGAACTCTCGAACGACGATTGGGAACGTGTCGGTTTTGCGGTTCCGCTGTTGGTCAACATGCAGCCAGTGGGCAAGTATCTCGGCGAGGACTTCCACCATGCCGGTGGCCTGCCGGCGGTGATCGGAGAGTTGTTGCGCGCGGGCGTCCTGCCGCATCCGGATGCGCTGACGGCGACCGGACGGACGGTGGCGGACACCTATGGCAAGATCCAGGCGTCCGATCCCGACGTGATCCGGCCATTCGAAAGCCCGATGGCCCGGTACGCGGGGTTCCTGAACCTGTCCGGCAATCTCTTCGACAGCGCGATCATGAAGACCTCCGCGCTCAACGAGGAATTCCGCGGCCGCTACCTGTCGGATCCGGACGATCCCGATGCTTTCGAGGGCAGCGCGGTTGTCTTTGACGGTCCCGAAGATTTCCACCACCGGATCGACGATCCCGCGCTGGATATCGTGCCGCACTCTATCCTGGTGATGCGTGGCGCCGGCCCGAAAGGGTATCCCGGCGGTGCAGAAGTGGTGAACATGCGCCCGCCATCCTACCTGATCAAACAGGGCGTCCACGCGATGCCCTGCATCGGTGACGGAAGGCAATCGGGAACATCCGGCTCGGCCTCGATCCTGAACGCCTCGCCCGAGGCGGCGGACGGCGGCGGGCTGGCACTGCTGGAAACCGGCGACCGCGTGCGGGTCGACCTGAAGACGCGTCGGGTCGAGATGCTGGTGCCGCAGGAGGAATTGCAGCGTCGGCGCGAGGCGCTTGACGCCGCCGGGGGGTTCCCGGCCCCGGCCAGCCAGACGCCGTGGCAGGCGCTGTTCCGCGAAAAGGTGCAACAGTTCAACACTGGCATGGTGCTGAAGGATGCAACCGACTACCAGGACATCGCCCGCAAGTCGCTGCCGCGCAACAACCACTGAGGTCATCCATGTCCCATCCGTTCGACCTGCTCTGCATCGGAGAGCCGTTGTTCGAATTCAGCCATGTCGGTGACGGCAATTGGCGCGAAGGGTTCGGCGGCGACGTGTCGAACGTGGCCATCGCCGCGGCGCGGCAAGGCGCGCGTTCGGCGCTGCTGACGCGGTTGGGCGCCGACGGGTTCGGCGACCGATTCCGCGACCTCTGGACGGTGGAGAGGGTCGATCACAGCCATGTCGCGACGGATCCCGACGCGCCCACGGGCCTCTATTTCATAACCCAGAAGGACGGCGATCACGTCTTCGACTACCGGCGCAAGGGATCCGCTGCCGCCGGTCTGTCTGAGGCGAACCTGCCGCGGGCCGCACTGGCCCAGGCACGCATCGTGCATCTGTCGGGCATCTCGCAGGCGATCAGCCCGTCGGCCCGGGATGCCGGTTTTGCGGCGATGGAACAGGTTGCCCAGGCGGGCGGGCAGGTGTCCTATGACCCGAACCTGCGGTTGAAGCTCTGGCCGCTCGATGAGGCCCGCGACGTCATCCACAGGGCGATGGCCCATGCCGACATCGCTCTGCCGGGGCTTGACGACGCGCGGATCCTGACCGGTCTGTCCGATCCCCGGGACATCCTTGCGTTCTATCGGGACCTCGGGCCCGAGATCGTGGCGCTGACGCTGGGCCGGGACGGGGCTATCGTGTCCCATCGCGACCAGGTCGTGTCGATTCCGGCGGTGCCTGCGGAGGCGGTTGACGCAACGGGTGCCGGAGATTGCTTCGACGGATCGTTTCTCGCCCGGCTGGCGCTTGGCGACACGGTCGAGGCTGCGGCCCGCTATGCGGTCGCGGCGGCGTCCCTGTCGGTCACGGGCCACGGTGCTGTGGCCCCGCTGCCCGACCGCGACGCTGTGCACGCTGCGCTGTCTCGGTCCAGAGCTGGTTGACCGCCGCGACTTCCTGTCGCCTGGTCGTCACGCCGGCTCGCCGTACTTCGACACCAGGACGGTCCAGAGGGCGTCCAGCGCGGGAAATCCCAAGTCCTTTCTGCCTGCGGCGCAGATGTTCCAGCGAATATCCTGGCGGACGGGCACCCGATCCGCAGGCGTTCGCCCCCGTTGCTGTGCAAGCGGGCAGAACTGCCGGGTCATCAAGGGATCTATACACGCATCTTTTGGATTATCCGCGCAGGGCCGGTTAGGCGACGGACTTCGCACTGATGGAAAGGGGTGTCGTCGCCCAGTCCGAGGACAGGCCGAAGGCTCTTGCGATCGTGGCGGATAATGTCGGTTGGGCCAGCCTTGGAAGTCATCCCAAGGCGGTCAAGAGCATCGAGACGCCGAAGCTCGACGCGATGGAATGCCCCAGCGACCGGGTTGGCCCCGGGACGAGGCGTTCAACAATCCGTTCGGTCCGCGCAACATCGCTCATGCCTTTGCCACCGAAGAGACCGACGAGACGGATGATCCGCGGTGGGGCCGGTGGGCACCAGCGTATCGTCGATGACCGGCCTGTCCCGCCCGAACGGCAGAAGACGCTCGATAGCGAGATGACGGAAAAGACCCTGGATTCCATCGATCGCGCCGTGCAGAGCGACACGCCGTTCTTCGTCTGGTTGGCACCGGCGCGCGCCCATGTCTGGATTCACCTGAGCCCGGAATACGAGGCGATGCCGGGCAATGGTCGCGGGCTGCAGGATGTCGTGATGAAGGAACTCGACGATAATGTCGCCAAGGTCCTGGACCATCTCGACAGCCTCGGGATCGCCGAGAACACGATCGCGGTCGTCACCTCGGACAACGGGCCGGAGACCCTGACCTGGCCGGATGGCGGCGCCACGCCGTTCCGGGGCGAGAAGGGCACCACCTGGGAAGGCGGATTCCGCGTGCCCGCGATCATCCGCTGGCCGGGTGTGGTCGCGGAGGGTGTGGTCGAAAACGGGATTTTCGACTCTATGGATTGGATGCCCACGCTTGTCGCCGCGGCGGGCGGGCCGAAGGATCTGCGCCAGAGCCTGTCCGACGGGTTCGAGGGCTGGCAGGCGCACCCGGACGGATACAACCAGCTGCCGCTGCTGACCGGCGAGGGCGAGAGTTCCTGCAAGGAGGTGATCAAATATGACGGCACCGACCTCCAGTGCATCCGCCATTGCGACTGGAAGGCGCATTTCGTGGTGCAGGACATGGACGGGCAGGACCGAAGGATGAGTGCAATTCGCCGCTCCTCGTCAATCTTCGCCGCGATCCCTATGAGAAAGCGTCGGAAGTACCCGGCATGAATGTTAAATGGACCGGCGACCAGATGTGGGCGTTCGGCCCTGCGGCGCGGATCGTCCAGAACCATCTTTCGACCTTCGCCGAATCCCCGCGGCGCGGCGCTTTGGTTGGAAACGAGCAGCTGTTAACGAGCAGGTCAGCTCCGACACCGGCTTCTCGCAATAGGCCCCCCCGGCCGTCCCCGTCAACCGGGGGCGGGTTATCCGGGGGGAGGGGTGCCCGTCGCCATCACGAAGGCGTGGGCACGGATTTGTCTCCGGCCGCCGGCGTCCTATGATCAAAGTTGATCGGATTCGCGGGCGACCCCGAACGACATGCCTGGACGGTGCGCGATGTTTCGGATCCGTGGCACTTAATGCGGGAGCGATGACAATGACACATCCGCACCTGACCCGACGCGATCTCGTCGCTGCAGGCGGCGCCTTGATCGGGGTGGCGCTTGCGACCGGAGGTTCCGGGCTTCTTGCACCGGCACGCGCGAATGGGCTTTCGCCGACAACAACGATGCGCGGCGGGGCGAACAACTATCTGCCCGGCGCGCCGATCGTGGATCGGATCGGTGGAGGCGGGTTCTGGATGACCGGAACCGTTCGCCGCGCGGGTGACGGGGCGCCACTGCAAGGTGCCCGTATCCAGATCTGGGCGCACACCACCGAAGGGCATGAACGCGATCCGCACAGCCACGGTGCCACGCTGACGGATGCCGCCGGAGTGTTCCGCCTCGAGATGCCCCAGATCGTGCCGGCCTTCGGTCAACCGCACGGGCATCTTGCCTATGACAGCGGCGACTTCGAAACCGTCTTCCTGCGTCCCGTGATGCCAAGCTCGAAGGACACCAGCCTGGAGGCGCATTTCGTCCTTCAGCCAGCCTAGCGCGCATGCGGCTGCTCAGCGCGATACTGGTATGGGCGGGGTTCGGCGCCCTGGTGGGAACCCCCATTTTCATCGCGGCAGCAAGCCCGCTGCTCCAATGGCGCGATCCGGTCTATGTCGTGGCTGGTTTCGCGGGTATCGTCGCGCTGGCGCTTCTTCTCGTACAGCCCGTGCTGATCGGAGGCTACCTGCCCGGTCTCCCAAGGCGGCTGGGACGTCACGTGCATCGCTGGACTGGAAGCCTGCTGGTCGTCGCGGTCATCATCCATGTCACCGGGCTTTGGCTCACCAGCCCGCCGGACGTCATCGATGCGCTGATCTTCGCCTCGCCGACGCCGTTCGCCGCCTGGGGTGTTGTCGCCATGTGGGCCGTCTTCGCGGCGGCGATGCTGGCTTTGCTTCGACGGCGGCTCCGTTCTTGGTTGAGCGCCTGGCGCCTCGGTCACTCGGCGTTGGTCCTGGTCGCCGTCGTGGGCACGGTGATCCATGCCGTGCTCATCGAAGGGACGATGGGGATGGTGTCGAAGGCAGTCCTCTGCGCTGCGGCAATCTCGGCTGTCGTCAGAGTCATCATCGATCTCCGCACCCTGATGCTGCTGAAAAAGCCACAGGGCTGAGGGCCGGCCAGAAATGCCGGGATTGTCGGAAATTGCTCAAGGCGATCAAGGCGCGGCGATTGCCGGGACTCCTGCCGCGAATGACGCAGCCATTTGCTCACTGCCACCGATGTTCCCGAAGCCGTGGGTGCGGGCCGGTGGGCCTTGCTGCCAAGGCAGTCGGATACAGCGAAGCCGGAGTGTCGGCGGAAGCTGCGATGGATATTTCCGGCATCGAGAAACCCAAATCGCTCGGCAATGCAGCGAAGATGGCCGCACACGGGTTCCTCAGTGAGGAGCTGCGTCAGGCAGCGCCGCGGTCGCTGATCCCGGACGTAGCGGCGCACACGACCCACTTCTTTAAAGGGCCGGTAGCGCGTCGCCCGAGAGAATCCGAACTCCTGGCACAAGCGCTCGACCCCCAAGGTCATCGGCGCCCAGGTTGCGGTCGATGAATCCGCGCAGGAGATGCGACGTCCCTTTCCCGTTTTTCCGTTCCGGCGGGATTTCGTGTTCGCCAAGCATCAGTGATCCAACGAGGGCCAGGAACGCGACCGACAGTTACTGGACCTCGGCTGAGTGGTCAGTCTGATCTGACTGGTCCGATGTGATTGTTAGTGCATGACTGGCCTCTGGTCCATCGGGACGAAGATCTACAGGGAGCCGCACTAGACCTTCATGGCGATATCATCGCGGCCCTCGAGCGCCGTATCGCCCGACTGGAAGAAATATCCGATATCTTTGCCAGGAATGCATCGAAATCTGATCTCGATGCCTGGACGGACCGGCTACGCCGATCCGGTGTGCGCATCTCAATGGACGGCAAGGGCCGGTTCCTCGATAACATCTTCGTTGAACGGCTCTGGCGCAGCCTGAAATGCGAGTGCGTCTACCTGCATGCCTGGGAGACCGGATCGCAGGCAAGGGCCGGTGTTGGCAAATGGATCGAGTTCTACAACCGCAAGCGCCCTCATTCCGCGCTTGGCGGCAAACCGCCAGCCGTGGTCTATTGGCTGAGAAAAGACAAAACCCAACCCCCTAACGGTGATGCAAACATCACCTGCCGGGCAACGGATCAGCAGGAGCAAAGAGTAGCTTAGATCACGCCCGAACCTGTCCAAGGACTGGGGAGTATGTATGAACTGCCTTCCCCTGCAAGTGATTTTTCGATGCGCCGCTGACCCTGCTTCTATGTATTCGGTCTTTCTTTGGAACCATTTGATTTGCC
>NZ_FNYD01000008.1 GCF_900109035.1 Cribrihabitans marinus
GACGGTCATCCCAGAAGCCGCATCGACGATCTCATGCCCTGGAACTTTGCGGCCGCGTCAAGCCGCGCCGCGTAGGGGATCGCCGAGGCGCTTACACCTAGGCACGTGTTGCCGCCCCTCTTTTATCTTGCGCTCCCATTGTTGGGCGCAAGATACCATCTCTTGATGCTCGGACTCGTCGACTCGTCTATGGAGTAGCTGCCAAGAGTGGGTTTCCGCAGTGTGCATACCAGAGGTCTGAAAACACTGCGCAATTGCAGGAAACCTGCACACGACCGATTTGCATGCACGCGAAAACGCTAGTCACGTCAGTGACTTGCAGCATTCGTGGCAGGCGTTTTTATCTTGCCCTTCTTCCTGTTGTCTTCCGCAGTCCTCCGAAACCAGCTCTTGGCGCGCGTTCAAAGTCCCAAACATGCAGTCTCAGGCGACGCTACCAGATGCATGAGTCGAGGGCCGGGCGCGACCGCCAAGATGCCAACTTCGGTGCTTCGATTTGAGCCGTGAATTTGGGAAGCTCCCCATCCGATTTGCACGCTGTGACAGGCCGCTTTGCGCGGCGCGTTCGCTTGCTCTGCACAAGACGCCCGCGCCGCCTCATGCTGCTCGACATGGCACCGTCACGCCCATCGGCAACACGCACTGAACCGGTCCAGCCGGTCGATGCTGCGCGGATCGAGGCGGCGTTGATTAAGGTCGCGATGCTTGTCGCGGAGGACCCGGCCTTCGCGCCGATCTTCGAGCGGTTGGAGGCAGAACTGGCCGCGGCCTGGAAGAAGGAGAAGCGGTTGTCGGAAGCGCAGCGCCGCGCGCGGGCGCTGCTGGCTCAGAAGGCGATGCGAGCGACGAGTTCGGCAACGTGTTCCAGCGACGCGCCCTTGCCGTATCGTTCCCGGTCGAGCCGGTGACCGAAGAGGTCGCGGCGGATGCGGTCGTCGATCCCGGCGGCAAGCATGCGGTCTTCAAAGGCATGTCGCAGGGAGTACATCGAGTGGCGCGGGGTCTCGAGCAGGCCGTTTGCGCGGAGGAACTTGTTCACAACCGCACTCAGGGTGGCGCGGTTCCGGTAGCGGGGAAAGCCCTCGGGGTACTGCTTCAGGGCTTCCAGCGAGACACCGGTCAGCGGGATCACCCGGCGGGCGTAGTGGCTCTTCAACTGCCGTCCCTCCGGTTCGATGGAGATATGGGGAACGTCGCAGTCCAGCCGGATCGTGTCCGCCGTCAGCGCGGCGCCTTCGGAGGGGCGGTAGCCCGTGTTGATCATCCCGAGCAGCAGAGCGCGGGCCTGACCGTTCAACCCGTCCAGCGCGCCTGGGGCGAGCAGGCGCGTCCTGATCCACTCCTCGCTGAATGGCGGGCGCGTCAGCTTCTCGCCCTCCTTGAAGGACAACTCGCCGAGCGGCAGCGAGAGGCCAAGCCGCTTCATCATGTTCACGGTCTTCAACACGTCGCCCAGGTGGATCAGATCCTTGTTGGCCGAATTCGCCGTGACCTCGCCTGCCTCGATCCGGTCGAGCCAGTGCTGGCGGAAGTCCAGCATGTCGTCGCGGGTGATGTTGGCGATTTCCTTGTCGCCGACGACCGCGACGAAGTTCTTAACCGCCTTCTTGCGCGGCGCTTCCCAACGGCGCAGCTGGTCCTCGCTCTTGCCGAGGGTCTTTTCCTTGGCGAGGCCCCAGTAGAGTTCCAGTGCCTTGGTGACCGACATCCGGGGTTCCGGGACGGTGCCGAGAAGGGCCGCGGCCTCGATGGCATCGGGTTGCTTCGCCGGGGCTGGGATCGCCTCGACGCGCTCGACGACTTCCTCAACCGGCAACTTGGCCACCGTCCCCGCATCCAGATACCGAAAGCCGCGCGCCCGGGCGAGGTCGCGGGCGGCTTCGTAGCGGGCCTCTGCATCTTCACTGTTCCCAGCCAGGCGCGCCTCCCAAGCCTCGATCATCTGGCTCCACGCCCGATCCGCCTTGCTCCGAGCGATGGTCTCCGAGTCGGTGTGCAGGCTGATCCAGACGGTTTCGCGCGGCTCAATGTTCCGATACCGGCGTGGGACGCGGCGGCGGAGGTGGTAGAGACGGCCCCGTTTCGCGGTGCTCATGGCGGAGAAATTCCCCATTTGTGCAGCAAATTGTGTAGCAAAACGTGCAGCAAATCAAGCGGACCAAAAACCGCCGTCAGCGCGAAAACGCCGAATTCCGCCCTACTATCAGGCGGTTGTGAAATATAGATCTTGGAAAAATGGCGGAGACGAAGGGATTCGAACCCTCGAGACGGTTTCCCGCCTACTCCCTTAGCAGGGGAGCGCCTTCGACCACTCGGCCACGTCTCCGCCGACCCGTTTAGAGGCGTGGCGGCCGGGAAACAAGGCGAAAATTCGGGTGGGCGGAGATCGGGCGGGCATTGTGCCCGCGCCGTCGGGTCAACGCCCTTGCGCGCGGCGCCGGCGCAGGTTGCGGCCCATTTGGCGTGGCCTGCCCGTCTTGCGGGGCTGGACCAAACGTGACAAGGAGGCTGCCAATCGCGCCGGATTCCCGACGCGCTCGACCGGGGGGGGCCGGCTTTGCCTCCGACGTTCTGTCACGGCGCGTGACGCGGCGGTCGGGGAAAGGTGATGCCCGCGGCGGTGTGGTGCGGTAAAGACGGAGGAACCGGGGCTGTTGTCGCCGCTCGTATTTCTGGCCCGGCACGGAAAGCTGATCCTGATCGCCGGGTTGGTGGCGGGCATCGCCTTGCCGGGTGTCGCGGCGACCCTGCGGCCCTGGATCCCGGAAATGGTCGCGCTGCTTCTGTTCCTGACGGCGTTTCGCATTGGCCCGTCGGACACGATCGAGACCTTGGATGCGGTGGCCCGGACAACGAGGGCGGTGCTGATCCTGCAGCTTGTCCTGCCGCTGGGATTTCTGGGCCTGCTGTACCTGCTGGGCCAACCCTTGTCGCCGTTGTCGCTGGCCGTCGCGCTGATGCTGTCGGCCCCGTCCGTCACCGGGTCGGCCAATTTCTCCATCCTGCTCGGGCATGACCCCGCGCCGGCGCTGCGTCTGCTGATCCTGGGCACGGCGTTGCTGCCGCTGACCTGTATCCCGATCTTCTGGCTGATGCCGCAATTCGGCGCGCTGGGCGCCGTGCTGGAGGCCGCCGGCCGGCTATTGGCGGTGATCCTCGCGGCGGCGGTCCTGGGCTTTGCCCTGCGGCACTGGGGCTTCCGGTCGCTGGGCGACCGCGGGCGGCGGGCGACCGACGGGCTGACCGTCATCGCCCTTGCGGTGATCGTCGTGGGGCTGATGTCGGCGGTGCGGCCGACCTTCGACCGCGACCCCGCGCTTCTGGCGTTCTGGATGGCGGCGGCCTTTGCCGCGAATTTCGGGATGCAGATCGCGACCTTCCTGGTTCTGCGCGCTCGCGGGCGCCGGGCGGCGGTGCCGACGTCGATCGTGGCGGGCAACCGCAATTTCGCGCTGTTCTTCGTGGCTCTGCCACCCGAAAGCACCGACGCCCTGCTGGTCTTCCTGGGATGCTACCAGGTGCCGATGTACCTGACGCCGACGCTGCTGCGGCGGCTATACGATACCGCGTGACGGCACCGGCCCTGCCGGGCCATCATCGTCACCAGAGTGAAGGAGTGAATGGACATGAGCCACGTCGACCTGAACGCCGACATGGGCGAGAGCTTTGGCCCCTGGACCATGGGCGACGACAACAGCCTGCTGGGGATCATCACCAGCGCCAACATCGCCTGCGGCTTTCATGCCGGCGATCCCGATGTCATGGCCCGGACGATGGCCAGGGCCGCCGAGCATGGCGTCGGGATCGGGGCGCATCCGGGATTTCCCGATCTGCAGGGCTTCGGCCGGCGCAACATGAAGCTGCCGGCAACCGCGCTGCGCAACCTTGTGCGCTATCAGCTGGGTGCGGCGCGGGGCATGGCCGCGGCGCTGGGGCTCAGGGTCCGCCATCTGAAGCTGCACGGCGCGCTGGCCAACATGTGCTCGGTCGATGCCGGGATGGCGCGGGCCTGTTACCAGGGGGCGCTGGATGTCGATCCGGACATCATCGTGATGGTGCTGGCCGCCACCCGCCAGCAACAGGCCGCCGAGGAGCTGGGCTGCGCCTGGGTGGGCGAGATCTTTGCCGACCGCGCTTACAACGACGATGGCACGCTGGTCGACCGGTCCTTGCCGGGAGCGGTCATCCATGACGCCGATATCGCCGGTCCGCGGATCCTCGAGATGGTGAAGGAAGGCGCGATCATCACCGAAAGCGGGAAACGCATCGACACCCCGATCGACACGATCTGCATGCATGGCGACACGCCCGAGGCGGTGGCTATCGCCCGCTCGGTCCGGCGCTGCCTGGAAGAGGGCGGCGTCAGGGTCGGCATGTTCGGCGATTGACACGCGCACTGCTTGGCGACGGCGCGGGCGCGTGTCGAGCCGCGGCGATCAGGCCGCCTGCATGTTATGCGCGCCGAGCGCCGCGTGCAGGTCGGCGATGATGTCGTCCGCGCTTTCCAACCCGACGGAAAGGCGTACCAGGCCCTCGGCGATCCCGTGTTCGGCCCGCTCTTCCGGGGTATAGGTCGAATGGGTCATGCTGGCCGGGTGCTGGATCAGGCTTTCCGCATCGCCGAGGCTGACCGCCCTCTGGATCAGCCTGAGGCGGTTCATCACCGCGATACCGCCCGCCTTTCCGCCCTTGACCTCGAAGGGGATCATCCCGCCGAACCGCGCCATCTGGCGGCGCGCCACGTCCCCCTGCGCAAAGCTGTCCAGGCCGGGATAGGAGACGCTCAGCACGGCGGGGTGCGCCTCGAGCGCGCGGGCCACGTGCATGGCCGTTTCGCAATGGCGCTCCATCCGCAGCTCAAGCGTCTTGATCCCGCGCAAAAGCAGCATCGCGGTCATCGGCGACATCACCGCGCCGGTCATGTCCTTGAGCCCGACCAGTCGGATCCGGGTGATGTCCTCGGAGCTGCCGACAATCAGCCCGGCCACGACATCGCCATGACCGCTGAGAAACTTGGTCGCGGAATGCAGGACGATATCGGCGCCATGTTCCAGCGGCCGGGTGACAACCGGGGTGGCATAGGTGTTGTCCACCACGACCCGCGCCCCGGCGTCATGGGCGATCCGAGAGATCGCGGGAATGTCGACCAGCCGGTTGTTGGGGTTTGCCGGTGTCTCGAAATAGACGATCCTCGTGTTCGAACTGATCGCTTCGCTCAGGTTGCCGGGATCGGTCAGGTCCACCAGCCTGACCTTGACGCCAAAGCGCGGCAGGCCGTGCGTCATGAAGGCGAAGGTGCAGCCATAGAGCGTCTTGTCGATGATGACCTCGTCGCCCGCCTCGAGAAAGGTCCAGAGCGTCGATGTGATCGCGCCCATGCCGGACGCGGTGCACAGGCCCGCTTCGCCGCCCTCCAGGTTGGCGATGCGCTGTTCCAGGTGATCCAGCGTCGGGTTGGAGATGCGCGAATAGAAATGCCCCTCCTGCTCACCCGCGAACATCGCGCCGCCGGCCTCGGCCGTGTCGAAGGTAAATGTCGACGACATATAGATCGGCGGGTTCAGAGCGCCCTGGTGGGATTGCGGATCATACCCGTGGTGAATGGCGCGGGTGGCGAAATCATAATCGTTGGCTGACATGCTGACCTCCTCGAATCTGATAGGTATTATCTGCTATGGTTGGGGGTCATTTGTTGCTATCTTGGGCAAAATACAGTTACTAGTTGGAACTAAATGCCAAACTTGGACGCCACCGACCGAAAAATCATCCGCGCCCTTCAGAAGAACGGCAGGATGACCAACCTCGATCTGGCGGCCGAGGTGAACTTGTCGCCATCGCCGTGCCTGCGCCGGCTTCGCCTGCTGGAAAAGTCCGGCGCGATCACCGGCTACAGCGTGGACGTGGACGCCAAGGCCTATGGGCTTCCGGTGACGGTGATGGTGCGCATCAGCCTCGAGCGTCACAACGAGGATCTCGTGCGCCATTTCGAGGCTCAGATGAAGTCGATCCCCGAGGTTCTGGAGTGCTTCGTGATGACGGGCCTGTCCGACTATCTCCTGCGCGTGGTCGTCAGTGACCTGGAAGGCTATGAGCGGTTCGTGCGCGACCGGCTGCACCCGATCGGAGGCATCAGTTCGATCGACACCAGCTTCGTCTACGGCGTGGTCAAGCGGACCCACGTATTCCCGGACGTCGGTTAGCCGGCCGTCCGGATCATGCGCAATAGATCTGGTCACAAAAGGGAAGGGGCGGTAGTTTTCCTTGGCTCCAAGTTCTCGGAGGCGGGCATGATCGTGCGCGTCGGCGTCGGCGAAGACCGGGCACCCTGGCAGTGCATCGCCTATGGCGACGGAACGACGGCGGGGATTGAATCGCTGACCGACGAAGGGGCGCTATAGGATGCCAGTGTCCCGTTCCCGCACCGCGGCGCTGCTCTGCGCCCTTGCAGGCGCCGCCCCGCTCGCGGCGCAATCCACGGCCGAGGTGAGGTTCGAGGCGGGCAGCGACACCGCCGCCGTGAACGGCGCGATCATCGGTGATGAATATGCGAACTATGTTCTCGGCGCCAACGAGGGGCAGACCATGTCCGTCGCCCTGACGGTCACGGAGTCGAACGGGCTCGGCACCGCCTATTTCAACATCCTGCCGCCCGGTAGTCATGGTGTGGCGATCTACGACGGGTCGATGGACGATGACGGTTTCGCCGAGGTCCAGCTGCCGGAAAGCGGCGACTACACGATCCGCGTCTACCAGATGGGCAATGACGCCGACACGGGCAAGACCACTAGATACGCGGTTTCTTTCACCATCGACTAAGGAGCGCCACATGACCGAAGTTCTGCACGCCCTGATTTCCGGCCTTCTGGCGGCCGGGGTCTATTATGGACTGAGATCCGCCGGAATGCTCGACGGCAAGACCAGGATGCAGCAGTTCCTGTTCCTGGCGCCGATCTTTTTCGTGGTGGTGCTGATCTTCAACCTGATCTGGCCCTACGGGCCGTAACCGCGGTGGGCTAGACCCATTTCGCCAGCGGCGGCAGGCTCATCAGCACGGCATTGGCGTCGTGGCCGGTTTCCAGCCCGAACTTGGTGCCCCGGTCATAGACCAGATTGTATTCGGCGTAGAGCCCGCGATGGATCAGCTGCGTGTCTTTGTCGGTTTCGTTGAAGTCCTGTGTCCTGCGCCGCTCGACCAGCGGCAGGAAGCCCGGCAGGAAGGCGCGGCCGATATCCTGCGTCAGCGCGAAATCCGCTTGCCAGTCGCCGGTGCAGTAATCGTCCATGAAGATCCCGCCGACACCCCGGGCCCGTCCCCGGTGCGGGATGAAGAAATACTCGTCCGCCCAGGCCTTGAGCCGCGGGTAATGCGCCGGGCCGTGCGGGTCCAGATGCGCCTTTTGCGTGGCGTGAAAATGCGCGTTGTCCTCGTCATATTCGATGCAGGGGTTCAGATCCGAGCCACCGCCGAACCACCAGGCATGCGGGGTCCAGAACATGCGGGTGTTCATGTGGACCGCCGGCACATGCGGGTTCTGCATATGCGCGACCAGGCTGATGCCGCTGGCCCAGAACCGGGGATCCTCGGCCATGCCGGGGATACCCTTGCGCGCGGCCATCGCCGCCTGCGCCCGCTCGCCCAGCGAGCCGTAGACGGTCGAAACGTTGACGCCGACCTTCTCGAACACGCGCCCGCCGCGCATCACGCTCATCAATCCGCCGCCCGCATCCGATCCGTCGTCGGACCGGCGGCGAGTCTCGCTTACGTCGAAGGCGCCGGGGGCCGCGTCCGAAAACGGGCCCGTGTCGTGGCTGGCCTCCAGCGCCTCGAAGGCGGCGACGATCTCGTCCCTCAGCTGTCGAAACCAGGCGGCGGCGGCGGATTTCTCGGTATCGAACATTCTGGCCTCAATGTGCCGGGGCGGCGACCGGGTCAAGCAGGGTCCGCCCGCCATCCAGTGTCAGGATCTGGCCGGTCATGAAGCCCGAGGCCTCGGAGGCCAGGAACTGCGCGGTCTCGGCCAGCTCGGTCGCGGGCGCGATCCGCGCCAGGGGCGTGTGCTTCTCGATGTCGTCGCGGAAGGTGCGGTTCTCCTTGAGCGTCGATTGCAGCGAGGCGCTCATCACCGAGCCCAGGGCGATGGCGTTGACCCGGATCCGGTTCGGCGCCAGCGCCACCGCCAGCGACCGCGTGAGCTGGTCCAGCGCCGCCGAGCTGACCGAATAGGCCAACAGATTGGGATGCGTCCGCCGCGCCGCGATCGAGGACAGGTTGATGATCGTGCCGGCGGGCTGGTCCTCGTCGCTCTCGTCCTCCTCGGTCTGCTTGATCATGCGCTTGGCGACGTGCTGGGACAGCCGAAGGGCGGGCATCAGGTTCTGGTCGATCAGCTGGCGCACGCTGTCGTCGTCGCCGTCCAGCGGATCGGTGGCGATCACCTGGCGCGCGCCGTTGACCAGAATGTCGATCTGTTCATAAGCGTCGATGGTGGCCGAAATCAGGTTGGCGATGGTCAGCCGTTCGCGCAGGTCGCCGGCGAAATAGCTGATGTTCTCCTCTTCGCTCCGGCCGCCCAGCTCGTCCAGCAGGCGGGATTCGTCGATGTCGGCGAACATGACATTGGCGCCCTTGTCGGCGAAGTGCCGGCCGATGGCCAGGCCGATGCCGTTGGCGGCCCCGGTCACGATGGCGGTCTTGCCGGCGATGGAAAAGGACATGGGCGGCCTCCTGATTTGCGGCGCAGCCTAGCGCGGTTCAGCGATGGGGGCGAGAGGGGCGCGCGGCATGCAGAAGCTTGAAGCGGCGGTCGCCGCCGATCTCCTCGACATGCGCGAAGCGCTCGGTCAGCGCGGTCTCGTAGGGCAGGTGCCGGTTGGCGACCATCCAGAGCCGGCCGCCCGGCGCCAGGATGCGGGCGGCGGCGGCGATGAAGCCGCGGCCGAGGTCGCTGTCGGGCGCGCGCCCGGTGTGAAACGGCGGGTTCATCACCACCGCGTCCAGCGTGTCCGAGGGCGTCCAGGTCAGCGCATCGGCCCAGTGAAACCGGGCGCGCGGATCGTTCACGTTCTGCCGCGCGCACTCCAGCGCCACGTGATCGGCCTCGACCAGGTCCAGGCCTTCGATCCCGCCGGCCCGGTCCAGCAGCGCGGCCGAGAGATAACCCCATCCGGCGCCCAGGTCGGCCACGCGGCGGCCCGGTTTGGCCGGCAACGCGGCGGCGAGCAGGGCCGAGGCGGGATCGATTCCATCCGCCGAGAACACGCCCGGCGCGGTGTGGAACCCTTGGGCCATCTGCGCGTCGGGCGCGCGCCAGTCGGCAAAGGCGGACGATTCGGAACGGAACCAGAAGATCTTGCCATGTGCCTTGGATATCGGCCCCTCGACCGGCACGCGCTTGCGGATGTCGCGCAACAGGCTGTCGATGCCGTCGGTCTTGGCGCCGTCCACGACCACTGTGCCGCTGGCCCGGTCGCAGGCCCTGGCCACCAGCGCGCGGGCCTGCGCCTTGGCGCGGGGCAGGAACAGGATCGCGTCCCGACAGGGCGCATCGGTCGCCGGCACGCACTCGAAGCCGCGCGATGCGAAATGGTCGTGATGGGGCCGGAACGGCTGCACCACCTGCACCGGGACGGGCAGGCCGGCCAGATCGGCCTCCGGCGGTGGCGCGAGAACCGACACCGGACCCTCCAGGGACAGGCCGGCATCCAGCGCGAGCGAAAGGCGGATCGACATGCGGGGGTGTCCGTTCCGGAAGGTGGACGGCGGCGTCAGGCGCGCGCGATCACTCTTCCTTTTCCATGGTGCATTGCAGCGGGTGCTGGTGGCGCCGTGCGAAATCCATCACCTGGCCCACCTTGGTCTCGGCGATCTCGTGGCTGAACACGCCGACGACCGCGACGCCCTTCTTGTGGACGGTCAGCATGATCTCGAACGCTTGCGCATGGGTCATGCCGAAGAACCGCTCCAGCACGTGGACAACGAACTCCATCGGGGTGTAGTCGTCGTTCAGCAGAAGCACCTTGTAGAGTGGCGGGCGCTTGGTCTTGGGGCGCGTCTCGACCAGGATCGAGCTGTCGCCGTCGCCATCCGTCTTGTCCGACATGGTCAGGGGCTTGAGCAGCATTGGGCAACGATGTCCGGTTCACGCTTAAGGTTTCGTATAGAGGCTTATATATCTTTCACCCCCGGATGGAAAAGGGGCCAGCGGTCAGATCGCACATGCCAGCACGACTTACCACCATAGGATTCGATGCCGACGACACGCTTTGGCACAACGAACGCTTCTTCCAGCTCACGCAGGAGAGATTTGCCGGGCTGCTTGCCGATCATGCCGGCCGCGACCACCTGATGGAGCGCCTGCTGGCCGCCGAGCGGCGGAACCTGGGGCATTATGGCTATGGCATCAAGGGGTTCGTCCTGTCGATGATCGAAACCGCCCTTGAGGTGACGGAAGCGCGGGTTCCGGCCCCGGTCATCGGTGAACTGATCGCGGCCGGGCACGAGATGCTGGCACATCCGATCGAACTGCTGCCCCATGCCCGGGAGGCGGTCGAGGCCGTGACGGACACGCACCGGGTCGTGCTGATCACCAAGGGCGACCTGCTGGACCAGGAGCGCAAGCTGGCGCAATCCGGGCTGGGCGACCTGTTCGACGCGGTCGAGATCGTGTCCGAAAAGACGCCCGAAACCTACCGCGCGGTCTTTGCCCGCCACGGCAACGGTGCGGACCGCTCGATGATGGTGGGCAATTCGGTGCGCTCGGACGTGGTGCCGGCGCTCGAGGCGGGGGGATGGGGCGTGCATGTGCCGCATGAGCTGACCTGGGCGGTCGAGGCCGCCGAGCCGCCCGCCGCCGCTGAGAGATTCCATTCGCTGGCGGATCTGGGCGGGTTGCCGGACCTGGTGCGCGGTATCGGGTGACGCCCCGGTTTTGCGGCAATCGCCGGTGTCGTGTCCGGCCGATTCATGGGCGCAAGACCTTGATCACACAACTTCAGGAATTCGACGCAAATGCCGAAACCCGTTGTTTATTCCGCGGACTTGCTGTGTTAGCCTCAAGCAAATCACAAAAAAATCGTCAGTCGGAAGAATTCGGCGGCATTGAGGCAGACAGAGAAAATGATCGTGCAGGTTCGGCGTTTCCGCCCGGCCCGTTTGGGCTTCGTAATTCTCGCCTTTATCTGGTTGTGCGTCCTACTGCCGCTCAGCGCGGCTGCGGCCCCTTATGCCGCGATGGTGATCGACGCGCGAACCGGCGAGGTTCTCCACTCCCGCAACGCGGACACAAGGCTGCATCCCGCGTCGCTCACCAAGATGATGACGCTCTACATCGCGTTCGAGGCGGTCCGGAACGGTGAGATCGACCTGGACACGCAGGTGCGCATCACCCGTGAGGCCGCCGCCGAGCCACCCTCGAAACTGGGCCTGCGCACCGGCCAGAGGATCGCATTCCGCTACCTGATCCGGGCTGCGGCGGTCAAATCGGCCAACGATGCGGCCACGGCCATCGGCGTGGCGCTCAGCGGGTCCGAGGCGGCCTTTGCCCGCCGGATGACACGGACCGCCAAGGCGATGGGCATGACCCGGACCACGTTCAAGAACGCACACGGTCTGACCGAATCCGGCCACCTGAGCACGGCCCGCGACATGACGCTTCTGGGGCGGCATATCCTCTACGACTATCCCGAATACTATAACCTCTTCTCTCGCCGCTCGACCCATGCCGGGATCAAGACTGTCAGCAACACCAACCGCCGGCTCCTCGCGGCCTACGAGGGCGCCGACGGGATCAAGACCGGCTATACCCGTGCTGCCGGCTCCAACCTGGTGGCCTCGGCCAAGCGCGGCAACGAACGCGTCATCGCGACGGTGTTCGGCGGCCATTCGAGCGCCTGGCGCAACGCGCGGGTGGCTGAGTTGCTGGATATGGGATTCCGTCGGGCGCCGTCGCGCGCGCCGATCCGCCGCCCCGACCGGCCGGTCTATGCCGGCAACAACGGCATCGGCGCCGGCACGTCCAAGACCGTGCGGGTTGCCGCCGGCCCGCCCAAGTCCAGCCTGCGCCCGCGCCTGCGGCCCGGCGGCGAAGATCAGCCGGTGGTCGTGGCGGCCGCAACCGACGATGGAAGCATCGAAGCTGCCGTGGTCGAGGCGATCGTCTCTGCCGAGGCGACCACATCGGATCCGGCTGCGGCCCCCGTCGCCAGCGCGAAGCCGGTGACGGTCGCCACGCGCCCGGCCATGCGGCCCGAAGACCTGGTGCTGGCCGCCGCGCGTGGCGGCACCGACGACGTCGCCGAAGAGACCGAAGCCGAGCAGGAGGTCGTCACCCGGCTGTCCACCTCGGGCGGACATCTTTGGGGCATCAATGTCGGGCGCTACTCGACCCGCTATGATGCCGAGAAGATTCTGCTGCGCACCGCGCTGGCCGAGATGGCCACGCTGGACGGCACCCTGCGCAAGGTGAACCAGTCCGCGCGCGGGTTCGACGCCACCTTCCAGGGCATGACCCGCGACCAGGCCGACCTGGCCTGCCGGCGGCTGAGTGCGCGCAACGTCACCTGCTTCATGATCGGACCGTCCTGAGGCCGGCAAACGGCCTCAGCCGCGCCAGTCGAAGAACCCCTCGCCTGCGCGGGCCAGCAGGTCCCGTGCCATCTCGGCCCCCAGCGCCGCGCCGTCCTCGACCGGGCAGCTGCGGTCGTCGTTCAACGCCTCGGATCCGTCGGGGCGCAGCACCTCGCCGCGCAGACGCAGGGTTCCGCCATCCAGTTCGGCCAGCCCGGCGATGGGCGTCTCGCAGGAGCCGTCCAGCGCCGCCAGGAAGGCGCGTTCGGCGGCCAGCCGCCGTGTGGTGGTGGCATCGTGGATCGCCTCGAGCATGGACGCGGCGCGGCTGTCCTGCGCCCGCCGCTCGATCCCGATGGCGCCCTGGGCGATCGCCGGCAGCATGTCGTCGGGCGAGATCGCGATGGCGGGCACGTCCTCCATGTCCAATCGCCTGAGGCCGGCCATCGCCAGAAACGTGCATTCGGCCACGCCTTCGGCCAGTTTCCGCAACCGGGTCTGAACGTTGCCGCGGAACTCGACCACCTTCAGGTCGGGCCGGCGGTTGAGCAGCTGAGACCGCCGCCGCAAAGACGAGGTGCCCACGACCGCACCATCGGGCAGGTCTCGGATCGACCCCAACCGGGGCGAGATGAAGGCGTCGCGCACATCCTCGCGCGGCAGGAACGTGTCCAGCACCAGCCCCTCGGGCTGTTCGACCGGCATGTCCTTGGTCGAGTGCACCGCGATGTCAATGTCGCCGCGCAGCATCGCCTCCTCGATCTCCTTGGTGAACAGGCCCTTGTTGCCGATTTCCTTCAAGGGCCGGTCGGCCTCGATCATCGCCCGGTTGTCGCCGGTGGTCTTGATCACGACGACCTCGAAGGCGTCCTGCGGCAGGTCGAATGCGGCGGCCAGCCGGTCGCGGGTCTCGTTGGCCTGGGCCAGCGCAAGCGGCGAACCGCGGGTGCCGATCTTCAAGGGTGTCGCGGGGGTTGGAAGCGATGCTGTCATGGCCGACAGCTTTAGTCGCGTCATAGTGCCCTGACAATGGGGGCCATGCTTGACAAAACGCCGCCGAGGCGGGAACCCCTGTCGCGAACAGGAGAAAGGGGCGGACATGGCCGAGACGAAGAAGCTGCTGCGGGCGCTGGCGGGCGAGGTGCAGAAGGTGCCGCCGATCTGGATGATGCGCCAGGCCGGGCGGTATCTGCCGGAATACCGCGCCACGCGCGAGCAGGCGGGCGATTTCCTGTCGCTGTGCTACACGCCCGACCTGGCCGCCGAGGTCACGTTGCAGCCGATCCGGCGCTTCGGCTTCGATGCCGCGATCCTGTTCGCCGACATCCTGCTGGTGCCGCAGGCGCTGGGCGCGGATCTGTGGTTCGTGACCGGCGAGGGGCCGCGCCTGTCGACCATCACGCGCCAGGCCGGGTTCGATGCGCTGAAACCGGCCGACGCGATCCACGACACGCTGGGCCCGATCTACGAGACGGTGCGGATCCTGTCGCGCGAACTGCCCGCGGACACGCCGTTGATCGGCTTTGCCGGCGCGCCCTGGACCGTGGCGACCTACATGATCGCCGGGCGTGGCACGCCGGACCAGGCGCCGGCGCATGCGTTGATGCGCGAGGAGTGCGCCCTGTTCGAGGCGCTGCTGGAGCGGATCACCGAGGCCACCATCACCTACCTCTCGGCGCAGATCGAGGCGGGGGCCGAGGTCGTCAAGATCTTCGACAGCTGGGCCGGCTCGCTGCGCGGCGACGATTTCGACCGCTATGCGGTGGAGCCCGCGCGCCGGATCACGGCCGCGCTGAAGGAGCGTCATCCGGGCATCCCGGTCATCGGCTTCCCGCGCGAGGCGGGCGAGCGTTATGTGGGGTTTGCGAGCGCCACCGGGGTGGACTGCGTGGCGCTGGACAATTCGGTCGATCCCGCCTGGGCGGCGGCGCATGTGCAGGCGGATGGCTGCGTCCAGGGCAACCTGGCGCCGGGCCACATGGTCACCGGCGGCCGGGCGCTGGTCGACGAGACGCGGGCCATCGTCGAGGCGTTTTCCGGCGGGCCGCACATATTCAACCTGGGCCACGGGATCACGCCGGATGCCGATCCCGATAACGTGCATCTGATGATCGAAGCCGTGCGCGGCGGCTGAGGGCGGGAGCGAGGGGCCAGCCCCTCGCGCTCCCCGAGGTATTTTCGGCAAGAGGAAGAGCGGATCAGGACGGTTGCGAGGACCGCAGTTCGGCGCGGATCTCGGACCCGTGCTGGTCGCGGGCCGGGCTTTCGCCTGTTTCGCTCCGGTGGGTCGAGAAGCGCGGCGCGGGGCGCGGCTGCGGTGTGGCACCGGTCGTGTCCCAGGCGCCTCGGGCAGCGTTCATCGGGTGAGCCGCGGCCTCGGATGGGCTGAGCACCGGGGCGACGCAGGCCTCCGTCCCGGCGAAATGCGCGGCCCAGTGGTCACGGGGATGCCGGGCGAAGAGCCGGGCCAGTCGATCGGTGAGCGCGGGCCAGAGTGCCCGGTCGAACTGGCGCCGGAAATCGGGGTCCCCGGCGAGGCCCATCCGGTCCAGGAACGCGGCGTAGAATTTCGGCTCGAGGCATTGCACGGTCACGTGGCCGCCATCGGCGCAGGCATAGCTGCGGCTCCAATGCGGGCCGTCGAGCAGGCTGTGGCCCCGGGTCTCGGACAGGTTGCCGCTCTGCGCCAGGCTCATCAGCAGCGACATCATATGTGCCGAGCCGTCGTAGATCGCGGCATCCACCACGGTGCCCTGTCCGGTGGCGCGGGCATTCAGCAGCCCGGCCAAGAGCCCTGCGACCAGGTAGAGCGCCCCTCCGCCGATATCGCCCAGCAGGGTGGGTGGGGTCTGTGGCGGCTGGCCCGGCGGCGAAGCATACCAGAGCGCGCCCGACAGCGCGACATAGTTCAGGTCGTGCCCCGCCGTCTGCGCCAGAGGGCCGGTCTGGCCCCAGCCGGTCATGCGGCCATAGACCAGCGCCGGGTTGCGCGCCAGGCAGGCGTCGGGGCCGAGGTCCAGGCGCTCCATCACGCCGGGGCGGAAGCCCTCGATCAGCGCGTCGGCGCCGTCAACCAGCGCCTGCGCCGTGGCGCGGTCGTCGGCCTGCTTGAGATCCAGCGCGATGGACCGCTTGCTACGGTCCAGCGGCGAGGGGTCGGGCATGCCCGGCGCCACCGGCCCCGTGGCCCGGTGGATCACGATGACATCGGCGCCCAGCTCCGCCAGCATCATGGCGGCGAAAGGCGCGGGGCCGAGCCCCTCGAACTCGATGATGCGAATGCCGGACAGCATGGGTTCCTCCGTTTCGAATGGTGTTTGGCCTGTGCGCATGGTGTCAGAACCGGGCCTTGAGCCCGGCGCGGGCCGGGCGGCGGGTGCGTCCGCGCTCGCGCAGGAAAACGAACAGGCCGGCGCCGACGATCAGCATCATGCCCAGCCAGACCTGCCAGCCCGGCAGTTCGGACCAGATCATCCAGCCCCAGAAGACCGCCAGCGGCAGACCGACATATTCGAACGGGGCCACGGTGGCCGCATCCGCCATCCGGTAGGCGGCGCTCAGGCAATAGGCGACCACGGCCGAGTTCATGCCCAGCACCAGAAAGAGCGGCCAGTCCGGGTCGTCGGGCCAGGTCCAGGCGCGCAGCAGGAATTGCAGGCTGGTGCTTTCGGTGCCGGTGGCAAAGCGCCCGTCGCCGGCCACCAGGAAGAACCCCACCGAGATCGCGAGGAACATGCCCTGGGTATAAACCGCCAGCGCCGAGGCCTTCATCGCGACCCCCAGCTTGCGGGTCAGAAGCTGCATCAGCGCATAGGTCAGCGCCGCCAGGACCGGCAGCAGCAGCACCAGCCGCGGCACGTCCAGCGCGGCGCCGCTTTGCCAGGGGCGCTGCATCAGCAGGACACCGCCGAACCCCACCAGCACCGCACCCAGCCGCATCGGGCCGACCCGTTCGCCGAGAATCGGGACGGAGAGCAGCGTAATGAAAAGTGGCGCAACGAAGAACAGCGCGGTCGCCTCGGCGATGGGAAGGGCGGCCAGTGCCACGAAAAACGTCATGTTGGCAATGACGATCAAGAGCCCGCGCAGCAGGTGCAGCCCGGGCTGGCGCGTCTTGAGGATCGACCAGCCGCCCTCGATCCGGACCAGGGCAAGGCTGAACAGCAGCCCGATGCCGGACCGGGTAAAGACGATCTGGTGCAGGGGATAGTCGCCCGACAGCTGCTTGATCAGCATGTCGTTGACCGAGATCGTGAACACGCCGGCGATCACGAAGGCAATTCCGGCTGCCGGATTGTTTGACCTGACCTGCATCATCTGAATCTCCCGCCCACGCGGCAGGGCCCCTCGGTTGACCCGTCCAACCGCTAGCACAGGCCGGGTTGCAAGTGGATTTCTGTTTTCCGGCGGACCCTGCGGCGCCGCGCAGCCGGTTGTGCGGCGGCCCCCCTGTTCCTGCCCCGGCGGGCAGGATAGGATCGCCGGCGCAACGAGGGGGGCGCATGAGCACAATCCTGTCCATCGAGAACCTGCGCAAGTTCTATGACGGCGGCTTTGAGGCGCTCAAGGGCGTGTCGCTGGACATCGCTGAAGGCGAGATCCTGGCGCTGCTGGGGCCGAACGGTGCGGGCAAGACCACGCTGATCTCGACGGTCTGCGGGATCACCACGCCCAGTTCCGGCCGTGTGACCGTGGGTGGCCACGATATCCAGAGCGATTTTCGCGCCGCGCGGCAGATGATCGGCCTGGTGCCGCAGGAGATCGCGCTGGAGCCGTTCGAGAAGGTGATGAACACGGTGCGGTTCTCGCGCGGGCTGTTCGGGCATCGCAGGGACGACGCGCGGATGGAGGAGATCCTGCGCAAGCTGTCGCTTTGGGAAAAGCGCAATGCCGCGATCCGCGAGCTGTCGGGCGGCATGAAGCGGCGGGTGCTGATCGCCAAGGCCCTGGCGCATGAGCCGCGCGTGCTGTTCCTGGACGAGCCGACCGCCGGCGTGGATGTCGAGCTGCGCAAGGACATGTGGGACATCGTGGCCGAGCTGAAACGGGCCGGTGTGACGATCATCCTGACCACCCATTACATCGAAGAGGCCGAGGCCATCGCCGACCGTGTCGGTGTCATCAACAACGGCGAGTTGCTGCTGGTGCAGGACAAGGCCAGCCTGATGGCGCAGATGGGCCAGAAACAGATCGAGGTGATGCTGGTCGAGCGGATCGATGCGATCCCCGACGCGCTGTCTTCCTATGAGCTTGCGCTGAACGGGGCGGGCGATTCGCTGATCTATACCTATGACGTTCATGGCGAGCGCACCGGCATCACCGCGTTACTCAACGACGTGGCGCAGGCCGGTCTGACCCTGCGGGATGTCTCGACGCGGCAGTCCAGCCTGGAAGAGATCTTCGTCTCGCTGGTTTCGGAGGATGCCGCATGAACTGGGCCGCCATCGCCGCCATCTACCGGTTCGAAATGACCCGGTTCTTTCGCACGTTGCTGCAGAGCTTCTTTTCGCCGGTGCTCAGCACCTCGCTCTACTTTGTGGTCTTCGGCACCGCCATCGGCAGCCGGATCCAGGAGATCGAGGGCGTGAGCTATGGCGCGTTCATCGTGCCGGGCCTGATCATGCTGTCGGTGGTGATGCTGGCGATCTCGAACGCGTCTTTCGGCATCTACTTTCCGAAATTCCTGGGCACGATCTATGAATTGCTGTCGGCGCCGGTGAACTTCCTGGAGATCGTCATCGGCTATGTCGGTGCGGCGGCGACCAAGGCGCTGTTTGTCGGGCTGGTGATCCTGGCCACCGCCACTCTGTTCGTCGAGATCCGCATACAGCATCCGCTGGCGATGGCGGCGTTCCTGATCCTGACCTGCCTCAGTTTCTCGCTGCTGGGCTTCATCATCGGCATCTGGGCGGGCAATTTCGAACAGATGTCGCTGGTGCCGCAGCTGGTGGTGACGCCGCTGATCTTCCTGGGTGGCACGTTCTATTCGATCACCATGCTGCCGCCGGTCTGGCAGACCGTCACGCTGTTCAACCCGGTGGTCTACCTGATCTCGGGGTTCCGCTGGTCCTTCTACGGCCTGGCGGATGTGCCGATCGGGCTCAGCCTGCTGGCGATCGCGGCCTTCACCGGCGGGTGCCTTGCGGTGATCTGGTGGATCTTCAAGACCGGCTGGCGAATCCGCAGCTGACCTTTCGTTGCATATTTGCCGTTCGAAGGCCGGAAAACCGCTGCCGTCGCGTTTCTGTCGCGGGCGACACCTTGTTTGCGGTCGGTGCGCAATCTACATCGGCATCCATGAAACTCAGGCTGCCTTTTCTGAAGAACCCGCCATTGGTGTCCGTTGTGCGCATGGCGGGAACCATCGGCATGGCCGGTCGCGGGTCGCTCAGCGACGCGGCGCTGGCGCCGGTGTTGGAGCGGGCGTTCCGGCGCGGCAAGCCGGCGGCGGTCGCGTTGCAGATCAATTCGCCCGGCGGCTCTCCGGCCCAGAGCGCGCTGATCGGCGCCCGCATCCGGCGGCTGGCCGAGGAACACGGGATCCCGGTTCATGCCTTCGTCGAGGACGTCGCCGCCTCGGGCGGATACTGGCTGGCGGCTGCGGCGGACGAGATCTGGGCCGACGACAATTCCGTTCTGGGCTCGATCGGGGTGATTTCCTCGGGCTTCGGCGCGCATATCTTTCTGGCCCGGCAGGGCATCGAACGGCGCGTGCACACCGCCGGCAAGTCCAAGTCGATGCTGGATCCGTTCTCTCCGGAAAAGGAAGAGGACGTCGCCCGGCTCAAGGTGGTCCTGGAGGACATCCACGAGAATTTCATCGCCCATGTAAAGGCCCGCCGGGGCAGCCGCCTGGACGGCAAGACCGATCTCTTCACCGGCGAGATCTGGCTGGCGCGCCGTGCCGCCGAACTGGGGCTGATCGACGGCATCGCGCATCTGAAACCCAAGATGCAGGAGGTCTTTGGCGACAAGGTGCAATTCCGCCAATACGGGCTGCGCCGGCCATTCCTGTCGCGGCTGACCGCGGGCGTCCTGAACGAGGCCGCAGCCGGCATCGAGGAGCGCGCCGCATATGCGCGTTTCGGGCTTTGACGTGATCGTAAAGGTCGTTCTTCTGTTTCTCATCGGCATGGCCGTGCTGGCCATGTTCGGCAAGCTGCGCCTGCCTGGGCAGGACAAGCTGGCTGCGCGCAAATGCCCGGGCTGCGGGCGCTACCGGATCGGCAAGGGACCGTGCGCCTGCGGCAAGGGAGGCCGGTCATGATGCCATGGCTGCTGTCCGGGCTGGGCCTGGTGATCCTGCTTCTGGCCGGTGACGCGCTGGTGCGCGGCGCGGTGAACCTGAGCCTGCGGCTGGGCGTTCCGGCACTGATCGTCAGCCTGACGATCGTTGCATTCGGTACCTCGGCGCCCGAGCTTCTGATCGCCATCAAGGCGGTGCAGGAAAACGCGCCCGGCATCGCGCTGGGTAATGTGGTGGGGTCGAACACCGCCAATATCCTGCTGGTGCTGGGGGTTCCGGCGCTGCTGGCGACCATGCACACCAGCGAGTGCAACACCCGCAAGACCTATGTCTTCATGCTTGCGGCTTCGGTCCTGTTCATCGCGCTGGCCTTTCTGGGCACCTTCACGGCGGCCACCGGCGTCATCCTGCTGCTGGCGCTGGCGCTGGTCCTGTGGGACGCCTTCAGGGACGCACGCGCCCACCGCAATGCCTGCGGTGCCGAGGACGACCTGGAGGGGCTGGAAGAGGCCGACCCCGACATGCCCTACTGGCGGATCGCGGTCTACCTCGTGCTGGGCCTGATCGGCCTGCCGATGGGCGCGCATCTGCTGGTCGAGAACGCCAGCATCATCGCCCGCACCTATGGAGTCAGCGAGACCGTGATCGGCCTGACCCTGGTGGCGGTCGGCACCTCGTTGCCCGAACTGGCCACGACGGTCATGGCCGCGCTGCGGCGGCAGGCGGATGTCGCGCTGGGCAATGTCATCGGGTCGAACATGTTCAACCTGCTGGCCATCGTCGGCATCGCGACACTTGTCGGCCCGATCCCCGTGGATCCCGAGTTCCTGCGCTTCGACCTCTGGGTGATGCTGGCGGCCTCTCTGCTGCTGATCCCGTTCGTGTTTTTCCGCAAGGATCTGACGCGGATCTGGGGGGTGGCCTTGACCGCGATGTACGTGGCCTATGTGATCGCGGTATTGACCTAGGTTCCGAGCGAGGTAGACCCCAATGAGCCGAGCCCTTGTCACCGGCGCCGGTGTCCGGCTGGGCCGCGAGATGGCGCTCTACTTGGCCCGTCGCGGGCATGACGTGGCGGTGCATTACGCCCGCTCGGGCGAGGCCGCGGCGCAGGTCGTCGGCGAGATCCGCGCGCTGGGCCGCTCTGCCGTCGCCCTGCAGGCCGATCTGCTGCAGGAGGACCAGTCGACTGCACTGCTGCCGGCGGCGGCCGAGGCGCTGGGCGGGCCGGTGACATGCCTCGTCAACAACGCCTCGATCTTCGAATACGACACCGTGGAAAGCGCCACCCGGGACAGCTGGGACCGGCACATGGAAAGCAACCTGCGCGCGCCCTTCGTGCTGACCCAGGCGATGGCCGCGCAGGGCCTCTCTGCAACGCGCGATGCGGCGGGTGAGCCGGTGGCGGCGGGGCTGGTCCTGAACATGATCGACATGCGCGTGCGCAAGCCGACGCCGGAATTCATGAGCTACACCATCGCCAAGATGGGCTTGTGGGCGATGACGCGGACCACCGCCCAGGCGCTGGCGCCGGCGATCCGCGTCAATGGCATTGGCCCCGGCCCGACCCTGCAGGGACACCGCCAGTCGGACGCCCATTTCGCTCAGCAGCGCGACAAGACGATCCTGCAACGGGGCTCTAACCCCGCCGACATTACCGCCGCGCTGGGTTATTTCCTGGACGCGCCGGCCGTGACCGGGCAGTTGCTTTGCGTCGATGGCGGTCAGCACCTGGCGTGGAAAACCCCGGACATACTGGGCCTTGAATAGAGGTTCTGGCTGCAAGTTTTGCACCGGTCACCGTACGGTTACGAAAGCGTTACAAAAATGCCTTTGTTTTCATAAGCTTGCTTCAGATCGATAAAAGTTTTATTGAAAATCAATCACTTGAGTTTGTGCCTATTTATTAAGCAAATTAACGAAGCCAGCCGGATTCAAAGGAAATTTCAGCGTGACGCAAAGATATCAGCAGAGTTGTCCACAGGAATCGTGGATTTGTTTTCTCTTGAACCCGGTCGCGGTTGATTGCAGCCCGGGGCAGGGAATCATATCTCGTAGCGATGGATGAGTCCCTCGACAGAAACGGCGCCACAGCCGCAAGCGGGTATGCCTGCATCCAGCAGCACCTGAAGACGCTGGACAGCTCGCCCGGTGTCTACCGTATGCTCGATGCCCAGGCCCGGGTGCTATATGTCGGCAAGGCGCGCAACCTGCGGGCGCGGGTGGCCAGCTACTCTCGCCCCGGGCACGCGCCGCGGATCGAGCGGATGATCTCCGAGACCGCCTCGATGATGTTCCTGACCACGCGCACCGAGACCGAGGCGCTGTTGCTGGAACAGAACCTGATCAAGCAGCTCAAGCCGAAATACAACGTGCTGCTGCGCGACGACAAAAGCTTTCCCAACATCCTCGTGGCCAAGGATCATGCCTTTCCGCAGATCAAGAAACATCGCGGCGCGAAAAAGGAGAAAGGGGCCTATTTCGGTCCCTTCGCCAGCGCCGGGGCGGTCAACCGCACGCTGAACCAGTTGCAGAAGGCGTTTCTTCTCCGCAATTGCTCGGACGCGGTGTTCGACAGCCGCACACGGCCCTGCCTGCTCTACCAGATCAAGCGGTGTTCGGGGCCATGTGTCGGGCTGATTTCCGGCGAGGACTATGCCGAAAGCGTCCGCGACGCCGAGCGGTTCCTCTCCGGTCGTTCGACCCGCGTACAGGAGGAGCTTGCCGAGCAGATGGAGGCCGCATCCGAGGCGATGGAATTCGAACGCGCCGCCGCGTTGCGCGACCGTATCCGGGCGCTGACCCAGGTGCAGACGGCGCAGGGGATCAACCCGCGCGGCGTGACCGAGGCCGATGTCGTCGCGCTGCACATGGAAAGCGGGCAAGCCTGTGTGCAGGTGTTCTTCATCCGCGCCAACCAGAACTGGGGCAATCGCGACTTCTATCCCCGTGTCGGCGCCGATGTCGGCGCGGCCGAAGTGATGGAGGCGTTCCTGGGACAGTTCTACGACAACAAGGAACCGCCCCGGCAGCTGATCCTGTCCGACGCGATCGAGAATGCCGACCTGATGACCCAGGCGTTGAGCGACAAGGCCGGGCGCAAGGTCGAGATCCTGGTGCCCCAGCGCGGTGAAAAGGCCGAGCTGGTCTCGGGCGCGCTGCGCAACGCGCGCGAGGCGCTGGGCCGGCGGATGGCCGAAAGCGCGACCCAGGCCAGGCTGCTGCGTGGCGTGGCCGAGGCGTTCGAGCTGGACGGTCCGCCGCAGCGGATCGAGGTCTATGACAACAGCCACATCCAGGGCGCCAACGCCGTCGGCGCGATGATCGTGGCCGGGCCGGACGGGTTCATGAAGAACGCTTACCGCAAGTTCAACATCCGGGGCGACGACCTGACGCCCGGTGACGATTTCGGCATGATGAAGGAGGTTTTGACCCGCCGTTTCACCCGCCTGCTCAAGGACGATCCCGACCGCGACAAGGGGCTGTGGCCCGATCTGCTGCTGATCGACGGCGGCGCCGGACAGGTCAGCGCGGTGGCCGAGATCATGCGCGCCCACGGGGTCGAGGACATTCCCATGATCGGCGTCGCCAAGGGCATCGACCGCGATCACGGCAAGGAGGAGTTCCACAGGGTGGGGCGGCGGCCCTTCGCGCTGAAACGCAACGACCCGGTTTTGTATTTCATCCAGCGCCTGCGCGACGAGGCGCACCGCTTCGCCATCGGCACCCACCGCGCCCGTCGCGCCAAGGCGGTGGGCGCGACGCCGCTGGACGAGGTGCCCGGCGTGGGGGCCACGCGCAAACGGGCCTTGTTGGCGCATTTCGGCAGCGCCAAGGCGGTCAGCCGGGCCAACCTTGCCGATCTCAAGGCGGTCGACGGCATCTCGGACACGCTGGCCGAGACGATCTATGACTACTTCCACGACCGTGGCTGAGCCGGGCGTCCAACCGCTCCGAAACACCGCCGGCGACACCAGGCGCATGGCGGGCACAGATTTTCCGGCCACCGGCTTTCAAGTTTCCGAACGCCGCTATAGTGTCCGCTCATGACGTGGAACCTGCCCAATATCCTGACCTTGCTGAGGCTGCTTGCGGCGCCCGGTATGGCGGTGATGTTTCTCTATTTCACGCGACCTTATGCCGACTGGTTCGCGCTGGTCCTTTTCGTCACCGCGGCCGTCACCGACTGGTTCGACGGCTACCTGGCGCGGGCCTGGAAACAGGAGACCCGGATCGGCGCGATGATGGACCCGATCGCCGACAAGGCGATGGTGGTGATCGCGCTGATGATCATCGTGGGCTATTCCGCGGAGCACTGGACGCCGTGGCTGGTGCTGCCGGCGACGGTGATCCTGTTTCGCGAGGTCTTTGTCTCGGGGCTGCGTGAATACCTGGGTGACGTGGCGGGCACGCTCAAGGTCACCAAACTGGCCAAGTGGAAGACCACGGCGCAGATGATCGCCATCGCGGTGTTGTTCAGCCAGGGCATTTTCGAGCATTACCTAGGTATGACGTCATGGAGCGTGGTCTGGTCGGGGCGTATCGGCCTGTGGCTGCTGTGGATTGCCGCGGCGCTGACATTGATCACCGGCATCGACTACCTACGTAAATCCCTGCCGCACCTGAAGGAGACGCGCTGATGGATGTGCTCTATTTCGCATGGGTCCGCGAGCGGATCGGGCTGCCTCGGGAAACCGTCGAGACCAATGCCGCGACCGTGGCCGACCTGGTGGACGAGCTGCGCGCCCGCGAGCCGCGCTATGCCGCCGCCTTTGCCGAGACCGATGCGCTGCGCGTGGCGCTGGACCAGGAACTCAGCGATTTCGACGCCCCCCTGAGCGGCGTACGCGAGGTCGCCTTTTTCCCGCCCATGACCGGCGGGTGACCGCGTGCGCATCGTCGTCCAGCAGGAACCATTCAAACCGGGCGCCGAGATGGACGCTTTCGCCGAAGGTGCCGCCGGCAGCGGCGCGGTTGTGACCTTCACCGGCATCGTGCGCGACATGCCCGGCGGCGGTCTGCAGGCCATGCAGATCGAGCATTATCCAGGTATGACCGAACGCTCCATCGCCGAGATCGCGGGTCAGGCGCGGGAACGCTGGTCGCTGGCCGATGTCCTGGTGATCCACCGTCACGGGTCGCTGCGGCCGGGCGAGCAGATCATGATGGTCGCCACGGCGGCCCCGCACCGCAAGGACGCGTTCGAGGCGGCGGAATTCCTGATGGACTATCTCAAGTCCCGTGCGCCGTTCTGGAAAAAGGAAGTCACCGCCGACGGCGCCGATTGGGTGGCCGCGCGGGACGAAGACGAGGACGCGCTGTCACGCTGGTAGAGGCGGGCGCGCGGCCCTATTGCAGGCGGCCGAGTTTCGCGCGCAGCTCTTCGGCGTCCTGCCGGGCCGCGCGCAACCCGTCCATCGCCGCGCTCAACTCGGCCTCTGTCTGGGTCAGCTGGTTGGTCAGCTCGGCCTCACGCTGCTGAAGATAGGTGATCGCCTGATCCCGGGTTTCCTCTGCCTCGTGCAGCTCCTGGCTCATCCGGTCCAGATCGGCAACGTCGCTTTGGCGGACGCGGCTGAAGCGGTGCAGCAGCCAGTTGGTGAACCATCCCATCGCAAAAGCGACGAAAAGGATGATCGCAGTCGTAATGATGAATTCGGTCCGGTTCATGTCATTCGCTTTCCCCGTCCGGGTCCGCCTCGCCGGCCCCGTCATTGCCCTCGGGCTGCGGTTCTATCGCCTCCAGCCCGGTTTCCCGTTCTACCACCGGTTCCGGCCGGATCAGGCGGAACTCGATCCGTCGGTTGGCCTCGCGCCCGTCCTCGGTGTCGTTTTCGGCGATTGGCTCGCTCTCGCCATAGCCAACCGCGACAAAGCTTGACGTCGGCACCCGGCGGGCGCGCAGTTCGTTCAGCACCGACTGCGCCCGCGCCTGGCTGAGCTGCTGGTTCATCTCCTCGCGACCCTGGCTGTCGGTATGGCCCTGGATCTCGAGCCGGATATCGCCGCATTCGCGCAGCACGTCGGCGATCCGGTTCATCGTGTCCAGCGACTCGGCGGCCACGTCGGTCGAGCCGGGATCGAAGGTGATCTTGGTGCCCGACTGGATTTCGGCGATCCGCTCCTGGCAGATTTCCGGATCGACCGGGGCATCCTCCGGCTCGGGCGGCTCCTGATAGGTGATCTCCAGCTCGAATTCCTGCGCCTCTCCCAGCTCTTCCGACAGCAGGCGGGCGATCACCGCCTTGGCCTCCTTCTGGTGGCTGACACCTCGCAGGGTGACCAGTTCCGGCGTCACGCGCAGAGCGCCGTTGCGCAGAAGCGACAGCGCCTCGATGCCCGTCAGAACCCGCACCGGCCATTCGGCCGGCAGGTCCGGCACCACCCGCGCCGTCGTGTGCACCACGTCCGAGCCGAACGCCGCCTTGGCATAGCTGGCGACCATCGTGCGCGTGGTCTCGTCGCCCAGACGCCCGCTCAGCTGGACCAGCCCCTCGGGGCTGAGCGTGGCGACGAACTCGGGCGGTCCGCTGCCCTCGGCTTCTTCCGGCTCGGTCAGCACCGCGTGCAGGGCAAAGACCGGCGGCAGTGTGTTCTCCAGCTCTCCCACCACCCGGTCGAACAGCGCCGGCTCGGTGCCTTCGGCGGCGATCAGGGTGATGTCGGCATCCGAGATCGTGACAGACCCGCGCCCCAGCTCGGCCAGGGCCGAAATGCTGCGCTCGGCGGCACTGGCCCAGGTCGGCGAGGGCACGCCCAGCCCGATGGTACAGTCGATATCGCCACGCGTCCCGGCCTGGCGCGCCGCTTCGACAATGCGGTTCCGGGACAGGTTGCTTTCCGCCGAACAGGCGTCGAAGCGGCTGCCCTCGTCGTCGATCAGGTAACGCAGTATGAACGGCGTAATGACCGGGCGCGGCGCCGCGATGTCCAGGCCCAGGCGCAGGCTGGGCGGCGCCGCGCGGGTCAGCTCGGCCTCCAGCCGCTCCTTCTCGGCGCCGCTGTCCGACATCGCGGTGACGGAAACCCGGCCGGCATCGACCGAGATCTTGGCCCGGTCCAGCAGTCGCAGCGCGGTGACCGCATAGCCCATCGCCTCGTGCCAACCTTCGGGCACCGGGTAGTCAGCGGTTTCCAGCAGGTCGGAGACCGAGTCGTCGGGATCAAGCGCCTGCAGCGTCTCGACCAGGCCTGCGCGATCCGTCTCCGACGGGATCAGGCCGATGATCGAGATGCCGCTGCCATTGCGCAGGATCTCGGCCGAAAAGCGCGGTGCGTCCAGGTCGGCGGTGGGCAGGATCTCGAAACGGTCGATCACGCGGGAGGCGTCGACCTCGGCGCCGGCCACCGACAGCGCGTTGAACCGCGTGGCCTCGTCCCTGGCCATCCCGGTCAGGATCACCCGCAGCCCGTCGGCCTCGACCTCGGCCCAGTCGTGGCCGGCATCGTCCAGCGCACGGCGAACGACGATCTCGGAGTTGTCCTCGACCGCGGTTACGGCGAACCCGGCGGCCACCAGGCACAGGCCGGCCGCCAGAACAAAAGTCAGGGCGGCCATGATCGAGAAGGGAAGGCGCATGGGAAGGTCTGGTCCAGTCCGGTCTACGCCGAGTGTCTTACATAACCGCCGGGGGAGGTTCAATCATGCCAGCAGCGCCGCCCCGAAGAAGATGAGCGGAATGAGGCCGGTGTCGCGGTTGGCGCGAAACAGCTGCAGCAGCTTGCGGTTGTCTTCCAGATCCAGCCCGCGCAGCTGCCAGGCCATGTGCCAGCCCATCGCCCAGGGCCCGCCGATGGCCAGCACCAGCACCAATGGCGAGGCATCGGGCAACACTGCCTCGAGCACCGCGACACCCATCAGCGACACCGTGCCCACCAGGAACCAGGACAGCCAGCGCGGCGTGTCCTTGCCGAACAGCAGCGCGGTGGACTTGACCCCGACCAGCGCGTCGTCCTCGGCGTCCTGGTGGGCATAGATCGTGTCGTAGAAAAGCGTCCAGGCGATACCGGCAAGATAGAGGAAACCCGCACCCCAGCTCAGCCCGCCGGCATGGGCCGCCCAGGCCAGCAGCGCGCCCCAGTTGAAGGCAAGGCCGAGAAAGATCTGCGGCCACCAGGTGAAGCGCTTGGCAAAGGGATAGATCGCCACCGGCACCAGCGACAGGAACCCCAGCGCGATGGCCGCCGGGAGGAAGGTCAGCAGGATGCCAAGCGCCAGCAGCATCTGCGCCGCCATCCAGGCCAGCGCTCCGGTGACCGAAACCTGGCCCGACGGGATCGGCCGCAGCCGCGTGCGTTCGACGCTGCCGTCGATGTCGCGGTCGGTGATGTCGTTCCATGTGCAGCCCGCGCCGCGCATCAGCACCGCGCCGATGGCGCATCCCACGGCGATCCACAGGTCGCCCCAGCGCGGGTCGCCGCCATCCAGAATCGCCAGCGTCAGCCCCCACCAGCAGGGGATCAGCAGCAGCCAGGTACCGATCGGCCGGTCGATCCGGCTGAGCCTCAGATAGGGTCGGGCAAAGGCGGGCGCACGGGTGTCGACCCAGTTGCCCTGAACCGCGTCCGCGATTTGTTCGTCTGGAACTGGTGAATTGCCTTGCATATGTAGGCCTTCATGAGTGCGAAGATCAGGCTGTATGTAGAGCACCCTCTGGGCCCGGGGCAATCGGTTCCTTTGACGCGCGAGCAGGCGCATTACCTCTTCGGGGTGATGCGGCTGACCGTGGGCGCGCCGGTGGCCCTGTTCAACGGGCGCGACGGCGAATGGCTGGCGCGGGTGGCCGAGGCGGGCAAGCGCGGCGGCGTGCTGGATTGCGTGGAACAGACCGCGCCGCTGCGGATGCCGCCCGACCTGTGGCTGCTGTTCGCGCCGATCAAGAAGGCGCGCACCGATTTCATCGTCGAAAAGGCCGCCGAGATGGGCGCGGCGCGGATCGTGCCGGTTCAGACCGACTTCACCAATGCCGAGCGGGTCCGACGCGACCGGCTGCAGGCCCATGCGGTCGAGGCCGCCGAGCAATGCGGCGGGACGTTCGTGCCCGAGGTGGCGGACCTCGTGCGTCTGGACAGGCTGCTGGCGGACTGGCCCGAGGACAGGCGGCTGATGTTCTGCGACGAGGCGCTGGCCGGCGCGTCAAGGGCCCTGGGCGCTGCGGGCGGCAAATGGGCGATCCTGATCGGGCCCGAGGGCGGGTTCTCGGACGCCGAGCGCGCGCGGCTGGGCGCATTGCCCTTCGCGCATCCGGTCAGCCTCGGCCCCCGCATCCTGCGTGCGGACACCGCGGCGGTGGCGGCCATGACCGTCTGGCAGCAGGCATTGGGAGACTGGACATGATGCGCGAAGCGATCCCCGAGGACGCAGCTGCCATGGAGGCGTTTCTTTCCGGTCATCCGGAAAGCTCGATGTTCCTGCGCGGCAACCTGATGGCGCATGGCATCGGCGAGCGTGTCGCGCCCCATGGCACGCGGTTCTTCCTGTGGATGGGCCGCGACGGGATTGCCGGGGTCTTTGGCCTGACCAACAACGGCTATCTGATGTGCCAGGTGCCCGGCCATGAGGCGGGCGCCTATGCCGCTTTCGCCTTCGCCATCGCCGGCGAGACCGTGGCCGGGATGACCGGCGTGGCGGATCAGGTGGCGGCGACGCTGGCGGCCCTCGGGCTGCGCGCCGAGGACTGCGCGCTGCACCATGACGAACCGCTTTGCCGTCTGGACCTGTCGCGGCTGGACGCGCCGACAGAGCGGCTGCGGCCCTCCGGTCCCGATGACGAGGCGCTGCTGCGCAGCTGGTTCCGCAGCTATCTGCGCGACACCGGAATCGCCTCCGACAACGCTGCCGCAGCGGACCAGGCGGACGCGCGCGCACAGGATGCCGCCCGTGACGGCAGCATTCACTTGCTGGAGGAGAACGGCCACCCGATTGCCATGGCCGCGATCAACGCACGTGTCGCGGATATGGTGCAGGTCGGCGGCGTCTTCGTGCCGCAGGAGCAACGCAATCGCGGGCTGGGGCGACGCATCACAGCCGCGCTGCTGGCAAGCGAGCGCGACCGGGGCGCGCGGAGCGCGATCCTGTTTGCCAACAACCCCGCGGCCGACCGGGCCTATTCGGCGCTGGGCTTCGAGCGTGTGGGCGACTACCGCATCGCCCTGCTGCCCGCGCCTGTGCGGATAGGGGTGCTGGCATGAGCTTCATCCGACCCGAGGCGCGCGCGGCGCTGCGGCGCTGGCGCGAGGTGCTGGTGGCCGCCCTGGTGGGCCTGCTTGGGCTGAGCTGGATCGCCGGGCCGGGCGGGCTGCTGGCCTGGGTGGGCGCCGCGCTGCTTTTGGCCAGCGGTGCGCTGCTGGTGATCGGGCTGCAGCGGGCGCGGTTCCGAACCGGTGCAGGCGGCCCCGGCGTGGTTCTGGTCGACGAGGGCGAGATCACCTATCTGGGCCCGCTCACCGGCGGGTCGGTGGCCGCGGCCGAGATCGAACGGCTGGCCCTGGATCCCACCGGCAAGCCCGCGCATTGGGTGCTGGACCGTGCCGGCCAGACCCCGCTGCGCGTGCCGGTCAATGCCGAGGGTGCGGATGCGCTGTTCGACGTGTTCGCCACGCTGCCGGGCCTGCGGACCGAGCGCATGCTGGCCGAACTGCGCGGCGAAGCAGCTCACCCGGTCGTGATCTGGGAACGCCGCCCGCTGCGGCCCGAGGGTCTGCGGCTGCATTGACACCGGCGGCGTTTCTCCGCAGGACTGGCCTGCAGACCGAAAAACAGATCACGATCGGAGCACGTCCCATGTCCATCCCCCAGTCCGGCGGCGCCCCGATCGAACGCCACGAACAACTGGCCGAATACCTGGCCGATGGCTGCAAGCCGCGCGAGGACTGGCGGATCGGGACCGAGCACGAGAAGTTCGGATATTGCAAGGACACGCTGAAACCGCTGCCATTTGCCGGTGAGCGGTCGATCGAGGCGGTTCTGGAAGGGCTGCGCGACCGTCACGGCTGGGCCGAGATCCGCGAGGGCGGCGAGCTGATCGGGCTGGAGAAGGACGGCGCCAACGTGTCGCTTGAGCCGGGCGGGGCGCTGGAGCTCAGCGGCGCACCGCTGGAGACCATCCACGAGACCTGCGACGAGGTGAATGTGCACCTGCGCGAGGTGAAGGACATCGCCGACGAGATCGGCGTGGGCTTCATCGGGCTGGGCGCGGCGCCGGTCTGGACCCATGACCAGATGCCGCTGATGCCAAAGGGGCGCTACAAGCTGATGGATGCCTACATGCAGAAGGTGGGCAGCCTGGGCACGGCGATGATGCGGCGCACCTGCACGGTGCAGGTCAACCTGGATTTCGGATCCGAGGCGGACATGGTGCAGAAGCTGCGCGTGGCTATCGCGCTGCAGCCGGTGGCAACAGCGCTCTTCGCCAACTCGCCGTTTTTCGAGGGCAAGCCCAACGGACACAAGAGCTGGCGCTCGCGCATCTGGCGCGACCTGGATCCCGACCGCACCGGCATGGTCCCCTTCGTGTTCGAGGACGGGTTCGGGTTCGAGGCCTGGGTGCAATACGCGCTCGATGTGCCGATGTATTTCGTCTATCGCGACGGCAAGTATATCGATGCGCTGGGCCAGTCCTTCCGCGACTTCCTCAAGGGCGAGCTGCCGGCATTGCCGGGCGAGACCCCGCTGATCAGCGACTGGGCGGATCACTTGACCACGCTGTTCCCCGAGGCGCGGATCAAGAAATTCATCGAGATGCGCGGCGCCGATGGCGGCCCGTGGCGGCGGCTCTGCGCGCTGCCGGCCTTCTGGGTCGGGCTGACCTATGACCAGGGCGCGCTGGACGCGGCCTGGGATCTGGTCAAGGGCTGGGATGCCGAGACCCGCGAGGGGTTGCGCGTCGCCGCCAGTATCGACGGGTTGCAGGCCCGGGTCGGATCGGTGGACATGCACGACCTGGCCCGCGAGGTGCTGGACATCGCCGATGCGGGGCTGAAGGCGCGCGCGCGCCCCGGTGCGGGGGGGCTGGTGCCGGACGAGACCCATTTCCTGAACGCGCTGCGCGAAAGCGTGCAGTCCGGCAAGGTGCCGGCCGACGAGCTGCTGGAACGCTACGGCGGCGATTGGGACGGGGATCTGAGCCGGATCTACAGCGAATACAGCTATTGAGCAGGGGCGGGCTGGTGTCTCTCTGTGTCGGGTCCATCAGTGCCGAACTGGGCCGCGACGGGTCGATAGCACCACCGGGCTCGGTGTCTGGGAGAAACTTGGACTCCAGATCGCATAGGCGGTCTGGCCAGCGGGCCTACAGGCCACAATCTGTCTCGTGTGATCAGGCCGGCGAAGTGACCCCGTCAAGCGTCAGAAGCGGTGCATAGAGGTCCGGCCTGCGGTCCCGGAACAACCCCCAATGCGCCCGCATCTCGCGGATTTCGTCCAGGTCGAAACGCTGCGTGACGAACATCTCGCTGGTCCGGTCGGCCTTTTGCAGGACCTCGCCGCGCGGTCCCGCGATGAAGGCCTGCCCGAAGAACGTCACCTCGCCCAGCGTGCCGGTTTCGGTTCCCACCCGGTTCGAGCACACCAGCGGCACGATATTGGCCGCCGCGTGACCGCGCATCACGGTTTCCCAGTGGTCGTGGCAATCCGATCCGATGGCCGAGGGGTAGAACAGCAGCTCGGCGCCTTTCAGCGCCAGGATCCGCGCGGCTTCGGGAAACCACTGGTCCCAGCACACGCAGGTTCCGATCCGGCCGTAGGCCGTGTCGAAGGTGACAAAGCCGGTATCGCCGAGGTTCGAGTAGACCTTCTCGTAACAGCCGGGCAGGCCGAGGGGGATGTGGGACTTGCGGTAGTGGCCCAGGACCGATCCGTCGGCATCGATGATGACATTGGTGTTGAAATAGGCGTTGTTGGCCCGCTCGAACACATTGGTCGGAATGACGACCGAAAGCTCCCTGGCCAGTTGCCGCATATGGCTGACCGTCGGGCCGTCCAGCGGCTCGGCCAGCTTGAAGGGTTCGGCGTCCATCTCCATGAACTGGAACTCATGCGAGGAGAACATCTCGCCCGGCAGGACGATCTGCGCCCCGGCTGCGGCGGCCGCGCGGATCAGCTCTTCGGCCTTGGCCATGTTGTCGTCGTAGCTGGGTGTGCTGGCCATCTGCATGGCTGCGACGGTGATTTCTGCCATCTGGGACCCCGACGTGCTAACTGCCTGTCTCTAGGGTCAAAGTGACCTCGTTGCGGGCCGGACTATTGCCGATCCGCGACATTTTCCGACGCGATCTGACCAGCCGCGGTTCGGCGCGGCGGGACGCGCGCGGCCGTCAGGCCTTGCCGATGCGGGGTTCGGTGCCGGCGCGGATCCGCGCGATGTTGGTGCGGTGGCGCCAGAACACGAGCAGCGTCAGCAAGATGCCCAGAAGGAAGCCCGAGCCGTCGTCGATCAGCAGGATCCAGAAGGTCGACGAGGCCGCCGCCGCCAGCGCGCCCATCGACGAGATCCGGCTGGCGAGCGCGGCGACCAGCCATGCGGCACAGCAGGCCAGCCCGACCGGCCAGGACAGCGCCAGCCAGATGCCCAGAAAGGTCGCCACCCCCTTGCCGCCGCGAAAGCCCAGCCAGACCGGGTAGCAATGGCCCAGAAACGCCGTCAGCGCCGCAAGCTGTACCGCATCTTCGCCGGCGAAGGCCCGGGCCAGCAGAACCGCCGCAGCCCCCTTGCCGCCGTCGAGCAACAGCGTCAGCGCCGCCGCGCCCTTGTTGCCGGTGCGCAGCACGTTGGTGGCGCCGATATTGCCCGATCCGATCTCGCGCAGGTTGCCCAGCCCCATCAGCCGGGCCAGCACCATGCCGAACGGGATCGACCCCAGCAGGTAGCCGAGCGCGGCCCAGAGGATCAGCAGGTAGGGAGCGGTCTCGATTGCGGGCATCAGTCTCTCCGGTAGACGGGTTCGCCCGCCACATAGGTGCCGAGCACCCTACCTTGCATCCTCTGGCCGTCAAACGGCGTGTTCTGCGACTTGGACCGCAGCGCGAACCGGTCCAGTACGAAGGGCGTGTCGGGGTCGAACAGCACAAGATCGGCCGGTGCGCCGGCGGCGAGCCGGCCGCAGTCCAGCCCCAGCCGGCGGGCAGGGTTCAACGCCATCGCCCGGAACAGACCGGGCAGGTCGATCTGCCCCGCGTGGTAGAGGCGCAGGGCCGCCGGAAGCAGGGTTTCCAGCGCAACCGCCCCGCCCGCGGCCTCCTCGAAGGGCAGGCGCTTGCTTTCCTCGTCCTGCGGCGTGTGCATCGAGCTGATGATGTCGATCAGCCCGCTGCGCACCGCCTCGACCGTGGCCATCCGGTCGTCCTCGGACCGGAGCGGCGGCTTGACCTTGAAGAAGGTGCGATAGTCGGACACGTCCAGCTCGTTGAGCGTCAGGTGGTGGATCGAGGTGCCGGCCGAGATGTCCAGCCCGTTGCGCTTGGCCCGCTCCAGCGCTGGCAGGGCGCGGGCAGTGGTGATCTGGTCGGCGTGATAGCGCGCGCCGGTCATCTCCAAGAGCGCGATGTCACGGTCCAGCCCCATGCGCTCGGCCATGGGCGAGACGGCGGCCAGGCCGTAGAGCGAGGCGAACTTTCCCGAGGTGGCGGCCGCTCCGGCGCTCAGCCCCGGCTCCTGCGGGTGGGCGATAACCAGCGCGCCCAGGCTGCGGGCATAGGTCAGCGCGCGGGAAAACACCTTGGTGTCCGTGATCACCTGGTCGCAATCGGTGAAGGCCACGGCGCCTGCATCGAGCAGGAAGCCGATCTCGGTCATCTCGCGGCCCTGCCGCCCCTTGGTCAGCGCCGCCATCGCCAGCACGTTCACCGGCGCATCCGCCTGCGCCCGGCGCGTGACGAACTCCAGGCTTTCGGGCGTGTCGATGGCCGGAGAGGTATCGGGACGGGTGACGATCGTGGTCACGCCACCGGCGGCCGCCGCGCGCCCGGCCGAGCGATAGCTTTCCTTGTGCCGTTCGCCCGGTTCGCAGACCTTGACGCCGATATCGACGATGCCGGGGGCGAGGCACTTGCCGCCGCAATCGACCGTCGCGCCGGGTGTTCCGCCCGGGTCGCCATCGCCGCGGTCGGCGATCCGGCCGTTCCGCACAAGCAGCCAGCCGGGACCGTCTGTTCCGCCCTCGGGGTCGATCAGGCGGGCATTGGTGAAGAGGATGTCGCTCATCGCGCGGCCCTTTCGATGGCGGCCCTGGTGGCGTCCGGATCGGCCTGGTACTTGATCAGGTGCTTGTCGCCGCCCCTGGTGACGACCTGAACGAAACTGCCCTGCGTCTTCACCTCGGCGATGTCGTCCAGCGGCACACGGCGCGGCCCGGGACCGGTGAGCGCGCCGCCGTCGATCTCCCACACCGCCGCCAGCTCCTCGGAGGCGAGATACGAGCCGCGCAGCGCGACCGCTGCCAGGCCCGCCGGCGCGCCGGTCCAGACATGCGGGCTGCCGATCATCCACAGAACGGCCATGGCCCCGGCCATGCCGACCGCCGCCAGCCAGGTATGGCTGCGGATATAGGCCTGGCGATCCGCGGGAAAGCGGGTCATGCGATCCACCAGGCAAGCAGCGCCACGATCAGCGCCATCACCACGGCAAAGAGGGCGAAGCCGACCCCGCGGGCCTTGCGGCGCAGCGCGCGCGGCGGTGGCGGAGGCGCGGAGTAGGGCGCGGCGCTGCCGGCCTCAAGCGGTCCGGCGGACCAGTCGGTGACCGCCTCCCGATAGGTGCCGATCAGGCGCAGCGCGGGATCGGGGTCAAGATGCGTCTCCTGCCCGCCGAACGCGCGGCTGCGCAGAAGCAACACCCACCCGGTCAACGCCGCGAGCGCGTCGTGGTCCAGCTGTTCGGGCGCGATGGCATAGCCCTCGGCCAGGTATCCCGCAAGCCCCAGGTCGTCGAGATCCTTGACCGGGAACACTTCGACCTGGTCGGCTTCCAGGGTTTCGACGCCCAGCACCTGTGCCGCCGCTCCGGGTTCGCGCAGGAACTTGGCCTGTTGCGCGGGCATGTCCAGTGCAAACAGGCGCAGCACGCCGCGCTCGCCCGCCGGTATCGTGATCGTCTCGGTCATGCCGCCTCGCTGCGCAGGTTGCGCGCCAGAAGTTCCATTGCCGCCATGCGCACCGCCACGCCCATCTCGACCTGTTCCTGGATGACCGACCGGTTGATGTCGTCGGCCAGCGTACCGTCGATCTCGACCCCCCGGTTCATCGGGCCGGGATGCATCACGATGGCGTCGGGGCGGGCCAGGGCCAGCTTCTCGTTGTCCAGGCCGAAGCGGTGGTAATATTCCCGCTCGGAGGGGATGAACCCGCCATCCATCCGCTCGCGCTGCAGTCGCAGCATCATCACCACGTCGACATCGCGCAGCCCCTCGCGCATGTCGTCGAAGACCTCGGCGCCGAACTCGCGGAAATGCGGCGGCACCAGCGTCGGCGGGCCGATCAGCCGGATGCGGTTCTCCATCTTGCCCAGAAGGATCAGGTTCGACCGCGCCACGCGGGAATGGGCGACGTCGCCGCAGATGGCGATCGACAGCCGATGCAGCCGCCCCTTGGCGCGGCGGATGGTCAGCGCATCCAGCAGGGCCTGTGTGGGGTGCTCGTGCCGCCCGTCGCCAGCGTTCAGCACCGCGCAATTGACCTTCTGCGCCAGCAGGTCCACCGCGCCGGACTGCGGATGCCGCACCACCAGCAGGTCGGGATGCATGGCGTTCAGCGTCATCGCGGTGTCGATCAGCGTTTCGCCCTTTTTGATCGAGCTGGCCTGCATCGCCATGTTCATCACGTCCGCGCCCAGCCGCTTGCCGGCCAGTTCGAAGCTGGCCTGTGTGCGGGTCGAGTTCTCGAAGAACATGTTGATCTGGGTGAGACCGGCCAGCACGTCGGAATGCTTGGCCGATTGCCGGTTCAGCTCGACATAGGTTTCGGCCAGGTCGAGGATCGCGGTGATGTCGGATTGCGACAGATGCTCGATGCCGAGAAGGTGGCGATGGGCAAAACGCATGAAAGGGCTCCGGTCCGACATCTCGCCCGCGCTTATAGGAAGAGCGCGGGCAGGGGGCAACATCAGTCCGCGCTTTCCGCCTCGGGGGCGCAGCCGCCGTCGGGACGGCAGATCTCGCCCGGCTTGCACCAGCGCCCGTTGCCGCAGTCCACCGCAAGCCGCGGCACGCATCCCTGGCCGGCCGAGCACTTGAACCCGGGGCGGCATTGCGACCCGGTTTCGGGACACAGGAACCAGCCCGGCGGGCTGCATCCACCACCGGGCAGGCAGCCCGGCGTGCCGGGCGTTTCCGGCGGGCGCGCAAGCTCGGGCACGAAATTCGGCCGGCACCCGCCGCCCGGCGCACAGGCGCGGCCCGCCGGACAGATCGACCCGTCGGCGCAGCGCGGGCTTCCGGCTGGCACGCAACGGGTGCCGCCATCGGTACAGACCTGCCCCGTCGGGCAGCTGCGCCCGCCACCGCAATAGCTGCCGCCCGGTGGGATGCAGAACCCGTCGGCGCTGCATCTCTCGCCGGCCCCGCAGCAATTGTCCGTACCGCATTGCACCCGGCCGGGCGCGCAATCGTCCCCCAGACCGGCCGCCTGCGCGGGGGCGGTCAGGACCAGGGCCAGGAGCAGGCCGGCCAGAAAACCTGTAAGCAGCTGCATGGTCCGGATGGTCGGATCAACCCGGCCCGAGGGCAAGTGGCTTCTTGGCTTTCCCTTGCCGTTGTGGCCGCTAGAGTATCCGGCATGGAATCGGCTCTGGATCACGAGGCGGCGCGGGCACTGCTGGAATGGCAGGTCGAGCTGGGCGCGACAGAGGCCATCGGGGACCTGCCGGTGGACCGCTACGCGCTGCCCGACACCGTGACGCCGGAGCGCACCCGCGCGGCGCCGCCTGCACCGGCGGCCCCAGTCACCTCCGATTCCGAGGATCCGGTGGCAATCGCCCGCGACCTGGCGGCAGCGGCCGGCAGCCTTGCCGATCTGCGCGCCGCGATGGACGGTTTCACGCTGTGCGACCTCAGGAAAGGCGCACGCAACCTGGTCTTTGCCGATGGCGTGGCCGGCGCGCCGGTGATGATCATCGGCGAGGCGCCGGGACGTGACGAGGATCGCGAGGGCCGGCCTTTCGTGGGTCGTGCCGGGCAGATGCTGGACCGGATGCTGGCCGCGATCGGGCTCAGCCGTGCCGAGAATGTCTATATTACCAACGTGCTGCCCTGGCGCCCGCCGCAGAACCGCGACCCGAAACCCGACGAGATCGGCATGATGACCCCGTTTCTGGAGCGTCACGTGGCCCTTGCCCGGCCCAGCGTGCTGATCCTGATGGGCAATATCAGCTGCCAGGCGGTGCTGGGCAAACGCGGCATCACCCGCCTGCGCGGCGGCTGGGCGCAGGCAATGGACCTGCCCGTGCTGCCGATGTTCCACCCCGCCTACCTGCTGCGCCAGCCGGCGATGAAGCGGCTGGCCTGGGCGGACCTGCTGGAGTTGAACGCGAAACTGAGGGCGGGCTGATGCGGATCCTGGCCTTCTCGGACCTGCACCTTGCGCGCAACCGCGCCGAAGAGGTCGTCGCGGCCAGCGTCGACGCGGATCTGGTGATCGGCGCGGGGGATTTCTGCGACATGCGCCGGGGCCTGGACCGGATCATGCCGATCCTCGCACGGATCCGTGTGCCGATGGTGCTGGTGCCCGGAAATGTCGAAAGCGCGCCCGAGCTGCGCGATGCCGCGCCCGAGGGCGCGCATGTGCTGCACGGGCAGGGCGTGACGATCGACAGCCTGCGCATCTTCGGGCTGGGCTATGCGGTGCCGCCGCCGCCTTTTGGCGACTGGTCCTGCAACCTGACCGAGGCCGAGGCCGAGGACCTGTTGGGCCGCTGCGGCCGAGTGGACATCCTGGTCAGCCACTCGCCGCCCAAGGGCGTCGGCGATGAAACAAGTGGCGGCAAATCCGTCGGATCCGTCGCCGTGCGCGACGCGGCGGAGCGGTTGCAGCCTCAGCTGCTCCTGTGCGGGCACGTGCATGAAAGCTGGGGCGCGCGGGGCCGGATCGGACGTGCCGAGGTGGCCAACCTCGGCCCCACGCCCAACTGGTTCGAGGTGACCCTTTGATCGACCCGGTGATCCTGCTGACCTTCGTGCCGGCGGCGCTGGCGCTGAACCTGACGCCGGGGGCCGACATGCTGTTCTGCCTTGGCCAGGGGCTGCGCGCGGGGCCGCGGGCGGCGGTGGCGGCCAGTGCCGGCATCTCGCTGGGCTCGATGGTGCATGTGACGCTGGCCGGGCTGGGCCTGGGCGCGGCGGTCGCCGCGATGCCCTGGCTGTTCGACGTGATCCGCTGGGTCGGCGTCGGCTATCTGCTCTACCTGGCCTGGGGCGCGATCGGCCACCGGCCCGAACCGGCGTCGCCGGCACCGGGCCCGGCGCGCCGGGCGTTCCGGGACGGCCTGCTGGTGAACCTGGCCAATCCCAAGGTGATCCTCTTCGTGCTGGCCTTCATCCCGCAATTTGTCGACCCTGCCGCCGGGCCGATCCTGCCGCAATTCCTGATGCTGGGCGCGGTGATCGCGCTGGGCGGGTTCGTCATCAATGCCGGCGTCGGCCTGTTCGCCGGCGGGGCCGGACGCCGCCTGACCGGCAACCCCAGCACGCGCCGTGCGCTGGGCTGGCTGTCGGGTGGGATCTTCGCGGCGCTGGCGCTGCGCCTTGCCATCATCGAAAGGGCCTGACCAAATGCCTGGAATCGACGAAACCCTGGACTTCGTTCCCGTGCGCATCGCGATCCTGACGGTTTCCGACAGCCGCACGCCGGATGACGACCGCTCGGGCGGCGTTCTGGCGGATCGGGTCTCGGGCGCGGGGCACGTGCTGGCCGCGCGCCACATCCTGCGCGATGAGCGGTCCGAGATCGCCGCGCAGCTGCGCGCCTGGATCGCCGATCCCGAAATCGACGTGGTGATCTCGACCGGGGGCACCGGGTTGACCGGGCGTGATGTCACGGTCGAGGCGCATCGCGATGTCTACGAGAAGGAGATCGACGCCTTCGGCACCGTCTTCACCATGCTGTCGCTGGACAAGATCGGAACCTCGGCCATCCAGTCGCGCGCCACCGCCGGCGTGGCGGGCGGCACCTACCTGTTCGCGCTGCCCGGCAGCCCCGGCGCGTGCAAGGATGCCTGGGACGGGATCTTGCGCAATCAGCTCGATTATCGCCACCGTCCCTGCAATTTCGTCGAGATCATGCCGCGGCTGGACGAACATCTGCGACGGAAATAGGACGCGGGTGCGTATAATTCGCGTGAATCCCTGTTCTGGCTTGGCATTTCCCGTTGCCCGGCTACCATTTGGCTGCGCAACGCAGCCCATAGCGACCGGAGCGATCTGAGACATGCGATTCCTGCGCCAAGTCCTTGTCGGCGTGTTCCTGGCGTCCCTGACCCTGGCGCTGCTGATCTATGCCGGTCAGCTGGTGCTGGGCGCGGTGCAGCAGCGCATGGCCGACGAGAATCGGGAGCCCGAGGCGCGCGAGCGCATCTTCGCGGTCAATCTGGTGACCGCCGAAACCGGAACGGTCACACCGATCCTGCAGGCCTTCGGCCAGGTTCAGAGCCGCCGGACGCTGGAGCTGCGCGCGGCGGCGGGCGGCCGGGTGATCGAGCTGGCCGAGGCCTTCGAGGAAGGCGGCGAGGTTTCGGCGGGGCAGTTGCTCCTGCGGATCGACCCGGCGGATGCGCAGTCCGCGCTGGACCGTGCCGAGTCCGACCTGCTGGATGCGCAGGCCGAAGAGCGCGATGCCGAGCGATCGCTGGACCTGGCCCGCGACGAGTTGCAGGCCACCGAGGACCAGGCGACCCTGCGCGCGCAGGCCCTGCAACGGCAGCGCGACCTGGTCGAACGCGGCGTGGGAACGGCCGCCGCGGTCGAGACCGCCGAGCTGGCGGCGGCAGCGGCCCGGCAGGCGGCGCTGGCCCGGCGCATCGCCGTCGCACGGGCCGAGGCCCGGATCGACCAGGCCGCCACCCTTGTCGCCCGCGCGCGGATCGCGGTCGACGAAGCGAAGCGCGATCTCGAGGACACCAGGGTCACCGCCCGGTTCGACGGCACGCTCACCGGTGTCACCCTGGTCGAGGGACGGCTGGTCTCGCCCAACGAGAAGCTGGCCGAACTGGTCGATCCGCAGGCACTGGAAGTGGCGTTCCGGGTCTCGACCAAGCAATATGTCCGGCTGCTGAACGAGGATGGCCGCCTGCAACCGGCGCCGGTGACGATCACGCTCGAGGCGACCGGGACAGACCTGACCGCACGCGGCCGGATCAGCCGCGACAGCGGCACCGCCGGCGAGGGGCAGTCCGGGCGGCTGATCTTTGCCCGGCTCGAGGATCCGCGCGGCTTCAAGCCGGGGGATTTCGTGACCGTGGCGGTGGAGGAGCCTGCGCTGGACGGCGTGGCGCGCCTGCCGGCCTCGGCGCTGGACGCCAGCGGCACGGTTCTGGTTCTCGGTCCCGAGGACCGGCTGGAGGCGCTGCCGGTGCGGCTGGTGCGCCGGCAGGGCGACGATGTACTTCTGCGCGGCGACGGGCTGGCGGGGCGCGAGGTCGTGGTCGGGCGCACACCGCTTCTGGGCGCGGGCATCCGCGTGCGCCCGCTGCGCGAGGACGCGGCACTGGCACCCGAGGCCGCGATGCTGGAACTGAGCGAGGAGCATCGCGCAAGGCTTGTGGCGATGGTCGAGGGAAATGCCGGGATGCCCAGCGCGGTCAAGCAGCGCGTGCTGGGCCAGCTGGCGCAGGCCCGCGTGCCCGCCAGCCTGGTGGAGCGCATCGAATCCCGGATGGGGGGCTGAGCCGTGGTGCGGCCGATCCCCGGTGCGGCCAGCGGGCTGTTCCGCTATTTCACCCGGCATCGCACTGCCGCCAACCTGCTGCTGGTGGTCATGCTGGTCATGGGGCTGGCCGCCATGCCCAACATGCGCGCGCAGTTCTTTCCCGATGTCATCATCGAGGACGTGCGCATCGGCGTGACCTGGGAAGGTGCCGGCCCCGAGGATGTGGACGACGCCATCGTGCAGGTGCTCGAGCCGGTGCTGCTGGCCGTGGACGGAGTCGAAAGCTCGTCAGCGACCGCGCGCGAGGGCCGCGCCGATATCGAACTGGAGTTCGAGCCCGGCTGGGACATGGCCCGTGCCGCCGACGATGTGCAGACCGCGCTGGACGCGGTGACCGAGCTGCCCGAAGAGGCCGAGGAGCCCAGCGTGCGGCGCGGCGGCTGGCGCGACCGGGTGACCGATGTGGTGATCACCGGGTCGGTCGGGGCGGACCAGCTGGGCCTCTATGCCGACGAGTTTGTCGCCCGGCTGTTCGCGGCCGGCGTCACGCGGTCGACGATCCGTGGGGTTGCCGCGCCCCGCACGGTGGTCGAGGTGCCCTCGGCCCGGCTCATCGCCAACGATGTGAGCATGGCCGAGATCGCCGAGGCCATCGCGGCCGAGGTCAGCGGCGATCCCGCCGGGGATGTGTCGGGCGCAAATGCTCGGGTCCGAACCGGCGTCGAAAAACGCGCGCCCGAGGATATCGAGGGCATCGTCCTGCGCTCGAACCCGGATGGTTCGAAACTGACCGTGGGCGACGTCGCGACGATCCGGGTCGAGGGCGTGGACCGCGAGCGCAGCTATTTCGCCGGAGAAAACCCGGCCATGTCGATCCGCGTGGACCGGTCCGATCGCGGCGATGCCATCGAGGTGCAGCGTACGGTCGAGGATGTCGCGACCGAGATGCAGGCCAGCCTGCCGCAGGGCGTGTCGGTCGAACTGATCCGCACCCGCGCCGAAGCCATTACCGGACGTCTCAACATCCTGCTGGACAACGGGTTGATGGGTCTGGGCCTGGTGTTGTGCCTGCTGTTCCTGTTCCTCAATGCCCGCATCGCCTTCTGGGTGGCCGCCGGCATCCCGGCGGCGATGTTCGCGGCCATCGCGCTGATGTATCTGGGCGGGCTGACGCTCAACATGGTCAGCCTGTTCGGCCTGATCATCACCTTGGGGATCGTGGTGGATGATGCCATCGTGGTCGGCGAACACGCCGATTTCCGCGCAAGGCGCCTGGGCGAGGCGCCGACGGTGGCGGCCGAACGCGCGGCCGCGCGTATGGCGATGCCGGTCATGGCCGCGACCCTGACCACGATTATCGCCTTTTTCGGGCTGACCGCCGTGGGCGGACGGTTCGGCGAGATGATCCGCGACATTCCGTTTACCGTGATCGCGGTGCTGGCCGCCTCGCTGGTCGAGTGTTTCCTGATCCTGCCCAACCACCTGGCGCATGGGCTTGCGCACAGCGCCAAGCGGCACTGGTATGACTGGCCGAACCGGGTGGTGAATCGCGGGTTTCGCCGGTTGCGCGACGACGCGTTTCGGCCGCTGATGGGCTGGGTCGTGCGCGCGCGCTACGTGGTTCTGGCGCTGGCGGTGCTGGTGCTGGCCTCGCAGCTGGCGCTGTTCATCCGCGGCGACGTGACCTGGCGGTTCTTCAACGCGCCCGAGCGCGGGTCGGTCACCGGGAATTTCGCCATGGTCGAGGGGGCGACCCGCGCCGACACGCTGGCGATGATGCGCGAGCTGCAGCGCGCCACCGAAGAGCTGGGCCAGGTCTATGAGGAGCGGCACGGCCGCAACCCGCTGGACTATGTTCTGGCCGAGGTGGGCGGCAATCCCGGCTGGGGGCTGGCAGGCGCCGATACCAAGGATGCCGATCTGCTGGGCGGCATTTCCATCGAGCTGATCGACGCCGACCTGCGCCCCTATTCCAGCTTCGCCTTTGTTGGCGAGTTGCAGGAGGTGGTGCGCCGGCACCCGCTGGTCGAAACGCTCAGCTTCCGCGGCTGGCGGTCGGGTCCGGGCGGGGATGCGCTGGATGTGCAGTTCTATGGCGCCGACGCCGACACGCTCAAATCCGCGTCCGAGGATCTGCAGACCGCCGTGGCCCGCTATCCCGAAGTGTCGGCGGTGCAGGACAACCTGGCCTATGACAAGGAAGAGCTGATCCTGGACCTGACCGCCCAGGGCCAGGCGCTGGGCTTCTCCATCGAGACCCTGGGCCGCGCCCTGCGCCACCGGCTGAACGGGATCGAGGCGGCGACCTATCCGGAAGGGCCGCGCAGCGCCGAGATCCGGGTGGAGCTGCCCGAAGGCGAGCTGACCGCCGATTTCATGGAACGCACGCTGATGCGCACGCCGGCCGGCTTCTACGTGCCGCTGGCCGATATCGTTTCGGTCAGCCAGCGCACCGGCTTCTCGACCATCCGGCGCGAGAACGGCATCCGTCTGATCTCGGTCACCGGGGACATCTCGGATGACGATCCTGCACGGGCCGCCGAGATCTCGCAGACGCTGGAAGAGGAGATCCTGCCGCGCATCGCCAGCGAACGGCAGGTCGAATGGCGCATGTCCGGCCTGAGCGAACAGGAGGACACGTTCCTGCAGGAGGCTGGCACCGGTCTGATCCTTTGCCTGACCGGCATCTACCTGGTCCTGGCGTGGATCTTCGCCAGCTGGACGCGGCCGATCGTGGTGATGGCGATCATCCCCTTCGGCCTGGTCGGCACGATCTGGGGTCACTATGTCTGGGAGGTGCCGCTGAGCATGTTCACGGTGGTGGGCCTCCTGGGCATGACCGGGATCATCATCAACGATTCCATCGTGCTGGTGACGACGATCGACAGCTATGCCGAAGAGCGCGGGCTGGTGCCATCGATCATCGACGGGGCCGCCGACCGGCTGCGGCCGGTCATTCTGACCACGCTGACCACGGTGCTGGGCCTGACGCCGCTGCTCTACGAAAGCTCGCAACAGGCGCAGTTCCTCAAGCCCACGGTCATCACGCTGGTCTTCGGCCTGGGCTTCGGCATGGTCCTCGTGCTGCTGGTGGTGCCGGCGCTGATCGCGGTGCAGCGCGACGTGTCGCGCCCGATCACCGCCCTGCGCCGGGCCCTGCGCGGACGCGACCGGTTGAGCCGCGCAACGGCGGCCGGCGCGGGGGCGCTGACCCTTCTGTGGCTGGCGCTGACCGTGGCCTGGCCCGCAGTCACCGGCGCGCTGCCGAGTCCTCTGGCCGGGGTGCTGCCCATGCTGGATCCGATGCGCGGCGGATTGGTTCTGTTCGTGGCTGGCGCGCTGACGGTTGCCGTGCTGGGCTGGTTCGCAGTCGGTGCGGTCTATGCCAGGGGGGTCTCGCGGCGGGCCTGAGCCAGCGCCAGCAGGTCGGCAACCCGGTCGTTCATCGGCAGGGCGCCCGACAGCACATCCGGAATATCGAACCATCGCGCGTCACGCGCGTCGTCACCCGCCATCGGCGTGCCGCCGCGGTAGAGACAGGAGACCGCGACCAGCAGGTAATGCGTAGCCACCTCGCCAGCCTCATCCGCCAATACCAGGTCGAGACAGGTCAGCACGTCCTGCGCCTCGGCCTCGATCCCGGTTTCCTCGCGCAGCTCGCGCACCGCCGCTGCGCGCACGGTCTCGCCCCATTCGACATGCCCGCCGGGAAAGCCCCACAGGCCGAGACCGGGCGGCTTGCCCCGTTGCACCAGAAGGACGCGGGATCCGTCCAGAATCACCGCCAGGGCGCCCAGGCGCGGGCTGCGCACCATGCGAACTCAGCCGGGCCGGCAGCCGCGGATGTCGACCGCGTGGCTGTCGCCCAGAACCGTGATGCGGATGGCCGAGCGGTCCAGGGCGAAGGCGCCGCCGCCGTCGTGACGGATCTCGGAACTGGCGATCAGCGTCCCGCCCTGCCGCGTTGTCGCGGCCTCGGACACCCAGAGCGACCGCCCGCCCGGCTCGATCACCGCGTATTCCGTGCCACCGGCAGAGGGCATCTCTATGTGCGCCTCGATCCGCATGCCACCCTCGGTCGGCGTGATCCGGCAGACCGCCGCGCGCACCCCGGCCTCGCTTGCCGAATACGGCCGCTGCGCCAGCGCCGCGGCAATCGCAGGGTTCCGGCCCGCGCCTGCGTCCAGCACGTGATCGAAGGGCAGGGTGCCCGGCACGCAGACATCCTTGCAATAGCCGAAATCCATCCGCCCCTTCAGCCGCACCGGCCGTTCGGAGTTTTCCGGGGTGATCTCGACCGGCAGGACCATCTGCCTTTCATACCCGACCGACCGCAGCCCGTTCTGGTCGAATACCCGGGGTGCGGGCCAGGTGAAGGCCATTGCGCCGATGTTGCGCGAACCGCGCCAGTCGAATTGCGGCGGAATGCCCGCATCGCCCGGTGCGCGCCAATAGGTCTTCCACCCCTCGGGCAGGGTCAGGCGGATGGCGCCCAGATATGTGCCGCGTTCGGTCCGTCCGCCATCGAGGATCTCCAGCCGCACGCCGTCACCGACATCGCCCGCAGACAGGGGCGGCGCGAGCAGCGCGCAGAGCGCAAGGGCAAGTAGCCGTCTGAACATCGTCCCTAGATGCGGGTTCCGGCGCCGATTGCCAAGTCACGATCCGGTCAAATCACGGCAATTTCGGCCGCCGTGTCCGGCCGGTCTTGAACCCCGGCAGGGCCGGGTCCATTGTTGGGGGAAATGGCAGAGGCGCGTCCGATTATGGATCTGACAGGCAAATTGCTGATCGCGATGCCGGGCATGGGCGACCCGCGTTTCGAGCATTCCGTGGTCTACCTGTGCAGCCACGGCGACGACGGCGCGATGGGGCTGATCGTCAACAAGCCCGCTGACTTGCGGGTTTCGGCACTTCTGACCCAGCTCGAGATTCCCTGCCATTTGCCGGTGGTCGGCGACAGCCCGGTGCGGTTCGGCGGCCCGGTGGAAACCGCGCGGGGATTCGTCCTGCATTCGTCGGATTACGAGGCCAACCTGCACTCGCTCTCGGTCGAGCCGGGGTTCAGCATGACTGCGACCCTGGACATTCTCGAGGATATGGCCAGCGGCAGCGGCCCCGAGAAGGGCCTTTTGATGCTGGGCTATTCCGGTTGGGGTCCGGGACAGCTGGAGGACGAGATCGGCCAGAACGGATGGCTGACCGCCGAGGCCGATCCGCATCTGGTCTATGACATGCCCGATGCCGACAAGTGGGAGGCCGCGCTGCGCTCTCTGGGGGTCGATCCGATCACCCTGTCGGCCAGCGCCGGGCGGGCCTGATCAGGCGTCGCGCGGCGCGGCGGCGCGGCGCAGCCGGTCATTGATCGCGACGCCCAGCCCGCGCTCGGGGATCGGGGCCACGGCGATGGGGCGGCCTAGCGCGTCCAGATCATGAAGTGCGGCGAACAGGCTTGCGGCGGCTTCGGACAGGTCGCCTTGTGCCGACAGGTTGCGCGTACACGGCATGTCGCCGAAACCCAGCAGGACTTCGCCGTCGCGGGGGCTGTCCGCATTCAGCCTGACCGCGGCGCTCGGGGCATAGTGGGATTGCAGCTGGCCCGGTGCGCTCAGCGCCTCGGTGGACGCACGCTGGCGCAGGGGATGGCCCAGCGCTGCCTCGATCTCGTCCGCGTCCAACCCGCCGGGTCGCAGCAGCGCGGGTGCGCCGGCCAGCCCCACGATGGTCGATTCCAGCCCGACCGGGCAGGCACCGTCGTCGAGGATCGCGGCGATGCGGCCATCAAGCCCGGCCCGCACGTGATCGGCGGTTGTCGGGCTGATCCGGCCGGAGCGGTTGGCCGAGGGCGCGGCCACCGGCCTGTCGACCGCCGCCAGGAGCGCCTGCGCCGCCGGGTGCCCGGGCACCCGCAGCGCCAGCGTTTCGAGACCCGCCGTCACCAGCGAGGCGATGCCGTGATCCGGCGCCAGCGGCAGAACCAGGGTCAGCGGACCCGGCCAGAAGGCCCGCGCCAGTGTTTCCGCCGCGTCCGACCACCGCACATGGCGGCGCGCGGCCTCGACCGAAGCCACATGCGCGATCAGCGGGTTGAAGCTGGGCCGGCCCTTGGCGGCATAGATCGCCGCGACCGCCGCGCCGTTCGTGGCGTCGCCGCCGAGGCCATAGACGGTCTCGGTCGGAAACGCGACCAACTGGCCTTGGCGCAGCAGGTCCGCGGCCTGGCCGATTTCGGCGGGCGTGGCGGTCAGGTTCAACGTGCTCATGGGCGGGCGCGCCTTTGACGCGGCGTTTCGGTTGCTTGTTGGCATGGGGCGGATAGTTAGAATTCAGGCCCCGTTCCTTACTGGCTTGTCCGCGCCGTGCCAAGCCCGTCGCCGACGAAACCAAGACGCCGAGGAGTATCATGCCGTATCGCGCCCCCGTCTCTGAACACCTGTTCCTGCTGCGCCATGTCGTTGGCTATGACCGGATCGCCGCCACCCCGCGCTTTGTCGAGGCGGGCGACGACATCCTGGCCGCGGTGCTGACCGAGGCCGGCCGCATGTGCGAGGAAGTCCTCGCCCCGCTGCAACGCAATGGTGACCTGCATCCGGCCCGGCTTGAGAACGGGGCAATGCGGACCTCGCCGGGCTATGCCGAGGGCTGGAAGGCGATTGCCGAGGGGGGCTGGATCGGGGTCAGCGGCCCCGTCGATCACGGCGGCATGGGGCTGCCGATCAGCGTTGCGACGGCGATCAACGAGGTGATGAGCGGTGCCTGCCTGTCGCTGCAACTGGCGCCGCTGATGAGCCAGGGCCAGATCGAGGCGCTGGAACATCACGCCAGCGAGGAGATCAAGGCGCTCTACCTGCCGCGGCTGCTGTCCGGTGAATGGAGCGGCACCATGAACCTGACCGAGCCGCAGGCAGGAACCGATGTCGGCGCCCTGACCACGCGGGCCGAGCCGAAGGGCGACGGCACTTATGCGATCACCGGGCAGAAGATCTATATCAGCTGGGGCGATTCGGATTTCGTGGAGAATGTCTGCCACCTGGTGCTGGCGCGGCTGCCCGACGGGGTGCCGGGCACCAAAGGGATCAGCCTGTTCCTGGTGCCCCGCAACCTGCCGGATGCCGATGGCCGGGCCGGTCAGGCCAACGGCGTCAAGGTCATCAGCGTCGAGCACAAGATGGGCCTGCACGGCTCGCCGACCTGCGTGATGGAATATGACGGCGCGACCGGCTGGCTGGTGGGCGAGGCGCATGGCGGGATGGCGGCCATGTTCACCATGATGAACAACGCCCGCCTGGGTGTCGGTGGCCAGGGCGTCGGCGTGGCCGAGGCCGCCTATCAACAGGCGCTGGCCCATGCGCTGGAGCGCAAGCAGGGACGGTCCCGCTCGGGCGTGATCGCCGATCACGCCGATGTGCGGCGCATGTTGCTGGGGATGAAGGCCGATGTCTTCGCCGCGCGCGCGATCCTTCTGGCCTGCGCCGCAGCCGGCGACATGGCCAAGGCCACCGGCGATGCCGACTGGTCGGCCCGCGCGGCCCTGCTGACGCCCATCGCCAAGGCCTTCGGCACCGAAACCGGCATCCGCGTATCCGAGACCGGGATCCAGGTGCATGGCGGCATGGGCGTGATCGAAGAGACCGGCGCCGCGCAATTCCTGCGAGATGTGCGCGTCACCGCGATCTACGAAGGCACCAATGGCGTGCAGGCGATGGACCTTGCGGGGCGCAAGATGATGGATGGCGGCGAGGCGGCGATGCGCCTGATCGACGAGATCGAGGACCAGGCCGAACGCGCCCGCGCCTCGGCCCCCGATCTGGCCGGGCCGGTCTGGGAGGCCACCGAAACCCTGCGCGAGACCACCGAATGGCTGGTGGCGCAGGGCGACATGGACGACCGGTTCGCCGGCGCAATGCCCTATCTGATGGGCTTTGCCCGTATACTGGGCGCGCATTTCCACCTGTCGGCGGCGCTGGCCGAACCGGACGGCGCGCGCGAGAAGCTGGCCCGCTTCTATATCGAGGCGATGCTGCCGGAACATACCGGCCTGCTGGCCCAGGCCCGCAGCGGCGCGTCGGTTCTCTACGCGCTCGACCTCGACGAACTGGCGTCGTGATGGACGGCGGGGGCTCGGCAACGATGCGGTTTCCCTGGAACACGCCGCCCGAGGAGGGCCAGGCCATCGAGGTGGCCGAGGGCGTGTTGTGGATGCGCCTGCCACTGCCGATGAAGCTGGATCACGTGAACGTCTATGCGCTCGATGACGGCGACGGCTGGACGGTGATCGACACCGGCATGGGATCGAAGAAAACCCGCGGCATCTGGGAGCGGCTTTTGGCCGGGCCGCTGGGCGGGCGGCCGGTGAACCGCGTGATCGTCACCCATCACCACCCCGATCACGTGGGCAATGCTGGCTGGTTCCAGTCCGAGATCGGCGCCGAGCTGGTCACGACCCGCACCGCCTGGCTGTTTGCCCGCATGCTGACGCTGGACGTGCAGGACAGCTGGCCGGAAGAGACCATCGCCTATTACCGAAGCGCCGGAATGGATCCCGATTTCCTCGCCCGAAGGCTGCAGGAGCGCCCGTTCAATTTCGCTGACATGGTCTATCCCATGCCGCTGGGCTTCGTCAGGATCAAGCAGGGTGACACGATCCGCATGGGCGGCCGCGACTGGGATGTCCACATGGGCGACGGCCACGCCCCGGAACACGCCACCTTCTGGAGCCGCGACGGAGAGCTAGTCATCAGCGGCGACCAGATCCTCAGCTCGATCAGCCCGAATATCGGCGTCTATGCGACCGAGCCGATGGCCGACCCGCTGGCGGGATGGCTGGAGAGCTGCGAGCGGCTGTCCGCGCTGGCCCGGCCCGGACAACTGGTCCTGGGCGGGCACAAGCTGCCGTTCACGGGGCTGCCGCAGCGAATGGGCCAGCTGATCGAGAACCACCACAGCGCACTCGAGCGCCTGCTGGACTTTCTCGACACGCCCAAGGCCGCGGCCGAGTGCTTCGCGCCGCTATTCAAGCGCCGGATCGGCGAGGGCGAATACGGTCTCGCGCTGGTCGAGGCAGTTGCGCATCTCAACCATCTCTACCACATTGGGTCTGCCACCCGGACCCGGCGCGAGGACGGGGCCTGGGTCTATCTGCGAAGGGAGTAGGGCATGGACGACCCCATCCAGACCGCGGCGGAAATCGCGGAATCGGCCGTTCTGCCGCGCTGTCACGAGGTCCATTCCGATCCGGACCGGCCTCGCGTCTCGGACAAGCTGCCGGAGCCTCTCAAGCAGCCGGTGCAGAAGAAGAGCCCGGCGCAATGGGCCTATGAGCGGCTGATCCTTTACATCAAGAATTTCGAGGAGCAGCTCGACGCCAGCCAGGAGGTCGCGATGGGCTTTGCCGGCGGCGATGCCGGGGTCATGCGGATCGAGGGCATGGGCTTTTTCGATCCCGACATCATCACCTTCTACGGCAACGACGCCACCGGAGCGCGCACCCAGCTGGTGCAGCACGTCAGCCAGCTGAACGTGATGCTGCGGGCCCTGCCCAAGCCGGTCGGGGACAAGCCGGCCAACCGGATCGGATTTCGCCTGGCCGCGGATCTGGAACCGGACTGAGCCAGCGCGGATGCTTTGCCTTGCGCGGTTCCGGCGCTATCACTGTCGGGGCTGAAGCGGAGGAACGCCCTTGTCCAACCTGACCGAAGTCGTCTCGGCCTATAAGGCCGCATGGGCGCGCAAGGGGCTCTTTGTCCCGCTCTATGCCGTGCTCCGGATGCTCAGCCTGGCGCTGATCGCGCCGGCGTTTGCCGCGCTGGTGAACCTGGCCGTGTCTCTCTCGAATCAATCGGCGCTGACTGATCAGGACATCGCGATGTTCGTCCTGTCGCCGGTCGGCGCACCCATCGCAATCGCGGTCTGCGGCCTGTTCCTGGTGGCCGAGGTGCTGGGCTTCTCGGTCATGGCGGCCAGCGTGCATACGCAGGCCGGCTCGGTCTGGGCCGCCGGCGCGGCGGGTCTGTCGCTGGTCCTGCGCCGGGGGCCTGCGCTTTTCTCCTTTGCGCTGCGCTTCGTGTTGCGCGTGCTGCTCATCAGCCTGCCGTTCCTTCTGTTGTCGGGTGCGGTGGCCTGGTGGACGCTCACGGAATACGACATCAACTACTACCTCACGTTCCGCCCGCCGGCCTTCCGGGTCGCCGTCCTGCTGATCGGCGCGCTTCTTCTGGTGCTGGCCTGGATCCTGATCCGCCGCCTGTCCTCCTGGGCGCTGGCGCTGCACCTGGTCCTGTTCGAACAGCGGCCGCCCGCCAACGCCTTTGAGGAAAGCGCCGAGCGCATGCAGGGGCAGACGGCCGCGCTGCGGCGGCGGCTGGCCCTGTGGCTGGCGCTGCGTCTGGCGATCGGCGCAGGGCTGGCGGCCCTGGCCGGTGCGGCGATCGGGCTGGTCCCCACCGACGGGGCCGACGGGCTGCGGACCGAGCTGCGCCTGACCCTGCTCGTGGTCGGCCTCTGGGGCCTGGCCGGGCTGATCCTGTCGGCGACGGCGCTGGGCGCGCTTGCGGTCATCATCGACGGTTTCCTGGACACGCCCCGGCTCGAAGCGCCGGCCCGCGGCAGGGCCTCGATCCGGCGGCGGCTTGCGGTGGCCGTGGCCCTCTCGGCTGCGGTTCTCTTAGGCGCAAGCTGGTTCGCGCATCGCGCCACCGAACGTTTCGCCAGCGATGGCGAGGTCGTGGTGATCGGCCATCGCGGGGCCGCAGGTGCCCGGCCCGAGAACACCATGGCCTCGATCCTGCAGGCGATCGAGGACAAGGCCGACTGGGTCGAGATCGACGTGCAGGAGAGCGCGGATGGCGAGATCGTGGTCATGCATGACAGCGACTACATGAAGTTGGCGGGCGTCGACCTGAAGGTCTGGAACGGCACCCTGGAGGAACTGCGCCAGATCGACATCGGCAGCTGGTTCGATCCGGCCTATTCCGATCAGCGCACGCCGACCCTGCGCGAGGTTCTGGAGGCGGCGCGCGGCACGTCCTCGCGGGTTCTGATCGAACTCAAGTATTATGGCCATGACGTGGACCTGGAGCGCCGGGTCATCGCCCTGGTCGACGCGGCGGGCATGACCGATCGGGTCGCCACCATGTCGCTGAAATATCCCGCGGTGCAAAAGATGCACAATCTGCGGCCCGACTGGCAGGCCGGTGTGCTGGCGGCGACCGCCGTGGGCGACCTGTCCCGGCTCGAGGCGGATTTCGTCGCGGTCAACACCGGGCTGGCGCGGGCCGGCCTGATCCGCAAGGTGCAGGCGACGGGCAAGGACTTTTTCGTCTGGACGGTCAACGACCCGCTGCAGATGAACCGGATGATCTCGATGGGCGTCGACGGGCTGATCACCGACGAACCGGTGCTGGCCCGCCAGGTGATCGCCGCGCGGGCCGATCTGAGCGCCGCCGAGCGCGCCCTGCTGATGCTGGCCGGCGCCGTCGACCTGACACGGCAGACCGAGGCGCTTGATGATCGGCCCTAGGCTGCTCCTTGCGGCGCTGCTCTTCGCTGGCGACGTTGCGGTCGCCGATCCGGACCAGCCCGGCGGGTTGGGCCGAGCCGTTGAGATGCCCGCCCATCGCGCGCTGATGGCCGAACGCCAAGGCCGGCGCCTGATGGCGTTCGAGACCGATGGCTGCTCGGGCGGGCTGTCGGCGGGATGGCGGCTGGTGGCCGACGCATTCCCCCATTTCGCCGAGGCCTACGCGGCCCATCCGCCGTGGGAGGCGTGTTGCGTCACCCATGACCGGGCCTATCACGCGGCCGGCGGCGCGACCTCGGCCGAGGAGAGCTGGCAGGCGCGGCTGGATGCGGACGCGGCGCTCCGGTCCTGCGTGGCCGGAACCGCCGAAGGGCAGGTCGCGGCGATGACACAGCTACATGACGTGACACCCGAACAGGTCAGGGCCGGCTATCGCGCCATCGCCGCGGCGATGTATCACGCGGTGCGGCTGGGCGGCGGGCCCTGTTCGGGGCTGCCGTGGCGCTGGGGGTTCGGTTATCCCGATTGCCTGCCCTTCGGTGCGCGGGAATGACGTCGTGACAGCGCGCGGAGAATCCATTAAGCAGCAGAAAACAACGCGAACGGGAACTGGATCATGGCGGATCACAAGCACGGCGAAATGGACATCACAACGCAGACCGAGACCTTTGACGGGTTCGTGAAATACATGGTTCGCGCCGTGATCGCGATTTTCGTCGTCCTGCTGTTCCTGGCCGTCTTCGCCTCCTGACGCCGCGGATCCCCTGTCCAATGTTCAGATTGCTGGCCGCTTGCGCCTTGGCCCTGATTCTGGGCGCCTGCACGGCGCAGAAGGGCCCCAGGGCTGATGACGCAACCATCGCCGCCGTGGCCTATCGCGATCCCGGGCCGGCCTATCTTACGCTCTACACGATGGTGAACAACCGCACCGGGGGCGGCGGGCACACGTCGCTGCTCATCAATGCCAGCCAGCGGGTGATCTTCGATCCGGCCGGGTCGTTCTATGCCGATATCGTGCCCGAGCGGGACGACGTTCTCTATGGGATCACGCCGGCGGTCGAGGCGGCCTATCGCGGCGCCCATGCCCGCAGCACCTATCACGTGGTCCGCCAGCGCATCGAGGTCACGCCGGCCCAGGCCGAAGCCGCCTTTCAGGCCGCGCGCCAGCTTGGGCCGGCGCCCGGTGGCTTCTGTGCAATCTACACCGCGCGCCTGCTGCAGCGGGTGCCGGGCTTTGAAACGATCAATCCCGTGTTCCAGCCCACCAGGCTTCAGGCGCAGTTCGTCCGCCTGCCTGGCGTTGTCACCGACAAGTATTTCGAGGATGACGACGAGGACCTGCAGAAGGGGCTGGCCGAGGGCAATGCGCGCCTGACCGCCGCCGGTCCGGGCTGAGCGTCAGCCCAGCAGCCAGATCAGCCCGTAGAGCGTCGCAGCGCCGCTGAGCATCGCGAAGATCACGTTCCTGGTCGTCAGTCCGACCGCCAGCGTCACCGCCGAGGCCGCCAGGCGCGGCGGATCCAGCGCGCCGCCGGTGGCCGTGGGCCAGACCGCCGCGGGGGCCACCAGCGCCGGCAGGATGGCGACGGCGGTATAGCGCAGGTGCCGCAGCACCCAGGCCGGCATGCGGCGGTCGCCCACCAGCCCAATGAAGGAGAAGCGCAGCGCAAAGCTGCCGAGTGCAAGGCCGAGGATGACGATCCAGGTGCCGTCGGGCGCGGTGCTCATTGTGACACCTTCCGCCGCTCTATCATCAATTCGGCTTGCGCGCCGGCCATCATGCCCAGCGCGCCGGCCACCAGAAGGCCCAGGTTGTGCGGCACCCAGGTGGTCAGCAGCGCCGCGATGGTCGAAACCAGCGCCGCCACCATATGGGCCGGGGTGCGCAGCATCGGCCCCAGCATCGCCAGGAACATGATCGGCAGGGCGAAATCCAGCGCCCAGCTCTCGGGGATGCGCGTGCCCAGCACCGCGCCCAGAAGCGTGCTGAAATACCAGAATGGCACGATCGGCGCCATGACGCCGAAGAAGAAGCCCATGCGCTGTGGCACGGTCATCCGCGGATTGCGCTCATATTCGATCAGGGAGCAGGCATAGGACTGATCGACGATGAAAAATGCCGCCAGCGCCCGCTGCCAGATCGGCGCAGCCCCCAGGTAGGGCGTCAGAGCCGCCGAATACATCGCGCAGCGCAGGTTCACCGCCAACGCCGAGGCGAGCACGATCAGCGTCGGCGCGTTGTCCTGCATCATCTGCAAGGCGGTGAATTGCGCGGCCCCGGCGAAGACGGTGGCGGTAAAGACCATGATCTGCACGATATCCAGGCCAGCCTCGGCCGCTAGGACCCCGAACAGCATCCCGAACGGCCCCACGACGATGATGAACGGCGCGCCAGAGCGGACGCCGGCCCAGAAGGCTGAATTCGATGTGGTGAATGGCATGGCGAGACCCTAGATTGAGCCCATTCGCACTATCCGGGATCGGGAGGGGTTGCAATTGGCCAGGGCCGAGGACGTATCCGACTATATCATCGCGCCGGTGCCGGCCGACCCGCGGTTGACGCGCGTGGTCGAGGGGGTCGACCAGACCGGCGCGGCCAGCCGCATTTCCGTGGTCGAGGAACGCCCCTTGACGATCTTCCTCAATGGCCAGGAAATCGTCACCGCGATGACCATCGGCGACTATCCCGAATACCTGGCGCTGGGCTTTCTGCGCAACCAGGGCATGCTGCGCGAAGATGACGAGGTCACGGGCGTCGATCACGACGACGAGCTGGAAACCGTGGTCGTGCGCACGGCGCGGCAGACCTCCTATGAGGACAAGTTGAAGAAGAAGACGCGCACCAGCGGCTGCGCCGTGGGAACCGTGTTCGGTGACATGATGGAGGGGCTGGAGGAAGTGCGCCTGCCGGCCACGCCGCTGCGCACTTCCTGGCTCTATGAACTGGCGGGGCGGATCAACCGCACGCCGTCGCTCTATCTCGAGGCCGGGGCGATCCACGGCACGGTGCTGTGCCGCGAGAACCGACCGCTGGTCTACATGGAGGATGTCGGCCGCCACAACGCGGTGGACAAGATCGCGGGCTGGATGCTCTCCGAGAAGGAGGCGCCCGGAGACAAGATCCTCTACACGACCGGGCGGCTGACCTCGGAAATGGTGATCAAGACGGCGCTGATGGGCATCCCGGCGCTGGCCTCGCGCTCGGGCTTCACCGGCTGGGGGGTCGAGATCGCCCGCGAGGTCGGGCTGACGCTGATCGGGCGGATGCGCGGGCAGCGATTCGTCTGCCTGTCGGGCGAGGAACGGCTGTTGCGCGACGTTGATCCCGACACCGTTCCGGTCGAGGACAGCAAGCATCGCCGCAAGGGGGCGCGGGCATGAGGCAGCCGCTGGGCGTGATCCTTGCCGGTGGCCTGGCCAGCCGCATGGGCGGCGGCGACAAGGGCCGGCTGGAGCTGGGCGGGCAGAGCCTGATCTTGCGGGTGATCGACCGGCTGGCGCCGCAGGTGGCGGCTCTGGCGCTGAACGCCAATGGCGATCCGTCCCGCTTTGCCGATCTGGGCCTGCCGGTCCTGCCGGACAGCATCGCGGGCCATGTCGGGCCGCTGGCGGGCGTATTGGCCGGGCTCGACTGGGCGGCCGGGCAGGGGGCCGAGGCCATCGTGACCGCCGCCGCGGACACGCCGTTCCTGCCCTGTGACCTGGTGCCGCGCCTGCTGCTGGCCTCCGAGGGGCAGGCGCATCCGCTGGTCCTGGCCGCCACGCGTGGCAGTGCCGAGACCAGGAGCAAGTCGCGCTCGGGCCTGATCCGCCACCCCACGTTCGGGCTGTGGCCGGTGGCCCTGCGCGAGGATCTGCGCGCTGCGTTACTGGGCGGGTTGAAGAAGGTCGTGCTGTGGACCGACGCCCATGACGGGCGCGAGGCGCTGTTTCCATCCGAGGACGGGTTCGACCCGTTCTTCAACGTGAACACGCCCGAGGATCTGCGACGCGCCGAGGCGCTCCTGGAGCGGGCATGAACCTATACGGCGTTACCGGCTGGAAGAATTGCGGCAAGACCGGGCTGATGGAACGGCTGGTGGCGGATTTCACGGCCCGCGGCCTGACCGTGTCGACCGTGAAACACGCCCATCACAGCTTTGACGTGGACCAGCCCGGGCGCGACAGCCACCGCCACCGGCAGGCCGGTGCGTCCGAGGTTCTGCTGGCCTCGGCCCATCGCGTCGCGCTGATGCAGGAATTGCGCGGCGCGCCCGAGCCGCCTCTGGCCGACCTGCTGGCCCGCTTGTCGCCGGTCGATCTGGTGCTCGTCGAGGGCTACAAGCGCGCGCGTCATCCCAAGATCGAGGCGTATCGTGCCGAAGCCGGCCAGCCGCTGATCGCGCCGGGTGATCCGACCATACGCGCGGTGGCCAGTGACACGCCGCTGGCCCTGGACCGGCCGGTTTTCGACCTGGACGACACGCGCGCGATCGCCGGATTCATCCTTGGGGAACTGGGATTGTGACCGCGTTCGACACGTTCGCGATGGTGGACTGGTCGGGCGGCAACGACACCGGGAAGCGCCCGCGCAAGGATGCGATCTGGGCCTGCGTCGCCCGCGCTGGAGAGACCGAGGCGCCGATTTACCTGCGCAACCGGGTCGTTGCGCGGGACTGGATCTCGGATCTGATCGCTGCGGAACTGGCCGCTGGACGGCTGCTGATGCTGGGCTTCGACTTTCCCTTCGGATATCCGCGCGGTTTTGCCCGCGCCCTGACCGGCTCGGACGATCCGCTGGCGCTGTGGGACTGGTTTGAGGCGCGCATCGAGGATGCGCCCGGGGCCAACAACCGCTTTGACCTGGCCGGTGAGATCAACCGCAGATTCGGCGGCGAGGGACCGTTCTGGGCCAATGCCCTGGCCCGCGACATCGATGGGCTGCCGCGGCGCAAGACTCAGTATCGCAACCCGTTCCCTGACCGGCGCGCGGTGGAGCGCTTGGCAAAGGGCAGTTTCACCTGCTGGCAACTGGCTGGCGCCGGGGCGGTGGGCAGCCAGGTGATGATGGGCCTGCCGGTGCTGTGCGAGCTGCGCCGCCGGTTTGCCGGGCAGGTCGCTGTCTGGCCGTTCGAGACCCTGGACCGGCCCGTCGCGCTGGTCGAGATCTGGCCGTCCCTGACGCTGGGGGCCGCACCGGCCGGGCAGATCCGGGACGCCTGGCAGGTCGAGCAGGTCGCGCGGGCGCTGTCCCGGCTTGATCCCGGCGCGCTGGCGCGGCAGCTTGCGGTCGAGGCCCCCGAAGAAGGATGGATCCTGGGTGTGGAGCAGATGAAGACCGAGATCGAACCGCCGCCTTTGCGCAACGACTGTTTCGCGCTGCCGGCGGGTGTTGAATGGACGCCGGTGGACACGGCGCTCGCCCATCTGCGCGACCGGCTTGGCCCGGTGACTTCGATCCGCACTGAGCCGGTGGCGGGGGCGCTGGGCCGGGTTCTGGCCGCCGACGTTGTGGCGCAACGCTCGAACCCGCCCCTGGCCAACAGCGCGGTGGACGGCTACGGCTTTGCCGGCGGACGCCCCGAGGGCAAGCACGTGCTGCCGCTGGCGGTGGGGCGCGCGGCGGCGGGGCTGGCCCATGACGGCGCCGTGCCCGCAGGGCAGGCCCTGCGGATCCTGACCGGTGCCGCCCTGCCCGAGGGGGTGGATACCGTGATCCTGGAGGAGGATGTGACGCTGGGCGAAGATCGCATCGCCTTTCGCGGACCTCTGAAGCAGGGCGCGAATACCCGCATGGCGGGCGAGGATGTGGCTGCGGGCCAGGTCGCCTTGCGCGCGGGCCGGGTCGTGACCCCGGCGGACATGGCGTTGCTGTCCGCGCTGGGCGTGTCCGAGCTTTCCTTGCGCGACCGGTTGCGGGTGGCCGTCCTGTCCACCGGTGACGAACTGGTCGAACCCGGCGAACCGGCCGGTCCGGGCCAGATTCCCGACGCCAACCGCCCGATGCTTCTGTCGATGCTGCACCGTTTCGGCTTCGTCCCCGAGGACATGGGCCGCGTGCCCGACGACCGCGACAGCCTGCGCGCGCGGCTGGACGCGGCGGCCGAGCGGGCCGACGTGATCCTGACCAGCGGCGGGGCCTCGGCGGGGGACGAGGACCATGTCTCGGCCCTGCTGCAAGAGGCCGGCGCGATGCAGCAATGGCGCATCGCGGTCAAACCGGGCCGCCCCCTGGCGTTGGGCCTGTGGCGCGGCAAGCCGGTCTTCGGCCTGCCCGGCAACCCTGTGGCGGCGATGGTGTGCACGCTGATCTTTGCGCGCCCGGCCCTGTCGCTGCTGGCCGGGGCCGGCTGGACGGTGCCGCAGGGGTTCGAGATTCCGGCCGCGTTCGAGAAGCGCAAGAAGGCGGGCCGGCGCGAATACCTGCGGGCGCGGGTCCGCGACGGGCGGGTCGAGGCATTCCGCTCGGAGGGTTCGGGTCTCATCAGCGGGCTGAGCTGGGCCGAGGGCCTGGTCGAGCTGGGCGATGGCGCCGGCCACATCCGCCCCGGAGATCCGGTGCGGTTCATCCCCTTCGGCAGTTTCGGACTGTGAGCGGCGTCACGATCGCGCCGGGCTTCGCGCCCGATGAAGGCGCCCGAGCCGCGCGGCTGTTCTGGCAGGCGTTCTCGGCCAAGCTGGGCCGGGTGCTGGCGCCTGAGGACAAGGCGTTGCGACTGATCGAGTCGGTCCTCGACCCGGAATACGCGCTGACCGCGCGCGACGACAGCGGCGCCTTGCTGGGCCTGGCCGGGTTCAAGACCGCCGAGGGTGGTTTGACCGGTGGCGGGCTGCGCGACATGGCGGCGGTCTATGGCTGGTTCGGCGGAACTTGGCGCGGGCTGGTGCTGAGCCTGCTGGAGCGCAAGGTGCAGCCCGGCGTGTTCCAGATGGACGGTATTCTTGTCGATGCGGCGGCGCGGGGCCGGGGCGTAGGCACCGCGCTGCTGGAGGCGGTGATCGCCGAGGCGCGGGCGCGGGATCTGGCCGAGGTGCAGCTGGATGTGATCGACGTCAACCCGCGGGCACGCGCGCTCTATGAGCGGGTGGGCTTTCGCGCCATCGGCGAAGAAGAGTTGGGGCCGTTCCGCCATGTCTTTGGCTTCGCGCGGGCCACGAAGATGAGCCTGGCGCTGTGAACGGCGTCAGTCGAACGTGCCGGCGACCCGCCCCAACAGCATGAAGGCGCGCGCCGTGCGCGTGTCGCTGAGCGCCGTGATCTCGGCGTCGCTGGCGTTTTCCGCGAAGTCCGAGATCATCCGGTCGAACAGCCGCAGGAAGTGATGCGCCGCATCGCGAAAGATCGGATCCTGCTTCATCCGTCCCGCCGTCAGCGCCAGGGACGAGCGGTCGCGCACCCCGCCCAGCGGCGCGATGACCCGACCGCGGACGCCTTGCGCGAACTGCCGCCAGATCTCGGGGCGCGACAGGTCGGGACGCAGGTCGTCCATGTAGATGCCGTCCTGGCTGAGCAGGGTCAGCACGTCCTGCGAGGCCTGGATCAGCTGCGCGGCCTTGCGGTCCCTCAACGCCCGGCGCAAGGCGGCGAAACCCACGGAATCCTCGGCGGTTTCCGGGAAGTTGAGGGCGCGGATGAAATCGTCGGTGGTCAGCGGCTCGCCCAGCTCGTCGGCCGGGGTGCCCAGTGCCAGGCTGCCCTGGTCGGTGGCCGCCTCGCCGAGAGGGGCCGCGACCGGCCGTACCGTGCCGCGCCGCGTGGTCGAGAAGGTGGCCAGCGCGGATTCGGTCTTGCGCGTCGCCTCGGCGATCTCGTCCAGCTTGCGCGCCACCGAGGGCTCGCTGGTGACGACCGACCTCTGCTGCTGGGTGACATAGGCGTGACGGATCGCGTCGATCGCCGCCTGCAGGCGCTGGCTTTCCTCGCGCATCACCCGGCTGGCCCGCGCCGCGGTGGCCGCGACCCAGATCATCGCCACCGGCATGAAGATCGCCAGCATCGTCACCAGAAGCCCGACACCGCCGGTCCCGTCATCCGACGGCATCACCGCGAAGAAGATGACCGCGCCCAGCAGCCACACGGCGCTGAGGGCGATGGCCACAACCTCGATCTCGGTGATCGCGGGGCGCCGTGGCTTGTCGTAGACGCCCAGCGACGTGGGCTTTTTCGATGTCTGGTCGGGCGTCTTGCCGGACATGGGCCTTGCTCCGTCAAGCGTACTCGATGGTCAGAACCTCGTAGGAGCGGACCCCGCCGGGGGTCTTGACCTCGACGCTGTCGCCCTCGTCCTTGCCGATCAGGGCGCGGGCGATGGGCGACTTGATGTTGAGCAGCCCGCTTTCGATATTCGCCTCGTGCTCGCCCACGATCTGCCAGGTCTTCTCTTCCTCGGTGTCCTCGTCCACCAGGGTGACGCGCGCGCCGAACTTGATGTTGCCGGACAGTTTCGCCGGGTCGATCACCTCGGCAAGCGACAGCACGCCTTCGAGCTCCTTGATGCGACCCTCGATGAAGGACTGCTTTTCGCGGGCCGAGTGGTATTCGGCGTTTTCGGACAGGTCGCCATGCTCGCGGGCTTCGGCGATTGCCTTGATTATGGCGGGGCGCTCGACGGACTTGAGCTGCTTCAGTTCGGACTCAAGCGCGGCGAATCCCGCTGGGGTCATCGGTATCTTTTCCATGACTGGTCCACGCATAAATTGCGTCGCCCCGCCGCGCGATGCGCCGGGGCGACAGTTAGGGTTGGCAAATACCTGAACCAATCACGAGGCGGAATGCAAGGGGGATGCGCGGGGCGCGCGCGAAATGCGGCCTAGGTGTAGGAGACCACCTCGAACTCGATCCCGTCCCGGTCGTGGAAATAGAACCGGCGGCCGGGTTCGTAATCGCCGTGGTTCTTCGGCTTGAACCCGGCCTCGCGGACCCGCGCCTCGACGGCGTCGAGATCGTCGACCACCACGCCCACATGGTTGAGCCCGCCCACGGTGGTGTAGCTGCTTTCGCCCGATGCCTTGGCCGCCTGCGGCGCGTAGAGCGCCAGATAGGTCTCGGCGTCGCCCACATGGACCGTATAACCTGCGTTCATTGCCGCACCTTCCCAGCGGGTTTCCCATCCGAACACCCGTTCCAGCCATGCGGCGGTCAGTTTGGGGTCACGGACGGTCAGGTTGATATGTTCAAGCGTGGCAGTCATGCGATGTTCCTTTCTGCTGAATCCGGTTGCCGCGACTCACCGTAGTTTCTAAACCTAACTTGAGGTCAAGGAGAATTGGGAGAACGGTCATGCCAGCATCCGAAGGGCTGTCGATCGGGGCGCTGGCCAGGCGCACGGGTCTGGCGGTCTCGGCCATCCGCTATTACGAGGCGCAGGGGCTGATCGCGCCGTGGCGCAACCCCGGCGGGCAGCGGCGCTTTCAGCGTGCCGATATCCGCCGGCTGAGCTTTGTGATGATCGCCCAGCAGTTCGGCCTGTCGCTGCCGCAGATCCGCGAGGTTCTGGCCGGCCTGCCGCAAGGCCGCACCCCGACGCCCGAGGACTGGGCGCGGATCGGCGCCGGGCTGCGCACACACCTGGACCAGCGAATCGAGACGCTGGTGCGGCTGCGGGACAATCTGGACGGCTGCATCGGCTGCGGATGCCTGAGCCTGCCCAATTGTGCGCTCTACAATCCGGGCGACCGGGCAAATGAACGCGGGGCAGGGCCGCGCTATCTGATGGGGGACCGGCCCGAGGCCTGATCAGCCGCATTGCAGAACCGTTACGCCGTGTTTTCATTGACCCGGGGTTTCGGCAACAGGTAATCAGCCGGGTAACAAAATTGCGCCCGACCGGCGACAGCAGACACTCAGACAAGGAGCCCGCGATGGCCGAGATTGAACGCGAAGCGATGGAATACGACGTGGTGATCGTCGGCGCGGGACCATCCGGTCTGTCCGCAGCCATCCGCCTCAAGCAACTGGATGCCGAGCTGAACGTGGTCGTGCTGGAAAAGGGCTCCGAGGTCGGCGCGCATATCCTGTCGGGCGCGGTGCTGGACCCCTGCGGGCTGGATGCGCTGATTCCGGACTGGAAGGAGAAGGGCGCGCCGCTCAATGTCCCCGTGACCGAGGACAATTTCTACATGCTGGGCGAGGCGGGCAAGCTGCGCATCCCGACCTGGCCGATGCCGCCGCTGATGGACAACCACGGCAATTACATCGTCAGCATGGGCAATGTCTGCCGCTGGATGGCCGAACAGGCCGAGGAGCTGGGCGTCGAGATCTTCCCCGGCATGGCCTGCTCGGAACTGGTCTATGGCGACAAGGGCGAGGTCAAGGGCGTCGTCGCGGGCGAGTTCGGCAAGAACCCCGACGGCACACCTGGGCCGGGATACGAGCCGGGGATGGAGCTGCACGGCAAATACGTGTTCCTGGGCGAGGGCGTGCGCGGGTCGCTCAGCAAGGAAGTGATTGCCAAATACGACCTTTCCGCCGGCAAGGAGCCGCAGAAATACGGCCTGGGCATGAAGGAAATCTGGGAGATCGACCCGGACAAGCACAAGCCGGGCAGCGTCACCCACACGATGGGCTGGCCGCTGGGCGGCAACGCAGGCGGCGGGTCGTTCATCTATCACCTGGACAACAACCAGGTCTATGTGGGCTTCGTAGTTCACCTGAACTACAAGAACCCGCACCTGTTCCCCTACATGGAGTTCCAGCGGTTCAAGCATCATCCGCTGGTGGCGGACCTTCTCAAGGGCGGCAAGCGCGTGGCCTATGGCGCCCGCGCCATCACCGAGGGCGGCTGGCAGTCGCTGCCGAAACTGGTGGCGCCCGGCGTGGCGCTGCTGGGCTGTGCGGCGGGCATGGTCAACGTGCCGCGTATCAAGGGCAACCACAACGCCATGCTCAGCGGCAAGGCGGCGGCCGAGGCGGCCTTTGACGCGATCAAGGCCGAGCGCGGCGGCGACGAGCTGAGCGCCTATGAAGAGGCGGTGCGCGGCGGCGCCATCGGGGCCGACCTGAAGAAGGTGCGCAACGTCAAGCCGATGTGGTCGAAATGGGGGCTGACCGCCTCGCTGGCGCTGGGCGGGCTGGACATGTGGACCAACACGCTGGGCTTTTCGCTCTTCGGCACACTGGGCCACGGCAAGACCGACGCCGCGGCGACCGAGGATGCATCCAAGCACACGCCCTTCGACTATCCCAAGCCCGACGGCAAGCTGAGCTTCGACCGTCTGACCAACGTGTCCTTCTCGATGACCAACCACGAGGAGAACCAGCCCTGCCACCTGCGGCTGAAGGATCCCGAGGTGCCGATCTCGGTCAACCTTCCGAAATATGCCGAGCCGGCGCAGCGCTATTGCCCGGCGGGTGTCTACGAGGTGGTGACCGAAGACGGCAAGGACCCGCGGTTCGTCATCAACTTCCAGAACTGCGTGCACTGCAAGACCTGCGACATCAAGGATCCCAGCCAGAACATCAACTGGGTGACGCCGCAGGGTGGCGACGGGCCGAATTACCCGAATATGTAGGCGGCAAACCGGCAGATGGCGCCCCTGTGAAGCGGGCGCCATTGCCTCTTGCGCAACTTGCGCCTAGTTTTGCGCGCGAGTGTTCAGAACAGGCAGATCTCAGGTGACATTCCTCGTCAGATCCGCGGCCGCAGCCGCGATGGCCCTTGTCCTCACCGTGCCGGCGCCCGCCCGTGCAGACGGGGGCGCGGGGGCGTATCTCGCCGGCCGCCAGGCCGTGCACAAGAGCGACTATGACGCGGCTGCGCGCTACTACTCCCGCGCGCTGTCGGTTGATCCGGGCAATCCCGCGCTGATGGAGAACCTGGTGACGTCCCAGTTGGCGCTGGGACAGATCGACCGGGCCTTTGCCGTCGCGCAGAAGATGGAGGCCGAAGGGCTGCGCAGCCAGGTGGCGCATGTCGTCGTGGCCGCCAACCTGATCGCGTCCGGAGAATTCGAGGCGCTTCTGGCCCGTGACCCCGCGCGCCAGGGCATCGGGCCGCTGGTCGACGGGCTGTTGACGGCCTGGGCGCATCTGGGCACCGGCGCGGTCAGCAAGGCGCTGGAGCAGTTCGATGCCGTCGCCAAGGAGAACGGGCTGCGGGTCTTTGCGCTCTATCACAAGGCGATGGCCCTGGCCTCGGTCGGGGATTTCGAGGGGGCCGAGGCGATCTTTGCCGCCAACGATCCGCAACTGACCACCCTGTCGCGCCGGGCCGCCATCGCGCGGGCCGAGATCCTGTCGCAGCTCGACCGGAACGACCGCGCGCTGGAGATCATGGCCGACACGTTCGGCACCCGCAGCGACCCGGCCCTGGCCGAGGTCGCCGGGCGTCTGAGGGACGGAGAGCGCCTGCCATTCTCGCAGGTGCGCGATGTGCGGGACGGCATGGCCGATGTGTTCTTCACCATCGGCGCGGCGCTCAATGGCGAGACGTCGGAGGACTATGCGCTCATCTACATCCGCACGGCCGGTTTCCTGCGCCCCGACCACATCGACGCCCTTTTGCTCACCGCCGAGCTTCTGGACAATATGGGGCAATACGACCTGGCCGTGGCGACCTACAAGAAGGTGCCGCAGGACAGCCCCGATCACTACGCCGCCGAGCTTGGCCGTGCCGAGGCGCTACGGCGCGCGGCGAAGCCGGACGCGGCGATCGAGGTTCTGGAGCAACTGGCGCAGGATTTTCCCGACCTTGCGATCGTGCACTCCTCGCTGGGCGACCTGCTGCGCCAGGAGGAGCGATATGCCGAGGCGGTCGAAGCCTATAACCGGGCGCTGGACCTGTCCGATGACGGGGTGCGCAGCCGCTGGTTCGTCCTCTATGCGCGCGGGATCTGCTACGAGCGGCTGGACAACTGGACCGAGGCCGAGGCCGATTTCCGCGCCGCGCTGGAGCTGAACCCCGACCAGCCGCAGGTTCTGAACTATCTCGGTTATTCGCTGGTCGAAAAGCAGACCGATCTGGACGAGGCGCTGGAGATGATCGAGCGCGCCGTCGCCGCCCGCCCCGACAGCGGCTATATCGTGGACAGCCTCGGCTGGGTGCTGTTCCGGCTGGGCCGCTATGACGAGGCGGTCGCGCATATGGAGCGCGCGGTGGAACTGATGCCGGTGGATCCGGTGGTCAACGATCACCTTGGCGATGTCTACTGGGCGGTCGGCCGCTATCGCGAGGCCGAGTTCCAATGGAGCCGCGCGCTGTCCTTCATCGACCCCGAGGACAGCGACGGCGAGGCCGATCCCGACCGCATCCGCCGCAAGCTGGACGCAGGGCTGGACGCGGTGCTGGCCGAAGAAGGGTCACCGCCGCTCAGGGTTGCCAATGACGGCTGAGGCCTTTGCGCCGGCCAAGATCAACCTGACCCTGCATGTCACCGGCCAGCGCGCGGATGGATACCACCTGCTCGATTCGCTGGTGGCGTTTGCCGATATCGGTGACCGGTTGCTGCTGACGCCGGGCGCCGATCTGTCGCTCGAGGTCACCGGCACCTGTTCGGATGGCGTGCCCACGGACGCGCGCAACCTGGCCCGGCGCGCGGCCGAGGCGCTGGGCTGGACCGGGCATATCGCGCTGGACAAGGTGCTGCCGCACGGGGCCGGGCTTGGCGGCGGGTCCGCGGACGCGGCGGCCGTGCTGCGGGCGCTGGAGGCGTGTGGCATATCCGTGCCGGAGGGTCTGCCGGTGTCGCTTGGGGCTGATGTTCCTGTGTGCCGGCTCGTCCGCGCTGCGCGGATGCAGGGGATCGGCGAACGGATCGCGCCGGTCGGGTTGCCCGCATTGCCCGCGCTGCTGGTCAATCCCGGTGCGCATGTGCCCACGGGGTCGGTTTTCTCGGCGCTGGCCCGGCGCGACAACCCTGGGATGCCCGCGCAGATCCCGGATTTCGAAGCCCCCCCGGATTGCGCGGATTGGCTGAAGGATCAACGCAACGATCTGGAAGTCCCGGCCATCGGGATCGCGCCGGTGATCGACCGGGCGCTGGCAGACCTTCGGCGTACTTCCGAGGTGCTGATTGCCCGCATGTCCGGGTCTGGATCGACCTGTTTCGCACTCTATCCGACGATGAAGGCCGCGCATGCGGCGGCCTACGAGATCGGGGCGGAACACCCGGACTGGTGGTGCTACGCCACCGAGCTCAGGTAAGCCGCGCCACCACGTAATCGGCCAACTCGTGCAGGATGCGGCGCACCGGATGGTCGGGCAGGGCGCCCAGCGCGGCCTTGGCCTTCTCGGCCCAGCCCAGCGCGTCCCGGCGCGTCGCCTCCAGCGTGCCGTATTTCTCCATCAGCGCCAGGGCGTGGTCCAGGTCGCCCTCGGCCTGTTGGCCCTTTTCGATGGTGCGCTGCCAGAACGCCCGCTCTTCGGCTGTGGCCTGCGCCACGGCCTTGATCACCGGCAGGGTCAGCTTGCGCTCGCGAAAGTCGTCGCCCACGTTCTTGCCGGTGGTCTTGGCGTCACCCTGATAGTCCAGCAGGTCATCGGCGATCTGGAAGGCGATGCCCAGCGCGTCGCCATAGTCGAACAGCGCCCGTACCTCTTGCTCGGACGCCCCGGAAATCACCCCGCCCACCTCGGTCGCGGCGGAGAACAGCGCCGCGGTCTTGCCGCGCACCACCTGCAGATAGACGCCTTCGTCGGTGCCCAGGTCGGTGGCCGCGGTCATCTGCAGCACTTCGCCCTCGGCGATCGTGGCCGCGGCATTGGACAGGATGTCCAGCACCCGCAGCGATCCGGTCTCGACCATCAACTGAAAGCTGCGGGCAAAGAGGTAGTCACCCACAAGGACGCTCGACTTGTTGTCCCACAGAAGGTTCGCGGTCGGCCGCCCGCGGCGCTGTGCGCTTTCGTCCACCACGTCGTCATGCAGCAGGGTGGCAGTGTGGATGAACTCGACCGTCGCGGCCAGCCGCAGATGGTGGTCACCGTCATATTCGAACAGGCGTGCCGCCGCCAGCGTCAGCATCGGCCGCAGCCGCTTGCCGCCGGCCTCGACCAGGTGCGCGGTCACTTCGGGGATGCGGGGGGCATGTTCCGAGGCCATGCGCCGGCGGATCAGCGCGTTGACCGCCTGCAGCTCGTCGGCAAGCAGGTCCGCCAGTTCCTCGTGCGGTTTCGCGACCCTGGTGGCGATATCCATCAAACTCCCGCTACAAGGCTCGACATGCACCGCGCCTTGCCCTTAGATCCATCCCCATGAAGGAACTTCTGCGCAGCACGGATCCCACCGTCATGGCCTTTGCGTCCGCCCTTCTTGAGGGCGAGGATATAGACTGCTTTCAGATGGACGTAAACATGAGCATCCTCGAAGGCGGTATCGGGGTCTTCCCTCGCCGCCTGATGGTGCGCACCGGCGATTATGACCGCGCGCTGCGGGTGGTCCGGGACAATGACATCCCGCTGAACTCGTGACCGGATTCACCGATGACGACCTGTCCTGCGATGCCTTTCTGGGTGGGCGGCTGCACCTGTGGCAACCCCGGCACGGGTATCGCGCGGGGGTCGATCCGGTATTCCTGGCGGCCGCGGTCCCGGCCCGCGGGGGGCAGTCGGTTCTGGATCTGGGCTGCGGGGCGGGCGCGGCGGGTTTATGTCTCGGCGCCCGCGTGCCGAGCCTGCGCCTGACCGGGCTGGAGCTGCAGCCGGACTATGCCGCGCTGGCCCGCCGCAACGGGGATCGCAACGGACTGGATTTCGAGGTTGTCGAGGCCGACCTGGCGCAGCTTCCCGCCGACCTGCGCCAGCGGCAGTTCGATCATGTCATCGCCAACCCGCCCTACTACCGGGCCGGCGCCCACAGCCCGGCGCGGGACAGCGGTCGGCGGATCGCCCTGGGGGGCGAAACCGCGCTGGAAACCTGGATCGAGGTCGCGGCGCGAAGGCTGGCTCCGCGCGGGGTCCTGAACATGATCCAGCGCGCTGATCGCCTGCCCGAGATGCTGACCGCCTGCGCCGCCCGACTGGGCTCGCTCGAGGTTCTGCCGCTTGCGCCGCGAGCGGGGCGCGGCGCGGAACTGGTGATTCTGCGCGCGCGCAAGGGCGGGCGCGCGGCATTCCGGCTGCATCCGCCGCTGGTCCTGCACGAGGGCGTTCGGCATACGCGCGACGGTGAAAGCTACCGCGCCGAAATCACCGCCGTTCTGCGCGCCGCCGCACCGTTGCCCTGGCCCGAAGCGACTGCGGCGCGTCCGCGCAATATGTCGCTTTCGTGACAGAAACCATGCGGCTGCGGCGTGACAGCACCAGCGCGATATGCTCAACTCGGGACGTCATCAACCAATGGAGGATCGTCATGAGCTTGAGCGCACACCTGACGGAACTGAAGAGAAAGCATGAAAATCTCAGTACCCAAGTGGAAGAGGCGCAGCGGTCCCCTGGCACCGACGACCTGACGATCTCGCAGCTCAAGAAGCAGAAGCTCAAACTGAAGGAAGAGATCGAACGTCTGTCGGCCTGACCGACCTGCCTGGCGGCGCACTGGCCCGATGACCTTGCGCCGGCAGGCTGTTCCGCGCGCGACTGGCCGTGCCACGCCGCGCGATCCCTCATGACAATGACGGCCTCATGAATCTCCGAGGCTCACGACCGGAACGACGGTGAACCCGTCGGACAGGTGGGCCGTCCGGTCGATTTCGGCCAGGAACCAGTCGCGGAATGCGGCGATCTGCGGCCGTGTCTCGGCACCCTTCAGGCACAGGAACCGGAAGCGCGCATCGGTTTCGATGGCAAGCTTGAACGGCGCGACCAATCTCCCCTCCTCGAGGTCCTTGAGGATCATGGGACGCCGCCCCAGCGCGACCCCCAGTCCGGCAACCGCCCCGTCGATGGCGTGATCGGCATTCGAGAAATGCGTGCCATGCGTCGGCCGATGGTCAATCCCCACCGCCCGGAACCATGCCGGCCAGTCGCAGGGCGGGTCGAGGAACGAGATCGAATCGTCGAAGATCAGCGGCGCCTCACGCAGGCTTTCGGGCGTGGGATATTGCCGGGCCAGCTCGGGCGTCATCACCGGCGTCATCCACTCCTTGCGCACCTGCACCGAATAGAGCCCGTCATCGCTGCCGTGGCCGAACCGGATCGCCACATCCACGTCGTCGCGTTCCAGGTCCATGATCCGCAAGGTGGCCGAGAACCGCAGGTCGATCTCGGGATGGCTCCGGGCAAAGTCATAAAGCCGCGGGGCCAGCCATTTCGCCGTCAGCGCCGGACCGGCGGTCACGGTCAGGGTGGTGTTGTCGCGCAGGCGACGCACCTGGCGCCACGCCTGGGCCAGTGCGCGAAACCCCTCCTCCGCGCCGGGGGCCAGGGCCTGTCCGGCCTCGGTCAGGGCGACGGCGCGGTTCAGGCGTCGGAACAGGGGCGTTCCCAGGTGCTCCTCCAGCGACTTGATCTGAAAGGAGAGCGCGGCGGGCGTGACCGCCAGCTCTTCGGCGGCCTTGGCAAAGGACATGTGCCGCGCCGCTGCATCGAATGCGCGCAGGGCGGTCAGAGGGGGCAGGCGGTCGCTCATAACGGTCAAGAATTCCTGAACTGAAACGCGTAAAACTCTCGTTTGTGCGGTTTCAGAATAGGGCGCATATTCGTTTCAAGTCAAAATGAACTTATCTGAAACGGAGATTGCGATGATCGAAACGGCCCCGGACAAGCGCATTCACGCCGCCTTTCGTCAGGCCCATCTGGAGCGGGCCCGCGCCGCCCGCACTGCATGGCTCTGGCTGTTTGGTTCCCGCTGAGCGCAGCGCGCGCGTTCTTACGGGATGAAGACGGGCCGGCCCCGAATGGGGCCGGCCCTGTGAGTCCCAAGGGATCCGGCTCAGCCGAAGAACTGCGCGCCGTTTGCGCTGATCGTCGAGCCGTTGATGAACTGTGCATCGTCCGAGGCCAGGAAGGCCACGCAGCGCGCGATCTCTTCCGGTTCGCCCAGCCGGCCGGCGGGAATCTGGCTGATGATCGCCTCGCGCACCTTTTCCGGCACCGCCATCACCATCTCGGTTGCGATATAGCCGGGGCAGACCGCGTTGGCGGTGATCCCGGCGCGCGCGCCCTCCTGTGCCAGCGAGCGCACGATGCCGATGTCGCCGGCCTTGGTCGCGGCATAGTTGACCTGTGCGAACTGGCCCTTCTGGCCATTGACCGAGCTGATCACGATGACCCGGCCGAACTTGCGCTCGCGCATGCCGGGCCAGACCGGGTGCACGGTGTTGAACACGCCCGTGAGGTTGGTGTCGATGACCTGCTGCCACTGTTCGGGCGTCATCTTGTGGAACGGCGCGTCGCGGGTGATGCCGGCATTGGCGACCACCACGTCGATCGGGCCGACCTCGGCCTCGACCTTCTCGATGCCGGCCTTGCTTTCCGCGTAGTCGCCGACATTCCACTTGTAGGTCTTGATGCCGGTTTCCTCGGTGAAGCTTGCGGCAGCCTCGTCGTTGCCCGCGTAGGTCGCGGCCACGTTATAGCCGTCGGCCTTCAGCGCCTTGGAAATTGCCGCGCCGATTCCGCGGCTGCCGCCGGTGACGAGTGCTGTACGTGCCATGTGAGTGCCCTCCAGTTTGATTTGACTTGGTAATCTTGTTATCGGCTGCGCCCCCGTGGCGCAATTAAGTTTCCGGGCGATCCGCCGCGTCGGCCTCGTCCCCGCGCGCCTTTCTGCCGGTTAAAGAAAAAGGCGCCCGAAAGCGCCCATTGAGGTTCCGCATCAAGCGCCGGTCACGGGCGCTCCACGCAGAGCGCGACCCCCATGCCGCCGCCGATGCAGAGCGTGGCGAGGCCCTTCTTGGCATTGCGGCGCTTCATCTCGAACAGCAGGGTGTTCAGGACCCGCGCGCCGCTGGCGCCGATCGGGTGGCCGATGGCGATGGCGCCGCCGTTCACGTTCACGATCGACGGATCCCACCCCATATCCTTGTTCACCGCGCAGGCCTGGGCGGCAAAGGCCTCGTTGGCCTCGACCAGGTCCAGGTCGTCGACCGACCAGCCGGCCTTTTCCAGCGCCTTGCGGCTGGCATGGATCGGCCCGACGCCCATGATCGACGGGTCCAGCCCGGCCGTGGCATAGGAGGCGATGCGCGCCAGCGGCTCGATGCCGCGCTTCTCGGCGTTCTCCGCGCTCATCAGCAGGGCGCCGGCGGCACCGTCGTTCAGGCCGCTGGCATTGGCGGCGGTCACGCTGCCCTCCTTGGTGAAGGCGGGGCGCAGCTTCTGCATGGCGTCCATCGTGGCGCCGTGGCGGATGTACTCGTCGCTGTCCATCACCGTCTCGCCCTTGCGCGTCTTGATGGTGAAGGGCACGATCTCGTCGGCGAACTTGCCGGCCTTCTGCGCCGCTTCGGCCTTGTTCTGGCTCGCCACCGCGAATTCGTCCTGCTGGTCGCGGCTGATCTGCCATTTCTCGGCGACGTTCTCGGCCGTCTGGCCCATGTGATAGCCGTTGAAGGCGTCCCACAGGCCGTCGCGGATCATCGTGTCGATGTATTTCATGTCGCCCATCTTGTGCCCGGCGCGCAGGTTCGCGGCATGGGGGCTGAGCGTCATGTTCTCCTGTCCGCCGGCGCAGACGATCTCGGCATCGCCCAGCTGGATGTGCTGGGCGCCCAGCGCCACGGCGCGCAGGCCCGAGCCGCAGACCTGGTTGATTCCCCAGGCCGCGCTTTCCTGCGGCAGGCCGGCGTTGATATGCGCCTGCCGGGCCGGGTTCTGGCCCTGAGCGGCGGTCAGAACCTGACCCAGGATGGTCTCGCTGACCTCGGACTTGTCGATGCCGGCGCGCGCCACCAGCGCCTCCAGCACCGCTGCGCCCAGGTCGTGGGCGGGGGTATTCGCGAACGATCCGCCAAAGCTGCCGACACCGGTGCGTGCGGCGGATGCGATTACTACGTTGGTCATGAAATCCGGTCCTCTGCCATCTTGGTCCGGGGGCAGTCTGGCCTCTGAGGAGGCAAGAGTCGATCCCGCTCCTGCCGTCCGCGCCGTCCCCCGCGGGATGGGGGTGACATAACGTAACGCTGCAAGTGCAGCAACGGACAGCTTGTCTCAGGGCGGGCGCGGGCCTCGGGGCGGGATCAGGCGCGACGCTTGCCGGGCTCGGCTTCCTCCCACGGTGGGCGGACCGATGGGGCGCCGAACAGATAGCCCTGCAGGCAGTCGACACCGGCGGCGACCAGGGTTTCGGCCTGGGCCTGTGTCTCGACCGAGACCGCCACCGCCAGCATGTCGAATTCGCGCGCCATCGCCAGCAGCGCGCGCACAAGCGACAGGTTGTCGGGGTTCTCGCCCAGGCCGCGCACGAACTGGCCGTCGATCTTGACCGCGTCGAAATAGAAGTCGCGGAAATGGCGGGGCTTCAGCGCGCCGGAACCGAAATCGTCGAGCGCGAAGGCGATGCCGTGCGGCTGCAGCTGATCCATGAAGTCGGTGACGAGTTCCGGCACGGTCATGGCCGAGCTTTCCGATATCTCCAGGATCAGCCGCTCGCCCAGGGAGGGATCCATTCGAAGATAGCGCTTCAGCACCGCCATCCAGCGCCGATAGCCGATCGACCGGGCCGACATGTTGATCGACAGCCGCAGCTCGGGCCGCTCCAGCAAGGCCCGCAAGCCAAGTGCCAGCGCCACGCAGTCAAGCTCGCGCCCGGTTTCCGAGGATTCGACCACCGGCATGAAGTGGCGGGCGGGGATGATCCGCCCGGTCTCGTCAAGCACCCGAATCAACCCCTCGTAGAAGGCCACGCCATGCGGCGCGCGGGCCTGCATCACGGGCTGATAGGCCAGGACGCATTGCCGGTGTTTCACCGCCTCGGTCGCCATCTTCAGCGTATCCGCCTGGCGCGACGCCATCGCCGCGTTCAGCGGGGTATCGACCCCTTCGGCGCGCGCCTGCATCTCCTTGCGACGTTTCCGCATCTATTGCGCCCTCTGTGGCCGGTTCCCGTGACCGGCAGATTGGCGCAAAGCCGTTAACGAGGTCTCAAAGCCCGGATTTGACTCGAATGTCGCCGGTCTGACCCTCCGGCAGACCGGCAAAGCCGGGCGTGTCGCGATCCTCGGGGTGGCGGGCCAGGTGCTTGGCCTTGATCGTCTCCGATGTGTCGCGGCTGCCGTCATGGCTGTATCCCGGCGGCGCAAAGGCATAGGCCAGCCGCTGGCGCAGGCTCAGCCCCGGCCGGGTCACGTCGCGGAACACGCCGATCCACTCGTGAAAGGCAACGCGGATCGGGTTGAACGTGCCGATATTATGGACCAGCCCGTAATCCACGCGGTCGTGGTCCTGTTCCGGCACGAATGTCCCGAACAGCTTGTCCCAGACGATGAGCACCCCGGCATAGTTGCAATCGAGATAACGGGCATTGCGGCCGTGATGGGCGCGGTGATGGCTGGGCGTGTTCATCACCGCCTCGAACCAGCGCGGCATCCGGCCGATCGCCTCGGTATGGATCCAGAACTGGTAGATCAGGTTCAGCCCGCCAACGAACAGCACCATCGCCGGGTGGAAGCCCAGCAGAATCAGCGGCGCGCGCACCACCATCATGAAGGTGAAGGTGCCGGTCCAGGTCTGCCGCAGCGCGGTGGTCAGGTTGTAGTGCTGGCTGGAATGATGGTTCACGTGGCTGGCCCAGACCCAGCGCACCCGGTGCCCCATGCGATGCACCCAGTAGTAGCGCAGGTCGTCCAGCACGAAGCACAGCAGCACCACCCAGACCGACGTGCCAAGGTCCAGAGGCGTGATCCGCCACAGGGCCATGAAGAACCCGTAGGCGATGAAGCCCAGCAGGATGCCCGAGGCCACGTTGCCTGCCCCCATGACCAGCGAAGTGACGGCATCGCGCGTCTCGTATCGGCCGCCGCGCTGTTTGATCAGGATCCAGCACAGCTCGGCCAGGATCGCGGCGATGAAGAAGGGCACCGCCCATTGCACCACGTCGGGATAGGTCAACTGGTCGGTCATGGTCTCTCGGTCAGGATGCGCCAGCCGCGGCGCTCGTCTTCGGTCAGGTGCAGCGTGGCACGCGGGGCGGTATAGTCGTGAAACACCACGTGCAGCCCGCGGGGATGTTCGATCAGGTCGTAATCCAGCAGATGCCGGCCTACGGTGTCGGCGCCCATCGCCCAGAGCAGGCCGGGCCCGGTCTCGGTCTCGATCAGCGCCGCGTGGCCGTCGCGGCTGACCGTCACGGCGCGGATGATGTCATCGGGAAAGTGCCGGTGCCATTCGGCGCGCGCATCCTCGGGCATCATCACCCTGCGCTGCGAGTTGCCGGTCCAGTGCAGCAGGGCCGCGATTGCGGCGATCCCCCCGACGACCAGGCCCAGCAACAATTCAAGCGGCATCTTCCTCTCTCCCCGATGGAGTCTGTTCGGGAAGGGGGCGCGCTGTCAAAGGTGGCGTGGCGTCACTCGGTCGCCCGTTCAAGCAGCTCGTGGCGCACCACGCGGGCGGCGAAGGGCAGAAGCCCCTCGGGCCCCGATGCGCGGTCCTTGACGTGGATGCACAGGTCCGGCCGGCGCGATGCGATCACGCCGATCAGCGCACCGCGCACCGAATCGTCCAGCCCCGCGCCCATGACCACGCAGGAGATGCGCGGCTCGGACTCAAGCTGGTGGATAACCTCGGCCTTGTCGTGTGCGCCCAGCCACTCGATGGGCAGATGGCCCAGTTGTTGCGCCACGTCGGCCACCACGTTGGGAAGCCGGCCTATCAGAAGAACGACGGGTTTCATGGCCCTGTCCTTTCGCTCAATGTCCTACTGTTCCCGGTGCCGTCCGGCACGGGTCGCGACCAGTATAGCACCAAGCGCCCGCCTGTGGGGTCAGCTGCCGGTATCGTCCACAAGCGCGCCGATGATCGCCTTGGCGCTGGCCGAATTCCATTCCGCATCGCCCAGCATCCGCGCGATCTCCTGGCCCTCCGGGTCGATCAGGACCGTGACCGGCAGGCCCAGCACGGCCATGTCGCGCGCGAGCTTCATGCCGGGATCCAGGTGGCGCGGCAGGCTCTCGATCCCGTTTTCCTCGAAGAACTTGGCGATGCCGGCGGGCGAATTCCGCCCCGTGGCCAGGGTCAGCACCTCGAACCGGTCGCCGCCGAATTCGGCGTTCAGCTCGTCCAGCTGCGGCATCTCCTTTCGGCAGGGCGCGCACCAGGTGGCCCAGAAATTCAGCAACAGATACTTGCCCCGGTAATCCGCCAGATGCCCCTCGCCGCCGTCATCCTGCAGCTGGAACGGCAGGTCCGAGACCGGCTTCGGCTCGGACTGGAACACAAGCTTCTTCATGTTCCCCTCGCGCAGCGCCTCAAGTGCCGCGATGTCGGGGCTGCCCGCGTTTGCACCCGAGACGAGGGCGGTATAGACGAGGGCGATCAACAGCTTCTTCATAATCCCTCCAAAGGGTTCCGCACGATGACAGATTCGACCTCGAACCAGATGTGGGGCGGCCGCTTTGCCGCCGGACCGGACGCGATCATGGAGGCGATCAACGCCTCGATCGGGTTCGATCGGCGGATGGCGGCGCAGGACATCGCCGGGTCGCGTGCCCATGCCGCCATGCTGGCCGCCACGGGTGTCATAAGCGATAGCGATGCCGAGGCGATTGGAAAAGGGCTGCTCACAGTCTTGTCAGAGATCGAGGCCGGCCGGTTCGAATTCTCCACCGCGCTCGAGGACATCCACATGAATGTCGAGGCGCGGCTGAAGGAGATCATCGGCGAGGCCGCCGGCCGGCTGCACACGGCGCGGTCACGCAACGACCAGGTGGCGACCGATTTCAAGCTGTGGGTGCGCGACCAGCTGGACGCCGCCGATGCCGGACTGGTGGCGCTGATCCGCGCGCTGCTGGCGCAGGCAGAGGCGGGCGCGGACTGGGTGATGCCGGGCTTCACGCATCTGCAGACCGCGCAGCCGGTCACCTGGGGGCATCACATGATGGCCTATGTCGAGATGTTCGGCCGCGACCTGTCCCGCATCCGCGACGCGCGGGCGCGCATGAACGAATGCCCGCTGGGCGCCGCCGCGCTGGCCGGCACGTCCTTTCCCATCGACCGCGGGATGACGGCGCAGGCGCTGGGGTTCGACCGGCCCGCGGCAAACTCGCTGGATGCGGTCAGCGACCGCGATTTCGCGCTGGAGTTCCTGTCGGCGGCGTCGATCTGCGCCATGCACCTCAGCCGCTTCGCCGAGGAGTTGGTGATCTGGTCCTCTGCGCAGTTCCGCTTCGTCACGCTCAGCGATCGGTTCTCGACCGGCTCGTCGATCATGCCGCAAAAGAAGAACCCCGACGCCGCCGAACTGATCCGCGCCAAGGTCGGCCGCATCTTCGGCGCCAATACCGCGCTGATGATGGTGATGAAGGGGCTGCCCTTGGCCTATTCCAAGGACATGCAGGAGGACAAGGAGCAGGTCTTTGACGCCGCCGACAACCTGATGCTGGCGCTGGCGGCGATGGAGGGGATGGTGCGCGACATGAGCGGCAACCGCGACGCGCTGGCCGCTGCTGCCGGGTCGGGATTCTCGACCGCGACGGACCTGGCCGACTGGCTGGTGCGGGTTCTGGGCCTGCCGTTCCGCGAGGCCCATCACGTCACCGGCACGCTGGTCGCCCTGGCCGAGGGCAAAGGCTGCGACCTGCCGGATCTGGACCTTGCCGAAATGCAGGAGGTGCACGGTGGCATCACCGAAGATGTCTTCGATGTCCTTGGCGTCGAGAACTCGGTCAATTCGCGCACGTCCTACGGCGGCACCGCGCCGACGCAGGTGCGGGCGCAGATCGTCCGCTGGCGGGAGCAACTGGCGTGAGACTCGCGGCCCTGTGCACAGCGCTGATCGCTCTGGCAGCTTGTGAGCCGTCCGGCCCGTCTCCGCGTCCGGAACCGACGGCGGCACCGAAGACCGGCATCTCGATCTCGGGATCCGCGCGGGTCGGCGTCAAGACCACGCGCTGACCCCCTCGTCAGGCCGCGCGCAAACCGCTAGGATCATGCCGCGCATCCATCGGGAGAGCGACAATGAGAAAACCGCTGCTTGTCATGGCCGTCCTGCTGGCCGGTTGCGGTGTCGATGGCGAGCCGATCCAGCCCACGCTGAACGCGCATCTGGGCGTCGGCAGCAGCGGCGCCCATGTCGGCGGCGGCGTCGGGCTCAGCAAGGGGCCGCTCAGCGTGTTCCTGGGCCTCTGACCACGCAGGATTGCCGCCCCGCGCATCCGCCCTAGTTGCCGGTCAGCAAAAGGAGACCGGAGATGAGCCCGCTGCGCCTGACCTTCCTTGCCCTGGCGATCTGGGGCGCGATCCATCCCATGTGGTATTTCCTGACCTGGTTCGGGGAAAACGGCTTTGACCTGTTAGGCATGGTCGATGCCTGGCATGCCAATGCCGCCAGCTCGGGGCTGGTCTGGGATCTGACCATCGCCGCAATTGCGCTGACGGTCTGGGTGTTGGCCGAAGCCGTGCGCACTGGGCGATGGTCCTATCTGCTGGCCATTCCCGCCACCTTCGGCATCGGGGTCAGTTGCGGGCTTCCCCTGATGCTGTTCCTGCGGGCGAAACCCCATTGATCCGGGCGCGGCTTCCGGTCTAAGCGCAACGTCATGGACCATTTTCTCTACCGCGACGGCGCGCTTTTCGCCGAGGACGTGCCCATCGCCGAGATCGCCGCCGCGGTGGGAACACCCTTCTACGTCTACTCCACCGCCACGCTCCTGAGGCATTTCCGCCTGTTCGACGAGGCGCTGGACGGCACCGACCACCTGGTCTGCTATGCCATGAAGGCGGCCAGCAACCAGGCCATCCTGACGACACTGGCACAGGCCGGGGCCGGGATGGATGTGGTGTCCGAAGGCGAATACCGCCGTGCCCGCGCCGCCGGCGTGCCGGGCGAGAAGATCGTGTTCTCCGGTGTCGGCAAGACCGCGGGCGAGATCCGCGCCGCGCTGACCGGTGGTATCCGGCAGTTCAACGTCGAATCCGAGCCCGAGCTGGAGGTGCTGAACGCGGTCGCGCTGGAGCTGGGGACGGTCGCGCCGATCACCGTGCGGGTAAACCCGGATGTGGACGCGCGCACCCACGCCAAGATCGCGACCGGCAAGTCCGAGAACAAGTTCGGCATCCCGATCTCGCGCGCGGGCCGGGTCTATGCCCATGCCGGGTCTCTGCCGGGGATCGAGGTGATCGGCATCGACGTGCATATCGGTTCGCAACTGACCGAGCTGGAACCGTTCGAGCAAGCCTATCGGAAAGTGGCGCAACTGACCGAAGATCTGCGCGCCGAAGGCCACGACATCCGCCGGCTGGACCTGGGCGGCGGGTTGGGCATCCCCTATGAGCGCTCGAACACCGCGCCGCCGTTGCCGGTGGAATACGGCGCGCTGATCAAGCGCACGGTGGGGCATCTGGGCTGCGAGATCGAGATCGAGCCGGGGCGTCTGATCGCCGGGAATGCCGGGCTGCTGGTGGCGTCTGTCATCTACGTGAAAGAGGGCGAGGGCCGCGATTTCCTGATTCTGGACGCGGCGATGAACGACCTGATCCGTCCCGCGATGTACGAGGCGTATCACGACATCCTGCCGGTCGCGGAACCGGCGCCGGGGGTCGAGCCGCGCCCCTATGACATCGTCGGCCCGGTCTGCGAAAGCGGCGACACCTTCGCCCGGAACCGCGGGATGCCGCCGGTCGCACCCGGCGATCTGGTCGCCTTTCGCAGCGCCGGGGCCTATGGCGCGGTCATGGCCAGCGAATACAACACCCGCCCGCTGATCCCCGAGGTCATGGTGAAGGACGATCAATTCGCGGTTATTCGCCCACGGCCCTCCTTTGACGAAATGATAAACCGCGATACCATACCTTCATGGCTCTGACGCCCTGACGGTGCGGGCCTGAGGAGGCCCGACTTGATCCGACTGCCGCAACGCTCCGACCCCGTACCGCGCCTGCCGCTCTGGCTGACCGGTTTCGGCATGCTGGCCGAACGGCTCCTGCGGCGGTTCTGGCCCGTCCTGTCAGTGGTGATGCTGACCCTGGCCGCGCTGATCCTTGGCCTTCAGGACCTGGTTGCGGTCGAATGGGTCTGGACGGCCGGAGCCGTGGCCCTGCTGGCCGCTGTGGGGGCGCTGATCTGGGGCCTGCGCGGGTTCCGCTGGCCGCGCCGGGCCGAGATCCTGGCCCGTCTAGACGCCAGCCTGCCGGGCCGCCCGATCCAGGCGGTGCTGGACGATCAGGGCATCGGCGGCGACGACCCCGCCTCGGTGGCGCTGTGGCGTGCGCATCAGGCGCGCATGGCCGAGCGGGTGCGTGCGGCACCGCCGGTCAAGCCCGATCTGCGTCTTGCCGACCGCGACCCATTTGCATTGCGGTACACCGCGCTGCTGGCGCTGGTGGTGGCGCTGCTCTTCGGGTCGATCTGGCGCGTGGGCTCGGTCGCCGACATGACGCCGGGCGCGGCCACCGCCGCCCAGGGACCGACCTGGGAGGGCTGGATCGAGCCGCCGCGCTATACCGGCCTGCCGACGCTCTATCTGGCGGACCAGGACGCCGAGGTGCTGACGGTGCCGCAGGGCAGTCGCATCACCCTGCATTTCTATGGCGAGGTCGGCGCGCTCAGCCTGGCCGAGACCGTCTCGGGCCAGACCGTCGCCGCACCCGAGGCGCCGCAGCACGGGTTCGACGTGACCCGCGCTGGCGAGATCCGCATCGACGGGCCGGGAGCCCGCGGCTGGGAGGTCGACATCGTGGCCGACTCGCCCCCGCAGATCGCCGTCGCCGGCGAGGCCGAGACCGACGCAAGCGGCCGCATGAGCCTGCCCTTCGCGGCCAGCGACGATTATGGCGTTGTGTCGGGCAAGGCGGTGATCGCGCTGGACATGGACGCGCTTGACCGACGGCACGGCCTGGCCGCCGACCCCGAGCCGCGCGAGCCGGTGACCGTCGATCTGCCGATGCCGATCGCGGGCGACCGCGCCGAATTCCAGGAGACCCTGATCGAGGATTTCTCGCAGCATCCCTGGGCGCATCTGCCGGTCACGGTGAGCCTGACCGCGCGCGATGCCGCCGATCAACCCGGCCAGGCGCCGGATCACACGATGTCGCTGCCCGCGCGCCGTTTCTTCGACCCGCTGGCCGCCGCCGTGATCGAACAGCGCCGCGACCTGTTGTGGACGCGCGAGAACGCGCCGCGGGTGGCGCAGATCCTGCGCGCGATCTCGCACCGGCCCGATGAGGTGTTCCGCTCGGAAACCGCTTATTTGCGGCTGCGGGTCACGTTGCGGCGGCTGGAGACCTTTACCGAGTTCGGCCTGACCACAGGACAGCGCGACGAAATCGCGCAGGCGCTTTGGGACCTGGCGCTGCTGCTCGAGGACGGGACGCTCTCGGATGCGCTGGAACGCTTGCGCCGCGCGCAGGAGCGGCTGGCCGAGGCGATGAAGAACGGCGCTTCGGACGACGAGATCGCCGAGTTGATGCAGGAACTGCGCGAGGCCACCGACGACTATCTGCAACAGCTCTCGCGCCAGGCTCAGCAGCAGGGCGACCAGACCGACCAGCCGCAGCAGGGCCAGAACGGCGAGTCCATGCAGATGACGCAGGACGACCTGCAGCGGATGATGGACCGCATCCAGGAGCTGATGGAGCAGGGCCGCATGGCCGAGGCGCAGCAGGCGCTGGAGGAATTCCAGCAGATGATGGAGAACATGCGTGTGACCCAGGGGCAGGGCCAGAACGGCCAGTCCGAGGGGCAACGCGCGATGGAGGGTCTGGCCGAGACCCTGCGCGACCAGCAGGGCCTGTCCGACGAGGCGTTCCGCGACCTGCAGGAACAGTTCAACCCCAACGCCCGCAGCGGCCAGAGCCAACAGAACGAGGGCCGCGACGGCGGCGAGGGGCGTGGGCAGCAGCATGACGGACAGGGCGGCCGTGGCCAGGGCCAGGGTGAGCGGCAGGGCCAGCAGGGCGAGGGCGGCGAGCAGCCCGGCGAGGGCGAGCTGGCCGACCGTCAGCAAGCCCTGCGCGACGAGTTGCGTCGCCAGCAGCAGGGCCTGCCGGGCCAGGGCACGCCCGAGGGCGACTCCGCCCGCGAGGCGCTGGACCGCGCCGGCCGGGCGATGGATGGTGCCGAGGATGCGCTGCGGCAAGACGACCTGCCGGGGGCCATCGACCGGCAGGCCGAGGCGATGGAGGCGCTGCGCGAGGGTATGCGGGCGCTGGGCGAGGCCTTGGCGCAGCAGGAGCAGCAACAGCCCGGACAGGGCATGCAGGACAGCGACCGCCGCGCCGACAGCCGCGACCCGCTGGGCCGCAACCAGGGGTCGCGCGGGTCCATCGGCACCGACGAGAACCTGCTGCAGGGCGAGGATGTGTATCGGCGCGCGCAGGAGTTGCTGGACGAGATCCGGCGCCGGTCCGGACAGGGCGAGCGGCCGGATCTGGAACTTGAATACCTCCGGAGGCTGCTCGACCGGTTCTGAGCGGCGGCCGCGCTACTCGGTGGACGGGATCAGGATCGCTGCCATCTGTGCGTCCAGCCAGACACGGGCCTGATCGACCAGCGCGACATAGGCATTCAGCATCGGTTCGGCCTGCGGCACACTGGCCGAGATCTGCGCGGCGTTCAGGTAGAGCACCGCCAGGATCACCCCGATCAGGATCATCAGGACGAACCCCCGCATGAACCCGCCCGAGCGTTTCTGTCTGTCCTCGGCCTCTTCGTCGGTGCTGGCCACGACCGAGGTTTCGCCCTCATTGCGCAGGGTCGAATTGATCTCGTCGATGTCGGGCAGCAGTCCACGGCGCGATCCGGCCTCGGCCAAGGCCTCGTCGGCGACGGGGTCCTCGCCGCGCATCCGCGCCATGCGGTCGCGCGCTTCGCGGGCGCGGCGGGCCGCCTCGTCGTCGCCGCCATCCTCGAGCCCCAGGTCGGGCTGGCTTTCCAGCGGGTCCGCCTCATGCGCGCGCAGTTGCGCCTCGCGCTCGGCCTCCTGGCGCAGGATGTTGGAGATCGAGGGATCAAGGTCGCGCCCGGTGCGGGACTGCGGGACGGGGATCTCTTCGGGCGTGTCGCCGTACTCCTCGCCGTATTCCTGCTCGTATTCATCGACCTCGTCGTCGGCCGGGCCTTCGCTGCCGGCCGCCCAGCCGGAATCGGGTTCCGGCTGAGGCTCGGTATCCAGCCCGGCCTCGGGCGAATCGGTGGCGGAATCCACCGCCTCGGCATCCTCATCCGAGACGTCGACCCGCTCGGATGAGAGCTGATACCAGGTATTGCCGCAGTTCGAGCATTGCACATCCCGGCCCTCGGGCGGGATCACCTCGTCGGGCACCTCGTACTGGGCGCCGCAATTTGGGCATGTAAGTCTCATTCCGCCTCCGGCATCGGGAACTGCCTGACCCTATTTTTGACGCGATCATAAGTCCTTAAGTTGGCACCGGGAAGGTGATTTTCGGACAAGGCGGGCATGTGTCTCCATTCCGCCCCGGTTGCGGGCATTGAAACAATCGCGGCGCTGGGGCAAAAGGCGGCGAGGCCAAGAGGGGGCAGGGTTTGATCGAGCTTGAAAACGTGGGTTACAGCTATGGCGGCGGAGAGCTGCTCAGCGACGTGTCGGTCACGCTGCCGCCCGGATCGTTCCATTTTCTCACCGGGCCGTCCGGGTCTGGCAAGACGACGCTGCTGAAACTGTGCTACGGCGCACTCGTGCCGACGGCCGGCCGGCTCTGCGCCTTCGGCAAGGACATGCGCACGCTCGACCGGGACCAGATGGCGCTGCTGCGTCGACGCATCGGCGTTGTGCACCAGGACTGCCAGTTCCTCGACCATCTGAAGCTGGCCGAGAACATCGCGCTGCCGCTGGTCGTCTCGGGCCGGGATACGGCCACCGAGGCCGGCAACCTGGACGAGTTGATGCAATGGGTGGGGCTTGCGGCGCGGACCGATGCGCTGCCGCCGGAACTTTCCGGTGGTGAGCGCCAGCGCGCCGCGCTGGCCCGGGCCGTCATCATGTCGCCGGACGTGGTGCTGGCCGACGAGCCCACGGGCAATGTCGATTGGGAGATGTCGCAGCGCCTGATGCAATTGCTGGTCGAGCTGAACCGGATGGGCAAGACGGTGCTGATCGCCACCCATGACCTGGGCCTGATCCGCGCCACCAAGAGCCAGGTGCAGACCCGCGTTTTGCGGATCTCGAACCGGCGGCTGCAACATGCGGGGGCTGACCTATGAACATCGGGGCGCTTCTGCTGCGAGACAAGCAGGCCGACCGCGTCGTGCCGCCCACCGGTTACACCGCGCATCTGACCCTGTTCGTGTCGGGCGCCATGGCCTTCCTGGCGGTATTCGCGATGGCGCTTTCGCTGGCCTCGGGGCGGCTGGCCGACCGCTGGGCCGAAGAGTTGGCCCGCTCCGCCACCCTGCGTATCACCGCGCCCGCCGACCAGCGCGCGGCCCAGACCGAGGCGGCGCTGGCAATCCTGAAACAGACCCCCGGCGTGGCCCGCGCCCGGGCGCTTTCCGACGAGGAGCAGGCGGCCCTGCTTGCGCCGTGGTTCGGCCAGGACCTGCCGCTTGATGCGCTGCCGGTTCCCCGCCTGATCGAGGTGGTCGCGGCCGAACCGGGATACGATGCGGCCGGGTTGCGCCTGCGGCTGGCGGCCGAGGTGCCGGGCGCGGTGCTGGACGACCACACCCGCTGGCGGGCGCCCTTGGTGGATGCGGCCAACAGCCTGCGCCGGCTGGCGCTGATCTCGATCCTGCTGATTGCCGGCGCGATGGCGGCGATGATCACGCTGGCGGCCAATGCCGCGCTGGCGGCGAATGCGCAGGTGATCGGCGTGCTGCGTCTGGTGGGCGCGCGCGACCGCTATATCGCCGGCGCCTTCGTGCGCCGGTTCACCCTGCGTGCGCTGATCGGCGCGGCGGTCGGCATGGTGCTGGGCATGGTCGGCGTCATGCTGCTGCCCGAGGCCTCGGACGAGGGCGGCTTCCTGACCGGGCTGGGATTCCGCGGCCTGGCCTGGGGCCTGCCGTTGCTGATCCCGCTTCTGGGTGCCATCGTGGCCTTCGCTGCGACCTGGGCCGCTGCCCGCCGCAGACTGGGAGAGCTGAGCTGATGGGGCATGTGCTGCGATGGCTGTGGTCGCTGATCTTCGTGATCGTCATCTACCTGTGGATGGCGGTACTGGGCATCCTGTTCACGCCCTACGCGCTGGTGTCGAAGCGCGGCGCGCTTCGTGCCTGCAAGATCTATGCCCGCACGGTGATCTGGCTGGCGCGCGTGATGCTGGGCCTGCGCGGCGAGGTTCGCGGTCCGGTGCCCACGGGCGAGGTGATGATCGCGGCCAAGCACCAGTCGTTCTTCGACATCATCTTGATCTTCGACGCGGTGCCGCACGCCAAGTTCATCATGAAGCGCGAGTTGCTCTGGACCCCGTTCATCGGCCTCTATGCCAAGCGGCTCGGTTGTATCCCGGTGGATCGCGGCAAGCGCGGCAAGGCGGTGGCGCGGATGGTCCGCGACGTGGCGGCCGAATTCTCGGAACCCGGCCAGCTGGTGATCTATCCGCAGGGCACGCGGGTCGCGCCGGGGGCGACAAAGCCCTACAAGGTTGGTACGGCGATCCTCTACCAGGGGCTGGGCTACCCTTGTGTGCCTGCGGCGACCAATGTGGGACTGTTCTGGCCGCGCAAGGGCATCCTCCGCAAGCCGGGCCTGGGCGTCGTCGAGTTCCTGGACCCGATCGTGCCGGGCGTTGCGCGGGACGAGTTCATGGAGCGGATCGAACGCGACATCGAGGCGCGCTCGAATGCGCTGATGCTTGAAGCGAAGGGCAAGGTCGATGCAGCCGATTGAGGATATCGACGCGCTCAAGGCGCTCTATGGCCGGCCCGCGGCGCCGGCGCTACTCAAGGTGGCCCGCCGGATGACGCCGCTCTATCGCAAGTGGATCCAGGCATCGCGCCTGTGCATCCTGTCCACGGTCGGCCCAGAAGGCACCGACGCCAGCCCGCGCGGCGATACCGGCCCGGTAGCGCAGGAGCTGGACCCCGGCCGCCTGGCGCTGCCCGACTGGCGCGGGAACAACCGGCTGGACAGCCTGCGCAATATCATCCGCGATCCCCGCGTCTCGCTCATGTTCCTGGTGCCGGGGTCGGACAACGTGGTGCGGGCGAACGGGCGTGGCCTGGTGACGGCCGATGACGATCTGCGCGCCCGGTTCGACCGCGATGGCCGTGGGCCTGCCACGGTGATCGTGATCGACATCGCCGAGATCTATACCCAATGCGCCCGCGCGCTGATGCGCGCCGAAACCTGGACCGGCGGCGACCAGAGCGCGGGCCTGCCCACGGTGGGCCAGATCCTGGCCGAGATGACCGATGGCGAGGAGGGCGGCGCCGACTATGACCGCGCCTGGCCCGAGCGCGCGCGAAACAGCCTGTGGTGACGGCGGCGGGCCTCAGCGCCCGTCCGGATCGCCCCCCAGCGACAGGGTGTGTTCGCGCAGCCAGGTCATGAAGCCGCGCGGGTCGCGCTCCAGCAGCTCCATCCGGTCCGGCACGACCGGCGCGCCGATCACCGGCGCCTGGGGTTTCTTGCAGGCGCGCACGATCTCGTGCAGCAGGAGGCCCTGCCGCAGGATCGGCGAGACCTGGCAGGCGATCTGATAGGCGCGCGAGTTGCGACCGGGGAAGAAGATCGGCACCACCCGGGCGCCCGACCGGCGGATCATCTTGGCGGTAAACACGTTCCACTCCCGCTCGATCGGCGGGCCGAACCAGGTGTCGGCGGACATCACCACGCCCGAGGGGAACAGAGCCACCACACCGCCCTCTTTCAGATGCGACATAGCCCGGTTGCGCATCTCCAGCATCTTGGCCTGCGCCTCGGGATCATGCGGAAACGGCACCGGGATCATGAAGGAACTGGCAGCCTCGTCCAGCCCGGTCAGGACCGAGCGGGTCAGGATCCGGTAATCCTGCCGAACGCGCCCGATGATGTCGGCCAGGATCATGCCGTCGACCATGCCGTGCGGGTGGTTGGCCACCACCACGACCGGGCCCTCGCGGGGGATGCGCGCGATCTGTTCCTCGGGGGTCAGCAGGTCGATGCCCATGACGTTCAACGCCCCGCGCCAGAACCGCTGGCCGCGGTAATGCTCGTTCTGTCGCTCGAACTGCCGGACCATGCGCAGGATGGTGAACTTGCCCGTCATCCATTCGATCGCCCGGATCGCCGTCGATGTCCAGACATCGTCGAAGGAATTGGCGTAGGTCAGCGTCCGGCGATCATAGATCTCGCCCACACCGTCTTGTGCGGGTGCGGCCGCGACCTCTGCCTTGTCGTTCTGAGCGGTGTCCGCCACGTAAACAGTCTTTCCATTCCGGCGCTGTCAGACAGCCGCCTTCAGTAGCCCTCGCCGAACTTGTCGGCCACGAGGGAATCCAGCGCGTCCGCCAGCGCCTCAGCATCCGGTCCGGAGGTCTCGACGTCAATAGTCGTTCCGCGAGAGGCTGCCAACATCAAAAGCCCCATGATGCTGTCGCCCGAGGCGGACAGCCCGTCCCTGGACACTTCGGCGGTGGCGTCGAATGCCTCGACCAGCTTGGCCGAGGCCCGGGCGTGCAGACCCTTTTCGTTCACGATCTTGAGCTTCCTGAGAACCATCCGGCCCGCCTTCAATCCAGCGTCACATTCTGTGCGTTGATATACTTCCTACCGGCTTCCATCGCAGTGCGCACGGCGTCGCCGACCGGCATGTGGCGGCTCTTTGCCAGTTTGATCAGCATCGGCAGATTGGCGCCATAGAGGATCCGCCGATCCACCGGCGCGCAGGCGCGCAGGCTCAGGTTCGAGGGCGAGCCGCCGAACAGGTCGGTGACGACCACAACTCCGTCCCCGGTGTCAACCCCGTCCGCGGCGCTGCAGATCTCGGCCTGTTTCGCATCGCGGTCGTCATCCGCCTCGATGCTGATCGCGGCCAGTCCGGGCTGCTGCCCCACCACATGCTGCATCGCGGCCAGGTATTCCCTGGCCAAACCGCCATGTGCCACGATCACGATCCCGATCAATCCGGCCTCACATCCGCCTTGCGGCGCATCAATTCGCGGTGCCTTATTGACACCGGCTGGCCCTTGTCTGCAAGGGCCTTTGCCGCGGCTTCGGCCACGGCAACCGACCGGTGCTGGCCCCCGGTGCAACCGAATGCAACCGAAAGGTGAGTCTTTCCCTCGGCCCTATACGACGGCAGGAGAAATTCCAGCAGATCGACGACCCGCTCCAGAAAGGGCGCATAGGACGGATCGGCGGCCACGAAGGCGGCCACCGGCGAGTCGCGCCCGTCGGCGTCGCGCAGATCAGGCTGCCAATGCGGGTTGGCCAGAAACCGGCAGTCGAACACCATGTCCATGCCGCGCGGCAGGCCGCGCTTGTAGGAAAACGACTCGACCGTCACCGACAGGTGCCGGCCCTCTTTCGGGGCGAACCAGCGTTCGACTTCCTCGCGCAGCTGGTGCACGTTCAGCGCCGAGGTGTCGATCAGCGTGTCGGCGCGTGCGCGGATCGGGGCCAGCAGTTCCGCCTCGCGCCGGATGCCCTCGCGCGGGTTGGCGTCCCGCGCCATCGGGTGACGCCGGCGGGTCTCGGAAAACCGGCGCAGCAGAACATCCTCGTTGCAATCCAGGTAAAGCGTGGTCAGGTCCAGGTCGGCGTTCGCGCCAAGCTGCTCGGCCAGGTCCAGGAAGCCGCCGGTCGAGAAGTCGCGGTTGCGCGGGTCCAGCCCCAGGGCCATCGGCGGGCGCGGCCCGGGCCCGTCGAGCAGGCGGCGCAGCAACCCCATCGGCAGGTTGTCGATCGCCTCGAAGCCGAGATCCTCGAGCACGTTGATCGCAGTGGACCTCCCGGCGCCCGACGGGCCGGTCACGAGAACGATCCTTTGCCTGGCACTCATGAGTTCGGCCATTCCGGGGCCACGCGCCCCGCCCTGAGAAGCTGCATCAAAGCTGCCGCATCAATTGGTGCAGGCGGCGCGCGAAGCAAGGGGACGGGTTGTCCCAGCAGCGTGGTTTCCAGCGGGTCCGGCAGCCGCGCCGTCTCGGGCTGGTCCAGGTCCAGCACATAAGCCACTTCGGCCGGCGCCGCCGGCGCCCGCAGCAGCCCCAGGCCGCGCGCTTCGATCAGGCCGGCGATTGCGGCGGGCGCGGCGGCCCGGATCTGGCCAGCCTCGATCGACAGGACCACACGGTCATCGGCCACAAGCCGCGCGCCCAGAGCGATCATCTGCAACGCCAGCGCGGATTTCCCGCGGCCCGAGGCGCCGCGGATCAGCAGCGCCCGGCCCTCGACCGAGACACAGGAGGCATGCAGGATGACGGATTTCTCGGCTGGCGGATCGGGCGGGGCGTCGCGGCCCACGGTTCAGACCGGCAGGCCCACGACAAAGCGCGCACCCAGCGGGTCCGAGGTGATGTCGGCCTCGGTCGGGCGGATGTTCTCGGCCCAGATCACGCCGCCATGCGCCTCGACGATCTGTTTCGAGATCGCCAGGCCGAGGCCGGAATTGTTGCCGAAATGCTCTTCGGGGCGCTGCGAGTAGAACCGCTTGAAGATCTTGCTCAGCGCCTCGTCGGGAATGCCGGGGCCGGTATCCTCGACCACCACCAGCACCCGGTTCGCGCGGCGGCGGGCCCAGATCCGGATGGCATCGCCTTCCTCGCAGAACGAGATCGCGTTGGTGATCAGGTTGACGAAGACTTGTGCCAGCCGCGCCTCGAGCCCCTGGATCACGATCGGATCGGGCGGCAGATCGGTGATGTAGTCGATGCCCTTGGCGCGCGCGTCCTCGCCCAGATACTGGCTCAGGTTGTCAAGCATCTCCAGCAGGTTGAAGGATTGCTCCTCCTCCTTGACCAGTTCGGCGTCCAGCCGCGAGGCGTTCGAGATGTCGCTGACAAGACGGTCCAGCCGGCGCACGTCATGTTCGATCACGTCCAGAAGCTTGCCGCGCTGATCCTCGCGCTTGATCATGCGCAGGGTGCCCACGGCGGATTGCAGGCTGGCCAGCGGGTTCTTGATCTCGTGCGCAACGTCGGCCGCGAATTGCTCGTTGCCGTCGATCCGGTTGTAGAGCGCGGCGACCATGCCGCGCAGCGCCCGGCTCAGCCGGCCGATCTCGTCCGGGCGGGCGGTCAGGTCGGGGATGCGGATACGCCCGGGGTTGAACCGCCGTGCGTTGCGGTCGCGGCCCAGTTCCGCGGCCTCAGCCAGGTCGGCCAGCGGGTTGGCGATGGTCGAGGCCAGCACAAGGCTCAGGCCCACGGACACCAGAAGGGCGACGACGAACATCTGAAGCACCCGCTCTCGCTCGCGCCGGGCCAGCTTGTCGATCTCGCCAGCGGCGCTGGTCATCGCCACGGCCCCGATCGGCGCGCCGTTCTGCAGGATCGGTGTCGCCGCGGCGATCACCGTGCCGCCATTGGCGTCGCGCAGGGTGTCGACCCGCGTGCCCCCGGCCATCGCGGCGGGCACAAGCGAGGTCACCTGCCGCTCGAGCGAAGGCACCTTGTCCGGGGCGGTCTCCTCTGAGAACAGGCCGCTGATTGCCGACCACAGGGCGGTCAGGCTGTCGGTGATGATCGTGTTGCCGATATCGCCGCTGGGTGCGGCCGGGCTTGTCACGCCGCCGGTGGTCTGGCCGACCAGGTTCCGGGAGGTGTCGAAGACATAGAGTTCGACACCGTTGCGCAGGGTCAGACCGTCCAACGTGGCGGACACATCGATACCATCGTCGGTGGCCAGGTTGACCGGCGCGCCGTCGGCCATCTGCGCCTCGAACACGTCGCCGACCAGCTGGGTCTCGCCAACCAGGGCGCCGGCGCGTTGAAGCACCAGGCTGTCGCGGGAATCGTTGAGATAGAGCAGCCCGCCCACCAGGACGATCAGCGCGATCAGGTTGAAGGTGATGATCTTGCGCGTCAGCGGCGAGCCACGCAGCGAGAACAGGCTGCGGCGCGCCCGCTTGACGCGCAGCTCCTGCGAAACGGTGCTGTTGGGCGCAACCCAGTCGTCGCCCAGCACAACGTCGCCGCTGCGATCCTGCATGCTCCCCGTATCTCGCACGGTGGTCCCCTTCGCGCCCAACCCCCTCGGGCGTCTATTCCTCGTTATACCGGTAACCTATACCATAAAGCGTCTCAATCGCCGAGAATTCCTGATCGGCGGTCCGCATCTTCTTGCGCAGGCGCTTGATATGGCTGTCGATGGTGCGGTCGTCGACATAGACCTGATCGTCATAGGCCACGTCCATCAGCTGATCCCGGCTCTTGACGAAACCGGGCCGCTGGGCCAGCGCCTGCAGCAGCAGGAACTCGGTCACGGTCAGCGACACGTCCTGGCCCTTCCAGCTGACGGCATGGCGCAGCGGGTCCATCCGCAGGTTGCCGCGTTCCATCACCTTGGTCTCGCCGCCGCCCCCGGTGCCGTCGGCATCGGCGTCGATCGCCTCCTGCCGGCGCAGAAGGGCGCGGATCCGCTCGACCAGCAGGCGTTGGGAAAACGGCTTCTTGACATAGTCGTCGGCGCCCATCCTCAGGCCCAGAACCTCGTCGATCTCGTCATCCTTCGAGGTCAGGAAGATCACCGGCATCTGGGTCTTCTGGCGCAACCGCTGCAGCAGATCCATACCGTCCATGCGCGGCATCTTGATGTCCAGAACCGCCATGTCCGGCAGTTTCTTGTTGAACGCGTCCAGCGCGGCCTGACCGTCATTGTAGGTTTCGACCTCGAAGCCTTCGGCCTCGAGGGTCATGGATACCGACGTCAGGATGTTCCTGTCATCGTCCACCAATGCAATTTTTGACATAGGATTTGCCCCTAATCTGCCCAAGTTTGTTATTTTTGTTCACATTCTTGGCTTTTTTATGACCCCGAATCAATCACCAACTGCCTTGCGCCCGCGCTCTGCCTCCAAACAATGCAAAAAAGCACTACCATTGGGTGAATCCCGGCGCCTCTCTGACGGGCGGTTTCGATGGTTGCGCTAAACCTCGCCTTGGTTGCGCTAACTGCGCCAAAGCGTCCTGTTCAGCCCCTAAAGCCGCGTGCTAAGACCGCGGCAACCGGGCCGAAATCCCGGTCGATTGCCCCACCGGCCCCAGGCCGAACAATGCCGCGGCACGCGCCGACACATGGAGAACGACAGCATGACAACTGGACGGGTCAACCCGAACTTCCGCCTCGAAGATCAGGGCATCGAAGGTCTGGGCAACGTCTATTACAACTTCATGGAGCCGGCGCTGATCGAAGAGGCGATCCGGCGCGGCGAAGGCACCCTGGGCCAGGGCGGCGCTTTCCTGGTTTCGACCGGCACGTTCACCGGTCGTTCGCCCAAGGACAAGCACGTGGTCAAAACCGACAGCGTTACCGACACGATCTGGTGGGAGAACAACGCAGCGATGAGCCCGACGGGGTTCGACGCGCTCCATGCCGACATGCTCGAGCACATGAAGGGGCGCGACTATTTCGTGCAGGACCTGATCGGCGGTGCCGATCCGGCGCATTGCATCCACGTCCGCATGGTCACCGAACTGGCCTGGCACAACCTGTTCATCCGCCATCTCCTGCGCCGCCCCGACCGGGAAGACCTGGACGATTTCACCGCCGATTTCACCGTCGTCAATTGCCCCAGTTTCCGCGCCGATCCCGCCCGCCACGACTGCCGGTCGGAAACCGTGATCGCGCTGAACTTCGACCGCAAGCTGATCCTGATCGGCGGCACCGAATATGCCGGCGAGAACAAGAAGTCGGTGTTCACGCTGCTCAACTACCTGCTCCCAGACAAGGGCATCATGCCGATGCATTGTTCGGCCAACCACGCCACCGGCAACCCGGTGGACACGGCCGTCTTCTTCGGCCTGTCCGGCACCGGCAAGACCACGCTGTCGGCCGATCCCGGTCGCACGCTCATCGGGGACGACGAACATGGCTGGTCCGATCGCGGCACGTTCAACTTCGAGGGGGGCTGCTATGCCAAGACCATCAGCCTCAACCCCGAGGCGGAGCCCGAGATCTATGCCACGACTTCGAAATTCGCCACCGTGATCGAGAACATGGTCTACGACCCGGAGACCAAGGAACTGGATTTCGAGGATGACAGCCTGACCGCCAACATGCGCTGCGCCTATCCGCTGGATTATATCTCGAACGCGTCGTCGAACGCGCTGGGCGGGCATCCCAAGAACATCATCATGCTGACCTGCGACGCGTTCGGAGTGCTGCCGCCGATCGCGCGGCTGACGCCGGCGCAGGCGATGTACCATTTCCTGTCGGGCTTCACTTCCAAGGTGGCGGGAACCGAGCGCGGCGTGACCGAGCCGCAACCCACCTTCTCGACCTGTTTCGGCGCGCCCTTCATGCCGCGCCGCCCGGAGGTCTATGGCCAGCTCCTGCGCTCGAAGATCGCCCAGCATGGCGCCACCTGCTGGCTGGTAAACACCGGTTGGACCGGAGGCGCCTACGGCGTCGGCTCGCGGATGCCGATCAAGGCCACGCGCGCACTGCTCACCGCGGCGCTGGACGGCTCGCTGGCCGAGGCCGAATTCCGCAAGGATCCCAATTTCGGCTTCGACGTTCCGGTCAATGTGCCCGGCGTGCCCGAAGTCCTGCTGGACCCGCGCCGGACCTGGGACGACAAGGCCGGTTTCGATACACAGGCGCAGAAGCTGGTGCAGATGTTTGCCGACAATTTCGAGCAATATCTGCCCTATATCGACGAGGACGTGAAGGCCGTCGCCATCGGCTGATCCGCACGCCATGAACCCGGCCGGCTTGTTGCAATTGCCGCACAGGTAGGGACTGCCGTGGCGGAAGCCGGGCTTGCCCCGCGCCGGTTTTTGTGTCGTATTCCGAAAAAGAGATATTGTGGTCGTCTGTGGCTATGCCCTGCCACCCGTCCGCGAAAAAACCCGACGCCTTTCGGCGCCGGGCTACTCGGAAAGCAATAAATTTGGCCACCACTCACTCACTCGCGCAGCCGGAACGAAGCAAATTTTAGGAGGCGGGCCGGCGGGTTTCAACATGATACTTGAAATTCGACCGCCAAGGATGTCCAAATTACCACAGATACCCGAACCGGCAACAAAGACCAATGGAACGACGCCACCGATGACCGACCTGCCGAAACTCGCTGAACTGCGCAAACTCCTGCAGAGCATGGAGCGGGCCCTGGGCCTGGAACAGCTGTCGCCGGTCGAGCGCGACATCTATTACGCCGCCAGCGAACTGTCGCGGCAGGATGCGCAGGTGCGCACCCTGGTTCTGATCGAGCACGAGCTGCTCAGCGGGGTGTCGCGGCCCACCTTCTTCAGGGCACTGAAATCTCTTGTGAACAAGGGCTACCTCGCGCAAAGCGCCTCGGCGAACCGCGGCCGCTATGTCGTGAACGATCCTGCTTCTTGACTGTGCCCGGTCATAGGGGCGGGCGCGGCCTGATCGTCGAGACACTGGCCGCGTCCGGTGCCTATCTGGCCGCGGTCACGATCGTCTTCACGTTCCTGATGCCGGTGCAAAACCTGTTCTTTCCGGAATATCCCAGCCGCGCCAGTCTGCTGTTCCTGCCGCACGGGGTGCGCATCCTCACGGCCTGGTTGCTGGGACCCCGTGCGATCGTCGCGCTCTTGCCGGGGGTGGCCCTGCTGTTCCTCTACGTGGCAGGCTGGAACACCTTCGCCCCCACTCGGCTGGCCGGGATCGCCGTCGTGGTCTGCGCCGCACCGCTGATCTTCGAGGCGCTCAAGCGATTGGGCGCCGACATCTATCCGCATCCCGGCCGCACGCCGTGCTGGATCTGCGTGATGGGCGTGGGTGCGGTAACGTCGCTGGTCTCGGCGGGGCTTCTGAACCTGCTGTTCGGCAACGGGTTCGAGGATTGGCTGGCGCTGTTTATCGGCGACGTCTTCGGCCTGTTCTTCCTGATGCTGGGCTTGCTGTTCGTGTTCCGCTGGCTCGACCGGCGCAGGACCTGAGCGGTCAGCCAAGAACGGCGCGGCGCAACAGGTTCAGGCCGGCAACCAGAAGCACCGCCAGCGTCGCCTTGCGGAACGTTCCCTGGTCGATCCTGTCCTGCCAGAACCCGCCCAGCCACATGCCCGCCACCGCCGGCACCACCAGCAGCGCCGAGAGCGGTGCCGTCTCGGCCCGCAGGACGCCGGAGCCCAGATGCGCCCCGGCCAGCAGCACCGACCCGAGCCCATAGATCACGCCCTGCACGCGCATCTGTTCGGCCTTCGGCGTGTCCAGGGCGGTCAGGTAGGCCACGGTCGGCGGTCCCCAGACGCCGGACATTCCGCCGATCAGACCGGCAAAGGCGCCGACCCCGGCCTCGATCCGGGCCGAACGGCGGGGCAGATGAAACCGCAGGCCCGAGAGCTGCAACAGCGCGAATCCCACGACCGTCACCCCGAGTACCGTAAGGAAGGCGTCGCGCGGGATGCGCGTGACCAGCTGTGCGCTGGCCAGCAGGCACGCCGCGCCGACCAGCAGGAACACCCGGAACCGGCGCACCGATTGCACCGCTGCCGCCACGCCCTGCCGCAGCGCCTGGATGCCGTTGGTGACCAGCGTCGGCAGGATCAGCCCGGCCAGCGCCACATCCGGCGGCAGGATCAGGCTGAGAAACGAGATCAGGATCATCGGCAGTGCAAATCCGACCAGCCCCTTGACCGTTCCGGCGAGCAGGGCAACCGCGAAGGCCAGCGTCAGGTCGAGCGGTGACAGGATCGAGAAGACGTCGAGCATCCCTCGTCTTACCACTCTGAACGGGTGCTGCACTGCAAAAAGTCAGCGCAACAATCGAACACCCATTGGCCAAAGGTTGTATTTTTGTTGCGCTGCATGCGCAAAATGATATCACCGGTCCAACAGCTGAACGGAGTGATTCATGGCCCATGATGGACAGGACCCGACGACGATGACGCAATCCCCGATCTTGCCCGACCTGCTGCGGCTGACCGGTGCCGCGCTGGACCCGGTGCAGGCCGTGTACGACCGCGCGCGCAACGCCGTGCGGGCGTTGGTCAGCGACGGCGACCGGGTGTCCGGCGCATTGATCGAGGCGCATCAGACCGCGGCGCACGGGCTGGCCTGGCTGGCCACCTATCACCAGTCGCTGCGCCAGATGCAGGCCTGGGCCGAGCGGCTGGAGGCCGATGGCAAGTTCGGCGAGATCGAGCAGCTGATCCACCAGATCGCGTTCGGCGAATACCTCTGGCAGATCTATGGCGGCATCCAGATGAACCAGGGCGAGATCGTCCGCCTGCAGGATCTGGGCCTGGCCCAGGACGACATGCGGGCCTTGATGTCGGACGAGGTCATGACCCTGACACAGGCGGGCAACACGCAGGACGCCCGCACCCGGCTGGTGTCGCTGATGGAGGATCAGGCCGGCGCGACGATGTTCGGCGCCTCGGGGCTCGAGGAAGAGCTGGAGATGATCCGCGACCAGTTCCGCCGCTATGCTGTCGAGAAGGTTGAACCGCATGCCCATGACTGGCACCTGAAGGACGAGCTGATCCCGATCGAGATCATCGAGGAACTGGCCGAAATGGGCGTGTTCGGCCTGACCATCCCCGAGGAACATGGCGGTCTGGGTCTCAGCAAGGCGTCCATGTGCGTAGTCTCCGAGGAGCTGTCGCGCGGCTATATCGGCGTCGGCTCGCTGGGCACCCGGTCCGAGATCGCGGCCGAGCTGATCCTCGCCGGCGGCACCGACGACCAGAAGGCCAACTGGCTGCCCCGGATCGCCAGCGCCGAGATCCTGCCGACAGCGGTGTTCACCGAACCCAATACCGGCTCGGATCTGGGCAGCCTGCGCACCCGCGCGGTCAAGGATGGCGATGACTGGCGCATCACCGGCAACAAGACCTGGATCACCCATGCCGCGCGCACCCATGTAATGACCCTGCTGGCCCGCACCGATCCCGGCAGCACCGATCACCGCGGGCTGTCGATGTTCCTGGCCGAAAAGACGCCGGGCACCGAGGACGACCCGTTCCCGACCGAAGGCATGACCGGCGGCGAGATCGAGGTGCTGGGCTATCGCGGCATGAAGGAGTACGAGCTCGGCTTCGACAATTTCCACGTCAAGGGCGAGAACCTGTTGGGCGGCGAGACCGGCCGCGGCTTCAAGCAGCTGATGGAGACCTTCGAGTCCGCCCGCATCCAGACCGCCGCCCGCGCCATCGGCGTGGCGCAATCCGCCCTCGACATCGCCATGCAATATGCCCGCGACCGCAAGCAGTTCGGCAAGTCGCTGATCGCCTTCCCGCGCGTGTCGGGCAAGCTGGCGATGATGGCGGTCGAGATCATGGTGGCGCGGCAGCTGACCTATTTCTCGGCCTGGGAGAAGGATCACGGCCACCGCTGCGACCTGGAGGCCGGTATGGCCAAGCTGCTGGGCGCCCGCGTGGCCTGGGCCGCGGCCGATAACGGGTTGCAGATCCACGGCGGCAACGGGTTTGCGCTGGAATACAAGATCAGCCGCGTCCTGTGCGATGCCCGCATCCTGAACATCTTCGAGGGTGCGGCCGAGATCCAGGCGCAGGTCATCGCCCGACGCCTACTGGGGTAGAGGTCTTTCGCCGCGCGTGACGGGGACCGGCTGGGGCTTTGCGCTGTCGCCCTTGTTGCCTGAGCCAGTGGCGCAACAGTGGTGGCACCCCAAAGTATTCGGCGCTACCCGGCCTCGGGAAACGCCGCCTGCAGCGCGATCTCCACCATGTCGCCGAAGCTGCGCTCCCGGTCCGCGCTGGGCAGGGCATCGCCGGTGAGCAGGTGGTCGGAGACCGTCAGCACCGCCAGGGCCCGGCAGCCGTGCCGCGCCGCAAGAAGGTAGAGCTCGGCCGCCTCCATTTCGACGCCGAGGATGCCGTGACGCACCATCTGCTCGTTCAGGTCGGGCCGTTCGTCATAGAAAACATCGGACGAATAGATCCCGCCCACATGGCATTTCGTGCCTTTGGCCTCGGCGGCCCGGGCGGCAGCCCGCAGCAGGCCCCAATCCGCGCAGGGGGCGAAGTTCAACTCGCGCAATATGCCCCGGGATGGCGTGCTGAGGGTGGTGGCCGTCATCGCAAGGATCACGTCGCGCAGCTGCACCGCGTTCTGCATTCCGCCGCACGAACCGATCCGGATCAGGGTGCGCGCACCGTAATCGCGGATCAGCTCGTTGGCGTAGATCGACAGCGACGGCATGCCCATGCCGCTGCCCTGGATGGTCACGCGATGACCTTTCCATGTGCCGGTGAAGCCCAGCATTCCGCGCACGTCGTTGACCAGGGCGGCGTCGTCCAGAAAGGTCTCGGCCGCCCATTTCGCGCGATAGGGATCGCCTGGCATCAAAACCGTCTCGGCGATTTCCCCGGACTTCGCGCCGATGTGAATTGTCATTTCGGGAACCTTGCCTTTCCGTTCAGATTTCCAGGTCGGAAATGTCGGCCCCGGATTTCAGCGCATCGTGAAGCCACTGCGGTTTCCGGCCACGACCGGTCCAGGTCTGTTCGGGATTCGCAGGGTTGCGGTATTTCGGAAGGGCTTTTGTCCCCTTTGTGCTTTTTCTGCCGTCTGTCGAGAGCTCGGACAGCGAAAAGCCGTACTTGGCCGCGGCCTGTTCAGCGGCCTTAAGCGCCTCCTGCTTCTCGCGCGCCTCGGCTTTTTTCAGAGCGCCGGCAACGTCTTCCTGCAACTTGAGCAATTCGGTGCGCGACATGGACGAAAGGTTGATCCCCATTGAATTCTCCAGAATTTCCTATTGGGCCATTCGAAAGCCGATGGCCTAACGCGGGACGTTAGCGGAAGTGCCGACGCTTTTCAGCGTCTAATTTTCCCAAACAGCATCAATTGGCGAAAACTTGCAATTCTTCTTCGGCCAGATCGACGATATCGGTCATGATGGCGTTCAATTCGAAGTCCTTTGGAGTGTAGACCTTGGAAACGCCAATTGATTTCAGTTTGCGCGCATCTTCCTCGGGAATGATTCCCCCGACGATCAGGGGCACATGACCCAGGCCCCGGGATTTCAGTTTCTCGACGATATCCTGAACCAGCGGCAAATGGCTGCCCGACAGGATCGACAGGCCGATGACATGGGCCTCGTCCTCGATCGCGGCAGCGACAATTTCCTCCGGAGTCAGGCGGATCCCCTCATAGGAGATGTCCATGCCGCAGTCGCGGGCGCGGAAGGCGATCTGCTCGGCACCGTTGGAATGCCCGTCCAGGCCCGGCTTGCCGACCAGGAATTTCAGCCGCCGGCCCAGCTTGTCGCTGACCGCATCGACACGGGCGCGGATCTGGTCCAGCCCTTCGGTCTTGTTCGAGGCCGAGCCCGACACGCCAGTGGGGCCGCGATAGGTGCCGAAGGCGCGCCGCATTTCCTCGGCCCATTCGCCGGTCGTCACCCCGGCCCTGGCCGCGGCGATCGAGGGCTTCATGACGTTGGCCCCGCTGCGCGCGGCGTCCCGCAACGCCTCGAGCGCCGCCTGCACCCGCGTCGCATCCCGGCTGTTGCGCCAGGCGGTCAGACGGTCGATCTGCTCCTGTTCGGTTGCCGGATCGACGGTCATGATGCCGCCATCCTCTGTCTGGAGGGGCGAGGGCTCGCCCTCGATCCACTTGTTCACGCCGACCACCACGGTCTCGTTGCGCTCGATCTTGTTCAGCCGTTCCGCGTTGGCATCGACCAGGCGGGACTTCATGTATTCGATCGACGCCACGGCCCCGCCCATGCTGTCGAGATTGGCAAGCTCGGCGCGCGCCCCCTGCTTGAGTTCCTCGACCCTGGCGTCGACCGCCGGGTTGCCGTCGAACAGGTCGCCATATTCCAGAAGGTCGGTCTCGTAGGCCAGGATCTGCTGCATCCGCATCGACCATTGCTGATCCCAGGGCCGGGGCAGGCCAAGCGCCTCGTTCCAGGCAGGCAACTGCACGGCCCGCGCGCGGGCCTTTTTCGAAAGCGTCACGGCCAGCATCTCGATCAGGATGCGGTAGACGTTGTTTTCCGGCTGCTGCTCGGTCAGTCCGAGAGAATTGACCTGAACGCCATAGCGGAAGCGGCGGAATTTCGGATCGCTCACGCCGTACCGCTGTTCACAGATCTCGTCCCAAAGATCGACAAAGGCGCGCATCTTGCACATTTCGGTAACAAAGCGGATGCCGGCATTCACGAAAAACGAGATGCGCCCGACCATGGCCGGGAAATCCTCGGCCGGGACGCGCGGCTTCAACTCGTCCAGCACCGCCTGCGCGGTGGCCAGCGCAAAGGCCAGTTCCTGCTCGGGCGTCGCGCCCGCCTCTTGCAGGTGATAGGAACACACGTTCATCGGGTTCCACTTCGGCACGTTGGCATAGCAGTATTCAGCGACGTCCGCGATCATCTTCAGGGACGGTTTGGGCGGGCAGATATAGGTGCCGCGGCTCAGGTATTCCTTGATCAGGTCGTTCTGCACCGTGCCCTGCAATTTCGAGATATCCGCGCCCTGTTCCTCGGCCACGGCGATATAGAGCGCCAGAAGCCAGGGTGCCGTGGCGTTGATCGTCATCGAAGTGTTCATCTGTTCCAGCGGGATCCGGTCGAACAGCATCCGCATGTCACCCAGGTGGCAGACCGGCACGCCGACCTTGCCGACCTCGCCGCGGGCCAGCACGTGATCGCTGTCATAGCCGGTCTGGGTGGGCAGGTCGAACGCCACGCTGAGGCCGGTCTGCCCCTTGGCCAGATTGGAACGGTAGAGCGCATTCGACGCCTGTGCCGTGGAGTGGCCGGCATAGGTTCGGATCAGCCAGGGGCGGTCTTTCTGCGTCTGCGACATCGGGGCCTCGTGAATCGTTTTGCGAAATTTTGTTACGCTTATGGATTGGTATAGGAAATAAAATGGCGCTGTCAATTCGCTGCGTTGCAGCGCCCGGAACCCGGATGGCCAAGCGCCTTGACCGGCTGGATCCCTATGATTACGCCGGATCGAACCGATAGATCTGGGGCGCCTCGAATGGCGGGGCATGATCGGAAACCGCGAAATGCTGCATCACATCCACATGGACCGCAATGCACGGGGCTTTTCGGTGCCAAGTCGTGCCCCGCAGCTCGGGGCGGATTGAGCTAGAATGGCGCAGGAGATCACGATACCGCTCTGGCTGTTCGCGATCATCCTGTTGTTCGCGGCCATCACCTTTGCCTCGCATTTCCTCTTTCCCTCGGTGCGCTGGTTCTTTCGGCGCCGGCTGGAGCGTGCCGTTGCGCGGCTGAACCAGCGTCTGGAACGCCCGATCCAGCCCTTCAAGCTGGCCCGGCGGCACGACACGATACAGCGGCTGATCTATGACCCGCAGGTGGGCCGCGCCGTGCAGGCCCATGCCCGCCGCGAGGGCATCCCCGAGGCGGTGGCCTTCGAACAGGCGAAACGCTATGCGCGCGAGATCGTCCCGTCCTTCTCGGCCTTCGCCTATTTCGGCCTGGCCATCCGCGTGGCACGGTTTCTCAGCAACATGTTCTACGAGGTGCGGCTGAACCATACCGCGCCGGAGGAGGTGCACGGCATCGACCCCGACGCGACGGTCGTCTTTGTGATGAACCACCGCAGCAACATGGACTACGTGCTGGTCACCTACCTGGCCGCGCGGCAATCCGCGCTGTCCTATGCGGTCGGCGAATGGGCGCGGGTCTGGCCGCTCAGCCGCCTGATCCGCGCGATGGGCGCCTATTTCATCCGGCGCAAGTCGCGCAACGATCTCTATCGCCACGTCCTGTCCTGCTATGTCCGGCAGGCGACCGAGGCCGGCGTGACCCAGGCGATCTTTCCCGAGGGCGGGCTGAGCCTGTCCGGCGGGCTGGGGCCACCCAAGCTGGGGCTTCTGAAATACATGATTGCCGGCGCCACGAACGAGAACCGCGACGTGGTTTTCGTGCCCGTGGCGCTGAACTACGATCGGGTGCTGGAGGATTCGATCCTGACCGACGCCGCCAGCCGGCCGGACCGCCGCTTTCGCGCGCGGATCGGCGTCGTCACCCGCTGGATGCTCAAGCAGCTTTGGCAAAGGTTGCGTGGCCGGTCGCACCAGTTCGGCCTGGCCGCGGTGCAGTTCGGCGTGCCGCTGTCGCTCGACCGGTTCCGGGCCGAAACCGGCAGCGACTTCATCAATCCGCTGGCCGACGAGCTGATGGCGCGAATCGGCCAGGTCGTGCCGATCCTGCCGGTCCCGGCAATCGCCTGGATGCTGACGCGGCACCAGAGCCTGACGCCGGACGAGATCGAGGCGCAATACCGGCGTCTGTCGGGCGCGGCAGAGGGCGGGGACACCAGCGCATTCGTGACCGCCGCGCTGCGGCAGCTGCAAGGGCGCGGATTGGTCGAGATGTCCGGCGATACCGTGCGCGCCAGCGGCGACCGGCCCCAACTCCTGCAATACTACGCGGCCTCGATTTCTCATCTCCTGCCAGGCGATGCTGCGGGAGCAAAGGAGAATTCTGCGCCCGCTGGGTCATAAAATTACAAAAAGTTCCCGCATACTGTTGCAAAGTTGCGTAGCGGTGAATAATCCTTCGGACAGAGCCGCGATTCTGCGTTGCGGCAACCGAGTTCAGCAAGGAGGCCGACATGGCTCTGGATACCGAAGCCGGCATCGCGTCCTACGACGCGCCCGAGAAAGACCTCTACGAGATGGGCGAGATCCCTCCGATGGGGTTCGTGCCAAAGCAGATGTATGCTTGGGCCATCCGCAAGGAACGTCATGGCGAGCCAGATACCGCGATGCAGCTCGAGGTCGTCGATGTGCCGGTCCTGGACAGCCACGAGGTTCTGGTCCTGGTGATGGCCGCCGGCGTGAACTACAACGGCGTCTGGGCGTCGCTGGGCAAGCCGATCAGCCCCTTCGACGGCCACAAGGCACCCTATCATATCGCCGGGTCCGACGCTTCGGGCATTGTCTGGGCGGTGGGTGACAAGGTGAAACGCTGGAAGGTCGGTGACGAGGTCGTCATCCACTGCAACCAGGACGATGGCGACGACGAGCATTGCAACGGCGGCGACCCGATGTATTCGCCCAGCCAGCGCATCTGGGGCTACGAGACCCCCGACGGATCCTTCGCGCAGTTCACCAATGTCCAGGCCCAGCAGCTGATGCCGCGGCCCAAGCACCTGACCTGGGAGGAAAGCGCCTGCTACACACTGACGCTTGCCACTGCCTACCGGATGCTGTTCGGGCATGAGCCGCATGACCTGAAGCCGGGGCAGAACGTGCTGGTCTGGGGCGCATCTGGTGGCCTGGGATCCTATGCCATCCAGCTGATCAACACCGCCGGTGCCAACGCCATCGGCGTGATCTCGGACGAGAGCAAGCGCGACTTCGTGCTGGAACTGGGGGCCAAGGGCGTCATCAACCGCAAGGATTTCAATTGCTGGGGACAGCTGCCCACCGTCAACACGCCGGAATACGGCGAGTGGTTCAAGGAGGCGCGCAAGTTCGGCAAGGCGATCTGGGACATCACCGGCAAGGGCGTGAATGTCGACATGGTGTTCGAACACCCGGGCGAGGCGACCTTCCCGGTCTCGACCTTCGTGGTGAAAAAGGGCGGCATGGTGGTGATCTGCGCCGGCACCACGGGTTACAACCTGACCTTTGACGTGCGTTATATGTGGATGCACCAGAAACGCCTTCAGGGCTCGCATTTCGCGCATCTCAAGCAGGCGGCCGCCGCGAACCAGCTGATGATCGAGCGCCGGCTGGATCCCTGCATGTCCGAGGTGTTCTCGTGGTCCGACCTGCCGCAGGCACACATGAAGATGATGCGCAACCAGCACAAGCCCGGCAATATGTCGGTTCTGGTGCAGGCCCCGCGCACGGGCTTGCGGACCCTCGAAGAGGTCATCGACGCCGGGGACTGATCCCGCGATTTTCGGCCCCAGCCGGCAAGACGCCCGCGAATCACCGAGGTGACGCGCGGGCGTTTCTGCGTCCGACGCACGGCTGTCCGAGGGATCAATGGCTTGCAAATCCGTGCCTCGCCATTTCTGGGGAGTGGAAAGCAGCGAATGTCTTGATGAATTTCACACATGCTATGGTTGAGTTAACCAACCGTTAACCGTTCCGGGGTGACTCTGATGCCGAACAATGACTGGATCCTGGATGTCCTGGCGGACCTCAGAACCTTCGCGGTCGCGAACGGGCTGGGCGACCTTGCCGATCAGCTTGACAAGACCAAGCTGATCGCCGCCGCGGACATCGCACTCCAGCACCAAGAGGCACGGGCGCGCGTCGATGGCAAGACTGGTCGATTTGGACCGAATCCTGGAAGATCTGGACGCCACCACCGGGCTTGAGGACCTGTCGGAAATCGCCGCGCGGCTTCGCGATGCGCTGGGCATTTGGCACATCGTCTATCACTGGGTGGACAGCGACGGAGAGCAGTTCGGCTGCGCCACCTATTCCGACGCCTGGGTCGCGCGATACAACGCGCGCAACTACCACCGGATCGACCCGGTCATCCTGGGCTGTTTCCAACGGTTCCACCCGGTCGACTGGAAGCGGATGGACTGGTCCGCCAGGGCCGCCCGGCATTTCCTGGACGATGCGCTGGCACACGGGGTGGGCGATCAGGGCTACTCCATTCCCATTCGCGGACCGAACGGGCAATTCGCCCTGTTCACCGCCAATCACAGCTGCGACGACGACGACTGGGCCGCGTTCATCGCGCAGCATGGTCGCGACCTGATCCTGATCGCGCATTATTTCAATCGCAAGGCGCTGGAGATCGGGGCCAAGCGGCAGCCCGAGCAGTCTCGCTCGCTGTCTCCGCGCGAAGTGGACGCGATGACCCTGCTGGCACTGGGCTACAACCGGGCGCAGGTCGCGCATTCGCTGGCGATCTCGGAACACACGCTGCGGGTCTATATCGAGAGTGCGCGGTACAAGCTGGGCGCACTGAACACGACGCACGCAATCGCGCGGGCGATGAGCCGCGGCCTGATCGTCGTGTAACGCGGCGGTCGTTGTCCTGACGGGTTGTTAACCTTTCTTCCGTACCCCTTTCGTTCTCAACCGGACGACAAGGGGACTCATCATGCTTCGCTACCTTTACGCCGACGAACTGAGCGCGCACCCCGTTCTGGCGGACGAGATGTTCCGGTGCCGGGCCGACCAGTTCCGGACGCGGCTGGGCTGGGACGTCTCCGTCGACGCGCAGGGCCACGAACGGGATCAGTATGATGCGCACGACCCGCTCTATGTCATCTGGCAGCAGCCCGACGGGGGCCACGGTGGCTCGATGCGCTTCCTGCCGACGACCGGGCCGGTCATGGTCAACGAGGTCTTTGGTCATCTGACGGGCAGGGGGCCGATCCATTCGCCGCTGATCTGGGAGTGCACGCGCTTCTGTCTCGACCGCGCGGCGGACTCCCGGGTTGCCTCGGCGCTGATGCTGGGCGGCAGCGAGATCATGCGCGGCTTCGGCATCCGTCACGTGGCCGGCGTGTTCGATGCCCGGATGCAGCGGATCTACAAGGCGATCGGTTGGGCGCCCGAAATTGTCGGCTCCGAGGGCGGGGGCCGGGAGGAGATCTCGGTGGGTCTTTGGGAATACTCCCAACGGGCGCATGAACGGCTGTGCCGCCGTGCGCGCGTCTCGCCCGAACTGTCGCGCCTGTGGTTCGCGCGCGCCTTCGGTCATCGCCCCACGATCCCGGCCGCACGAACGGCCTGAGCGGCGCGAAAAGCGCCGCGCCCGGCTGGCGGCTGCCCGCCGGGCGCGCTAGGGTCGCGCCATGACGAAACTGCCCGCCATCACCTATTCCACGGATCAGGCCGCCGCGCATGATTCCATCGTCGACTGGTTGAAATCGGCGGGCGTCAATCTGGACGACGAGGCTCTTCTGACCGCGCCGAAAAGCGACTCTACCAGCGTCATGGCAGTGATCGGCAAGGCGGGATCGGGCAAGACGCTTCTGTTGTCCGAGCTTTACAAGGCGCTCTCGGCGGCCGGCGTTCACATTGTCTCGGGCGACTACGAGAGCCGCCGCTCGCGCGACCGCCGCACGCTGGCGGTGCTGGCGCCGACCAACAAGGCGGCCAGCGTCCTGCGCCTCGCCGGGGTGCCGGCCACGACCATCCACCGCATCCTCTACACGCCGGTCTACGATCCGGAATACGAGCGGATCGCCGAGTGGCTGGCGGGCAGTGGAGAGCGTCCCGAGATCGAAGGGCTGACCGAAGAGGCGCTGGACCGCGCGGCGGCCTTCTATGGCCGCAACAACTCCATCCCCGGTGCATTGGCGGCCGCCGGTCTGCGCGGATCGGATTTCATAACCGGCTGGAAACGCCGCGAAGAGCCGCTGGATATCGGCTTCGTCGACGAGGCCTCGATGCTGGACGACAAGCAGTTCGATGACCTCAAGGAGATCTTTCCGACCCTCCTGCTGTTCGGCGATCCGGCGCAGCTGGCGCCGGTGAACCAGTCCGGCTCGATGGTGTTCGATGCGCTGCCCGAACCGCGAAAGCTGACGCTCAGCCGGATCCACCGGCAGGACGCGGACAACCCGATCCTGGATCTCGCGCATGCGCTGGCCGACCCGCAGCTGGATTTCCACGATTTCGAGCGGATGGTCGAGGACAAGGCCAGCCAGGACGACCGCGTCGTCTGGGGCGGGCGGGTCGAGGTCGACCTGATGGCGCGCAGCCCGGTCCTGGTCTGGCGCAACGCCACGCGCATCCGGCTGATCAACGCCTTCCGCGCGGTGCATGGCGCGCCCGAGACCGCGCTGCTGGAAGGCGAGCCACTGATCTGCGACGGGATCGAACTGCCGCTCAAGCACCGCAAGAAGCGGCTAGATCTCGAGGCGCGCGGACTGATCAAGGGCGCGCAGGTGATCTATCTGGGGCCGGGGCGCAAGCCGGGATTTTCCCGGCTGCACGTGATGGGCGCCGAGGATCCCCAGGTCAGCGCCGCCTCGATCGTCAAGATCGAGAAACCGGACGAGGAAGAGCCGTTCATCCCCTTCGCCGCCCGCATGGGCGCGACATTTCTGCACGGGGCCGCCGTGACCATCCACAAGGCGCAGGGCTCGCAATGGGAAACCGTGCAGGTCTTTGCACCGGACATCTACACCGCCGCCCGCATGGGCCGGGTGGAGGCGGGCCAGCCCTTGTGGAAACGGCTGGCCTATGTGGCGATCACCCGGGCGCAGCAGCGGCTGATCTGGGTCGTGCGAAACCGCCTGTCGAAACCCACCTACGCGCTGCGCACCGACGATCTGCGGCAGGTGGCGCCGGCCGAACTGCGTCTGGAAGGGGAAGAGGCATGAAATCCGTCATCGTGACCGGGGCCAGTTCCGGCATCGGCCGGGTCACGGCCGAGCTGTTCCTCGCCTGCGGCTGGCGTGTCGGTCTGTTGGCGCGGCGGGAACAGGCCCTGCGCGAGGTGGCCGGGGATCACCCGGCCGCGCATCTCCTGCCGGCCGATGTCACCGACGAAGCCGGAGTCGAACGGGCCTTCGCGCAGTTCCTGAAGGCGGCCGGCCGCATCGACGTGTTGTTCAACAACGCCGGCATCTTCGCGCAGGCCGGGCTGATCGACGAGATCCCGCTGGAGGCATGGCAGCGCAGCATCGACGTGAATCTGACCGGCATGTTCCTGTGCGCCCGCGCCGCTTTTTCCGCGATGCGCAGGCAACATCCGCAGGGGGGGCGGATCATCAACAATGGGTCGATCGCGGCGCATGTGCCGCGCCCCAGGTCGGTTCACTACAGCGCCACGAAACACGCGATCACCGGCCTGACCCGCAGCCTGTCGCTGGATGGCCGCGACTTCGGCATCGCCTGCGGCCAGATCGACATCGGCAATGCCCGCACCGAGATGGTCTCGGGCCTGGTCGAGGCGCAACAGGCCGAGGGGCGCATGCCCGATCCGACGATGGCGGTGGAGGATGCCGCGCGCTCGGTGCTGCACATGGCCGAGTTGCCGCCCGAGGCGAATGTCCAGTTCATGACGGTGATGGCGACCACGATGCCCTATATCGGCCGCGGCTGACGCGGGCCCCTCAGGTGTTGCGCAGGATCCGGAAGGCGGCCGAGGCGCCCCAGCCCGCCGCAATCGCGATGGCCAGCGACATCAGGCCATAGACGATGGGCTGTTCGCGCGAGAGCGTGTAGAGAAACCGTTCCAGCCCGACCTTCTGCACGTCGATCGTGGTCTGGAAGCTGGAGATCACCTGGCCGCCGCGCGTGAGAAAAATGCGCGTGGCATAGGCGCCTTCGGTCAGGTCCGCGGGCATGTCGATCGAAGTGCGGAACAGGGTCTGTTCGTCCACCGCCACCGTGTTTTCCCGGATCGAGTAGAGACCGGCGCGTTCCCGGATGCGGATCACCGCCTCGGAGAAACTTTGCGCGCCCTGGATGTTCATGTCTGCGCCGACCGATCGGATCGCACGGCGGATCGACACCTTGTGGCGCAGATCCTCGGTGTTGGTGATGACATCGCTGAAGGGGCCGCTGGTGGCCACGGCATAGAAGCTGGGCGCGCGGTCGACCAATACGCTGTCTATGTTCACCCAGATGCCGAAACGCCTTTCCTTGCGCCGCACGACAACGGGTTCGGACGGGCCCGAAACGGTCACGATCACCTGCAGGGGCTCGCCCCCGGGGATTGGCGACTCGCGCTTGATCGCGCCAAAGACAAGGATATCCGAGCCGTCGAAATTCGATGTGATCGCCACCCGGTCCTGGCTGAGGCCCAGGACCACGTTCTCGTCCGCCGCCTGCGCGGGCAGGGCGATCAGCAGCAGGAGCGACAGCAGGCGCAGCATCGTCAATGCCCCCCGACCGCGCCGAGCGAGTAAAGCTCGGCCGGTTGCAGCAGCAGGTCGAGCGCCAGCTTGACGCAGACCACCAGCACCATCAGGGCCAGCAGGATGCGAAGCTGCTCTGCCTTGAGCCGTGTGCCGATCTGGGTGCCGAACTGCGCCCCGACGACCCCGCCCACCAGCAGAAGCACCGCCAGCATGATGTCCACCGTGTAGTTCGTGGTGGCGTGCAGCATGGTGGTGAAGGCGGTGACGAAGATGATCTGGAACAGCGAGGTGCCCACGACCACCTTGGTCGGCATGCCCAGCAGGTAGATCATCGCCGGCACCATGATGAACCCGCCGCCGACGCCCATGATCGCCGACAGGATGCCGACGAAGATGCCCACGAGGATCGGCGGAATGACCGAGATATAGAGCCCCGAGGTGCGGAACCGCATCTTGAAGGGTAGGGCATGCACCCAGCCGCGCTGCCGGCGCTTGGCGGTGACCTTGCCGCCCTGCTTGCGCGCCTTGCGGATCGCGCCCAGGCTTTCGACGAACATCAGACCGCCGACGACGCCCAGGAAGACGACATAGCAGAGCTTGACCAGCAGATCGACCTGGCCCAGGCTTTTGAGGTAATTGAATACCACCACACCCAGGGCCGCGCCCGTCAGGCCGCCGATCAGCAGCACGAACCCCATCTTCAGGTCCACGGTCTTGCGCCGGAAATGCGCGAGGACACCGGAAAACGAGGAGGCGACGATCTGGTTCGCTTCGGTGGCGACGGCGACCGCTGGCGGAATGCCGATGAAGAACAGCAGCGGCGTCATCAGGAACCCGCCGCCCACGCCGAACATGCCCGACAGCACACCCACCAGCCCGCCCAGCCCCAGCAGAAGAAAGGCGTTCACGGACACTTCGGCGATGGGGAGGTATATCTGCATGATCCCTGTTAGACCACAGGGCGCCGCAAAATCAACTGCGTATGCTGCCCTGCAGAAACAGGACCGACCGAGGCGCCGGATCTGGCCCTATCACCGCTCCTTGACATAGGGCGACCCACCGGCGCGTGGCGGGATCGCCTTGCCCACGAACCCAGCCAGGATCACCACCGTCAGGATGTAGGGCAGCGCATCCATCGCCTGCACCGGAATCACGATGCCGCCCAGGTCGATATTCTGGAACCGCAACGCCACCGCCTGCAGCAGACCGAAGAGCAGGCAGGCCCCCATCGCCTGCCAGGGCCGCCACTTGGCAAAGATCAGCGCGGCCAGCGCGATGAACCCGCGCCCGGCGGTCATCTCCTTGACGAAGCCCGCCTGCAGGGCAGTCGCCAGATAGGCCCCGGCGATCCCGCACAGCACGCCACAGATCGCCACCGCGGCAAAGCGCAGACCGACCACCGACACGCCGGCGGTGTCCACGGCGGCCGGGTTCTCGCCCACCGCCCGCAGGCGCAGGCCGAACCGGGTGCGGAACAGCACGAACCAGGTCGCCGGAACCGCCAGAAACGCGACATAGACCAGGATGGAATGGCCCGAGAGAAGCTCGGAATAGATCGGCCCGAAGATCGGGACGTCGCGCACCGCGTCCGCGAAGGGAAAGGTGATCGGCGTGAACCGCGCCCCGCCCATGAGCGACGGCGTTCGGCCGCCCTGCTGGAACCAGTCCTGCGCGATCAGCACGGTCATGCCGGAGGCGAGGAAATTGATCGCCACGCCCGAAATCAGCTGGTTACCCCGAAAGGTGATCGAGGCCAGGCCGTGCAGCCCGGACAGGACCATCGACGCGACGATCCCCGCCAGCAGGCCCAGCCAGACCGATCCGGTCATCGCGGCCGCCGCGGCCGAGAAGAAGGCGGCCATGAGCATCTTTCCCTCGAGCCCGATGTCGAAGATCCCCGACCGCTCGGAATAGAGCCCGGCCAGGCAGGCCAGCAACAGCGGGGTGGCAAGGCGGATGGTGCTGTCGAGCACCTGGATGATGGTCAGGAATTCCATGTCTCAGCTCCGATCCGTTGCCAGTCGCAGGGCGAAAGCGGCGAAGACCAGCCCCAGCGTTCCGTCGATCCAGCGGCGCACCCGCACATAGCGCCGCCGCAGCGCGCCGCCCGACAGCAGGAGCGCCCAGCCGCCGTGACCCGCGAAGGAGATCGCGAAACAGATCGCCACGAAGGCGAAGATCAGCCAGGGGCCGGCGCCCGCGGTTGCCCCCAGGGCCGCGATGGCCAGCCAGAACATGATCGCCTTGGGGTTGGTCAGTTGCATCAAGGCCCCCATCACAAACAGCCGGGTGGCACCCAGCGCGGGCGCTTGCGCCGGGTTCAGGGCTGCAGGCGGCGAGAACGCGGTGCGGAACGACCGCAGCGCGAGCCAGGCCAGGTAGGCCGCGCCGGCCAGCTTCACGGCGGACAGCGCCCAGGCGGTCTGCTGGATCAGGACGCCGACGCCCAGCATCGTCAGGACGTTCAGGCAGGCGCTGCCCGATGCGATCCCAAGCGTCGCAATCAGTGCCGCGCGGCGGCCCTGCGCCATGCCCAGCCCCAGCAGGAAGGCCACCGCCGGTCCCGGGCTGAGCGTGCCCACGAACAGGATCGCGAAGGCGGGCAGGAAGAGGGGCAGGTGATCCATGCGCGGGCCTTTCCGGTCACTCCGTCTTGGTGCTGTGCTCGGCGTCGGGCAGCGGGTTGGTTTCGCCGATATTGCGCCGCTTGTTGCCCATCGCCATGAAGATCCGCTCCAGCGGCATCCGCACCATGTTGTCCAGCGCCCCGGTGAACAGGATCACCAGCGCCTGGATCACCACGATCAATTCGCGCGGGATGTTGGTCCACAGCGCCAACTCCGCGCCGCCCTGGTAGAGGAACCCGAACAGGATCGCCGCCAGGAAGACGCCGAACGGATGGCTGCGCCCCATCAGCGCCACGGCGATGCCGATGAACCCCGCGCCCTCGGTCGAGTTCAGCACCAGCCGCTCGGCCTCGCCCATCACGTTGTTGATCGCCATCAGACCGGCCAGCGCGCCCGAGATCAGCATCGCGATCATGGTGATGCGGAAGGGCGAGATGCCGGCATAGATCGCGCCGGTCTCGGAATGGCCATAGGCGCGGATCTCGTATCCCAGGCGGGTGCGCCACATCAGCGCCCAGACCACGACGCAGGCCAGAACCGCGATCACCAGCGACACGTTGGCCGGGGCGGCCTTGGAGAACGTGATGCCGATCGGCGCCAGCAGGTCGTGCAGCGTCGGCAGGTGGACTGCCTCGGGGAAGCTGCGGGTCGCCGGATCCATCGATCCCTCGGGGCGCATCACGTTGACCAGCATGTAGTTCAGGAGCGCCGCGGCGATGAAGTTGAACATGATCGTGGTGATCACGATATGGCTGCCGCGCCGGGCCTGCAGATAGGCCGGGACCGCCGCCCAGGCGGCGCCGAAGACCATCGCCGCAACGCTTGCGCCCAGGATCGCGATCGACCAGTGCGGCCAGGGGACGTAGAGGCAGGCCACCGCCACGCCCAGCCCGCCCAGCATCGCCTGGCCCTCGCCGCCGATGTTGAACATGCGGGCGTGAAAGGCGATGGCCACGGCCAGGCCGGTGAAGATGAAATTCGTGGCATAGTAGAGCGTGTAGCCCCAGCCATAGGTCGATCCCAGAGCGCCCGAGACCATCATCTTGACCGCGGCAACCGGATCCTCGCCAATGCCGATGATGACCAGCGCCGACAGGATCGCCGCCAGGATCAGGCTGATCAGGGGGATGAGGACCACATCGGCCCATTTGGGCATCCTGTCCATGTTACGCGGCCTCCCCGGATACGCCGGCCATCAGCAGGCCAAGTTCCTTCTCGTCGGTCTCGTCCGGCAGGCGTTCGCCCATGATGTGACCGTCGAACATCACCGCGATCCGGTCCGAGAGCGAGAAGATCTCCTCGAGCTCGACCGAGACCAGCAGCACCGCCTTGCCCTCGTCGCGCAGGGCCACGATCTGCTTGTGGATGAACTCGATGGCGCCGATATCGACCCCTCGCGTGGGTTGACCCACCAGCAGCAGATCCGGGTTGCGCTCGATCTCGCGGGCCACGACGATCTTCTGCTGGTTGCCGCCCGAGAAGTTCTTGGCCGACAGCCAGCCGTCGGTGGGGCGCACGTCGAACTTCTCGATCTTGCGCTCGGTGTCGGCGCGCAGCGCGGCGTTGTTCATGAAGATCCCGCGCTGATAGGCCGGGTCGCGGTGATAGCCGAAGGCGACGTTCTCCCAGGCGTGGAACTCCATGATCAGCCCCTCGCGCTGGCGGTCCTCGGGCACATGCGCAATACCGCCCGCGCGCCTTGCCTGCCCGTCCGAGCCGGGCCCGGACAGCGCCAGAGGCGCGCCGTTCAGGCGCACTGTGCCGGCGCCCTCACGCATACCGCCCAGCACCTCCAGCAGTTCGGACTGGCCGTTGCCGGCGACCCCGGCAATGCCCAGGATCTCGCCGGCCCGCACGGTCAGGTCGACGCCCTTGAGCCGTTCGACCCCCTTGTCATCGACCACGCGCAGGTTCTCGACCTCGAGCACGGTCTTGCCTGGCTTGGCCGGCACCTTGTCGACCCGCAGCAGGACCTTGCGCCCCACCATCAGCTCGGCCAGATGCTCGGGGCTGGTCTCGGCGGTCTTGACCGTCGCCGTCATCTCTCCGCGCCGCATCACCGAGACGGTATCGGTCGCCTCCATGATCTCGCGCAGCTTGTGGGTGATCAGGATGATCGTCTTACCCTCCTCCTTGAGCCGGTGGAGGATGCGGAACAGCTGATCGGCCTCGGCCGGGGTCAGAACGCCGGTCGGCTCGTCCAGGATCAGGATGTCGGCCTGCCGGTAGAGCGCCTTGAGGATCTCGACGCGCTGCTGGCGGCCGACGCCGATCTCGTCGATCCGCGCATCGGGATCGACATTCAGCTCGTATTCCTGGGCCAACATCTTCAGCTCCTTGCGGGCCCGCGCCAGCGATGGCTTGAGCAGGCCGGAATCCTCGGCCCCCAGCACGACATTTTCAAGCACAGTGAAGTTCTCGACCAGCTTGAAATGCTGGAACACCATGCCGATGCCGGCGGCGATGGCGGCCTGGCTGTCGGGGATCTCGGTCCTGGTGCCGTTGATCCAGATCTCGCCCCTGTCGGCCTTGTAGAAGCCGTAGAGGATGCTCATCAGCGTCGACTTGCCGGCGCCGTTCTCGCCGATGATGCCGTGGATCGTGCCGGGCGCGACGCGGATCGAGATGTTCTTGTTGGCCTGAACGGGTCCGAAGGACTTGGATATGCCCTTGAGTTCGATGGCGGGGGCGTCGGAGCTCATGGTCTGTTCCTCGGTCGCCGGCGCGGTCCGGCTGTGCGACGGTCGCACGCGCCGTGCGTCAGGGGTGGTCCGGATATGGGGAATGCAAAGACAACGGGGCCGCGACACGGGGCGGCCCCGCCGGGTTCATTCGATCAGAAGCTCAGCGCCGGGCAGCTGTCATTGGCGTAGTAGCTCACCACGTCGATCTCGCCGTCGATGATCTTCTGGCGGGCCTCGTCGACCGCGGCCTTCATCTCGTCCGAGACCAGCGACTGGTTGTGCTCGTCCAGCGCATAGCCGACGCCGTTCTCGGCCAGGCCCAGCACCATCGAACCGGTCTCGACGTCCGCACCGGCCTTCATCGCCTCGTAGACCGCGACATCGACCCGCTTGAGCATCGAGGTCAGGACCTTGCCGGGATGCAGGTAGTTCTGGTTACTGTCCACGCCGATCGACAGGATGTCTTCGTCCGCGGCGGTCTGTAGGACCCCCACGCCGGTGCCGCCGGCGGCAGCATAGACCACGTCGGCGCCCTGGCTGATCTGCGCCTTGGTCAGTTCAGATCCCTTCACCGGGTCGTTCCAGGCGGCCGGCGTGGTGCCGGTCATGTTGGCCAGGACGTTGATGTCGGGATTCACCGCCTTGGCGCCCTGCGCATAGCCGCAGCCGAAATGCCGGATCAGCGGGATGTCCATGCCGCCGATGAAGCCGATCGTGTCGGACTCCGAGGCCATCGCCGCCATCATGCCGACCAGGTAGGAGCCCTGGTGTTCCTGGAAGCTGATCATCAGGACGTTGTCGGGGATCTCGGGAAGGAAGCCGTCGATGTTGACGAACTTGGTGTCGGGATAGTCGCCGGCAACGGCCTCGACCGGTGTGGCGAAGGCGAATCCGGTGGTGATCACCGGGTTGGCACCGGCCTCGGCAAAGCGGCGGAGCGCCTGTTCGCGCTGCGCCTCGGACTGCAGCTCGATCTCGCGGAATGTGCCGCCGGTCTCGTCCGCCCAACGCTTGGCGCCATTATACGCCGCTTCGTTGAAGGACTTGTCGAACTTGCCGCCCAGATCGAAGATCAGGGCGGGTTCAGCCAGCGCGGTGCCCGCGGTCAGGGCGATAGCGGCGGCGGCTCCCGTGAGGGATTTCATGAGGGTCATAGTCTACTCCCGTTGGTTCTTGTCGGTCCGGCGGCGCGGGTTGTCCCGTCGCACCGGTTGCAGAGCAGAGAACTGCAATGATGCCGGCAATCAAAGCCGCAGCCGGCGCAGGTGGTCAACAGCTTTTTGACCAATCGGTTCAACATTCCGGGCTTGCCGCTAGGGCAGGTCGCACACCATCAGAATCGCATCGGCGGCGTCAAGTCCCGGGCGGCGGTAATATCCCCGGCGCAGGCCATGCCGGCGGAACCCGCAACGGTGGTAGAGCGAGATCGCCGGCAGGTTGTCCGACGCGACCTCGAGAAAGGCCCGGGTGGCGCCCCTGCGCGTGGCCTCGGCCTGCCAGGCGGCCATGCAGTCCGCCGCCAGTCCGCGGCGGCGATGCTCGGGATGCGTGGCGATGGTCAGAAGCTCGGCCTCGTCGACGATGATCCGACCGAGAGCAAAGCACCGCACGTCCCCGGCAAGAATGGTATCGGCGCCATCGAGCAGCGTGGCAAACTCGGCGGCGCTCCACGGTCGGGTCAGCGTGAAGGCCGCGGCATGGGTCTCGGCCAGCGTCTCGGGGGTCATCCGTCCAGCAGCATCGGCGGCACGTCGCGCGACGGCGCGGCGTCGGCGGGGCGCAGATAGAGCGGTGCAGGGGGCGGTGCTTCGCTGTGCCGGCGCGTGGCCGCGATCCGGGCGATCGCGCAGGCCAGGTCGCCCGGCGCGGCATCGTCGAACAGCGGGGAGGGCGCATCGGCCCGTGCGATCAGCGAAGGCTCCCGGCCCGGCGGAGCGACATAGACCTGCTCGCGCGGGGCCGGGATCGCGGGCAGGTGGCCGGCGGGCGCCAGCGCGGCGCGGGCCTCGAAACCCGTCACGCCGATCGCAGGAACCCCGAGACCCAGCGCCAGTCCCCGCGCCGCCGAGACCGCGATTCGGATCCCGGTGAAGTTGCCCGGACCGATGCCGACGCCCAGGGCCGCAAGGTCGCGCCAGTCGGCGCCGCCCGCCGCCAGCACCTCCTGCAGCAGCGGCATCAGCCGTTCGGCCTGTCCGCGCGACATCTCCTCGGCGCGGATGGCGACGATCCGGTCGCCGCACAGCAAAGCGGCCGCGCAGTGCGCGGCCGACGTGTCAAAGCCCAGAACCAGCGTGTCAGACGGCAACCGGCCGCACCTCGGTGACCTCGGGGATGTAGTGGCGCAGCAGGTTCTCGATGCCCATCTTCAGCGTCAGCGTCGAGGACGGGCAGCCGGCACAGGCCCCCTGCATGTGCAGGTAGACCACGCCGCGGTCGAACCCGTGGAAGGTGATGTCGCCGCCATCCTGCGCCACTGCCGGGCGCACGCGGCTGTCCAACAGTTCCTTGATCTGGCCCACGACCTCGGCATCCTCGCCGGAATGCTCGGCATGGCCCGACGCCGGCCGGGCATCGTCGCCCATGATCGGCTGGCCGGACTGGTAATGCTCCATCACCGCGCCCAGGATCGCCGGCTTGATGTGATCCCATTCGACGCCATCGTCCTTGATGACCGTCACGAAGTCGTTGCCGAAGAACACGCCGGAGACCCCGTCGACGGCAAAGATCCGGTTGGCCAACGGCGATTTCGCAGCTGCCTCGGCGCTGGGGAAATCCGCGGTTCCGGCCTCGAGAACGGTCTGGCCCGGCAGGAATTTCAACGTCGCGGGGTTGGGGGTCGATTCGGTCTGGATGAACATGGCGTATCTCCGCTTGGTTGCTTCGGATATGCGCCTCCGGGCCGGTCAAGTCAAGGTTTAGAACCGTTCTAATTCCGAGGCGCGCGCGTCCGCCCGCGCAGGTATTTCGCCGCCGAGCGATAGTGGCTGGCACCTGCCGCCTCGGCCCAGCGGCCGGTTGTCCAGTCGTTGCGCGCGCCCTTCATCGGCCCGCCATAGAGCGCCGCCTGATCCAACCCTTCGAGCAGCGACATCAGCCTTGCATGGTTCGCGTCCAGAAGAGCCCGCGCCGCGTCCCAGTCCAGCCCGGCCTGCGCCTGACGCAGATCGGCGTTGTAGGCCTTGAGCTGGTTCCACTTGTAACCCGGCGCGGGAAAATCGACCGGTTTGCCGGCCTGCCCGTCCGTGTACCAGCCCAGAAACAGCTGGATCCAGTGTGCGCGGTGTCCGACGAGATCCTTGGGGGTCACGCCGTCCTCATCGGCGACCAGGCGCAGGGCGCGCGGAAACCGGTCCAGCACATCGCTCAGCTTGGCGAAATCCTGCGTGGTGCGGGCGATCAGGTCTGGCTTGGTGACGGCTGCGGGCATCTGGTCCTCCGGCCCGCAGTTTTGCCCTGCCGGCCACGGCGCGCCTTGCGCCAGATCAACCGGGCAGGTTCAGGTGATCGCCTCGAGCTTTTCCTTGCTCAGATGCCCCGGCACGATGGTGATCGGGATCGGCAAATCGCCCGAGCTCCGGCTGAGCTGCGACACCAGCGGCCCGGGTCCCTTCTTGTCGGTGCCCGCGCCCAGGACCAGAACGCCGATCTCGGCGTCGTCCTTGATCTGCGCGATGATCTCGTTCACCGGCTCGCCCTCGCGGATCACCAGCTCCGGTTCGACCCCCTGCTTGTCGCGCATCCATTTCGCGAAGACCTCGAAATGGGCATGGATGCGTTCGCGGGCCTCCTCGCGCATCACCTCGCCGACGCCGATCCAGTGGTTGAACTCGTCCGGCGGGATCACCGACAGGATCGCCACGCCGCCGCCGGTGCGCGCTGCGCGCATCGCGGCGAAGCGCATGGCGTTGAGGCACTCGCGGCTGTCATCCAGGACGACAAGGAACTTACGCATGTATCCGGCTTTCCATTTGCCGCGGATCATGCCCGAGGCCGCAAAGGCTGGCAACCGTCGGCACGGGCATCATGCCGATGCCGCCCAGTCCCAATACATCTCGCGCACCCGGCGGGTGACCGGGCCGACCTGATAATGGGTGTCGTCGAAGGCCGTGACCGGCGTCACCTTGTTCATGTTGCCGGACATGAACACCTCGTCGGCGTCGCGGAAATCGTCGAAGCCCAGAACCGTCTCGTGCACAGTCACGCCATCGGCGCGCAGGTTCGCGATGTGGCGGGCGCGGGTGATCCCGGCCAGGAAGGTGCCGTTGGGCACGGGGGTGAACACTTCGCCGTCGCGCACCATGAAGATGTTGGCGGTCGCGGTTTCGGCGACGTTGCCCATGGCATCGGCCACCAGCGCGTTGGTGAAGCCCTTGGCCCGCGCCTCGCGCAGCATCCGGGCGTTGTTGGGATAGAGGCATCCCGCCTTGGCGTTGACCACCGCATCCTCCAGCACCGGCCGGCGGAACCGGGTGCGGGTCAGCGTGACCGACGCGCTCTCCGGTGCCATTGGGATCTCTTCGAGGCAGATGGCGAATCCCGTCGCGTCGGGTTTCGGCACGATCGCGGTGGCATCGCCGTCGATGCCCCAATACATTGGCCGGATATAGACGGCACTGCCGGCGGGATAGGCCTTGAGCCCGTCCTGGACGATCTCGACCATCTCGGCCGCGCTCTTGGTCGGCGTGATCAGCAGCGCCTCGGCCGAGCGGTTGGTGCGCGCGCAATGCGCCTCGAGATCCGGCGTCAGCCCGTTCACGAAGCGGGCGCCGTCGAACACGCCGGATCCGAGCCACGCGCCATGATCGGCCGCCCGCATCACGGGGATGTCCCCGTCATGCCAGCTGTCTCCGAAAAAGGTGCGGATGTTCTTGCCCGTCGCCATGTCAGCCTCCCTTTCAACGGCCGGAGCCTAGGCAGAGCTGGGTCAGAGGTCCAGACCCTTTCGCAGCTTGCCTAGCGCGTCGCGTCCGGAAGCGGCAGCGCGTTGCGCCGGGTGATGGTGCGAAGGGCGAAGTTCGAGCGCAGGTTGCGGATGCCGGGCACCTGCATGAGCTGGTTTTCAAGGAACGCGTCGAATGCCGGCAGGTCGGCGGCCACCACCCGCAGCAGGATGTCCCGCGATCCGGTCATCAGATAGCACTCCATTACCTCGTCGCAGCCCTGGATGGCCCGTTCGAACTGATCGATGGCCGCGCGGTCCTGGCGGCTGAGTTCGACCGAGACGAAGATGCTCACGCCGAGCCCCAGCTTGGCGGCATCGACCCGCGCGCCGTAGCCGGTGATCACGCCTTCCGCCTGCAACCGCTCCACCCGCCGCGCGCAGGGCGTCGGTGACAGGCCGACCCGTTCGGCCAGCCCGGTAATGGTGGCCCGCCCGTCCTCCTGGAGGGCGGCGACGATGCGGCGGTCGATTCCATCCATTGGTGGATTCCTCCATCCTGGTGCCTCGTGGTGGAGAAATACCCTAAGGCCCGCGTGGCCGTAAGGCAAGAATGGTGACAATCACTGTGCGAAGAGTTGCAAAATGAGTCGAAGAACAAAGGAGGAGTCGCATGAAACTGTTTCCCGTCGACGCGCCCGGCCATGAGCAGGTCGTGCGGATCGAAGACCCCGAGAGCGGGCTGCGCGCCATCATCGCCGTGCACTCCACCCAGCTGGGTCCGGCGGCAGGCGGTGTCCGGATGCGCCCCTATTCCAGCCCCGAGGCGGCGCTGGAGGATGCGCTGCGCCTGTCGCGTGGCATGACCTTCAAGAATGCCGCGGCCGGCCTGCCGCTGGGTGGCGGCAAGGCGGTGATCGACGCCGATCCCGCCCGCCAGAAGACCCCCGAGATGCTGCGCGCCTTCGGCCGCGCCGTCGAGGCGCTCGAGGGCCGCTACTGGACGGCCGAGGACATGGGCATGACGCCGCAGGACATGGCCGAGATCGGCACCCAGACCGCGCATGTGGCCGGCCTGGCCGATGGCGCCTATGCCAGCGGCGATCCCTCGCCGATCACTGCGCGCGGCATCTTCAACGCCATCGGCACCGCTGCCCGGCACCGTTTCGGCAGCGATGATCTGTCGGTACGGACCGTTGCGGTGCAAGGGCTCGGCCATGTCGGCTGGCATCTGTGCGATCTGCTGCACAGTGCGGGCGCGCAGCTGGTCGTAACCGATGTGGATGCCGAACAGGTCGGCCGCGCCGTGGAGAGCTTTGGCGCACGGCTTGTGGGAATCGACGAGATCTATGGCGTCAAGGCCGATATCTTTGCGCCCTGCGCAATCGGCGCGATCCTGAACCGCAACACCATCCCGCAACTGAAGGTCGGTGTGGTGGCCGGCGGCGCCAATAACCAACTGGCCACCGACGAGGACGGCCGCCGTCTGCATGAGCGCGGCATTCTCTATGCGCCGGATTTCGTGGCCAATGGCGGGGGCATCATCAACGTGGCGACCGAGATCCTGCGGATCGACAACCGCGCCGCGTGGGTGGACGAGAAGCTGGACGCGCTGAACCGGACGATGGACCGCATCCTGACCGGTGCCGCACGGCGATCGGTCAGCCCGAACGAGGTTGCCGAGAGCATCGTCGCCGAGATCCTGCACAAGACCGCGGCTTGAGCCGCGGCGCCGCCCCGGCCGTCAGATCACGGCCGGCGGCAGCATTCCCACGATGTCATAGGTCTGGCGCAGGATCGGCGCCGTAATCGTCCGGGCGCGTTCGGCGCCGCGGGTCAGGATCCGGTCGATCTCGGTCGTGTCGTCCATCAGGCGGGCCATCTCGGCGGCGATCGGCGCAAGCTTCTCGACCGCCAGATCCGCCAGCGCGGGCTTGAACGTGCCGAATTGCTGGCCGCCATATGCCGCCAGCACCTCGCCGACGCTCTGATCGCTGAGTGCTGCGTAGATATCGACCAGGTTTCGCGCCTCGGGCCGGTCCTTCAGCCCGGCCGCCTCGGAGGGCAGCGGTTCCGGGTCGGTCTTGGCCTTGCGGATCTTCTTGGCGATAGCATCGGCATCGTCGGTCATGTTGATCCGGCTCATGTCGGACGGGTCCGACTTGGACATTTTCTTTGACCCGTCGCGCAGGCTCATGACACGAGTGGCCGCGCCCTGGATCACCGGCTCGGTGAGCGGAAAGAACTCCACCCCGTAGTCATGGTTGAACTTCGCCGCGATGTCGCGGGTCAGCTCCAGGTGCTGCTTCTGATCCTCGCCCACCGGCACGTGGGTCGCGTGGTAGACCAGGATGTCGGCCGCCATCAGTGCCGGATAGGCGAACAGCCCCAGCGAGGCGTTCTGCGCGTTCTTGCCGGCCTTGTCCTTGAACTGCGTCATCCGCTGCATCCAGCCCATGCGGGCGACACAGTTGAAGATCCAGGCCAGCTGCGCGTGTTCGGGCACCTGGCTCTGGTTGATCAGGATGGATTTCGCGGGGTCCAGCCCGGCGGCGATATAGCCCGCGCACAGCTCATGCGTGGCGCGGCGCAGTTCGGCCGGGTCCTGCCAGACGGTGATCGCGTGCAGATCGACCATGCAATAGATGGTCTCGAAGTCGTCACCCTGCATCCGCACCCAGTTCCGCAGCGCGCCCAGGTAGTTGCCCAGGTGCAGGTTGCCCGAGGGCTGCGCCCCGGAAAACACGCGCGGAGTGAATTGCGTCTCGGCCATGAAAGGGAACTCCCGTCTGGAAAATTCGGCCCATGTCGCTTACCCATGCCTCTCAGGGACGTCAACCGCCGCAAAACAAGGCCCCGCACCCATGAGCAGCCCGCACTACACCCCCGCCGTGAACCCGTTGCCCCCCGTCGTCGTGGCGCTTGTCCTGGTGATCACGGGGATCGAGCTTGCTTTTTCGCTGGGCGCGCGCGGCATCATCGGTGGCCCCGAGGCGGTGGGCTGGCGGCTTGCGGCGATCCAGGGCTATTCGTTCTCCGGCGATATCCTGGAGTGGATGTGGCAGACCGGCCAGTGGCCGCCCGAGCACCTGAAACGTTTCGTCACCTATCCCTTCGTGCATGCCAGCTTTACCCACACGCTGTTCGTCTGCGTCTTCGTTCTGGCGATGGGCAAGATGGTGGCCGAGGTGTTCGGAAATGCCGCCATGCTCGCGGTCTTCGTGCTGTCGGGCGTGGGCGGCGCGCTGGCCTATGGCCTGCTGCTGTCCGAACCCTATCCGCTGATTGGCGGCTTCCCGGCGGTCTACGGGCTGATCGGCGCCTTCACCTGGCTGTTGTGGCGCAACCTGTCGCTGGTGGGCGAGAACCAGAGCCGGGCCTTCGTTCTGATCGCCTTCCTGATGGGCGCGCAACTGCTCTTCGGCCTGCTCTTCGGCGGCACCAATGACTGGGTGGCGGACCTGGCCGGATTTGGCACCGGCTTTGCGCTGTCCTTCTTCGTCGCGCCCGGCGGTTGGGCAAGGATCCGGCGCGGGATCCGGCACGACTGACGCCCGCCGCCTATCCCCGGCGCAGCGCCCGGCGCATCTCGGACAGGCGGAAGGCGCCCAGCATCTGGCCCAGTGCGAAATACACGGCAGCGCCCAGCGCGATCAGCCCCAAGAGCGCGGCATAACGCCAGCCCGGCAACCCAAACACCGCCGGCGCGGCCCGGACAACCGCCCACAGGCAAAGCCCCATCAGCGCCGAGGCCAGCGCGATGCGCAGGCTGCGGGTGCGGAACCGCGCGTCGAACCGGGCGGCCTCGCCCATGCCGCGCGCGCCCAGCGCCAAAAGAACCACCATTGCCCACCCGGCGGTCGAGGCGGCGATGGCCGGGGCCAGCCAACCCACCAGCGGATAGAGGCCGAAGGCCAGCCCGGCATTGATCGCCATCGCCACGACGGCATAGCGGAACGGGCTTACCGTGTCCTCGCGCGCGAAATAGAGCGGCTGAAGCAGCTTCTGCAGCACGAAGGCCGGAAGCCCGACGCCATAGATTGCCACCGCGACGGCGATGGCGGCGCTGTCCTCGGGGCCGGTGGCGCCGCGCTCGAACAGGACCGAGACCAGGGGCAGGGGCACCGCCAGGAACGCGGCGGTCGAGGGCAGCGTGAGCAGCAGCGTGAACTCGCCCGCCCGGGACAGTGCGTCGCGGGCGCCGGTCTCGTCCCCCACCCGCAGACGCCGGGACAGGTCCGGCAGCAGCACAATGCCGACCGCGATGCCCACCACGCCCAGCGGCAGTTGATAGAGCCGGTCGGCGGCGAACAGCCAGCTTACCGCCGTCTCGGTGCGCGACGCGACCAGCTGACCCACCACCAGATTCACCTGCGTCACCCCCATCGCCAGCGCCGCGGGCACCGCGACACGCACCAGGTGGCGCATCCGCGGGGTCACGCGCGGCAGGCCGGGGCGCAGGCGGAACCCGGCGCGTTCGGCGGCGACCCAGACCAGCGCCAGTTGCGCGATACCGGCCACCGGGATCACCCAGACCAGCCAGTCGATGACCGCCCCGCCGACAATCGCGCCCGCGATCATCGCCCCGCAGGCAAAGACATTCAGCAGAACCGGCGCGGCGGCGGCAGCGGCAAACCGGCCGGTGGCGTTCAGGATCCCGGAAAACAGCGCCGCCAGCGACATGAACAGGATATAGGGGAACACGATCCGGCCATATCCGACCGCCATGTCGAAACGCCCGTCGCCGGCGAAGCCGGCTGCAGTGGCCCAGACCAGAACCGGCATGAAGATCATGCCCAGCGCCACCAGCCCCAGCACCACCGCGCCGAGGAGCGAGAATGCCTCCTGCGCCAGGCCGTGCGCATCCTCGCCGCCCTCCAGCCGTTTCGAGAACATCGGCACGAAGGCGGCGTTGAACGCGCCCTCGGCGAAGAAGCGGCGGAACAGATTGGGCAGGCGGAAGGCGGCGACGAAGGCGTCCATCACCGGGCCGGGGCCGATATAGGCGGTCAGCAGGATCTCGCGGGCAAAGCCCAGGATCCGGCTGGCCAGCGTCCAGAAGCCGACGGTGAAGAACCCCGACAACAGGCGGATGGGTTTCATGAAGCCGCCCGTTCGACGCCCGCGGCGATGGCCTTGCGCAGTCGCGCCTCGAGCGCGCGCTGTTTCGGCTGGGAATGGTATTTCAGCCCGAACATGTCCTTGACGTAGAACGTGTCGACCACCTGTTCGCCATAGGTGGCGATGACGGCGTTGGCGATATAGACATTCGCCTCGGCCATCGCCCGCGCCAGGTCATAGAGCAGGCCCGGCCGGTCGCGGGTGTCGACCTCGATGATCGTGTAGATCTCGGATCCCTCGTTGTCGAAGGTGATATGCGTCGGCACCCGGAAAGCGCGCTCACGCTTCTTCACCTTGTCGCGCGAGACCAGCGCATCGCGGGCCACGACCTCGCCGCCCAGCGTCTTGTGGATCAGCTGCGTCAGGCGCGGCAGACGGTCGGCCTCGTAGGGATGACCCTCGGCGTCCTGGATCCAGAACGCGTCGGTCACGAAGCCGTCCTTGGTGGTATAGCTGCGCGCGTCGACCACGTTGGCCCCGGCCAGCGCCAGCGCCCCGGCGATGCGGGCGAAGATGCCGGGGTGGTCGGCCATCGCGAAACAGGCGCGGGTGGCGTCGCGGTCCTCGTCGGGATGCAGGCGGATCTCGACCGCGCCGGGGTCGCCGCCCTCCTCCAGCCGTTTGAGCATCCCGGCGAACTCCACGTGGGTGGACAGGTTCAGACCCTGCCAATACGGGTCGTAATGCCGGGCGGTCTCGGCCTTGAGATCGGCCTTGGACCAGTCGGCGAGCGCCTTGCGCAGGGCCTTCTTGGCCTCGGCGCCCCGATTTGCACGGCTGAGATCCTCAAGCCCGGTTTCCAGCGCCCGCCTGGTCTCGGCATGCAGCGCCCGCAGCAACGTGGCCTTCCAGTTGTTCCAGGTCGTCGGGCCGACCCCGCGAATGTCGCAGACCGTCAGAACCGTCAGCAGGTCCAGCCGCTTGACGCTGCCAACCGCCTTGGCAAACCCGCGCACGGTGCGCGGGTCGGCGATGTCGCGTTTCTGCGCCATGTCCGACATCAGCAGGTGATAGCGCACCAGCCATTCCACTGTCTCGCTGTCGGCCTTGTTCAGCCCCAGCCGCGGCGCGACCTTGCGGGCGATCTGGGCGCCGAGGATCGAATGGTCCTGCTCGCGGCCCTTGCCGATGTCATGCAGCAGCAGCGCCACGTAGAGCACCTTGCGGTTCACGCCGGTCTTCAGGATCGACGACGCGACCGGCAGCTCCTCGATCAGCTCGCCGCGCTCGATCTGGGCCAGCTGGGCGATGCACTGGATCGTGTGCTCGTCCACCGTATAGCTGTGATACATGTTGAACTGCATCATCGCCACAATCGGCTGGAACTCGGGGATGAAGGCCGACAGCACGCCCAGTTCGTTCATCCGCCTGAGCGCCCGTTCCGGGTTGCCGTGTTTCAGCAGCAGGTCGAGGAAGATCCGCTGCGCCTCGCGGTCGTTGCGGGTCTCTTCGTCGATCAGGTGCAGGTTGGCGGTCACAAGGCGCATGGCGTCCGGGTGGATCAGCATGCCGGTGCGCAGCGCCTCCTCGAAGATGCGCAACAGGTTCAGCTTGTCGGCCAGGAACTTGCGATCGTCGGCCACGGCCAGCCGGTTGTTGACCACCGTGTAGCCCGCCCGGGTCTTGGGCCGGCGGCGAAAGATCCGCTCCAGCAGCGGGGCACTCTTCACATGCGCCGCCTCCAGCTTGGTGAGGAATATGCGGGTCAGGTCGCCCACCCGCGTCGCCTCGAGGAAATAGCGCTGCATGAAGACCTCGACGCCGCGCCGCCCGGCGCGGTCCTCGTAGCCCATGCGCTCGGCCACCTCGACCTGCAGGTCGAAGGTCAGCTTCTCGCTGGGCCGGCCGGTGACCAGGTGCAGATGCGCGCGCACCGCCCACAGGAACTCCTCGGCCTGCACGAAGGTGTCGAACTCCTCGGGCCGGAACAGGCCCAGCGGCACCAGCTCGGCGACGTCCTGCACCCCATAGATGAACTTGGCGATCCAGTAGAGCGATTGCAGGTCGCGCAGACCGCCCTTGCCCTCCTTCACGTTGGGCTCGACCATGTAGCGCGCGCCCTGCTTGATATGCCGCTCGTCGCGTTCGGCCAGCTTGGCCTCGATAAAGTCCCGCTCGCCGCCCTTGAACAGGTCGGATTTCAGCCGCCCGTCCAGCTCCTCCGCCAGCTCGGCATCGCCGGCCAGAAAGCGCTGCTCCAGCATCGCGGTGCAGATCGTGGAATCCTCGGCGCCCAGACGCAGGCAATCGCGGATGGTCCGTGTCGAATGCCCGATCTTCAGGCGCAGGTCCCACAGGATATAGAGCATCGACTCGATGACGCTCTCGGCCCAGCCGGTGACCTTGTAGGGCGTCAAAAACAGCAGATCGACATCCGAGAACGGCGCCATCTCGCCCCGGCCATAGCCGCCGACCGCGATCACCGCGATGCGCTGGCCCGATGTCGGGTTGGGTTGCGGATGCAACAGCTCGCCGGCGACATAGAGCGCGCTGCGCACGATTCCGTCGGTCAGGTAGGTATAGGCGCGGGTCAGCGGCCGCGCGGCAAAGGGCTGCTCGGCGAAGCCCGTCGCGATCTCCTTGCGGCCCGCGTCCTGCGCGGCGCGCAGGATCCTGACCACCTCGGCCCGAAGCGCCCCGTTGTCGGGGGATTGCATGGCGGCGGTCCGGATGCTGTCCTGAACCGCCACAGGGTCGAAAATCAGATGCGGGTCGCGGATCAGCGGGCCTTTCAGCTCCGGCCGAAGCGGTGACGGAAAATCCGGATCAGAATCCGGCGCCGGAGAAGCTGCTTGGGGCAGGGTCAATCACAACCACCTGTTTGTTCTGGATCGTGGCCACGGCCAGCCCCCTTTCATTAGTGCCATCGCGGCGCAAACGGAAGATGCCGCCGACACCCTGGAACCCCGCGCCCTGGGTCAGCGCGGCGCCGGTCAGGGCGTTGGACTTGCCGGCCCCCACCAGCGCGCCGATCGCGGCGATGCCGTCATAGGCCAGCCCGCCGATCGGATGCGGCGCCCCGCCATAGGCCGCGGCATAGCGGGACTGGAAGCTCTGGGACTTGACCGGATCGGGCAGTGCGAACCATCCGCCCTGCACCCCCGGCAGTTCCAGCGTCTGCGCGGGAATGTCCCAGCGGGTCAGGCCGATATACTGCTTGGACTCCGGCGGCACCCCCGCCTCGGGCAGCAGCTGGCTGAACAGCGGCAGCGCACCGGCCGTCGTCGCGGTCAGAAAGACCGAGTCCGCCCCGGTGGCATCTACCATCGACTTCACCTGCGGCACGGCGGCGATCACGCCCTGTTGCGAGCGCTGGAACGGCACCGTGCCGGCCACGCGTGCCGGGCTGCCCGAGATCGCCGCCTCGATGGCGGCGCGCCCCAGCTGTCCGGCCTCGTCGTTGCTGTGCACGACGACGATATTGCCCTTGCCCTGCCGCGCCGCGTAACGGGCCAGCCGGTTGGCGGTGTTCTGGAAGGTCGGCCCCAGCACGAAGACATTGCCGCCGGCGATGTTGGTGTTGTTGGAAAACGCCAGCAGGTTGACGTTGTCGTTGAGCACCGCGAGACCGGCGGCGTTGGCCGACTGCGCATAAACCGGCCCCAGGATGATCTGCGCGCCCTCGGACACCGCCTGTTTCGCCACCGCGGCGGCCTGGCTGGCATTGCCCGCGGTGTCGTAGACCCGAAGGTCGATCCGCACGCCGGACAGGTCTTGCATCGCCAGCCGCGCCGAGTTCTCGAGGCTCTGCGCCAGCACGGCATCGCCGGACTGCCCCGACCCCCTCGGCACCAGAAGGGCGACGGGCACCGGTTTGCCGGTGTCGACGGTCGGCCCCCCGCTGCCGGTGGCGGCCGGGTCACAGGCCGCGAGCAGCGCGGCAGAGACAAGGGCCAGCCCCGTGAGGGTCAACTTGCGGGCGGTCTTGAAAACGGCAAACATGTGAATGACAACTCCCTGTTCCGGCATCTGGCGGCCGTAGCGATCAGCCGCGATCATAAACGTCATGAAAGGCGGGTCCAGCTTTGACTTACCAAATCGTTCCGCTGCCGCCCGGGCTCTACTTCGTGGGAACCCCGATCGGCACGGCGCGCGACATCACCCTGCGGGCGCTCGACGTGCTGGCCTCGGCCGACGTGATCGCCGCGGAGGATACACGCAGCCTGCGCCGGCTGCTGGAGATTCATGGCGTTCCCCTCGCTGGGCGGCGGATAGTGGCCTACCACGACCACAGCGGCGCCGGCGCGCGCGCCCGCCTGCTGGCGGCGTTGGCGGATGGAAAATCGGTGGCCTACGCCTCCGAGGCCGGAATGCCGTTGATCGCCGATCCCGGTTTCGATCTCAGCCGGGCCGCCGCCGAGGCGGGCCACATGGTCACCGCCGCGCCGGGTCCGTCCGCCGTGCTGACCGCGCTGACGCTGGCCGGGTTGCCGACGGATGCGTTTTTCTTCGCGGGGTTCCTGCCCAGCGCGGCCAAGGCCCGGCGCACCCGGCTCGAGGCGCTGCGCGACATGCCGGGTACGCTGGTCTTCTACGAATCGCCAAAGCGCGTGGCCGACAGCCTGGCCGACATGGCGCAGGTCCTGGGGGACGCGCGCCCTGCGGCCCTGTGCCGGGAGCTCACCAAGAAATTCGAGGAGGTGCGCCGCGTCCCGCTGGGCGATCTGGCGGCGCAGCTGGCGGCGCAGGGCGTGAAGGGCGAGATCGTTCTGCTGGTCGACCGCGTCCCGCCCGAGGCCGCAAGCGAGGCCGAGATCGAAAAGGCCCTGTTAACCGCGCTCGAGTCACACTCGGTCAAGGATGCCGCCGACCTGGTGTCGCGGATGCACCGGATGCCGCGCAGGCCGGTCTACCAGATGGCGCTGAAACTCGGAGGCAAGTAGGCATGGGATCACCCCGCCGGCGCGGATATCTCAACCACCGGACCGGCGAGGCGGCCGAGCAGCGCATCGCCCGCGACTATGAGCGGCGCGGGTTCGCCATCGCCGGGCGGCGCTGGCGCGGGCCGGGCGGCGAGATCGACCTGATCGCCCGAAACGGCCGGGGCGTGGTCTTTGTCGAGGTCAAGCAGAGCCGCGATTTCGACCGCGCGGCCGAGCGTATCGGCCGGCGGCAGATGGATCGCATCTGTGCCTCGGCGCAGGCTTTCCTGGCCGGGGAGCCGGACGGGCAACTGACCGAGATGCGGTTCGACGTGGCGCTGGTGGACGCAACCGGTGCGTTCCGGATCGTCGAGAATGCCTTTGGCCTGACCTGAACAGCATTGCACCCTCGTGCTGGCTGCGCCATGTATCGGCTGTTCGCAACAGGGGTGCGCCATGAAGATCGCCTTTCAGATGGACCCGATCGGGGCCGTGGACATCAACGCCGACAGCTCGTTCCGTCTGGCCGAAGAGGCGCAGGCGCGCGGGCATCAGCTGTTCTACTACGACCCCGACCGCCTGGCCTATCAGGAGGGGCGGATCACCGCGCGCGGGCACGACATGGAGGTGCAGCGTGTCGCCGGCGATCCGGCCCGGCTGGGCCCCGAGCGCGAGGTGGACCTGTCGGAATTCGACGTGATCTGGCTGCGCCAGGATCCGCCTTTCGACATGCACTACATCACCGCGACCCACCTGCTCGACCGGCTGCGGGGGCAGACCCTGGTGGTGAACGACCCGTTCTGGGTGCGCAACTATCCCGAAAAGCTGCTGGTGCTGGATTTTCCCGACCTGACCCCGCCGACCACCGTGGCCCGCGATCTGGCGACCATCAAGGCGTTCAAGGACCGGCATGGCGACATTATCCTCAAGCCGCTCTACGGCAATGGCGGTGCGGGCGTGTTCCGGCTGGACGGTAGTGATCGCAACCTGACCTCGCTTCATGAACTCTTCACCGGGTTCAGCCGCGAGCCGCTCATCGTGCAGAAATTCCTGCCCGACGTGAGCCAGGGCGACAAGCGGGTGATCCTGGTCGATGGAGAGCCCGTGGGGGCGATCAACCGGGTGCCGGCGGCGGGCGAGACCCGGTCGAACATGCATGTGGGGGGGCGGCCCGAAAAGGTGGGGCTGAGCGAGCGCGACCGCGAGATCTGCGCGGCCATCGGCCCGCTCCTGCGCGAGAAGGGCCAGATCTTTGTCGGCATCGACGTGATCGGCAACTACCTGACCGAGATCAACGTGACCTCGCCCACCGGCATACAAGAGCTGGAGCGGTTCGACGGCATCAACGTGGCCGGCCGGATCTGGGAGGCCATCGAGGCCAGGCTCTAGGCCGCCACCCGGGCGCTGATGCGAAAGCTCAGCGCCTCGGCAACATGCGGCTTGTGCACATCCTCCGAGCCGTCCAGATCGGCGATCGTCCGCGCCACCCGCAGGATCCGGTGATAGGCGCGCGCCGACAGGCCGAAGCGGTCGGCGGCCTTCAGCAGCAGCGCCTTGCCCTCGGCGTCCGGGGTGGCGATCTCCTCCAGCACGCGACCTTCGGCATCGGCATTCTGGCGCAGGCCCTCCGTGCTCCGGAACCGCGTGGCCTGTATCTCGCGTGCGGCGGCGACCCGCGCGGCCACGGTGGTCGAGCCGTCGCCCGAGGCGGGCAGGTCGAGATCGGTGAAATCCACCGGCGGCACCTCCAGCCTCAGGTCGAACCTGTCCATCAGCGGGCCGGAAATACGCCCCAGATAATCCTCGCCGCAGCCGGGCGCGCGCGAACAGGCGCGGGCGGGATCCGGTAGATAGCCGCATTTGCACGGGTTGGCGGCGGCGACCAGCATGAACCGGCAGGGGTATTTCACATGCGCGTTGGCGCGCGCCACCATCACTTCGCCGGTCTCGATGGGTTGGCGCAGTGTTTCCAGGACCGTGCGGGGAAACTCGGGGAACTCGTCCATGAACAGAACGCCGTTATGGGCCAGGCTGATCTCGCCGGGTTTCGCACCCTTTCCGCCACCGACGATTGCCGCCATCGACGCGGTATGATGCGGCTCGCGGAAGGGCCGCGTGCGGCTGATCCCGCCCTCGCTCAGCAGCCCGCACAGCGACTGGATCATCGAGGTCTCCAGCGCCTCGGTGGGCGTCAGGGGCGGCAGGATGCCGGGAATCCGCGCCGCCAGCATGGACTTTCCCGATCCCGGCGTGCCGATCAGGATCAGGTGATGCCGGCCTGCCGCCGCGATCTCGAGCGCGCGCTTGGCCCGTTCCTGCCCCTTCACGTCGCGCAGGTCGCGCGGGCAGGGGCTGAGATCGACCTCTCCGGGGCTGGCCGGCTCCAGCGGGCACTGCCCGGTATAGTGGCGCAACGCCGCGCCAAGGCTCTCGGCGCCGATCACCTGCGCCGCCCCGACCCAGGCCGCCTCGGCGCTCGACGCCTTGGGGCACAGCAGCGTCCGGTCATCCGCGGCGGCGGTCATCGCCGCGGGTAGCGCGCCGGCCACCGGTACCAGAGAGCCGTCCAGCGACAGCTCGCCCAGCGCAACGGTTTGTTCGGCAGCCTCGCGCGGCACGATCTCGAGCGCGGCCAGCAGGGCCAGCGCGATGGGCAGGTCGAAATGGCTGCCCTCCTTGGGCAGGTCGGCGGGCGACAGATTGATGGTGATCCGCTTGGACGGCAAAGCGATGGCCATTGCGGCCAGCGCGCTGCGCACCCGGTCGCGCGCCTCGGACACGGCCTTGTCCGGCAGCCCCACGATGGAGAAGGCGGGCAGGCCCGGGCTGACGGCGCATTGCACCTCGACCGGGCGGGCCTCTACCCCCTGGAATGCGACGGTATAGGCGCGGGCGACCATTTGTATCCTGCGTTGGTTAACACCCGATTGCTACCGCGCCGCAGGTTTCGAAACGGTTAACGTGTCTCGACGGTGTCTCCGGGCCAGGGCCGCACGGGCAGATCCTGCGAATAGGGAAACGGGTCATACCGCACCTCGCCGGCCGCGGCGCGCCAGCGATGGATCGCCGGATCGTCCAGCAGCGCATCGCAATAGGCCCGCCCCGTGTCCGACACCGGCAGGCCATAGCCGACGATCCGGGCCGCGACCGGTGCATAGAACGCATCGGCCAGGCTGTAGGCGCCGAAAAGCGGCCCGGTACGCGTGCCGGAGGCCGCGCGGGCATGTCCCCACAGCGTCTCGATCCGCTCCAGGTCGGCGCGGGTTTCCGGCGACGGGCGGAACCCGTCAAAGCAATGGGCCAGCTGCATGGGGCATTCGGCCCGCAAGGCGAGGAATCCCGTCGCCATTTCGGCGCAGAGCCAGCGGGCGGTCGCGCGCAGCGCCGGATCGGCGGGCCAGAGACCGGCCCCGGGATGCCGCTCGGCCAGTGTTTCCGCGATGGCGAGGCTTTCGCCGACCACGGTTCCGTCCGGCAGGCGCAGAACCGGCACCAGCCGCGCCGGGGCCAGCGGCGCCATGTCCTGCGCCATCTTTCCGGTGTAGAGCCCGATCATGTGTATGCGATGCGGAAGGCCGAATTTCTCGAGCATCAGCCAGCCGCGCAGCGACCAGCTGGAGAACATCCGGTCACCGATGAACAGGTCGTAGGTCATGGGCAAGAAGGATAGGCACCACGCAGGCATCCCGCCAAGCGACGATCCGTGTGGCGGGCCATCACGGACGGTGATTGATCAGGTCGGCAGTCCAGTCCTCCGGGGCGCATGTGATCCGCGTCACCGACAGGTTGTCGATCCGGTGGGCAAAGACGTCTTCGGCGCTGACGCGCAGGGCGCGCTGCAACTGACAGAGGATGACGCCGAAATGCGCCACGACCACAATGTCGCCGCCGGGATGCGCCGTCACCAGCGCATCGATGTCGCGGTCCACCCGCGCGCTCAGCTCGTGCCAGCTTTCGCCGCCGGGCGGCCGCACCTCGCCGGGCCGGTCCCAGAAGGCGCGGATGCGCTCGGGATCTTCGGCCTCGATATCGGCATGGGCGCGCAACTCCCAGTCGCCGAACCGCATCTCGCGCAGGGCGGCGCGGTCGGGCAGGCGGGTCCGCGCACCCTGGAGCGCGGTGGCGGTGTCGGCCGCACGGATCAGGTCAGACGATACGACGACCGCTTGTTCCGGCAGGTGCGCCGACAGACGTCCGATCGCTTCGGTATCGCTCAGGTCGGCGGGCAGGTCGGACCAGCCCACCATCGTCCTGGCGTGGGTCGGCCCGTGCCGGACCAGGTGCAGGCGGGTCATGGCAGCGTCCCCTTCAGCGTCATCGGCAGCCCGGCCGTGACCATGACAACCAGTTCCGCCCGCGCAGCCAGGGCGATGTTCAACCGGCCCTGCGCCTCGCGGAACCGGCGCGCAAGCGCGTTGTCGGGAACGATGCCGTGCCCGACCTCGTTCGACACCACGACCACATCCGCGGGGCAGGCCTCGATCGCCTCCAGCAGCGCCGCCTGCCGATCCGGCAGGTCATTCCCGGCCAGCAGGTGATTGCTCAGCCACATGCTCGCGCAGTCGAGCAGGACAATCTCGTCCGACCCGGCCGCCGCCAGCGCATCGGACAGCTCGAACGGCGCCTCGACCGTGCGCCACCCGCCGCCGCGCTGCGAGACGTGGCGGCGCACCTTGTCCCTCATCTCGTCATCAAGCACTTGTGAAGTGGCCAAGTAGATCCGAGATTTTCCGGTGGAAACAACCAGTTCCTCGGCAAATGCCGACTTTCCAGAAGCCGCGCCTCCCAACACCAGGGTGAATTTCGCAAGCAAGATTGTTACCTCGGTTGTGAACCGGCCGCCAGTTTCCTGCGTATAGACCACAAATGCGCAAAGACAAGCCCGGCGGTCAGCCCGGGCGTTCAGGGAGAAACGCAATGGCACTCGATTATTCCTATGACACGACAATGTCGCGCCAGGCGATGAAGGCCGAGCTTCTGGATGCGGAGACCGAGCTGAAGCTGGCCTATGCCTGGAGGGATCAGCGCGACGAGAAGGCGCTGCACCGGCTGATCACCGCCTATATGCGCCTTGCGATCTCGATGGCGGCCAAGTTCAAGCGCTATGGCGCGCCGATGAACGACCTGATCCAGGAGGCGGGACTGGGCCTGATGAAGGCCGCCGACAAGTTCGACCCCGACCGCGGCGTGCGATTCTCGACCTATGCGGTTTGGTGGATCAAGGCCAGCATCCAGGATTACGTGATGCGCAACTGGTCGATGGTGCGCACCGGCTCGACCTCGTCGCAGAAATCTCTGTTCTTCAACATGCGCCGGGTGCAGGCCAAACTGGAACGCGAGGCCGCAGCCGAGGGCATGGCGCTGGACCGCCACCAGCTGCACCAGATGATCGCTTCCGAGATCGGCGTGCCGCTGCGCGATGTCGAGATGATGGAAGGCCGCCTTTCGGGCTCCGATTTCTCGTTGAACGCGGTGCAGAGCGCGGACGAAGAGGGGCGCGAATGGATCGACGTGCTCGAGGATGACAGCGAACAGGCCGCCGAGACCGTCGAATCCCGCCACGACAATGCCCAGCTGCGCGACTGGCTGATCGAGGCGATGCAGACCCTCAACGAGCGCGAACGCTTCATCGTGCGCGAGCGCAAGCTGCGCGACCAGCCGCGCACGCTGGAAAGTCTCGGCCAGGAACTGGGCCTGAGCAAGGAGCGTGTGCGCCAGCTTGAGGCGGCGGCGTTCGGAAAGATGCGCAAAAAGCTTGAAGCCTGCTCGCGCGAGGTGCAGAATTTCCTGGCATGAGACGTTCCATTCCATTGGTCGTGGCCGTTCTGTGCAGCGCAACCCTGGCGCTGCATGCCGCGGCCGATGAGCCCGCTCTGCCGGATGAGGTTCTGGCGGGGATGGAAGCGGCCGATGTGATCCTCCTGGGCGAGGTGCATGACAACCCGCATCACCACAAGATGCAGGCCGCGGCGGTTGCGGCGCTGTCGCCCAGGGCCGTGGTCTGGGAAATGCTGACCGAGGAGGCCGCAACGCGGGTCAACCGCAAGCTGATCTCCGAGCCCAAGAAGATGGCAAAGATGCTGCGCTGGCCCGAACTCGGCTGGCCGCCGCTTGCACTTTACCTCCCAATTTTCGAGGCGTCGCCGGATGCGCCGCTCTATGGCGCGCTGGTCCCGCGTGAGGCCGCGCGCGCGGCGATGAAGGCCGGCCCGGCCAGTGCGCTGGGTGCCGATGCGGCGCGGTTTGGGCTGACCATCCCTTTGCCACCTGAGGAACAGGCGGCCCGCGAAGCGGATCAGCAGAGCGCCCATTGCAACGCCCTGCCGCCCGAGATCCTGCCGCAGATCGTCCAGATGCAGCGTCTGCGCGACGCGGTGCTGACCCGCGCCATTCTGCGCGCGGTGGAGGAGCAGGGCACGCCCGTCGTGGTGATCACCGGCAACGGCCACGCCCGCAAGGATCGCGGGATTCCCACTTTCCTTGCGCGCATGGCGCCCAATCTGCGGGTTTTCGCGTTGGGCCTGTCCGAAACCGGCGCCACCATTTCTGGCGAATTCGATGCGGTGCTCAATGCGCCGGCCCCCGAGCGCGAGAACCCCTGCGCGGCGTTCGGCTGAACGCGGTCGCACCCGGCCCATCCCGCAATCGGCTCTGGCAGAACCTTGCCGGCTTGCATAATGTTCGGCCAGTCCGCGACGTTCCGAAAGGCTTGCCATGCTGGCGTCCAAACGCATCCTGCTGATCATCGGCGGTGGAATCGCCGCCTACAAGGCGCTGGACCTGATCCGGCGGCTGCGCGAGCGCGGCGCGGCGGTGACGCCGGTGCTGACCGCGGCGGGCGCGGAATTTGTCACTCCGCTTTCGGTCTCTGCGCTGGCGGGAACCAAGGTCTATCGCGACCTGTTCGACCTGACGGACGAGGCAGAGATGGGCCATATCCAGCTCTCGCGCGTGGCCGACCTGGTGGTGGTGGCGCCGGCGACGGCGGATCTGATGGGCAAGATGGCGGGCGGGCTGGCAAACGACCTGGCCTCGACCCTGCTGATGGCGACCGATACGCCGGTCCTGCTGGCGCCGGCGATGAACGTGCGAATGTGGCAGCATCCCGCGACCCAGCGCAACCTGGCGCAGCTGAAGGCCGATGGACTGCGCGTGACCGGACCCAATGACGGCGACATGGCCTGCGGCGAGTTCGGGCCGGGGCGCATGGCCGAACCGCTGGAGATCGTCGCCGCCATCGAGGCTGCGCTGGGCGACGGGCCGCTGGCGGGCCGCCGGGTCCTGGTGACATCCGGCCCCACGCATGAGCCGATCGACCCGGTGCGCTATATCGCCAACCGCTCCTCGGGCGCGCAGGGAACCGCCGTGGCGCGGGCCCTTGCAGCGCTGGGTGCGCAGGTGGTGTTCATCACCGGACCGGCCGAGGTGCCGCCGCCCGACGGGGTCGAACTGGTGCGCGTGGAGTCCGCCGCGCAGATGGCCGCCGCGGTGCAGGAGGCGCTGCCCGCCGATGCCGGGGTCTTTGCCGCGGCGGTGGCCGACTGGCGCGTGGCCAGCGCCTCGGACCGCAAGCTGAAAAAGACCCGCGACGGGATGCCGGCGCTGGAATTCGCCGAGAACCCCGACATCCTGAAGAGTGTGGCGCAGATGGACGCGGGCCGACCGCGACTGGTGGTCGGGTTCGCCGCCGAGACCGATGACGTCATCGCCCATGCCACCGCCAAGCGTGCGCGCAAGGGGTGCGACTGGATCTTGGCCAATGACGTGAGCCCGGACACCGGCATCATGGGCGGGTCCGAGAATGCGGTGACGCTAATCACCGACAAGGGGCCGGAGACATGGCCGCGCATGGGCAAGGATGCGGTGGCCGCGCGCCTGGCCGACCGGATCGCGGCGGCGTTGGCGGAGTGATCTGTCCGCCTCCGGCGGGAGTATTTGGAAAAAGATGAAGACAAGGAAGTGTGCATGGTGACCATCCGGGTGATCCGCGAGGCGGGTGCGGACCCGTCTGTGCCTCTGCCGTCCTATGAGAGCGCGGGGGCCGCGGGGGCGGATGTGCGTGCCTCGTTTCCCGACCGCGGCGCGATCATGCTGGAGCCGGGCGCGCGGGCGCTGGTGCCCACCGGGCTGCGGGTGGAGATACCCGAGGGTCACGAGATCCAGGTGCGGCCGCGCTCGGGCCTGGCGTTGAAATACGGCATCACGCTGGTCAACACGCCGGGCACGATCGACAGCGATTATCGCGGGCCGCTGGGGGTGATCGTGCTGAATGCCGGGCACGAATCCTTCGAGATTTCCCATGGCGACCGGATCGCGCAGCTGGTCGTGGCGCCGGTAGTCCGCGCGGCGTTCGAAGAGACCTCCGAATTGGACGGGACGACGCGCGGCAGCGACGGGTTCGGATCGACGGGGCGCGGCTGATGGGGCTGGTTCTGGCCGTGGCAGCGGCGCTGTGGGGCGCCGGCTGGGCGCTGGGCGTCCCGCCGAAATCCCGGCTGACAGTCCTGGCGGGCCTGTTCCTGCTGGTGCTTGCGCTCCAACTGGTGTTGCCGGCGGGGCATCCTCTGCGAACCGCAACCGGCGGCAGCCCCGCGCCCTGGCTGCTGCTGGCGGGATTTGCCGTCCTGGCGTTGCTCTATGGCCGCTGGGTGGCGGGGCTGCGAGCACGCGCGGACGCATCCGGACCGAAGCCTGATGCGCCCACGGGTAGCTTCTCGGAGGTCGAGCTGGACCGCTATGCCCGCCATATCGTCCTGCGCGAGCTGGGCGGGCCGGGCCAGAAGCGGCTGAAGCAGGCGCGGGTGCTGGTGATCGGCGCCGGGGGCCTGGGCGCACCGGCGCTGCAATACCTCGCTGCCGCCGGGGTCGGCACCATTGGCGTGATCGACGACGACGTGGTCGAGAACGCGAACCTGCAACGGCAGGTCATCCATGACGACGCCGATATCGGCATGCCCAAAGTGTTCTCGGCGCAGCGCGCGATGGAGGCGCAGAACCCGCATGTTGCCGTGCGGCCCTATCACCGCCGCCTGACGCCCGAGATCGCCGCCGATCTGTTTGCCGACTATGACTTCGTGCTGGACGGGAGCGACAATTTCGCCACGCGCTACCTGGCCAACCGGGTTGCGGTGGCGCAGGGCAAACCGCTGATCTCGGGCGCGTTGACCCAGTGGGAGGGGCAGGTGAGCGTGTTCGATCCGGCGCATTCCGGGCCCTGCTACCAGTGCATCTTTCCCGAGGCCCCGGACGAGGCGCTGGCGCCGGCCTGCAGCGTGGCCGGCGTGGCCGGGCCGTTGCCCGGCGTCGTCGGGGCGATGATGGCGATGGAGGCAGTCAAGGTGATCACCGGCGCGGGCACGGCGCTCAGGGGCGCGTTGCTGATCTATGACGGTCTTTACGGCGAGACGCGCCGCATCGGGCTGAAACGGCGCGCCGACTGCCCGGTTTGCGGGAACAACGACAAAGGCTGAAGTGATGAGCAATCCGATCCTGTCCGACTGGACCACACCGTTCCGCATGGCCCCGTTCGACGCCATTTCCGACGACGATTTCGCCCCGGCGCTGGACTTGGCGCTGGCCGCGCATCGCGCCGAGATCGACGCCATCGCGGGCGACCCCGCGGCACCGGACTTCGCCAACACCGTCGAGGCGCTGGAGGCCGAGGGCGCGGATCTGGACAAGGTGCTTTCGGTGTTCTTCACCCTGGCCGGCGCCGACAGCAACCCGGTGCGCGAGGAATTGCAGCGGGAGTTCGCACCGAAACTTGCCGCGCATTTCTCCGAGATTTCCGCGAACAAGGCCCTGTTCGCCCGGGTTGCGGAGCTGTGGGCGCGGCGCGATACGCTGGATCTGAGCGACGAGCAGGCGCGGGTGCTGATGCTGTCCCATCGCGGATTCGTCCGGGCCGGCGCGGCGCTGGAAGGCCCCGCCGAGGCGCGGATGAAGGAGATCAAGTCGCGGCTGGCCACGCTGGGGACGCAATTCACCCAGAACCTGCTGGCGGATGAACGTGGCTGGTCACTTGCCCTGGACGAGGACGACCTGGAGGGGCTGCCGGATTTCGTCATCGATGCCGCGCGTGCGGCGGGCCGGGAGAAGGGCGCTGCGGGGCCGGTGGTGACGCTCTCGCGCTCGCTGATCGTGCCGTTCCTGCAATTCTCGCCACGCCGCGACCTGCGACAGCGGGCCTACCTGGCCTGGGCCGCGCGCGGGGCCAATTGCGGCGCGACCGACAACCGGGCCATCGCGGCCGAGATCCTCGCCCTGCGCGAGGAGCGGGCAAAGCTGCTGGGTTACGACGATTTCGCGACCTACAAGCTGGAAACCGAGATGGCGCGCAGCCCCGACCGGGTCCGGGAGTTGCTGATGCAGGTCTGGGAGCCTGCGAAGGCGCGGGCCGAGGCGGATGCCGAGGTGCTGACGCGGATGATGCAGGCCGACGGAGTGAACGGCCCGCTTGAGCCGTGGGACTGGCACCACTACGCCGAGAAACGGCGCCGGGCCGAGCATGATCTGGAGGAGGCGGCGCTCAAGCCCTATCTGCAGCTCGACCGGATGATCGAGGCGGCTTTTGCCTGCGCGCATCGCCTGTTCGGGCTGGAGTTCCGGCCGCTGGACGTCCCGCTCTATCATCCCGACTGCCGCGCCTGGGAGGTGACGCGCGGGGACCGCCACGTGGCGGTTTTCGTCGGCGATTATTTCGCGCGCGGGTCGAAACGCTCGGGCGCGTGGTGTTCGGCGATGCGGCAGCAGGCGAAGTTCCCCGAGGAGCAGGCGCCGGTCGTCATCAACGTGTGCAACTTCGCCAAGGGCGATCCGGCGCTTTTGTCCTGGGACGATGCACGCACGCTGTTCCATGAATTCGGCCATGCGCTGCACCAGATGCTGTCGGATGTGACCTATGAAAGCATCAGCGGCACCTCGGTGGCGCGCGATTTCGTGGAACTGCCCAGCCAGCTCTACGAGCATTGGCTGGAGGTGCCCGGGGTGCTGGCCGAGTTTGCCACCCATGCCGAGACCGGCGAGGCGATGCCGCAGGATATGCTGGACCGCCTGCTTGCGGCGGCGAATTTCGACATGGGTTTCCAGACGGTGGAATATGTCGCCTCGGCGCTTGTCGATCTGGAATTTCACGACGGCCCGGCGCCGGCCGATCCGATGGCGAAACAGGCCGAGGTGCTGGCCGGGATCGGCCTGCCCCACGCCATCGGGATGCGCCACGCGACGCCGCATTTCGCGCATGTCTTTGCCGGCGACGGCTATTCCTCGGGCTATTACAGCTACATGTGGTCCGAAGTGATGGATGCCGACGCCTTTGCCGCCTTCGAGGAGGCGGGCGGGGCCTTCGATGCCGGGCGCGCGGCGGCGCTGGAGCGCCACATCCTGTCGACCGGCGGCTCAAAGGAGCCCGAGGAGCTTTACGTGGCGTTCCGGGGGCGGCTGCCCGAGGTCCGCGCGCTGCTCAGGGGGCGGGGGCTGGCGGCGGGCTGAACGCGGGGATGCGCCTGCGGCGCAGGCCTCCGGCGGGAGTATTTTTCAAAAGATGAAAATGGCTCAGTAGCCCAGATCGCGGTCGACGAGATGCACAAACCCATCGCCGGTCTCGCCGCGGCGAATGTTCTCGACGATGACCTGCGCGGCGGTTTCGGGACGGGTTTCCGAAGCGATATGCGGGGTCACGGTGACCTGCGGGTGCGCCCAGTAGGGATGCTCGGGCGGCAGCGGTTCGGTCCGGAACACGTCCAGCGTGGCATGGGCCACCTGGCCGCTGTTCAGGGCTGCCAGAAGGGCCGCGTCGTCGATCAGGGCACCGCGGCCCGGGTTGAGGATGCGCGCGCCGCGCGGCAGCAGGGCCAGGCTGTGGGCGTCGAGCGTGTTTTCGGTGGCCGGCGTGTCGGGCAGTAGCAGAACCAGGATTTCGGCGGTCGACAGCGCGCGCTCCAGCCCCTGGGGGCCGTGCAGGCAGGTGACGCCGTCGATCTCGCGGGGCGAGCGGCTCCAGCCGCTGACGTCGAAGTTGAGCCGGGCCAGCGTGCTGGCGGCCGCTGCACCCAGCGCGCCCAGCCCCAGCACGGTGACGCGGCGGCCGCGCGCCAGCGGCGGCACGTCCTGCCGCCATTGACCGTCCAGCCCGCGGATATGGGCATCCATCCCCAAATGGTAGCGCAGCACATGGCCGGTGACCCATTCTGTCATGCCCTCGGTCAGCCCGGTATCGACCATGCGCGCCAGCGGAACGGTCAGTGTCGGGTTGGGCACGATGGTCTCGACCCCGGCCCACAGGCTGAGCACCGCCTTGAGCCGGGTGAACGGAGTGAAATCCCACAGCCCGCCATTGGGCGCGTAGACCACATAATCGACCTCGTCCGGCGGCAGATCGGTGTCCAGCGCCGCCGCGACGCCGGCCTCTTCGAGACCGCGGGACAGGAGCGGGCGATAGACCGGCCACAGCGCCGGGCGGGCGGAGAACAGGATGTTGGCGGTCATGGCACCTCAGACGCGGTGGCGGGGGCGGTGAATATGGGCGCTGTGGACGATTCCGAAAGCGGCCATCAGCACCAGCATGGCCGAGCCGCCATAGCTGACCATCGGCAGCGGCACGCCGACGACGGGGGCCAAGCCCATCACCATCGACATGTTGACCGCGAAGAACAGGAAGAAGTTGATGCCGATGCCCAGCGTGACCAGTGACGAGAACCGGTCGCGCGTGGCCAGCGCTGTGGCGATGCAGAACAACAGGATCAGCGAATAGAGCAGCAGCAGCGAGAAGCCACCGATGAAGCCGAACTCCTCGGCCAGGGTGGTGAAGATGAAATCGGTGTGTTTCTCGGGCAGGAAGTTGAGCCGCGATTGCGTGCCCTGCATGAATCCGCGCCCCGACCAGCCGCCCGATCCCAGCGCGATCTTGGACTGGGTAATGTGATAGCCCGCCCCCAGCGGATCGGTGGAGGGGTCGAGGAACGTGTCGATGCGCCGGTATTGGTAGTCCTTGAGCATCTGCCAGTCGGTGCCGCGGCTCTTGAACACCGCAACGATCACGCCCACGCCCGAGGCGATCACGGCGGCAAAATAGGCCCAGTGTACGCCTGCCAGGAACATCAGCCCGCCCCCCGCAGCGAGAAGAAGGATCGCGGTGCCGAGGTCGGGCTGTTTGAGCACCATGAAGGTGGGCAAAAGGATCATCATCACCGGGATCAGGACCCAGATCGGGCGCGAGGTCTTCTGCCCGGGGAGCCAGTCGTAATAGGCCGCCAGCAGCATCACCATCGTGATCTTCATCAATTCGGAGGGTTGCAGCCGCATGAAGCCCAGGTCGATCCAGCGCTGCGCCCCCATGCCCACGGTGCCGAACAGTTCGACCGCCAGCAGCAGGAGGATCGAGATGCAATAGGCCACCACCGCCATGTTGCGCCAGAACCAGATCGGCACCAGCGCCACGGCGGTCATCACCGCAAGTCCCAGCGCGAACCGCTTCATCTGCGGTTCGGCCCAGGGCGAGTAGGATCCGCCGGCCACCGAGTAGAGCATCAGGAACCCCACCCCCGCCACGCTGGCCAGAAGCAGGGTCAGCGGCCAGTTCATGTAGAGGATCTTGCGCAGGCCGGTGGGCGTGGATTTGACGTTATATTCGAGATAACTCATGCCCGGTCGTTCCCGTCGGTATCCAGCGTCGGGCGGTCCTCGCGCTGAAGGCGCTCCTGCTGGGCCTGGATCCGCGAGCGGTCGCCCTTGGGATAGGCCTCAAGCGGGGGCGTGCCGTCATAGAGCGCCTGCAACAGCACGTCGCGCGCCACGGGCGCCGCGGCCCGCGATCCACCGCCGCCATGTTCGACGACGACGGAAACCGCGTATTTAGGGGCCTCGAACGGTGCGAAACAGACGTACAGCGCGTGGTCGCGGCGTTCCCAGGGCAGATCCTCGTTGCTGATCACCCCGGCGGCGCGTTCGGCGGCGGTGATGTTGCGCACCTGGCTGGTGCCGGTCTTGCCGGCCATGCGCAGCCCCTCGGCGATGATGCGCGAGCGGTAGGCGGTGCCGCGCCGGTCGTTCGACACGGCATACATCGCCTTGCGCATCTTGCGCAGGTTGTTCTCGTTCAAGCCCAGGGATCCGCCGCGGATCAGCGGCGTCTCGATCCCGTTGATGGACTTGACCAGCCGTGGCGCAACTTCGCGCCCGGTGGCGATGCGCGCGGACATCACCGCCAGCTGCAGCGGAGAGGCCAGCATGAAGCCCTGGCCGATCGAGGCGTTCGCTGTGTCGCCGATCAACCAGCCTTCGCCATACACGCGTTGTTTCCAGTCCTGGGTCGGCGTCAGCCCGTCGGCCACCGCCGACATCGGCAACTCGTGCCTGACTCCAAGGCCGAACCGGTTGGCCATCGCCGAGATCCGGTCAATCCCGACCTTCAGCGCCAGGTCGTAGTAGTAGACGTCGCAGCTGCGCTTGAGCGAGGTCTCGAGATTCACGTGTCCGTGCCCGCCGCGCTTCCAGCAGTGGAACCGACGGCTGCCGACCTTGAGGAAGCCGGGGCAATAGACGGTTTCCTCGGGCTCGATCATCCCCTCTTCGAGCGCCGCCATCGCGGTGATCATCTTGAAGGTCGAACCCGGCGGATAGGTGCCCTGCACGGTCTTGTTGGCCAGCGGGCGATAGGGGTCCTCGGTCAGGCCCCGGTAGTCGGCCACCGAGATGCCGCGCACGAAGAGGTTGGGATCGAAACTGGGCGAAGAGGCGATCGCGCGCAGGTCGCCGGTTTCGCAGTCCATCACCACCACCGCGGCGCTTTCGCGGCCCAGACGCGCCTGAACATAGTGCTGCAGCTTGGCATCGACGCTCATTTGCAGATCGGCGCCGGGCTGGCCTTCCTGGCGGTCAAGCTCGCGCATGACGCGGCCGGTGGCGTTGACCTCGACCCGCTTGGCGCCGGCCTTGCCGCGCAGGATGTCCTCGCGCTTGGCCTCCAGCCCGACCTTGCCGATCTGGAACCGGGGGATGCGCAGCACCGGTTCGGGATCCTCCATCTTGCTCAGGTCATAGTCGCTGACCGGGCCGACATAGCCGATGACATGGGCGAAATCGCCTTGCCAGGGATAAACCCGGGTCAGCCCCACCTCGGGCGTAATGCCTGGCAGGGCCGGGGCGTTTACCGCGACCTTCGAGATCTCCTCCCAGGTGATCCGGTCGGCCAGGGTGATCGGCAGGAACGGCGGCGAGCGCCGCATCTCGGCGCGGGCGCGTTCGACATCCTCGGGCCGCAGCTCGATCAGGCGCGACAGGTCCGAGATCACCTTGTCCACGTCGCCGGCATCCTCGCGCACGATGATGATGCGATAGGACGGCACGTTCTGGCCCAGGATCACCCCGTTGCGGTCGAACAGCTCGCCCCGGGTCGGCGGGATCAGGCGGATGTTGATCCGGTTCTCCTCGGCCAGCAGGCGGAACTGGTCGGCCTGGTCCACCTGCATGTAGCGCATGCGCATCGCCAGCGCGCCGACAAACGCCGCCTGGGCGCCGCCCAGCAACAGGGCGCGGCGGCTGAGCTTGCGGTGTGTCGCCTCGATATCGCGGGGGTTGCGTTTCATGACCGCGCCCCCATCGCGCCGGCATCCGAGGGCGCAAGCCGGCGCACCCCGAACAGCACCTGGCTGGCCAACACGACCAGCGGGTAGACGGCAATGGTCAGCACCAGCTGCAACAGGACCAGCACCAGTGGCGCGGTCCCGCTGTCGGTGACGACAAGGATCAGCTGGTTGACCAGGGTTATGGCGACGAGCACGACGCCCACCGCGAACCATTCCCCGACAAAGCCCGCCTCGCTCTGGCCGACGGTGCGGGGCCGGAGAAAGGCGCAGCCGGCAACCACCAGCGCCGCCAGCAGGCCCGGCGGCCGTTGCAGCAGCAGATCGGCGGCCAGCATCACTGCTGCGACGACGGCGATCGGCACGAAATCCGGGCGCCGCATGGTCCAGGCGAAGGTGAGCGCGATCAGCAGATCCGGCGGCGTCCAACGGTTGGGCAGCGTGCTGAGCGGCAGCAGGTGGAAGAACATGATCACCAGCGCCAGCCCGGCATAAACCAGGCGCATCATCCAGATCCGCGAGGACGAGAGCTTATCCATCGGTGGGTACCTCCGGCAGGTTCGGAGCAAGCGCTGTGTCGCCCGTGGGGGCCGGGCGTTCGGGCGCGACGATGCCGCCGGGGGTCTCGATCGGACGGGCGCCGGGGTGGCGCAGCACCCGCAGGAACTCCAGCCGTTCGTAATCGGCGGCCAGACGCACCCGCAGCCGCCCGGCGGGATCCTGCGCCACCTGGCCGATCAGCAGGCCGGCCGGAAACACGCCGCCGTCGCCCGAGCTGATCACGCGGTCGCCCGGTCGCACCAGTTCGCGGTTCTCCAGGAAGTCGATCGCCGGGGCGGCCGTATTGTCGCCCGCGATCAGCGCAGTCTGCCCCGAGGGCTGGATGGTCGCCGGTATGGCGCTGGCCGCGTCGGTCAGCAGGATCACCCGGGCCGAGTTCCGTCCCACGCCCGAGATCCGTCCCACGAGCCCGATCCCGTCCATCGCCGCCCAGCCATCGACGATGCCGTCGCGCGCGCCGACATTGAGCAGCACGGACTGCCGGAAGGGTGACCCGCTATCGGCCATCACCACCCCGGTGATATAGGTCAGGCGCGGATCCAGCCGCACATTGTTGAGATCCAGAAGGCGCGCGTTCTCCTGCTCCAGCTGCAGCGCGGCCTCCTTCCAGGCGCGCATCTGGCGCAGTTCGCTGCGCAGCTCGCGATTCTGTTCGCTCAGACGCTGATAGCTCTGAAAATCGCGGATCAGGTTGATCGTCGCCGTCACCGGAACCATCGCCCAGTCCATCGACGGCACGACCGCATCCGTGACCTGAGCGCGGAACCGCTCGACCCGCGGGCTGTCGATGCGCCAGATCAGGAAGATCCCGGCCAGGCACAGCAGCACGACACCCAGCAGCAGGCGCCGCAGGGGGCCGGCAAAGTCATCGCGCTGTGATCTGTCCCGTGCCATCGGACTCCTGTTCGAAGGGACCGCCCGGCTGGTGGGGTCGGACCCCAGTGCAAAGGGTGCGCGTGCTAGCTGTCGTAGTCAATCGCATGGCGCAGCTGTTTCTCGTATTCCAGCGCCTTGCCGGTCCCTAGGGCAACACAGTTGAGGCTTTCGTCGGCGATCGACACCGCCAGACCGGTCTGCTCGCGCAGCGCGAGGTCGAGATCGCCCAGCAAAGCGCCGCCGCCGGTCAGCATCACGCCGCGGTCGACGATGTCGGCGGCCAGGTCGGGCGGGGTCGTCTCCAGCGCGGTCATCACGGCCTCGCAGATCTGCTGCACCGGCTCGGCCAGCGCCTCGGCGATCTGGGCCTGGCTGACCTCGATCTCCTTGGGCACGCCGTTCAGAAGGTCGCGCCCGCGGATCTGCATCGACGCGCCGCGCCCGTCATCGGGCATGCGCGCGGTGCCGATGGTGGTCTTGATCCGCTCGGCGGTGGTCTCGCCCACCAGGAGGTTCTGCTGCCGCCGCAGGTAGCTGACGATGGCCTCGTCCATGCGGTCGCCGCCGACCCGGACCGAGCGGGCATAGACGATATCGCCAAGGCTCAGCACCGCCACTTCGGTGGTGCCGCCGCCGATGTCCACGACCATGTTGCCGGTCGGATCGGTGATCGGCATGCCCGCGCCGATGGCCGCCGCGATCGGTTCGGCAATCAGACCGGCGCGGCGCGCGCCGGCGCTCAGCACCGATTGGCGGATCGCGCGTTTCTCGACGGGCGTGGCGCCATGCGGCACGCAGACGATGATCTTGGGTTTCGAGAATGTCGACCGCTTGTGCACCTTGCGGATGAAATGCTTGATCATCTCTTCCGCGGTGTCGAAATCGGCGATGACGCCCTCGCGCATCGGCCGGATCGCCTCGATGCTGCCGGGGGTGCGCCCCAGCATCAGCTTGGCGTCCTCGCCCACGGCCAGTACCTTCTTGACGCCGTCCTTGACGTGATAGGCGACCACGGATGGTTCGCTCAGGATCACGCCGCGTCCCTTGACATAGACCAGCGTGTTCGCCGTGCCGAGGTCGATTGCCATGTCCGACGAGAACAAGCCGCCCAAGTTTCCGAAGAGCCCCATTTTGGTGTGATCCTGCTTGCCGAATTATCGCTATCTCCCACGACTCGACGGACGCAGGTTGAATGACTTATAGGGCGGAGAAGCCTTGTGTAAAAGGCCCGAATCCGCTGGAGTCAGCGCCAAACCGCTTTCCTCGGTCCAAGGTCAAGGCAAGATGCTGTCCTATCAACATATTTACCACGCCGGCAACCTGGCGGACGTGCACAAACACGCGCTGCTGGCGTGGATGCTGGACTACATGACGTCCAAGGACAAGCCGCTGAGCTTTCTTGAGACTCATGCCGGGCGCGGGCTCTACCGCCTGGATGCCGCCGAGGCGCTGAAGACCGGTGAGGCGGCGGCGGGTATCGGGGCGATGGAGCGGCGGTTTGCACCGGATCACCCCTATCGCCGGGCGCTGGACGCGGTGCGCCGGGCCGAGGGTCCGGATGCCTACCCCGGATCCCCGCGCGTCGCAGCCGCGCTGCTGCGGGAGCGGGACAGCCTGCATTTGGCCGAGCTGCACCCGCAGGAACATGCGGCGTTGGAGCGGGCGATGCGCGGTTTTGCCGCGAAACTGCATGCCGCAGACGGGTTCGAGACTGCGATGTCGATCTGCCCGCCGACACCGCGCCGGGGATTGCTGCTGATCGACCCCAGTTATGAACTTCCCGGCGATTACAAGGCGATGCCGAAGCGGATCGCGGCGCTGCACCGCAAGTGGAACGTCGGGGTGATCGTGCTGTGGTATCCGATCCTGACCGATGCGCGCCATGACGAGATGCTGACGGCGCTGAAGGCGTCGGACTTCCCCGGCAGCATCCGGCATGAAGTGCGGTTCCCGCCGGCGCGGGAGGGACACCGGATGGTCGGATCGGGCATCTTCGTGGTCAATGCGCCATTTGGCTTTGGCGAGGCCGCGGCGCACGTTGCCACGCTGTTTCCCGAAGCGGACTTCGGGAATGGTGCGTAGGATGGGGTTGAACCCCATCCTACGGCGGGTTCAGGACACGTCCTTGTAGGAGATCTCGCGTGCGTCCGAGCCGGGGCCGGTCTTCTCGCGGCGCACCAGCAGGCGGTTGAGCGCGTTGACATAGGCCTTGGCGCTGGCCACCACCGTGTCGGTGTTGGCCGACTGGCCGGTGGCGATCATGCCATCCTCTTCCAGCCGCACCGACACCGTGGCCTGCGCATCGGTCCCCTCGGTCACCGCGTGGACCTGGTAGAGTTGCAGGTTGGCGGTGTTGGGATGAAGCTCGCGGACCGCCTTGAAGGTGGCGTCCACCGGACCGTCGCCCTGGGCGGTCGCCGACACGTCCTTGCCGTCGATCTCCATCTCGACCGTGGCTTCGGCCGGGCCGCCGGTTCCGCAGACCACCTTCATCGACACGATCTGCAGCCGGTCGTTCTCGGGGTCTTCGCCGAGGCGCATCAGCGCCACGATATCCTCGTCGTAGACCTCCTTCTTGCGGTCGGCGAGTTCCTTGAACCGAACGAAGATGTCCTTGAGCTGGTTGTCGCCCACCTCGAACCCGAGCTGGTTCAGCTTGTCACGCAGCGCGGCGCGGCCCGAATGCTTGCCCATCACCAGGTTCGATTCGGTCAGGCCCACATCCTCGGGCCGCATGATCTCAAAGGTTTCGGCGTTCTTGAGCATCCCGTCCTGGTGGATACCGGATTCGTGGGCAAAGGCGTTCTTGCCGACGATGGCCTTGTTGAATTGCACGGCAAAGCCCGAGACGGTGGCGACCCGGCGCGAGATATGCATGATCTTGGTGCTGTCCACCCGCGTGTGCCAGGGCATGATGTCGCCGCGGACCTTGAGCGCCATCACCACTTCTTCCAGTGCGGTGTTGCCGGCGCGTTCGCCCAGCCCGTTGATGGTGCATTCGATCTGCCGCGCGCCGCCCGCCACGGCGGCGAGGCTGTTGGCGGTCGCCATGCCCAGATCGTTGTGGCAATGGGTGGCGAAGACCACGTCCTCGGCGCCCGGCACCTCGGCGATCAGCCGCCGGATCAGGTCGGCCGACTCCACCGGGGCGGTATATCCCACGGTGTCGGGGATGTTGATGGTGGTGGCGCCCGCCTTGATGGCGATCTCGACCACGCGGGCGAGGTAGTCCCATTCGGTGCGGGTCGCGTCCATCGGCGACCATTGCACGTTGTCGCAGAGGTTGCGGGCGTGGGTCACCGTCTGGTGGATGCGCTCGGCCATTTCGTCCTGGTTCAGGTTGGGAATGGCGCGGTGCAGCGGCGAGGTGCCGATGAAGGTGTGGATGCGCGGTTGCGCGGCATTCTTCACCGCCTCCCAGCAGCGGTCGATATCCGGCAGCTGGGCGCGCGCGAGGCCGCAGATCACCGCGTCCTTGCTGCGCTTCGCGATCTCGGCGACGGCGCGGAAATCGCCCTCGGAGGCGATGGGGAACCCGGCCTCGATGATGTCGACGCCCATGTCGTCGAGCAGTTCGGCGATCTCGAGCTTTTCCTCATGCGTCATGGTGGCGCCGGGGCTTTGTTCGCCGTCGCGCAGGGTCGTGTCGAAGATCACGACGCGATCATTGTCGATGGAATTGGTCATGTGGATAACTTTCGTGTCTGTCCTAGGGCCTCTTGGCGCGCAAGCCTGTCCTCTGAGCGGGCGCGCCGGCGGGCACGCTCAGAGGCGGATTAGGATCAGGAGGCCACGCAGCGCCGCGCCCCGGGGGGCGATGTCGGAAACGATATGGGCGTTCTGCGTCATGCCGTCAGTCTATACATCGGGCAGGCGGGAAGGGAAGGGCGAATTTTCCGGCCCCCGGCGTGGGCGGCAGTGTCGGTCTTTGAGTATTTGGAAAAAGATGAAGTCTTGAAGGGCGGTTCGGCCCGTCTAGCTGAGGCGTATGGAACGGGCATTGGTGATCGGAGCGTCGGGCGGCATTGGGCGCGCGCTGTCGGCGGCGCTGGAGGCGCGGGGCGTCGGGGTTTTGGGCCTGTCGCGGTCGGGCGACGGGCTGGACCTGACGGATGAGGAGTCCGTGGCGCGCGTGCTGGGCGGCCTGGACGATCCTTTCGACCTGGTGCTGGTTGCCTCGGGCGCGCTGGAGATCGATGGGGCCGAGCCGGAGAAGTCGGTTCGCGCGATCCGGGCGCAGGCGATGATGGACCAGTTCGCGCTGAATGCCGTCGGGCCGGCCCTGGTGCTGCGCGAGGCGGGGCGGCTCTTGCCGCGGGACCGGCGAGCAGTCTTCGCGGTGCTCTCGGCGCGGGTGGGATCCATCGGGGACAATCGGCTGGGCGGTTGGATCAGCTACCGTGCGGCCAAGGCGGCGGTGAACCAGATCGTGCATACCGGCGCCATCGAGTTGGCGCGGACGCATCGGCATGCTGTCTGCGTGGCGCTGCATCCCGGCACGGTGGCAACCCCGTTCACCGCGAAATACCTGGGCCGGCATCCGGCGGTTGAACCGGCCGAGGCGGCGGGCAACCTGCTGTCGGTGATCGACGGTCTGGGCCCGGATGATACCGGCGGGTTCTTCGACTGGGCGGGCAAGACGGTGCCGTGGTGACGCGGCTGGTTCTTGTCCTGGGCGATCAGCTGAGCGACGGGCTGTCGGCCCTGCGCGCGGCGGACAGGGACCGTGATGTGGTGGTTATGGCCGAGGTTGCCGATGAAACCACTTATGTGAGACATCATCCCAAGAAGATCGCGCTGGTGCTGGCAGCGATGCGCAAGCATGCGGCGCGGCTGCGCGCGGCCGGGTGGCGCGTGGCCTATACCGCGCTCGACGATCCCGACGCGTCGGGATCGATCTGCGGCGAGCTGTTGCGGCGGGCCGAGGAATTCGGCGCGGACGAGGTGCTGGCCACGACACCGGGCGAATGGCGGCTGATCGATGCGCTGCGCAACTGTCCGCTGAAGGTGGTGTTCCACGCCGATGATCGGTTCATCGCCAGCCGCGCGGATTTCGAGGACTGGGCAAGCGGGCGCAAGGCGCTGCGGATGGAGTATTTCTATCGCGCCATGCGCCGCAAGACCGGGCTGTTGATGGAAGGTGACCAGCCCGCCGGCGGCAAGTGGAACTATGATTCCGAGAACCGCAAGCCGCCGCCCGAGGGGATCGACCACAAGGGTCCGATGCAATTCACCCCCGACGCGGCGGTCGAGGAGGTGCTGGACCTGGTCGAGAAGCGGTTCGGAGGCCATTTCGGCGACCTGCGCCCCTTTGCCTTCGCAACCGAACCGGGGCAGGCGAAGCGGGCGCTGGCGCATTTCATCCGGCATGCGCTGCCGCGTTTCGGCGACTACCAGGACGCGATGATGCGGGGCGAGCGCTGGCTCTACCACGCGGTGATCTCGCCCAGCCTGAACATCGGCCTGCTGGACCCGCTGGAGGTCTGCCGGGCGGCCGAGGAAGCCTGGCGGGCCGGCGACGTGCCGCTCAACGCCGCCGAGGGGTTCATCCGGCAGATCCTGGGATGGCGGGAATTCGTGCGCGGGATCTATTTCCTGGAGGGGCGTGATTACGCATCCCGCAATGCGCTGGGCCACGCGCGGGATCTCCCCTGGCTCTACTGGGGCGGCGAGACGCGGATGCGCTGCATGGGCGAAGTGGTGGCGCAGACCCGGGCCGAGGCCTATGCCCACCATATCCAGCGGCTGATGGTGACGGGGAATTTCGCGCTTCTGGCCGGGATTGACCCGCATCAGGTGCATGAGTGGTATCTGGCGGTCTATGCCGATGCCTTCGAATGGGTCGAGGCGCCGAACACGGTGGGCATGAGCCAGTTCGCCGATGGCGGGATCGTGGCGTCGAAGCCCTATGTGTCGAGTGGAAACTATATCGACCGGATGTCGGACTATTGCGGCGACTGCGCCTATTCGGTCAAGGCCAAGACCGGGCGGGAGGCGTGCCCGTTCAACCTGCTCTACTGGCATTTCCTCGACCGGCACCGAGACAGGTTCGAGGGCAACCCTCGGATGGCCAACATGTATCGCACCTGGGACCGGATGGACGACGAGAAGCGGCGGGCGGTTCTGGACGGCGCCGAGACTGTCCTGGCACGGCTGGATTCCGGCGAGGTGGTCTGAGCGCCGGGCGGTGGTGCCCTAAGGTCGGACGGTCCTTGCCTCGGCAAAGGACAGAAGCCTTCGCGAGTCCTCGTCCCACAGGTGCAGCCGCGCGTTGACCAGGCTTTCGCGGATGGTCATGCGGTTGCCGGTCGCCAGTTCGGGTTGATCGCGCAACACGTCGGGCAGGCGGTAGAACGGGATCCGGGCATAGAGGTGGTGGACATGGTGGATGCCGATATTCGCGCTGAGCCATTGCAGCACCGAGGGCAGCACGTAATGCGAACTGCCGTGCAGAGCGGCCTCGTGCAGTTGCCAGTCGGCCTCGTCGTCCCATTGCGTCGTCTCGAACTGGTGCTGAACGTAGAACAGCCAGACGCCGGCGGTGGCGGCCAGCAGCGTGGTGGGCAGGAAGATCAGCAGGATCGGCATCCAGCCGCCGAGATAGAGGATCGCGCCCAGCCCCATCAGGATCGCGGCATTGGTCGCCATCGCGCTGACCCAGTAGCGGGCCTTGGCCATGAAGCCCAGCGGCACGCGGTTCTGCACCAGGAACAGATAACCCGGCCCGAGCCCGAACAGCACGATCGGGTGCCGGTAGAGGCGGTAGATCAGCCGGTTCAGCGGGGTCATCGCGCGATACTCGGCCACGGTCAGCGTGTGCACGTCGCCGATGCCGCGCCGACCCAGGTTGCCCGAGGCGCTGTGGTGGATCGAATGCGACCGCCGCCAAACGTCATATGGGGTAAGGGTCAGTACGCCGATCACCCGGCCCAGCCAGTCACCTACGGTGCGGTTGCGGAAAAACGCCCCGTGACCGCAATCGTGCTGAATGGCGAACAGGCGCAGCAGGAAGGCCGCGTTCAGCAGCGCCGCGCCCAGCGTGAGCCAGTAGCTGACGCCAAGCGACCACCATGCCAGCCCCCAGAGGCAGACGAACGGCCCGATGGTCACGGCCAGCTCGAACGAGCTGCGCAGCGTGTCGGGGTCGCGGTATTCCGAGAGGATCTTGATCCAGTCGCGGGCAGCCCGCGGCCCGGGTCGGTGCCGGTGTGTGGTTTTGAGATCGGGCATGGGCCTGCTTGTTGTCGTTATTGGCGGAGTTCACGGGCAGGAGTGCCCGTGCCGCGAACTCGCGCAATCTAACAGCAAAGCAGCGGCGGGCCAACGACAGTTGGAGGGGAATCGCAAAAACCTTTTCCCGGGGAAAGGCCGGGGTCTCAACCGTCGTCCGCGGGCGCCTCGTCGGTCAGCGCGCCGTTTTCCCACACGCCGGTCTCCTCGGCGCCGGTGGCATAGCGCATGGTGCCTTCGCCCTGGCGTTTGCCATTGCGGAAATTGCCCTCGTAGACGTCGCCATTGGCATAGGTCGCCGTGCCGTAGCCGCTGATTTTGCCGTTCTCCCAGGTGCCGGAATACTTGAACCCGTTGCCCATGACGATCTCGCCCTGGCCCTCGCGCTGGTTCTCGACATAGGTGCCGGTATAGACCGAACCGTCGGGATAGGTGGCCTTGCCTTCACCGTGGCGCAGCCCGTCCTGCCACTCGCCCTCATAGCGGTATCCGTCGGCATAGGTCATCACGCCGTAGCCGTGGTTGCGGGCATTGCGGAAGGCGCCCTTGTAGACGATGCCGTTGGGATAGGTGGCCACGCCCTCGCCCTCGATCACGCCGGCGACCCATTCGCCCTCGTAGGTCGAGCCGTCGGGATAGGTGATCTTGCCGGTGCCGTCGGCCAGGTCCGCCTTGAACTCGCCCTCATAGACCGACCCGTCGGGATAGGTGACCTTGCCGGTGCCGTCGATCTGTCCGGCGACCCAGGAGCCGGTATAGGTATAGCCGTCGGTGGCGGTAAAGGTGCCCTGGCCGTGGCGGCGGTCATCGGCGAACTCGCCCTCGTAGACGTCGCCATTGGCATAGGTGACCTTGCCCTTGCCCTCGCGCCGGCCGGCCACCAGTTCACCCTCGTAGACATCGCCGTTGGGCTGGGTCAGGCGGCCCTGGCCGTTGATCTGCCCCTCGGCCCATTGACCGACATAGGTCAGGCCGTCAGGCAGGGTCAGCGTACCTTCGCCGTGGCGCTTGCCGTCCTTGACCTCGCCCTCGTAGACCGCGCCGTCGGGATAGGTGATCGTGGCCTGGCCCTGTTTCTTGTCCAGCACCCATTCGCCGTCATAGACATAACCGCCGGGGCTTTGCATCACGCCGCGTCCGTGGTGCTTGCCGTTCTGGAACTGGCCCTCGTAGCGCACGCCGTTGGCATAGACCGCGACGCCCTGGCCGTGGATCGCGCCGTCCTGCCATTCGCCCTCATAGGTGCCGCCATCGGAAAACGCGATCTTGCCCAGACCGTGCGGCTTGCCCTTGGCGAACTCGCCCTCATAGACCGAACCGTCGGGGAACCGGGCCGTGCCGGTGCCGCGAATCTCGCCCTCGACCCACTCGCCGGTATACTCATAGCCGTTGGGCAGCCGGTAGGTGCCGACGCCGTGCTGCAGTCCGCCGCGGAACGTGCCTTCGTAGACGCCGCCGATGTCGTCCTGCGTGGTCAGAACCTGCCCGTCCTGCGCCTGCGCCGCACCCGAAAGCGCCAGCGCGGCGACGAGCCCGATCATGTTGCGGATGCCGTCCATCTATGCCCCTGTCTGACCGGCCTGGTGCCGATCCTGCCCTGTTGCGGGCAAAATTACGGCACCCGGGCGACCGGGGCAACGTGTTTTGCCGCCACAGGGTTCCCCTTGGGCCGGGATCTGCTAAATGGCAGGACCGAAGGACAGGGCAAGGGGGCTGGCATGGCCGACCGTTTCCGCATCACATGCGCGCAGCTGAACCCGGTTGTCGGGGATCTCGCTGGCAACGCCGCCAAGGCGCGCGCGGCCTGGGAACAGGGGCGTGATGCAGGGGCCGACTTGGTGGCGCTGCCCGAGATGTTCATCACCGGCTACAATTGCCAGGACCTGGTGATGAAACCGGCCTTTCACCAGGCCGCCATCGCCGAGACCCGCGCGCTGGCAAAGGAATGCGCCGACGGGCCGGCGCTGGCGGTCGGCGGTCCCTGGCTGGAGGGCGTCGATCTCTGCAATGCCTACCTGATCCTGAAGGGCGGGCAGGTCTCGGCTGCGGTGCTGAAACATCACCTGCCCAACGAGACGGTGTTCGACGAGATGCGCGTCTTCGACGCCGGGCCGCTTGGCGGGCCCTATGCGGTGGGCAACACGCGCGTCGGCAGCCCGATCTGCGAGGACGCCTGGCACGAGGACGTGGCCGAGACCCTGGCCGAAACCGGGGCCGAGTTCCTGCTGGTGCCCAACGGCTCGCCCTATTACCGCGACAAGACGGACGTGCGGCTCAACCACATGATCGCGCGGGTGGTCGAGACCGGCCTTCCGCTGATCTATCTCAACATGGTGGGCGGTCAGGATGACCAGGTCTTCGACGGCGGCAGCTTCGGGCTGAACCCCGGCGGCGAGCTGGCGCTGCGAATGCCGGTCTTTGACGAGGTCGTGACCCATGTGGATCTCGAGCGGGGCGAGGCCGGCTGGCGCATCGTCCCCGGTGACATCGCGCCCTTGCCGGATGCCTGGGAGCAGGATTACCGCGCGATGGTGGAAAGCCTGCGCGACTATTGCGGCAAGACCGGGTTCGGAAAGGTGTTGCTGGGGCTGTCGGGGGGCGTGGACTCGGCGCTGGTGGCGGTGATTGCCGCCGATGCGCTGGGGCCGGACAACGTGCGCTGCGTGATGCTGACCTCGGAATATACCAGCGCGGATTCGCTTGGGGACGCCGATGCCGTGGCGCGGGCGCTGGGCGCGCGCTATGACCATGTGCCGATCTCGGCGGCCCGGGCGGCGGTGACCGACACGCTGGCGCCGCTCTTCGAGGGCACCCAGCCGGGGCTGACCGAGGAGAACATCCAGTCGCGCCTGCGCGGCCTGCTGCTGATGGCGCTGTCCAACAAGTTCGGCGAGATGCTGCTGACCACCGGCAACAAGTCCGAGGTGGCGGTGGGCTATGCCACGATCTACGGCGACATGGCCGGGGGCTACAACCCGCTCAAGGATCTCTACAAGACGCGGGTTTTCGAGACCTGCCGCTGGCGCAATGCCAATCACCGGGATTGGATGAAGGGGCCGGCGGGCGAGGTGATTCCGCCGCGTGTGATCGACAAGCCGCCCTCGGCCGAACTGCGCGAGGACCAGAAGGACAGCGACAGTCTGCCCGATTATCCCGAGCTGGACGCGATGCTGGAAATCCTGGTCGACCGCGACGGCTCGATCGCCGATTGCGTCGCGGCCGGTTTCGACGCTGAGGTCGCGCGCAGGGTCGAGCGGCTGATCTACCTGAGCGAATACAAGCGATTCCAGTCGGCGCCGGGCACACGCCTGAGCCCGCGCGCCTTCTGGCTGGATCGCCGCTATCCCATCGTCAACCGCTGGCGCGATCCGAGCTGACGCCGGGCGTCGGATCATTCATGGGACCTGACCGGGATCGCGGATGCCTCGGATAGTGCCTCGCCCAGATTGGGGATGCCGCCCGGCCGCCCCTCCGCCGGAAGCCCGTAGCTCAGCCCGCGCCCGATCCGATGGGCCAGGGCCGACCAGGATCGGGCCAGGGGCTGCGGCAACTCCTGCTCCAGAACCGTGTCGAACAGAGCAAGCCAGAGCGGAAAGTGCCGCTGCTGCACGTTCCCCGCCCCCTGATGGACACGCATCGGGTTGCCGTCGTAGCCGCGGTGCAGCAGCAAGGCGTTGCGCCAGAAGCTTGCGATCTTCTTCTCATGCGCCGGCCAGTCCGAGACATGCGCGGCAAAGACAGGCCCCAGCTCGGTGTGCGTGCGGACACGGGCATAGAATTCCGACACCACGAGGTCGATCTGCGCCTCGGTGACCGGGATGCGGGGCGGCATGGTCATACGGCGGCGATCCAGACCACGCCCAGTCCGATGACGAGGTAGACCAGCGTGTTGATCAGCCAGCGGATCAGACCGGCATCCGACTCGGGGTCAATTCCCAGGCGCTGGCAGACCTTGGTTCCCGGCCAAAGGATCGCTTCGAAGACTTTCATGGCTCAACCTTTAATGGGTATTTCTGATGCGTATTACCTAGTCGCTGTAAATACGCATTGCAAATGCTAATTAAGGTGCTCGCAACTGAGCGGTTTCACCGATCGCATACTGCGCGCCCTGATACCGGAGATGCGCACAGCACCCGACGGGTCACGATCCGGTCTACTCCCACCACCGGTCGATCGTGGCGATATCGGCGTCGGACCAGCCGAAATGGTGGGCGAACTCGTGCACGGTGACATGCGCGATCAGATCCTCGATCGGCACTGTGCCCCGGTCGCGCCACTCGGCGAGGATCGGCTGACGGAACAGCCAGACCACATCGGGCCCGACGGGGTGATCGAAGACCGACTTCTCGGTCATGGGAATGCCCTCATAGAGCCCGGTCAGGTCCAGCGGATCCGTGATCCCGAGATCGCGCAGCATGTCCGGGTCGGGCCATTCGGCTACGCGCAAGGCCACCTGTTCGGCCAGCCGGCGCACATCTGGCGGCATCGCCGCAACGGTGTCGCGTGCGATCTGTTCGATCCGGTCGAGGCTGGGCGCCTGGGGCATGTGGCACTTATCGCCGCCGCGGGTGCGGACGCAAGGCGCATGGCGCCCGAGGCGCTGCCTGGCCTGCTCCGAGACCTGTGGCATTTCGGCAACTTGCCCGATTTGCGCCACATTTTTGCCCGAAATTCCACACAATTGTGGCGGAAAGGTCAAATGAGTGTGACACGTCCGCCCCCTGCGGGCTGATGTGTCTCGGGCAGACCCGGCCGGATCCCGGAAGCGACAGCAGATCGCGGGACGGCAAAAGTGACTATTGCGCTTGAGGTTTTGCCATGAAGCAAATCATCGACAGGTCCGAGTTCTCGTCCGACCACCCCGAGCACATGCGGGTGACCGGGCGGCCCATCGACGACGCCGTGACCGAGGACGCAATCCGCGCCCTGATGGAGCGCCACAAGGTCGAGGAACTGCGCGTCGCCGCCCTGCGCAAGGCCGCGCCGGAGGCGCATGTCGAAGACCTCGAAAAGATCGTCACCGAAGAGCCCGCGGCCACCGAAAAACCCCGCCGGACAGGCCGCCGGTTCCGCCTGCGCTATGAGCCGAAATGGAGCCACATCCTGCTGGTGCTGGCGCTGGCCGTGACGCTGGCCCGGCCTTGGCTGATCCCCGCGCTGGTTCTGCTTGTTCTGGCCTGCACGGCCATTGTCTATTTCACACTGGGCCATGATCGCAGCGCCGAGTTGCTGCGCGCTGGCTATGACCGGCTGGCGGCACGCCGCCCCGACCTCGCCGCGCGCCTGCGCGCCCGCGGTATCCGGGCATCGGCCGCGATCACGCGCCTGATCGCGCGTCTGCCCGAACGCTGGGTCGGTGGCCTCTACCTGCCGGATTTCGAGCCGCGCGGCGACCTGCCCGAGAAGATGCGCGAAGACCCGTTCGACCGGCTCAAGCGGCAACTCAACGAGAATTGAGCGCCGCCCGAGCGGCGCCCCCTATCCGTTCAACTGATAGCTGACCGGTACGAAGCGGAACCCCTCGCCGCGCGTGTCGACGAAACCGGCCGCCGGGAAGGGCATGTGATAGCCCAGCATCGGCAGCTTGTCGGCCGCCAGCATGCCCAGGATGCGCCGGCGGCTTTCGGTGGCCATCGCCTTGTCGGTGTCAAAGCTGACCTCCCATTCGGGATGCGCGAAGGACCAGACATAGTGGTTGGCAAGGTCCGCGATCAGCACCATCTGCTTCCCGCCGCTCTCCAGCATATAGGCCATGTGGCCCGGGGTGTGGCCGAAGGCGGCCATCGCGGTCACGCCGGGGGCGACCGCGCCGCCATCCTCGATGAAGCTGGTCTTGTCCGCCAGCGGCGTCACGTTGCTGGCGACCAGGTCGCCGACGCGGTTGCCGGCCTCCATGCCGGACCAGAAGTCGTATTCCTGGGCAGCGGTGACATAGCGGGCATTGGCAAAGGTCGGCGCGCCCTCGGTCATCAGCCCGCCGATATGGTCGGGATGCATGTGGGTCAGCACGACGACGTTGATGTCGTCGGGTGATACGCCCACCTCGTTCAGCGCGGTCTGGATGCCGCCCTGTCCCAGGCCGGTATCGAACAGCACCAGCTCGCCGCCGGTGTCGACCAGGGTCGGGGTGAAGTAGAACTGCGCGCTGTCGGCGGGGATGAAGTTCTCTTCGGACACGCGGGTGAAATCCGCGTCCGAGGCGCCGCCGCCGAAAATGTCCTTGACCCCCTCGCGGGCGAAACTCCCGTCCAGCAGCGCGGTCACGCTCATATCGCCGAGGGCAAAGCGGCGGGCCGCGACGGACGGGGCGGCCGCGGCATGGGATGCGGCGTGGGTGGAGGTTGCGGCCCCGGCCAGCGGCAACGCGGCGGCACCGGCCAGGGCGGTGCGGCGTGTGATCTTGACGGTCATCTGCGGATCTCCTTGCTGGTTGAACGGACGCTAGAAGTGTAGATCACGCGGGCGCGTCTTCCACTGTGCAATTGCCGCCGGGGCTGTGCGGAAATGCGCGTCGTGATAGGCTGACCGCCATGAGCGCCAACACGACCAGGCCCGATGGCGGGGATGTGTCCGCCTTCCTGCAGACGGTGACGCCGCCGTCCAAGGCCGCCGAGGCGGCCCGGCTCGACTCACTGTTCCGCCAGGTGACCGGCTTCGCCCCGCTGATGTGGGGGCCGTCAATCGTGGGGTATGGGCGGTATCGATACCGCTATGCGTCCGGGCGCGCGGGTGAGTTCCTCGCCACGGGTTTCAGCCCACGCAAGGCGGCGCATTCGATCTATGTCCTGCCGGGATACACCGATTTCGCGCCGATCCTGGCGCGGCTGGGCAAGCACCGGACAGGGAAATCCTGCCTCTATGTGAACAAGCTGGCGGATATCGACGTGGCGGTCCTGGCCGAGCTGATCCGCGCCGGTCTCAACGACCTTGCGACCCGCTGGACAATCGAGCCGACCTGACCCGCTTCGCTTTTTTCCAAATACTCTCGCCGAAGGCACGCGCGCTTGCGCGCGTCCCAGCCCGCCCGGCCGGCGCCACGCTGGACAATTCGCGGGGCCTGTGACAACAGACGCCCCAACAGGAGACGCCCATGACCACCACCCGTTTCGCCCCGTCGCCCACCGGCTATATCCATGTGGGCAATCTGCGCACAGCGCTGATGAATTGGCTGATCGCCCGCAAGGCCGGCGGCACCTTCATCCTGCGCATCGACGACACCGACCCCGAACGGTCGAAAGAGGAATATGTCGACGCGATCAAGCAGGACCTGGAGTGGCTGGGCCTGACCTGGGACCGGATCGAGCGGCAGTCGCAGCGGCTTGACCGCTATGCCGAGGCCGCGGACAGGCTGCGCGCCGCGGGCCGCTTCTACGAGGCGTTCGAGACGCCCACGGAGCTGGATCTCAAGCGCAAGAAGCAGCTCAACATGGGCCGGCCGCCTGTCTATGACCGCGCCGCGCTGTCACTGTCGGAAGCAGAGAAAGAGGCGCTGCGCGCCGAGCGCGGTGACGGCGTCTGGCGGTTCAAGCTGAAGCACGAGCGGATCGAGTGGGCCGACGGCATCCTGGGCGATGTGTCGATCGACGCGGCCAGCGTCAGCGACCCGGTGCTGATCCGGGGCGACGGGCAGGTGCTCTACACGCTGGCCTCGGTGGTGGACGACACCGAGATGGGGGTGACGGACGTGGTGCGCGGATCGGATCACGTGACCAACACCGCCACACAGATCCAGATCATCGAAGCGCTGGGCGGCACCGCGCCCCGCTTCGCGCATCACTCGCTGCTGACCGGACCGCAGGGCGAGGCGCTGTCCAAGCGCCTCGGCACGCTGGCCTTGCGCGATCTGCGCGACCAGGGCGTGCAGCCGGCGGCGTTGCTCAGCCTGATGGCGCGGCTGGGGTCCGCCGATCCGGTGGAACTGCACGGTGACTTGGCCGAGCTGATCGAAGGGTTCGACGTCACCCGCTTCGGGGCGGCGCCGACCAAGTTCGACGTGAACGACCTGTTTCCGTTGACCGCGCGCTACCTGCAATCGCTGCCGTTTGAGGCGGTGCGCGCAGAGGTGGCTGCACTGGGCGTTCCCGACGCGTTGGCCGAGCCGTTCTGGCTGATGGCGCGCGAGAACATCACCACGCTTCGGGACCTGGACGGCTGGTGGCGGCTCTGCCGCGACGGGGCCGAACCGTTGGTGGCCGACGAGGATCGGGCCTTTGTCGCCGAGGCGATGCGGCTGTTGCCGGAAGGTCCCCATGACGACGCGACCTGGGGTCAATGGACCGCCGCGGTCAAATCCGCCACTGGCCGCAAGGGCAAGGCGCTGTTCATGCCGCTGCGCAAGGCGGTGACCGGGATGGAACGCGGCCCCGAGATGGCGACGCTCCTGCCGCTGATGCAGGTGATCCGGGCGCGCGACCTGGCCTGACGCGATACCGCCCCGGACTTGATCCGGGGCCTCCGGCGCGGGACTGGACAAGAGGCCCCGGATCAAGTCCGGGGCCGGGTCTCAGACCTCCTGCACGATCCGCACACCGATTGCGGCGAGGCGCGCGTCGACCAGCGCGGTCTCGTCGCGCGTCAGCGGCTGGTGGCGCGGGTAGCGCGGTTCCGCGCGGTCGTCGAGGATCGGCGTGTCCCAGCCGTCGGTGGTGTCGATGAACCGGTCGATGCCGGCCTCTCCGAAGACGCGCAGATAGCCCTGCAACACCACGTCGACATAGCTCAGCAGCACCGGGTGGCGGGCGGTCGGGAAACTGTGCCGCGCGGCCGGAACGGCATAGACCGCGATCTCGGCCGGATGCTTGAGGCGATGCGAGACCGCCTGCGTTGCGGTGACCCTGTCATAGGCCCATTCGCGCTCGTCCAGCGCCTGCCAGTCGTCGCCGGGGACATGCGCGATCATGCCGTCGATCTCGGCTCCGGGATCCGGGATCGCGGTGAGGAACGCCACCGGCCGCAGATCGGTGTGACGCCAGGCGCGCCGCCAGCCGCGCAGGCTGGCGGGTTGCGGATCGGGGAAATCGTGCGTGGCGGTGTTCACCAGGCTGCCATAGCCGAAGAAATAGGGCTCTTTGATCATGGGTCTCCTGAGGGGTTTGCGATTGATGTATGTCAAACAGGGTTTTTCGGTCATGTGCAATAAGGTTGCGGACATCACCATGGGGGGAGGCCCATGCGAATCACCAAGCGCACGAACATTGCCGTCCGGCTGTTGATGTATTGTGCCGCCCATCCGGACCGGCTCGTGACCAAGGCCGAGATCGCCGAGGTGTGCAACATCTCGGAAAACCACCTGGCGCAGGTGATCAACCAGCTGGGCCAGCTGCGGATCCTGCACACCCGGCGCGGGCGCAACGGCGGCATGAGCCTGGGCGTGCCGGCCGACCGGATCCGGATCGGCGAGGTGTTCCGCCATGTCGAGGGCGGGCTGCCCATTGCCGAGTGTTTTGCCGATGCCGACAACACCTGTCCGCTGACCAGGGCCTGCCGGCTGCGCGTGGCGCTGCAGGATGCGGCCGAGGCGTTCTATTCCGCGCTGGATGCGATCACGCTGGAGTCGCTGGTCTGCGACAATGTCGACCTGATGAAGATCCTGCGGCCGGTGACCTGCGCCCGCTGAGGCCGCGACGGGTCAGTCCTGCGCCCGCAGGATCCGGGCCGGGCGGGCGGCCAGGGGCGACCAGGCGAACAGCAGGCCCGCGGCCAGTGTCGTCAGCACGCCGCCGGTGACGATGGCGATGGCCGAGGACCAGATCACCGCATAGTCCGTCTCGAAGACGAAGCGGCTGACCGCCCATCCGCCTGCCGCGCCTGCGGCCAGGGCCACCAGGCCCGCCGCCGCGCCCAAGAGGGCCGAGCGCAGGGCGAAGCTGGCCAGAATGCGCTGGCGCGGGGCGCCCAGGGTCTTGAGGATCGCCGCCTCGTAGGTGCGCGCGCCTTCCCCCGCCGCCGCCGCGCCGATCAGCACCATGAACCCAGTCAGGAGGGCCGCCCCAGCGCCCCAGGACGTGGCGGCCGCCACGCCGGCCAGCAGCTCGGCCACCCGGTCGATGGCGTCGCGCACGCGAATGGCCGAGATGTTCGGAAAGCGCGTCGCCAGGTCGCGCAGGATCGCCGCCTCGGCCTGCGGTTCGGCATAGACGGTGGCGATGAAGGTGTGCGGCGCGGCCTGCAGCGCGGCGGGGTTCATCGACAGCACGAAACCCATCCCGGCATCCGAGAAGTCGACCTCGCGGAACGAGGCGATGGTGGCGGTGATGTCGCGGCCGAGGATGTTGATCGTCAGCCTGTCGCCCAGGTCGAGCCCCAGCTCCAGCGCCTCTTCCTCGGCAAAGCTGATCAGCGGCGGGCCGTCATAGTCCGGCCCCCACCAGGTGCCGCGGGTCAGGCGGGTGTTGTCGGGCAATTCGCCGGAATAGGTCAGGCCGCGGTCGCCCTCCAGCACCCAATGCGACCCCGCGACTTCGCGGGCGGGGCGGTCGTTGATCCGGGTGATGACACCGCGCAGCATCGGTGCGGTCTCGACGCGTGACACGGCCGGATCGCCATCCAACCGGGCGCGGAAGTCGGGCATCTGGTCCTTCTGGATGTCGACGAAGAAATACGAGGGCGCCACGTCGGGCAGGTTGCCGGCGATGGTCTGGCGCAGGTTGCCGTCGATCTGCCCGATTGCCGCCAGCACCGAGAGCCCGAGACCCAGCGACAGCACCACAGAGGCGGCGCCCTCGCGCGGGCTGGAGATCGCCGCCAGCGCCCAGCGCAGGGCAGGCCGGCCGCGGGCGGCCGGCGCGGTGCGCCGGGCGAGGGCGCGGATCGCCAGCGCGGCCCCGGCGAGAAGCGTCAGCGCACCGGCCAGTCCACCCGCCGTCCACAAGGTCAGCCGGGCCGAGCCGCTGAACCAGGCCGCCAGCCCGACGAGCAGCGCCAGGCCCAACGCCAGCGCCAGCAGATAGCGCATCGGCGGCAGCAGCCGCGCCGAGGAGAGTGCGTCGCGAAACAGCGTCGCCGCGCGCACTTCCTCGGTCCGGGCCAGCGGCCAGAGCGTGAAGATGATCGCGGTCAGAAGCCCGTAAAGCGCGGCCTCGGCCAGCGGCGCGGGGTAGAGGGCAAAGACCGCCGGCACCGGAAGCCGGGTTTCGATCAGCGGCGCCAGCAGAACCGGCGCCAGCCCGCCCAGCGCAAGGCCCAGCGCGACCCCCAGCAGAGACAGCGCGCCGATCTGCAGGAAATAGGTCTGGAAGATCGTCGCCCGGTCCGCGCCCAGCGTGCGCAGGGTGGCGATGGTGGCGGTCTTGTCGGCCAGGTAGGCGCGCACTGCCGCCGAGACACCGACCCCGCCCACTGCCAGCCCCGAGAGGCCCACGAGGATCAGGAACGCGCCCAGCCGGTTCACGAATTCGGCGATGCCGGGGGCGCCGTTGCGCGCGTCGGTCCAGCGCATGCCGCTTTCCGGCAGCGCGCGCTTGGCCTGTGCGGAGAGGGTGGCGAGGTCCGTGCCGTCGGGCAGGTCCAGGCGATATTTGGTGGAATAGAGCGTTCCGGCGCCAAGCAGTCCCGAATCCGCCAGGCTCTCGGTGCGCGCCAGGGTGCGCGGCCCGAGGCGGAACCCGTCGCCGGCGCTGTCCGGCTCGTGGGTCAGCACCGCCATCATCACGAAATCCTGCGTGCCCAGCCGGAACTGGTCGCCCGCCTGCAGGCCCAGCCGGTCGGCGAGAACCCGCTCCATCACCGCGCCGGGCGTGTCGCCCTCGCCGGCCAGCGCGGTGTCGAGCGGCATCGCCGGGTCGAGCCTGACCTGGCCCACCAGCGGATAGGCCGCGTCCACCGCCTTGACCTGGGTAAGCGCGCGATCGGCTTGCGCATCCTCGCCGGCCACCGCCATCGAACGGAAATCGACCACTTCGGACACCGCACGTGCGTTGCCGGCCATCCAGTCGCGTTCTTCCGGCGTGGCGAAGCGATAGGTGAACTCCATCTCGGCATCGCCGCCCAGAAGCGCCGCGCCGTCGCGCGCCAGTCCGGCCTCGATCGCGGCCCGGACGGACCCGACTGCGGCGATGGCGGCAACACCGAGGGCCAGGCAGGCCAGAAAGATGCGAAACCCGCGCAGCCCGCCACGCAGCTCGCGGCGGGCAAAACGGGCGGCAAGGCGCAGGCTCACTCGGCCGCCTCTTGTGTGGTGTCTGACGCCAACCGACCGTCGCGCAGGCGGATCACCCGGTCGCAGCGGGCGGCCAGGCTGTGCGAGTGGGTGACAAGGACCAGCGTGGCGCCATGCCGGTCACGCAGGCCGAAGAGCAGGTCGATGATCGCGGCGCCGTTGGTTTCATCCAGGTTGCCCGTGGGCTCGTCCGCCAGCAATAGCGCCGGCCGCGGGGCCGAGGCGCGGGCCAGGGCCACCCGCTGCTGTTCGCCGCCCGACAATTGCGCGGGGTAGTGATCGGCCCGATGGTTCAGGCCCACGGTCTCCAGTTCCGCCGCGGCGCGGTCGAACGCGTCGGCGTGGCCGGCCAATTCCAGGGGCGTGGCGACATTCTCGAGCGCGGTCATGGTCGGGATCAGGTGGAAATTCTGGAACACGACGCCCATGCTGTCGCGGCGGAACCGCGCCAGGGCGTCCTCGTCCATCGCGCACAGATCGCGGCCCAGCGCGTGCACCTGACCGCCGGTGGCGCGTTCCAGCCCGCCCATCAGCATCAGGAGCGAGGATTTGCCCGACCCGGACGGGCCGACAAGCCCAAGCGTCTCGCCGCGCTGAACGCTTAGCGTGATGCCATGCAGGATATCGACCCGCCCGGCATTGCCATCCAGGGACAAAGCGGCATCATTGAGGCTGAGAACAGGATCGGTTTCGGTCATCTGTCAGGGATATGGAGCAGTTGCCATGTTGCGCAAGTCGATTCTTGCAGGAACGTTCTTCGTGTTGGCGCAGGCGGCACACGCCGAGCCTGTCGTCATCGCGGCATTGGGGGACTCGCTGACCCAAGGATACGGGCTGGTGGAGCCCGACGGCTTCGTGCCCCAGATGCGTGATTGGCTGGCCGAGCAGGGGGCCGAGGTGCAGCTCATCAACGCCGGCGTTTCGGGCGATACCACCGCCGGCGGCGCGGCGCGGGTGGGCTGGACGCTGACGCCCGAGGTGGATGCGATGATCGTGGCGCTGGGCGGCAACGACCTGCTGCGCGGGATCGCGCCCGAGGTGGCGCGGGCCAACCTGGCCCGGATCCTGGACGCGGCCGAGACGGCCGATGTCGAGGTGCTGCTGGTGGGGATGCAGGCGCCCGGCAACTACGGGCCCGACTACAAGGTCGAGTTCGACGCGATCTATCCGGAGCTGGCGGCGGAGTTCGACACGCTCTATGCCGAGGATTTCTTTGCCGGGCTGGAGGCCGGTGACGATCCGGCGGCGGCGCGCGAGATGATGCAGGCCGACGGTATCCATCCCAATGCCGAAGGCGTCGAGCGGATCGTGGCCGCGCTGGGTCCGCATGTGCTGGAACTGGCCGAACGGGCGGCGGGAGAGTAGAGGCGATGCCGGGCCGCGTGTTCCTGACCACGCCGGTGTCCCGGATCGCCGAGAGCCTGGGCCTGTCGGCGGAGATGGGCGACGATCCGCCCCGCTGGAACATCCAGCCCGGGCAAGAGGTTGCCGTGCTGACGCCGGATGGCCTGATCCGGATGCGCTGGGGCATGATCCCGGTGGGCCGAGTGAACGCGCGCGGCCGGCCGGTTATGGAGACCATCATCAATGCCCGGTCCGAAACCGTGTTCGACAAGAGCGCCTTTGACGGGGTGGGGTTCGCCGCGGTTCCGGTGAACGGCTGGTATGAATGGACCGGCAAGGCCCGCCGCAAGACCGCCTGGCGCATCCGGCCCGCGGATGGTGGTCTGCTGTGGTTCGCGGCCATCACCGATACCTGGGCCGCCCCGGGCGGCCGGCAGGTGCCGCAGGTAGCGACGGTGACCTGTGCGCCGAACGCGGATGTGCAGGACATCCACCACCGCATGGCGGTCATCCTGGAGGCCGCGGATCTGCCCGCCTGGCTGGAGGGCGACACGGACACGCGGCGAAGCCTGTCGCGTCCCTGGCCGGAGGGGCGGCTGGTGATCGAACCGGCGGACGACGTAGACTGGCAGGCGCCCTGAGGGCCAAAAAAAGGCGATGTTATACTTGACGTACCCACTCCAGGCGCCTATATATAAGGGGTAAGGAGAAAAGCCATGTCGATCTTGTCCCGCAAAGAGTTCCACAACGAAGAAGCCGCCTACGAATACGTAGAGGCGCGGGTGTGGCCGCATGGCGCAACTTGCCCCAAGTGCGGCGAAACTGAGCGCGTGTCGAAAATGGGCGGCAAGTCCACTCGGATCGGCGCATACAAGTGCTACAAATGCCGCAAGCCGTTCACCGTGAAGGTCGGGACCATCTTCGAGTCCAGCCACGTCAAGATGCACGTCTGGCTGCAAGCGATCTATCTGATGTGCGCCAGCAAAAAGGGCATCAGCAGCAATCAACTGCACCGCATCCTTGGCGTCACCCTCAAGACTGCATGGTTCATGTCCCACCGCATCCGCGAAGCTATGCGCTCCGGCGATCTCGCGCCCATGGGCGGCGGTGGCGGCGTTGTGGAGGTCGATGAGACCTTTATCGGCAACGACCGCACCAAGAAGCCGCATGGCGTCAAGAAGGGCCGTGGCTACGCACACAAGCACAAGGTTCTGGGCCTCGTGGACCGCGCCACTGGCCGCGCCAAGTCGTTCGTTGTGGACGATGTGAAAGCCAAGACCCTCGTGCCGATCCTGCGCGAGAACATTGCCAAGGAAGCCAGCGTCATGACCGACGAAGCCAGCCAGTACTTCAATCTGAGCAACGACTTCGCCAGCCATGACTTCGTGCGCCACCAGCAAGGCGAATACGGGCGCGGGGAAATCCCCACCAACACCATCGAAGGCTTCTACTCGATCTTCAAGCGCGGGATGAAAGGCGTGTACCAGCATTGCAGCAAGGAACACCTGCACCGCTACATGGCCGAATTTGACTTCCGTTACAGCAACCGTGTCGCCAAGGAAGTTGACGACAAACTGCGGGCTGACATTGCCCTTCTGGGCATCGTCGGCAAGCGGCTCACCTACGAAACGATTGGTAAGTGATGGCAAAGAAGCAAAAGCCAGAAAGCGACGATCAGCAGTACCAAAGGTTTCTGGAAAAGGTCCAGGAAATGGTGGACGCTGGCGAACTAAGCCCCACCGAAGCCGAAGAAAGGTTTGAACGGGCGATGAATGAGATCGCCCGTTCAAAAAGTGACAGTTCATGACTTGATGCCTGAATTGCAGAAGGGATGAGTGGGCTGCATATCCTCCCCCCGGTTTCCCCCACCATCCCGAACCCTCACGATATGATCGAAGGTAATCGAATTGCAGTGAACCGCCGCACCGCAGATGCCGCACTTAAGCGGTGTCTCCATCGCGTTTCGGATAAACGCAGACGATTTTGACGCAGAAGATGCTGATTTCTTCCCTCCCTCAAACTCTGCGCCAGGAGGCGGAACCTCAAGTTGCTTTAGGTGTGCAAACTCTTTCCGAATAGTCAGACGGGGCAGGATTTCGTCGTCGGCGGCACCATCCAACATCTCTGATAAAATTGACCAGTACAGATCAATTATTCTCGGCTGACTTCTCCCGCTGGCACCTAAGCGGCTCATCGTCAGAGACACAAAAGTTCTGTTCCTGAGCAGGTACTTTTCGAATCGCTCTCTATACTTGGTGAATTCCTCTTTCTTTCTCCTCTCCTTTACAAGTTCGGCAAAAGAAACAGTCGCCAAGAAGGCATTCGGCTGAAAGTTTCCAGTCGATGAGTAGCAGTAGACTAGCGGGTGTAGCCCAAGCGACCCGCTATAGTTTGTTGAGATCAATCTCAGGCGCGATTTCACACTCTTCAGAAATGCCAATGTCTCCTGACCATCCTTGTCCTCCGGCAATGGCTCCGGCAGCTTCTTCGCGCTACTGCTGGTCGGCAGTGGGATTTTGTTGCACACGCTGACAAGTTCGTAGACAAACGGAAGCGCACTGTACCCTTGGCCCGCTATTGGAACGTCGGTAGTTGTGACCGGTCCACTGTGGGGCGGATCGTAAAGGATGGAGTTCAGTTCTTCACCTATGCTTTCGATTTCTTCTTGGGTCTCCCTGTCAAAAGAGGACCAATATTTGTGCCCCTTGCCTCCCCGCGCAATACACCGAGCGGCAATTGAGTTCGGAGACCGACGGGTCTGCAAAATACGACGTTCAGTTGGATCAATTGGCTGCGCGGCTTGATTGATTTTGAAGAATGAGTCCTCCGCCGCCTTTGAGTTAGTCGCAGTGACCCATTGTATTTCAACCGAGCCAGTTCCGATCCTACTAACCCATTTCGCTTTCTGCGGGTCGGAAATCTCTTGGTCGATCAACCCCTTAAATTCAGCATAGGATCCAATCTTCTTTCGTACTTGGTCGCGTGTGCGTTTCGCAACACGTTTCTGTTCATCAGTGAGACCGCTGCCAAATCGTGCGTTGGAGGCAGTGCCGTCACCGTAATCGTCGCGAATCCATGCAATAAGCGCGCTGATTCTGTGAGCGCCGTCGATAACGAAAACCTTGTCACCGCTTTGCCAAAGTATCACGGCTGGAATCAGGTGGCCTTCGAGATAGGCCCATACCAAATCGCAGACGGCAGCAGGCGTCCAGTGAGTAGTCTCGCGCTGAAAGTCGGGCTTCCGAAGGCTGCGCTGGAAGAAGCCGGTTTCCTCAAGATCGGACAAACTGATGGTCTCGCGCAGGCGACCTCCGGCACTTCCCGCGGTTGATTCAAAATCCTCCCTCGGTATCAATGCGTCTAAGTTAACATGCGATGCTGCCATAGGTGCCTCAAAAGCGAATGGAGATAGGTTAGTCATTAGCTACCTCACACCACCGGGTACGGCAAGTATAACATCGCCCAAAAAAAGGGGCCGCCCGGCGGGCGGCCCCAATTCGGTTGGATGACCGGGTGGCTTACATCATGCCGCCCATGCCGCCCATGTCGGGCATGCCGCCGCCACCGGCGCCGGCGCTTTCCTTCTGCGGCTTGTCGGCCACCATCGCCTCGGTGGTGATCAGCAGGCCGGCAATCGAGGAGGCGTCCTGCAGCGCGGTGCGCACCACCTTGGCCGGGTCGATGACACCGAAGGCGAACATGTCGCCATACTCTTCGGTCTGGGCGTTGAAGCCGAACTTCAGATCGTCGCTTTCGCGGATCTTGCCGGCCACGACCGACCCGTCGACGCCAGCGTTCTCGGCGATCTGACGCAGGGGCGATTCCAGCGCCTTGCGAACGATGGCGATACCGACATTCTGGTCGCTGTTCTCTCCGGTCAGGCCTTCGAGATGCTTGGCCGCCTGAACCAGCGCGACGCCGCCGCCGACGACGATGCCTTCCTGAACGGCCGCGCGGGTTGCGTTCAGCGCGTCATCGACGCGGTCCTTGCGCTCTTTCACCTCGGTCTCGGTCATGCCGCCCACGCGGATCACGGCCACACCGCCGGCGAGCTTGGCAACCCGCTCCTGCAGCTTCTCGCGGTCGTAGTCGCTGGTGGTTTCCTCGATCTGGGTGCGGATCTGGCTGACACGCGCCTCGATCTCGGATTTCTCGCCGGCACCGTCCACGATGGTGGTCTCGTCCTTGGTGATCTGCACCTTCTTGGCCGAGCCCAGCATGTCCATGGTGACGTTCTCGAGCTTCATGCCCAGGTCTTCGCTGATGACCTGACCGCCGGTCAGGATGGCGATGTCCTGCAGCATGGCCTTGCGGCGATCACCGAAGCCCGGCGCCTTGACGGCCGCGATCTTCAGGCCGCCACGCAGCTTGTTCACCACCAGGGTGGCCAGCGCTTCGCCTTCCACGTCCTCGGCGATGATCAGCAGCGGCTTCTGGCTCTGGATCACCGACTCGAGCAGCGGCACCATCGGCTGCAGCGACGAGAGCTTCTTCTCGTGCAGAAGGATCATGCAGTCGTCCAGCTCGGCAGTCATCTTGTCGGCGTTGGTCACGAAATAGGGCGAAAGATAGCCGCGGTCGAACTGCATGCCCTCGACCACGTCGGTCTCGGTCTCGAGGCCCTTGTTCTCTTCGACGGTGATGACACCCTCGTTGCCGACCTTCTGCATCGCGTCCGCGATCTGACGGCCGATTTCCTTTTCGCCGTTGGCCGAAATGGTGCCGACCTGCGCAACCTCGGCGCTGTCGCTCACGCCGCGCGAGGCGGATTTGATGGCTTCTACGACCTTGGTGGTGGCCAGGTCGATGCCGCGGCGCAGATCCATCGGGTTCATGCCTGCGGCAACCGATTTCATGCCTTCCTTGACGATGGCCTGGGCCAGAACCGTCGCGGTGGTGGTGCCGTCGCCGGCCTCGTCATTGGTGCGCTGGGCAACTTCCTTGACCATCTGCGCGCCCATGTTCTCGAACTTGTCCTCAAGCTCGATTTCCTTGGCGACCGAGACACCGTCCTTGGTGATGCGCGGCGCGCCGAACGACTTGTCCAGCACAACGTTGCGGCCCTTGGGACCCAGGGTCACCTTGACCGCGTCGGCCAGGATGTTGACACCCTTGAGCATCTTGTTTCGGGCATCGGTCTCGAATTTGACGTCCTTAGCAGCCATTTGACTTGCTCCTTGGAATTTCTTGTCGTGTTGAGGTCAGACGAATCTGGGCGTTCAGGCGGCCTTGGCGGCTGCCGAAGCTTCGATGATGCCGAGAATGTCGCTCTCTTTCATGATCAGCAGCTCTTCGCCGTCGACGGTGACCTCGGTGCCCGACCACTTGCCGAACAGGATCTTGTCGCCTTCGGACACGGCCATCTCGATCAGTTCGCCGCTGTCCTTGCGCGCGCCGTCGCCACAGGCGACCACGATGCCTTCGGCGGGCTTTTCCTTGGCGCTGTCGGGAATGATCAGCCCGCCAGCGGTTTTCTCGTCGCTTTCCACGCGGCGCACCAGCACCCGGTCATGAAGAGGTTTGAATGCCATCTTTGCAGCTCCTTGGCTCAAAGTTTGTTTCCCTGTAGGGTCCGCCCAGTCAGCGGCACGGACCGTTGGCACTCAGTGAGTGCGAGTGCCAACGGCGCATAGCTAAGGGCGGATTTCGGGCAAGTCAACGGTCACTTGGCGAAAAATTTCGCAGGTTGGAGCGAGCCGGCTCGGGGCGCGTCAGGCCGACGTATCCTCCCAGCTGTAGGCCCAGTGCGTCAGGCCCGCTCTGCCGGCATCCGTAAGCCCGTAAACCCCGCGTTCGACGCGCTCGAACCAGCCGTAATGATTGTCGGCCATGAGGCGGGTTGCGGCCGCCACGCCGGTGGCCCGGGCCACCGCCGCGCCACGGCAGGCACCATGCCGGGCCAGGTGCGCGGCGCAGCGCAGCGCGTCCTGGCGGTAGGCAGTGACGATCCCGTGCCGGGTCGCGCCGCCGGCGTTGGGATCCCCCTGCAGCCGGTCGAACTCGCGCAGCAGGCGCGCCGTCCGCGCCTTGTTCTTGCGCGGCGCATAGGGGCCGGGATCGCACTGCACCTCGGCCCGGCCATCGGCGCGCACGGTGATCAGGCCCAGGCCCAGCCGGCGGCACAGGGCAAGGTTGTCGCGCAGCGCCCGCCGCGCGGTCCGGCCGGTGGGGCGCGGCACGGCGACATAGACGAGGTCGGTGAGGGCCATCCTGGCGATGGCCTGATGGAAGAGGCCGAGCGAGAACCGGGTCTTGAGCTCGACGATGACCGGCGGTTCGGTGCCGCGCCGGGCCACCACGTCCGCCGCACCGACCTCGCCCTTGACGGTATAGCCCTGGCGTTCCAGCAATGCCTTGACCGGCGGATAAAGGTCCTGCTCGCGCGTCATCACGGCCAGTCTAGACAAGCCCGTGCTTCGCGTCCATTTGTCCGCGATCGGGCCGCGTGACATCCGCGCGGCGGCCCCCTATAAGGCGCGCGAAATCCGCCATAACGCAGGACGCTGACATGACCACGCTTGTTTTCGGACACAAATCCCCCGACACCGATTCCACCGGGTCGCCGATCCTCTGGGCCTGGTATCTCAACGAGATCAAGGGCGAGAAGGCCGAGGCGGTGCTGCTGGGCGAGCCGAATACCGAGGCCGCCTTCATGCTGGGGCGCTGGGATCTGCCCAAGCCCCGCATCGTCGAGGGCATCGAGGACGGCACGCCTTGTGTGGTCGTCGACACCAACAACCCCGCCGAACTGCCCGCCAACATCAACGGCGCCGATCTCCGTGCGATCATCGACCATCACAAGCTGGTCGGCGGGCTGGAGACCAGCGGCCCGATCGACATCACCATCCGTCCGCTGGCCTGCACCGCGACGATCATGGTCGACCTGATGGGCGAGGACGCCAAGCGCATGCCCGACTGGGCCAAGGGGGCGGCGCTGACCTGCATCCTCAGCGACACGCTGGAGTTCCGCTCGCCGACCACCACCCCGCATGACCGCGCCCTGGCCGAGGAGCTGGCGCGCGACCTGGGCCTGGACATCCCCGGCTACGCCGCCGAGATGTTCGCCGCCAAGTCGGACGTGTCGGCGTTTTCGGATGCCGAGCTTCTGCGCATGGACAGCAAGGAATACGAGGTCTCCGGCACGAAGTTCCGCGTCAGCGTCCTCGAGACCACTGCGCCCGGCACCGTGCTGGATCGCAAGGCGTCGTTGATGCAGAGCATGACCGAGGTCGCCGCCGAGGACGGCGTGGATCAGGTTCTGCTGTTCGTGGTCGACATCCTCAACGAGGAGGCGACGCTGCTGGTGCCCAATGATCTGGTGAAGGGCGTCGCCGAAAAGAGCTTTGGCGCCAGTGTCGACGGAGACTCCGTGGTCCTGCCCGGCATCATGAGCCGGAAGAAGCAGATCATCCCGAATCTCAAGGTCTGATCCGGCCTTGTCATGTGGTTCAGGGCGTCCCGATGGGGCGCCCTTTGCATTTGCGGGCTGTGCCGAGGTAGAAGGCCGGAATGGCGTCGCTCCTGATCGTATATCATTCCCGCACAGGCGGAAGCCGGCAGATGGCCGATGCAGCGGCCGAAGCCGCCCGCGCCGAGACCGACACCCGTCTGATGCGGGCGCGGGAGGCCGGCCCCGACGATCTGCTGGCGGCCGATGGCTACCTGTTCTGCGCGCCCGAGAACCTGGCCGCGCTGTCCGGCGAGATGAAGGAGTTCTTCGACCGCTGCTATTACCCGGTGCTGGGCCGGATCGAGGGCCGGGCCTATGCCCAGATGGTCTGCGCGGGATCCGACGGCGAAAACGCCGCCCGCCAGACCGCCCGCATCGCCACCGGCTGGCGGCTGCGCGAGGTGCAGGAGCCGCTGATCATCTGCACCCACGCCCAGACGCAGGAGGCTATTTTGGCCGAGAAGACGATCCCGGATGACGACCTGCGGAAATGTCGCGAGTTGGGGCAGGCGATGGCGGCGGGGCTGGCGATGGGGGCGTTCTGAGCACCTGCGATCAAGCTGATGGCCATTCCCGGCCGGATCGGGCATATCGGCTCCATGCCAGCAACCAGGACCGCACCATGACCCAGATCATCTCTGCCCTTTCCGAGGTTTCCGACCGTTACAAGGCGCTTTTTGTCGATCTCTGGGGGTGCGTGCACAACGGGATCATGGCCTATCCCGAGGCTGTTGCGGCGCTGCAGGCCTATCGGGCTGCGGGTGGTGTGGTGGTGCTGGTCACCAACTCGCCCAAGCCGCGGGCGGGCGTGGGCCAGCAACTGGCCGGTTTCGGCGTGCCGAAGGACGCCTATGACACGATCGCCACCAGCGGCGACAGCGCGCGGGCGGCGATGTTCCGCGGCGCGGTGGGCAGCCGTGTCTGGTTCATGGGCGAGTGGGAGCGTGATGCCGGGTTCTTCGAGCCGCTCAGCATTCTGGACGATCCCGTCGACATTCGGCGCGTACCGCTGGAAGAGGCGGAAGGCATCGTCTGCTGCGGGCCGTTCGACCCGCTGAAGGATCCGGCCGAGAACCGGCCGCAATTCCTCTATGCCAAGCAGAAGGGCCTGAAACTTCTCTGCGCGAACCCCGATATCGTCGTCGATCGCGGCGACGTGCGCGAGTGGTGCGCCGGGGCCCTGGCGCGGCTCTATACCGAGATGGGCGGCGAGTCGCTCTATTTCGGAAAGCCGCATCCGCCGATCTATGACCTGGCCCGTCGGCGGCTGGTCGGTCTGGACCTGGATATCCGCGATGGCGAGATCCTGGCGATCGGCGACGGCATCCACACCGACATCGCCGGGGCGATGGGCGAGGGGATCGATTCGCTGTTCATCACGGGCGGGCTGGCCGCGTCCGAGACCAAAACCGACCGCGATCCGGACCCGGACGCGCTAAACACCTACCTGGAAAAGGAAATGGCGGCTCCGACCTACTCCATAGGACAGCTCCGCTGACTTAAAACAGCTTGATTTTCTGCGCTTGCAAAGTAATAAAGTTTCCCAATGGATAACTTGAGGGACGCAATATTACCCTCCGACGCAAGACAGAGGCTTGAAATGTTGGACAACCTGCCGCGCGGAACGATCTGCATAGAAGATATCGAGATGGGCATGTCGCGCGATCTGCGCAAGCAGGTGACGGATTCCGACATCGAGATGTTCGCGACGGTGTCCACCGACCGCAACCCGGTGCATCTGGACGACGATTACGCGCAGGATACGATCTTCGAGGGTCGGATCGCGCACGGGATGCTGACCGCCGGCCTGATCTCGGCGGTGATCGGCGAGCAACTGCCGGGTCACGGCACGGTCTATTTGGGCCAGACGCTGAAATTCCTGGGCCCCGTGCGCCCCGGTGACATGGTCTATGCCGAGGTCAGGGTCACGGATATCGACATCGCGAAGCGCCGCGTCAAGCTGGATTGCCATTGCGCAGTCGAAGGCAAGAAGGTGCTGGTCGGAGAGGCCACGGTGCTGGCCCCGTCGCGCAAATTCGACTGAACGCAGCTTCGGCCAAACAGGGATGGCAGGCCCGGGACCGAGCCTGCCGAAAGGATCCTAGATCAGTTCGATATTCGCCGCCGACTCGCGACCGTCGCGGCCGGCCTGCAGCTCGTAGTTCACCTTCTGATTGTCGGCGAGGCCGGTCAGGCCGGAGCGCTCGACCGCGGAAATGTGAACGAATACGTCCTTGCCGCCCTCATCGGGCGCGATGAAGCCGTAGCCTTTGGTGGTGTTGAACCATTTCACGGTACCCTTGGCCATCGTCTCTCTCTCCTCTCAGGGTCTGCCCGCGGGATGCGGCAGGTCGGCTCAGTCAGTGCAAAATCGAGAACTGAGCCGTGGCAGGAGCAGTGTGGTCGATAGCTTAACGTCGCGGGAACAAAATTGGATTCTTGCCGCGAGTCGCGCAAGAGAAAATTCGTTCGGGTCTATTCTCGGGCTTCCAGCGCCGCAAGTTCCGCCAGCGAATAGCGCGCGGCGATCTCGCCATCATCGCCGGGGCGGAAGGCGGGATCCTGCGGCAGACAGCCCGGACCGCAGAGTTGCACCGCCACCATGACTTTGCTGTCGATATACCACAGCCGCCCGCCCGGCGTGGCGACATAGCCGTTCACGCCCTCGCGCCGGTCGCTTTCCAGGTCGATGACCGACGGGAATTCCGCCGGAACCCCGGGATCGTAGGTGCCGTGCGTGTGCATGGACGCGATCATCTCGACATCTTCGTCCGGCATGATCGGGGTACACCCGTCATGGCCGCCGCGCTGCATCGTGGTGAAGACCAACTGCCGGTCGCGGGTCTGCCCGAGATAGCCGCAGTATTCGAAGCCGGTGGCGAAGGTCAATTGCTGGATCGGTTCGAGCCGCGCGATGACCGCATCTATCTCGGAGCGGTCGGGCAGCGTGGGATCGGCACAGGCCGCGGCGGCGGCAAGGGCCAGCACCATTGCGCCGGTGATGCCGCGCCTCACGCGCCGCGGCGCTGTCACAGCACAGTCACCACCGTTCCGACCGGGACCCGCTGGTACAGATCGACCACATGCGAATTGAGCATCCGGATGCAGCCATTCGACACCGCGCGCCCGATGGTCTCGGGCTGTGTGGTTCCGTGGATGCGGAAATAGGTGTCGACGCCGTTCTGGAACAGGTAGAGCGCCCGCGCGCCCAGCGGATTGCCGGGTCCGCCCGGTTGCACATAGTCGTTGTCGATGAATTTCCCGTAGAGATGGGGGTCGCGCTCGATCATCTCGTCGGTGGGCCGCCATGTGGGCCATTCCTTCTTGACGTCGATCGTCGCCCGGCCGGTGAATTCCAGCCCGGCCTTGCCGACGCCGCAGCCGTAGCGGATCGCCTTGCGCGGTTCGGTCACGAAATAGAGGTAGAAGGAGCGCGGCAGGACCAGCAACTCACCCGGCAGAAAGTCCTTCTTGATGCGCACGTATTGCGGGGTGGGATCGAAGGGTTCGGCGGTATCGGCAAGCGCCATCCGCGGCAGGGCAGAGGCCCCGGCAGCGGCGGCGATAAAGGAACGGCGCGAAATCATGGGCGGCCTCGTCTGTATTTTCAATCGGTTCGCACAAATCTGATCCTTGGCGTGCCTACGGTCAATAGCACGGGGAATCCCCCGCGCCAGGTGTGGCGGGGCATCATCTGTGCGACCCGGGGCGAACTGGACCGGGCGATCCCGTTCCGCAGAAGGGTTGCAGACGCCGCGCCGCATTTGGCACAGAGCACTGATCCGGACGCCATCTCGCACGGGGTGGCTGTCGGTGCCGGGCGCTCCCTCTGAAGCTGCGATTGCGACCGATGGGACCCGCAGCTAGTCTGCGCCCAAGCAGAACGAGGAAGGTGGGCGATGGACGAGGAAACGGCCGGGACCGGGCCGCAGGGCGTGCTGACGCTGCGTACGCTTGCCATGCCGCGGGACGTCAACGTGAACGGGGACATCTTCGGCGGCTGGGTGCTGAGCCAGATGGACATCGCTGCTGGCATCACGGCCGGAGAGCGGGCGCGCGGGCGGGTCACGACGGTGGCGGTCGATGCGATGAAGTTCCTGCGCCCTGTGAACGTGGGAAACGTGATGTGCATCTATTGCCGCATCGGACGGGTGGGGCGCACGTCGATGGCGATCGAGGTCGAGGCCTGGGCCCTGCGTGGACGCGGCGGCGCGCGCGAGAAGGTGACCGAGGCGGTCTTCACCTTTGTTGCGATCGACGAAAGCGGGCGACCGCGCCCGGTTCCCGAGGCCTGAGTGGTTGTGCCAAAGAAAACGGGCGGCGCCGGGATCAACCGGCACCGCCCGCCTGGTCAAGTCGGTCCGGCTCAGGCGAGCTGGATGTTCGACGCGCTTTCGCGGCCGTCACGGCCGGCTTCGACGTCGTAGGTCACTTTCTGGTTGTCGGCCAGGCCGGTCAGGCCTGCGCGCTCGACGGCGCTGATGTGGACGAAGACGTCCTTGCCACCGGTTTCCGGTGCGATGAAGCCGAAGCCTTTGGTGCTGTTGAACCATTTCACGGTGCCATTGGCCATATCCGTGGTCTCCTTTAGAATTCGTTGCCCGCGGAAGTGCGGCAACCCGGCGTAGTCGGTCTGGATCGAGTGACTGAACGCCGTGTAAGGGAGACAGTGGGTCGACATAGAATAACGTAGCCCTTCGCATATGGCACCTGTCGGGGCATGGCGCAAGGGTGTTTCTTTTGTTTGTAGTCCGCTATCGCCATATCGGCGCGCCAAAATTCTGCCCAATCCGAAGGCTATTGCGGCACTCGGAACAGGAGGGCATGGCATGAGGTTTCTGGTAGCGCTTTTCAATCGGCTGTTCGGGCGTTCGAAGCACGTCCGCGGTGAAAACGTGGCGCATTTGCCGGGCGAACGCGCGCGGATCAAGGACACGGGTATGACCGCTCAGCAGATGGCGTGGCGCAAGGTCGGGGCCGAGGTTGGCGACAGGCGCCTTGCGGAGAAACCCACCAGGTCCTCCGAGTTCGAACGGCTCTTGCGCAAGTAAGGGGCGCCTTTCACGCGGTCTTAACCCGATCAGGCCACGGTTCGGCCATGACCAACTACAGGCGTGCCCGAATCCCCGGGGTCAAGTATTTCTTTACTGTCGCGCTTGCCGACCGGGAGTCCGACCTGCTGATCCGCAGGATCCACGCCCTGCGCCGGGCCTTTGCGCAAACGCTGGCGGAGCGGCCGTTCTGGTGCGACGCCTGCGTCGTCCTGCCCAACCACTTGCACACGGTCTGGACCCTGCCGCCCGGGGATGCCGATTTCTCGACCCGGTGGGGCGCGATCAAGTCCCGGTTCACCCGTGATGTGAAGCCGTCCGGTAGGATGGGGTTGAACCCCATCCTACGCTCCCGGTCGAAAGTGTCCAAAGGCGATGCCGGGGTCTGGCAGCGGCGGTTCTGGGAGCATTGCATCCGCAACGAAGAGGACTACCGCCGGCATATGGCCTATTGCTGGTACAACCCGGTGAAACACGGGCTGTCGGGATCTGCCGTGGACTGGCCCTATTCCTCGATTCACAGGGACATTCGCGCTGGGCGCGTCGCTCCGGGATGGTCCGGGGCATGCGAGCAGGGCGAATTTGGAGAGCCGTAGGATGGGATTCCATCCCATCCGGCGCCAGTCGGCCAAGGCCGGTCACGTGACCCCGGCCGGAAATCGTTCACCGAACGAATTTCTTGTGCTTCAACCGTTTCGGCTCCAGCGCGTCCGGTCCGAGCCGGCGCTTCTTGTCCTCTTCGTAGTCCTCGAAATTGCCCTCGAACCATTCCACATGGGCGTCGCCTTCAAAAGCCAGGATATGCGTGCAGATCCGGTCGAGGAAGAAACGGTCGTGCGAGATCACCACGGCGCAGCCGGCGAAATCGACCAGGGCGTCCTCCAGCGCGCGCAGGGTTTCCACGTCGAGGTCGTTGGTCGGCTCGTCGAGCAGCAGGACGTTGCCGCCCTCTTTAAGCAGCCGCGCCATGTGCACGCGGTTGCGCTCGCCGCCCGACAGGAGCGACAGCTTCTTCTGCTGGTCGCCGCCCTTGAAGTTGAAGGACGAGCAATAGGCGCGGGAATTGACCTGGGCGTCGCCCAGTTCGATCACTTCCCCTCCGCCCGAGATCGCCTCCCAAACGGTGTCATTGGGATTCAGGTCGTCGCGGGACTGGTCGACATAAGACAGCTTCACCGTGTCGCCGTAGTCGACAGATCCGGAATCGGGCTGCTCCTGACCGGTGAGCATTCGGAACAGCGTGGTCTTGCCCGCGCCATTCGGGCCGATCACGCCGACGATGCCACCGGGGGGCAGGGAAAAGGACAGATCCTCGATCAGCTGCTTGTCGCCCATATGCTTGGCCAGGTTCTCGACCTCGATCACCTTCGATCCCAGTCGGGGGCCATTGGGGATGACGATCTGCGCGCGGGTGATCTTCTCGCGCTCCGACTGGCTGGCCATCTCGTTATAGGCCTGGATCCGCGCCTTGGATTTCGCCTGCCGCGCCTTCTGGCCCTGGCGCATCCATTCCAGCTCGCGTTCCAGCGTCTTCTGCTTGGACTTGTCCTCGCGCGCCTCCTGCGACAGCCGCTTGGCCTTCTGTTCCAGCCAGCTTGAATAGTTGCCCTCGTAGGGGATGCCGCGGCCACGGTCCAGCTCGAGGATCCAGCCGGTGATGTCATCCAGGAAATAGCGGTCGTGGGTGACGATCAGGATGGTGCCCTTGTAGTCGATCAGGTGCTGTTGCAGCCAGGCGATGGTTTCCGCGTCCAGGTGGTTGGTCGGTTCGTCCAGAAGCAGCATGTCGGGCGCTTCGAGCAGCAGCTTGCACAGCGCCACACGGCGGGCCTCGCCGCCCGAGAGGTTGGCGGGCATGGCGTCGTCGGGCGGGCAGCGCAGCGCCTCGAGGGCGACGTCGATCTGGGAATCCAGATCCCACAGGTTCTCGCTGTCGATCTCGTCCTGGAGCGTGGCCATCTCCTCGGCGGTCTCGTCGGAATAGTTCATCGCCAGCTCGTTGAACCGGTCGAGCTTGGCCTTCTTGGCGGCGACGCCGAGCATGACGTTTTCGCGCACGGTCAGGGTGTTGTCCAGCTGCGGCTCCTGCGGGAGGTAGCCGACCCTGGCGCCCTCGGCGGCCCAGGCCTCACCGGTGTAGTCGGTGTCGAGCCCGGCCATGATCCGCATCAGGGTGGATTTGCCGGCGCCGTTGACGCCCACGACACCGATCTTCACGCCGGGAAGAAAGCTCAGGTGGATGTTTTCAAAGCATTTCTTGCCGCCGGGATAGGTCTTGGAGACGCCCTGCATGTGATAGACATATTGATAGGCAGCCATGTCGTGTCCTTCTGAACGGGAATTCGGGTCGAGCCGCTAGATACCCAAGCGTGTGGGCCGGGGCAAGGCGGCCCTGGTCGTCCGGAATAGGCCAGTACCACCGGCCCGAATTCGGGCCGCGACGCTGCGCCGCAGCGCAAGCGGGAACCTGCCCAGCGCGATACCCCAATTAGGCGAGTTTTGACTTGCGGTTTTGAGACGCCGCGCCGGCCTCTCAAAACCGGCAGGGTGCGTGAGCAACTAGCGAAGGAAGCGCCAATCCCGGCGCGTCAACCAATTAACGAGGGGATTACCGCTATGAAATACGCTCTTCCGTTTGCCTTGGCCTTCACCGGCGTCACCGCAACAAGCGCGCTGGCCGGAAACCTCGAGCCTGCGCAGGTCGAGCCGGCCATCGCTCCCGCACCTGTTCCCGCCTCCACCAGTGGCGACTGGGGCGGCTTCTATGCGGGTGGTCAGCTTGGCTATGGCTTCGGCAGCCTTGATCTGGACCCGCGCAACATCGACGATCTCGACACCGACGGAATCGTCGGCGGTCTGACGCTCGGGTACCTGTGGGATCTGGGCAACTGGGTCGTCGGTCCGGAACTGCAATACGACTTCTCGGACCTTTCGGTGGACGAGCCTTCGGGCAGCGGCAGCTTCGACGGCATTGCACGTCTCAAGGCGCGCGCCGGTTACGACCTGGGCCGCAGCATGGTCTACGGCAGCGCCGGTGTCGCCTATACCAACTTCGACGGGCTGTCCGGCGTGAATGACATCGATCTCGATGACCCGGGCTATGTCGTCGGCATCGGTTATGACTACCAGGTGAATGACAGCTGGGTCGTCGGCGGCGAATATCAGCACCATGTGTTCGACGACTTCGGTGCGGACGGCAACGATGTCGACTTCGGCACGGTGCATCTGCGCGCGACCTACCAGTTCTGATCCCGCGCTGAATTGCGCCGGATCCGATCCGGACAACAGACCCCGGGCCCACGGCCCGGGGTTTTTCGTTTTGGGGACGTGCTGGCGGCGTCGGCGCGCGCACGGATTGACTTTTCCCGCCCCACGAAGGAAGCAGGGTCACGAAGGATGTGACAAGTGCTTGAAAACAGACCCTTTGCGCGGGCGGGGCAGGTTGTGGGCCTGCTGGGCGGATCCTTCGACCCGCCGCACCAGGGGCATGTCCACATCACACGGGAATCCCTGAAGCGTTTCGGTCTCGATCACGTCTGGTGGCTGGTCAGCCCGGGCAACCCGCTGAAAGCGCGCGGCCCGGCGGCGCTGGACCGGCGGATGACGGCGGCGCGGGGGATCATGCAGCATCCCCGGGTCCGCGTCACCGATCTGGAGGCGCGGCTGCGGACGCGGGCAACGGCCGATACGCTGGCGGAACTCAGGCAGGTCTATCCCGGGGTTCGGTTCGTCTGGCTGATGGGGGCCGACAACCTGGCGCAGCTGCACCTTTGGCAGAACTGGCGATCCATCATGGAAACGGTGCCGGTCGGTGTGCTGGCGCGGCCGGGCGATCGCATCTCGGCCAGGATGTCGGTGGCGGCGCGCGCCTACAAGTCGTATCGACTGGACGGGCAGGCATCGCATCTTCTGGGTCGGGCCAACGCGCCGGCCTGGTGTTTCGTGAACGTGCCGCTGATCTCGGTGAGTTCGACCCAACTCCGGGCGCGGGGCCGCTGGGGTGCGGCCCAGTTGCGGCAAGGGACGGACGAAGGTACCCGGGGATAAGCGGAGCCAGATGCGATGCGCGCGGATAGGTTGCATCGGATCGAAAAAACATGGATCCGGTCGCTTGTCCGCCGCCGCGCTCTGCGCTCTTATGGCGAAATGACACAGCGGATTTCTCGTCGGTTCTTTCTGGGTGGTGTTGCGGCTTCGGTAGGCTTGGGGCCGGCTCTGGCCGATGCGCCACTGGTGTCGTTGCGGCCGCAATTGCGGCCACGGCAGAAGCCGGTCCCCGGGGCGCAGAAACTGATCGCGGACGCCGGGCTGCCGGGAATGGTGGCCTTTGCCGTGGCTGATGTTAAAAGCGGCGTCGGCCTGGAGTCGATCAATGCCGGGGCGGGTCTGCCGCCCGCCAGTGTCGCCAAGGCGCTGACCGCGCTCTACGCTCTGGACACGCTGGGGGCGGATCACCGGTTCGAAACGCGGGTGTTCGCCGAGGGCCCGGTCGAGAACGGCATCCTGCAGGGCGACCTGGTTCTGGCCGGCGGGGCGGATCCGACGCTGGACACCGAGGGCCTGGCGCGGCTGGCGGCCAACCTGAAGGCCGCGGGCGTGCGCGAGGTGCGCGGCGCGTTCAAGGTCTATGACGGGGTCCTGCCGCGTATTCACAGCATCGATCCGGGCCAGCCGGATCATCTGGGCTACAGCCCCGCGATCTCCGGAATCGCATTGAATTTCAACCGCGTGCATTTCGAGTGGAAGCGCGGGACGAGCGGGTATTCGGTCACGATGGACGCCCGCACGGCGAATTACCGGCCTCAGGTGGCGATGTCGCGCATGACCGTCGTGTCGCGGCGGATGCCGGTCTATACCTATGAGCCCGCGCCGGGGATGGATCGCTGGACCGTGGCCAGTGGGGCCTTGGGCGGCGGCGGCGCGCGTTGGTTGCCGGTGCGCAAGCCGGCGCTCTATGCCGGTGACGTGTTCCAGACGCTGGCGCGGTCGCAGGGGATCGTTCTGGACAAGGTGCAGGTGGTGCAGACGGCGCCGACGGGGCGGGTTCTGGCCCGCCATGCCAGCGCGCCACTGCGCGACATCGTTCGGGGGATGCTGAAATATTCCACGAACCTGACCGCCGAGATGGTGGGCATGGCGGCCAGTTCGGGGCGGATCGGGACGCCCGCGTCACTGGCGGAGTCGGCGGCCGAGATGTGCCGCTGGGCCACGGATGCCTATGGCATGTCCTCGACGCTTCTGGTGGATCATTCCGGCCTGGGCGATGCCTCGCGCATGGCGCCGCGCGACCTGGTCGGCGCGCTGGTGCAGGTGCGCCGGGCCGGTATCCTGCGGCCGTTGCTCAAGCCGTTCGCCATGCCGGACGCCTCCGGCCGCCTGGTCAAGGCCGGCCCGGTCGCGGTGGCCGCCAAGACGGGAACGCTGAATTTCGTCTCGGGGCTGGGCGGGTTCGTGACCGCATCGGACGGCACCGAACTGGCCTTTGCCATCTTTACCGCCGACATGGAGCGTCGTTCGCGCCTGAAGCGGAGCCAGCGCGAGCGGCCCGAGGGGGCGCGGGCCTGGAACGGGCAGTCGCGCGGTCTGCAGCGAAAGCTGATCGAAAGGTGGGCGAAGGTTTACGCCAAGGGGCACAAGGCCTGAGGCCAACTCCGGATCTTACGTGGCGTGTCGGGCCCGCGCGCCACGCTCTATCGCCGCGGCATGCAGGCGGTCGATGTTGAGCTCATAGCGCATCTCTTCCAGCAGGCGCAGTTCGCTCTCGCTGAGCCGGCCATCGGCGGCGGCAACGTCGCAGGCCAGCGCGTAGGCGGTTTCGTTCAGGCGTTCCGGCAGGTTGTCGCGGATCAATCCGAACAGGGCATCAAGGCCGTCAACCTGGTCGAAGAGGTCGAACACGATTTGCGAGACGCGTTGAATCCGGTCGTCGTCGTAGTCGGCGAAGATCGGCAGCATGTTCACCGCGGACTGGATCTTGACCAGTTCGGCGGTCCGGATGTTCTCGTCCGAGGCGGACACGGCCAGCATGATCGCAACAAGGCAATCCTGCGGAGTCATCGGATGGGGGGCTTGCTGGTTCATGGTCCTGTCCTGATCGGGTTCTGCAGCTGCAAACTATGGTCGCGGGTCGTTTGGTTCAACTGTTTCCGGCGCCGCCATTCATTGACTCATGCTGCACAAGCACAATAGGAGGGGCCGGGCCGGGCGCATGGTGCTGTCCGGCGCCGCATTCGGCCCGATCCGGCCGGTTCCCGATGGAGATCCAAATGTCTGATCTGCGTGACACCGCACTTGCGTCCAAGGCCTGGCCCTTCGAGGAAGCGCGCCGGGTTCTGAAACGCTATGCCAAGGCGCCGCCGGAAAAGGGATATGTCCTGTTCCAGACCGGATACGGACCCAGCGGCCTGCCGCATATCGGCACCTTTGGCGAGGTGGCGCGCACGACGATGGTGCGCCACGCCTTCGAGCAGCTGAGCGACATTCCGACCAAGCTGATCTGTTTCTCGGACGACATGGACGGGCTGCGCAAGGTGCCGGGCAACGTGCCGAACCAGGAGCGTATGCAGGAGGATCTGAACCTGCCGCTGACCAAGGTGCGCGATCCATTCGGCACACATGAGGGATTTGCCCAGCACAACAACGCGCGTCTATGCGCCTTTCTGGACAGTTTCGGGTTCGAGTACGAATTCGCCAGCGCGACCGATTATTACGCCGCCGGCCGGTTCGACGAGATGCTGCTGGTGGCGCTGGAGCGGTTCGACAAGATAATGGAGATCATGCTGCCCACCCTGGGGGCGGACCGTCAGGCGACCTATTCGCCGTTTTTGCCGGTCAGTCCCAAGACCGGCCATGTCCTGCAGGTGCCGACCCTGGAGCGGAGTGTCGAAAAGGGCACCATCGTCTATGAAGAGCCGGATGGCGAGCGGGTCGAACTGCCGGTGACGGGCGGCAACGTCAAGATGCAGTGGAAGCCCGACTGGGCGCTGCGCTGGGCGGCGCTGGGCGTGGATTACGAGATGTCGGGCAAGGACCTGATCGATTCCGTGACCCAATCGTCCAAGATCTGCCGGGCGCTGGGCAAGCAGCCGCCCGAGGCGCTGAGCTATGAGCTGTTCAACGACGAGAACGGGCAGAAGATTTCCAAGTCCAAGGGCAACGGGCTGAGCATGGAGGAGTGGCTGACCTATGCCGCGCCGGAATCCCTGAGCTATTTCATGTATCAGAAGCCCAAGACCGCCAAGCGGCTGTTCTTCGACGTGATCCCCAAGGCCGTGGACGAGTATCACCAGCAACTGCGCGCCTATCCCGGGCAGGATCTGAAAGCGCAGCTGAACAACCCGGTGTGGCATATCCATTCCGGCGACGTGCCGGAATCCACCCTGATCGTTCCGTTCGGGATGCTGCTGAACCTGGCCTCGGTCTCGGGGGCTCAGGACAGCGATGCGTTGTGGGGGTTCATCCGCCGCTATGCGCCGGACGCCTCGGCCGCCAGCCATCCCGACCTGGATCGGGCGGTGGGCTATGCCGTGCGGTATTTCAACGATTTCGTCAAACCGACGCGCCAGTTCCGCGCACCGACCGAGCCCGAGCGCGAGGCGTTGGAGGCGTTGCGGGCGCAACTGGCCGCCTATGACGGCCCTGTGGAGGACGAGGCGCTGCAATCGGTGGTCTATGCGGTCGGACGCGACCGGTTCGACCCGCTGCGCGACTGGTTCAAGGCGCTTTACGAGGTGCTGTTGGGTGCCAGCCAGGGGCCGCGGTTCGGCGGGTTCATCGCGCTTTATGGTGTCGATGAAACGGTGGCGTTGATCGATCAGGCGCTGGCGGGCGATCTGGCCGGCGATTGACGCGGCGGCGCATGGCACTAGCTCTCCGACATCAAGCGGAGGAGATGCCATGCGCCTTTTTCTGTCGGCCCTGGTGATCAGCCTGGGCCTGTCCCTTGCCGCCCAGGCCCAGAATGCCGAGATAGAAGCCAATATTTCGGCCCAGATCGAAGCGTTCAAGGCCGATGATTTCGACGCCGCCTTCAGCTATGCCAGCCCGAATATCCGTCAGATCTTTCGCACGCCGGAGAATTTCGGCGCGATGGTGCGCGGCGGCTATCCGATGGTGTGGCGCCCCGGGAACGTCCAGTTCCTGGAGTTGCGCGAGATCGCAGGTCGGCTCTGGCAGAAGGTTCTGATAACCGATGCGCAGGGTGCGATCCATATCCTCGACTACCAGATGATCAAGCTTGAATCCGGTTGGAAGATCAACGGCGTGCAGATCCTGCAGGCCCCGGGCGCCGCAGCCTGACGCAACACCACCGTGACGGTGCGGTCAAGCGGCCTTAACCGCCGCTGCTTACCCATTCCCAATGTCCGGGTGCGGCCCGGGCCCGGCTTGCACACGTCCGGATCGACAGGTCCGGGCGATTGGGAAAGGGATCTTTATGAACAAGGCAATCACCGACGGCATCGAGTTCATGCCGCGCGCCTTCGAGCATGGCCTGGACAGGTGGTCGAGCGGCGACGGCACGCCCGGCTCGGAGACCTATGACGGCGCGTTCAACGCAGCTTTCGTGCCCGCGGATGCCGATTTCGGCGGCTGTCTGGAATTGCAGAAATCCGACACGGTGCAAAAGCTGCGATACATGGGGCAGACCCCGATGCAGCCGGGCTGCTATCTGATGATCCGCGCGCGGATCAAGGCAGTGAGCGGCAACCTGCCCCAGGTGCGGATCGCGGGTTGGGCTGGTGACGCGGACGGGCATATCGCGGATGTGCCCGAATTCGCCGCGCCGGTGCAGTTGACAGGCTATGGCGCGGTGGTCGAGGTGACGGGCATCGTCGGATCGGGACCGCGCGGCGGCGTGGACATGCCCTGGGGGCCTGATGCGCTCTATGGTCATTTCGGGTTGGACCTGATCGGCCCGAACGGCGGGATCGTGCGCATCGACGACATCGAGATCACCGACATTTCCGCAGCATTCCTCGATGACAAGATCGGTTTGGTGGATGTGCGCGACTACGGTGCCGTGGGCGACGGCGTATCAGACGATTCATTTGCGTTCGAGGCGGCAGACAAGGCTGCCGACGGACGCCGTGTGCTGGTTCCGGAGGGTGTGTTCCACCTGGCAGAAACCACCAGCCTGAAATCCCAGGCGGTGTTTGTCGGGCGGGTCACGATGCCCGCTGACAAGATGCTGCTGATGACCAAGAGCTTCGATCTTCCCACATATATCGACGCCTTCAAGGACGAGGACCTGGCCTTTCGCAAGGCCTTCCAGGCGCTGGTGAACAATTCCGACCATGAATCGCTGGACATGGGCGGGCGCAAGATCAGCGTGTCCGCGCCCATCGACATGGCCGCCGCGGTTCCCAACCGGCCGAGCTATGCCACGCGCCGGGTCATCCGCAACGGCCAGTTCGATGCCCAGGAGAGCACGGAATGGGACACCGAGGTTTTCACCTCGCAGGCGACCTATGCCCCGTCACAGAATGCGCGCGTTCTGAAGAACGTGGTCAATGTCGTCAACATCCCGGTGGGGGCGCTGGTATCGGGTAACGGGGTGGGGCGCGAGATCTATGTCCGGTCCAAGGACGTCGCGGCGCAGGAGATCACGCTGAACGCGCCGCTTTTCGATGCCGATGGCACACAGGTCTTCACCTTCACCGCGTTCAAGTATCTGCTGGATTTCAGCGGGTTCAGCAAGTTGGCGAAATTCGGGATCCAGAATGTCGAGTTCCAATGCAACGGAAGGTGCAGCGGAATCCGCCTGGCGCCGAACGGGGCCGTCTTCAGCCTGAGCGACAGTTTCGTCAGCCGGCCGAGGGATCGCGGCATCACCTCGATCGGCGGCGGGTGTCAGGGCATGCTGATCGACCAGTGCCAGTTCTTGTCCACCGAGGAGACGCTGAACGTGGCCGATCGCCGGACGATCGCGCTCAATGTCAATGCAAACGACGTGAAGCTGCGGAACAACAGGTCCACCAACTTCCTGCATTTCGCTGTGCTGGGCGGCGGCAACCATATCGTGCTGGGAAACCATTTCTTCCAGGGTGATGCCGTCAGCGACGGCGTGCGCAGTGCCGGTCTGATCCTGCAGGACAATTATGTATCGGTCAGCATTGTCGGCAACTATGTCGACAATTGCTTTGTCGAATGGACGAACGAGCGTGATCCGGATCCGGATTTCTCGGGTGGCTTCTCGTTCAGTTCGCTGAGCATCAGCGACAACGTGTTCCTGGCCAGCGACGTGGCGCCCTGGTTCGCCTTCGTGATCGTCAAGCCGCATGGAAACGGCCACTTCCTCAACGGGGTGAGCGTGACCGGCAACAAGTTCAAGGCGGTGAATGGAGTCGTAGATCGGATCGAGGCTGTCGACACCAGCTTTGCCGATCTGGATTACGACCGGTTCAAGCATGTCGAGGTGTCGGGAAACACCTATCACCAGATCACACGGCAGGCGATGTCACCTCTTCGGGTGCGGCACAGCCAGCCGACGGCCGCGCAGACCTGGGTGGTCGATCCCGCCGCCGAGCTGCCCTTCGGCGGATGGGCGCGGGCCGTCGACGGCGTGGTGCCGATCAACGGGGCCCAGGCGGCCCAGGGCCCGGTATTCGCCGCGCCCTATGTCAGCCTGGCGCAGGGCGCCGCGCGGGACCAGGTACACCTGGTCTGGCCCAAACCGGTCCGCGGCGTGGCCGATGTGATCCTGCGGGTCGACACTTGAACACACGGGCGGCACCGGGCGACCGGCGCCGCCCCGCGATCAGAACTCGCGCCAGAGCGACAGCTTGATGCCATAGGAGTCGGGAAAGGCAGAGCGGCGTTCCGCACCCAGGACCAGGCGCAGGTCGTCGCGCAGCGTGACGATGACCGAAGGTGTCACCGACCACAGTATTTCTTTTCCGGACGGGCGGGCGGTTTCGACCTGAAGCATCGGGTTGAGCCGCCTTCCCTCCGACATCCCGGCGGTCAGGTCGAGTTTGACGAGATCGGCATCGGTGCCGTCCCGCCGCTCGAGCGACAGATCGGCCGCGAACCAGCCGGCGCCGAGCCACCCGCCGAAACCTTTGCCGTAGGACACCGATCCGCGATACATGGGCGACCACTGGTCCCACCAGTGATGGGTGCCGACGCCGAACTCCAGCGCGGCGCGCCCGCCGCCATCCCCGCGATAGAGCGGAAACCGTGCGAAGAGCAGCGCATGACCACTGGTCAATTGATACTCGTCGGCATCCAGGCCCAGGGTCATGTTGCGGTGCAGCCCCCATTCCGCGAACAGGGACGAGCGGTATTCCCAGACCGGATCGGCGTGATATCCGGTTCCCGATACCGACAAGAACCCGGCTCCTGCCTCGCGCAACCAGGCGCCGGCCCGGGCGGAATGCGGCGCGGCCAGGCATATCAGCAGGATGAACAAGATGCGGACCATGCAGCAGCCTCCGCCGCGCAGCCTCGGCAATATTGGTTAACAAGGGGTTACGGGAAGCCTTCAGGTATTGAGCGGACCGAAACGGGCCGGAAAACCGGGATGCAGGCGAACACAGCTGTGCTAGGCTGAGACCCAAAGCAAGGAGTCAGCCAATGCCACGCATAGCCCAGGATGCAACCGTTCAAACCGTGATCACCACGTTCGAAATGACCCCCGGCACGTGCCAGGACCTGCTGGATGCCCTGCGCGCGGCCTATGCCGAGTTCATCTCGAAACAACCGGGGTTCATCGCTGCCGGCCTGCATGTGAACGACGCGCAGACGCGGATCGCGAACTACTCGCAATGGGAGCGGCGCGAGGACTTCCTGGCCATGCTGCGCACCGACGAGATGCGCGCGCGCAATCGCAAGTTCAACGATCTGTGCAAGAGCTTCGAGCCGGTGATGTATGATGTCGCGGCAACCTTCGACACCAAGTGATCTGGATCATTGCGCCGGCCCGCCGGGCTTGGCAGGCTTGACCCAAACACGAGGAGGGTACGCCCCATGTATCACAATATCCTGGTCCCGATTTCCTTCGACACCGACCGCGACACGTCCGCGCCGCTGAAGCTGGCCGAGTTGCTGGCGACGCCGGATGCAAGGGTGACGCTGCTGCACGTGGTCGAGCATATCCCGACCTACGCGATCAGCTACATGCCGCAGGACTACATGGCCTCGGCGCGAAAGGCGATCCAGGCGGAACTGGACGAGTTGGCCGGCCGGCTGCCGAACGCCACCGGCGTCGTGGTCGAAGGCCATTCCGGCCGATCGATCCTGGACTGGGCGGAAGAGAACAAACCGGACCTGATCATCATCGCGTCGCACCGCCCGGGCATGCAGGACCTGCTGCTGGGCTCGACCGCCAGCCAGGTGGTGCGCCATGCGGCCTGCGCGGTGCATGTGGTGCGCTGAGCCCACAACGCACGGACGCGGCCATGCGACAGGCGGCATGGATCGCCCGGACCGGCGCGATCTATGCCAGCGTCAGATAGTGCATGTAGACGATCAGAAGAAAGGCCGACACGCCACAGATCGCCGCCAGCGGCAGGAGCGGGCGCGCGGGTTCCTCGGCGTCATCCGACGCGGCGATCACAAGATCGCCGCCCAGGACCAGAAGAACGGCGAACACGGCGAATCCAAGCCCGATCAAGGTGTGCATGTGCTGGTCCCTCCCTATTTCCGCCACTCCGGCAGAGCCTGAGTCATGACCGATTCCGGGCGCGGCGTCTGTGACCTGGACCACACAAGGCGACGGCCGCCGCCTCAGCTTTGCCACAGTGCCGTGCCATCACCAGCGCATGACACGGATCGTCAAACCGCCGCGCCCAGGGGCCAGGACCACGCCTGCCGAGCGCCGCCGGCGCCGGGCCGAACGGACACGTGCGCGGGCGCTGTCGCCAGTGCGCCTTGTCTGGTTGCTTTTCAGCCTGCCACTGATCGCCGGCAGCGTGGCCGTGTCGGTCTATCTGCGCACCAGCCCCTATCCGCGGGCACAGGCGATGCAGCACCTGGTGGCGCGCGCCGGATGCGAGGCGGCGGCGCGGGTCGGCGTGCGGTATGCCCGGAAGGGTCAGCCGGGATATCATGCCCGCAACGACCCCGATGGCGACGGGGTGGCCTGCGGATCGGCCCCGGCGGCGCGAACCGCGGCCAGCGCGGCGCCCGAACCCCCGTCGGGACCGGCCACACGCCAGGTCGGCGGCGCAAAATTCGTTCGGCCCTGACGCACCGGCGGACCCCCGCGCAAGGCTCCAACTCCCCAGAAATACGGATGGATTCCACCGCGCGCACCCCTATCTCCGAACGAGACATTTGGAGGTGCCCGATGAAATGCCCGATTGACGGAAGCGACCTTGTGATCTCGGACCGCAGCGGGGTCGAGATCGACTATTGCCCGCAATGCCGCGGCGTGTGGCTGGACCGGGGCGAGCTGGACAAGATCATCGAACGCTCGGCCGAGCATCTCGCGCCGCCGCCCCCGCCCCAGGCGCGGTATGACGAACGCTCGGACCACGGCTATCGCAAGAAAAAGAAGCGCGGCGGGTTCCTGGAGGACCTGTTCGACTTCTGAGGCGATGGCCGGTCCGGGCGAAAATCCTCCCGCGGCTCCGGAAATCGTGTAACCCTTGTCCGGTCGGACCTCATTTCGAGGCCCGCAAGGGGGTGCTGCGCCCCATGGGAGGGACACGATGTTTGCTCGGATTACCCAATTCAAGATGAAGCCTGGAACCCGCGACGCCGCTACCGCGCGGATGGAGGAACTCAAGGGTCAGATCATGGCCATGCCGGGGATGCACAGTTTCCTCAACGTGATGAACGAGGATGGCAGCGGCTATGTCGTCTCGGTGGTCGACAGCGAGGCGACCTCCGACGCCAACGCGCCCAAAGTGGCCGAGCTATGGGGGCAGTTCGCGGAATTCCTGGAAGGCCCGCCGACGCCCGGTGGGTTCGACGTGATCGCGAATTGGAGCAAGTGAGCCGGTTGGGTGACAGCGCTTTGGGGCGGGGTTTTGCCCCGCCTCTTGCTGTTCGAGGTAGTTCATCGAGGGTGCGGCCCGGCTGTGCAAGAGATGAAATGGCTGCTGGTCTATGACCAGCGCAGCACTTGCGACGTGCCCCTGTGAGATCTTAGCGCGACGTTGATTAGGCTGGTCGTGTCAGTGCAGAGCAAGAAGAAGCGAGCGGAGTTGAAGGTTTAAGTTGGAGTAAAAATCAACTTAAGGTTGCAACCATGCGGCTTTGACAAGAGAATCAACAAGGCGTTCCGAACGTGCAGCAATCGCTGTACTCTGCTTGGCTAGTTGACAATTTAGCTTTCGAACAAGAGAATCATCTAACAATAGGCAATCCGAATCAGCATCAGACCTTCCAAAACCGATTGCCAATTTGGGCGAAAAGGTAGTCCACAACTCGACTCCAGGTTCGCCCAATTCCTGTAATGGATACTCCTCGAACCTCACGACTGGTTTGCTAGCAACTATAAATTGCTTCGCTTCTCGTAGCGGTTTTGCCACGATTATCCGCATAGAAACCAACCTATTAAGAATGCTCTCCGCTTGTTTGCCAAGGTTGTGAACTCTGCTGTTGGTTTTTACTTTCTCTCGAAATTTCTCTTCACTTAGTAACTTCTTTTCGACATCAGAGAGCCTGCGAAACTTTGTCTCTAATTCTGCTTCAATACCTGCGTGAAAAACCTCGTCTGACGCACTTTGTACAATAGGTTTCAGAAAATCAGGTCCACGTTTGATGTGGTTGTAGAAGAACTGAACGAAGCGGTCTCTGGAAGCTATTTTTGGAAAATTCAGAACCCCGGTTTTTGCGGCCATGTCAAAAACTGTTGCCCATTTGGGGACGTAATTGTCAAGCTCATAGGCGAAGAACTTTTCGACTGTATCGTCTGTCTCGCCGTCACCACTAGTAATGCTATTGTAGTGCCGTCGACAGAAAATTCTCTCGATGTTCCGCATTTTTACATCTCGACGATCTCCATACCTAGTAGCGTAGTAGGTTGCGTTGCCAGAAACACAGAATTCCCTCAGAATGGCCTTTGGGATATAATGGTGTCTTTTTGATTTTGACATTTTGTAGAATGCTTCCTTACCTCTTCCGCCGCTTCACATTCCCACCCCTTTGCCCCGGACGTCCAGCCGTTGACCGTCCTTTGCCCTTCACGGCCGCCTCGCCGGCCTTCTCGACCGCCCATTGCCGCGCCATCGGGTCGTCGGCCACCGCAAGGTCGACCGCTTCCAGCCGCTTGATCTCGTCGCGCAGACGGGCCGCTTCCTCGAATTCCAGGTTCTCGGCGGCCTTGCGCATGTCCACCCGCAGCCCGTCCAGCACCGCCTCGAGATTGGCGCCGTGCAGCGGCTTGTCGATCTGGGCGGTCACCCGGTTCATGTCCACGTCGCCCTGGTAGAGGCCTGACAGGATGTCGTCGACATTCTTGCGGATGGTTTCGGGCGTGATGCCGTGTTCCTCGTTATAGGCGATCTGCTTGGCCCGCCGGCGGTCGGTCTCGGCCAGCGCACGCTCCATCGAGCCGGTGATGCGGTCGGCATACATGATGACGCGGCCCTCGGCGTTGCGCGCCGCCCGCCCGATGGTCTGGATCAGCGAGGTCTCGGACCGAAGAAACCCCTCCTTGTCGGCGTCCAGGATGGCCACCAGCCCGCATTCGGGGATGTCCAGCCCCTCACGCAGCAGGTTGATGCCCACCAGCACGTCGAAGGCGCCCAGGCGCAGGTCGCGCAGGATCTCGATGCGTTCGATCGTGTCGATGTCGGAATGCATGTAGCGGACCTTGATGCCCTGCTCGTGCAGGTATTCGGTCAGATCCTCGGCCATGCGCTTGGTCAGCGTGGTGACCAGCGTGCGGAAGCCCGCGGCGGTCACCTTGCGTACCTCGTCCAGCAGGTCGTCGACCTGCATCTCGACGGGGCGGATCTCGACCTGCGGATCCAGCAGGCCGGTGGGGCGGATCACCTGTTCGGTGAAGACTCCGCCGGTCTGCTCGATCTCCCATTTCGCCGGCGTGGCGCTGACAAAGACCGATTGCGGCCGCATGGCGTCCCATTCCTCGAACTTGAGGGGTCGGTTGTCCATGCAGGAGGGCAGGCGGAACCCGTGCTCGGCCAGGGTGAATTTGCGGCGATAGTCGCCACGATACATGCCGCCGATCTGGGGCACGCTGACATGGGATTCGTCGGCAAAGACGATGGCATTGTCGGGGATGAATTCGAAGAGGGTCGGGGGCGGCTCGCCCGGCGCGCGCCCGGTCAGATAGCGGGAATAGTTCTCGATCCCGTTGCAGACGCCGGTCGCCTCGAGCATTTCCAGATCGAAATTGGTGCGCTGTTCCAGCCGCTGCGCCTCCAGCAGCTTGCCTTCGCCGACCAACTGGTCGAGGCGCTGGCGCAGCTCCTTCTTGATGCCGATGATCGCCTGCTGCATCGTCGGCTTCGGCGTCACGTAGTGCGAGTTGGCATAGACGCGGATCTGCTCGAAGGTGTCGGTCTTTTCGCCGGTCAGCGGATCGAACTCGGTGATCGCCTCCAGCTCTTCGCCGAAGAACGAGAGTCTCCAGGCCCGGTCCTCCAGGTGGGCGGGCCAGATCTCCAGGCTGTCGCCGCGCACCCGGAACGACCCGCGCTGGAACGCCTGGTCGTTGCGGCGGTATTGCTGGGCCACCAGGTCGGCTATGATCTGGCGCTGGTCATACTCGCCGCCCACCTTCAGATCCTGGGTCATGGCGCCATAGGTCTCGACCGAGCCGATGCCGTAGATGCACGACACCGAGGCCACGATGATCACGTCGTCACGCTCCAGAAGCGCCCTTGTGGCCGAGTGGCGCATCCGGTCGATCTGTTCGTTGATCTGGCTTTCCTTCTCGATATAGGTGTCCGAGCGCGGGACATAGGCCTCGGGCTGGTAGTAGTCGTAGTAGCTGACGAAATACTCCACCGCGTTTTCGGGAAAGAAGCTTTTGAACTCGCCATAGAGCTGCGCGGCCAGCGTCTTGTTCGGGGCGAGGATGATGGCCGGGCGCTGGGTTTCCTCGATCACGCGCGCCATGGTGAAGGTCTTGCCGGTCCCGGTGGCCCCCAGCAGGACCTGGTTCTGCTCGCCCTCCGTCACGCCTTCGGTCAGTTCGGCGATGGCGGTGGGCTGGTCGCCGGCGGCGCTGAACTCGGTGTGCATCCGGAACGTCTTGCCACCCTCCAGCTTGGGCCGGGCCCGCACGTCTTCGGCAACCATCTGGGACTTGTCGGAATGGGCATAGGGCATCGGGGCGCTCGCGTTTTCGGGTGCGTTCGAGAGTTGTTCCGAATCCCGCCGGGTTCAAGGGGGCTGATGACGGGACATGGCAGCAGGCCCCTGATGTCGCGCGTGCGGCGGCTGGACACCGGCGCGGCAGGATGCGACCAGATACGGGCTTGTCGGGGCGATCCGTTCGCCGCATATATGGGCCGACGCCAGACCTCAAGGGAGAGACCGATGCGCGCACGGATCTACAAGCCCGCCCGGAACGCGATGACCTCGGGCACGGCGAAGACCCGCAAATGGGTGCTCGACTTCGCACCGTCCTCGGCCCGCGAGGTCGATCCGCTGATGGGGTGGACCTCCTCTGACGACACCCAGAGCCAGGTGCGGTTGCGCTTCGACACCAAGCAGGAGGCGCTGGACTATGCCAAGGCGCATGGGATCGACGCCATCGTGACCGAGCCCCACAAGCGCAAGCAGAACATCCGGCCGCGCGGATACGGCGAGAATTTCGCCCCCGACCGGCGCGGGCCCTGGACCCACTGAGCACATGACCGGCACGGCTGCGATCGGTCGGGACCGGCCGGACGATCCGGCGGTCGTGGCGCTTTTGCAGCAGCATTTCGCCCTGATGCGCGCGACCTCGCCGGAAGAGAGCTGTCACGTTCTGAAGCCCGGGCAGTTGCTGGACAGCGGCGCGGTGGTGGTCACCGCAAGGCAGGATGGCGCGGTGCTGGGCGTCGGCGCGCTGACCCGGATCGGGCCGGATCATGGCGAGTTGAAGTCCATGCACACCGCCCGCGCGGCCCGCGGTCGCGGCATTGGCCGGGACATCCTGACCGCCCTGATGCAGGAGGCTCGGGCGCAAGGGCTAACCCGTCTCAGCCTGGAAACCGGATCGCAACCGGACTTCGCCGCCGCCCGCGCCCTCTATGCCGCGAACGGGTTCGAGATCTGTCCGCCCTTCGGCGCCTATGTGTCCGACCCGCTGAGCGTTTTCATGACCAGGCGGCTTTGACCGCTTGCCCCGCCCGCCCGGCTGCGGCAAAAGCGGGTCAGCGGTCCCGTAGCTCAACTGGATAGAGCAGCTGACTTCTAATCAGCAGGTTCGGGGTTCGAGTCCTCGCGGGATCGCCAGTTTACCCTTTTAGGTCAGTATCTTGCCGGTTTCTGCGTTCAGTGTCCGTCCGACCGTCCGAATGCGTCCGAGTCGGACGGTGCTCGTTGATCGGGATATGAGCGCAAATCAGGTCTAGGACTGCCTCATGCTCGGCGCGTCGTTCCGCGCTGCTCATTTCCGCCGGGTCTTTCTTGATAATTTCGCGATAAGCCTTCCGCGCGGCTGCGATCGCGCCTTCGTCAAGCTTGACCATCTTCACCCCTCCCGCCGGCACTGGTTGCAAAGCCGGTTGTGCGGGCCTTCGGATGTGAACTTGGCGCCGCAGCACAGGCAGGGGCGGCGGAGCTGGCGGGAGCGGCGCAGCAGGCGCTCGGCCGCGCTCTGGGCCTGACAGCGGTTGTGGTACCACCTGGTGACGCGCTGTTCGCCATTGAACGCGGCGAAGGCGCGGCCGGATCCGATGACGTCCAGCATCTCAGTGCACCTTTCCAAGCGTCGGCCGCGGCGCCTTCAGCTCGTCCGAGATCGCCTTGCCGAGGAAGTGGTGGACGGCCGCCTGGTTGATCTTCAGCGCGCAGCCCGGGCAGTCGCAGCCGGCGGAATAGACGGCCGAGTTGCCGGCGTCGTCGACCAGGAAGGCGGCCCAGCTGTGCACGTCGGCGCGGCCGGCCTCTTTCTCCTCGCTGATCACGCGGGTCAGGTACTCCATCGCGGCGTCGATCCGCGCGTTGTTCTTCAAGCTGCTCATGCCTCTTTCCTCTTTTTCGGCCTCTCGATAGACAGCACCGCGCGGCTCGAGGTCGCAAAGCTCGCCGGCATGTAGGTGTCCTGCAGCCGGGGATCGAGCGCGGCGGTGTTGCCCAGCACGTCGCCGACATCGTCGTCAGTGGCGCCGCCGGCGCGCGACCAGACGGCGAAGGTGCGGCGCAGATCGCGGAACTGCAGCGGGTCTCGGCCGTCCAGGCTGCGGCAGTGCGTGGCCGCGGCCGCGCGGACCTCCCCCCAGCGCGACCAGAACAGGTCTTCGGAATAGCCCTGGCCGGTGCGCTCCTCGATCAGCAGCCGTGCGTCCTTGTCGGCGTCGGCCAGGCGGGCCTCGATGCGATCCAGCACCAGCGGGTGCAGCTGCATCAGTCCCAGCGTGCCGCGCTTGGAGCGGTCGACCTGCCAGGCCCAGACCGTCTGTTGCGCGCGGCCGAGCGGGATCGTGACCTGGCGGAAGTCGCCGCAGGTGGCCTCGATCACGTCGGTCTGGCGCTGGCCCTGCAGGGCGCTGAGCAGGACGGCCGTGCCGATCGAGCGCAGGCCGCAGGTCGTTGCGGCGTCGAGGATGGCGTCGAGCTCGTCCCAGGTGGCGATGCGGCGGCGGGGCTTCGGCACTTTCATCTTGATGCGGAAGCAGGGGTTGCTGTCCTCGGCGCGCCAGCCCTTGAGCTCGGCGAAGCTGAACAGGATCGACATCATCCGGATCAGTGCGACGGCCTGCGTCTCGCCCCGCGCGGCGCGGTTCGTCACGTACCATTCCCGCATCACCGGCTTGGTGAAGCTGGTCACCGGGTAGCTGCCCCATTTCGCCTCGATGAGCCGGAGGTTGCGGGCATAGCTGGCCTGCGTCTTGAGTTTCTTGTCGGTGAACTCCGGATCCCGCTGGTAGGCGTGGATCAGCGCGGCCAGGGTGCGCCCGGTCGAGGTGACGGGCGTCTTCGTTTCGCCGGCGCGCTTGCGGGCGACGTCCTCGTTCAGCTCCGTGGCGCGGCGCACCGACCAGCTGAGCTTGTCCGCGCTCAGCTCGACCGGCTCGAAGCCCAGGGCCCGCGCGCCTGCATTGGGTTCCCACCAGATCCGCCAGCTGCCATCGGCGCGCGCGCGTTGCCGCAGGCCGGGGATCTTTTGGGAGATGGGCGCGCGCGGCTTCATGATGTCAGCCAGTATTCCCGAACCTGGCTGTCCGGCTTTTCGTCGAAATCGGTGAAGTCGCCGTCCTGGTCCATGAGGAAGATGTCGGCGACCGTGCGTTCCGCGACCGACCCGGTCACCGGATGGTCGCCATACACGTGTACCAGCTCGGTCAGGCGGGCGATGAGTTCGGAGGCCTTCATGCCTTCCGCGCCTCTTCGAGAAGGACCACGTTGGCCCCGATCGGGGTCGGCGCGGCCGGGTTTGCGATGCCGGCGGTGTCCAGCCAGGCCTGGACGGCGTCGGTGCGCCATTTCAGCGGGCGCTGGCAGGTGGGCATGGGCGGCGGAAAGTCCTCCTGCCGCTCCAGCCGGCGGCGGGCGGCCAGGAAGCCGGCGGCGGTTTCGAAGCCGACCATCTCGGCCACGGCGTCTGCAGTGATGAAAGTCATTCGCCCATCCTTTCCTGGACGTGGCGGTTGCGCTCCATTGCGGCGCGGAAATCGTCCTGGACCTCGGGGTGGTTCTCGGGCCAGGGCGTGCGCTTCTCGGCGAAAGCCATGATCGCCAGGAAGGCCAGGCTGGAGACGATCGAGATTGCGCCGATGATTGCCAGTGCCAGTGTCATCATGGTCGGTTGATCCTGTGTGGCGTCCCGGACGTGCCGCCTGCCGGCCGGGTGTGAGTGATGGCGGGGGCGAAGGCGAGCAGCTCTTCGCGGGCGGCCCCCAAGCGCAACTCAGGTCAGAAAGGTGACGTTGTCGGGGGCGGCCATGTCCTGGATCACCCGCAATGCGCGGCGGTGGTGCAGGCATTCGCGCAGCAGCGGGGCGGCGACCATGCTGATCAGGTTCAGATGGGCGCCCAGCTCCTCGGGCTTCTGGTCTTCCCAGTCGCCCTCGAGCGCCTCGGCCGAGCGGATGGCCATCTCGAGCTTCTCATCCGAAATCGGCCCGGGGACGGCGCGGGGCACGGTCTGCTCGACAGGGTGTGCCATGATGTTCCTCCTCTTGGTTGTGACCCAAGAGTTAGGAGTTGCTACCCCTGACTGTCAACGCAAAAAAGGTAAAAATCACAAAAAAGGTGACGCGAGGAGTAAGGGAGACGTCCGTAGGAGTGGGCGAAAGCGCACATTTCGTGCGCGCCGGACGTGGCACGCGGGCGTCGTGCCGGGCAGATCAGGGGCTTCGTTCTTGTGGTTAATGGATTGGAGATTTCGTGACACAAAGGGATTTGTGCCGCATTTGTCGGTCACGAAACGAGCGCATTAGTTGCGCCAGCTGGCGATGACCTTGCCGCGGATCAGGACGTTGTTCCGATCGACCACCAGAACGCGACCGTCTTCCGGATCTGGGCTGGCCGCGACCAGGACAGGTGGCTCGAAGCGCCGCAGTAGGGTTGTGGCGCCGCCCGATTGCCAGTCATAACTCTGGGCGATCACTACATCGCCGGCGCTGCATGTCTCACTTTGGTGGGTGTCGACCAAGAGGCGGTCGCCGGGCAGATAGCCGCCCAGGATCATTGAGTTTCCCTTTACAATCCAAGTATCCACACCGGGACGGTCGCCGCCGAATGCCGAGATAACCCCGATCATGCTGTGGTTCGATCCAAGCTTGGACATGAACGGCACGGCATCGCCATCGGAGAAGCCGGGCTGCAATTCGCGGGCTTCGTCCTCGTCCAGAACGCCGGCGCGCTTCATGACTTCGGCAAGCGGAACATCGAGGACCCTGGCGAAAACCTTGGCCTGCGCAGCGGACATGGCTTGTCGGCCAGTGTAGATGCGCGAGACGACCGAGCGGTCACGTCCGAGTTCGGCGGCAATATCTTCGGCGGTAACGCCTGCGATTTTCTGCCGCTGTTTGAACCACTTGTCATCCATTGCCGACAAGTAGGCACCCATGACTACAAAAATTAGAGTGAAAATCACAAAATTGGTATTGCAATTTGTAGTGGGCGGCCGCTACATCTGGGGTCATGAGTGACCACCTCACACCATTGGAAGTATGCGAACGGCTGATCGCGCCCCGGAAATCGCTGGGTTCGCTGATCGGCTACAAGCCCAAGGCCGCATACAATTGGGTCAACGGCTCGGCCTGGCGCCGGCCGGGCGACATGCCGCCCGATGCAAACCGGCGGCTGCTGGCGCATGCGGCCAAGAACGGGATCCCGCTCACGGCCGATCACCTGATCTGGGGCGCGCCGCGTGCCGAGATCGAGGCGCTTGTCGCAGAAGCCAATCCCGCCCAGGTGGCCGCCCAATGAATGCCTGTCGCGCATATCCGCGTGCGCGACCTGCGACGCCGGTGTTTGCGATTCCACCGGCGCACCTGCGGGGCGGGGCGTCGACCTCCCCGTCCGTTCCGTCCCGCCTTTTCCATTCCGAGGCCCGCCATGGCCGGTGATCCGCAGCTCGCCCTGCGCCTGGCCGCGTTCTCGGCGGGCATGAGTGCCAAGGCCGGCACGCTGGACATGGCCGACCTGGAGCGGCTGCGCGCGCAGGCGGCCATGTTCGATGTTGCGCTGACGCTGCGCCGCGCGATCGAGGGGTTCGCGCTGGACGCGCGGGTGCATGCCCGCGACCCGGTGCGCCTGGCCGAGCTGGGCCGCGACCTCTGCCGCTACATCGACACGCTGAACATCCCCGAACCGCCTGACAGTCAACGGAGGGATATCTATGGCTGAACCGCAACTCACCTCGCAGGATCACCTGCTGGCCTCGGCCCTGACGGCGCTGGTGACCAACCGCATCGCAGACAGGAAGCGCGAGGGTTTCTGGCTGGGCATGCTGACCGAGACGCTGCCCCATGCCTCGCGCGCCCACAGCCGCGTCGTGCCGCTGATCGAGGCGGCCGAACGCCTGGTCGAGGCCGGTGACGGCCCCGATCGCGCCTGGGCGCACCTGAAGGCCTCGGCCGCCGTGTGCGCCTGGTCCGAATGGCGCATGGCCCGCGCGCAGGAGGTGATCTCGAAGCGGGAGGCGGCGGCATGAGCGCGATCGAGGAGCTGCGGCGCGAGGCCGCGCAGCACATGGAGTGCGCAAAGGCCCGGCTGGAGGCGGTCAACGACCTGGCCTGGGCCGAGGGCAAGCTGCGCAAGGCGGGTTTCGCACCGCAGCTGGTGCGCGACGAGACGGGGTTCATTATCCTGCGCGTGGATCTCGATGACTGGCAGGCCGTGGCGATTGTGGGCCGGATCGAGCTGGTCCACGAGATCGAGGTGCCCGCCGAGATACCGACGATGCCAGAAGCTTCGGCGGAGGTTCCCCCGCCGCCGGAGCTGGTCACCGGGCCGTTCAGCGACGAGGAACGCGAGATTGCAATTGCGCAGTTCGCCCAGGGCATCGCGCCGGCCGAGGTGGCCCGACGGCTGAACCGCAAGACCAAACAGCTGGCCAACTTGAGGCAGCGCAGCAAGGATGTGATCGAGGCCATACAGGCCCGCGCCGAAGATCTCGCCGATGAAGAGATCCTGAGGCCAACAAAACCAGCGTCAGGCCCGGGGCTCGTCGCTGCCGCTGCCGACCACAAACCGGACCCCGAGCCTGCGCCACCGGACGCGCTGAACGCTGCCGAGCGCGAGATCGACATGCACCTGAACGCGCTGGGATACGGCAACAGCTGGTCGCCGGCGCGCGATCTGCGCCTGGCCGAACTGCTGGCGGAAGGTGCAGGTGCGTTCGCCGCAGCCGAGGAGCTGGGCATCGCCAAGACCGAGGCGGTCGGGCGCTGGATGAACCTGAACACCGACAAGGGCTCGATCGACCACCAGGCGCGCCTGCTGCGCGTCCTGCGCCACCGCGCCCAAGGCCAGCAGGAGGCGGCGGAATGAGCGCGATGTCCGAGGCCACCGAAAAGGCCCACCGCGCCCTGATCGCGGCCGAGATCGCGGCGCTGCCGGATCCGCCGGTGAAATGGTGCGCCGAATACGACCTGGCGCTGGTGCGCTGCCTCCTCTCCGGGGGGGGGGCTGGAGCAGGCCATCGCGGCCACCGGCTACGCCGCCAGCACCTGCTGGACGCGCCTTCAACGGCTTCTGCCCAAGGTCATGAGCCACGACGCCAAATCCGCGCTGCTGGCCGAGCTGGAAGCGCGGGCTGAAAGAGAAAGAAGGGAAGGCTGACATGAGATTTGAAGATGCGCTGGCGGCACTGAAAATGGGCGATGCCGTGGCCCGTAGTGGCTGGAACGGCACGGGGATGTTTATCGTTCTCATGCCGGCACTCTACCTGCCTCCGTTCAACACGCAGGACACGGCACGCAAGGTCAACGATCGCACCGCGAAGTGGATCGGCAAGGACACCCCGCTCGATTGCCAGCCCTATATCGCCATGTTCACTGCGCAGAAGCAGTGGCAGCCGGGTTGGGTGGCGTCGCAGGCCGACCTGCTGGCCGATGACTGGGTAGTCGTGCCGGTGGAGGCTTGAATGGCTCGGATTTACGTCGCCTCAAGCTGGCGAAACCCCTATCAGCCGGACATCGTTGCCCTGCTGCGCAATAACGGCCACGAGGTGTACGATTTCCGTAATCCATTTCACGGCCGATCCGGGTTCTCCTGGTCGGATCTCGACGAGAGATGGGAAAGTTGGACAGCGGAGCAATATCGCGAGGCTTTGCTGACTGATCCGCGCGCGGCAGCGGGTTTCATGAGCGATCTGCGAGCAATGCAGTGGGCAGATACCTGTTTGCTTGTGCTTCCATGCGGCCGATCTGCTCATCTCGAAGCCGGCTGGTTCGCTGGTCAGGGCAAACGCACGATCATTCTGACCAATGATGGCGAAGAGCCGGAGCTGATGGCATTGCTCGCAACCGACATTTGCGTGTCGATCCGCGAGGTTCAGCGTCTGCTGTCCGGAGGCTGACCCATGGCCGCCCGCCAGACATACTCGATCGACCAGATCAAGGACATGCTGCTGGCGCAGCTGGCGGGGGTCGTGGATCACTACGCCCCGCCGGCGCCGGGATCCTATACCCATCACGGGCTCTATTTCACGCTGAACCCCGGCCGGGCCGACCGCAGCGTCGGCAGCTTCTACATCCGCATGACCGGGCCCAGGGCCGGCAATTGGGTGGATCATGCCACCGGCGAGTTCGGCGACGTCCTCGACCTGGTCGCGCTCAGCTGCAATTGCGACCTCATGGGGGCGCTGGCCGAGGCGCGGGCCTGGCTGGGTCTGCAGACCGCCAGCGCCGAGGACATTGCTCGCCGCAAACGCGCCGCCCAGGCCGCGGCCGAGCGCCGGCGCAAGCAGGCGGCCGAGGATCGCGAGAACGCGGCCCGACGATCCCGCGCGGCGCAGCGGATCTTCCTGTCGGCGCAGGAGCGGCTGCGCGACACGCCGGTCGCCCGATACCTGCGCGACCGGCGGGGCATCGACCTGGCCCGGCTCGGCCGGCAGCCCGGCGCGATCCGGTTCCACCCGGCCTGCCGGTATTACGACGAGGATCCCGAGACCGGCGAGGTGATCGAGGCCGAGTTCCCCGCCATGGTCGCCGCGATCTGCGATGCGCGCGGCAATTTCACCGGCGTGCACCGGACCTGGCTGGCGATCGACCGGCGCGACGGTGTCTGGAACAAGGCGCCCGTGCGCCAGCCCAAGAAGGTGCTGGGCGACTATGCCGGCGCCGGCATCAACATCTGGCGGGGGCGCGGCCCGCGCGGCGGCAAGCCCGCCAGCCTGCCGCAATGCCCGCCGGGCACGCGGGTCTACCTGGCCGAGGGCATCGAGGACGCGCTGAGCGTGGCGCTGCTGCTGCCCGACGAGCGGGCGGTGGCCGCGATCAGCCTGTCGAACCTGGGCGCGCTGAAGCTGCCGGAGAACGTCAGCGAGGTGACGCTGGTCGCTGACCGCGACGAGAACGAACAGGCGCGCGCGCAGCTGCTGCGCGCCGCCGAGCTGCACCAGCAGGCCGGGCGCACAGTGCGCCTGTGGCAGAACCCGCTGGGCGGCAAGGATCTGAACGACGCCCTGCGCGCGGTGCAGGGCCAGAGGAAAGAGGGGGCAGCATGAACGGGATCATGATCGACGGGGACGCGGCGCTGGTGCTGACGTTTCTGTTTGTCGTCGCCGGTGTGTGCACGGCGACGGTGCTGGTGCTGGAGGTCATCAAGGCGGCTGGGGAGATGGATGGGCATCCTGCCGCGCTGGCGGGTTTCGTTCAGCGTGGACGAGCTGACCTGCAGTCCGCCGTAATGTCCGCATTGCGGCCGGGCGATGGGGGATCAGCCATGAGCGATCCGATCATTGCCGAGACCGTCTTGCTGGCCAACTGTCCGCCCGATTGCCCCTGCCAGTCGGTGAGCGTCGAATTTTACGACACCGATCACACCTGCTTCGCGGCGATCCCGCTTTCCCCGGAAGATGCCCGCAAGATGGCCGCCGATCTTCTCGCCAGCGCCGACCAGGCCGAGGCGCGCAAGGCGCAGCTCGAGGGGCGGGTGATATGAGCGGCGAGTGGGGTCCCTGGATCGAGCACGATGGCAGCGGGTGTCCGCTGCGCGTCGGGCAATTTGTTCACATCGAGTATCCATGGGCACGCTATGTCGGGCCGGTCCTGCCGGGGTTTGAAAGCGATCCCGCCAGGTGGGAGGTCACGGGCGTTCCGAACTCCTCGCAGGGCTATGTCGACAGCTGGGAATGGTCGCAGCCGGGACCGTGCCAGCCTGTCCAGCGCTACCGCATCCGCAAACCCCTCGGCCTGGTGATCCTCGAGGAGCAGCTGCAGCGCATCGAGGCTCCGCAGCGGGACGAGGTGCCCGCATGACGGTTGTGTTCCTGGTCTGCATCCTCTGGCGGTTCGACGGGGAGTGCGGCGGCGCCGTTGCGATCTCAGCCCGCACCGCGACCTGGTCGGACAAGCCCTGCGAGGAGCTGTGCCCGCCCAAACTGCGACCGCACCTGCTGAACTGCGCCAAGCGCCGCGAGGTGCGGGCATGAGCGAGCCGAACAACGACGACTGGCTGCCGGACCCCGAACCCCGGCCGATCGACGAAGAGGCCCTGCGCCGCAACCTGGCCGACGCGCCGGTGGTGCCGGGCGAGGTTTCCGAAAAGAAGAAGGGCAAGGACGATGGACCTAGAAAAGCCGGATCCCGAACTGCAAAAGCGGATCGATCGTCTCAGGGATCTGATGGTGGAAGGGGCAGAGGCTCACGAAAACGCGGAGAAATCTTTGACGACTGTCCGGTCACGCCTTTGGGGGTCCACGGCGATTACGCCTATTTCCTCGATGTCAGCTCTCAGATCCGCGCGGTAAAGAAGCTCGAGGGGCAGGTCATCCAGTCGCTGTTCGGACATGCCCTGCCGCAGCTGCGCCATCATTTCCCGGTCTGGAAGAAGTCCGGCGACGATTTTGTGCGCGATCACAAACGTTTCGACCAGACCCACGCAAGCATGGTGATGTGGGAGGCGGTAACCGAATGCGGTGTTCTGAACCCCAAGGGAGCGGTGCGCGGTGTCGGTGCCTGGACGGACGACGACGGCCAGCTGATCTATCACCTGGGCGACGCGGTACTGGTGGGTGGCGAGCTGCAAAAGCCCGGCCGCATCGGCAAGAAGATCTACCCCGCCCTGCCGCCGATGCCGCATCCGTCGGATGATCCCGGACCCGATCCGGTGCCCGAAATTCTCGACACGCTGGAGAGCTGGAACTGGCGGCAGCCGGACCTGCATCCGTTCCTGACGCTGGGCATGATCTGCGTGATGATGCTGTGCGGTGCGCTGGATTGGCGACCTGTGTTCTGGATGCTGGCGCCGGCGGGTGCCGGCAAATCGGAGTTCCAGAAACTTCTGGGCTTCCTGCTGGACGATGGCGGCGTCATCCAGACCACCGATACCACGAAGAGCGGTATCACCTCGCAGCTGGGCCAGTCGAGCCTGCCGGTTTCGGTGGACGAGCTGGAGCCCGGTGACGAGCGCAGCACCAAGGAAAGGGACATGATCGCCCTGGCGCGCGTCGCGGCCTCGGGCGGCGAGTGGTTGCGCGGATCCTCGGACCAGAGCGGGGTTGGCGGCAAGGTGTTCTCGGCCTTCCTGTTCTCCTCGATCCTGATCCCGGGCGTGATGAAGACGCAGGATGTCCAGCGTCTGATCCGCCTGGAGCTGGAGCCGCTGCCCGAGGGCACGGCCGGGCTGAAGCTGCAGCCCAGAACATGGCGCGACCGCGGTGCCCGATTGCGGCGGCGGCTGATCGATCGCTGGGCCGGCTGGCCCGAGCGCTATTCCGCCTGGCGGCAGTCGCTGGAGCTGGCCGGCGTGACCGGGCGGAACGCCGACAACTGGACGCCGGTGCTGGCGCTGGCGGATATGGCGATCGGCGAGGACATCGCCGGCGAAACGGCGCGCGCCGGCTGGGCCCGGAAAGCCGCGTTCCAGGTGACCGCGGACCGGGACGACACCACCAACGACAGCGAGGCGATGCTGCTGTACCTGCTGTCGCACCATTACGATCCCTGGCGGCGCGGCGAGCAGTGGACGGTCGCCCAGTGGGTCATGGCCGCAGCCGGCCTTCCGGGTGCGCCCGACGCGCTCAGGGACCATCTGAGCGACGCCAGCGCTATCGACGACCGCACCGGCCGGATGGGCAGGGCCAACGCGCTGCTGGCCAAGATCGGGCTGCGGGTGGTTCACAACGATCCGCCGTCGCTGTTCATTTGCAACGCGCAGATCCAGGGCCTGAAGGATCTGTTCCGGAACAGCGACTGGGCCGGCGGCGTCTGGAAGCAATCGGCCGGCCGCGTGCCTGGCGCCAGTCTCACCCCGAACCCCCTGACACTGGCCGGGATACGCTCGCGCGGCACGTTGATGCCGCTCAAATCCATTCCCGGCCTGATGACGTTCCCGATGGATCGCGAGGCGCCTGCGGCTGGTGCCCCGAGCGACGAGATCGAGGATTTCATGTGATGGCGCGCAACCTGCTGTTTCACCGCGATATTATGCGCTTTCCCCGCACCCCGGCCTGTGCCATCATTGACGCGCGATCAGGCGCCGCAGGCGCGGGTCTGGGGCACAACGGCGCACAAATTGACACCTCTCCCGTTGTGCCCTGCGTTGTGGGTTATCTCGCAACGAAATCAACAGCTTACGTCACCCCACAACGGCACAACGGCGAAATTGAGCCGCCTACATGTGTGTGCGCTCGGGCGCGCGCGCGCGTATGGGACACCCATGTTTCCCGTTGTGCCGTTGTGCCTATTTCTTATCTCCTTGAAAAAGAAAGAGAAAAAGAGGGAATAGCCCACAACGCTAGGCACAACGGTGCCGAAAATGGCCGGAAAACCGTTGTGGGCAGCGTTGTGGGTCAACGCCGGCCATCTCTTAACCCTCTGTTTTCGAATAGAAAAGGGGGTTTCTGATGGCCAAGGTGCGCAATTCCTTCGAACGGTTGGCCGGCGAGGCGGCCGAGCGGCTGGATGCGGCGCGGCAGGCTGGCGAGCAGCTGGCGCTGCTGGCGGATGAGCCGGGCCGGACGCCGGTCGAGGCGGGATCCGGGAATGTCGGGCGGCCGAAGGGTGCGCTCGGCAAGGGGTCGAGCCAGCTGCGCAAGTGGCTGGCCGAGCGTGGCTACCGGATGCCCGAGGACGTGCTGGCCGAGATCGCCGGGCTGGCCAGCGGGCAGGATGCGATGCTGACGGCGATGGCCAAGGCCGACCAGGTGCTGACCTGGGCGTATGGCGGCCAGGGCGACAAGGTGGCGCAGCCCGAGCAGCGGATCTCGATGTTCATGCAGATCTACGCGGCCCAGCTGCGCGCGGCCGACGCCCTGCTGCCCTATGGCACGCCGAAGGCCTCGCCCGACACCGTGGTGCAGCAGTCGGTGACGGTGAACGTGCCGGCGGCACCCGCCCAGGCGCGCGATGTGACGCCGCAATCGCCCCGGATCAGCGGTCGGATGGTGCCTGCGGACGTGGCGCATGAAATTGAGCAAAAACAAGACGTTAGCACGGATGGTATCGAGCGTCCGACCGACGAGAATTCGGACGGAGACGCCAAGTGACTGAAAAACAGGCAAAAAACCGGGCCAACCTGCTGATTGAAAATCAGCCAGTGCGCCGCCTGGTCGCGACCAGGGCAGGCCTCGATCGAACCCGCGCCGCGCTGGCATCGCGGATCGCCTCGACCCCCCCGGGGGGGGTCCTGCCCGGTGGGTCGAGAGGGGTCTCTCCGACCCCGTACAGCTTTTTGGCAGACCCGGAGGTTGGCCAATGAGCGCGATTGCTGGGTTCGACGGATGGGGTTGGGGGGTCGTTCGGGCTGCGCCCGAGGGGGTGCGGGGGGCGGTCTCCGATCCGGCGGCCAAGGGCCTGACGGACGATCAAATCGCGGCGCTGCAGGGGCAGGGGGCGAAAGAGGCAATTGACAGCCTAAACGGGGAATTCGCCGCGGGTCAACTGCCCGATGTCGAGACGGTCACGTTCCCCGGCCCGATCGCCGAGCGGTTCTACTGGTCGAACGACGACGTGATCGGCATCCAGGGCCCGGTCGGTTCGGGCAAGACCACAACGCTGATGAAATCCCGTCTGCGCCGGGCCATCGAGATGCCGCGCAGCGTGATCGACGGGGTGCGGCGCTACAAGGTGCTGTTCATCCGCGAAACCTATCGCCAGCTGTGGTCGACAACGATCCCGAGCTACCTGGAGAGCTTCCCGAAAGACCTGGGCAAGTGGTCGGGCGGGCGCGGCGACCCGGTGACCCATGTGATCCGGTTCGAGGATGCGCATGGCCCGATCGAGTTCGTGGCCGAGTTCATGGCTTTCGGCGATGACATCATCGCCTCGATGCGCGGCGTGCAGACCACCGACATCGTCCTCAACGAGGCCGATACCATGCCGGTCGAGATCCTGACGGTCGGCATCGGTCGGATCGACCGCTGGCCGGCGCGCGAGCATTTCGCGGGCCTGCCCCTGCAGCTGCAGAGTTATGGCCAGATCGTCGGCGACTTCAACGCGCCTGACGAGGACAACTGGACCTTCAAGGTGTTCCATGACACCGAGGCGCGCGAACGGCTCGGCAAGGAGCTGACCGATGCGATGCAGCAGGACGAAAGCGCCCGTGCCCGCAAGGAAGGCCGCGACCCCGTCACCGTCCGACCGATCACGATCGCGTTCTGCAACCAGCCGGGCTATGGCGAGCCGGGCTGCGAAAACCTGCAGAACCTGAGCGCCAGCTACTACCCGCGCCAGATAGCCTCGATGCAGCTGGCCGGACGCGGCGACATGGTCGAGCGGCTGGTGCGGAACAAGATCACCTACATGCGGGTGGGCGACCCGGTCTGGAAGCGTGAATTCAGCCGGCGGGTGCACGTGAGCGACACGCCGCTGGCGCCGATCGCGGGCCTGCCGCTGCTGATCGGTCTCGACCAGGGCTTCAAGGGCGCGGCCGTCATCGCGCAATGCGCCGGGTTCTACCGCTGGCGCATCCTGGGCGAGCTGCATTTTCCCGAAGAACGGCTGATGGCGCAGGTCTTCGGCCAGCGCCTGGCGGACCTGATCGAGGATCGCTGGCCGGGGATCCGGATCGAAAGCGGCTATGGCGACATGGCCGGCGAGCACGGGGCGTCCCAGGCGGCCGACGAGAACGCCACATGGAACCTCATGGTGGGCCGTGCGGGTGAGTTCACGGTGCGCCCGCAGGTGATCGGCACGAACCGGATCCAGCCGCGCCTGGAGGCCGTGCGCGCCGCTCTCGAGGCGCCGATGGAGGCCGGCGAGCCGGGGTTGCTGATCGATCCGTCCTGCCGTTTCCTGATCCGGGGTTTCGAGGCGCGGTACGTCTGGAAAGACGACACCGACGCCCATGGCGACAAGCGCAAAATCCCCGACAAGAGCTTCACCGAGGCCAACGTGCATGACGCGCTGCAATACCTGCTGCTGAGCGGGCATTCCGGCGATGGCACGTCGCCCTATGCAAGACGCCGCCCCGGCGGTTCACCGGCCCGGATGGGCCACAACGGCGGCCCGCGCCTGACCGGGGACGATCAAGGCGGGCTGACAACGGGATGGAATGTCCTGGAACCCTATGGAGGGATGCAATGACCACGAAAAAGGCGGCGAAACCGGCCGCGAAGAAGGCGCCGCGCAAGCGCAAGCTGGATCTGGCGCGGCTGCGGAGGCTGGCCGACGAGCTGGCGGAGTACGGGCGGGGCGACCTGTCCAACCTGGTGCATCGCTGGGAGGCCGAAGAGGGCGCCAAGTTCGACGAGGCCGGCACCGCCGGCAGCCGGATCCGCCTGGCCGGGATCACCGCAACCTCGACCGCCGGGCAGCGCGGCGCCGTGACCAACTGGGGTCAGGCGGCGCGACGGGCACTTCTGAAAGGGGGTGTCTGATGGAAAAGCAGGAAGCCGTTGAGATGATGGAGCGCGCCAGCTCCGAAATCAAAAATCTGCGTGCACAGGTGGCTGAACTCCGCCCTCGCGCGGAGGCTTTCGATGCAGTGCAGAACGTACTTGGGCTGACTTGCTCGAAAAGCTTGGGTTACACCGAAGACTGGGCGTGGATGCTCGACAAGCGGGCAGCCGAACTCAAGGCAGAATTGGCCGCCGAAAAGGCCTCAGCTGTCGAGGGCGAGTAATGATCCTCGCGCAGCCCTATGACGATCACGTGGCGATGGCGGTTCTGTCCTGCCTCGATGGCGACGACCTGGTCGAGGCGCAGCTGGTACGGGGCGGGTATGCCTCGCACCTGGCGCTCTTCGCCGACTGGCGGTCGCTGCAGCCGCATTGCGTGCTGAGCCTGGTGCTGCGCGATCAACGTCTTGCCGGCCAGCCCTTTGCGGTGCTGGCCGTCAGCAACACCGGGCAGGCCGGGGTGGCGCAGGCCGCCCTGCTGGCCCGGCCGCACCGGCGCCATGCCCGCGCCCTGGTGGCGACCTGCCGCCGGATCCGGACCGAGATGCCCGGCTGGTGCGCCGATCTGGGCATCCACCGCGTCGAGGCGCGCGCCCATGCGGGCCATCCGCGCGCCAGCCGCTTCCTTTCCGCCTGTGGCTTTGTCCACGAGGCCGACATGCCGGGTTTCGGGGCCGATGGCCGCGCGACCTTCCGCCAATTCGCCTGGACCGACCCAACCCTGAAGACAGGAGACTGAGCCCATGTGCATGATGAGAACCCCTAAAGCGCCCTCCGTCGCGGCGCCCCAGCTGATCCCGGCCGCCCGCTCGGCCGAGGCGGGCGATGCCGCCGACATGGAAGCGCGCCTGCGCCGCCGCCGGGCGGGCGCGGCCGCCAACGTGCTGACCAGCGCGCTTGGCATCCCGTCAAGCGCCAAGCTGGGAGAGCCCGCATGAAACCCGACGCCATCACGGAAAAGGATCCCCGCGCGCAGGAGGCGATCCGGCGCTGGGACGAGCTGAAGATCGAGCGAAACCAGTTCGACCAGGACTGGTCCGACATCGCGCGCCTGATCCGGCCGCAGCGCGGCGGGTTCGGCATCGACAGCCCGACGCTGCGCCAGCTGGAAAAGCCGCTCAGCTCGGAACCGGTGATCGCGCATGGCAATTTCGCCGCCGGGATCTATGCCGGGATCACCAACCCGGCAAACCGCTGGGCGGGGCTGGAGACGCCCGACCAGGAGCTGAACAACTGGCAGCCGATGGCCGAGTGGAACGACCAGGTCACGCGGATCGTGATGAACTCCTTCAGCCCCTCTATGTCGAGCTTCTACCCCGCCAGCTACCAGGCCTATGCCGACATCTCGGCCTTCGGCAACGCCGCCGGATACGACCAGGTGGATCCCGACCGGCGCGGCTTCATCGACGTGACGATCAGCCTGGCCGAGGTGGTGGTCGATATCGACTTCCACGGCCGGGTGGTCGAGGCGGTGCGCAAGTTCCACCTGACCCCGCGGGCGGCGGTGCGCGAGTTCGGCCGGGACAACGTGCCGCCCAAGGTGGCCGAGCTGGCCGAGAAGGGCGAGACCGAGAAACACGCCTGGTTCCACCATGTGCTGCGCAACGAGAGCTTCCAGGCCGGCAAGCTGGGGCCCAAGGGCAAGCGCTGGCTGTCGCACCATGTCTGCGAGCTGGGCGATACGCTGGTCCGGGTGAAGGGCTATGACGAGATGCCGTTCTACTATCCGCGCTGGGATGTCGACAGCGGCTTCACCTACGGCACCGGGCCGGGTTACATCGCGCTGCCGTCGGCGCGGGTGAACCAGCGCATGACCGACGCCACGATCCGGGCTGCGCAATATGCCGCCGACCCGACCAAGCTGGCGCCCGATCGCAACACGGTGCCGCTCAACGGCACGTTCCGGCCCGGCGCGGTGGTCTATGGCGGCGTGAACATGCGGGGCGATCCGCTGATCCGCAACATGGACGGCGTCGGCAATATCGGCCTGACGGTCGAGCACCAGCGCGCCACGGTCGAGGCGATCAAGGAGGCGTTCTACTACTCGGTGATGTCGCTGACCGGACGCACGGGGATCTCGGACGACGAGAACCGGATCATCGAGGAGGCCCGCCTGCGCAACTGGGCGCCTCATGCCGACCGGATCATGGAGGAATACGCCGCCCGCAAGGTCGAACGCCGGTTCCGCATGCTCTGGCGCGCAGGCCAGATCCCGCCGCCACCCGAGGGCGTGCCGGAGGGAACGCCGCTGCAGGTGCGCTACCAGTCGGCCGCGACCATGGCGCTGCGCGCCTCCGAGGGGCAGGCGATCCGCGGGTTCCTGCGGGACATCGTGCCGCTGGCCCAGGTCAAGCCGCGCTACATGGACCGGATCAACGACGACGCGCTGATCGAGGCGCTGCACGACGCCAGCCCGTCGGTGCCGGCATCGATCCTGCACTCGCGCGAGGTGGCCGACCAGGCGGCCGAGGCGCGCGCCCAGCAGGCGCAGGCGGCCCAGATGATGGAGGCCGCCCAGGCCGGTGGTGGGGTCGTCAAGGATCTCGCCCAGGCCGCGGCTGCAGGGCAAGGGCAGGGGGGTGGTCAGTGACGGCGGAGCAGTTTGTCCAAGACGATCCCGGCGATGCCGCGCGGGCCAACCGCGACGACAGCCTGACCGACCAGGGTTTGCGTTGCCGCAATGACGGGCTGTTCATCGCGAATTATCCCCTGCCGGTTTTCCACGGCACCCGTTGGGCGGGCGGGGAGCATGTGCCGCTGTTTCGGTCACTTTCCGGGGCGTTTGCCCCTGTCTCCTCGCTCACGCTGGGACGTGTCGCCGCGCGCGGCCGGATCCTGCCGTGGGCTCTGATCGAAAGGGGACTTTCCAATGATTGATCAATTCACATTCGACAAGGCCGAAGAGATCGCCGAGGCGCTGCACGAACAGGGCGCGTTGGCGGATGTGCTGGTGTCCATCCTGGGCAATCGCCTGCCGCAGGAAGATGAGCGGCTGGTGCACGGTCTTCTCCACGCCCAGCTGCATTGCCGCAACCGTGCGGTGGCCGCGGCCACCTGCATCGCCAAGTCCGGAGCATCCCATGATCTTTGACCGCATTGCTGTCTTGCGCTCGGTATTCGGCAGCAACGACCGCGCCGCGGCGAATGTCGCGCGGCGCTGGCGTCGGGCGTTCCAGCAAGACGATGACCTGGCGGCGGATGTCGCCCGGCTGGGGGGCGTGATGGTCGCCGAACCTGTCGAGATGGTCGATGGCCTGCCGCAGGCGGCGCCGATCGATCCCTACCGGCTGGCCTATGAGGCCGGCAAGCGCGACCTGGCCCTCCTGCTGCTGGCCCAGGGCGGAATTTCCTACGACGAGCTCAACCAACTGATGGAGGCAAACGAGCCATGAAGCCTGAATTCTGGAACCTGATGACGATGCCGCGCCCGGTCTGGGCGCCGGATGACGATGGCGCTGGCGGTGGCGCCGGGGATGGTGGCGACGCCAGCGGGGATGGCGATGGTACCGGTGATGTCGGTGACGGTGGCGGAGCCGATGGCGGCGGCGGCTCGGACGGCGGAGATCAGCGCTGGTGGGAAGGCAAGGGGCTGACCGATGAACAGCGCACCTCGCTGACCCGGATGGGCCTGACCGTCGAGGATCCCGTCGAGGCGGTCGCCAAGCTGACTGACATGGAGATCGCCGCGCAGCGGAAGCTGAGCAAGCCGGCCGACCAGCTGATGGACCGGCCCACAAAGGACCAGGACGTGGCCGAGTGGATGCGTGCCAATGGCGATATGTTCGGCATTCCCGACGATCCCGAGAAATACGAGATCGTGCCGCCGAAGGACTGGCCCAAGGATCTGCCCTGGAACAAGGACCTGGAGGCCGAGGCGCGCAAGATCGCCCATGAACACGGGATCGGCGGCAACGCGTTGCAGGCCTTCTCGGACCTTCAGGCCCAGGCCATGCTGAAATTGAGTGCCGATGCCGAGACCGAGCTGCAGGCGGCCAACGACCAGCTGCAGGCGGATCTGAAGAAGGACTGGGGCGACCAGTACGGGGCGAAGGTGGCGCAGGCGCAGCAGGCGGCGTCGGTCGTCGCCGAGGCGGCCGGCCTCGATGCCGAGGGTATCGCCAACCTGGCGGCGGTTCTGAAGCCGAAGGTGGGCGACGCCAATACCATGCGGATGTTCGCCGCCATCGGCGAGCTGATGGGCGAGGACGGCGCCGCGGGTCTGAACAAGGGCGGCAACACCCTGGGCACCACGCCGGCCGATGCCCGCGCCGAGTTGGCCAAGATGCAGTCAAAGGACGGCGCATGGTACAGGGCCGTCGAGAGCGGCGACCAAACCGAGATCAAAAGGCTGCAGCCGAAGATGGATCAGTTGCGGAAGCTGGCGGCCGGGTGAGTTCGGCCTCAAATGGGAAATTGATCGTATGCCCCGGCCTTATGGTCGGGGCATCTCGCTTATGGCGGAGCTGGAGGCAATAATCAAAGATTCGACCGTCCAGCCTTGATGTAGCGCACAGCTGCCTGAAATCTCTCTTCGGCTTCTTCAACGGACCATTCGTCGTCGTCAGCAAACATGACCTGCAGGGTTGTCTGCGCTCCTTCAGTCGTCCAGTCGACTTCTGGGGTGTCGTTCATCCTCTCCCGCAGGAACTCGCTAACCGTCCAAAGTTGCAACTCTCTATCCCTTTGCCGACTGCCTGGTTCGCTCCACAAGTGAAGTAATTAGGCGTTCCGGGCTGATACTTCAATCCGATGATCTAGGCAAATATGGCCTTGCGGTACGAAGTCGAAAAGATGAAAAGGGAGCTGTTTGAGTTCAAGGAGCCAGCCCCGAACAATGAAGGTCGACGCGAACAGATTTCTCTCCGGTCATGACAGGGCAGCCGATGAGGTTTTTGGGCACGTGCCATATTCTGGCGGCCCGGTTTTTGATTGCGACCTAGCCGTTGTGGCCTTCACGAACAGATCAGGATCAAACCTGTTGGCCGACTACATGCGGCGGTCTGGTGAATTTGGTCGGATCGGTGAGAACCTGAACGATGGCGCTGTCAGGGGAATCGCGAAAAGGCACGAAAAGATCGACGTTTTGAAGTTCTTTTCTGTACTCCACAACAGGTTCAACAAGGACGCCAAGATATTCGGCGTGAAGGCATCATCGTCCCAGATTGCCATGCTGCACAGATACGGAGCCTTTGGCCTGTTCCGGGGCGTTCGTGTTGTGCACATTCAGCGGCATGACGTCATAGCGCAGGCAGTGTCCTTCTCAATAGCCGACCAGACAAAGAAGTGGACGAGCGAACATCAGGGAGTGGGCGATGATGTCCAGTACGATGCGGCGGATATCCTCGGCAGGATGCAATCTATCAATGCGGAAAACGGGCGGATCACAGAAATCTGCTCTATCCTGCAAATCCCGAAGCTGGACGTTGCCTACGAAGACCTTGAGCAAAGGCCACTGTTGCAGATCAAACGGGTTTTCAGGCACTTTGGACTGGACCCCAGCGGTGCGAAGGTTTCTGCGCCCGGTATCAAGAAGCAGAGTTCCGACTTGAACGAAAAGTTCTGCGCCAGATTCCGCGCGGAGATGCTGCGAAACCTGCCCAAGGCGTGACCTGCCGAAAAAATGATCACCATGCCCTGACTGAGGGTATCTGCAGTTTCTCCACAATATATGCGAGCTTTGGCCGATCACACATCTAGGGCCAGTGCGCCCCGCTAGATATTGAATGCCTCTTGACTTTCCGCCAAAAATCCGGATCAAATCGCCTTTGACGGGTGGCCCCTTATTTTCGGGGTCCGTCTGACACCGGGACAAGCCCCGGCGCGCAGGTCACGATACGACCAGGTGCGGGTCCGGACTTGCCGGGCGGCCCCTCCGAAATCTCACCAATACCGTTGATTTTTCGAGAGGAGGGACGCCCGTGTCCTTTGAACAGCTCGTAGAAGCTCACCACAAGCTCACCTATTCCGACAACGTCCAGATGGTGGCGCAGCAGAAGCAGAACCGCCTGCGTCCGGCCGTGACCATCGTGCCGGCCACCGGCGAGGCGCGGTCGGTTGCCGACCTGCTGGGCGCCAAGGAATACATCCGCGGCGAGGATCGCAGCCGCCGGAACCCCGAGAACCCGACGCCGCGCAGCCGGCGCTGGCTGGTCCGTCCCGGCGTCATCGAGGATGGCGAGTATTGCGACACGGTCGACAAGTTCGACATGGCGATGGATCCCACCTCGTCCCTGGTGCGCAACTCGGTCGTCACGGTCGAGCGCGGTGTCTTCGACACGATCCTGGGCATCGAGAAGAACGCCGATGGCACGTTCTCGGTCTCGGGCTCCGGCATTCTGGGCAAAGCCACCAGCGGCAAGCGCAAGGAAACGGTCAGCTCGCTGCCGGCCGGCAACTACATCGCGGCCGGCGCTGCCGGGCTTACCCTGGACAAGCTGCGCGAAGTGAAGAAGGCGCTGAACAAGGCCGAGTTCGGCATGGAGGACGATGACGAGCTCTATGCCGCCATCACGCCCGAACAGGTGGACGATCTGATCGGTATCGCCGCGGCGACCAACCAGTCGCTCAACGCCTTCGCGGTCGAGCAGCTGCGCTCGGGCAAGCCCACCATGCTGATGGGCATCGGCTGGATCGCAACGAACCGCCTGCCGCTCGACGGCAGCGGCAACCGGCTCTGCCCCGTCTGGTCGAAGAAGAACATCGTGGTCGGCATGTGGCAGGATGTTCAGGGCCGGATGTGGAACGACACCGGCGCCAAGAACCTGCCTTACATCTACACCTCGGCCTATGTCGACGCCGTGCGCGTCGAAGATGGCGGCGTCCGCGTCATCCGCTGCGCCGAGTCCTGATCCCCAGCTGACCCCGGAGGCCGGGCAGCCGGCCTCCGATCCCCGACAGACTGACCCCAAGGAGGCCCAGACATGGCCATTGTTGAAGGCAAATCCGACCTGATCCACGACTATCTCGACGACGCATCCGTCGCGCCCGACCCGGTGCAGGCGCGCGGGCGGCTGATCGTGGCGACCGGCACCGTGACCAACGCGGCCGACGACAGCAACACCTCGATGTACCACCTCGTCGACCTGCCCAGCGACTGCATCCTGCAGCCCGGCACGTTCTTCGATGTCGAAAACGACGGGTTCGCGCAGATCGTGATCGGCACCCGGTCGGACAGCGATGCCCTGATCGACCAGACCAAAGCGACCGAAAACACGATCACCCCGATCGCCAATGGCGACGCCAACCACGGCAAGCGCCTGTGGGAGGTCCTCGGCCTGGCCGAAGATCCCGGCGGCATGATCGCGCTGTGGAAGCATGCCGAGGCGGATGCCACCGGCGCGGGCAACATGCCCTTCGCCATTCACTACCTGCACCACTGACGTGCCCGGCGGGGCCGTTTTCGGCCCTGTCGTTTCTGCCTGAAGACCGGAGGCCGCCAGTCCGATGTCCGCGCCGCAACCGATTGCCGCCAGCACCATTGCCGCCCAGGCGTTCCGCTACATGGAACTGGCGCCGATCGGATCGTTTGCCGATGACAGCCCGCAGGCGTCGGCGGCGCGGGAACAGTACACGCTGGCGCTCAAGACGGTGCTCGAGGCTCATGACTGGAGCTTTGCGCGCCGCCTGGCCGGGCTGGCCGAAAAGGCCGAAACGGACACCACCGATCCCGACATGATCCACCTCTACGCGCTGCCGGCCGATTGCGTGGCCCTGCGCCATGTTTATGCGCCATGTGCGCTGTGGCGGCAGGACGGGTTGGAGATCCGGTCGGAACTGGCCGAGAAGCTGGTGGTTCGCTACACCGCGCTGACCCAGAACGAGGCCCTGCTGCCGGCGTCCTTCCAGACCGCCGTCTCACTGGCCCTCGCGGTGCGGCTGGCGCCGCAATACGTTTCGTCCCGGACCAAGCGGTCCGAGCTGAAACTCGATCTGCAGGAAGCGATCGCCGCGGCCTGGAACGCCGACCGGCACAGCGCCTCGCATGCCCGGCTCGATGGCCGGGAGATGCAGCCGGACTGGGCACAGGAGGCGACCTGGTGACCCGCTCGCGGCCGTTCCAGAACGCGTTTTCCTCGGGCGAGATCGATCCGCTTCTGCATGCCCGTCCGGATTTCCAGCGCTACCAGACCGGCCTGGCCAAGTGTCGCGGGTTTCTGGCCCTGCGCCAGGGCGGGTTCACGCGGGCGCCGGGCACCCTGTATCGCGGCAACACGCGCAACGATCTGCCCGCGCGGCGCATCCCCTTCGAGTTCGCGGCCAACGATGCGCTGAGCCTGGAATTCACCGACGGCCGGATGCGCGTCTGGCGCTATGGCGCGCTGGTCGAGAGCGGCGGCTCGCCCTACGAGCTGACCACGCCCTATACCGAGGCGGATTTGCCGAACCTGCAATGGGTGCAGGACAAGGATGTGGTCTACATCGTCGACGGCCGGCAGCCAATGCAGAGGCTATCGCGCTTCGCGCTGGACAATTGGTCGATCGCAGCCGCCCCGCTCAATCTCGGGCCGTTCCGGCCGCAGAATGTCGACACGGGCCAAACCATCCAGTGCTCGGCCGAAACCGGCTCCATCACCCTGAACGGTGCCGGGAACATTTTTTCGGCCGATTGGGTCGGTTCGCTGATCCGCATCGAGGTCAATGACATCACGGCTGTGCCGCTCTGGGTCGGCAACGCGACATGCGCGGTCAACGATCTTGTGCACTTCGACGATGCGATCTTTCGCGTCGCGGCTGGCACCAACACCGGCATCAACCCTCCGACGCATCGCAGCGGCACCCGTCGCACCGATTTCTCGAAATCCATCTCCTACGAATACATCTCCGGTTTCTTCGGGCTGGTCCGGGTCACCGGATTTACCGACAGCAACACGGTCAGCGCCGACGTGATCCGCCGGATCCCCAAGCCCTGCGTCGACAGTGCCACGCACCGCTGGTCGGAGGGAGCATGGTCGGCCCGCCGCGGCTATCCCGCTTGCATCGAAATGGCCGAGCAGCGGCTTTGGAACGCGCGAACGCCGGAAGATCCCCGGACAGTCTGGGCTTCGGCGATCGGCGACTTCACAGATTTCGAACCGGGCGTGGATGCCGATCAGAGCTTCGCCTACTCGATCGCCGCGACGCAGACCCAGAACGCCATCGAGTGGCTGCGCCGCGGCCGCAACGGCATCTATATCGGTGCCCTTGGCGAGGTCTATCGCGGCTTTTCCGCCGCATCCAACCAGGCGATCGGGCCAACCACCTTCGACACCGAGCTGGTGAGCGAGGACGGGGCGGCGCCGGCGCGGCCGATCTCGGCCTACGGCTACCCGATCTACATCACCAAGGGCGGCCGGCGCGTGCAGGAGCTGCGCTATTCGTTCGAAGAGGACGGCGCTCGGCCGGTCGAGCTGTCGCTGCCGTCGCAGCACCTGGGCGCTCGGGAATTCCTGCAACTTGACTGGCAATCCTCGCCCTTGCGGCTGGCGTGGATCCGCGACGCCGACGGCTCGCTTGTCGTCATGTCGTACGATCCTGCCCAGGACGTGCTCGGCTGGGCGGTGGTTCCGCTGGCCGGCGGGATTGTCGAGGACATGGATGTCACCTCGGGCCCTGGCGGGACGACCGATGTCCTGACGCTGATCGTGCGCCGCACGGTGGACGGGCAGACGCGCCGCTTCGTCGAAGAGCAGGCGCTGATCTACGGCGTGCTGACCGGCGGCGAGCCGATCCACAAGGCCATCCACCTTTTCGCCGCATCGGAGTTCGAGCCCGGCTCGCCCGACGACACGTTCAGCGTGCCGCATCTCGACGGCGAAACCGTCTATGCCTGGACCGATCAGGGCGAATACGGCCCCCTGACCGTTGCGGCCGGCGGCGGCGTGACGCTGCCCGTGCCCGTGTCCAACGCGGTCATCGGCCTGTTCGATGACAGTCATTTCGTCGAGACGCTGGATCTGCCGGCGCAGGCCCGGGACGGCAGCTCGCGCGGCCGGGCGCAGCGGTTGCATGGTGATGCCGGGATCGATCTCTACCGCAGCGCCGCCGGATCCGTCGCCCCGGTCGAGCGGCATTTCGGCCAAGCCGAGATCGAGGGCGGCCGGCAGGAGCTGATACCGCTGTCGATCGCGGCGGATCTCGACGCGGCCTATTCTGGAACCTCCCGCGTGCATCCGGTGTCCGGACATGCGGATGCCGTGCGCCTGCGCTTCTTCCCCGTCGGCGGGGCCCCGTTGACCGTCACCGCGATCACACCCGAGGTCGAGGAGGCCGGCGCCTGATGTGTATTCCAGCGGTCACACCACTGTTGACGGCCATCGGGGCGGGCGGCGCCGCCACTGCCACCGGGGCGGCGGCGGGTGCGGCGACCATCGGATCGACATTGCAGACGATCGGCACGGTGGCCGGTCTCGTGGGCACGGTCGCCCAGGGCGTCAGCTCCTACAACGCGGCCAAGGATCAGATCGCCCAGATCGAGACCCAGAAACAGACCGAGATGCAGCTGAACTCGGTCGAGGAGCAGCGCGCGCGGCAGCAGTTCCGCAGCGGCATCGCCCAGCAGCGCGCCGACCTGGTCGCGCGCGGCGTGTCGCTGGACAGCCCCACGGCCGTGTTCCTGGGCCAGACCGCCGCGCGTGAGATGACCTTCGAGGCGCAGGCGATCCGCCAGGGCGGCCTGGCCACGCAAACCGAGCTGACCGGCCAGCAGCGCGCTTTGCGCGCCCGGGGCAAGAACGCGCTGGTCAAGGGCGGCATCAGCGCCGCGGGTGGGCTCTTGCAGGCCGCGCCGGATCTCTGGCCGGAGCTTCTGAAATGACGCTGACCGTGCCCAGATCCAATCGCCGCCCGGGCCGAGCTGCGCGCCCCGGCCCGATGGTGGTTGACGAAACCGCAGGTGCCGTGGCCGATTTGGGCCAGACGATGCTGGCGGTTGGAACCGCCGTCGAAACGGACCGGCTCGATCGCGAGATGCAGCGCCTGCAGGTCGACATGACCCGCGATCTGAACGATCTGCGCCTGCAGACCGAACAGATCGGCGATCCCGATGCGGCGGAAAGCGCGTGGACCTCGGGCGTCGAGCAGATCCGCGACAGCTATGCTTTGCCCGGTGAGGACGGGCGCCCGCGCCTCGACCCCAAGAACGCCGAGCGGTTCGGAATTGCCTTCGACAGCCTGGCCAACCGCCACGCGTTTTCGCTCGGCCGCCGGACACTGGAGCTGCGGAATTCCCAGCGTCAGGCGAATTACCTGTCCTATGCCCATGCCGCCACCCAGGCCTATGCCACGGGTGACGACCAGCTCCGCGAAGGAACGCTGGCGGACCTGGACGCGATGATCGACGCGGATGTCGCCGCCGGCCGGATCGACGCGGCCGAGGGCCAGAAGCGCAAGATGGCGTTCCGCGCCGATGGCGACAACGCACGCGCGATCCACATGATCAGCAGCGATCCGGCCGGCTTCCAGGAAGCCCGTGAACGCGGCGAGTTCACGGGGATGTCGGCCGATACGCTGGCCAGGTATGACGTTCAGGCCAAGAGCGCCCTGGAGCGGCAGCAGGCCGAGGCGGCGAAGGCCGAGGAAAAGGCGATTGAGGCCCGCGACAAGGCCATCGGCCAGCGTCTCGATGAAATCGGCGGCATTGCCGATGACGGGCGGGTCGCTGTCGACGAGACGTTCCTTGCCGATCCAGCCGTGAAGGCGCACCCTAAATACGCCGAAACCAAGGCCAAGATAGCCCTGCGCGAAGAGGGCTTCGAGGTTGCCCAACTGACCCCGGCCCAACTGCGCGCCCAGATCGAAACCGAGCGCAAGCGAAAGGTCACCCATGAGTGGGAAACCGCGCGCCTGCAGGTCCTTCAGGACGCGCTCGCGGCGCATGAAACCGGGTATTCGAAGGATCCGGTTGCCTATGCCCGGTCGGTGAACCGGGACGTTCCGGACCTGCCGGAATTCGATCCGGCCAATCCGGTGGAGTTTGGCCAGGCCGTCCAGCAGCGCGTCGAATTCGGAGAGCGCGAGCAGTTCCGCGGCTTCACGAACGCCCCGCGCTACTTCTCCAACGAAGAGCGCGAAGAGCTGCGTCAGCTTGCCTCGGCCGAGACCGACCCGGAAACCCGTGCCGCCCTGGCCGGTCAGCTGGCCATGTCGCTCAGCGGCGCCAGCCCGGACACGATCGAGGCGTTCGGCTTCGACCCGGTCTTCGTGCAGATGGGCGAATTGCAGGCCGCGACCGGCAACACCAGGCTGACCGCCGAGATCTCCAGGGGGCAGCAGGCGATTGCCTCGAAAACCGTTGTCATGCCCAGCCAGAAGGACCGGCAGGAGCCTGTCGTTGATCATCTCGAGCGCGTCTATTCCGGACAGAGTGACGGCGCTGCCCGCCAGCAGCGGATCGTCGCTGCGGCGGATGCGCTCTATGCCGCCCGTGTCCAGGGGCAGGATGCCTCGGGCGACATCCAGACAGATGTCTACCGCCAGGCCTTGCACGAGGTCATGGGTGGCGTTGGCAGCTACGACAGCAATGAGGCCTTGGGTGGTATTCAGGACGTCAATGGCGTTCTGACACCGCTACCGGTCGGCATCGGCCGCAAGGACATCAGTACGGCCATCATGCAGTTGCGCCGTGATCTGACCGGTGTTCGCAGCCCGGCCTATCCCGACGCGATGGAGAAATCCCGGATCATCGCCGGCGGAACCGGAATGACAGTTCGGCCAATCACCTACCTGACGTCGGCGGAGGCGCAGGCCCGTGCCGATGCCATCCTGCAGGGCGCATCTGTCACCGGCGGCAGCCCGGGCATCAATGGTGAGCCGCTCGATGCGTCGGAGCTGGGCGACTACGAGCTGCTGCCGGCCGGCGGGGACACCTATGCCCTGGCCGTCAACGGTGTTCCGGTCATGGACCTGGCATCGGGCAATTTGTGGCGCTTCGATCTGCGCAAGCTGGTCGGGGAGTACGGCCAATGAGCTTTGCGATTTCCGAACGCAGCGACGACGAGATCCTGGCGGGGGGCGAATTCAAGGCCGGCCCGGCGCCGAGCTTCGGCGAAACCATCCGGGCCCAGGCCGAAGAAACCCGGATCCTGAAGGATCTGAATGGCCGCTCCTCCCGTGTCGAGCAGGAATATGTGGACGAGCTGAAAACGCTCCTGGGGCCGCACCAGCTGTCTCGGCCGCCGGATCCACGGCAGACCCCGCTCGAGGCGCGACATGACTGGCTCTTCTCGGACATTCGCCGCGCCCAGTCCCAGGATCCCGAGCGGTTCACCCACCTGCCGACCTCCGTCGAGGAGTTCGATGCCGAGGTGATCTCGCGCCGGCAGGCGGAATTGGCCGATGCCCGGGACATTCTCGCCAGATCCGACAGCTGGTCGGCCGAGCTGGTGGGCGACCTCTGGGCCGAGATCACCACGCCGCAAAGCGCCATGATGCTACTGGGCGGCGCCAGTGCGGGTGCCCGCGTTCTGACCACCATGGCGATCGAGGGCGGTGTTGCCGCGCTGGACGAGGCGCGCACGCTGCCCACGCAATTCGACGTTGCCGAGGACCTGGACCAGCCGGCACCGCGCGCTGGCCTGCAAGTCGGCGTCGCGGCCCTGACCGGCGCCGGGCTCGGCGGCCTGATCGCCGGCGGCGCCCGGTTGTTGCAATACGGCAGCGCCAAGGCCCGTGCCACCGGCGACCAGCGCCCGCCCGACGCTCGCCCCGCCGAATTCGAGGCCTCCGTCGAAGCCGAGCGCGAGCGCCTCGAGCGCGGAGATCGACCCGCCGATGAGCCGGATGTTCCGCTCCGCCTTTCGGATTTCGATTTCGGGGCGGGTGGCAACGCCTCGCCGCAGACCAACCGCGTGGGTTACGTCTATGGCCGCCTGATCGAACGCGGAATGGAGCCGCATATCGCGGCCGGGTTCGTCGGCAACTTCATGGTCGAGAGCGGCGTCGGTCTCAACCCGCAAGCCATCGGCGATGGCGGGTCGGCCCTGGGGATTGCCCAGTGGAACGACCGACGCCCCGCGCTGATTGCGTTTGCCCAGGCGCGCGGGAAGCCGCCCACCGATCTCGATGTGCAGATCGAGTTCCTGTTTCACGAACTGGCAACGACCGAAGCGCGCGCCGGCCAGCGGATCTTCCAGGCGCAGACGGCGCAGGAGGCGGCCCGCCTGGTGTCGGATCTCTACGAGCGCCCCGGCATTCCGCATATGCCCCGCCGGCTGTCACATGCCGCGGCGGTAATGGCGCAGTACCAATCCGGATCCGTGCCGAAATGGGATGGCGCCATGCCAGCCGTGCAGACGGGCGGATCCGGCTTCACCGGCTACAACTCTTCGCGGCCCTACACCGGCAGCGGCCAGGTCATCGCCGGCGACGACATCCGCGTCGACGTCGAGTACGAGGTGGTCGACATCTCCGCGCTCCGCCAGGCAACCGGAGATCTCCAGCCCCGCGATCGCGGCCGCGGCGCCTCCGATGTCTGGGTCTCGGATACCGCGGCCCGGCTGGACCCGGCACAGCTCCTCGACAGCCCCTGGGCGGATCGGGGTGCCCCGCTGGTTGGACCCGACAACATCATCGAAAGTGGCAATGGCCGGGTTCGCGCGATCGAGCGCGCCTATGACCAGGTGCCCGATCGGGCCGATGCCTATCGCCAGGCGATCGAGCAACGCACCGGCCGGCCGATCCCGCCGGAGATCGAGCGACCGGTTATGATCGCCCGCCGAACCTCCGACCTCAGCGCGGCCGAGCGCCGCCGGATGGTCGTCGATGCACAGGACAGCGGCGTGGCGCGCATGAACGCGACCGAGCGGGCCCAGATCGGCCAGCGCGCGCTCAACGCCGACCTGCTGGCCTCCTATCGCTCGGGTGCAAAACTGACCGGGGCGGAAAACCGGGATTTCGCCCGGGCCTTTGCCGGCGCGTTTCCGCGATCCGAGCGCAACGCCTTCGTCACCGATGGCGGCCGGCTGTCGATCGACGGTATCCGGCAGATCCAGGACAGCCTGTTCGCGCGCGCCTGGGATGCGCCCGACATCGTGGCGCGCGCCGTCGAGGCGGAGCCCGGCGAACTGAAGACGTTGATCGATGCCATGGCGGATGCCGCGCCGGAAGTCGCCCGTCTGCGTGCCGACATCGAGGCGGGCCTGGTGCGTCCGGAGATGGACATCACAGGCTTCATCCTCGAGGCGGCCCGGCTGATCATGCAGGCGCGCGACCTGGCCGGCCGGGGCGGCAAGGCGGCCGAGATCCTCGAGGAGCTGCTGGCCGACGAGGATCTGCTTCTGGGTTCCCTGGCGCCGCTCACAAGGGCACTGGTGCGCAAGTTCATGCCCAGGGGGCGCCAGGCCCCGGCCGACAAGATCGCCCGCTTCCTGAAGGACTATGCCGAAGAGGCCCGCAAGGCGGGGCGCACCGGCGACGCGCTGGATCCGGTCGGGCCGCTCGATGTGCTCAAACGCATGGATCCCGAGGCTTTCGGCGACCTGGATCAGATCGGGGCCGTTCGGGCCCTCGATGTCGAGCCGGCGCCGGTCGACACTTCGGTCTTACCCGAGACCGCGTTTGCCGATGGCGCGTCGTCGCCGGACGCCCAGGCCGCGGACGCCCTGGTCCGCGAAAGCTTCGACGAGCCGTCGGAGGAGCTGCGCGATGCCGTGGCCGAGCTCCGATCCGGCGACGCAGACCTCGACCAGCTGCCGGACGGCACGACCTTCGACGACATCCTGTCCGATCTCGACGCCGACGAGACGCTCGACACCGTGATCGACCTCTGCACCGTGAAAGGAGCGGCGTAATGGCCAACCTGCACGATTGCCTGCAACGGGCCGTTGACGCCGGCGAGCTGGACCAGATCCGCGCCGACGAGGCCAAATCCGAATTCGATCAGCTGGTGGAACGGTACGGTCAGGCGATGCCGTTCCACCAGGCTGAGGCGACCGCCGCGCTTCATCTGAAAGAGGCAACCCAGAAAGCGCGGCGGTCGCGCAGGCATGCGGTCCTGAACCAGCTGCAGAGCATGGTCCGCCTGCGCCACATGGTGCAGACGGCCGACGATCCGGCGCTGGCTTTGCGCAGCATGATCGAGCGTATCGAGGGCGGCGGCTTCAAGGGCGAAAGCGTCCAGTCGCTTTCCGAGGCCTATATCCGCTCGGTCAATGCGGGCCTGAACGATGTTCTTCCCGAAGTGCGGCGCAACCTGATCGGCAACAACCGAAAGCCCGCCCTGCTTCGAGACATCGTGCGCGAGCTGCACGGGGACGCCAGCGGCAGCGAGATGGCGGCCGCCCTGGCCGAAAAGGTGCGGCACCAGCAGAAGCGCATGCGCCAGATGTTCAACGCCCACGGTGGCGACATCGGCGAGATCGACGACTACGGACTGGCCCACAGTCACGACGCCGTCCGCCTGCGCAAGGCCGGTTTCGAGGCCTGGGCGGAAAAAGCCGCACCGCTGCTGGATTGGCACCGCATGATCGACAAGCGCAGCGATCAGCCCTTCGCCGCGGCACCAGGTCAGCGCCCGGATCCCGTGCGGGAGCGGGAACACCTCGCGCAGCTCTACGAGAATATCGTCACCGAGGGCTGGAACACGCGCGAGCCGAGCATGGCGATGGGCGGCAAGGCGCTCTACAACCGACGCGCCGACCCGCGGCACATGCATTTCCGCAACGGTTCGGCCTGGATGGAGTATAACGAGGCCTTCGGCCGGTCGGATCCGTTCACGGCGATGATCGGGCAGCTGCACGGGATGGCCCGGGACGTGGCGATGATGCGCGTGCTGGGGCCGAACCCGAAACTGGGCCTGGAATACGCCACGCAGGTCGCCAAGAAACGCGCGATCTCGGCTCAGGATTTCGACCTGGGCGGTCGCGTGGACAAGGCCGGCAAGCTGGCGCAGACCATGCTCGGCCATATCGACGGCTCCGCCAACGAAGTCTATTCCGAGGGCTGGGCCCGGTTCTTCTCGAGCACGCGCCAGGTCCTGACATCGATCCAGCTCGGCTCGGCCGCGCTGTCGGCGGTCACCGACCTGCAGACCATGCGCGTGGCGAGCTCCGCGATGGGCTTGAACCCCAACAACGTGATGGCCCGCCAGGTGCAGCTGCTGGCCTCGAGCGCCACGCGCGAGACGGCCCGACGCATGGGCTATGTCGCCGACACCCTGGCCCAGGCCGGCAGCGCGGCGGCGCGCTATACCGGCGAGATCGTCTCCGGCGAATTTGCCGAGCGTCTGACCGGGTTCACCATGCGCGCCTCCGGCCTTGCGCACTGGACCGACGTGAACCGCATTGCCTTCCAAATGGAATTCGCCGGCTACATGGCCGAGAACGCGGCGCGCGGTTTCGATCAGATCGAGCCCCCCCTGCGCCGCCTTTTCGAGGAGCGCGGCATCACCGCGCGCGACTGGGACCTGCTACGGGCGCCGGACACCCTGTTCAACACCGACACCGGCGCCGATTTCCTGTCGCCCTTCCACTGGCTCGAGCACCAGTCGTCTCTGCCCCGGGCCGAGGCGGAGGGTCTCGCCATGCGCCTGCAGATGGCGATCGAGGAGCAGATGGAGTTTGCCGTGCCTTCGGCGACAGTCGAGGGCCGGGCGCGGATGATCGGCAGCTCGGAGGCCGGAACCTTCTTTGGAGAATTGCTGCGCTCGACGGCGATGTACAAGAGCTTCTCCGTATCCCTGACGCTCAACCAGTATCGCCGGTTCATGGCCCTGCCATCGCCGATGTCGCGCGCGGTCTATGCCGCGCGGATGATCACCGGCCTGACGATCCTGGGCGGCGTGGCGGTCCAGCTGAAGGAGTTGTCAAAGGGCAACGATCCGCGCCCCATGGACAACATGAAGTTCTGGGCGGCCGCTGGCTTCCAGGGCGGCGGCCTGGGCATTTTCGGTGACTTCTTCGCCTCGGAAACCAGCCGCGCCGGGGGTGGCCTTGCGGAAACGCTGGCTGGTCCTGTCGCCGGCCTGGCGGGCGACATCATCCGTCCGATATCCTCGAACGTGGTCCGGGCGGCCGAAGGCAAGGATCTCTTGCTCGGCCGGGATGCCGCCAACTTCATCCGCTACAACACACCGGTCGCCTCCAGTCTCTGGTATGGCCGGGTCGCCTTCGACCGTATCGTGGCCGACCAGGTCCAGTCCTTCCTCGATCCCGAAGCCGATGCGGTCTGGCGCCGCCAGATGCGCCGGCGCGAGCGCGAATACGGCACCCGCACCTTCTGGCCGCGCGGCGAGCCGGTGCCGGAGCGCGGCCCCGATATTTCCAACGCCCTGGGAGGATCCCGATGACCACCGAGGCCTTCACCGAAGCCACTCCGTTCACGATCTCGGGCACCGGGCCATACGCGATCGGCCACGCCTACAAGGCCGGCGCGATCACCGCCACGGTCGAGCAGGCGGACGGGACCATCGTGACGCTGGCCGACCCCGCCGATTACACCGTGTCGCCGGCCGCCGGCGAGAATGGCGATGTCACCCTGTCATCCGCGGCCGCGACGACCCATGACGGGCTGACGCTGCGGATCATCCGTCGGACGGATATCGAGCAGGGCTTTGCAGGCCAGACCGCCCGGGAAACTGGTTTGGAGGACAGCATCGACCGGCTGGCCATGGGCCTGCAGGAGGTCGAGAAACAGGCCTATCGCGGCCTTCGGACAGAAACCGGCGAAGTAGTGCCCTATTCACCCACCGATGGGTATATTCCGAAATGGGACGCGGCGCGCGGTGGGTTTGTCGACGGGCCCAGCATCGGCGAAATCGAGAACGCCGCCGGGTTTGCGGCAATCGCCCAGGCCGCTGCGGACAGCATCGCCGCGCAGGCCGCCGTTGACGCCTTCGGGGCCGAAGGTGACGGGGTCACGGATGATACTGCGGCATTCCAGGCGACTATCGATTTCCTGCCGGCTTCTGGCGGGATCATAGAAATCGGGCAGAAGGATTATGCCGTCACGACCGCCAGCCTAAATATCGGATCAAAGCACATCTTCTGGCGTGGCAACGGGACGATCAACGGAGGCACGCAGCTGTCGGTCTTGCCCGGTGTCTCCATCAGCTATCACTCGGCCGCCAATCAGATCCTCTACAACCACAACGATGACAATGGCGATCTCGATCCGGTGGTGCGAATTCGCCGGGATGCGACCTATACCGGTAGCGGCTCGGCGATCGGCACGGGCTTTCGAATTGAGCACATTGTTGGATCGTCAGCCAACTTCTTCGAATTCGGCCAGGTGATCGACTTCTCTACCGACAGCGACGACAGCGGGGCCGAGCAGGGCGGTCTGTATGTACGGGCGATCAAGAATGCTGCCTCAGAAACGAAGATGTGGGGCATCGCCTATTCGGTAATCAACCGTTCGACGGTCGACGCCTCGATGGTTGGGGCGGAGTTCAATGTTCGTGCCCTGGGGGACCACACGGATGCTGGAGACCCCCGGTTCGGAACAGGCGCCCGCTACAACCTCGATGTCATTTGTTCGACCGCCGATGATCTCGCCGCGACAGATCGGGCGACCTTCGATGCTGGGATCAACATCATCGCGAATGGCGGGTCCAAGGCGGCAACCGTCCGACACGGGATCCGGCTGCAGGACGAAACCGATGGTGTGATCGAAACGGGCATCCATCTCGATTTGAACAACGCCGACATCGGCATCCAGATTGGCGGCGCCTATTCCGGGGATGCGATCAATATCGGCGGGTCCTGCGCCTACGGCATCGACCTCGCGTCCGGCTCCTATTCCGCGCAGGCTGTCCGAGTTGGCGATAACAAGCGGATCGCCTTCAACAACTCGGCCACGGTGCGGCTTGGATGGGACACTGCCAACCTGGCGCTGCAAGTGACAGCGGGTGCCAACGTCCTGCTTGCGGCGAAGGATGCGACCGACGCCATCCAGCTGCGCGTCGGCGGTTCACTCAAACAGGCAAGCCAGGGTGCCGTTGATAGCGGTGGCTCCGGGTTCCGTGTTCTCAGGGTTCCGAACTGAATGGAGATGTTATGAAGATCGATTTTTCCCGGACCATGACCGATTTCGAAGGTCAGCCCGTACAGAACGGCCAACAGCCTCTGACCCTGGGTGTTGTCGCGGCGCGCGCCTTGAACGCAACCGGCGATCCGCGCAGCTCGCCGGACGATGCATTGGCCCGGGGTATGCTGGCCTTCAAGGTCTATGGCCAGACCGAAGCCGACGTTACACCCGAGGATCTGGCGCTGATCCGCAAGATGCTTCCGGTGGCCTGGGCGCCCATGATCGTGGCCCAGGCGCACGAGATGCTGGGCGGGTGAGATGACCGACGAAGAGCGCCTGCATCCGACCTGGAAGACGCGGCTGATCGAGTGGGGCAAGATCGCCAGCGCCTGCACAATCATCTTCGGTGCGATCATCGGCGCCATCCAGTGGGCGAATGGCTCGATCGGAGATGTCTGGCGCGACGTGCAGGGCATGATCGAGACGACGACAGAGCTCCAGCGCGAGCAGGTCGACATGCAGCGGGCGCAGCAGAACGTGCTGGGCCAGCTCGCCAACGTGGTCGAGAAGCAGACCGATCTGCTGGGGCGGGTGGAAAAGTTGGAGGCCCGGCGCGCGCGGGATGCCAGCCCGGCCATTCGCTTCACCAATTCCGGGTCGGCCATCAGCGATGGTCGCCCGGGCGAGATCGTCCGTCTGACCTGGTCGTTCATCAAGCTGCGCGATTGCGGCCGCCCGTCGATCGACCTGCTGTTCCGCAATGGCGGGGACCAGATCCACCGGTTCCGCGATGTCTCGGTCCTCGACGAGGATGGCCGTGGCGTGGCGTTCGATCCCGATCCGACACAGGCGCAGTCGATCAGCTACACCGCCCGCATCCCGGCCGGCGAGGGCGTCGAGCCGGGCGCGGGCTTCGGCTACGTCCGCGTCTCCTATCCCGAGAAGTGCCCCGCGGTCGAAAGCGTCCAGTCGCCGCGCATCTATTTCCAGATCCTTCCAGAGAGGAGCCAGCAATGAGACTTGTATCCAACGCCAGAACCGTCGCCTGGCGCGCCTATTCGATGTGGTGCAACTACCTGGGCATCCTCTGCCTGGTGGCGCCCGAGCTGATCTACTGGATCTGGCTGGTCGATACCAACCCGCGCATCTGGTGGATCGGCGGGCTGGCCCTGATCCTGGCCGGCATCGTGCTGCGCCTGATCGACCAGGGAATCGCGCGGGCCCCGGCTGCGGTGACCCTGCTGGCGGCGCTGCTGGCCGGCATGCTGGTATCCCCGGCCGCGCGGGCGGGGCCGCCCAGCGAGGCGGCGTTCCTCGAGGTGGCAACGCCGCTGGTGGCGCAGTGGGAGGGCAAGCGCAACAAGGCCTACCTGGACCGCATCGCCAGCCCGCCTGTCTGGACCATCTGTTTCGGCGAGACGCGCGGGGTGAAGCCGGGCGATTACCGGACGGATGCCGAATGCCTGCAAATGCTGCGGGCGGGGCTGATCGAATATCGCTCGGGCCTGCACCGGTATTTCACGGAGGAAACCCTGGCAGCCCGGCTGACGGCCGCCAGGGATGCGGCCTATACCAGCCTGTCCTGGAACGCCGGGATCCGCGCGATCGGGCGCAGCACGGCCGTGCGCCGCCTGAACGCAGGGCGCATCGCCGGTGGCTGCCAGGCGCTGACCTGGTGGAACAAGGCCGGCGGGCGGGTGATCCGCGGATTGGTGAACCGGCGTGCCGATGAATACCGCCTGTGCATGCAGGGCGTCGCGTGAAGCGCGTGGCGGCATATGTCGCCCTGGTCCTCGCCCTTCTCGGCGGGGTCGCCTGGCTGGCCTATCGGCAGGGCCGCGCCGCGGCCGAGGCCAGGCATGCGCAGGAGCTGCTGGACCGGATCGAGGCCGGCCGCAAGCTGGAGGCCGAGCGGTTCCGGATCGCCCGTGAGCGCGACGCCTTGCTGCGACGAATGGAGGAGGATGCCTATGCGGACCCCGTGGTCGTGCGCCAGTGCCTTGGCCCTGGCCGGGTGCGCCGTCTCAACGCCCTTCGTTGAGACCGCCGAGCCCTGCGACAGGCCGGTGCAGATCCCGGTCGCCGGCGTGAGCGACCGGCAGGTCGAGATCCTCTGGGCCCGCGATCGCGCGGCGCTGCTGGATTGCGGCGACACGGTTGAGACCCTCTCCGGGCGCAAGCCCGGGGGTGGCTAGGCGAGGACAGGACGGCAGAGACAGGAGACACCAATGCCACAAGATCCATTCAGACATCACGTGCCGGGGCTTTCGGACCCCGGCCGTCACGCGGCCGCGGTGACGCCCAACGACACGGTGGATCTCGATCCGCCGGCGCGGTCGCTGTTCATCGGCACCGGGGGCAACGTGCGGGTGCTCACCTACGGTTCCGAGACCGTCGATTTCAAGGGCGTCCAGACCGGTCACGTGCTGCCCATGCACGTGCGCCGTGTCCTGGCGTCGGGAACCACGGCCGCCGATATCGTGGCCATCTGGTAGGAGGCAGGACAATGGCGAAGGAAAAATGGCTGACCGACAATCTGTGTGCACTCGGCGACCGGGTGCGCATCGAGCGCGGTCCCCAGGTGGTCGAGCTCGACTGTACCGACGAGAACCTGGACGATCGCGTGACGCCCAGGCGCTACGCGAAGGGGCGCCGCGATGCGCTGGGGCGGCTGATCCAGCCCGACGAGGCGGTGGCCGAGCTGCAGGGCAAACTGCAGCGTCTGGGCGCAGGAGAGCCGGCTGAGGGGGTGGTCAAGGCCATCGGCGAGATCACGGCCGCCAAGGCCCTCGATGATGCCCTGGAGCGCCCGCATGTCGCTGCTTCCGGCAAGATGGCCGTGATCGACGACAAGGCGCGGCACAAGCCGTGGCTGTGGAAGGTCTACCAGCTGCAGGCCGGGCAGGAGTTCAACCACCGCACCGGCGAGGTCCAGACCCGCGAGCGCTTCGTCAAGGTGAAGGAGCTGCAGGGTCTCGAGAAGGCGCTGGAGCACGCGCGCAAACTGGCGAAGGGAGACTGACCATGGCGTTCTGGAACGACAATGTCCACGACCAGGGGCTGAACTGGGCCATCGCCCAGGCCAATCTGCTGAGCATCTGTTCACAGGAACCGACGACATTCACCGAGGCCACCAGCACCTACGAGCTGGGCAACGGCGCCGTGACGCTGGGCAGCGCCCAGAACGGCGACACGGACGGCCGCAAGTCGGTCGTGCCTGCGTTGACCGACGAGGATGTCGACAGCAGCGGGACGGCCAGCCACGTCGCGCTCACCGGATCCGGCGGGTCCGACCTGGTGGCGACCGTTGCGCTGACCGCGTCGCAGGCGGTGACCTCGGGCAACAAGTTCAGCACCTCGGCCTTCGACCTGGTCAAGCGCGACCCGACCTGATCCGCGGGGCCATACGGCCCCGCTTCGATCTTGAACGGAGGTAGGTCATGCCGGCGGACCGCTACTGGCGCATTCTTTGCACGCATGAAGCGGGCGAAGACTATATCATCATCTATGAAATTGAGATGCGCGCCACGATTGGCGGAGCGGACCAGACCAGCACGTCCTACACCATATTTTCGAGCGAGGTGAACTCGTCGAATGAGGCGGCCAACGCATTCGACGACACAAACTCAAGCCGATGGGTCAGCGAGCACAAGGTCAACGACGCATCGCCCTGGATCGGCCAGGATTTCGGGTCGTCCACGACCGTTGTCGAGATCACGATCTACACGGATAACGGCGATCGGCCTCCCAGCGCAATCGAGATCCAGCATTCGTCGGACGGATCGACCTGGACCACGACCGACACCTATACCGGCCTGACCTGGAGCACGGGCGAAACCAAGACCTTTGCCGTATCCGGCGCCACGACGATCGACCTGGAGCCGGACAGCGCCGAGGCGACGGCCCAGGTGACATCGGCCATCCTGTCCCAGCTGCATCAGATGGCCGGTGCCACGGCCGGAGACGGCGCGACGGCGCTGACCACGCCGTCCCTGTCGCAGACCAGCGATGTTGCGCCCGGCGGATTGGCGTCACTGGCGGAGCTCGCGCCCGCGTCGATCGATCAGAGCCATTCGATGACCCTGCCGGATCTGACGGGCGTCACGGTCCTGGAGGCGACGGCGCTGGTGCAGGATCACCAGGTCGCACCGGGCACTGTCCAGGCGGCATCGCAGGTCGAGGCGCCCTCGATGACAGTGGGCTCCGATCTCTCGGTGGGGCCAGTCTCCGGCACGACGCAAATTGCAGAGACGTCCCTGTCGGTGCTCGTGATCTCCGATCCGGCCAATTTGCAGGGATCCACGGCCCTGGGCAGTCCGTTGCTGAGCCAGCCTCACGACCTGTCCGCGCCGGATCTGGAAAGCGTCGCGCAGGCACAGTCGCCCGACCTGAGCGCCGGCAGCACCGCGGCCCCGGGCGATCTCCAGGCAATCTCCGAGCTTGCCGGTCCCGTGCTGTCCCAGGAGCAGATGGTCGCGCCGGCCTCCGTCGCCTCGGTTGCACAGATCGGCACTTCTGCACTTGGACAGAAGCACCAACTGGCCGCCGGCCATCTCCAGGCGACGTCCACGGTTGATCGGCCGGCCCTGTCAACGGGCGCTGACCTGGTCGCGGCGCTGTTGCAGGCCCAGGCGGAAATCACCGGCCCGGCCGCCAGCGTGGTTCAGCCCGTGGCGCCGCGATCGATCACGGGCGTGGCGTTGGCGGGACTGCCGGCGATGTCACAGGGCCATGTCATGGCGGTTGCGAATGCAGCATCGATGTCCTCGATCGCTGCCCCGGCGATGTCGACGGGAAGTGCATCACCATCCGGAGCTCTGCCGCCAAACGATGTGTTTGTCGGTGTCCGCGTGACCTGAGGGATCTGGCGATCGCAACCGAAGTGGATTTCGCAAGCCATTGAAATCAAACGGACTGCAGAATGACGCGAGTTCATCTAAGTGATTGAAAACAAACCAACCGCCGAGAACTTCTAATCAGCAGGTTCGGGGTTCGAGTCCTCGCGGGATCGCCAGTTCCATTCGATTGCCAAGGGGTCATAAGAGGGCGCAAAACTGGGTATTTCGTGCGCGCCTGTGTCAAGAGAATTCTCTCGCGATAGCGAGATTCTTGCAGTGTCTTGATAAAGAATGGTTTCCGCCCGGCTGCGCTTTCCGACGAAAACCTTCAGGTTTCGGAGTAATCACCCAGCCATCGCAAACCGGATCGCACGACACCCTCTACTGGAGAGCGCCAGTAACCTCTTCACGCAAGTAGATCGCGCCGAAGTCCTGATCGCGTGGGGCGAAGCGGGCGACTCGGGATGCTTCGAGCAGGCTCTTCAGGGTGTTGCGATGATGCCCCGTCTCATTGGACAGAGTGGTCAAGAACAGCGGCTACCGGGTCGAGGACTGTCCAGACATGGCGCAGGCGCTGAAGATGGGCAAGCGCGCCGAAGCATTCCCGAAGATCTTCGGCGCCGTTTTCCGGGAGTATCAATCCCGCCTGTGCGCGGCACTAAGGCGATTTCAGGCTGCAGGATCACCTGCTCCGGTCCATCAATTGGTTTGTTGATCTGAGCAGCATCCGGGCCCATCTGGCGGATTTTCATAGCCATATGGGCCGTCCGTCGGTCGATCCCGAATTGCTGATCCGGATGCTGTTGGTCGGATACTGCTTCGGCATCCGGTCCGAGCGGCGGCTCTGCGAAGAGGTGCATCTGAACCTCGCGTGCCGCTGGTTCTGCCGCCTCGACCTTTCCGATAGGGTCTTGGATCAATCCACTTTCTCCAAGAACCGCCACGGTCGGTTTCGAGACAGCGAGTTGCTGCGGCAATTGTTCGAGGTGACCGTCGCACGCTGCATCCAGGAAGGCCTGGTCAGCGGCCAGCGCATGGCGGTCGATGCCAGCCTGATCGAAGCGGATGCCAACAAACAGAATTCGACGCCGAAGGAGGAATGGGATACATCGCTCATCGACCCGGCCGATGCGCCCCGCGCCGTGCGAGAGTATCTCGACACTCTGGACTAGGCCGCCTTCGGCGCCGCGAGCGAGGTCCAGCCCAAGTTCACGTCACATTCCGACCCGGCCAGCCAGTGGACCATTGCTCGCAAGTGACCGGCATTCTTCAGCTATTCCAACAACTGCCTGATCAACATGGACCATGGCGTCATCGTGGATGTGGAGGCCACAAGATCTATCCGCCAGGCCGAGGTCGGGTCGACCAAGCCCATGCTCGAGCGGGTGCAGGGCACATTCGAACTGCATCCCGAACGCCTGATCGCCGACACCGCCTAAGGCACAGGACCGATGCTGGGCCGGCTGGTCGACCGCAAGATCGCGCCGCACATCCCGGTGTTCGACAAATCCGGCCGCAGCGACGGCACCTGGACCCGCGCCGACTTCCAGTGGGATCCTGACAACGACCAATACATCTGCGCCGAGGGCCAGGAGTTGAAGTAGTTCCGTCGGAACTATTCCGACCCGAGCCGGGGGCCGACCGGAAAGGGCAGAACCAAATACCGGGCCCTGAAACTGACCTGCCAAGCCTGCCCGTCCAAGGCGAAATGCTGCCCGAACGCAGATGCCAGATCGGTTACCCGCGAAGAACACGAAGACGCTCGCCAGGTCGCCCGGGATATCTCGAAAATCAGGCAATACGAGATCTCGGTGAAGCTCAGGAAGAAGGTCGAGATGCTCTTCGCGCACCTCAAGCGTATCCTCGGCCTCCGAAGGCTCCGATTACGCGGCCCATGTGGCGCAAATGACGAATTCTTGCTCGCAGCTACCGCCCAGAACCTCCGGAAGCTGGCGAAGATCTTCCCCGCACCGCAGCAAACGCCAAAAGCCAAAAGCCTGACACGAAAGGCCCCCCCGCCAATCATTTTATCTCTGGATGCTGCGCCGCCTCCGCGGGCAGCTCAGTGCCCGATTTTACCGAATGCTCCGCTTTGCGTGAATGTCCATAATTCAGGCGGCGGCAGAAAAAACTGCCAAGATCAAACAAGGTGTTGCAACGAGTTTGTGGCACAATCGTTCTGGCAAGGGGTTTCCAATCGATGCAAATGAATGACGTCAAACAATTGATCCTGGACCGGTGTCATGCGTTACCGAGCCGCGTCCGACCTTCTGCGAGACGCGATGACAAGCGCAGGAGGTGGTCGTTGCGGACCACAGCGACCAAGAAGGGCTGGGGCAGGATTTCGAGTGCCTCGGGGTGCGCGCGGACCAGGTCAATTTCGATATCCGGCGAGACGAGCGTCGTTCCGTGCGGATTTTAGTCATCGCCTATTCCACCGAGCGCTGCGTGACTGCCGTGCCGTCCGCGATCGCTGCCGACGGGTAAAGGATGACCTGCTCGCCCGGGTCCAGCCCCTCCCGCACCTCGGCGATGATGCCGTTGTTGCGACCGATCTCGACACCCCGCAGCACTGCGACACCGCCTTCCGCCACGAAGACCGACCAGTCTTCCCTGGTGCGAAAGAGCGCACTCGCCGGAACGCGCAGCGCATCGTCCTCCTGCCAGACGACGATTCGCGCCTCGACGCGGTAGCCGTGACCCAGGGCGCGGCGCTCCTCGGGCGGTCCGGTCAGCGCGACCGTGACGGGAACGCGCTGCTCCTCGACGCCAAGCGCGGAGTACTCCGTGATGCCGAAAGGGTCGATGCGGCGCACCTCTCCCTCGAGCGGCCGCGTGCCGCCCCAGTCCTCGATGATGACCGGATCGCCGACCTCGACCTGAACCGCATCCGACGAAATCAGATCGACGACCACCTCCAACTCACCTTCCACGTCGCCGATCTCCATGATCGGTGCACCAGCGGGCAAGGTTGTCTCGCTCTGCTGCATGATCCGAAGGATGCGGCCGTCAGCGGGCGCGTAGAGGGGGATGTCATCGCTGCGCGTATTGCCGATGGCCGCTGCAAGCCCTTGGTCATCGAATCCGATCAGCTGTGCGCGCGCGTTCGCCAGATCGGCTTCGCGCATCGCAATGGCGGCCTCCGCCGTTTCGACCGCCGCCTCAGCAACACGGAAGTTCTGGCGGGCGCGGTCAAAAGCCGCTTCGCTTGCGATCTGGCGTTCGGTCAGCTGCCGGGCGCGGTCAAGCTCCGTCTCGGCAAGGTCGCGGTTGGCGATGGCGGCGTTCAGATCGGCGCGGGCGACGCGCAGCGCGGCTTCGGCCGCCTGAACCGCCGCCAATGCCTGTTCGCGGGTGCGCACATCCAGCGCCGCCGGGTTGGAGGGCCGCATGTGCGCGACGACCGTCTCGCCCCGCACGACCGGATCGCCGGGAACGACCTGCACCCTTTGCAAGCGTCCGGCGACCGGAGTGGAGACGATATAGGCCTCGGCCACCCGTGTGCGCCCCTCCTCGTCAATGGTGACCATCATCGGGCCGCGCGTCACTTCGCCCAGATCGACCATCACTGGACGCGGCCAGAATGCCGCCGCAAGCGCGCCACCGATCAGCACGACGATGATGAAGGTCAGGATCAGGCGGGATCGTCTTTTTGCTTTTGCCATGGTCTATTCCCGTGTCTTGAGGGCCTCGATCAGGTCGGCGTGATCGAGTTCGCGTTTGACCAGCCCGCCTGAAACCAGCGCGGCGCCGAGCACGACAAGCGTGGCCTGGCCGTAGCTGACCGGATCGAAAACGGCCGGAATCTGGTAGAGGTCAGTCGAAAAGCCTGCGGCGATGCCGAAGGACAGGTAATAGCCCAGAGCCGCACCGACCGGCAGCGCGATCACGGTCACGACAGCCAGCTCGCCCAGCAGCACGAAGGCGGCCTCGCCCTTGCTGAATCCGATCACGCGTAGGCTGGCCAGATCGCGGGACCGTTCGGCCAGCGCGATGCGGGCGGCGTTGTAGACGATGCCGAAGGTGATGATGAAGGCGATGGCGCCCATCACGTAGCGGATCGCGCCCGCGCCCTGGTTCATCAGCCTTACGAAGGCGTCGCGCGCTTGGCTTTTCAGACTGACGCCCGCGACCGTCGGCATGTCCTGAAGCGCGGCATAGATAGCGTCGGCCTGAGCCTCGTCGATGGTGAGGTATGCGCCCGAAACCCGGCCCGGCTCTCGCAGGGTGCGGTTCAGGGCCTCCATATCCATGTAGGCGGGCGATCCCAGAAGGGTCTGCGCGGTGCCGGCGACAGGGATTTGCAGAAGCGGTTGTCGGCCCTCGCGCACATCCATGCTGAGCATGTCGCCGGGCGCAACACCCAGCATCTCGGCCAGCACGTCCGAGAGTACCACGCCCCGCTCCGGCAGGGCGATGGGGGCCATATCGGCATCGAGTGCGCGGTTCAGTTCCGGTCTGTCCGGCAGCCCGATCAGCACGCCGCGATGGCTTTCCAGCCCGTGGCGCAGCACGACGCTGACGTTGCGCACCGGCTCGGCCCGTTCCACGCCCGGCAGGCGCACGAGTTCAAAGAGGGTCTTGTCACTGACGGGGTGCGTGAAGCTGACGGTCACATCGCTGCGGTCCACGACCGAGAAGGTCAGGTCGATCGTCCGGTCGAAACCCGCGTAGATCGTGATCATCGCGACCGACAATGCCATTCCGCTGGCGATCCCGATGATGGATCCGGCCATGCGCCCCGGCTGGCGTGTCAAGCGGCGCAGGACCATGCGCGAGGGCTGATCGAGAAAGCGGTTCAGGCTGTGGCCGATCCGCCCCGTCCGGCTGAAATTTGGCGGTGCGGGCGCGCGCATCGCCGTCGCGGGCGTCAGCGCGAAAACCCGGCGCAGCACAAAAAGCCCGCCCGCAGAGGCCGAGAGGATGCTGACCGTCACGCCGGTCACGAAAGAGGCCGGGTCGAGTTGGAACACGAGGAAAGGAAACTTGAAATAGGCGGTGTAGACGCCGATCAGCGCCCGCCCCGCCGCGATTCCTCCGAGGCATCCGGCCAATGCCCCACCCACGGCGATGGCGAGGATCAGCTTGAAATAATGCGCGCCGACCTCGGTGTTGGTGTAACCGAAGGCTTTCATCAGCCCGATCTCCTCGCGCTCGGACTGCACCATGCGGCTGATGACGATGTAGAGCAGGAAGGCCGCGACCGCGAGGAAGATGGGTGGCACGCCCACGGCGGCGGCCTCGAGCCCGGAAATCTCCTCCGAAACGAAGCGATTGGAGAACTGATCGGCCAACCCATAGGCCCCGGCACCGCCATAGGGTTCCAGCAGGCGGTCCACGGCAGCGAGCACGGCATCCTCGGAGGCTTCGGGCGACAGACCGATCAGCGCCTCGTTGAACGCGCCCGCCATGTCATAAGCGGCGGCAAGTCCCGAACGCCCCATCCAGATGACGCCGAAGCGGGCGTCGTCAGGCACAAGCTCGCCCGGCGCCGTGGTGTAGAGGAACTCGGGCGACTGCGCGAGACCGACGATGTCGAAGCCGCGCCGCGCGCCGTTCATCGTGGCGCGCAGGGTGTCACCGGGGCGCAGACCATGCGCGAAGGCAAAGCTCTGCAGCAGCAGGATTTCGTCCGGTCGCCCGGAGGCGGGCATCCGCCCGGCGGTGAGAAAGACGTCGTTCAGCGACGGGCGGCCGCGATCCGGCAGCGACACCGCCTGCGCCTGCACTGGAAGAACCTGCCCCGGCAGATCGATCAGCGCGCGGCCCTCGACCCGTGTCTCGACGGCCGAAACGCCGGGAATCTCAGCCAGCCTGCTTGCCAGCCGTTCGGGCGCACGCGCGACGGGCACGAAGACATCGGCCAGACGGTAGCGGTCGTAATAGGCGTCGCGCGTCTCAGACAGCGACGCCGTCAGGCCGGTCATCATCACCAGCATCAGCACGCCCACGGCGATCACCGCCCCGATGGCGGTGGCCTGGCCCTTCATGCGCCAGAGATCCCGCAGCAGCTTGTGGTCGAGCGGGCTCACCACTCGATCTCCTCGGGTGCCAGCTTCTTGCGGTTCTCCACGATCTCGCGGATGTCGCCATCGGCGAAATGGATCACCCGGTCGGCCATCTGCGCCTGGCTCGCGGCGTGGGTCACCATCAGAACCGTCGACCCCAACCGTTCGTTCACGTCCGCCAGCACCCGCAGCACCGACCGCCCGGTCTGGCTGTCGAGCGCGCCGGTGGGTTCGTCGCAGAAGAGGACGTCCGGCTGCTTGGCGATGGCGCGCGCGATGGCGACGCGCTGCTGCTCGCCACCCGAAAGCTGAGCGGGAAAGTGATCGGTCCGCTCCTTCAACCCGACCAGCGCCAGCGCCTCGTCCGGGTCCATCGGGTCGGCGGCGATCTCGGTCACGAGCTCGACATTCTCCCGCGCGGTGAGGCTGGGCATCAGGTTGTAGAACTGGAAGACGAAGCCGACATGGTTGCGCCGGTAGCGCGTCAGCTCCGCGTCTTTCATCTCATCCAGCCGCTGGTCGCGGAACTGCACCAGCCCCTCGGTGCCGCGGTCCAGCCCGCCGATGATGTTGAGAAGCGTGGACTTGCCCGAGCCGGACGGCCCCAGCAACACGATGACCTCGCCGGCCGGGATCTCCAGGTCGACGCCGCGCAGCGCGTGGACGGCCGAGCGCCCCTCGCCATAGACCTTGGTCAGGCCCTTCGTCGTGTAGGCGGCCTCGGTCACGCGGCGCCCCCGGTCGTCATGCGGCCCGCGCCCAATCGCGCGCGGCGGCGTCCGCGGATGTGTCATCACCGGTTACATCGACCAAATCCTCCATCTGCTGGACCAGCCGCATCTTGCCCTCGGGCTCCAGTGCGGGTGTCAGGCCGCGCCTCATCCCCTCGATGTCGGACGCCTCGACAACACCCGCAAGCATGACCTCGAAGACGCGCGGATCCGGTTCCTTTACGGTCAGCATGCCATTTGTCCTCCCTTTCATTCTTCAATTACTCGTCGTCGGCACCGGCCAGTCCGGCCAGTCCGGCCAGCATCCGGCGGTAGTCCTCGGGGCTCGACAACGGCACGCTGCCCGGCGGCAGGCCAAGCAACCGGTCGCAGGTCAGGCCCTCGGCCCGCATCCGCGCATCCAGACGGCCCGTGCCAGCGTCGATGTCGCCCGCTGCGGCGAGGGCTATCGCATCCAGAAGGACGGCCTGGCGCCCCTGCGACAGCCCGATGACGATCTCGGCCGCGAGCCTCGGGTCGGCCACATCGAAGACGCCTTCCCGCGCGCCGTCGGCAATCATCTCCTCCAGGATGGGCGCGACGGCCTCGGCGGTTGCATTGAAAACTCTCTGGTAGAGGATGTCATTGCCCGGACGGATCAGGACTTCTGCGACAGCCCGCATCTCCGCCGCATGTTCGGCCTTCCAGCGCAGCGAGCCTGCCAGAAGGGCGTTCAGACGGGCGAGTGCGTCGCCAGAGGCGCGGTTCCGTGCCTCTTCGGTCGCGGCGAAAATCTGATCGGTCATGCGCGCCACGATACCGGTCAGAAGATCTTCCTTGGCGGTAAAGTGGTGATAGAACCCGCCTTTCGAAATCCGTGCGGCCTCCAGCACGTCCGCGATCGTCACAGTTTCCCAGCCGCGCGCCATAAACAAGCCTTGCGCCGCATCGAGGATCGCCTCGCGCCGTGCATCCGGGGCCATCCGGCGATGCGATTCTTTGGTGCTGTCTTGATTCATTTCGGCGGCGTCCCCACAAAACAGACCGACGGTCGGTATGTAAAAGGGATCAAGCTTGATTGCAAGCGCGGTACCCTCAAGCGCCGCAACAAAAGACCAAGAGATATACATCAGCGGGGCCAATCGAGAGCTCATAACTGTTGCACAGAAAACCGTTGAGCGGACGTTCATTGTAGCCGCAGCGAAAGAGCATATTGTCCCGCGAAACCGTGAGTTCGCCGATTTTCATAATTGGCGGTCGCAGCGAATTGCAGGAATGATGGGCTGCACCGCAGCATCCATGACCTTGGTGGACGGCAGCTTTGGGACGTTTGTTCCAAGTGCTCCAATCTTGCGAGCAATAATGCCATGACCGATCTTACGGCGGCATGGAGCCCTTTTGGACAATTCGTCCTGTTGCAGCGAATGGCCGCTCCCGCGATCAGCCATAAAGGTGCCAGAACGACGAAGGTTTTGCGTAGGGGTTTTGTCTGGTCCAACCGACTGACGTAGTTAGCACGACAGGAGGATCAGAAATGCCCCATTGTGCAACACGCTGTTAGGCAACATTGGCTCAATGACGCTAAAGGTAGGTGTGCCCTAGCGCAAATTGTCAGCACTTCGGCACTGCCTCAGCAACAGCGCCATACGATCCTGAGCGGCTTCTTCGGAGCGTCCTTCCGGGTTTGCACGGAAATCGTGGCCTCGGACGCGCAAGCACGGTGCAGCAGCGTCTCGATCCCGCGGGCGCAGGCGCGAAAGACATGCCGGCCGGTGCAGGTTTCGAGGACGAACCCCTCGAAATCGCCATGGCAGTCGTAGTGGAGTTCGGCGACCTTGCCGCAGATGCCATCGTCCTTGTTCCCGCCGGGTGAATCTCTCACGCGCGGAAAGTCGCGTTGCGGGCTGATCTCACCCGAATTGCCGCCGAGGCCGTCGATACGGCCCGCGATCCCGACGACATAGCGTTCGAAGACGGGCCACCAGCGGTCGTTTCCCTCCATCCCGGCTTGGATCGCGCGCAGGACGCCGAGCTTGCGTTCCTCCGCCGCCAGAAATACTGGGCTGTGGCGGACGGGGATGCGCACTTCGATCCCACCCATGATGAGCCAGGAGCGACCCGCGATCTGTTGAAGAACCGCGCGGTGCATATCGCCCGCCGTTACGCCGTCCGGCAGGCGGAACGAGATGAGCGACGGGATCGGCTTCGTCAGTCCGCCCGGCACGGGAATGAACGTAACATCGCCGTAGCTCGCGCGGATCGTGTGGTCGTCCACCTTGTGGAGAGGATTGGCCGTGGGCCGGCTGGCAGCCATGTCGAGAATGCGGTCCGCATCGATGGACGGAAAAAAAGGTCGATCTCCGTCCCCTTGGGCAGCGTATGCCACCAAATGATGAGTTCATCCGGCCTGAGCCGCCCGTCTGGGCTGATGACGGCGTCGGTGCTGGGAGTCTTCGACGGCTGGATCATCATCGTGGAATGGATGGTTCGGCTGCCGGCGCTTCCGGGGTTGGACGAATTCTCGACGATCAAGTTGCGCTGTGAGAGGTTGTCGCTGGTGCCCGGCGTGTCGCCGAAATTCCCGGAATCGTCCTCGTAGTAGATCTCCGCGACGAGGCACAGGTGATTATTTCGCAACGATTCGAACACCGACCGCAACGGGCCGCCGGCGAGGGGGGCCTCCGAATAGGGCCTGTCGCCGTTCGGGTAGTGGGGAAAGTGATGCTCGGTCTGGTTGATGTCGAGCCAACATCCGAAATAGGCCGTCGATTCCGCCGACCCTTCGGCGGCCAGCGTTCGGGTGTTGAGCGGGTTCTCCTGCTCGGTCGCGCTCCGGCCTGGCGTGTAGCGCGGGGCGGCGAAGAAGGGCATGGAGATGATCTCGCCTTTGTTGCCCCCGGTCATGCCCAGAAGGCCGACAGTCTGTCGCTGTTGTGCTACCCAACGCGCCCTCGGCCGTTGTCAGAGTTTCCGCCCTTCGATCAAGTGCACGGGCTGGTATCGTGCGCTGATTTCATCAGTTCCGCCGGTGCATTGTTCCCGATGGCGCTGTGCGGTCGTTCCTCGTTGTAGTCTCTACGCCAAGCCTCCAACTCTTCGGCCGCATCTTCAAGGCTCATGAACCAATGGCTGTTCAGACATTCCGCTCGGAACCGCCCGTTGAACGCCTCGATGAAGGCGTTGTCTGTCGGTTTTCCCGGCCGCGAGAGCCGCTTCAACTCGGAAGGCATCAGCCCTGCATACATCTTCTTCCAGTTGAAGAACGTCGCCGAGCTGATCCCGGCCTTCCGACAGACCTCTGCGACAGACGTTCCATCCTCCGCCTGCTTGATGATGAACGCCTTCTGCGCGTCCGTGAACTTCGATGCTTTCATGCGTTTCCGCTCCTCTCCCAGCCAAGAGATTCATACGGAAAGCTCCAACCAAAATCGGGCGCGTTTTCGGGGATCACATCAGCCCACCGGGTCTGCTGTGTCGCCTTGCTCACCGCCGCCGCGGGGGATGGCGCCGTCAGGTGCGACCTGTGTCTTCGAACCGGGCAAAGGCCTCGGCGTAATCCGGGTGCCAGCGGGACAGGGCCGGGCGGTTCTCCGACACGTCGCGCACCGCCCATTCGACGCGGCGGCGGTCGCGGGTTTCGTCCACGTCGTTGTCGGGGCACAGGATGTAGAAATCCCCCTTTGCCATGCGGTCGATGAAATAGTCGACCGTCTGTTCGCTCGTCCAGGCCGAGGGCGGCTTTTCGGAGATGAAGGACGCGATCATGCCGGTATAGGTGAACCCCGGCACGAAAAGATGGGCCGTGATGGGCGCATCGGCCTGTCTCAGCTCATGCGCCAGCTGTTCGGTCAGCACTTTTACGGCGGCCTTCGAAACGTTGTAGCCGGGGTTGCCGGGCGGTGAGGTGATGCCCTGTTTCGAACCGGTGTTGATCACCACGGCCGGCCGGTTCGCCGCGATCATGCGGGGCAGGAAGGCGTGAACGCCCCTGAGAACCCCAAGGAAATTCACATCGAGAAGCCGGCGCCAATTGTCCAACTCCGTCCAGGCGGTTGTGGCCAGGCCGATGCCGGCGTTGTTCATCAGGACGGCCACCGGACCCGTGGCAAAGGCCTTGTCCGCCAGCGCGTCCATGTCCGCGTCCTGTGAAACGTCAGTGGGCACCCCCAGCACCTCGGCCCCGTCACCCGCGACGGAACGGACCTCGGCCACCGCCTCGTCAAGGGTGGACCCCGACAGATCCGCTAGGATCACGCCCATCCCGGCCTGGGCAAAGCGCAGGGCGGCAACCCGTCCGACACCGCTGGCCGCGCCGGTGACGACAGCAAGCCCGCCTTCGCTGATGGCGTTTTGGTACATGGTCAACCCTCCGCTGTTGCCCCGTCACGATCCGGCGGGGCTGCGACGAGCATAGCAGAGTTCAGGGGCGCTGTTGACCGATCGATACGGGCCTTTCGTCCCGCCGACCGTCAAACGGGAGCGCGAGGTCAGCGCGCGCGCCGCGCCCGGGATTGCAGCCTTTGGCGCTTCTCCTCCAGGACTTCGCGGCGCGGGCGCCACTTGTAGCTCTTGTCGGCCTGTGGCGTGGACCAATAAAGCGCACCGCCATAGCGCCAGGGATCGACCACGATGCCCTCATACATGGTCTCGCCCCGCCGCGAGATGAGGGCGGTGGAATGGTCGATGCGGAAGGCGACATCGGAATTGGCGATGGCGCGGTGAATCTGCAGCGTCTGGAAATTCTCGGCCTTCAGCCGCGCCTCCATGTCCTCGGCCCATTGCCAGCACAGCCCGCGCGGGCGCAGCCCCATGTTGACCTTGGAATTGTGCACGATCGGCGGGTCGCTGACCTGGTATTCCTCGCGCAGACGCAGCGGATAGTCATAAGAGATGCGCGCGGCGCGGGCGGCCTCTTCGGGATCGATATCGGGGCCCAGCGCCATCAGCGCCATGGTCAACCCGGCGACATCGCGATCCTTTGCGGGGTCCTGCGCGGCGCAGCCGGCAAGGCTCAGCGCCGCCAGCACCGTCAGAGTGATGGCCAGAATTCTCATGTCCGGCTTTCCTCCTGCTTCCGGGCGCTCATGTTCGGTTCCGGCCCGCCTTCTCGTCGATCCCGCTGGTGCCGCTGCGCCGCGCGAGTTCCGACAGAACGTCGTCGAGCGCGACATCCCGCGCGGCCAGCATGACCAACAAGTGATAAAGCACATCGGCGGCCTCGGCGGCAAGCCGTCCGCGATCGCCGCGCACCGCCTCGATGATCGCCTCGACGGCCTCTTCGCCGAACTTCTCGGCGGCCTTTTCCGGCCCCTTCGCCAGAAGCTTGGCAGTCCAACTGCTCTCGGGATCGGCGGTCTTTCGGGCCTCGATGGTGGCGGCCAGGTCATGCAGAATGGTCATGTCAGCCTCATCGGAATGCCGGCGGCGGCCATGTGGGACTTGGCCTCGCGGATCGAAAATTCGCCAAAATGAAAGATGGACGCGGCGAGAACCGCGCTGGCGCCGCCTTCGGTCACGCCTTCGACCAGGTGGTCGAGCGTGCCGACGCCGCCCGAGGCGATCACCGGCACGTCGACCGCGTCGGAGATGGCGCGGGTCAGGGCCAGGTTGAACCCCGCCCGCGTGCCGTCTCGATCCATCGAGGTCAGCAGGATCTCGCCGGCGCCCTTGGCGGCGACGGTGCGTGCAAAATCCACCGCATCGATGCCGGTGGGCCTGCGCCCGCCATGGGTGAAGATTTCCCATCGGCCGGGGGACACGGTCTTGGCGTCGATCGCGACCACGATGCACTGGCTGCCGAACTGGTCGGCGGCGGCGGCAACCACATCCGGATCGGCCACGGCGGCCGAGTTGAAGCTGACCTTGTCCGCCCCGGCCAGCAGCAGGGCGCGCACATCCTCGGGGCTGCGCACGCCGCCGCCGACCGTCAGCGGCACGAAACACTGCTCCGCCGTGCGTTGCACTACGTCGAACATGGTGCCGCGATTCTCGTGGGTCGCGTGGATGTCGAGAAAGCAGATCTCGTCGGCGCCGGCAGCGTCATAGGCCCGCGCGGCATCGACGGGATCGCCGGCATCGCGCAGGTCCACGAAATTGACGCCCTTGACGACCCGGCCGTCGGCCACGTCGAGGCAGGGGATGATGCGGGTCTTGAGCATGGCCTTGCTGTCCTTCGGGGTTCACGGGATTGTTTATGTGCATTTGGGCCGCGAGGCCAGAGGATGCGGGCAGCATCGGAACAGGACGAGAGGGTTTGCCATGAGACAGATGATTGCAGCCATTGCATTTGCCGCGGCGGCGGTCCCGGCGGCGGCATCCGAGGACATCGTGAAGGTGAAGGCCGGCGGCGATGTGGCCGCGACGATGGACGCGCTCGAGGCGGCGGTAAAAGGGGCCGGCGCCACTGTCTTTGCGCGGGTCGATCACGCGGCCGGTGCCGCCGGTGTCGATATGGAGCTGGCGCCCTCGCAGCTGCTGGTCTTCGGCAACCCCAGGCTGGGCACACCGGCGATGCAGGACGCGGCCCTGGCGGGGCTGTTCCTGCCGCTCAAGGTCCTGGCCTATGAGGATGCCGAGGGGCAGGTCTGGCTGGCCTACGAGGATCCCGGCGAAATGCTGGACGATCTGGGCGGGGTTCCGGACGGTGCCGATTACGTCGAGAAGATGCGCGGCGCGCTGGGCAAGCTGACCGCCAAGGCGGCCGGCGGCTGACGATCCGGCCACGCCCGACGGGGGACGCTGCCCCGAGGCACCAAGCCTGGCCATGTGTGACCTGTCGATTGGCGCCCTCCGGCAACGTCTGAATCCGGCGTTGCCGGGGTGAGGTCTCCCCGTCATCGGGCCAAGAATACCACCGCCGGAGGCATCGAGGATTCCATTGGAAAAGCGATGAACGGCAACGGTGCGGCACGTTGCCCCGGCGGTGGCTCTGTTGTAGGTCTCGTGCCGGGCAGCCGATCCGGATATTTCGCATGACCAACCACATCAGCCATATCGAACTCGACGACCGCAACCTGCCGCCGCCGACGCCGGAGATCGAGCAGGAGCGCAAGGTCGCGATGTACGACCTTCTGGAGGACAACACCTTCAGCCTGCCCAGTCGCGACGACCGCGTGGCGCCGGGCGGGCCGTATCGTGTCAACCTGTCGATCCGGGACAAGCGCCTGGTCTTCGACGTCGATACAGAGGACGGGCGCAAGGCGGCCGAGTTTCACCTGTCGCTGGGGCCGTTCCGGCAGGTGGTCAAGGATTACTTCCAGATCTGCGAAAGCTATTTCAACGCGGTCAAGACCCTGCCGCCCAGCCAGATCGAGACCATCGACATGGCGCGGCGCGGAATACATGACGAGGGCAGCCGCGTGCTGCAGGAACGCCTGCAGGGCAAGGCCGAGATCGACACCGACACCGCCCGCCGGCTGTTCACGCTGATCTGCGTGCTGCATTTCGGGGGCTGAAGGTGCCCCGGCCGCTGCCCCAGTCGGTGCTGTTCTGCTGTGACCACAACGCGGTCCGCTCGCCGATGGCCGAAGGCATCACCAAGAAATTCTATGGCACCGGCACTTATGTCCAATCCGCCGGCGTCCATACCGACCTGGAGATCGACGGGTTCAGCGTCGCGGTCTGCCAGGAGCTTGGCGTGGAGCTGAGCCGCCACCGCTCGCGCTCGTTCGACGAGATGGAGCAATGGGGCGACGATCTGGGTTCCTTCGACCTGGTGGTGGCGCTGTCGCCGGCCAGCCAGCGGCGCGCGCTGGAATTGACGCGCTATGCCCATCTCGACGTGGAATACTGGCCGATCATGGACCCGACGGGGCTGGGCCAGACCCGCGAGGAGAAGCTGCACCACTATCGCCAGACGCGCGACCAGATCATCCACCACCTGACCGAGCATTGGGGCCCGCCCCGGGAGGACGCGCCATGAGCGAAACCGTCAAACGCTATTTCGATGCCTTCAACGCCGGCGATACCGCCGCCATGCTGGCCTGCCTGACCGAGGATGTCGCCCATCACGTGAACGAGGGGCAGATCCGCACCGGACGGGAGCAGTTCGCCGCGTTCTGCGCGCATATGGACCGGTGCTATCGCGAGGAGCTGACCGAGATGGTGATCTTCGCCACCCCGGACGGCAGGCGCGCGGCGGCGGAATACATGGTCAACGGGACCTACCTGCAGACCGATGCGGGCCTGCCTGAGGCGCGCGGCCAGACCTATCGCCTGCCGGCCGGGTCGTTTTTCGACCTGCGCGACGGCCGGATTTCCCGGGTCACGACCTATTACAACCTGGCCGACTGGATCCGGCAGGTCTCGGATGGCTGAGGTCACCGATGTCCGCGTCCTGACCGGCCCGGCACTGGAGGCGGCGCTGGACGACGTCGCCCGGCTCAGGATCGATGTCTTTCGGGACTGGCCCTATCTCTATGACGGGGACCTGCCCTACGAGCGGAGCTATCTGCAGCTTTTTCGTGACAGTCCCGGCGCGGTCCTGGTCGGCGCCTTTGCGGGCGGGCGCCTTGTGGGCGCGTCGACCGGCACACCGCTGTCGGATCATGCCGAAGATTTCGCCGCGGCCTTCGCGCCCACGGGTCTGGACACGGCGGAGATATTCTATTGCGCGGAATCCGTCCTGCTGCCCGCGTATCGTGGGCAGGGGGTCGGGCATCGGTTCTTCGACCTGCGCGAGGCGCATGCCCGCCGTCTGGGGTTTGCGAGATCCGCCTTCTGCGCGGTGCAGCGTGACGCGGATCACCCACTTCGCCCTGCGGACACAGCACCGCTGGATCCGTTCTGGCGCGCGCGCGGCTATGCGCCGTTGCCCGGTGTCGTGGCGCGGTTTTCGTGGAAGGATGTGGACCGGGTCGAGGAGACGGTGAAGCCGTTGCAGTTCTGGATCCGCGATCTCTGAGGCGGTGGCTCAGAGGACCCCGATCTCGGCCAGCGCACGGCTGAGATCGTCAGGCAGGGCGTCCTCGTCGGCGCGGGCCCTGGGCAGGTCGCGCGGGCTGTCGCCGGGTTCGAGATAGCGCCAGCCCTGGAACGGGCGCTTCAGGGCCGTCTGCGTGCGGTGCAACTCCGGATCGAGCACGATGGCGCATCGGCGGATGCCGTCCTGGCCGATCACTTCGTCCAGGCGCAGGATGCGCTGGCGGCACTGGACGCTGCCCTTGATGACCCAGTAGATCGATCCGCCGTTCAGGATCCGGGCCTCCTGCTTGGGCCACATGCGGGTGACGTGCCGGGGCAATCCGTCCTCGGTTTGCGCCCGCCGTGTCTCCTGCCACATGGCAAGGCTTTCGACGGTTTCGGTCCCGACGCTCAACTTGATGAGATTCACATGGTTATCCACAGAGTCGCCCCCAGCGCTTGGCTTATATTGTAGGCCTTGTGCGTCCAACTTCAAACTGTTGTGGCTTTCGCCGGATTTCGGTATCCTAGAGGGCCGCCCCGCTGCTCAGGAATCAGCCGATGACCCGCTTTGCCGCCCCGATAGCCGAACAGATCTGGGACATGAAATACCGCTTCAAGCAGGCGGATGGCACCCCCATCGACCAGACTGTCGAGGACAGCTGGCGTCGCATCGCGCGCGACCTGGCCTCGGTCGAGGCCGATCCCGCGGCCTGGGAGGAGAAGTTCTATTCGGCGCTGGAGGATTTCAAGTATCTGCCGGCGGGCCGCATCACCGCCGGCGCCGGCACCGCGCGGCGCGTGACCCTGTTCAACTGTTTCGTGATGGGCACCATCCCCGACAGCATGGGCGGCATCTTCGACATGCTCAAGGAGGCCGCGCTGACCATGCAGCAGGGCGGCGGCATCGGCTATGACTTCTCCACCATCCGGCCCCGGGGCGCGGCGGTGTCGGGGGTGGCGGCGGATGCCTCGGGCCCGCTCAGCTTCATGGATGTATGGGACGCCATGTGCCGCACCATCATGTCGGCGGGGTCGCGCCGGGGCGCGATGATGGCCACCATGCGCTGCGACCATCCCGACATCGAGGATTTCATCTCGGCCAAGTCCGACCCCGCCCGGCTGCGCATGTTCAACATGTCGGTGCTGGTGACCGATCCGTTCATGGAGGCGGTCAAGGAGGACGGCCCCTGGGAGCTGACATTCGGCGGCAAGGTCTATCACACCGTCCAGGCGCGCGACCTGTGGAACCGGATCATGCGCGCGACCTATGACTATGCCGAGCCGGGCGTGATCTTCATCGACCGCATCAACGCGATGAACAACCTGTCCTATTGCGAGACGATCTCGGCCACCAATCCCTGCGGCGAACAGCCCCTGCCGCCCTATGGCGCCTGCCTGCTGGGCTCGGTCAACCTGGCCCGGCTGGTGTCGGACCCGTTTGACGAGGGCGCCGCGCTGGACGAGGCCGCGCTGGGCGAGTTGGTCGCCACCGCGGTGCGGATGATGGACAACGTGGTCGACACCTCGAATTTCCCGCTGCCGCAGCAGGCCGAAGAGGCGCGCAACAAGCGCCGCATCGGGCTGGGCGTCACCGGGCTGGCCGATGCTTTGCTGATGATGGGGCTGCGCTACGGCTCGGACGAGGCGGCGCAACAGACCGAGCGCTGGTTGCACGCCATCGCCCGCGCCGCCTACCTGGCTTCGGTGCAGCTGGCGAAGGAGAAAGGCGCCTTTCCGCTTTTCGATGCCGAGGCGTTCCTGGCCAGCGGTGCGATGCAGCAGATGGACGAGGATGTGCGCGATGCCATCCGCAGCCACGGCATCCGCAACGCCCTGCTCACCTCGATCGCGCCCACCGGGACGATCAGCCTCTATGCCGGCAATGTCAGTTCGGGGATCGAGCCGGTGTTCGCCTATGCCTATACCCGCAAGGTGCTGCAGAAGGACGGCTCGCGCACCGAGGAAGAGGTGGTGGACTATGCCGTGCAGATGTGGCGCGACAAGTTCGGCGATGCCGAGTTGCCGGATCACTTCGTGAACGCCCAGACGCTGGACCCGGCCGATCACGTGCGGATGCAGGCGGCAGCGCAGAAATGGGTGGACAGCTCGATCTCGAAGACCATCAACTGCCCCGCCGATATCGGGTTCGACGCGTTCAAGGATGTCTACATGCAGGCCTGGGATCTCGGCTGCAAGGGATGCACAACCTACCGGCCCAACGAGGTGACCGGCAGCGTCCTGTCGGTGAGCGAGACCGCCGATGCCGCGCCGGGCGAGGATGCCGACGCACCACAGGCGGTGGATGGCGGCGACGTGATCTACATGTCCGAACCTCTGGACCGGCCACAGACGCTGGAGGGCAGCACCTACAAGCTGAAATGGCCCGACAGCGAGCACGCGATCTACCTGACCATCAACGACATCGTCATCAATGGCCACCGCCGGCCCTTCGAGGTGTTCATCAACTCCAAGAACATGGAGCATTTCGCCTGGACCGTGGCGCTGACCAGGATGATCTCGGCGGTGTTCCGGCGCGGCGGGGACGTGTCCTTCGTGGTCGAGGAGCTGAAGGCGGTGTTCGACCCGCGCGGCGGCGCCTGGGTGCAGGGCAAATACATCCCATCGATCCTGGCCGCGATCGGCGGCGTGATCGAACGCCACATGATCGCCACCGGTTTCCTCGCCGGCGAGGGCATGGGGCTGAAGACCGACCCGCAGGCCCAGGTCGTCAACCTCGACGCCCCGCGCGGCAAGGCCTGCCCGTCCTGTGGCCAGTATGACATGGTGATGATCGAAGGCTGCATGACCTGCCGAAGCTGCGGCCACAGCAAGTGCGGATAGGGCGGACGCCGTTCATTCGTGTTCTGACTACCAATTAGTGGCCACCGGCGGGCTTCGGAGGTCCATTTTGCAAGCGAATAAGGTCAATCGGGCGAAAGAGCCCGATTTTCCGTTATATCCGCCATTTTGCGCATGACCGCGCGTTCGGCTCTGTCCTGAGGGATATGGGCACCGGAAACTGGCGGCAGAAATGGTTTTGAGAATTTTTCTTCGGCTTGGTTATGGCCGGTAGCGCTCTTGTGCTGGTGGCGCCCCTCCGCTGCTGCTCACCGTGGACCAGTTTGCCAGGAAGAGCACATCAGCGCACGTTCCGACGACTTGCCGAGAAGTAGATGAGCGATATCGGTAGATATAGGACCAAGGAACGCCAGGCACAAAAAAGGGCGGCTTGCGCCGCCCTTCACCGAAGTGCATGTAATTCCCTATTTCGAGCGCCAACGTTGCAGCGCGGCTTCTATACGACCGTATGCGCGCAGCGCATCGTGTCTCGAATGATGGCCATCGCAGAATTGGTGTCCGTAGATGTCCGCGCCCGTATCGTTGATCCCGTAGCCGAGCGCCCGGAACGCTTCGTATGCCACTTCAGTCAGCGGTGCCGGATGTCTTGGCGAAGTCATGACGGTGACGCCAGCGATATCTCGGCCGACATTCGTGTAATGCCGGTCCACCCAGACATGAACACGAGACGGTTTGTACTTCTCGATGATCCACAGCGTAACGTCGCAGATGTCATTCTCCATCCCTAACTCATCGGGATAAAGGCTCAGGCGGCGCTCGCGCACCACTTGGAGGGCGCAGCGCATCTCAGTCTCAGTCGGCATGACGGAACCGCGCGAGTAGGTCGCTGACCCGCGCGCCATGCCAGAGGGTCATGTCGGAGGCCGGCAGACCTCGTTCATGACCGATCCGATCGAGCGTCGACGGTATCTGGTCGGCGAGGACGCGCTGGATGTCGCGCAGCGCGGCTTCGACGGCATCGGTATCCGGGATCGGCTGCCCGAAGGCGCTGTGCAGGTCGCAGAGCCCAGCGAAGCCGGCCGGGTCGTCGAGCGCGTCGAGCAGGTCGCAGAGACTCGCGCCGTGGCGGCGGAGGTGCTGCTCTACTGCATAGGCGGCGCCGAGACGCGCCTCGGCAATGTCGAGGGTGGTGGTGTTGAGCATGATGTTCTCCCTTCATGCGGTGGCGGAAACGGTGCTGGTGTGCCTGATTCATCGGCGTCATGTTTCGCCGCAGGGAGATGCTTGGGCGTTGGCAGGCTCCTTTCGGTTCGTGTCGATTGCTGGTTTCGTGTGCTGGTGACGAGAACATTGGTCGTTCATCGAGATGACGAAGAAGAAATCTGCCGGACACATGATTTTTTTCGTCGCGCCGCGCCGCTCACGAAGTTCCAAGACGGTGCAAGGCTGGGCCGTGGGCGTAGTGTTCGCCCACGGCGTGACGCCGGCCATGTAAACCGCACATGACCGGCGCCGCAGTTCAGGCCGCGTCCTGGTCCGTGAGAGCGAGCGCGATGGCATCTTGCTCGTCGTCCCGTTCGCCGATCTCGACCAGGAGATCATAGAGCCGATCGGTGAGCAGGCAGAGCTCTTCCACCTCCGGGCTGGCGGGATCGAGAAGCACCCAGGATGACAGGTCCGGTTCGAGATCGTCGACGACCGGATTGAGGGACAGGAGCCGGTGCAGATCGACCAGCCTGCGCCGCGTCGCCCGCTCGAGGCGCGACGCCTCGTGCAGCCCGGACATGAGGCGCAGAACGCGGGCCGTTCCGGCCTCGCCGTCGATCAGCCTCGCGGCGTTGCACAGCGCAGATCCGTGCTTGTCGAAATGCACGCGGACAGCGGTGAGTTGCAGATCTGCGGACAGCGTCTTCGCGGGGAGCTTGCGCAGCATGGTGTTCCTCCTGATTGTTGCGCGTCTGCCAGTCGTGGCAGCATCAAGCCTGTCCGCTGTCGTTTCGCCGAAATGAACCTCCTGTCTGTTGTCGGGCCTCAACGGCGTTTGAATCGGTCCCTCGACATGCAGATTGGCCAAGATCCCGCTGCACGAAGAAAAAAACTTCGTCCTGCCCGACAATGCTTGGGAATTCCCCTGCCAAAGTCGTCAACCGGCCCCATGATGCCGGATGACGATATTGGCTGGGGCCGTGATAAACCTCCCGGAGCGCTTGCTTTCCGCCCCGTCGGAAGCTTTTTCGGGCGCGTCGGAAAGGATCACGAGGGGTCGTTACCGCGAAGTGCGGAGGAATATTTTGCGGCTATCGGCGGGAAAATGTTTCCGGCTGACGTCGAACATTCCATTTCTTTCCTATGACGGACGGAATGAAGATGCCGTTCGGGACCGCACGATGAGCGAAGAGAAAGGAGGCAGTGCGAAATCCAGAACCACTGGACGCTCGTGAACAGTGTTGTGCATCACCGAAGAGCAGCGCGCTGCGGGGACCTGATCAGTCCCCAGAGGTGGTGGCATCCGCTTGAGCGGAAGCAACGACGTGCATCTCGGACAAATTCCCATACCATCTGTCGGAGAGGGCCGCCTTGGCAGCCCTCGCAGTCCCGGCCGCTGACGGGAGACGACCACGAGCGCGGCGGCGCTCGTTCCAAATGCCACAAGATACGACCTGACGCAGACATTGAAAACGGGGAGTTCCAATTCCAAACGGTGGTGCGAGATGATGCAACACGCGTGACGATCCGCAGTCGTCGCCGCACGCAGCACTGCGTAGGGTTTGTCCGCGATCACGCGCTCAAGTTTTTTCCAATTGAATGTTGTTCCAAAATCACCTTTGTTCTTGCGAGAGGTGACTGTTAATGCATCGTTTTTTCGATCCGAGCGTACATGATCGCGATGTGGTTTCCGTGGCTTTGCGCCCGTTTGATTCTCTTGAGGATCTATTTTCGCGTTCCGTTGTCTTCGATCTGGAAACCTCAACCGGACGGGATGGCCAAAGCTACCTTTGTGATGCCTCAGCCTTTCCAGCTGATTTTCCAATGGAAGAAGCGGCTAAGCGACGCAATATGTCTTTACGCTCTGTCGAGGCGGAGCTTGGCCGTCGGCAATTTGTTATCGGCCACAATGTTGCAGTCCACGACATCCCCGAGCTCGAAGACATGCTCGGCAAAAAACTCAGTGATCTTCAAGTCATCGACACGATCTGGCTTAGCCCTCTCGCCTTTCCCGGCAAAGCTTCGCATGCGCTGAAGAAGCCATACCTGTCCGAGACCAGCTTGGCAGACCCAGTCAAGGACTCTCAGGAAACGCTCGAACTGCTAAGAGCCGAGGTCAGTGCATTCACCAAGATGAACCGAGAGTGGCTCGAGATATTGCGATGGCTGTGTGCCCTGGGCACGGGTCATTTTGGCTACAAGGCATTCTTCGCTGCGGCGCTGGGCCCGCAGACAGGCGCTTCCGGCGAGAGCTTCGAGACCGTGCGGTTGGTGATAGACTCGATTGCTCGGCTCTTTCAGGGCGAAGTCTGCATGCGCGGCCTACACGACCAACTGGTCCACGCTTTCAAAACGAGAAATGGCTGGCCATTGGCGTGGGCTCTCAGCTGGGTGTGCCATCGCTCGGATCGACCATCTCCGGCCGAATGGCTCCTAAAAGGCAATCTGGGATTTCACGAAGCGCTCGACGATCTCGGTCGTCGGCGATGCAGCCAGTCGTCGTGCCATCGCTGTCGGCAGCACGCGACATCGCTCCATAGCATGCGCAGTTGGTTCCCGCCTGCCGAGGGCGAGACCCCGTGCTTCCAGCCGCCCCTGGATGAGAAGGGCATCGCCTACCAGCAGCGCGTGATGGACGCAGCCTTGGCACGGCGCTCTGCGCTGGGCATTCTCCCCACCGGCACAGGCAAGTCGCGCTGCTTCCAGGTGCCCGCCCTCGAAAACCACGAGCGCACGGGCGATCTCACCGTGGTGGTCTCGCCTCTGAAGGCCTTGATGGAAGACCAGGCTGCCAAGGCCGACGACCAGGGACTGCCGGGCGTTGCGCGGTTGCACAGCGACCTCGATGTCGTGACCCGCGACGAAATCCTCTCGGCCATCCGCGAGGGGCGAATCGCGCTACTCTACCTTGCACCGGAAAGCCTTGGCTCGAAATCGACCCGCACGGTGCTCGATAGTCGCCGGATCGGCATGTGGGTCTTCGACGAGGCGCACTGCATCCCGGCTTGGGGTAACGGCTTTCGAGGCGACTATCGACGAGCGCCAAAGTGGATCGCCGAGTGCGGCACCCGCGGCAGCGAGAAGGCCACCATCTTGTGCCTGACCGCCACCGCCCGCCCGGAGACCCAGAAAGGCATCCAGGCAGCCTTCAAGACCGGTATGGGCAGAACGCTCGCGGTCATCGACGGCGGCTCAGAACGCCCGAACCTCACCTACCGCGTGGTGCCCCGTGATGGGGAGGCACATGAGCAGCTGAGCGACATGCTTCGCGACCCGGAGCTATTGCCCGAAGGTGGCCAGGCAATCATTTATGCCTACAGTCGCAAGGACACCCAGCAGATCGCGGCCAGTCTCGGAGCTCTCGGCCACAGCGTGGAGTTCTACCACGCCGATCGCACCCCGGAGGATAAAGCGCGCGTCGAGCGCGACTTCGCCGAGGGGGGCCTACAGGTCATTGTCTCGACCATCGCCTTCGGCATGGGGGTCGACTGCCCGCGGGTGCGGCTGGTGCTCCATACCGGACCCTCGGCCTCCCTTGAGGCCTATGCCCAGGAAGCAGGGCGCGCCGGGCGCGACAAGAAGCCAGCCACCTGCATTCTCCTGCACGACCCAGAGGAGCATGACCGCCGCCTTGGTCTTTGCGCCCAAGGGCATCTCCATAAGGAAGACATCGATTCTGTCCTGGCTTATGTACTCGACATCCAGCGCCGCGTGCAGCGCAAGGCCAACTGCTTCCCACCAATCTCACTGCCCTACCAGGTGGTCGCTGAAGATGTGCTCGGGTTTCTGAAGGACTCGACCTACGAGCGCGCCGAGGAACTACAGAGATCAAGGGTCGACCGCATCGTCGATGAACTCGAGGCCCATGGCCTCATTCGCAAGGTGGGGGCCCAATCCGGATTTTCCCATCTCCGGGTCAAGAGGCAGGTTCTGGACGCGCTTCAGCGCGATCCCAAGGGTCTTACCCGCATCCAGACCCGGATCGTCCAGCACCTGTTCTCACAGGCGACCAAAGGCGAAGAGCCCCAGCTCCCCGACGATCTCGAGGAACTCGCGGATATCTGCGGCCTGCGAAAAACCGGCCGACTGAGGATCGTGCGCAAAGCCGTGACCGCCCTGCGAAAGCATCGCGATCTCCTGCATGTCGATAAGACCGTCGACATCAAGCTTGGCGGCGCAAGGATCGCGCCTCGTCTCGTCTCGACTTGGGCGGAGAAGAGCAATGCAGTGGTCGAGGTCATTATCGCCCTGTTCGAGGCCCGGGCCGCGGTGGAGGAGGACATCTTCGACGACACCCAGGAGATCAAGGTAGACGAGCTACCCGCCAAGCAGGCGCCGCGGCCATTCCAGATAACGCTCGCGGCGCTCCTCCAAAAAGTTCAGAACGAGCTTGAGGACGGTGTGCGCCTTACCGCCAAGGAGGCTCTTCAGCTTCTCGAGGAACTGCGCCGGCTGAAACTTATCGGCGTCAAAGTGGCACCGGCCAATCTGACGAAGCAGCTCACGATCTTCGCGCCCGAGCTCGAGCCGGACGACCTTCGGGCCCGGCTCGAACAACACCGTTCGCAGACCGCCCGCCTGTTCCAGGTGCTCGAAAAGCTCGCCGACGACGAGCGCCACCTACGTATCGAAACGGATCGCCTCGCCGAAGAAGTGGCAAGTTTCGACATGGATGTCGAAGGGACCTGGCGCGCTCCGGACGGCTCCAGTCTCGCAGCAGGAGCATCAGAGCGTCTCGTGAGGCGCCATCTGCGCCTACTAACGCGGATCAAGGCTCTCGACATCTCGGCCGGCCTCTTCGACAAGAAAGAAGCTATCCGCGTCGAGATCGCGCGACGCGATACCAACCTGACCGTCCGCTCCTACACACTGGAAATGTTCCGCACGGGGGTCGAGGCCTTCCAGGAGGAGGAGATCCGCCAGCTGCACCTCATGGACGGCTACGCCCGGCGGGTGCTCGATGTGCCGGATGAGGCGCCCGAGCTTCTCAAATCCTACTTCGCGGCACCGTCCAAGGAGAGCCTCGCGACTTTCTTCGAGGGCGAAGAGTTGAAGGTGGTTCGTGAAAACCGTCCCGGTCCTGTCCGGCGACAGATCGAGCTGCGCAGCAGGCTCGACCCCGAGCAGTCGAAAATCGTGCATGACGACACCAGCCTGAAAGATCTGCTGGTCCTGGCCGGCCCGGGCGCCGGCAAGACGCGGGTGCTGGTGGAGCGCATTGTCTGGCTTGTCGGCGTCGAGCGCGTACCACCCGATCAGATCCTGGCTTTGTGCTACAACCGGCGTGCTGCGGAGGAGATCAGCTCGCGCCTACGTGCAAAGTCCGCGCTTGGCCGGCGCGGCGCCGTCGTCTCGGTCTACACCTATCACTCCTTTGCCTTGCAGGTGCTCGGTCAGTCCTTCGCCGAGCTCTCGGATGAGGCGGTAGGCGAGGAAGTCGGGCTCACCGACACCGAGGCCGACAGCGGGCGCAAGGCCAGCGCCTTTGATCGCATCCTGGCGCGCGCCAGCGCGCGGCTGACCCAGCAACGCGATGACGGCGGTAATCTCTCGGACCTCATCCTACGGCGCTTCCGTTGGGTCTTCGTCGACGAGTTCCAGGACGTGACCGAGGACTCCTTCGCATTGATCAAGGAGATCTCCCAGCAAAGCCAGAAGAAAGCCGCGAGTGAAGCGCGCAGCGCGGCCGACCTCGTCAATGTCCGCTTCATCGCTGTCGGAGATGACGACCAGAACATCTATGACTTCGGCGGCGCCAGCGGGCAGCATATCCGCGCCTTCGACCGGCTGTTCAACACGCCCAAGAAGATGCCCGAGCTGACATGGAACTACCGCTCGAGCGGAGCCATCCTGCGTTGTGCGGCGGAGATCATCTCCTATTGCTCCGATCGCCTGAAGACCCGGGAGATCGAGATCGATCCAGGCCGGGCCCATGACCCGTTGCAAGGGCGCTATCACCGGCCGCGCGATCCTGATCTTGGACGTGTAACGGTCCTCGAGAATGCCGATCAAACCATCGAAAGCCACGCGGCCATCGCGACTGCCGAGCTACTGCGCCTGCGTGCCGCGGTCGGCAAGGAGAAATGGCGCTGGGCATCTACGGCAGTGCTGGTGCGCCGGCGCGCGCATATCCCGGTGGTCGAGCGCGCGCTGGTGGATGCCGGGATCGAGGTGTCGCGTGACCTCCAAGGACTCGTGCCAATGGCGCGCGTGAAGGAAGCTGTCCGGGTCAGGGAGTGGCTGGAGAAGAAGGAGCGCGTAGGTAGGGTGCTCCTGCCGGAGAACATCGAGCGGGTCGCTGGATGGCTGGAGGGGCAATACGGAAGCCTCTGGGCGCGAGCCGTGGCACAATGGCTCAGGGATTACCTGCGTGACCAGATAGATGCGGCTCAGGAAAGCTCCGAGGGACGCGAGTCAACTGATGACTTGCCGGTAGAGTTCTCGCCGCGCTTGGTGCTTGAGGAGTTCGTTGAATGGGCGCATGGCTGGCGACCAGAGCAGAACGGGGTGATGGTGCTCACCGCGCACAGTTCCAAGGGTCTCGAGTTTGACAATGTCGTCGTCTGCGATTGCGATTGGTTGCACAGGGTAACGATCACCGATGCAGATCGGCGGCTCTTCTATGTTGCCGCCACCCGGGCCCGATACAGCCTAAGCTTGGTGACGGGTGGCTTCATGGCACCAACGAGCCGGTTGATCTCGGTGACGAGATCGGAGCATCTCGCACCGCTCCATCTCGAACCGCACCTGCCTTCAGTGTCGGCTCAAGCCAAGGCGCCGCTGGTCCCCTGCTCCGTCCGCGAAGTCTTTCTGTCTTTCCCAGCCTGGGACGGGCCGCGCTGCACATCTGATCAAAAAACGCGGGAAAGAACCAAAGAGATCATTGCCGGGTTGAAGTCTGGCGACCGTATCCGGATTTCCAAGACCCAGGACCGGCAGGACCGGAACCCCTGGCATGTCTTCGCGCCGATTGGGGTTGGATGGCATCGGATCGGCAAGATGCAGAGGGACTTTGTCCCCGGAGTTCCTGGGGAAGAGGTTTACGCCCGGGTTTTTGCGCTCGTTCGCTGGCGCAAAGCGGACAGCCAGGAATATCTTCACGGCAAGATCTTCCTCGATGCTTGGTATACTGTGATTCCCGAATTGGAAGCGCTAAGGTGAGGCATTTCGTACATTGGGACACAGCCGCACTTGAAACGGGATGGGCGGCGCCACCATTTGGATGCCGAGCCAATATATTGGAGCAAAAGGCTGCCATGGGCTGCAACGCTTGGAATCATCCTTCGAACTGCAACTGTGGCTGGGGTGGGGACACAGGCGGTGGACATTCGGTCAGGCACTTTCATGCCCAAAGCGAAGCAACGGCTTATGCTCGAGGGGTTCTGGAATATCTCAATGTCAGAACTGTCTCGTCTCATTTCGTCAACCCCAACGCTCAATGTCCAGTATGTGGAAAAACCGTATTCTTTTACTCTAATCATCATGGAAGTCGTGTATTCTTTGATGAACTCGGTCCCCCTTGGCCCAAGCATCCCTGCACGGATAGTTCGCCGAGCGCGAGCGGCAAAGAGACCTCCAGAAACCGACCCCCTCGGCGGCCTGCCCACGAGATTGACGCGATCTTCCGCGCTGAGAAGGCTTTGGAAAACTCTGGCGCTTTAAGCTAATGGGATGAACTGCCTTCCCACCAACCCGCTGCTACCGTGGCGGGCATAGGTGGAGAGAGGAGCATCTGATGGACATCAAGGTTCTGG
>NZ_FNYD01000015.1 GCF_900109035.1 Cribrihabitans marinus
TCGCACCGATCGCGATGGAAGACGGCCTGCGCTTCGCCATCCGCGAAGGCGGCCGCACGGTTGGCGCCGGCGTGGTGTCGAAGATCATCGAGTAATCGCTTGATGCACCGGCCGGGGTCGTGTATGCGGCCCCGGTTCGCAAGACCGATCTTACCTATGGGCGGGGTTACTCCCGCCCTTCGGGTTCGACGAGGGCCAGCGGAATGGGCTGCTGGTCGTCCTATCAACTCCAAGAGCCTTGAAAGGCGAAAGAGCAATGCAAAGCCAAAACATCCGGATTCGGCTCAAGGCGTTCGATTTCCGCGTGCTGGATTCCAGCACCCAGGAGATCGTCAACACCGCCAAGCGGACCGGCGCGCAGGTGCGTGGCCCGATCCCGCTGCCGAACAAGATCGAGAAGTTCACGGTTCTCCGTGGCCCTCACGTCGACAAGAAATCCCGCGACCAGTTCGAGATCCGCACCCACAAGCGGCTGCTCGACATCGTTGATCCGACCCCCCAGACCGTGGACGCGCTGATGAAGCTCGACCTCGCCGCTGGCGTGGATGTCGAGATCAAGCTGCAGTCCTGAAATCGGAGGGTATGAACATGCGTTCCGGTATTATCGCGAAGAAAGTCGGCATGACGCGCCTCTTCATGGAAGATGGCAAGCAGATCCCCGTCACCGTTCTGCAGCTGGACGGGCTGCAGGTCGTGGCGCAGCGGACCGCCGAGAAAGACGGCTATTCGGCCGTGCAACTGGGCGCCGGCGCGTCCAAGGTCAAGCGGGTCAGCAAGGCCATGCGCGGCCATTTCGCCGCCGCCAAGGTCGAGCCCAAGCGCAAGCTGGCCGAGTTCCGGGTGTCCGAGGACAACCTGATCGGCGTGGGCGAGGAGATCTCGGCCGAGCACTACCTGTCGGGCCAGAAGGTCGACGTGACCGGCACTTCGATCGGTAAGGGTTTCGCCGGTGCCATGAAGCGGCACAATTTCGGCGGCCTGCGCGCCTCGCACGGCGTGTCGATCAGCCACCGCTCGCACGGCTCGACCGGCCAGTGCCAGGACCCCGGCAAGGTGTTCAAGGGCAAGAAGATGGCCGGCCACATGGGCGCCGCCCGCGTGACCACCCAGAACCTCGAGGTCGTCCGCACCGACGCCGAGCGCGGCCTGGTGTTCATCAAGGGCGCGGTTCCCGGCTCCAAGGGTGGCTGGGTCACTGTCAAGGATGCCGTGAAGAAGAAACTGCCCGATGGTGTGCCGTTTCCGGCGGCGCTGAAATCGGCGGCTGCCGCGGCGGCCGAAGCACCCGCGGAAGAAGCGCCCGCGGAAGGTGGTGAAGCATGAAACTCGATGTGATCAAACTGGACGGCGGCAAGGCCGGTTCGGTCGAGCTGAACGAGGAACTCTTCGGTCTGGAGCCGCGTGCGGACATCCTGCACCGCGTGGTCCGCTGGCAGCGCAACAACGCGCAGGCCGGCACCCACAAGGTCAAGACCCGGTCCGAGACCAGCTATTCGACCAAGAAGATCTATCGCCAGAAGGGTACCGGCGGCGCACGCCACGGTGACCGCAACGCGCCGATCTTCCGCAAGGGCGGGATCTACAAGGGTCCGACCCCCCGGTCGCATGGCCACGAGCTGCCCAAGAAGTTCCGCAAGCTGGGGCTCAAGCATGCGCTCAGCGCCAAGGCCCGCGCAGGCGAGCTGGTGGTGATCGAGGATGCCGCTGCCGAGGGCAAGACCGCAGCCCTGGCCAAGCAGGTCGCGAACCTGGGCTGGAAACGCGCGCTGGTCATCGACGGGGCGCAGGTGAACGAGGGCTTTGCCCGTGCCGCCCGCAACATCGAAGGTCTGGACATCCTGCCGACGATGGGCGCAAACGTCTATGACATCCTCCGCCGTGACACGCTGGTGCTCACCAAGGCGGGTGTCGAAGCACTGGAGGCTCGACTGAAATGAGCGCGAAGGCAGAACATTACGACGTGATCCGCAAGCCGGTCATCACCGAGAAATCCACCATGGCGTCGGAAAACGGCGCGGTGGTGTTCGAAGTGGCGATCGACAGCAACAAGCCGCAGATCAAGGAGGCCGTCGAGGCGCTCTTCGGTGTGAAGGTGAAGGCGGTCAACACCTCCATCACCAAGGGCAAGGTCAAACGCTTCCGCGGCCAGCTGGGCCGCCGCAAGGACGTGAAGAAGGCCTATGTGACGCTTGAGGAAGGCAATACGATCGACGTGACCACCGGGTTGTGATCCTGCGGCGGGGAGAGTGCCCTCCCAGCGAGATTGTAAAAGCCCCCGCCGAGAGGTGGGGGCTTCGTCAATTTAGTGAGAACCTCTGACGACGGATCGCTACTACGGTCTCTTTTGATCGGCGATTCAGGCAGAAAGTTGCAAGCTTTTGATAAGGATCCTATCGTCGTTTCCCTAAGCTAGGCGCGCCTGCTTGGTTCATCGGTAAATGCTCATTTTGCCAATTCAAATGCGACCTGCCGGACTTGTTTGCTCTTCTCTTATTGTCACGCTTCTCCAAGGCATTTAGTTCTTCAGTAAGTGTCCCAAAGGCGATCCTTTCTTTTTTTGAACGGTCCACTATCCGTTGGATCGCATGTTCTGCTTGAAGTAGTTCTTCTCGGCGTTCAGGCGAAGCCGACTTAAGCTCATCACGAAGCCTCTTTCGAGCCGACGCGATGAATTCTCGTACTTTCTTTGTCATTCCAGTTTTGTTGTTCACCATGCATAAAAGCTTAGCGAAGATTATCGCTCGATGAAACATGTGGGAAACCTACGCAACCAACGCTGTTAGTCACATGACACTTCACGACTGACCGGTAGCCGCCATCAAGCATCGTAAATCTCTCGGGTTTCGATGCGAAATGTGTCGACGGGGGCAGGGGGGGAATAAGTGCGCCCTGCCTATAGACACCCCCGCCGCCCTCTGCTACATCGCCCCAATCCTGCGGCCCCGGATTCGTTCCGGGGCCCATGATTTTTGCAACCGGGGACCTTCGGGGCCCTATACCCAGGGCCCTCGGGGCCTCAAACATAGCGGGGCGCAAACGTCCCGCATTGCTAAACGGAAGACAGAAAGCATGGCACTCAAGTCGTACAAGCCGACGACGCCGGGCCAGCGCGGGCTGGTGCTGATCGACCGTTCGGAGCTGTATAAAGGGCGTCCGGTCAAATCCCTCACCGAGGGACTGACCAAGTCGGGCGGCCGCAACAACACCGGACGGATCACCTCGCGCAGGCGGGGTGGTGGCGCCAAACGCCTCTACCGGATCGTTGACTTCAAACGGAACAAATATGACGTGGCGGCCACCGTCGAGCGGATCGAATACGACCCGAACCGGACCGCCTTCATCGCGCTGATCAAGTATGACGACGGCGAGCAGGCCTATATCCTGGCGCCGCAGCGCCTGGCCGTGGGGGACAAGATCGTCGCCTCGGAAAAGGCCGACATCAAGCCCGGCAACGCGATGCCCTTCTCGGGCATGCCGATCGGCACGATCGTCCACAATATCGAGATGAAGCCCGGCAAGGGTGGCCAGATCGCGCGCGCGGCGGGCACCTATGCCCAGTTCGTCGGACGTGACGGCGGCTATGCCCAGATCCGGCTCAGCTCGGGCGAGCTGCGCCTGGTGCGCCAGGAATGCAAGGCCACCGTGGGTGCCGTGTCGAACCCCGACAACAGCAACCAGAACTACGGCAAGGCCGGCCGGATGCGCCACAAGGGCGTGCGCCCCTCGGTTCGCGGTGTCGTGATGAACCCGATCGATCACCCCCATGGCGGCGGTGAAGGCCGGACCTCGGGCGGTCGTCATCCGGTGACGCCCTGGGGCAAGCCGACAAAGGGTGCGCGCACCCGCAACAAGAACAAGGCGTCGCAGAAGCTGATCATCCGCTCGCGTCACGCCAAGAAGAAAGGGCGCTAGAACATGTCGCGTTCCGTCTGGAAAGGACCCTTCGTCGACAGTTTCGTGCTCAAGAAAGCCGAAGCTGCCCGCGAATCGGGCCGCAAGGAAGTCATCAAGATCTGGTCGCGCCGCTCGACGATCCTGCCCCAATTCGTGGGCCTGACGTTCGGCGTCTACAACGGCCACAAGCACGTCCCCGTGCTGGTCTCCGAGGAAATGATCGGTCAGAAGTTCGGTGAGTATTCGCCGACGCGCACCTATTACGGGCACGCGGCCGACAAGAAAGCGAAGCGGAAGTAAGTCATGGGCAAGGAAAAGAACCCCCGCCGCGTGGCCGAAAACGAAGCAATGGCGAAAACCCGCATGCTTCGCACCAGCCCGCAGAAACTGAACCTGGTTGCAGCGATGATCCGCGGCAAGAAGGTCGAGAAGGCGCTGACCGATCTCACCTTCTCGAACAAGCGGATCGCGGCCGACGTGAAGAAGTGTCTTCAGTCTGCCATCGCCAATGCCGAGAACAATCACAACCTGGATGTCGACGAGCTGATCGTCGCCGAGGCCTGGGTCGGCAAGAACCTGGTCATGAAGCGCGGACGTCCGCGCGCCCGTGGCCGGTTCGGCAAGATCATGAAGCCGTTCTCGGAGATCACCATCAAGGTGCGTCAAGTTGAGGAGCAAGTCTGATGGGTAACAAAGTCAATCCGATCGGCATGCGCCTTCAGGTCAACCGCACCTGGGACAGCCGCTGGTATGCCGACACCAAGGACTACGGCGATCTTCTGCTGGAAGACATCAAGATCCGCGAGTTCATCAAGGAAGAGTGCAAGCAGGCCGGCGTGGCCCGCGTGATCATCGAGCGGCCGCACAAGAAGTGCCGCGTGACGATCCACACGGCCCGCCCCGGCGTGATCATCGGCAAGAAGGGCGCCGATATCGAGGGTCTGCGCAAGAAACTGTCGGCGATGACCGACAGCGAGCTGCACCTCAACATCGTCGAAGTGCGCAAGCCGGAGCTTGACGCGCAGCTGGTGGCCGAATCCATCGCCCAACAGCTCGAGCGGCGGGTCAGCTTCCGCCGCGCGATGAAGCGGTCGGTGCAGAACGCCATGCGCATGGGTGCCTTGGGCATCCGGGTGAATGTCGGCGGCCGCCTCGGCGGTGCCGAGATTGCGCGGACCGAGTGGTATCGCGAGGGCCGCGTGCCGCTGCACACGCTGCGCGCCGACATCGACTATGCCCTGGCCGTGGCGGAAACGCCCTATGGCATCATCGGGATCAAGGTCTGGATCTTCAAAGGCGAGATCATGGAGCACGATCCCCAGGCGCGCGACCGCAAGGCGCAGGAACTCCAGGACGGTCCGGCCCCGCGTGGCGCCGGTGGCCGCCGCTAAGGAGGAAAAGAGATGCTTCAACCAAAGCGCACGAAATTCCGCAAGATGCACAAGGGCCGGATCAAGGGCGACGCCAAGGGCGGCTCGGATCTGAACTTCGGCACCTACGGTCTCAAGGCGACCCAGCCCGAGCGGGTGACGGCACGTCAGATCGAAGCGGCACGCCGCGCCATGACGCGCCACATGAAACGCCAGGGCCGCGTGTGGATCCGGATCTTTCCGGACACGCCGGTGACGTCGAAACCCACTGAAGTACGGATGGGCAAGGGCAAGGGCTCGGTCGATTACTGGGCCGCCAAGGTCAAGCCCGGCCGTGTGATGTTCGAGATCGACGGCGTCGGCGACGAAGTCGCACGCGAGGCCCTGCGCCTGGCCGCGATGAAGCTGCCGATCAAGACCCGTATCGTGATCCGCGAAGACTGGTAGGGGGATGGGGTGAAACCCCATCCTACGGTTTCTGACCCTCGCCGGGAAACTGGCGGGGGTCTTTGCTTTGTCGGGGGCTCTGCCCCCGTCGCCCGTGCCGGGCGACTCCCCCGAGGTATTTGGGGCGAGAGGAAGCAGGGATCCTTCATTCAACTGGCCCAAAGTCCCTCGCGCGCCGCGAAGCGCTGAGGTAAGACGGCGCCATGTCCCAGATCGACTCGCTTTTCGTCACCCGCCTCTACCGCGCACCGCTTGCCGAGCTTGCGCCGCGCATCGACCCCTCTGAGCTGGAAAACTCGTGCCTCGTGATCGCCGAGGATGACGAGGCCGGGCAGGAGTGGTGCGCGGCGAACGGGTATCCCGGCTACACGTCCTATGCCTCGCTGACCGATCTGCCCTGGCGGTTTCCGGTGTTTGCCGATCTGGTCACGGCACTCGACGCGCATGTGGCCGCCTTTGCCGGGGATCTGGAATTCGACCTGGACGGGCGCGACCTGAAGCTCGAGGACATCTGGATCAACATCCTGCCCGAGGGGGGGATGCACAGTTCCCACATTCATCCGCATTCGGTGATCAGCGGCACGACCTATGTGGCGATGCCCGAGGGGGCCAGCGCGCTGAAGCTGGAGGATCCGCGTTCGGCCCGGATGATGGCGGCACCCACGCGGGTCAAGGGGGCCCGGCGGGAGTTGCAGCCGTTCATCTATGTGCAGCCGGATGTGGGCGACGTGCTGCTGTGGGAAAGCTGGCTGCGCCACGAGGTGCCGATGAACATGGCCGAGGAGGAGCGGATCTCGGTGAGTTTCAACTATGGTTGGGGGTGAGGCCAGGTCCGCGCAGCGGCGATCGGTCCAGCGGAGCGACTGAGGGCCGAACGGGAGGAGCCCAAGCTGCCTTGGACGATCAAGCCCGGGATTTAATCAATTCACCGCGGTCGCCGTGACCGACACGTTGTGAGAAACCCGATGCTTCCAAGAAAATACTACATAGTAGTCGCAGCGGCGTCTGTGGTATTGGCCACCTACCTGATTGGGGTGTCTACAACTTCAGACTTTGACGCCTTTGCGAAACGAGCCATCAGGGATCTCGGGCACAGTCCCGAACCGGTCGTGACGCAGCGATTGCTGCGCCACTTGTCCGAAAAACGTGTGCAGAATGTCACCGAGTATCTCGAGCAAAACGCGAACCGCGGTTACTACGAGGTAGCAATAGCGGATGCCGGTTTGTCGCCAAATCAAAGGGAAAGCTTGGCTGGGCGAAGTGCCACCAAACTGACGGTTTTCTCCAGCCAATACTTCAATACCGTCGTGTCACGATACGAGCTACGAATATTGGTATACGAGAATGCGTCCAACCTGGAACAGATTGAGGCCTACGTGTTCTTTCACTCGCTATGAGCATGGAAAGCATGTGCGAACTCGGGGAGTTCTGGAATAGATGGCCCCAGAGGCGACGCGTATCATTCATGTCCAAACACCCCCTTGCCCCCATCCGCCGCTTCCCCTATAGAGCGGCATCCTGCGATCACCCGCCCGTGCGGGGGATTCGCATGTCTGTCATTCATCCACCAGGTCAAGGGTGACCCGTTGCAGGGGCCTTCTGGTGTTTTGAGAAAGGAAAAGGGCGCATGAACGCCAAGGAACTGCGTGACAAGACCCCCGACCAGCTTCGGGAAGAGCTTGCCAACCTCAAGAAAGAGGCCTTCAACCTGCGCTTCCAGCAGGCCACCGGCCAGCTGGAAAGCACCGCCGGCATCAAGGCCGCACGGCGCAATGCCGCCCGGGTGAAGACCATCCTCAACGAAAAAGCTGCCGCCGCAGCTGGCGACGCATAAGGAGCCTGCAAGATGCCCAAACGTATCCTCTCCGGCACCGTCACCAGCGACGCCAATGCCCAGACCGTCACCGTGTCGGTGGAACGCCGCTTCACGCACCCGGTTCTGAAGAAGACCATCCGCAAGTCCAAGAAGTACCGGGCTCACGATGAGAAGAACGCCTACAAGGTGGGCGACACGGTCCGCATCATCGAATGCGCGCCGAAATCGAAGACCAAACGCTGGGAGGTTCTGGAGGCATAAGCCTGCAGGCCGACTGGCCAATCGAAACCCTGGGGGACAGAACGAGACCAGCCCCCAAAGGTCGGGAGAAACCACATGATCCAGATGCAGACCAATCTGGATGTCGCTGACAACTCCGGCGCGCGCCGGGTTCAGTGCATCAAGGTCCTGGGTGGTTCCAAGCGTAAATACGCCTCCGTCGGCGACATCATCGTCGTCTCGGTGAAGGAAGCCATCCCGCGCGGCCGCGTGAAGAAGGGCGATGTCCGCAAGGCCGTCGTCGTGCGCACCGCCAAGGAAGTCCGCCGCGAGGACGGCACCGCGATCCGCTTCGATCGCAATGCCGCCGTCATCCTCAACAACAACAACGAGCCGGTCGGAACCCGTATCTTCGGCCCCGTCGTGCGCGAGCTGCGGGGCAAGAACTTCATGAAGATCATCTCGCTGGCTCCGGAGGTGCTCTGATGGCTGCGAAACTAAAAAAGGGCGACAAGGTCGTCGTCCTGTCCGGCAAGGACAAGGGCAAGGAAGGCACGATCACCTCGGTCGATCCCAAGGCCGGCAAGGCCGTGGTCGACGGCGTGAACATCGCCATCCGCCACACCCGCCAGTCGCAGAACAGCCAGGGCGGCCGCCTGCCGCAGGCCGTGCCGGTGGACCTGTCCAACCTGGCGATTCTGGACAAGAACGGCAAACCCACCCGTGTCGGGTTCCGCATGGAAGGCGACAAGAAGGTGCGTTTCGCCAAGACCACGGGGGACGTGATCGATGCTTGATGCCGCAACCTATACCCCGCGTCTGCGCGCGCAGTTCCGCGACACCATCCGCGCCGCTCTGAAGGAAGAGTTCGGCTACAAGAACGATCTGATGATTCCGCGGCTGGACAAGATCGTTCTGAACATCGGCTGTGGCGCCGAGGCGGTGAAGGACAGCAAGAAGGCCAAATCGGCGCAGGAAGACCTGACCGCCATTGCCGGCCAGAAGGCCGTCATCACCAAGGCCAAGAAGTCCATCGCCGGCTTCCGCGTCCGCGAAGAGATGCCGCTGGGCGCCAAGGTGACCCTGCGCGGCGACCGGATGTACGAGTTCCTCGACCGCCTGATCACCATCGCGCTGCCGCGCGTGCGTGACTTCCGCGGCGTGTCGGGCACGTCTTTCGACGGCCGTGGCAACTATGCCATGGGCATGAAAGAGCACATCGTGTTCCCGGAAATCGACTTCGACAAGGTCGACGAGGTCTGGGGCCTGGACATCGTAATTGCCACCACAGCGAAAACCGACGCTGAAGCCAAGGCGCTGTTGAAGCAATTCAACATGCCCTTCAACAGCTGACGCGCGGGAGGATTAGACATGGCTAAGAAAGCAATGATCGAGCGCGAGAAGAAGCGCGAGCGCCTGGTGGCCCAATACGCCGCAAAGCGCGCCGAGCTCAAAGAGATCGCGAATGACGAAAGCCGCCCGATGGAGGAGCGCTTCAAGGCGCGGCTGAAACTGGCGAAACTGCCGCGCAACAGCTCGGCAACCCGCCTGCACAACCGCTGCCAGCTGACCGGCCGTCCGCATGCGTATTACCGCAAGCTCAAGGTGTCGCGGATCAAGCTGCGCGATCTGGGTTCGTCGGGGCAGATCCCCGGCATGGTGAAATCGAGCTGGTAAGGAGAGACATGATATGAACGATCCTATCGGCGATATGCTCACCCGAATCCGCAACGCCCAGCTGCGCGGCAAAAGCACGGTACTGACTCCGGCCTCGAAACTGCGGGCCTGGGTTCTGGACGTGTTGGCCGACGAAGGCTACATCCGCGGCTACGAGAAGACGACTGGCAGCAATGGCCACCCGGCCATCGAGATCAGCCTGAAATACTATGAGGGCGAACCGGTCATCCGCGAGATCAAGCGGGTCTCCAAGCCCGGCCGCCGCGTCTATATGGGCGTCAGTGACATTCCGCAGGTCCGTCAGGGCCTGGGCGTGTCGATTGTCAGCACTCCGAAAGGTGTGATGTCGGATGCAAACGCTCGCTCCAGCAATGTTGGCGGCGAAGTGCTTTGCACCGTCTTCTAAGGAGGTCCGGAGATGTCTCGTATTGGTAAGAAACCGGTCGAGTTGCCCAGCGGCGTCACCGCCACTGTGTCCGGCCAGACCATCGAAGTGAAGGGCCCCAAGGGCACCCGCAGCTTCACCGCGACCGACGACGTGACCCTTGCGGTCAACGATAATGTCGTCTCGGTGGATCCGCGCGGTTCGTCCAAGCGGGCGCGCCAGCAGTGGGGCATGAGCCGCACCATGGTCGCCAACCTGGTAACCGGCGTGACCCAGGGTTTCCGCAAGGAGCTCGAGATCCAGGGCGTCGGCTACCGTGCCCAGATGCAGGGCAACACCCTGCGCCTGAACCTCGGCCTCAGCCACGATGTCGACTTCGTGGCGCCCGAGGGAGTTACCGTCTCGGCGCCCAAGCAGACCGAAATCGTGGTCGAGGGTGCCGATGAACAGCAGGTCGGCCAGGTGGCCGCCGAGATCCGTGCCTGGCGCGTGCCCGAGCCCTACAAGGGCAAGGGAATCCGCTACAAGGGCGAGTTCATCTTCCGCAAGGAAGGCAAGAAGAAGTAAGGAACGCAACAATGGCAAACAGCAAAAGAACCCTGTTTCTGAAGCGCCGCCTGCGCGTTCGGAACAAACTTCGCAAGGTCAATGCAGGCCGTCCGCGCCTGTCGGTGCACCGCAGCAACAAGAACATCAGCGTCCAGCTGATCGACGACGTGCGCGGCGTGACCCTGGCCTCCGCCTCGACCCTGGAAAAGGATCTTGGCCTCGTCGGCAAGAACAACGTCGAAGCGGCCGCCAAGGTTGGTGCGACGATCGCCGAGCGGGCCAAGAAGGCCGGCGTGGAAGAAGCCTATTTCGACCGCGGCGGCTTCCTGTTCCACGGCAAGGTGAAGGCCCTGGCCGACGCCGCGCGCGAGGGCGGGCTGAAGATCTGAGGATGGGGTTCCACCCCATCCGGGTTGAAGGCGGGTTCGCCCGTCTCGATGATCGGGGCCCCGGACCGGATCCGGGGCACTTCGATTGACAAAACCGGCGCCGGATCGGCTGATCGCGCGTCACAAAGAAAGGGATGCCGCATGGCAAGAGATGACAACCGCCGGGGCAGGGGTCGCGACCGCGACGAGACTCCGGAATTCGCAGATCGCCTGGTCGCGATCAACCGCGTGTCCAAGACCGTCAAGGGCGGCAAGCGCTTCGGTTTCGCCGCGCTTGTGGTCGTCGGCGATCAGAAGGGCCGCGTCGGCTTCGGCAAGGGCAAGGCCAAGGAGGTCCCCGAGGCCATCCGCAAGGCCACCGAGCAGGCCAAGCGCCAGATGATCCGTGTGCAGCTGCGCGAGGGCCGCACCCTGCACCACGACATGTATGGCCGCCACGGTGCCGGCAAGGTCGTGATGCGCACTGCGCCCGAGGGCACCGGCATCATCGCCGGCGGTCCGATGCGCGCCGTGTTCGAAATGCTGGGCGTCAAGGACGTGGTGTCCAAGTCGCTGGGCTCGCAGAACCCCTACAACATGATCCGCGCCACCATCGACGGGTTGAAGAAAGAACAATCGCCCCGTTCGGTCGCGCAGCGCCGCGGCAAGAAGGTGTCCGACATCCTGCCCAAGCGGGACGAAGCACCCGCCGAGCAGAGCCAGGTTGCCGAGGAGGCTTGAGTCACATGGCAAAAACCATCGTCGTCAAACAGATCGGCAGCCCGATCCGCCGCCCCGCCGAACAGCGTGCCACGCTGATCGGTCTGGGCCTCAACAAGATGCACAAGACCCGCGAGCTGGAGGACACGCCCAGTGTGCGCGGCATGATCCGCAAGATCCCGCACCTGGTCGAGATCGTCGAAGAACGCGGCTGACGCCGCCAGAGCGGCGGAACCCCCGCAGCCTGATGCGACTTCAAGGACGCCCCCGGTCTGCCGGGGGCGTTTTTCGTTGCCCATCCCGCAAGCCCCGCCGCCATGAGCGGGCTGCATAGCGGGCAGACCCATATGTGCGTTGTTAGCGCAACCGGACGAGCCTATTTCAGCCCTGTCACAAGGACGCACACACGCAGACCGGGGAATGGGTCCCGGCATTGGAAAAGGAGCACAATCATGGCTTATGCAAACATCACCGAACATCTCGGCCACGGCCTGACCGCACGCATCCGCACCGCGCTCGACGCCTACAAGGCCGCCCGCACGCAGCGTGCCGAATATCGCCGCACCGTCGACGAACTGTCGAACCTCAGCGACCGCGAACTGACGGATCTGGGCCTCGGCCGCTACGACATCCCCGAGGTGGCCCGGCGGCACGTCTACGGCCACTGAGGCAAACACACCACTCACGCATCCCAACGCCCCCGCGCCGCCGCGGGGGCGTTTTTGCGTCCCGGGATCCGAGCGTCCGCGGCGCGCGCAAACCGGCCTGACCCGCCGCCGCCGGAATCGCTTGCGACGTTGGCCGGATACCCTTGAACGCCGGCGGCATCCCGTCTATACGCCTCCGGTGGTCCCGTGGGATGCACGAGAATCAACCGAAAAATGCCGTGGTTGGCCCCGTATCGCTTCGGGGGTCACATCCGGCTCTAGGAGAAGCGACATGAAACTGCATGAACTGCACGACAATCCGGGTGCAACCAAGAAACGCATGCGCGTCGGCCGTGGCCCGGGTTCGGGCAAGGGCAAGATGGGCGGCCGGGGCATCAAGGGCCAGAAATCCCGTTCCGGCGTGGCGATCAACGGCTATGAGGGCGGCCAGATGCCGCTCTATCAGCGCCTGCCCAAGCGGGGCTTCAACAAGCCCAACCGCAAGGCATACGCGATCGTCAACCTGGGCCTGATCCAGAAATTCGTCGATGCCGGCAAGCTGGATGCCAAGTCCGCGATCACCGAGGACGCTCTGGTCGAGAGCGGCCTGGTGCGCCGCAAGCGTGACGGTGTGCGGATCCTGGCCAAGGGCGACGTTTCGGCGAAGCTGACCCTCGAAGTCACCGGCGCATCCAAGTCGGCGATCGAGGCGGTCGAAAAGGCGGGCGGTTCACTCAAGGTCACAAACGCCGCCGCGGCAGAGTAACGGCTTGTGAGCGGGCGATGACCCGCTTACATAGAGCCTGAAGTTTTCCCAGGACGCCGCCCGAGCCGGAAAACGGTTCCGGGCGGTGTTTACATCAGAGAGACCGATTCATGGTATCAGCAGCAGAACAAATGGCCGCCAACACCAGTTGGGCGGCCCTGGGCAAGGCCACAGATCTGCGCAACCGCATCCTGTTCACGCTGGGTCTGCTGATCGTCTACCGCCTGGGCACGTTCATCCCGGTGCCGGGTATCGACGGCGCCGCGCTGCGCGAATTCATGGAACAGGCGAGCCAGGGCATCGGCGGCATGGTCAGCATGTTCACCGGCGGCGCGCTGGGCCGGATGGGCATCTTCGCCCTGGGCATCATGCCCTACATCTCGGCCTCGATCATCGTGCAGCTGCTGACCGCGATGGTCCCCCAGCTCGAACAGCTCAAGAAAGAGGGCGAGCAGGGGCGCAAGAAGATCAACCAGTATACCCGCTACGGCACCGTGCTGCTTGCCACCGTGCAGGCCTACGGCCTGGCTGTGTCGCTTGAATCGGGCGACCTGGCCACCGATCCCGGTCTGTACTTCCGCTTTTCCACGATGATCACGCTGGTCGGCGGCACGATGTTCCTGATGTGGCTGGGCGAACAGATCACCGCCCGCGGCGTCGGCAACGGCATTTCGCTGATCATCTTCGTCGGCATCATCGCCGAAGTGCCCGCAGCACTTGCGCAGTTCTTCGCCAGCGGCCGCAGCGGTGCGCTCAGCCCCGCGGTGATCGTCGGCGTGATCGTGATGGTGATCGCAGTCATCACGTTCGTGGTCTTCATGGAGCGCGCCCTGCGCAAGATCCACATCCAGTATCCGCGCCGCCAGGTCGGCATGAAGGTCTATGACGGCGGCTCGTCGCACCTGCCGGTCAAGGTCAACCCGGCCGGCGTGATCCCGGCGATCTTCGCCAGTTCGCTGCTGCTGCTGCCGGTGACGATCTCGACCTTCTCCTCCGGCGCCGCCTCGGGGCCGGTGATGTCGTGGCTCCTGGCCAATTTCGGACCGGGCCAGCCGCTCTACCTGCTGTTCTTCCTGACGATGATCGTGTTCTTCACCTATTTCTACACGTTCAACGTCTCGTTCAAACCCGATGATGTGGCCGACAACCTGAAGAAGCAGAACGGCTTCGTCCCCGGCATCCGTCCCGGCAAGAAAACCGCTGAATACCTGGAATACGTGGTCAACCGCGTGCTGGTTCTCGGCTCGGCCTACCTTGTGGCGGTCATGCTGCTGCCCGAGATCCTGCGCGGGCAGTTTGCCATTCCCTTCTACTTCGGCGGCACCTCCGTGCTCATCATCGTCTCGGTGACGATGGACACGATCCAGCAGATCCAGAGCCACCTTCTGGCCCACCAATACGAAGGGCTGATCGAAAAGTCGCAACTGCGCGGCAAGGGCGGCAAGGGCAAGAAACGTGGCAAGAAGGGACCGGCGCGGCGATGAACATCATTCTCCTGGGCCCGCCTGGTGCGGGCAAGGGCACCCAGGCCCGGCACCTTGTCGAGACCCGCGGCATGATCCAGCTCAGCACCGGTGACATGTTGCGCGAGGCGCGCAGTTCGGGCACCACGATGGGCAAGAAGGTCGCTGCGATCATGGATGCCGGCAAGCTGGTGACCGACGAGATCGTGATCGGCCTGATCGAAGAGAAGCTGACCACGGAAAAGGGCGCCGGTTTCATCTTCGACGGATTTCCGCGTACGCTGGCCCAGGCCGATGCGCTGGCGGCGCTGCTGGCCAAGCTGGGCCAGTCACTGCATGCGGTGGTCGAGATCCGCGTCGAAGACGACGCGCTGGTCGCCCGCATCTCGGGCCGCTTCACCTGCGGCAATTGCGGTGAGGTCTATCACGACGAGACCAAGCCCACCGCCAAGGATGGTGTCTGCGACCATTGCGGCAGCACCGACATGGTCCGCCGCGCTGACGACAACGCCGACAGCCTGCGCACCCGGCTGATGGAATACTACAAGAAGACCTCGCCGCTTATCGGTTATTACTACGCCAAGGGCGATCTGCGTCCGGTCAACGGCATGTCCGATATCCAGGAAGTGACCGCCTCGATCGAAGCGATCCTGGGGTGAGATCCGGGCCGGGGTTGACGCCCCGGAGAAAACCCACTACCCACCCCCATCCCTGACGGGAATCGATTCCTGTGGGTGGATTCGTCTGCCCTCATGACCACCTCGAAATGATGCTGGACCCTCTGGCCACACTGCCACGGTCAAGCGTTGTGAAAAAAGGTTCTGGAGTTACGGAACCGCAACGAAAGGAAAGTGACACGTGGCACGTATTGCCGGCGTTAACATCCCGACTGCCAAGCGGGTACCCATCGCCCTCACCTACATCACCGGTATCGGAAAATCCTCGGCCAAGCAGATCTGCGAGGCGGTCAATGTCGACCAGTCCCGCCGCGTCAACGAGCTGAGCGATGCCGAGGTCCTGGCGATCCGCGAGCATATCGACGCCAACTTCACCGTCGAAGGCGACCTGCGCCGCGAGACCCAGATCAACATCAAGCGCTTGATGGATCTGGGCTGCTATCGCGGTCTGCGTCACCGCCGCAACCTGCCGGTTCGCGGTCAGCGCACCCATACCAACGCACGCACGCGAAAGGGCCCCGCAAAGCCCATCGCAGGCAAGAAGAAATAAGGGAGGGTCTGACCGATGGCACGCGACAAGACGCGCGTAAAGCGCAAGGAACGCAAGAATATCGCAACGGGCGTCGCCCATGTGAATTCGACCTTCAACAACACCAAGATCCTGATCTCGGACGTGCAGGGCAACGCGATCTCCTGGTCGTCGGCCGGCACGATGGGCTTCAAGGGATCGCGGAAATCGACCCCCTATGCCGCCCAGCTGGCCGCCGAAGACGCCGGCCGCAAGGCGCAGGACCACGGCGTGAAGACGCTCGAGGTCGAGGTCCAGGGCCCCGGCTCGGGCCGTGAATCGGCGCTGCGCGCGCTGGCCGCTGTCGGCTTCAACATCACGTCGATCCGTGACGTGACGCCGATCGCGCATAATGGCTGCCGCCCGCCGAAACGCCGCCGGGTCTGAGCCGCACGATTTTCGGACTGGGGCCGTGGCATGGACCGCGGCCCCAGTCCGCCGTTTGAATCCTCGGGCGTCTGCACCTTCTGGACATGGGGCGCGGACAGGAATGGAGGGACCACATGATCCACAAGAATTGGGCAGAATTGATCAAACCGACCCAGCTTGAGGTCAAGCCGGGCAACGATCCTGCGCGCCAGGCCACCGTTGTGGCCGAGCCGCTCGAGCGCGGTTTCGGCCTGACGCTGGGCAACGCGCTGCGCCGCATCCTGATGAGCAGCCTGCAGGGCGCCGCCATCACCAGTGTGCAGATCGACAACGTGCTGCACGAGTTTTCCAGCGTCGCGGGCGTGCGCGAGGACGTGACCGACATCATCCTCAACCTCAAGGGCGTCGCTCTGCGCATGGAGGTCGAGGGCCCCAAGCGCCTGTCGATCAGCGCCAAGGGTCCGGCGGTCGTGACCGCCGGTGACATCAGCGAAAGCGCCGGCATCGAGGTTCTCAACCGCGACCACGTGATCTGTCACCTGGACGATGGCGCCGACCTGTTCATGGAACTGACCGTGAGCACCGGCAAGGGCTATGTCTCGGCCGACAAGAACAAGCCCGAAGATGCGCCCATCGGCCTCATCCCGATCGACGCGATCTACTCGCCGGTCAAGAAGGTCGCCTATGACGTTCAGCCGACCCGCGAGGGCCAGGTCCTGGACTATGACAAGCTGACCATGAAGATCGAGACCGACGGTTCGATCACTCCCGAGGACGCGACCGCCTTTGCTGCGCGCATCCTTCAGGACCAGCTGTCGATCTTCGTCAACTTCGAAGAGCCCGAGGCCGCCGGCCGCCAGGACGACGACGACGGGCTGGAGTTCAACCCGCTGCTGCTCAAGAAGGTGGACGAGCTGGAACTGTCGGTGCGTTCGGCGAACTGCCTGAAGAACGACAACATCGTCTATATCGGCGACCTGATCCAGAAGACCGAAGCCGAGATGCTGCGCACTCCGAACTTCGGCCGCAAGTCGCTCAACGAGATCAAGGAAGTGCTCTCGGGCATGGGCCTGCACCTGGGCATGGATGTCGAGGACTGGCCGCCGGACAACATCGAGGATCTGGCCAAGAAGTTCGAAGACGCGTTCTGAGGCGGATGGGATAAATCCCATCCTACGCACCCGTAGGATGGGGTTCCACCCCATCCCTCTTGATACGCGATCCGTCGAATGCCCGGGATGCCGGGGAACAATTCGGGCGATTCCGCCCCAAGGAGAGCGGCTGACACGCATCGGTCGCCGGACAAAGCAAAACCGCCCGTAGAGGGCAAAAGGAGTAAGAACCATGCGTCACGCACGAGGCTATCGCCGCCTGAACCGCACCCACGAGCACCGCAAGGCGCTGTTTTCCAACATGGCCGGCTCGCTGATCGAGCATGAGCAGATCAAGACGACGCTGCCCAAGGCCAAGGAACTGCGCCCGGTGGTGGAAAAGCTGATCACGCTCGCCAAGCGCGGCGACCTGCACGCCCGCCGTCAGGCCGCGTCGAAGCTGAAGGAAGACAAGGACGTCGCCAAGCTGTTCGACGTTCTGGGCCCGCGCTACAAGGACCGCCAGGGCGGCTATGTCCGGATCCTCAAGGCCGGCTTCCGCTATGGCGACATGGCGCCGATGGCGATCATCGAATTCGTCGACCGTGACGTCGATGCGAAAGGCGCTGCCGACAAGGCCCGCCTTGCGCTCGAAGACGCCGCCGACGCAGAAGAATAATCCGGCCCTGCCGGACGGAAAACGCCGCGGCCGGTCCGGCCGCGGCGTTTTGCTTTTCCGGGTGCCTGTGGACGACCTCAGGCGGTGTCGAGTTCGCGTTTCACCAGGTCGCCGATCTTGTCCACCGGGTGGTTGGCCAGGTTCTTGGGGATCTCCGCGACAATCCGGTCGGCCACCTCCTTGTGCAGATCCTCACGCAGCACGCCCAGCACCTGCGGCGCAGCCACCAGGATCAGCTTGTCGAACGCACCCTTGTGGGCCTTGTCGTAGAGGATTTGCGACAGGTCCTTGGCAAACCGTTCCTTGGCCAGCTCGTGCCAGTCGGTGTCATCCATCGCCGATCTCTGCTGAACGCCGGTATCCTGCATCCGACCCGGGCGGTTTGCGGACTGGTCCCGGTCCGAAGGGTTGTCCTGTTCTTCCTTCTCGATCACGTCCAGGTTGGGATCCTCGTGATCCGTCAGGTTGGTGAGAAACAGGGCCTTCTCGCTGTCGGTCACCACAACCCATGTGTCGTGTTTCAGCCGTGCCATCTTCTGTCTCCTGTCTGGGTCAGGAATTGTCGTCGTCCCGCTCGTCGGATTTGCGCACCCGCGTCGTGCCGGGGTTGTCCTGCATCGCCCGCTTGAGCAGGTCGCGGGTGCCGACTTTGCGTTCCAGGTTGCCGCCGGCGCGGCCCTGCTGCGAGGGGGTTTCGGCGGTGTCGACAAAGGCCTCGCTCTCGCGCTGCCCGTCCCGGGATCTCTTGCGTTCGGCCATGGGAATTCCCTCCTCTTGTCTGGGTCACTGGTCCAACGCGCGACCGCCCCGAGATGTTCCTCTGCTTGCATTTCGCGGCGGCTGACCGCATATCCGCAGTCGATCAAGGGGAATGAACATGATCCGTATTCTACTGACCGTGCTGGCCATCGGCCTCGCCACGCAGCCCCTGGCCGAAACCCGCGTGCCGGCCTCGCAGTCCGAGATTGCGCTGGGCTTTGCGCCGGTGGTGAAGCGTTCCGCGCCGGCGGTGGTGAACATCTATGCCAAGATCATAACCGAGGGCCGCGCCAATCCGCTGTTCTCGGATCCGTTCTTCCGGGACTTCTTCGGCGGGCGCGCGGCGCCGCGGCCGCAGGTGCGCAACTCGCTGGGCTCGGGCGTGATCCTCAGCCCGGACGGGTTTGTCGTGTCGAACTACCATGTCGTGGGCATGGCGTCCGAGATCCGCGTTGTCACCACCGACCGGCGGGAATTCGACGCCACCGTCGTGCTGGCGGACGAGGAAACCGATATCGCAATCCTCAAGCTGGCCGAGGCGCGCGACCTGCCGCATCTGAACCTGCGCGATTCCGATCATGTCGAGGTCGGCGAGCTGGCGCTGGCGATCGGCAACCCGTTCGGCGTGGGCCAGACGGTCAGCAGCGGCATCGTGTCGGGCCTGGCGCGCACCGGAACCGCGACCGGCAATGCGCGCGGCTATTTCATCCAGACCGATGCGGCGATCAACCCCGGCAACTCGGGTGGGGCGCTGATCGACGTGAACGGAGACCTGATTGGCATCAACACCTCGATCCTGACACGGTCCGGCGGCTCGAACGGAATCGGCTTTGCGGTGCCGGCCAACCTGGTGGCCGAGTTCCTGCGTCAGGCGCAGGCCGGCAACCCGGAATTCGTGCGCCCCTGGGCGGGCATGACCGGCCAGTCGATGACCGCCGATATCGCCGAGTCGCTGGGCCTCGATCCGCCGATGGGGTTCGTCGTGGCCGACCTGCACAAGCTCAGCCCGTTTGCCGCCGCCGGGTTCCGCGCCGGTGACGTGATCACCCACATGGACGGGCAGGAAGTCAATTCACCGCCCGAGATGATGTTCCGCATGTCCGTGGCCGGGATCGGCGGCAGCTCGGTCGTCACTCGAATACGCGATGGCCGCGCCGAAGAGGCCGAGGTGTCGATGATCGCCGCGCCGGACGAGCCGCCGGCCCAGCGTACCATGCTGGATGACGGGACAATCCTGCCAGGCCTGGTTCTGGCGCGGGCCAACCCGGCGGTGATTGCCGATCTGGGCCTGCCGATCTCGGCCGAAGGCGTGGTTGTCGTCGATCCCGGCCGCTATGGCGCACGGGCCGGGCTGCGGCGAGGTGACCAGATTGCGGCGGTCAACGGCGCCGCTATCGAGGCGCCCGCCGATGCAGAAGCCTTGCTGCGCGATCCGGGCCGCTGGCTTCAATTGGACGTGCTGCGCCAGGGCAAGCGGCTGTCGCTTCGGTTCCGGCTCTGAGGGATGGCGGATCTGTTCGACCAGGGCGCCAAGTCGCCGGATCCCGGACCGGAGGGCGGCGCCCCGCGACCGCTGGCCGACCGTCTGCGCCCCCGGACCGTTGCCGAGGTGATCGGCCAGGAGCAGATCCTCGGTCCCGAGGCGCCGCTGGGCGTGATGCTGGCCTCGGGCACACTGTCCAGCCTGGTGTTCTGGGGGCCGCCCGGGGTGGGCAAGACCACGATCGCGCGGCTTCTCGCGGATGAAACCGATCTGCATTTCGTGCAGATCAGCGCGATCTTCACCGGCGTTCAGGATCTGAAAAAGGTCTTCGAGGCGGCCAAGATTCGGCGCGGCAACGGCCAGGGCACATTGCTGTTCGTCGATGAGATCCACCGCTTCAACAAGGCGCAGCAGGACGGGTTCCTGCCGCATATGGAGGACGGCACGATCCTCCTAGTGGGCGCCACCACCGAGAACCCGTCCTTTGAGCTGAACGCCGCGCTGCTCAGCCGGGCGCAGGTTCTGGTGCTGGAAAGGCTGTCTCTCGCCGACCTGGAACGGCTGACCCAGCGGGCCGAAAAAGAACTGGGCCGCCCGCTGCCGCTGGGTCCCGACGCCCGCGATGCGCTGCAGGAGATGGCTGATGGCGACGGGCGGGCGCTGCTCAACCTGGTCGAACAGGTGGCGGCCTGGAAGGTCGACGCGCCGCTGGACCGCGAGGCGCTGTCGGCCCGGCTGATGCGGCGGGCCGCGAAATACGACAAGTCGGGCGACGAGCATTACAACCTGATCTCGGCCCTGCACAAATCGGTGCGCGGGTCGGATCCCGATGCCGCGCTCTACTGGCTGGCGCGGATGCTGAAGGGGGGCGAGGACCCACGCTATCTGGCGCGGCGTATCACCCGCATGGCGGTCGAGGATATCGGGTTGGCCGACCCGCAGGCGCAGTCGATCTGCCTGCACGCCTGGCAGGTCTATGAACGCCTCGGCAGCCCCGAGGGCGAGCTGGCCCTGGCGCAGGCCGTGGTCTATCTGGCGCTGGCGCCGAAATCCAACGGGGCCTATGTCGGCTACAAGGCGGCGATGAAGTTGGCCGGGCAGACCGGCAGCGAACCGCCGCCCAAGCATATCCTCAACGCGCCTACCGGGCTGATGAAGGAACAGGGCTATGGCGCCGGTTATGCCTATGACCACGATGCCGAGGGCGGGTTCTCTGGCCAGGACTACTTTCCCGAAGGCATCAAGCGGCCAGTGTTGTATCAGCCTGTCGAGCGCGGCTTCGAGCGCGAGCTGAAGAAACGCCTGGACTATTTCGCCAAGCTGCGGGCGCAGCGCGGCGAAACTTGACATCCGCACCCGCCCGCGCGACAGGGACGCCATGTTTTCTTCGCTTCTCCACGTGGCGCTTGGCGGCGCTCTGGGCGCATCGCTGCGCTATCTCGCCGGGCTGGGCATCCTGCGAATGATAGGCCATCAGCCGTTCCCGGTGGCGATCCTTGCCGTGAACGTGCTGGGCTCGTTCCTGATGGGCGTCTTCGTGGTGGCGGCGGCGCATCGCGGGCTGACGCATCTGAGCCCGCTGGTGATGACCGGGATCCTGGGAGGGTTCACCACCTTTTCGGCCTTCTCGCTGGAAGCGGTGACGCTTTATGAACGCGGGGCGGTGGGGCAGGCGGCACTTTATGTCGGGGCGTCGGTGATCCTGTCGATCGGCGGGCTGATGGCCGGTTTGGTGATTGCACGGGGGATTTGGGCATGAGCGGTGTGCAGACGATTACCGTGGCCGAGGGCGATGGCGACCAGCGGCTGGACCGCTGGCTGCGCCGGCAGTTTCCGCATGTGCCGCAGGGCCGCATCGAGAAGATGTGCCGCAAGGGCGAGCTGCGGGTGGATGGCGGCCGGGTCAAGGCCTCGACGCGGCTGGAGGTGGGGCAGGCGGTGCGCGTGCCGCCCCTGCCCGAACCGGGTGCGGCGCCCGCGCCCAAGCCGGCCGCACCCAGCGCGGCGGATGCGAAGATGATCCGCGACTGCGTGATCTATCGCGACGATCACGTGATCGCGCTGAACAAGCCGCCAGGCCTGGCCGTGCAGGGCGGCAGCGCCCAGACCCGGCATGTGGACGGGCTGGCCGAGGCGCTGTGCTTCGATCTGGACGAGGCGCCGCGACTGGTCCACCGGCTCGACAAGGACACCTCGGGCGTGCTGCTGATGGGCCGAACCCGCGAGGCCGCGCGGGCGCTGACCGCCGCCTTCCGCCACCGCGACACGCGCAAGATCTACTGGGCTCTGGTGGCCGGCGTGCCGACGCCCTATCTGGGCGAGATCAAGACCGGGCTGGTCAAGGCTGCGGGCCACGGCGCCAAGGGCGAAGGCGAGAAGATGATCGCGATCCGCACCTCCGAGGTGTCGGACATGCCGGGGGCGAAACGGGCGCACACGCTCTATGCCACGCTGTTCCGGGTGGCCGGGCGCGCGTCCTGGGTGGCGATGGAGCCGGTCACGGGCCGGACCCATCAGCTGCGCGTGCACATGGCCGGGATGGGGCATCCGATCATCGGCGACGGGAAATACGGCGGGTCGAGCCAGGAGAACATGGGCGACGGCTGGGGCGCCCAGCTGGGCGGCATCATCAGCAAGAAACTTCACCTTCACGCCCGCAGCATATCGTTCAAGCATCCCGAAACCGGGCGCACTGTTACAATCACCGCGCCGCTGCCGCAGCACATGAAAGACAGCTGGAACACGCTGGGCTGGACCGAGGATCTGGCTGCGAACGACCCGTTCGAGGCGCTGCAATGAGCGACTGGAAGCCCAAGCGGTTCTGGAAAGAGGCAACCGTGGTGGCGGACGCTGACGGCCATTCCGTCGCCTTGGACGGCCGCCCTGTTCGAACCCCGGCCAAGGCGCTGCTGGTGCTTCCGACCCGCGCGATGGCCGAGGCGGTGGCCGCGGAATGGGATGCGCAGGGCAAGGTGGTCGACCCCGAGTCCATGCCCGTCACCCGCTCGGCCAATGCCGCAATCGACAAGGTCCGGCCGCAACATGCCGAGGTCGCCGAGATGCTGGCCGCCTATGGTGATTCGGACCTGCTGTGCTATCGCGCCGATCACCCCGACGAACTGGTCGCGCGCCAGTCCGCGGCTTGGGATCCGCCGCTGGACTGGGCGGAAACCGAGCTGAGCGCCCGGTTGCTGCCGGCCGCGGGCGTGATTCACCGTCCACAAGATCCGCGCGCGCTGGCCGCACTTGGCCGCCGGGTCCACGCGATGAGCCCGTATCACCTGGCGGCGTTTCACGATCTCGTCAGCATGTCGGGGTCGCTGATCCTTGGATTTGCCGCCGCGCTGGACTGGGATCGCCCCGAGGCGATCTGGCAATTGTCGCGCCTGGACGAGCTTTGGCAGGAGGAGATCTGGGGCGTCGATGACGAGGCCCGCACCCTCGCAGAGCGAAAGGGCAAGGCGTTCATGCACGCTAAACGGTTCTACGACCTGGCCGGTTGACCCTCTCGCGGGAGTTTTCCGGTCAGTGAAAGCGCGCCATGCGCGCGCTGCCCTAGCGGAAGCCTCCGGCAGCCCTTGTTTTCATGATAGGTGACTTGACCTTTGTCGGCTTATGCGACCAAACTCGGGCGCATTGAAGCGCCAATGTGCGTTTCGGTAATCGAACCGGCCGTAAAACAACGGCCGAACCGTCTCGATGGGCGGAACATCAGGAAGAGGTAAAAATGAAGAAATCCGTATTTTTGGGCGCGCTCACCGTGGCCGGCCTGGCAGCTGGAGCAGCCGCGGCCGGAACGATGGACGACGTCAAGGCCCGTGGCACGCTGAACTGCGGTGTGACAACCGGCCTGGTCGGCTTTGCGGCACCGGATTCCAACGGGGAATGGAATGGGTTCGACGTGGCCGTGTGCCGCGCCGTGGCAGCCGCGGTTCTGGGCGACGCATCGGCGGTCGAATTCGTGCCGACGACCGGCAAGACGCGGTTCACCGCGCTGGCCTCGGGCGAGATCGACATGCTGGCCCGCAACACGACCTGGACCTTCAGCCGCGACGTCGACCTCAAGTTCGAATTCGTCGGCGTGAACTACTATGACGGCCAGGGGTTCATGATCCCCAAGGAGCTGGGCGTGAGCTCGGCCAAGGAACTCGACGGCGCGACGGTCTGCATCCAGACCGGCACCACGACCGAGCTGAACCTGGCGGATTTCTTCCGCTCGAACAACATCAGCTACGAGCCGGTCCCGATCGAGACCAATGCCGAAGCGCAGCAGCAGTACCTGGCGGGCGCCTGTGACGTCTACACCACCGACGCTTCGGGCCTGGCCGCAACCCGCGCCACGTTCGAAAACCCGGGCGATCACGTCCTGCTGCCCGAGATCATCTCGAAAGAGCCGCTGGGCCCGCTGGTCCGTCACGGCGACAACGAGTGGGGCGATGTGGTCCGCTGGACCCTGAACGCGCTGATCTCGGCCGAAGAGCTGGGCGTCACGTCGACCAATATCGACGAGATGGCCGCCGGCACCGACAACCCGGAAATCAACCGTCTGCTGGGCACCGAAGGTACCTTGGGCGAGATGCTGGGTCTGGACGCCGAGTGGGCCATGCGCGCCATCAAGACCAACGGCAACTATGGTGAGATCTTCGCCAAGAACATCGGCGAGGACACTCCGATCGGCCTGGCGCGCGGCCTGAACGCGCAGTGGACCGATGGCGGGCTGCTGTACTCGCCGCCGTTCCGGTAAAACCTCATGCAAGGGGCGCAGGGCAACCTGCGCCCTTTTTGCATCAACGATAAGAAGGCCCGGCGAGCGGGAGCAGGGATCAACCCTGCCGCGGAACCGTCCGGGTCGAAACGGGGAAAACCATAGGTCATGACCACAATCACTGACCCGCCGAAGGAGCAGTTTCGCCTGTCGATGCTGCTCAACGACACGCGGTATCGCAGCCTAACCTTTCAATTCATCGCCTTGCTGTTGCTGATCGCGGCCTTCGCCTATCTGGGAAGCAACCTGATCACCAACCTGCGGGCCGCCGGTCTGAACATCTCGTACGGGTTCCTGGGCGAACCGGCCGGGTACGACATCAACCAGCGGCCGATCGAATACACCAGCCAGTCGACCCATCTGCGCGCCTCGATCGTGGGGATCATCAACACCCTGATTGTGGCTTTCCTGGCCTGTGTGACGGCGACCATCTTCGGCGTGATCGCCGGTGTCCTGCGCCTGTCGAAGAACTGGATCGTGCGCAAGCTGATGGCGATCTATGTCGAGGCGTTCCGGAACGTTCCGGTGCTGATCTGGATCCTGATCATCTTCTTCATCATGACCGCCGCGCTGCCTTCGGCGCGCGTCTATCTGGGCGAGGACCCGGAGCGCGACCTGTTCCTGGGCCTCTTCGCCTTCACCAATCGCGGGATCGTCATGCCGCTGCCGGTGTTTCAGCCGCTGGGCTGGGCCGTGCTCGGTGTCTTCATCGCGTCGGTCTTCGGGGTAATCGCCTATCGCCGCTATGCCACCAAACTGCTCTACGACACCGGCAAGCTGCTGCCGATGGGCTGGCCGTCTCTGGCCATCCTGATCCTGCCGACGATCATCGCCTTCTACCTGCTGGGTCAGCCGATCACGCTGGACCGGCCCGACCCGCTGGCGAACCGGTTCAACCTGCAGGGCGGCGTTACCATCCTGGGCTCGCTGATCGCGCTGTGGTTCGCGCTGGCGATCTATACCGGGGCCTTCATCGCCGAGAACGTGCGCGCCGGCATCCAGGCGATCTCGAAGGGCCAGACCGAAGCCGCGGCCTCTCTGGGCATGCGCCCGGGGCGGATCATGAACCTGGTGATCCTGCCGCAGGCGCTGCGGGTCATCATCCCGCCGCTGATCTCGAACTACCTCAACATCACCAAGAACAGCTCGCTGGCCATCGCCGTGGGCTACATGGACGTCACCGGCACGCTGGGCGGCATCACGCTGAACCAGACCGGGCGGGCGATCGAGACGGTTCTGCTGCTGATGCTCTTCTACCTGCTGATCTCGCTGGGCATCTCGGCGGTCATGAACGTCTATAACAAGTCGATCCGGCTGAAGGAGCGCTGATAATGGAAGAGCATCTCTCAGTCTCCTTCGTACGCACCGAGCCGCTGCCGCAACTGCCGCCGCCGGCAACCGAACAGGGTATCGTCAAGTGGCTGCGCGAGAACCTGTTCTCGGGCTGGCTGAACACGCTGCTGACGGTGCTGTCGCTGATCTTCATCTACAAACTGGCCAGCGATACGCTGCCCTGGCTGCTCAACGGGATCTGGAACACCGACAGCCTGGCGGAGTGCCGCGAGATCCTGGATGGCACGACCGGCGCGTGTTTCTCGGTCCTGACGGACCGATGGAACCAGTTGCTGTTCGGGTTCAAATACCCGTCCGAGCAGTATTGGCGTCCGACGCTGGCCTTCGTCCTTCTGATCGTCGCCGCGGCGCCCGTCCTGTTCTTCGACCTGCCGCGCAAGATGCTGATCTTCACCGGCCTCTACCCGTTCATCGCCTTCTACCTGATCTGGGGCGGCACGATCTGGACCCCGATTTTTGCGCTTCTGGGCTTTGTCGTCGGCTATGTGGTCTATTCGCGGCTGGTTCGGAACAGCTTTGCAACTGCGTTTTTCAGCGGTATCGCGGCTGCGCTGGTGTCGTGGTGGCTGGGCGGTTTCCTGACCGACCTTCTGGCGTCCGAGACCCCGGCGCTGGAGGCGGTGCAGTCGCGGGACATGGGCGGCTTCATGCTGAACATGATCCTGGGCACGGTCTGTGTCTCGCTGTCGCTGCCCATCGGCATCGTGCTGGCGCTGGGGCGGCAGTCGGACATGCCGATCATCAAGTGGATCTGCGTGGTTTTCATCGAGTTCATCCGCGGCGTGCCGCTGATCACCTTGCTGTTCGTCGCCAACGTGGTGCTGGCCTATTTCCTGCCGCCCGGCACGTCCTTCGACCTGATCCTGCGTGTCATCATCATGATCACCATGTTCGCCTCGGCCTATATCGCCGAGGTCATCCGGGGCGGTCTGGCCGCGCTGCCCAAGGGGCAGTACGAGGCCGCCGACAGCCTCGGGCTCGACTATGCGCAGGCGATGCGGCTGATCATCCTGCCGCAGGCGCTGAAGATCTCGATCCCCGGCATCGTCAACGTGTCGGTAGGGCTGTTCAAGGACACCACACTGGTCTCGGTCATCTCGATGTTCGATCTTGTGGGCATGATCCGCGGGCCGATCCTGGCCTCGACTGACTGGAACGGCGTCTACTGGGAACTGTTCCTGTTCGCTTCGCTGCTGTTCTTCGTCGTCTGCTACAGCATCTCGCAATACTCACAATGGCTGGAGCGCCGTCTTCAGACCGACCATCGCTAGGAGGCCGCAATGGCTGAAACTGCACAAATGAAAGTGTCCGACGAGGTCGCGATCACCATCCAGGGCATGAACAAGTGGTTCGGCAGCTTTCACGTGCTGCGCGACATCAACCTGACCGTCTATCAGGGCGAGCGCATCGTGATCTGCGGCCCCTCGGGCTCGGGCAAGTCCACGCTGATCCGCTGCATCAACGCGCTGGAAGAGCACCAGCAGGGGTTGATCGAGGTGGACGGCACTGTGCTGTCCTCGGATCTGAAGAACATCGACAAGATCCGGTCCGAGGTCGGGATGTGTTTCCAGCACTTCAACCTGTTCCCGCATCTGACGATCCTGGAAAACTGCACGCTGGCGCCGATCTGGGTGCGCAAGACGCCCAAGCGCGAGGCCGAGGAAACGGCGATGCATTTCCTGGAGAAAGTGAAAATCCCGGAGCAGGCCGACAAGTATCCCGGTCAGCTTTCGGGTGGCCAGCAGCAGCGGGTGGCCATTGCCCGGTCGCTGTGCATGAAGCCGCGGATCATGCTGTTCGACGAACCGACTTCGGCGCTCGATCCCGAGATGATCAAGGAAGTGCTCGACACCATGATCGAGCTGGCCGAGGAAGGTATGACGATGCTCTGCGTGACCCACGAGATGGGCTTTGCCCGGCAGGTGGCGAACCGGGTGATCTTCATGGACGAAGGTCAGATCGTGGAACAGAACGAACCCGAAGAGTTCTTCAACAACCCGCAGAGCGACAGGACCAAGCTGTTCCTCAGCCAGATCCTCGGGCACTGAAGGCACCGGTTCCAAAAAGGCGGCCCCCGGTTTGTGAACCGGGGGCCGTTTCTCTGCTCTGGCCGTGGCGGGCCGCCGGGGTGGTTCAGTCTTCCAGCAACTCTCGCGGCAGAACGAACTCGCGTACCTGGCCCATGTGCCAGGCCACGCGCTTCCAGTCGTCAGTGTCGAAGTCCAGCACCAGGGTTGCCCCGGTCGGGTAGTCCTCGAACCGGGCATGCTCGGGGGGCTCGGCCACCAGTGACGCGGCGAAATCCGCAAGGCCCGGATTGTGGCCCAGCATCAGCACGGTCCGCCCCTGGGCCGCGTTGAGCGCCCGCAGCATCTGGTTGGCGGTGACGTGATAGAGCAGGTCGGTGAACCGCTCCTCGCCGGCCTCCAGCTTCATCCGGTCCCAGGTCTCGCGGGTGCGGACAGCGGCGGAACACAGGACCAGGTCGGGTCTCAGGCCCTTGGCGTCGAGCCATCGGCCGATCGCCTCGGCCGAGGCGCGGCCACGCTTGTTCAGCGGGCGTTCATGGTCAGGCTGTCCGGGGGTGTCCCAGCTGGATTTGGCATGGCGGGTCAGGATGAGAGTGCGGGTCATGATGGATGAAAGGCCTTCATATGCAGGGCGGATTGCGCGTCCGTCCGGCCTGCACCCGCGCTGAGCGGGCAGGCCCGGCGTGCAGCGCACCCTTTCATCATACAATCCGCACCGGCGGGGCTGTCCAGAAAAGAATGGCAGGCCGCCAGATCATAGGGCGCATCGCGGCGCAGAGCCTCGACCGGACAGGCCGTCAGGCAGGGCGCCGGGCAACCCGTGCAAGGGGATCGGGCGTGCAACGGTGGCAGGTCGAATTCCTGCCCGAAATGCAGGGCGCCGCGAAACGATATCATCAGCCCGACCGTGTCATGCACCATCATGCCGGTCGGGCTCAGGAAGGCGCGGCCGGATTTCAGGGCCCAGTCGATGAACGGTGCATACGGCGGCCCGCCGAAGGGGAAATGCGCCTCGGCCCCGTATTGCGCGGCCAGCCCGCCCACCACGCGCCGCGACCAGCGGTCGATCGGGTCGGGCGCGCCGTCGCGCGCCTCGGGGGCGGTCGTGAAGGCGGGCCAGAAGGCCGGACCCGCCCCGAGCAGGATCAAGGTTCCGTCGGTCAGCTGCGCGGCACCGCACCGGCGCGGGTGCAGCGCGCCCATGACCAGCAGGCCGCTCGCGCCGGCCGCGCGTTCCAGGTCTTCGTAGGTCATTGGCGGGCCCCTGCTGACGGATCCATGCCCGTACAGTCGACCATGTGTCCCGGCGCGGCAAGCGCGCGCCGATCAATCCGGACGGATGATCGAACCCGCGCCATGCTCGGTGAACAGCTCCAGCAGCACCGCGTTGGGCGCCCGCCCGTCCAGGATCACGGCGGCCCGCACCCCGCCATGCAGGGCGTCCAGCGCCGTCTCGGTCTTGGGGATCATTCCGCCGGCAATGGTGCCGTCGCGGGTCATCTCGCGGATCTGGCCCGCCTTCAGCTCGGTGACGACCTCGCCCGCCGCGTTCTTGACCCCCGACACATCGGTCAGCAGCAACAGGCGATCAGCTTTGAGCGCTGCGGCGATGGCGCCGGCCGCCGTGTCGCCGTTGACGTTGAGCGTCTCGCCGTTGCGGCCCGCGCCCAGCGGGGCGATGACCGGGATCACGTCATTGGTGAACAGGTCGTGTAACAACCGGGGATTCATCTGCGCCGGGGTGCCGACAAATCCGAGGGCCGCATCGGCCTGGTCGCAGACCATCAGGTTGGCATCCTTGCCCGACAGGCCCACGGCGCGGCCGCCCTGGCCGTTGATCGCCTGCACGATGCGCTTGTTGACGACACCGGACAGGACCATCTCGACCACCTCGACCGTGGCCGCGTCGGTGACCCTCTTGCCGCCCACGAAGTCCGACCGGATCTGCAGCTTGTCCAGCATCGCGTTGATCATCGGCCCGCCGCCATGCACCACGACCGGGTTCACGCCCACCTGCCGCAGCAGCACGACGTCGCGGGCAAAGCTCTCCATCGCGTCGTCCGAGCCCATGGCGTGGCCGCCCAGCTTGATCACCACGATGGCACCGTCATAGCGCTGCAGATAGGGCAGGGCGCTGCTGAGTGTGGCGGCAGTGGCAATCCAGTCGCGGTTCATGGCTCGTGTCTTCATCGCTCGATATCCCTGTGTCGCAACCTGTTAGGCGTTTTGCCCGCCGCTGCCAAGGGATTGCCGTGCCCGGGCTATTCCAGACCCGCGATGATCGACCGCAGCGTGGCGATCCCGTCGCCCTTTTCCGCCGAGGTCAGAAGGATCTCGGGGAAGGCGGCGGGGTGCTTGGCCAATCCGGCCCGCACCTGGGTCAGGATCTTGTCGCGTTCGGCGGCCTTGACCTTGTCGGCCTTGGTCAGAACGCATTGGAACGTGACCGCGCTGGTGTCCAGCAGCCGCATGATCTCGTCATCCACCGGCTTGATGCCGTGCCGCGCGTCGATCAGCACGAAGGCGCGGCGCAGGGTTTGGCGGCCCGACAGGTATTGCTTCAACAGCTTCTGCCACTTCTCGACGACCTTGAGCGGCGCGTTGGCATAGCCATAGCCGGGCAGGTCCACCAGATAGAGATCCGGCCCCTGGGTGAAGAAGTTGATCTCCTGAGTCCGCCCCGGCGTGTTCGAGGCCCGGGCAAGCGCCTTGGTGCCGGTCAGCGCGTTGATCAGGCTGGACTTGCCGACATTGGACCGGCCGGCAAAACAGACCTCCAAACGGTCGGGCGCGGGCAGGCCGGACATGGCGACAACGCCCTTGACGAATTCCGACGCCCCGGCGAACAGCTTGCGGCCGCGCTCGGCCGCGTGGTCGTCCGGTGTCTCGGCGAGGGGAAAGGGCAGATCGTTCATGCCGGGCGCACCGTGTCACCGATGCCGATCGCGCCGCCCTGCACCACTTCGGCGCGGACCGAGAAATCGGTATGCCCCCAGGTTTCCAACGCGCCTAGCGTGTCGGCATCGCGCCGGCCGGTTTCGGGATTGGCACTGGTCGCGGCGCAGCGGTCGGTGCGTTCGCGCACGTGCAGGATCGCCTCGCCGACCTGCACCTGCCGGTCCAGCCAGTCGAACTCCTCCCACGGGGCCAGGTCGTCGATCCAGATGTTGCCGCGCCAGCGGTGGATCGACAGCGTGCGGCCTAGCTTCTGCTCGACAGCCCGGTGCGAGGCCATGTTGCACAGTGTCACTGACGGGAAGTCGCTGTCGGTCATGCCGCGCCCCGGAACCCGGAGGATCCGCGCCGAGGCTGCGCGTTCGGGCGGCGTCAGCGGGCGCACCCAGTCCAGAAAACCGGCCGGATCTCCGTCGGGCTCAAAGCTCAGATCGGGGCGGTCGGGATGGGACAGGGCGACGCGGTCGCCGTCCAGCCGCGCGGTGATCGCCATCAGTTGCGGTGCCTTGGCGACGCGGCTGAAATTGGCACAGGGCACCCATTCGCTGCCATCGGCCCGCGAGGCCTCGTGCGCGACCGCCCAGATCCGGTCGCCGGGCATGGTCTGCCCGGCCTCCAGCGTGACCCGGTCAAGCGCCTCGCGCCCGTGGCTCTTGATCGGGTGGCGCCACAGGCTGACGACGCTGCCGGTCATTTCTCGTCCGGTTTCGGCCCGCGCTTGAAGCTGGAGCGGATGTTGCCGAACACGTCCGGCGTATAGCCCTGGCTGCGCATGATCGCGTATTGCTGGATGAAGGTGATCGTGTTGTTCGCGATCCAGTAGACCACAAGCCCGCTGGCAAAGCTGCCCAGCATGAACATGAACACCCAAGGCATCCAGGCAAAGATCATCGCCTGGGTCGCGTCGGTCGGCGCCGGGTTCAGCTTCTGCTGCAGCCACATCGAGATACCCAGCAGCAGCGGCAGGATGCCGATGAAAATAAGCGCCACGATCGAGCCCGGCTCGGGCCCCGGCCAGGGTGCCCAGCCGAAAAAGTTCATGATCGAGGTCGGGTCCGGCGCGCTGAGGTCGCGGAACGGGCCGAACCAGGGGGCATGGCGCAGTTCGATGGTGACGAAGATCACCTTGTAGAGCGAGAAGAAGATCGGGATCTGCAGAAGGATCGGCAGGCAGCCGGCGGCGGGGTTCACCTTCTCCTTCTTGTAGAGCTCCATCATGCCCTGCTGCATCTTCTGGCGGTCGTCGCCGGCGGCCTCCTTCAGGGCCTCCATCTGCGGCTGAAGCTCCTTCATCTTGGCCATCGAGACGTAGGACTTGTAGGCCAGCGGGAAGACGATCGCCTTGATGATCAGGGTCAGGCCGATGATCGACCAGCCCATGTTGCCGATCAGCTGGTTGAGGTTGTGCAGCAGCCAGAAGATCGGCTTGGTCAGGAAGAAGAACCAGCCCCAGTCGATGCTGTCGATGAACCCGGCGACGCCCGAGCGCTGGTATTCGCGGATCGTTTCCCATTCCTTGGCGCCGGCGAACAGGCGGGTTTGGACCTGCGCGGTTTCGCCCGGCTCGACGGTCATGGTCGGCAGGACGGTCTCGGTCTGGTAGATCTTGCGCCGGTCGTCGTATTTGGCCGCGGCCTTGAACGGGGTGCCGGGTTCGGGGATGAGCGTGGTCATCCAGTAATGGTCGGTGAACCCGATCCAGCCGCTTTCCTGGACTTGGAACACTTCGGCCTGGGCGCGCTCCTCGGCATTCACGTCGAAATCGCGCATGTCGCCGTAATCGATCTCGGACAGGCTGCCATCGGTCATGCCGACCGCGCCTTCATGCAGGATGAAGAAGTTCTTGAGGCCGGGCAGATCGGCATCCTCGCCGATGCCGTGGCGGGCCAGGATGCCGTAGGGGGCAACAGCGGCTGCGCCGCCGCCGGTATTCTGAACCGATTGCGTGACGGTGAACATGAAATCCGCGTCGACGGCGATGGTGCGGCGGAAAGTCAGCCCGTTGCCATTGTCCCAAACCAGCGTCACCGGGCTGTCCACACCCAGGGTCTCGCCGCTCTCGACCTGCCACTCGGTGGCCGCGCCGGGAACCTGTTCCAGGTTCAGCCCGGTGCCCGGCGCCCAGCCATAGAGCGCGTAGTAAGCGGCGCCGCTGCCGACCGGGTTGAGGACCTCGACGATTTCGGCGTCCTTGCCCAGCGACACGCGGTAGTCCTTGAGCGACAGCTCGTCGATGCGACCGCCGGTCAGCGAGATGGATCCGGTCAGGCGCGGCGTCTCGATGGGCAGGCGGGGGGCGTCTTCCACAGCCTCGGCGGCGACCTGGTCGGCGGCCGGTGCGGCGCCGTCAGCAGCCTGCGGGGCCACGGCCACGGGTTCGTCGGCGGTGTTGGTGCCGATGGCGGACTCATCGGCGGGCGGGGTCGGTTCCGGCGGCGGAAACAGAACGAACCAGACCAGGATCACCAGAAAACTCAGCGCGGTTGCGAGTATGAGATTCTTGTTCTGATCGTCCATCGGAGACAGCCACCTTGTGCAAGAAAAGACAAGGCCGGGTTCAACAGGGGACGGGGCCAAAGGTCAAGCGGATTCGCCCTTTTTTTGCGGGGCCAAACCGCCCGCATCGGTCCTCTTCCGCGATCTCAACCGGTTTGGCGCCCGATGCGCGGCGCCTCCCGCAGCTTGGCGCCGTGGGCGCTGATCCAGTCCAGGGTCCTGTCGAAGGGCATGGGGCGGCCGATGCCAAAGCCCTGGACATGATCGCAGCCCAACTGGGCCAGCAGCGCGTGTTCGCCGACGGTCTCGACACCTTCGGCCAGCGTTTCCAGGTCGAGCCGCTCGGCCATGGTGAGGATCGCGCCGATCAGTTTCTGCTGCTCGGGGTCGCGGTCGGATTTCATCACGAAGGACCGATCGATCTTGATTCGGGAAATGTCGAACCGCCGAATCGATGCGATCGAGGTATGGCCGGTTCCGAAATCGTCCAGGTCGATACCGCAGCCCAGGGCGCTGAGACCCGCGATGTTGCGGGCGATGGTGTCGTCCGATGGGGTCGCCACCACCGTTTCCAGGATTTCGACCGCCAGCCGCTCGGGGCGCAAGTCGAACCGGTCGAGCTCCCACCGGATGCGGTCGACCAGCCCGGGGTCGCGCAGCTCGGCCGCGGCGAAATTCACCGCCACCCGCGGCACCGGGAGGCCGGCGCTGTCCCAGGCCTTGAGCGCGGTGAGCGCGTGATAGAGCATCACCTGGCCCAGGCGCTGGGTCAGCCCGGCCTCCTCGATCAGGTCCAGAAAGCACTCGGGCCCCAGCGTGCCGCGCACCGGGTGGGCCCATCGCGCAAGCGCCTCGAATCCGGTGATCTTGCCGGTGTCAGTGGAAATCTGCGGCTGATACCACGGCTGGATCTGTCCGCTTTCCAGGGCTGCGGCAATGTCACCCTGCAGACCTGACCGGGTTTCTGCCTGTCCGGCGCTTCGCGCGGAGTAGGCGCGGATGGCCGAGGGGCCGTGCAGGCGGGCGTCTGCGAGGGCCTCTGCCGCGGCGACCAGCCAGTCCCGGCCGCCACTCGTCCTGGCGCGGCCCAACTGGCAGAAGCCGATCGAGCAGGAGACATAGACCGCGATCCCGTCCAGCGAGATCGCGTCCTCGATCGCGGCCTGGATTCGGCCGGCAAGCTGGATGCACAGTTCCAGGTCAAACTGCTGCACCGGCGCAAGGCACACCGCAAAGCGCTTCTCACCCAGACGTGCGACGCTGTCGGCCTGGCGCAGCGCGGACAGGATGCGCTCGCCGCTGCGGCGCGCCACGAGGTCACCCGCCGACGGGCCGTGGCGCTCTACCAGCTCGGCATGGTCGTCCAGCTCGATGATGAAACAGGCGGAGTTCAGCCCGGCCTCGATGGCGGTGTCGTGGATCTCTTGCAGGGCAGCCTCGAACCCGGGGCGCAGGATCAGCCCGGTCACAGCGTCGCGCGGAACGCCGCGTTGTGGGGGCCACAGCTGCAGGGCGCCGGCCAGGGCGAAGAACAGGGGAAGGCCCAGCGCGACGAGGATCAACGCGGCCTCGCCGCCGGTCCAGAAGGCGCCCAGTGTCAGGGCCGGCAGGAAGGCCAGGATCGGCGGCCCAGTCAGGATCGGGAGGATCCGGGCGCGCAGTGTCGTCAGGTTGGATATCGTCCGCATGGGGTGCCTCGGGCCAGTCGCAATGTGCGGAACAGACCGTAAGCACGTGATCTGAGCGGAGGATTAACGCAGGCGCGGAATCTCGTCCGGATTTTTGTCTTTTTGATCCGGTTCCAGGGAAAGTCCCTGGAAATCAAAGAGTTTCGGATCGAGCAGATGCGAGGGCCGGGCGTTCATCAGAGCGCGGAACATGACCTGGCGGCGGCCGGGACTGTTGCTCTCCCAGCCGTCGAGGATCTGCTTGACCTGCTGGCGCTGCAGCCCGTCCTGGCTGCCGCACAGGTCGCAGGGGATGATTGGATAGTTCATCGCGGCTGCAAAGCGCGCGCAATCGGCCTCGGCGACATGGGCAAGCGGGCGATAGACGAAGAGGTCACCCTCTTCGTTGACCAGTTTCGGCGGCATCGTTGCCAGCCTCCCGCCGTGAAAGAGGTTCATGAAGAACGTCTCGAGGATGTCGTCGCGGTGATGGCCCAGAACCACGGCCGAGCAGCCTTCCTCGCGGGCGATCCGGTAGAGGTTGCCGCGCCGCAGCCGCGAGCAGAGCGCGCAGTAGGTGCGCCCGGCGGGCACCTTGTCGACGACGATGGAATAGGTGTCCTGATACTCGATCCGGTGCGGTACGCCCATCTTCTGCAGGAACTCGGGCAACACCGTGGCCGGGAAACCGGGTTGCCCCTGGTCGAGGTTGCAGGCCAGCAGGTCGACCGGGAGCAGGCCGCGCCATTGCAGTTCGTGCAGCGCGGCCAGCAGTGTATAGCTGTCCTTGCCGCCGGACAGACAGACCAGCCACCTGGGTTTTCCGCCGGTCTCCGATCGTGCGCCGCCACCGTCGATCATGCCGTATTGCTCGACCGCCTCGCGGGTCTGACGCACGATGCGCTTGCGCAGCTTCTTGAACTCGGTGGTCGAGGGCGCACCGGCAAAGAGCGGATGGATATCGTTGCTGTCGTCGAGCATGGACCGGCCTTACAAGAGTTGCCGCGACCGGGCAAGGCCGGCCCGGTGCGTCACGGATCGGGTACGAGCCGGGCGAGGATGCCCCCGACATCCCCCTGCGGGATCGCCCCGGCGACGCGGCCGGCGGTACTCGCGATGCGGGTCGCCACATAGGCGTCGGCCACCTCGGCGGGCGCGAAACGCAGAAGCAGCGATGCGGTGAGCAACAGCGCCAGCCGTTCGGCGAACCAGCGCGCCTCGGCCTCGGGCGGCAGGTCCGGCCAGCGTTCGGCATGGGCGCGCAGCGCTGCGTCATAGCGGCGGTCGGCGCCGGTGGCGGCTTCAAGCTCGGACTGAACCCCCTGCGCGGCAAGCGGGTCGCGCGCCAGGCTGCGCAGGATGTCCAGGCAGATCACGTTGCCAGACCCCTCCCAGATGCCGTTGAGCGGTGCCTCGCGGTAGAGCATGGGCAGGGGCGTGTCCTCGACATATCCCATGCCGCCCAGCACCTCCATCGCCTCGACGGTGACCCGCGGGCAGAGCTTGTTGGACAGGAACTTCGCCAGGCCGACCCCGACGCGGGCAAAGGAACGGTCGCCATCGGTCGTGCCGTCGAAGGCCTGCGCCACACGCATCCCCAGCGTCAGCGCGCCTTCCCAGTCCAGCACCAGGTCGGCCAGCACCGCGCGCATCAGCGGCTGGTCGATCAGGCGGCGTTGAAAGGCGCTGCGGTGGGCGGTCCAGTGATGCGCCTCGGCCAGGGCGGCGCGCATCAGGCCCGCCGGGGCCATCGCAGTGTCGAGCCTTGTGTGGTGGACCATCCCGAGGATCGTGCGGATGCCGTCGCCTTCGTCTCCGATCTGCCAGGCCAGCGCGTCGTGGAACTCGACCTCGGCCGAGGCGTTGGCGCGGTTGCCCAGCTTGTCCTTGAGCCGCATCAGGTGCAGCCCGTTGGGCCCGTCCTCCAGCCAGCGGGGCAGCAGGAAGCAGGTCAGACCGCCCGGGGCCTGGGCCAATGTGAGAAAACCGTCGGACATCGGCGCCGAGCAGAACCACTTGTGACCCCTGAGCCGCCAGGCATCGCCGTCCCGCATGGCCGTGGTGGTGTTGGCGCGGATGTCCGAGCCGCCCTGTTTCTCGGTCATCGCCATACCGAGGGTGGCGCCCCGCTTGGCGGCCACGGGACACGCCGCAGGGTCATAGTCGCGCGACATCAACGGTGGCCGCCAGGCCGCGTCGAGATCCGGCGCAGCGGCCAGCGCCGGCAGAGCCGCATAGGTCATGGTCAGCGGGCAGCAATGGCCGGGTTCGGTCTGACTGGCCAGATAGACCATCGCGGCATGGGTCGCGTGGCCGCCGGGAGCCTTTTCCCAGGCGATGGCCGAATAGCCCGCCGCCGTGCCCAACCGCATCAGCTGGTGATAGGACGGGTGAAAGCGCACCTCGTCGACCCGGCGGCCGGCCCGGTCGAAGGCGCGCAGCTCGGGCGGGTTGCGGTTGGCGTCGCGCCCGGCCTGGCGCATGTCGGCGGTGCCCAGTGCCCGGCCATACTCCACCAGAGGAGCGGTTTGCGCGCCCGTGCGGGCGGCAAGACCGCGCAGCACCGGATCGCTTGCCCAAAGGTCGACATCGCCGCGTTCGGGCGGCTGGTTCGTGACCTCGTGGGTGGGCAGGTCGGTCCGGCTTGGCGGGGTGGACATGGGCGGCCTCGGGCGGTTTCTGCAATGGCAGCTTCCGGTTTGGTGCGGCGTCAGGTCAAGGCTGACGGTCCGTCACCTCCGGCTCCGGGGCATCGCGGCCGGGCACCGGGTCATATCCGGTCCCGCCCAGCGGATGGCACCGGCCGATCCGCCGCGCCGCCAGCCAGGCCCCGCGCACGCCTCCATGCTTCTGCAGCGCTTCCAGCGCATAGGCCGAGCAAGTCGGCTGATACCGGCAGTGGAACCCGACCCAGGGGCTGAAGATCAGCCGATAGCCGCGGACGGGCAGGGCAAGCAGGCGGGCGAGCGGTGTCATGGGACCGAGGGTAATGCGATTGGCGATGCGGGGAAAGCGCGTTGACCGGCGAGTTTCCTGGCAGGTTTTGGGACAGCCGGACGCAGCCGATCAGGCGTGCAGCTTGCGCAGCGCCCGCCGCAGGTCATCCAGCAGCAGGTCGAAGGGCCGCTCGGCGGTCGCCTCGCGCCGTCCGATCAGCACATAGTCCCAGCCGCTGCGGCCCAGGTCCGGCAGCACCGCCCGGGCGGCTTCTCGCAGCCTGCGCTTGGCACGGTTGCGAGCCACGGCGTTGCCGACCTTCTTGGAACAGGTGAAGCCCACGCGGATCTGGGGTGTGTCGTCGCCGCGCCGGCGGGCCTGCACCATCATCGAGGCGGTTCCCTGTCGCCGGGCGCGCGCGGCGGCCAGGAAATCCGAGCGGTTGCGCAGGGTTTCAAGCGCGCAAACGGACGCCGCCGGGGGCGTCTCCCCGCGGTTGGCAGTGCCATCCCCAGGGGCCTCCGGCGGCGTCATCCGTGTCAGATCGCTTTGCTGGCGCTCAGGCGCTCAGCGACTTGCGGCCGCGGGCGCGGCGCGAGTTGAGGATCTTGCGCCCGGCCTTGGTGGCCATGCGGGCGCGGAACCCGTGGCGGCGTTTGCGAACCAGGTTCGAGGGCTGAAAGGTGCGCTTCATCGCTCCGTCTCCAATCTCTTGCGGTCGGGATCGGCGCGGATTCGCCTGCCCGTTCATTCGAAGCCCGTCCTCTACCGCCGGATCGGGGGCAAGTCAAACCCCAAGGCGGCGGTTTTCCCGGCGCATTGCAACAAAATGCGCCACCCGGCCCCGGAAGGTTTCAGTTTTCGGTCACGCGGCTGCCCGACGTCACGAAACCGGCCCCGGTCATCAAGCGCCCGTGAGCGGGCTGGCGGTGGGCGGCACAGGCGCGCATCTTGGGCGGGCATGGTGGACAGAACCCCAAGAGAGCCGATGGACACGACCGAACCCGCCCCGCGCCGCAGCCCGGCGCGTCACATACCCCTGCTGGTCATCGCCGCCGTGGCACTGATCGGGGCCTTTACCTTGCGCGATCACCTGACCTTCGAGACCCTGCGCGAAAACCGCGAAGCGCTGCTGGCGTTCCGGGATGCGAACTACCTGGGCATGGCGCTGCTGTTTGTTGCCACTTATGTGGCGATCGTGGCGTTCTCGCTGCCCGGTGCGGCTGTGGCCTCCATGACCGGCGGGTTCCTGTTCGGGCTGGCGGCGGGCACCGGGCTGAACGTGCTGGCCGCGACAGTGGGGGCCTCGGCCATCTTCCTGGCCGCGCGCTGGGGGCTGGGCGAGACGCTGGCGGCGAAGATGGAGGCGTCCGAGGGCCGTATCAAGCAGCTCAAGACCGCGCTCAACGACAACGAGATACCTGTGCTTTTCCTGATGCGGCTGGTGCCGGCGGTGCCGTTCTTCGTGGCCAACCTGCTGCCGGCGCTGGTGGGCGTGTCGTATCGCAACTTCCTGTTGACCACGGCGCTGGGCATCGTGCCGGGCGCGCTGGTCTATACCTGGATCGGCGTGGGGCTGGGCGATGTGTTCGACCGCGGCGGCCGGCCCGACCTGTCGCTGATCTGGGAGCCGCATATCCTCGGCCCGATCCTGGGGCTGTGCGCGCTGGCGGCGCTGCCGCTGGTGATCAAGGCCCTGCGCGGGCGAAAGGAGATCTGAGGCATGGAGCGGATCGAGACCGACATCCTGGTCATCGGGGCCGGGTCGGGAGGGTTGTCCGTGGCCGCCGGCGCGGTGCAGATGGGCGCGCGGGTGGTTTTGCTGGAAAGCGGCCGGATGGGGGGCGATTGCCTCAACTACGGCTGTGTGCCCTCCAAGGCGCTTCTGGCCAGTGCCAAGGCGGCGCATCAGCAGGCGCATGCGGCGGCGTTCGGCGTGGCGGACCAGGCGCCGCAGGTGGATCCCGGCGCGGTCAACGACCATGTCCGCGACGTGATCGCAGGGATCGAGCCGCATGACAGCCAGGAGCGGTTCGAGGAGCTGGGCGTGCGGGTCATCCGCGAGCATGGCCTATTTGTGTCGGCCAGCGAGGTCGAGGCCGGCGGCCACGTGATCGCGGCCCGGCGGATCGTGCTGGCGACCGGGTCCTCGCCGCTGGTGCCGCCAATCCCGGGGCTGGACGGCGTGCCCTTCGAGACCAACGAGACCCTGTTCGACCGGCGCGAGCGCCCCGAGCACCTGCTGATCCTGGGCGGCGGGCCGATCGGCATGGAGATGGCACAGGCGCATGCGCGGCTGGGCAGCAAGGTGACGGTGATCGAGGGCGCCCGCGCGCTGGGCAAGGACGACCCCGAAGCGGCGGCGCTGGTGCTGGACCACCTGCGCGCCGAGGGCGTCGAGATCGCCGAGGGCGCGATGGCGGCCGCTGTGCGCGGCAAGGCCGGCGCGATCGAGATCGAGGCCGAGGACGGACGGACCTTCAGGGGTACTCACCTGTTGGTCGCGCTGGGCCGGACGCCCAACACCGAAGGGCTGAACCTGGAGGCGGCCGGCATCGAGACGACCAAGGCCGGGATCAAGGTCGATGCCGGCCTGCGCACCACCAACCGCCGGGTCTATTCCATCGGGGATATTGCAGGGGGCATGCAGTTCACCCACGCGGCCGGCTACCAGGCTGGGGTGGTCATCCGCTCGATCCTGTTCGGCCTGCCGTCCAAGGCCAGGACCGCGCATATCCCCTGGGCCACCTATACCGATCCGGAACTGGCGCAGGTCGGGCTGACCGAGGCGCAGGCGCGCGACACCCACGGCGACCGGCTGGAGGTCGCGCGGTTCGACTATGACGGCAACGACCGGGCGCGGGCGGAACGCAGGATGGCGGGATTCGCCAAGGTGATGATGGTGCGCGGCCGGCCGGTGGGCGTGACCATCGTCGGGCACCAGGCCGGCGAATTGATCGGCTTGTGGTCGCTGGTCCTGGCCAATAATCTCAAGATGAGCCAGGTTGCGGCGATGGTCGCGCCCTATCCGACCATGGGCGAGCTGAACAAGCGGGTTGCGGGCGCCTATTTCTCGCCCCGGCTGTTCGAAAGCCCGATGGTGAAACGAGTGGTCGGGTTCGTCCAGCGCTGGATCCCCTGACCGGAAAAGGGAATTCATGCTGAACACGCTTTCGGGCCGGTTCCTGATCCTGACAACGGTCTTCGTGATGTTGGCCGAGGTCCTGATCTTCGTGCCGTCGGTCGCGCGTTTCCGCGAGGATTTCCTACTCAACCGGCTGGAACGGGCGCAGATTGCGTCGCTGGCGTTGCTGGCCGACGATATGCTGGCCACAGAGCTGGAGGCCGAATTGCTGGAAAATGCCGGCGTGTTCAACGTCGTGCTGCGCCGCGACGAGGTGCGCCAGCTGGTCCTGTCCTCGCCGATTCCCGGTGAGATCGCCACCACCTACGATTTGCGCATGGCCTCGGGCTGGACCCTGATCCGCGATGCGCTCATGCAGCTGTGGCATGCCGAGAACCGCATCATCCGCGTGATCGGCGAGCCGGTGCGGGACGCAGGCCTGCTGATCGAGATCACCATGGAAACCGACCCGCTGCGCGCCGCGATGCTGGATTACGGCCTGCGGATCCTGTGGCTGTCGCTGGTGATCTCGGTGATCACCGCCTCGTTGCTGTTCCTGGCGGTCCGGGTGTTCCTGGTGCGCCCGATCAAGGGCGTGGTGGGGCATATGCAACGCTATGCACGGGCGCCCGAGGACAGTCGCGGCGTGATCCGGCCCAGCTCATCGGTGCGCGAGCTGCGCGAGGCCGAAGAGGCGCTGTTGGCGTTGCAGACCGAGCTGACCCATGCCCTGAAGCAGCGCGAGCGGCTGGCGCAGCTGGGCGGCGCCGTGGCCAAGGTCAGCCACGATTTGCGCAACATCCTGACCTCGGCTCAGCTGTTCACCGACCGGATCGAGACCAGCGAGGATCCGCTGGTGCGGCGCATGGCGCCCAAGCTGGTGGGCTCGATCACCCGCGCGGTGTCGCTGTGCGAGGGCACGCTGGCCTTTGGCCGGGCCGAGGAACCGGCGCCGACGCTGACCTGGTTCCGTCTGCATGACGTGGCCCGCGACGTGGTGGCCAGCGAGCGGCTGGCCACCGGCGAGACCGGAACCGACATCGAGAATGCGGTGCCCGAGGATCTGATGCTGCGGGCCGACCCCGAACAGATGTTCCGCGTTCTGCTGAACCTGGTGCGCAATGCCCGTCAGGCGCTGGAGACCGCAGGTATCACGGGTCGGATCACCCTCTCGGCATGTGAGAGCGAGGCCGACTGGCAGATCGAGGTCGCGGACACGGGGCCGGGCCTGCCGCCCAAGGCACGGGAGCATCTCTTCACGCCGTTCCAGGGCGGCATCCGCAAGGGCGGCTCGGGGCTGGGGCTGGCGATTTCCGAGGAATTGGTGCGCGGGCACGGCGGCACACTGACACTGGCCTCGACCGGAGAGGACGGAACCGTCTTTGCGATCCGCCTGCCGCGCGGCGACGGGACTTTTTGACGGAAAACCGGACAAATGGGGCTTGCACCCCCGGAGCGCTGAGTCTACACACCGCCTCACCAAGTGGACCGATAGCTCAGCTGGATAGAGTACTTGACTACGAATCAAGGGGTCGGGGGTTCGAATCCTCCTCGGTCCGCCACTTGGCCTTCAATAAATACGCAGATCTCAAGCGCCACCTGACCGGGTCGGCAGGCGTCTGAGTGTCGTTGCGTTTCGGGCGGCTCAGGGATCACTTGAGCTGGATCTTGAAGCTGTGCCCTTCCTTCTTCTTGAATGTCGTGAACATTGCGTTGAGCTTTTCCTGCTCGTCCTTGCTGCCGCCCAGGACCAGGACATCCACGTCCTCCCAGGTCAGGTCGCCGTGGATCTGCGTCTCGACATAGCGTTTCACGCCTTCGGCACTGTCCTTGATCTCCTTGATGAACCCCTGGTCCTTGCCGGTGGCCTCGGCGGCGAGCAGGCGCATGACCTGGTAGTCGCCCTCGGCCAGTAACACTTCGGGGTTCGAGTTGCTGGTGAAATTCATCACCCCGCTGCGAAACTCGGGTGACCAGCTGTCCGCTGGCGTGTGGGTGATCCGCTCGCGGATGTCGTCCTTCCAGATCACGAAACAGTCGCCATAGCGCTGCGAGACCCCGTCCATGTTCTCTTCGGCCTGGGTGTCGCCGATCTGGGCCGCGTATTTCGGCATCTCGGCGGGGTCGGTTTCGCCATCGCTCGGATCCTCGGCACGAAACTTGGTGTCCTGGGCCACCGTGAAGTCCTGTGGCGTGCCCTCGGTCCGTTTAAGGGCGGCGCCATAGCCCATGCCCTCTTCGACACCGCCGCGGCGGTTCTTCTCGTTGCTGGCCTGGCTGGCGCCGGTTTCCCAGACATTCTTGAAGTTTTTGCTCTTGACCAGCAGCGACGCCAGGCTGGGGCCCTTCAGTTTCTGGTCGGACTTGTCGACGTTGTAGCCCGGCGGCTGCGACAGCCAGTAGTTCGTGGCGATCTTGCCCTTGGCGATGTAGTCGAGCACCGTCTGCAGGTGACTCTCGTCATAGCCGGCGCCGGTCCGCTTGCCGATCTCGATCAGCCGGTCGAGCGCCAGCAGGCGGTTGCGGTCGAGATCGGCCTCGCCCTTGATCTCGGCGCCTTCCAGCGCCCAAGCCTGGCTCTCGGTGTCGATGCCGCGGGTCTTCTCCAGCCGGTCCTCGATGGCGCCCATGTCGGTGGCGCCGGGGACCATGTACTGCTCGTCGCGGGGCATCTTCCGGGGTGCGGGCGCCGCAGCGTTGAAGAATTCGGCCAGCCGATCCTGAAGCGACTGGATCTGTGCGGCGATCAGGTCCAGGGCCTGCTGGTCGTCATCCTCTGCGTCCTTGCGGATCTTGGCCAGATCATCGGACAGCGCGGTCAGGATCTTGCCCATCTTGATGGCCGGTTCCTGGTCCAGCAGTTTGCCGACGTCACCGGCCATCACGTTGCCGGGCGACCCCATGCCGAACCGGTCGGCCTTGGAGACGTCGAGATACTGCATGTCCGGCGTCGCGCCCTTGGGGTCGAACCCCTGCGCCTCGAAGGCCTTGGCCACCTTGGCGAATTTCCCGGCCAGCGCCTTGACCTCGGCGCTTTCGATCTGCTCGGCATCGATGAAACCCGCCGCGTCCTTTTCGGCTGCTGCGTCGCGCTTCTTCTCCCCCTTGGCCAGTTTGCGGTCGGCCTTGTCGGCCGCCTTTTCGCGACTGTCCAGAAGGTCCTGGCGCAAGACGGAGAGATCCCAGTCCGCGGCCTTGAGCGCGGCGGCCAGCGCCTTGGTGCTGCCGCACTGCTTCAGGAACAGCGAGATCGCGGCGGTATCGCCCCGGAATGTGACATAGAGCTTCTTGAGTCCGTCCTTGGGCATTTTACCGGCGTTCCCTTCCTATCAATCCAGCGCGTCCGAAAGCCGGCGCAGCCGCGCCGCGTCGCCGCCGCAGACCTCGTTCAGCAGCTTGCCGAGCGCCGTCAGGCCGCGCGGCCCGCCGAAGGTCTTGAGCAGGGCCGCCTGCGAGGCCGAGCTGAAATGCTTGTGAAACCGCGGCCACTGTGCCTCGTCGCCGTTCAGCACGGCAGCGACATAGACCTTCTTGAGCTCCGCCTTGGCCTTGTCCGGGATGTCCTTGTCGCCCTTGTCGGATGCCTTGGCCTTGCCCTTGCCCTTGCCGAGCACGTCGTCATCCGGGTCGGTCTCGCTCGCGGAATCGAGCGCCGAGGAGAACTCGTCGCTTGAAGAGGACTCGGACGCGTCGTCATCGGCCTGCTGCTGAAGTTCGGCGACAGAGGCGGTCAACTCGGCCAGATAGGATTTCGCGGTCGCAACCCGGTCGCGGCGTTCGTCGCTGATTTCCTGGATCAGGCGCTTGGCCTCGCCCAGCCGGGCCAGCAGGTCCGAGCGCGCCTCGGGCCGAAGTGCTATGACCTTCGACGCCCGCTTGGCCAGTTTGGCCAGCGCCGCGTTGAGCGTTGCGATCTCGGTGGGCAGATCCAGGCTGTCCTCGTCGATCGTTTCGAGCGACGCATCGGCCTCGAAGGACAGCGACAGGCTGGTGTCGGCCTTGTCCTTGATGAATTTCTTGAGCTTCGCCTCGAAGCCGGGGGCCTTCTCGGCCCGAAAGCGAAAGATCAGCCCGCCGGATCCGCCGACGCAGATGCCGGTGTGTATCGCCGAGGCCTTGGTTTCTGTCTTGAACTGCGTTCCCTCGTTGTCGCGAATCGGTTTCTTGCGGACGATCAGGCCCAGAACGGACGCGCCTTTGGTCACCAGCAGAAAGTTCATCGGCGTGGTGCGCGCCTTGGACAGGGACGCCTTGAGTTCGGCTCCGGACATCGGCTGGGATCCTGAATTTCAGCGGCCGGGAAATCCGCCGCCTTCAACGGTTTACCCTAGGTCAGCTCGAATGTTCTGGCAACGGAAACAGTGCGGGCGGGGGCGGCCATCTATGTGGGGCAGTTCACAGACGGCCCCGTGGCGATGACCTAGGGTCGGGGGACTTGCTGAGTTTGGCACATGACATTGGGGGCAAGACCATGGAACGGCACTACCACATCACCACGCATCGGCGGGCCTGCGCCGCCATCACCGCGCATCACGGCAGGTTGGACTTTCTCGACGGGTTTTTCGGGGCCTTGCGCCGCTGCGCCCGGATCCAATTGAGGGTCGACCGCTATATGGATCACTGAGTATTCGGGCCGCGTCCGGAAACGGGCGGCCGTTTGCCGGGGGAGAAGGCCGGATCCGGAAGGGTCCGGCCAAATCGACTCCCGCAAACGCCGCGCCGCATGAACCAGCCCGGTGGATCGGGCCGGCTTGCCGCTTGTCGGATCGGCAAGAGCGTGGAATGATACCCAAGATATTCCAAAGCGAGTTTCCGGATATGGCCTATTCAATCGACATTTCGCTGGGAGACGCGGCACCCTATTTTCGACAGCGCAGTCCCAGCAACGAATCCTATTCATTCGACAGCGCTGCCGGGCGCTACCTTGTCCTTTGTTTTTTCGGATCGGCCGGCGAGCCACACAGCCAGAAAGCCATTGAGGCCGTTCAGAAACTGCCAAGTGTCTTTGACGATAAAACCGCCAGTTTCTTCGGGGTCTGTGTCGATCCCTCGGATGAAGAGGCCGGCCGCACCTACAACAGGATTCCGGGCTACCGGACCTTCTGGGATTTCGATCTTTCGGTCAGCAAGCTCTATGGCGCCGCGGATACCGAAGCAGTGCCAAACGATTCCTCGCACGTCTATAGAAGGTTCTGGGTTGTCATCGATCCGACCATGCGGGTGATGAGGGTTTTCGGGTTCAAAAAGGATCTGAGCGACATACCGGAAGTGATGAATTACCTGCAATCCCTTCCGCCACCGAACCAATTTGCCGGGTTCGAAGTGAATGCCCCCATACTTGTCCTGCCAAACGTGTTCGAGGAGTCGTTTTGCCGGCACCTGATCGGTCTGTATGAAGCCGATGGAGGAACCGAGTCCGGATTCGTTCGCGAAATCGACGGAAAGACCGTTGGGGTGACCGATCACAGTCACAAGTCACGACGCGACTACAACATCGAAGACGCCAGCCTCATCAGCGATTTGCGTGCCCGCTTCCTGCGCCGGGTGATCCCCGAGATCGCCAAGGTCCATCAGTACCACGTGACCCGGATGGAGCGGTATATCGTTGCCTGCTACTCCGAAGAGGATGGTGGCCATTTCCGCCCGCATCGGGACAACACGACCAAGGGCACGGCACATCGGCGCTTCGCCGTGTCGGTGAACCTGAACGACGATTTCGATGGCGGCGAGGTGAGTTTCCCCGAATACGGGCCGCGCAGCTACAAGGCGCCGGCGGGCGGTGCCGTGGTGTTTTCGTGCTCTCTTTTGCACGCGGTGTCCAAGGTCACGCGGGGGCGGCGTTATGCCTTCCTGCCCTTCCTCTATGACGATGCGGCGGCCGAGATCCGTCAGCAGAACAACGCGTTCCTGGGTGAAAACATCGGCGCCTACAAGGGCGGCGGCCCGCGTGAGGCGCAGGCCTGAACGCGGATCGGGGCGCGGTGACGCGCCCCGATCCGCATTTCGGCGTCAGCCTGAAATCAGCTTGCCCATCGCCCGGCCGGTGTCCAGCATCCGGTTGGAAAAGCCCCATTCGTTGTCATACCAGCTGACCACGCGGACCAGCCCCTCGGTGGTGACGGCGGTCTGGGCGGCCGCGAAGTTCGACGAATGCGGGTCGTGGTTGTAGTCGATCGATACCGTCGGTTCGTCGCCATAATCAAGAATCCCGCGCAGATCGCCCTCGGCGGCGGCCTTCACCGCGGCGTTGATCTCGTCCACCGTGGCGCGGTTTTCCGGCACGAAGGTAAAGTCTACCAGCGACACGTTCGGCGTCGGCACGCGGATCGCCGAGCCTTCGAGCCGGCCCTTGAGATGCGGCAGCACTTCGGAGATCGCGCGGGCCGCGCCGGTCGAGGTCGGGATCATCGACACCGCCGCTGCGCGGGCGCGGTAAAGATCCTTGTGCGGCGCGTCATGGGTGGGCTGGTCGCCGGTATAGGCGTGGATCGTGGTCATGTAGCCGGTCTTGATACCGAAGGCGTTGTCCAGAACCATGGCCAGCGGCGCCAGGCAGTTGGTGGTGCAGGACGCGTTCGAGACGATCACGTCCTCGGCGGTCAGATCCTTGTGGTTGACGCCAAAGACCACGGTGCGGTCCGAGTCCTTGCCGGGGGCCGAGATCAGCACCCGCTGGGCGCCGCTTTTGAGCAGCATCGATGCCTTGTCGCGGGCGGTGAACAGCCCGGTGCATTCGAAGGCCACGTCGACATCGGACCAGGGCAGCTCCTCGGGGTTGCGGATGGCGGTCATGCGGATGTCCTGGCCGCCGACCTTCAGCCGCTCGGCCTCGATCTGGATCGGGGTGGTCAGGCGGCCGTGGACGCTGTCGTATTTCAGCAAATGCGCTTGCGTCTCCGGCGGGGCCAGGTCGTTCACGGCGACAACTTCGACATCCTTGGCGCCGCTTTCGATCAGCGCGCGCAGGACGTTGCGGCCGATGCGGCCAAAGCCGTTGATCGCGATTCTCAGGGTCATGGCAGTCGCTCCGGTAAGTTGAAATGAATCCAGTTTGCGGGTCCCGCGCTTGTTAGCGCTAACGAGCTGGAAAGGCAAATCCTAACTGCCCCGCCAGCGGGGCAGAAGGGGCGATCACCCGGATACGCTACTCTTCGGGGTGGCGGTTCAACAAGGGGAAGAGCGCGCGTGGCGCTGAAGGCGAAAACGGATCGACCGTCTCGGCAGTCCGGGGCGGCGCGCGCTCGCCGATGCCGGCGGCACAAAAAGAAACCGCGCCTCGATGGGCGCGGTTCGGGTCTTTGGTCGGGTTTGCTGGGGCTCAGCCCTGGCGCGCCTTGAATTTCCGCTGCGTCTTGTTGATCACGTAGACGCGGCCTTTGCGACGCACGACCCGGCAGTCGCGGTGCCGGTTCTTCAGCGAGCGAAGCGAGTTCCGAACTTTCATCGCCGTCTCTCCAGTTCCTGCGGCGCGGGCCAGCGCCTGGGTTGTCGGGTGTCCCGGAGCAGGTCCGGAACAGTGAATTCATGGTGGGCGATACAAGGTTCGAACTTGTGACCCCTTCGATGTCAACGAAGTGCTCTACCGCTGAGCTAATCGCCCATGAATACCGACCCGCGCCTGACCCCACAACGAAATGGGGCGCGGAAGCCCGCGCCGGTAGCGGGGTCTATAAAAGGAGTCGCAGGGGGGATCAAGGGCTTTTGAACGATCCGGTTTCCGGTCTATTATTTTTTCCGAACGAGGAGTGAGCATGTCCATTGCGCCCTATTATCTGTCCCTGCCGGCGGCGCGCGCATCCTGCGTCGTCTTCGCCTCCCCGCATAGCGGCAGCGATTACCCGCCCGAGTTCCTGCGCCGCTCGGTCCTGGACCGGCACGCGATTCGCAGTTCCGAGGACGCCTTTGTGGATCTGCTGTTCGAGCCGGCAACCGGCTTCGGCGCACCGTTCCTGAAGGCGGCGGCGCCCAGGGCCTATCTGGATCTCAACCGGGCCGCGGATGAGCTGGATCCGGCCCTGATCGGCGGGCTGCGCCGGCATGGTCACAACCCGCGCGTGGCCTCCGGCCTGGGGGTGATCCCGCGGGTGGTGGCCAACGGGCGCGAGATCTATCGCGGCAAGCTGGCGATGGCCGAGGCACAGGCGCGGATCGACACGATCTGGCGGCCCTATCACGCGCGGTTGCAGTCCTTGCTGGACGAGGCGCGGGCCGATTTCGGGCAGGCGCTTCTGATCGACTGTCATTCGATGCCGCGTGAGGCGCTGGAGAGCCTGTCGCGCAGCGGTGCGCGGCGCCCCGATATCGTGCTGGGCGACCGGTTCGGTGCCTCAGCCTCGGCCGAGATCATGGAAGAGGTCGAGGCGGCCTTTGCCGGGGCGGGGTTCCGCGTGGTCCGCAACACGCCGTTTGCCGGGGCCTATGTGACGCAGGCCTATGGCCGTCCGTCCCGCAACCAGCATGCGGTTCAGGTCGAGATCGACCGCTCGCTCTATATGGACGAGAGCCGCATTCGCCCCAGTTCCGATTTCGACGGCTTTCGTGCCGCCCTGCGCACCGTCGTCGCGCGGATCGCCGTGATCGGTCAGACCCGGATGCCGATGGCCGCGGAATAGGGCCGGCCGGCGGTATCAGCGCAACGCGCGGCCCTTGAGAATAGCATCCGATCCGAAGCGGCGCCGGATCTCGTCGGTGGCGCGCTCGGCCCCGGCACGGCGAATGGCGCCGGGATCGAGCAGGTCGCCCGAGATGTCGGCCTGCGCCGCGGGCACAAGGTCGGACAAGCCGCAGCCAAGCAGGCGATATGGCCCCTGCGCGCCCACTTGGTCGAAGAGCGCCCGCGCGGTGCGATAGACGGTGTCGGCCATCTGGGTGGCGTCACGCAGGCTGAGCCGCCGGGTCAGGATGCGATGGTCGGCCCGCTTGAGCTTGAGCGTCACGACCCGGCCGGCCAGTCCCTTGGCCTTGGCGCGGTCCGACACTTTCTCGGCCATCCGCCACAGATGGCCGTCCAGCAGGTCGGGATCGGCAGTATCGCTGGAAAAGGTGGTTTCGTTCGAGATCGACTTGACCGGTTCGCGCGCATCGACACGGCGGGCGTCCTCGCCGCGCGCCAGGTGCCACAGGCGCGCGCCCATCGACCCGAAGCGGGCCACCAGCGCCTCCTGTTCCCAGCGCAGCAGGTCGGCGAAGCTGCGGATGCCCGCGGTCTCCAGCGCCGCCTGGGCCGACGGGCCGATGCCCCAGATCAGCCGAACCGGCTTATCGCGCAGGAAATCGGCGGTCTCGGCCCTTCCGATCACCGAAAACCCGCGCGGCTTGTCCAGGTCCGAGGCGACCTTGGCCAGGAACTTGTTGTGGCTGAGCCCGATCGAACCGGTCAGGCCCAGCTCGTCCTTCATCCGCCGGACCAGCCGCGCCAGCATCACCGCCGGCGGTGCGCCATGCAGCCGTTGTGTGCCGGAGAGATCCATGAAGGCCTCGTCCAGCGACAGCGGCTGCACCACCGGGGTCAGCGCGTCCATCATGGCGCGGATCTTGCGGCTGGCCTCGGCATAGACCTCCATCCGGGGTTTGATGATCACCGCGTCGGGGCAGAGCTTGAGCGCCTGGAACATCGGCATGGCCGAGCGCACGCCGCGGATGCGCGCGACATAGCAGGCGGTCGAGACGACTCCGCGCCGGCCGCCGCCAATGATCACCGGCTTGTCGGCCAGTTCGGGATTGTCGCGCTTCTCGACCGAGGCATAGAAGGCGTCGCAATCCATATGCGCGATGGTCAGGTCGAACAGCTCGGGATGGTGCAGCAGACGCGGGCTGCCGCAGGACGGGCACCGCCGCGCAGGCGGCACCTGTTCGAAGCAGTCGCGGCAAAGACCTGGCATCGGTGCTACTCTTGGATCGGGGGCGGGTTGCAAACCGGCGCGGAACGCATTTCACTCTAGCCTGTTGCGGGATCGAGCAAAAGCGGGGCAGGCCGTCGGCATGGAGTTTTCCGGAGCGAAACTGGCGTTGTTCCTGGGCGCCGATCTGCTGGTGATCCGGCGCGACAACCGGCCCGACATACCCTTTCCCGACCACCTGGACCTGCCCGGCGGTGGGCGCGAGATGGGGGAAAGCCCCGAGGCCTGCGTGCTGCGCGAGACCGCAGAGGAGGTGGGTCTGCAGCTGGACCCGGCCGAGCTGATATGGTCGCGCAACTATGTGCGCCGGTCGGGGCGCCACTGGCTCTTTGCCGCGCACAGACCGGCCGGAACGGCGCGGGATGTCCGGTTCGGGGACGAGGGGCAGGGCTGGATGATGATGTCGCCCGAGGCCTTCATGCGGCACCCGATGACCGTGCCGTTCTTCCCCTCGCAGCTGCAGGATTACCTCGACACCACATGATGCGGGTCGCGAAAGGCATGGCCGGGATGTCGAAGGAAGCGCAAAAGAAACCCCCGCAGTGTGCGGGGGGAGGTAACGAACCTCAGGAAGAGGAAGGTCCGTTGGGGAGTGTCTCGTTTTGAGAGTCGCCCGAAACGGGCACAAAGGCCAGCCGCGAATGGCCGGTGTCCGGAATATGCACCGCGAATGTGCTTTTGCGGGCACAGCCCGTCAGAGCGCTGAAAGCTCGTCGATGATGGCCCGCGCGGCGGCCGCGGGATCGCGCGCGGCGTGCACGGGGCGGCCCACGACGATGTGGTCGGCCCCGTCCGAAACGGCGCGGCCCGGCGTGGCGATGCGCTTCTGATCGCCCAGATCGCTGCCGGCGGGGCGCACGCCGGGCGTGACGATCAACCGGCCCTGCGCCTCGGGGAGGGCGCGGATGGCGGCGGCCTCCTGTGGCGAGGCGATGACGCCGTCCGCGCCGGCCCCGAAGGCCCGGGCGGCCCTTTCCAGCACCAGGTCGGGTACCGGGCCGGGCACCATCAGCCCGGCGTCCAGGTCGCCGCGGTCAAGCGAGGTGAGGATGGTCACGGCGAGGATCTTGAGATCCTTGCCGGCGGCACCTTCCTTGGCGGCGCGGACCACATGCGGGTCGCCATGGACCGTCAGGAAATCCAGATCGAACTGCGCCAGCCCGCGCACCGCCGCCTCGACGGTGTGGCCGATGTCAAAGAGCTTCATGTCGAGGAAGATGCGCTTGCCCTGTTCCTGCTTGAGCTCGTTGGCCAGCGCCAGCCCGCCGCCGGTCAGCATTCCCAGACCGATCTTGTAGAACGACACGGTCTCGCCCAACCGGTCGGCAAGTGTCAGCCCCGCACGGGCGTCGGGAACGTCGAGGGCAACGATCAGGCGGTCATCGGACATGGGTGGCCTCGCGGATCTGGGTCGCGCCTTCCTAGTGGCGGGTGCGGGCCGGATCAAGTCACCGATTGCCGTAGATCCAGTCCATGTCCGGCCTTTCGGTGCAGTACATGTGGACCCAGATATAGACGTGCTGGAACAGCGCCGCGATCAGTGCGTTCCACGACCCGAACAGCAGGGCAATGCCCCAGAGGCCCAGGAACGCCACGCCATACATCGCATTCGAGGTGTAGCGGAACGCCCCCTTGTCCACCAGGGGCATCGCCGCGATCTCGTCGCGGAAATGGTCGCCGCCCAGGGCGCGGCGGATAGTAAAATGTACCAGCGTCGAGTGCAGCGCCCATATTGCGACGCCCAGCAAAACAACGCCCACCGCGATCTCGGCGCCGCGATAGGGGGTGATCGGAACGGTATCGGCCCAGCCGCAAAGCAGGATGGTCAGTGGGCGCGCGATCAGCAGAGGCAGGAAAAGCGCGGCCCAAACCCTCATGTCGCGGTCCCCGAAGGCCCGCGTCATCAGGTTGCGATGCAGTTGCAGGCGGAACACGATCGCGACGAGGACCTGATGCAGGATGGCGAGCGAGATCGAAAGAGTGGCCCACGCACCGGCAGTCAACCCCAGCAGCCGGGGCGCGTGCGGCGGCTCTATCAGCAGGGCGAGCGCTCCGATGGCCAGAAGCAGGGCAAGCCCGGCATGTTGCGGTTGGCCTTCGAGCATGTCGGCGAAACTGCTGCGTGCACGGATAGCCTGTAAACGGGACATGGCTTCAGCCTAGCGCGGCCGGGCATTGGATGCAAAAGGCCGGTTCTTGCGGCTCGCGGGTCAACGCGCTCTTGCCGTCCCGGACAGGGCCGGCCACCAGCGATATTCCTCTCACGCCCACTTGAAGCCCTTGTTTGGCCTTCCCATTTCAATACCGAGGCCCACATCCCGGCGTGCTGCTGAGCAGGCGCCAGCAACCGATGGGCGCTTGCAAAAGGAGACAGGCATGGACTTGAACAAGTTCACCGAGCGTGCACGGGGTTTCGTGCAGGCAGCGCAGACGATTGCATTGCGCGAGGGGCATCAGAGGCTGATCCCCGAACACATTCTCAAGGCATTGATGGACGATGACCAGGGGCTGGCCAGCAACCTGATCAGCCGCGCCGGTGGCCAGCCCGCCCGCGTGGTCGAGGCGCTGGAACTGGCGCTGTCGAAACACCCCAAGGTCAGCGGCGACTCCGCGCAGATCTATCTGGACGGGCAGACCGCCAAGGTCCTGGCCGAGGCCGAGAAGCTGGCGGAGAAGGCCGGCGACAGCTTCGTGCCCGTGGAACGGGTGCTGATGGCGCTCTGCATGGTCAAGTCCGGCGCGAAGACGGCGCTGGAGGCGGGCGATGTCTCGGCGCAGAAGCTGAACGAGGCGATCAACGACATCCGCAAGGGCCGCACCGCCGACAGCGCAAGTGCCGAGGACGGCTATGACGCGCTGAAGAAATACGCGCGCGACCTGACCGAGGCCGCTGCCGAAGGCAAGATCGACCCGATCATCGGGCGCGACGAAGAGATCCGCCGCTCGATGCAGGTGCTCAGCCGGAGGACCAAGAACAACCCGGTGCTGATCGGTGAGCCGGGCGTCGGCAAGACCGCCATCGCCGAGGGCATGGCGCTGCGCATCATCAACGGCGATGTGCCGGAATCCCTGCGCGACAAGAAGCTTCTGGCGCTGGACATGGGCGCCCTGATCGCCGGCGCAAAATATCGCGGCGAGTTCGAGGAGCGGCTCAAGGCTGTGCTGAACGAGATCACCGCCGCGGCGGGTGAGGTCATCCTGTTCATCGACGAGATGCACACGCTGGTTGGTGCCGGCAAGGCCGATGGCGCGATGGACGCGGCCAACCTGATCAAGCCGGCCCTGGCGCGCGGCGAGCTGCACTGTATCGGTGCGACCACGCTGGATGAATACCGCAAGTATGTCGAGAAGGACGCGGCGCTGGCCCGGCGATTCCAGCCGGTATTGATCTCCGAACCCACGGTCGAGGACACCGTTTCGATCCTGCGCGGCATCAAGGAGAAATACGAGCTGCACCACGGCGTGCGGATCTCGGACTCGGCGCTGGTGTCGGCGGCGACGCTGAGCCACCGCTATATCACCGACCGGTTCCTGCCCGACAAGGCCATCGACCTGGTGGACGAGGCCGCGTCGCGTCTGCGCATGGAGGTGGACAGCAAGCCCGAGGAACTGGACCAGCTGGACCGGAACATCCTGCAGATGCAGATCGAGGTCGAAGCGCTGAAGCTCGAGGATGACGCGGCATCCAAGGACCGGCTGGAAAAGCTGGAGAAGGAGCTGTCGGACCTTCAGGAGAAATCCAGCGAGATGACCGCCCAATGGCAGGCCGAGCGCGACAAGCTGGCCAGCGCCCGCGACCTCAAGGAGCGGTTGGACCGCGCCCGGATGGAGCTGGACCACGCCAAGCGCGAGGGCAACCTGGCCAAGGCCGGCGAACTTTCCTATGGCGTCATTCCGCAGCTTGAAAAGGAACTGGCCGAGGCCGAAGCGCAGGAACGCGAAGGCGTGATGGTCGAAGAGGCCGTGCGTCCCGAGCAGATCGCCGCCGTTGTCGAACGCTGGACCGGGATCCCGACCAGCAAGATGCTGGAAGGTGAGCGCGAGAAGCTGCTGAAGATGGAAGACCAGCTGCACAGGCGGGTGATCGGCCAGAATGCAGCCGTCGCCGCGGTGTCCAATGCCGTGCGCCGTGCGCGGGCGGGGCTGAACGACGAGAACCGGCCGCTGGGCTCGTTCCTGTTCCTTGGCCCGACCGGCGTCGGCAAGACCGAGTTGACCAAGGCGGTGGCGGAATACCTGTTCGATGACGATTCCGCGATGGTGCGGATCGACATGAGCGAGTTCATGGAGAAACACGCCGTCGCCCGCCTGATCGGCGCGCCGCCGGGTTATGTCGGCTATGACGAGGGCGGGGTGCTGACCGAGGCGGTGCGCCGCCGGCCCTATCAGGTCGTGCTGTTCGACGAGGTCGAAAAGGCGCATCCGGACGTGTTCAACGTGCTGCTGCAGGTTCTCGATGACGGCGTTCTGACCGACGGGCAGGGCCGCACGGTGGATTTCAAGCAGACTCTGATCGTGCTGACCTCGAACCTGGGAAGCCAGGCGCTGAGCCAGCTGCCCGAGGGCGCGGACAGCTCGCAGGCACGGCGCGATGTGATGGACGCGGTGCGGGCGCATTTCCGGCCCGAGTTCCTCAACCGGCTGGACGAGACGATCATCTTCGACCGGCTCAAGCGCGAGGACATGGCCGGCATCGTCGACATTCAGATGGCGCGGCTGAAGAAGCGCCTGGCGGGCCGCAAGATCGACCTGCAACTGGACGACGGCGCGCATGAGTGGCTGGCCAACGAGGGCTATGACCCGGTGTTCGGCGCGCGGCCGCTCAAGCGGGTGATCCAGCGTGCGCTGCAGGACCCGCTGGCCGAGATGCTGCTGGCCGGCGAGGTCAAGGACGGCGAGGTCGTGACCGTCAGGGCCGGCGCCGAAGGGCTGATCATCGGCGACCGGGTGGGTTCGACCGACCGGCCCAGGCCGGATGACGCGGTGGTGCACTGAGCATCCTGCCCAAGGAATGATGAAAGGCCCCGGCGACTGTCCGGGGCCTTTTTTGTCAGGTGTCCAGTGACCGGTTCGGAGCCGCCGATTCCAGGCACCTGCCAAATTGCGGTCGCGCGGTCCGTGCTTGATCGTCTCACGGTTCCCGCCCAATCTGTGCGCAGCGGCCCAACCGGAGCACGCAAATGGACTTCGCCCTGAACTCGGTCGCCTTTCTGGCGGTTCTCTTTGTCAGCCTGTTGGGCCTGTTGGCGCTGGCGGTGGTCGTGCTGTTCTTCATCGACCGCGCCCAGACCGAGGACGCAATCCGCCGCAACTATCCGGTGATCGGGCGGTTCCGGCACATCTTTTCGGAACTGGGCGAGTTCTTCCGGCAGTATTTCTTTGCCATGGACCGCGAGGAGATGCCGTTCAACCGGGCCCAGCGCGATTGGGTCCGTCGCGCCTCGGCCGGGCAGGGCAACACGGTGGCCTTCGGGTCCACCCGCAACCTGTCGATCCCCGGCACGCCGATCTTCGCCAACGCGCCCTTTCCGCCGCTGGACGATCAATATGCCAGCTCCGAGCCGCTGCTGATCGGCCCGACCGCCCGGCAGCCGTTCCTGGCGCCCAGCTTCTTCAACATCTCCGGCATGAGTTTCGGCGCGCTGTCGCGCCCGGCAGTGCGGGCCTTGAGCCGGGGCGCAAAACAGGCCGGCATCTGGATGAACACCGGCGAGGGCGGGCTGAGCCCCTATCACCTGGAGGGCGGGTGCGACATCGTCTTTCAGATCGGGACCGCGAAATACGGCGTGCGCGATGCGATGGGCGCGCTGGACGAGGACAAGCTGCGCGAGGTGGCGGGCCACGACGCGGTGCGGATGTTCGAGATCAAGCTGGCGCAGGGCGCCAAGCCGGGCAAGGGCGGCATCCTTCCCGGGGCCAAGGTGACGGCCGAGATCGCGCGCATCCGCGGCATCCCCGAAGGCCAGGACAGCATCTCGCCCAACCGGCATCGCGATGTTGCCGACCTGGGCGCGTTGCTGGACTTGGTGGGGCGCGTGCGCGACATCACCGGCAAACCGGTCGGGATCAAGACGGTGATGGGCGAGGCGCAGGTGTTTCGCGACCTGTTCGAGGCCATCAATGCCCGGGGCGCCGACAGCGCGCCGGACTTCATCACGTTGGACGGGGGCGAGGGCGGCACCGGTGCCGCGCCGATGCCGCTGATCGACCTGGTCGGCGTGTCGGTGCGCGAGGCGCTGCCGGTGCTGGCCAACCTGCGCGACGAGGCGGGGCTGAAGGACCGGATCCGACTGGTCGCCAGCGGCAAGCTGGTCAATCCCAGCGATGTCGCCTGGGCGCTGGCAGCGGGGGCGGATTTCGTCACTTCGGCGCGCGGCTTCATGTTCGCTCTGGGCTGCATCCAGGCGCTGAAATGCAACCGCAACACCTGTCCCACCGGGATCACAACCCATGATCCACGCTTTCAGCAGGGGTTGGTGGTCGAGGAGAAGGACAAGCGCGTGGCCCGCTACGCAAGCGAGATCGTGCACGAGGTCGAGACCATCGCGCATTCCGTCGGCGTCAGCGAGCCAAGGCAGATGCGGCGGCGCCATGTGCGGATCATGCAGGCTGACGGGCGCTCGGTGCCGATGAACGAGATCCTGCCAAGTTTCAATCCTGTCTCGGAATCGTGAGCCGAGTTTGCTTCCCTGACCGGTGCCGCGGGCCTAAGTCAGTGAGTAAGGGGAAAGGAGGGCTCAGATGGCCAAACGCTGGACAAACACGCTGACCCATGCCGACGTCACGCCGCGCGCGGCGTTTCTCAACCGTCGCCAGATCATGGCGGGGATGGCCGGGCTGGGCCTTGCCGGACTGGCGGGGCAGGGCCGGGCCGAGACGCTGGAGCCCAACAGCTTTGAAGAGATCACCAATTACAACAATTTCTACGAATTCGGCACCGGCAAGGAAGACCCCGCGCAGAACGCGCATCGTCTGACCACCGAGCCGTGGAGCGTCAAGATCGACGGCATGGTCGACCGGCCGGGGGACTATGACTTCGAGACGATCATGTCCGAGATGACGGTCGAGGAGCGCATCTATCGCCTGCGCTGTGTCGAGGCCTGGTCGATGGTCGTGCCGTGGAACGGGTTCGAGCTGGCCGATCTGCTGGCCCTCGCCGGGGTGCAGGACGGCGCGAAATACGTGGCCTTCCAGACCGCCTACCGCCCCGAGGAAATGCCGGGCACCCGCTTTCCGGTGCTGGACTGGCCCTATCGCGAGGGGCTGCGGCTGGACGAGGCGCTGCATCCGCTGACGATCATGGCGACGGGGATCTACGGCAAGCCGATCCCGAACCAGAACGGCGCGCCCCTGCGGCTGGTGGTGCCGTGGAAATACGGGTTCAAATCTATCAAGTCGGTGGTGTGCATCACCCTGACCGACTCGCAGCCGCCCACCGCCTGGAACATGGCGATCCCGAACGAATACGGCTTCTACAGCAACGTGAATCCGAATGTGGATCACCCGCGCTGGAGCCAGGCGACCGAGCGGCGCATCGGCGGCGGTCTCTTCGCCAAGCGCCAGCCCACGCTGATGTTCAATGGCTACGAGGAAGAGGTGGCAGGGCTCTACGAAGGCATGGACCTGACCCGGAACTTCTGAACCCATGCAGCAGATCAATTCCGCCCTGCGACACGTTCCGATCTGGCTGGTCTACCTGCTGGGCGTGCTGCCGGCCCCTGCACTTCTCTATGCCGGGGTGACCGGCGGGCTGGGGGTGGAGCCGATCGAGGCGCTCGAGCAGAGGCTGGGCGAGCTGGCGCTGCAATTCCTGATCGCCGGGCTGGCGGTAACGCCGTTGCGCCGATTCACGGGGCTGAACCTGATGCGCTTTCGCCGGGCGATCGGGGTTCTGACATTCTACTATGTCTGCTGCCATCTTCTGGTCTGGCTGTTGCTGGATGTCCAGATTCCCGCCCAGGTCTGGGCCGACATCCTCAAGCGCCCCTACATCACCATCGGCATGGCGGCCTTCGTGCTGCTGCTGCCACTGGCGCTTACGTCCAACAACCTTGCGGTGCGGCGGCTCGGTCCGTTGCGCTGGCGGCGCCTGCACCGGCTGGTCTACCCCGCGGCGGTTTTGGGCGGGGTACACTTCGTGATGCTGTCCAAGGGGTTCCAGATCGAGCCGCGATTGTACCTGGCCGCCATCGTGGTCCTGCTTGCGCTGCGCCTGCGCCTGCCCGGCCGCGGGGCGACTCGCGGAGCCGAGTCGCGACAGGCTCGGGGCCGGAGTCGCGGCGAGTCTGTGCATAATCCTGTGGGTAAGGCATCCGACGCCGAATCCGCCTGGTCCATGCGCCCCTGATCGCCGTTTGTCCTGCAGGCACGAGCGCGGGTTTAGGTTCCCTATGCCTGCGTAACCAATTGAAAATGCTTGATTGACCGACTTTCTGCAAAAAATCGCTCCGCCCTGGATTTTTTCGCTTGCAGCCCCCCGGCCATATGCCTAAAAGCCCCCTCACCGGCGGCGCTGAGGCGCTGCGGGCGACACGCCGGAGAGACGGCGGCATCAGAGAGAAGAAACGGGCGGGCGCGCTGAACAAGATTGGCGCTTCTGTTTGTTTTCGATCTTGGATGTGGCTCTTTGACATTTTGGATATCTGAAGAGATATGCGGGCGGTTTGGTTCATTTCGATGGATTGAGTGTCTGTATGTCGCGCCGGTAGGGGCCTTG
>NZ_FNYD01000004.1 GCF_900109035.1 Cribrihabitans marinus
ATCGCTGCCGTCAGCGTCGTCTTGCCGTGGTCAACATGGCCAACCGTGCCGATGTTCACATGCGGCTTGTTACGCTCAAACTTTTCCTTTGCCATTGCAAAGCTCCTTTTTTTCTCTCGGACGGTGCGTGCAAGCACGCACCCTACGGGGTGGTAGGGTGCGTGGTTTCCCACGCACCGTGGGTTACGCGTATTTCGCTTGGATCTCGTCGCTGATGTTCTGCGGAACCGGATCGTAATGGTCGAACTGCATCGTGAACTGGGCCCGACCCGACGACATCGAACGCAGGTTGTTGATGTAGCCGAACATGTTGGCCAGCGGCACGAATGCGTTGATCGCGATCGCGTTGCCACGGTTCTCCTGGCCCGACACCTGACCCCGGCGCGAAGTCAGGTCGCCGATGATCGACCCGGTATATTCCTCGGGTGTGATCACCTCGACCTTCATGATCGGCTCGAGCAGCTTGGCGCCGGCCTTGCGCATGCCTTCGCGCATGCACATCCGGGCGGCGATCTCGAAAGCCAGGACGCTGGAGTCGACGTCGTGGAACTTGCCGTCGATCAGCGCAACCTTGAAGTCGATCACCGGGAAGCCGGCCAGCGGACCGGAATCCATCACCGAGTTGATGCCCTTCTCGACGCCCGGGATATATTCCTTGGGAATCGCACCGCCGACGATGCGGCTCTCGAAGGAATAGCCCTCGCCCGGCTCGGTCGGCGAGATGATCATCTTGACCTCGGCGAACTGGCCCGAACCACCCGACTGCTTCTTGTGGGTGTAGGTGTGCTCGACCTCGCGCGACACCGTCTCGCGATAGGCGACCTGGGGCGCGCCGATATTGGCCTCGACCTTGAACTCGCGCTTGAGGCGGTCGACCAGGATGTCGAGATGCAACTCGCCCATGCCCTTCATGATGGTCTGGCCCGACTCGAGGTCGGTCTCGACGCGGAAGGACGGGTCCTCGGCCGCCAGACGCGCCAGGCCCTGGGACATCTTCTCCTGGTCGCCCTTGGTCTTGGGCTCGACGGCGATCTCGATCACCGGTGCCGGGAAGGTCATGGTCTCTAGCACAACCGGCTCCTTGGCATCGCACAGCGTGTCACCCGTGGTGGTGTCCTTCAGACCCGCCAGCGCGATGATGTCGCCCGCGAAGGCCTCGTCGATCTCCTCGCGGTTGTTGGAGTGCATCATCATCATCCGGCCGATGCGCTCTTTCTTGCCCTTGGTCGCGTTCAGGATCTGGTCGCCCTTCTTCATTACGCCGGAATAGATCCGGGTGAAGGTCAGCGATCCCACGAACGGGTCGTTCATGATCTTGAACGCCAGGCCGGCAAACGGCATGTCGTCGTCGGCACGGCGCGGGATGTCGCGAGTCTCGGTCTCGTCGCCCGGCTTGAAGCCCATATAGTCGACCACGTCCAGCGGGCTGGGCAGATAGTCGACAACGGCGTTCAAGAGCGGCTGCACACCCTTGTTCTTGAAGGCCGAGCCACACAGGATCGGCACGAATTTCAGGTCCAGCGTGCCCTTGCGGATCAGCTGGCGCAGGGTCGGGATGTCGGGCTCTTCGCCTTCCAGATAGGCCTCCATCGCGGTGTCGTCCATCTCGACCGCGTTCTCGACCAGGTTGGCGCGCCATTCCTCGGCTGTGGCCTTCAGGCTGTCACGGATCGGACCGCGCACCCAGGAGGCGCCCAGGTCTTCACCCTTCCAGACCCATTCTTCCATGGTGACCAGGTCGACCATGCCCTCGAGCTCGTTCTCGGCGCCGATCGGAATCTGGATCGGGGCCGGGATCGCGCCGGTGCGGTCCTTGATCATACGCACGCAGTTGAAGAAGTCGGCGCCGATCTTGTCCATCTTGTTGACGAACACGATGCGCGGCACCTTGTAACGGTCGGCCTGGCGCCAGACGGTCTCGGTCTGCGGCTCGACACCGGCATTGGCGTCAAGAACGGCAACCGCCCCATCCAGAACCGCCAGCGACCGCTCGACCTCGATGGTGAAGTCGACGTGGCCCGGCGTGTCGATGATGTTCATCCGGTACTTGGTGTCGTAGGTGCCGTCCGCGGTCGGATCTTCCTGCCACTGCCAGAAGGTCGTGGTCGCCGCTGAGGTGATTGTGATGCCCCGCTCCTGCTCCTGCTCCATCCAGTCCATGGTGGCCGCGCCATCATGCACCTCGCCGAGGTTGTGGGATTTGCCGGTATAGAACAGGATCCGTTCGCTGCAGGTGGTCTTGCCTGCATCGATATGGGCCATGATACCGAAGTTGCGGTAGCGTTCGAGCGGATAATCGCGTGCCATTGGTCTCTAGTGCCTCTGAATTTTACCAGCGGTAATGGCTGAAGGCTTTGTTCGCCTCGGCCATCTTGTGGGTGTCTTCGCGCTTCTTCACGGCGGTCCCGCGCGACTGGACGGCGTCCAGAAGCTCGCCGGCGAGGCGTTCTTCCATGGTGTTCTCGTTGCGGTTGCGCGCTGCGGTGATCAACCAGCGGATCGCCAGGGCCTCGCGGCGCTCGGGGCGCACCTCGACGGGAACCTGGTAGGTGGCACCGCCCACACGGCGCGAGCGGACCTCGACGCTGGGCTTGATGTTGTCGAGCGCCTCGTGGAACATCTCGACGGGGGCGCGCTTGACCTTGGCTTCGACGCGGTCAAGCGCGTTGTAGACGATCGTTTCGGCGACGGATTTCTTGCCGTCGATCATCAGGTTGTTCATGAACTTGGTCAGCACGCGATCGCCAAACTTGGCGTCGGGCAGGATTTCGCGTTTTTCTGCGCGGTGACGACGGGACATCTCTCGTTCCTTCGATCTCTACTCTGCGGCGTCCCGGCCTTGAGCCGGGACCTCTGGGTCGGGGCCCGCCAGGAGATCCCGGATCACGTCCGGGATGACCTGAACGCGGGCGTTCAGGTCACTTCGGACGCTTCGCGCCGTACTTGGAGCGGCGCTGCTTGCGGTCCTTGACGCCCTGGGTGTCCAGCACGCCGCGCAGGATGTGGTAACGTACGCCGGGAAGGTCCTTCACACGGCCGCCCCGGATCAGGACCACCGAGTGCTCCTGCAGGTTGTGGCTTTCGCCGGGGATGTAGCTGATGACCTCGTAGCCGTTGGTCAGGCGCACCTTGGCGACCTTCCGCATGGCCGAGTTCGGCTTCTTCGGCGTCGTGGTATAGACCCGGGTGCAGACGCCGCGCTTTTGCGGGCACTGCTCCAGGTGCATGGATTTGGAGCGTTTCACTTTCGGCTGTCGCGGCTTGCGGATCAGCTGTTGGATCGTTGGCATTCCGGTTCTTTCCCCGTCTCAGCAACACACATGTCATGCACGCGCGTCGCGTGCGGTTTCGGTTTCCTGCGCCCGGCATGGCCGCAAACGCAAAATCCGCGACGTTCCCATTCCGAGGTGAACGGCGCGGTTGGTTATCAGAGGATCGGGGCGGCAAAATTGCCCGGATCTTGACCACTTCAAGTCTGAAGTCGGTGCCGGGAAAGGACCTGGCGCCGAGATGGGGCGCGTATAGGCGGAGTCGCGCCCGGTGTCAACAGCCACCGCCGCTTGCATGTCCCCCGGCCCGGTGCCAACGTCGCGCCGGGCGGCAGCGCGGCTGTCGCGTCCTGCCACGCGGCGCGGAGAGAGGCAATGCAGGTCATCGGGCTGTGCCGGTTTTCCTGGCCCGGCGAGGGCGGGTTTCAGGTCGAGCATCCGGATCTGGATGCGCGCATCGCCTACCTCTATTCGGACGCCCGGATGGAGGCGCGGCTGCGACAGTTCGAAGCGATCGCCCTGCCCGGCCTGAGGGCGCAGACCGATCCGGATTTCACCCTGCTCGTCATCATCGGCGAGACCCTTCCCGAGAAGTGGCGCGACCGGCTCCTGGCGCTGCTGGAGGGGTTTCCCCAGGCGCGGGTGATGCCCATGCCGCCCGGTCCCCACCGCAGGGTGATGCAGGACGCGATCAACGACGCCCGCCGCGACCCGGACGCGGCCTGCCTGCAGTTCCGCCATGACGACGACGACGCGGTGGCGATCGATTTCGTCGAACGCCTGCGCCGGGCGGCCCGCGACTGCGCCGGGCTGCTGGAGGGAAACCGGCTGGTGGGGTTCGATTTCAACCGCGGCCTTGTCGCCCGCGCCGGGCCGCAGGGTCTGGCCGTGGCCGAGACGGTGATACCGCTCTACGGCGTGGCGCTGGGTCTGGCGGCGCGGGGCGGCGTGCGGCAGACGATCATGAATTTCGCCCACAAGAAGCTCAACCGCTTCATGCCAGTGGTCAGCTTCGGCGACAGCGCGATGTTCATACGCGGGCTGGGCCAAGACAACGACTCGCGGCAACGGCCTGGGATCCCGGAGCCAAAGCTGACCCGCCCGGACCCGGCAACGGTGCAATTGCTGCATGACCGGTTCCGGATCTCCGAAGTGGATGTCAGGCGCGTGTTCGCGGCGCGCTGATCCGGCGTTCGCGGTACAGCATGAACAGGCCGCTGCCGACCACCGTCACCGCCCCCAGCAGGGTCAGCGGGTCGGGCCAGTCGCCGAAGGCCACCCAGCCCAGCAGCAGCGCCCATACCAGACCGGTATAGCGGAACGGCGCGACGAACCCGACCTCGCCCACCCGCATCACCATCACGCTGCACAGATACCCCAGCAGGATGAAGACCGACGCCCCACCGACCTGCATCGCCCGCGTCGGCGTCACCGGCACCCAGGTCACGGTGGTCGAGGCCAGCGCCGCCGCCGTGGTGACCGCAAGCGCGGTGCACAGAGTCACGGTCATCGACGGAACCCCGGCCGACATCCGGCGGGTCAGCAGATCGCGGGCGGTCACGCACAGCACGGCGGCCAGCGCAAACCCCGCCCCGCCGCCGAACCCGTCCGGCCCGGGGCGCACGATCAGCAACATGCCCAGGAACCCGATGCCGATCGACAGCATCCGCCGCCATCCCACCGGCTCGGCAAACAGCAGCGCCGCCCCAAGCGTGACCGAGAGCGGCAGAACCTGCAGCACCGCCGTCACATTGGCCAGCGGCATCTGCAACAGGGCGGTCAGGAAAAAGAAGGTCGCGCCGATCTCGGTCAGGCATCGCACCAGCACCAACGCCCGATCCCTGCGCCCGAACCGGAAATGCAGTGACCCGAGACTGCGGGCCAGGATGTAGATCCAGATGCAAGCCAGCGCGCCCCGAAGCGTCACGATCTGGAACAGCGGCATACCGTCCCCAGCAAGCTTGACCAGCGCATCATTGAAGGTGAAGGCCGCCATGCTGGCCATCATCAGGAGCGCACCCTGGGTATTTGCGGTCATCTACGCCCTCCGGGACAGGACAGCGCCGGGGGTCGTCACGCTGCCAATCCCGACAGAGAACACCGCCGCGCCCCGGATGGAAAGCCCGCGCGCGGGAGTGCGAGCGAATCTAAAGGCGCAGTGCCGAACAGGGCGGATGCCTGCCTTGCGGAATTCTGGAATCATTTACATATTAGAACTTGATCGCGGTGCCGGCGGGTGAGGTGGCGAAATCATGGCAGACGAGATAGTGAGCCATTGGGATGGGCTTTATCGCGAGAAAGACGATGCCCAACTGAGTTGGCATGAGGATGATCCATCGTTGTCGTTGGAGCTTTGCGACGTGGCTGGCGTCGATCGTGGCACCTCGGTGATCGACATAGGCGGCGGAACATCTCGCTTTGCCGAACGCCTGATCGAAAGGGGGCTCAGTGACGTCTCCGTGCTTGATGTGTCCGAAGCTGCGCTAGATCGATCTCGTCGGCAACTTGGACCCGTAGGTGAGCAGATTGAATGGATCGCGGCCAATGTGACTACCTGGACTCCTGACCGATACTATGACCTCTGGCACGATCGCGCAGTGTTCCATTTCCTTATCGATGCGGACGGTCGCGCCGCCTATCGCGACCGGCTGTGCCGGTGTCTTCGTCCGGGTGGATATGCGATTATCGCAACATTTGCGCTCGACGGTCCCGAGAAATGTAGCGGGTTGCCAGTCGTCCGTTATGATCCGGAAGGGCTAAGCGAGGTGTTGGGGGGTCGTTTCACTCTGGTCGCGCACCGAAGTCACACGCACAATACACCATGGGGCAGTCCCCAGTCTTTCCAATTCAGTTTGTTCCGCATGGCCCAGTAGCGCTACAATAGCGGGATTGGCCCGCTTCGGGTCCGAACCGCGCCTCCGATGCCACCGAATGAGCCAAGGAAAAACCCCCGCGCCGGGGCGCGGGGGTTGAATTCTTGTCGGTTGCGGAACGCGACTATTCGCGGCTTTCCGGGGTTTCGACCAGCGTGTCGAAATCGCCGTCGACCATGTCGTCGTCCATCACCGGGGCGGCCAGGGCTGCGGCGGCCTCGGCCTCTTCGCGGCGCGCTTCGATCACGACGTTGTCGCGCTCCTGCGCCACGCGGCGGACGTTCTTGGTCGCGCCGCCGGTGCCCGCCGGGATCAGGCGGCCGACGATGACGTTCTCCTTGAGACCGACGAGTTTGTCCTTCTTGCCCTGGACCGATGCCTCGGTCAGCACCCGGGTGGTCTCCTGGAAGGAGGCCGCCGAGATAAAGGAACGGGTCTGCAGCGAGGCCTTGGTGATACCCAGCAGGATCGGCTCGCCCTGTGCCGGACGCCCGCCCTTGGCCAGCGCCTTTTCGTTCATGGCGTCGAATTCCTGCTTGTCGACATGCTCGCCCTTGAGAAGCGTGGTGTCGCCGCTGTCCTGGATCTCCCACTTCTGCAACATCTGGCGCACGATGACCTCGATGTGCTTGTCGTTGATCTTCACACCCTGCAGGCGATAGACGTCCTGAACCTCGTCGATCATGTAATCGGCCAGCGCCTCGACACCCATGATCGACAGGATGTCATGCGGCGCCGGGTTGCCGTCCATGATATAGTCGCCCTTCTGCACGAAGTCGCCTTCCTGCACCGGGATGTGCTTGCCCTTGGGCACCATGTATTCGACGGGCTCCAGGTTTTCGTCGCTGGGCTCGATGGTGATCCGGCGCTTGTTCTTGTAGTCGCGGCCGAACCGCACATAGCCGTCGATCTCGGCGATGATCGCGTGGTCCTTGGGACGGCGCGCCTCGAACAGTTCCGCCACCCGCGGCAGACCGCCGGTGATGTCCTTGGTCTTGGCGCCCTCGCGCGGGATCCGCGCGACGACGTCGCCGGCCTCGATCTTCTGGCCATCCTCGATGCTGAGCACGGCATCCACGGACATCGGGTAGTGCACCGGGTTGCCCTGATCGTTGCGCACCGGCTCGCCGTCGGCATCCACCAGGATGATCTCGGGCTTGAGGTCGTTGCCCTTGGGCGCGGCCCGCCAGTCGATCACGATCTTCTGGGTCATGCCGGTGGCGTCGTCGGTCTCGTCCCGGACGGCGATGCCCGAGACAAGGTCGACGAACTTGGCGGTGCCGGACTTCTCGGCGATGATCGGCAGGGTATAGGGATCCCATTCGAACAGCTTGTCGCCGCGGGCCACCTTGTCGCCGTCCTTGACGAACAGCTTGGAGCCGTAGCTGAGCTTGAAGCTGGCGCGCTCCTCGCCCTGCTTGTCCTTGATGACGATCTTCATGTTGCGGCCGATCACCAGGCTCTCGCCCAGCGAGTTGTCCAGAAGCTGCGGGTTGTCGAAGGCGATCACGCCTTCCTGGTTCGCCTCCTGGAAGCTCTGCTGACCACCCTGGGCCACGCCGCCGATGTGGAAGGTCCGCATCGTCAGCTGCGTGCCCGGCTCGCCGATCGACTGCGCCGCGATGATGCCGACGGCCTCGCCGACATTGACCATCGTCCCGCGCGCCAGGTCACGGCCATAGCACATCGCGCAAACGCCCTCCTCGGCCTCGCAGGTCAGCGGGCTGCGGATGCGCGCGCTGGCCACGGCGGCCTCGTCGATGAGGTCGGCCATGCGCTCGTCGATAAGCTGACCGGCGGCGACCAGAACCTCGTCCGTGCCCGGACGCAGGATGTCGTCGGCCGCGACCCGGCCCAGCACACGCTCGGACAGGGACGAGACCACCTCGCCATCGTTGATCGCGGCCTCGGCGGTGATCGCGCGGTCGGTGCCGCAATCGCGGCCCCGCACGATGCAGTCCTGCGCCACGTCCACCAGGCGGCGGGTCAGGTAGCCCGAGTTCGCCGTCTTCAGAGCAGTGTCCGACAGGCCCTTGCGGGCGCCGTGCGTCGAGTTGAAGTATTCAAGAACGGTCAGGCCTTCCTTGAAGTTCGAGATGATCGGAGTCTCGATGATGTCGCCGTTCGGCTTGGCCATCAGACCGCGCATGCCGCCCAGCTGCTTCATCTGCGTGACCGAGCCACGCGCCCCGGAGTGGGCCATCATGTAGACCGAGTTCGGCTCGACATCGGCCCCGCTCTCGTCCTTGTCGGCCGACGAGATCGAGCTCATCATGGCCTCGGTGACGCGATCGTTGCACTTGGACCAGGCATCGACGACCTTGTTGTACTTCTCACCCTGGGTGATCAGGCCGTCCATGTATTGCTGTTCGAAGTCCTTCACCTGGTCGCGGGTGTCGTCCACGATGGGCCACTTGTGCTCGGGGATCACCATGTCGTCCTTGCCGAAGGAAATGCCGGCGCGGAACGCCTCGCGGAAGCCCATGGTCATGATCTGGTCGCAGAAGATCACCGACTCCTTCTGCCCGCAATAGCGGTAGACAGTGTCGATCACCTGCTGCACCTCCTTCTTGCGCAGCAGGCGGTTGACCAGTTCGAACGGCGCCTTGGCGTTGAGCGGCAGCAGCGCGCCCAGGCGCACACGGCCCGGGGTGGTCTCGTAGCGCTTGAGAACCTCGTTGCCCTCGTCGTCGATCTGCTTGATCCGCGCGGTGATCTTGGTGTGCAGATGCACCTCGCCTGCGTCCAGCGCGTGCTGTACCTCGTCGATCGAGCCGAAGATCTTGCCTTCGCCCTTCATGCCCTCGCGCTCCAGCGTCACGTAGTAGAGACCCAGGATCATGTCCTGCGACGGCACGATGATCGGCGCTCCGTTGGCCGGCGACAGCACGTTGTTGGTCGACATCATCAGCACCCGCGCCTCAAGCTGGGCTTCCAGCGAGAGGGGCACGTGCACGGCCATCTGGTCGCCGTCGAAGTCGGCGTTGAAGGCCGAACAGACCAGCGGGTGGAGCTGGATCGCCTTGCCTTCGATCAGCACCGGCTCGAACGCCTGGATGCCCAGGCGGTGCAGCGTCGGCGCGCGGTTCAGCATCACCGGATGCTCGCGGATCACCTCGTCGAGGATGTCCCACACCTCGGGGCGTTCCTTCTCGACCAGCTTCTTGGCCTGTTTCACCGTCGAACTCAGGCCCTTGGCTTCCAGCCGCGAATAGATGAACGGCTTGAACAGCTCCAGCGCCATCTTCTTGGGCAGACCGCATTGATGCAGCTTCAGCTCGGGACCCGTCACGATGACCGAACGGCCCGAGAAGTCCACGCGCTTGCCCAGCAGGTTCTGACGGAACCGGCCCTGCTTGCCCTTGAGCATGTCGGACAGCGATTTCAGCGGACGCTTGTTGGCGCCGGTGATAACCCGGCCTCGGCGGCCGTTGTCAAACAGCGCATCCACCGATTCCTGCAGCATCCGCTTTTCGTTGCGCACGATGATGTCGGGCGCGCGCAGCTCGATCAGCCGCTTGAGGCGGTTGTTCCGGTTGATCACCCGGCGATACAGGTCGTTCAGATCCGAGGTCGCGAAACGGCCACCATCCAGCGGCACCAGCGGGCGCAGTTCCGGCGGGATGACTGGGATCACCGTCATCACCATCCATTCCGGCCGGTTGCCCGACTCGATGAAGCTTTCGACGACCTTGAGCCGCTTGATGATTTTCTTGGGCTTCAGCTCGCCGGTGGCTTCCTTCAGCTCGGCGCGCAGCGTCTCGGCCTCGCCTTCCAGGTCGATCTGGGCCAGCATCTCGCGGATCGCCTCGGCGCCGATATTGGCGGTGAAGGCGTCCATGCCATAGGCGTCCTGGGCGTCCATGAACTCTTCTTCGGTCAGCATCTGGCCATAGGTCAGATCGGTCAGACCGGGTTCGATCACCACGTAGTTCTCGAAATAGAGCACACGTTCCAGATCGCGCAGCGTCATGTCCAGCATCAGGCCGATGCGGCTGGGCAGCGACTTGAGGAACCAGATATGCGCGACGGGGGCCGCCAGCTCGATATGGCCCATGCGCTCGCGCCGGACCTTTTGCAGCGTCACCTCGACGCCGCATTTCTCGCAGACGACACCGCGATACTTCATGCGCTTGTATTTGCCGCACAGGCATTCGTAATCCTTGATCGGACCGAAGATGCGCGCGCAGAACAGACCGTCACGCTCGGGCTTGAACGTGCGGTAGTTGATGGTCTCGGGCTTCTTGATCTCGCCATAGGACCACGAGAGGATCCGTTCCGGCGACGCCAGCGAGACCTTGATCTCGTCAAAGACCTTTTGCGGGGTCAGCGGGTTGAACGGGTTGTTGGTCAGTTCCTGGTTCATTCTGTTTCCTCATTCACGAGAGGGTGCGGGAAGCCGCGGATCCCCAGGCTAGGGATCCGCGGGACAAGAAAATTCAGCGAATTTCCTTATTCTTCCTCCGCATCCAGGAGTTCCATGTTCAGGCCGAGGCCGCGGACTTCTTTCACCAGAACGTTGAAGCTCTCGGGAACGCCCGCTTCGAAATTGTCCTCGCCCTTGACGATGCTTTCATAGACCTTGGTCCGGCCCGCCACGTCGTCCGACTTGACCGTCAGCATCTCCTGCAGGGTGTAGGCGGCGCCATAGGCTTCCAGCGCCCAGACCTCCATCTCACCGAAACGCTGACCGCCGAACTGCGCCTTGCCGCCCAGCGGTTGCTGGGTCACCAGGCTGTAAGGCCCAGTGGAACGCGCGTGGATCTTGTCGTCCACCAGGTGATGCAGTTTCAGCAGGTACTTGACGCCCACGGTAACCGGGCGCGCGAACTGCTCGCCGGTGCGACCGTCGAACAGCACGGATTGGCCCGACTGGTCGAAGCCCGCGCGCACCAGCGCGTCGTTCACGTCGGCCTCTTTCGCGCCGTCGAAGACCGGCGTGGCGATCGGCACGCCGCGGGTGACGTTCTGCGCCGCCTCGATCAGCGCCGTCTCGTCCATCGACTCGATGCCCTCGTCATAGACATCGTCGCCATAGGCGTGACGCAGCGCGTCGCGCACCGGCGTCAGGTCGCCCGAGCGGCGGTATTCGCCTAGCGCATCGTCGATCTGGATGCCCAGACCGCGCGCGGCCCAGCCCATATGGGTTTCCAGGATCTGACCCACGTTCATCCGGCTGGGCACGCCCAGCGGGTTGAGGCAGAGGTCGACCGGCGTGCCATCAGCGAGGAACGGCATGTCCTCCATCGGCACCACCTTGGACACGACACCCTTGTTGCCGTGCCGCCCGGCCATCTTGTCGCCCGGCTGCAGCTTGCGCTTCACCGCGATGAAGACCTTGACCATCTTCATCACGCCCGGCGGCAGGTCGTCGCCGCGACGCACTTTCTCGACCTTGTCCTCGAACCTTGCATCGAGCGCGCGTTTCTGCACCTCGTACTGCTCGTTCAGGGCCTCGACCACCTGTGCGTCCTGCTCGTCTTCCAGCGCCAGCTGCCACCACTGGCCGCGGGTCAGGGTTTCCAGCAGGTCCTCGGTGATGACCGAGCCCGCCTTGACGCCCTTCGGCCCCTTCACGGCGGTCTTGTTCAGGATCATCGACTTGAGGCGCGCATAGATGTTGCGGTCGAGGATGGCCAGCTCGTCGTCCCGGTCACGGGCCAGGCGCTCGACCTCCTCGCGCTCGATCTGCAGCGCACGCTCGTCCTTTTCGACGCCGTGGCGGTTGAACACGCGGACCTCGACCACCGTGCCGAAATCACCCGGCTTCACACGCAGCGAGGTGTCGCGCACGTCGCTGGCCTTTTCACCGAAGATGGCGCGCAAGAGCTTCTCTTCCGGCGTCATCGGGCTTTCGCCCTTGGGGGTGATCTTGCCCACCAGGATGTCGCCCGGCTCCACGTCGGCGCCGATATAGACGATGCCGGCCTCGTCGAGGTTGCGCAGCGCCTCTTCGCCCACGTTGGGGATGTCGCGGGTGATCTCTTCCGGTCCCAGCTTGGTATCGCGCGCGGCGACCTCGAACTCCTCGATATGGATCGAAGTGAAGACGTCGTCGCGTGCGACCCGCTCGGAGATCAGGATCGAGTCCTCGTAGTTGTAGCCGTTCCACGGCATGAAGGCGACGACCACGTTCTTGCCCAGCGCCAGTTCGCCCAGGTCGGTCGACGGACCATCAGCGATGATCTCGTCCTTGGTGACCTGCTGACCCACCTTCACCAGCGGACGCTGGTTGATGCAGGTGTTCTGGTTGGAACGCTGGAACTTGCGCATCCGGTAGATGTCGACCCCGGCGTCGCCCAGTTCCAGATCCTCGGTGGCGCGGATCACGATCCGCTGCGCATCGACCTGGTCCACGACCCCGGCGCGGCGCGCCTGGATGGCGGCGCCACTGTCGATGGCGACCTTGCTTTCGATGCCGGTGCCCACAAGCGGCGCCTCGGCCCGCAGAAGCGGAACCGCCTGGCGCTGCATGTTCGACCCCATCAGAGCGCGGTTCGCGTCGTCATTCTCCAGGAACGGGATCAGCGAGGCCGCGACCGAGACCAGCTGCTTCGGACTGACGTCGATCAGATCGACTTCGGAATTCGGCGACAACGGGTATTCGCCCGCCTTGCGGCTGGACACCAGGTCGTTGATGAACCGCCCCTCGTCATCGAGACGCGCGTTGGCCTGCGCCACGGTGTGCCGCATTTCCTCGGTCGCCGACATATAGACGACTTCGTCGGTCACCTGCGCGTCGACCACCTTGCGATAGGGGGTTTCGATGAAGCCGTACTTGTTCACGCGGGCAAAGGTGGCCAGCGAGTTGATCAGGCCGATATTCGGGCCCTCCGGCGTTTCGATCGGGCACATCCGGCCATAGTGGGTCGGGTGCACGTCGCGCACCTCGAAGCCTGCACGTTCGCGGGTCAGACCGCCCGGCCCCAGCGCCGAGAGGCGGCGCTTGTGGGTCACTTCCGACAGCGGGTTGGTCTGGTCCATGAACTGGCTCAGCTGCGACGAGCCGAAGAACTCGCGCACCGCGGCCGCCGCCGGCTTCGCGTTGATCAGGTCCTGCGGCATCACGGTATCGATCTCGACCGAGGACATGCGCTCCTTGATCGCGCGCTCCATCCGCAGCAGGCCCACGCGATACTGGTTCTCCATCAGCTCGCCGACCGAACGGACACGGCGGTTGCCAAGGTGGTCGATGTCGTCCACCTCGCCCTTGCCGTCGCGCAGTTCCACCAGCGCCTTGATGCAGGCGATGATGTCCTCGCGCCGCAGGGTGCGCTGGGTGTCCTCGGCATCCAGCGCCAGGCGCATGTTCATCTTGACCCGGCCGACGGCGCTGAGGTCATAGCGCTCGCTGTCGAAGAACAGCGTGTCGAACAGCGCCGAGGCGGCCTCGACGGTGGGCGGCTCGCCCGGGCGCATGACGCGGTAGATGTCCATGAGCGCAGTGTCGCGGCTCATGTTCTTGTCCGCCGCCATGGTGTTGCGGATGTAGGGACCGACATTGATGTTGTCGATGTCCAGAACCGGGATATCGGTGATGCCGGCATCGACCAGCTCCTTCACCGAACCGCCGATCAGGTCACCGTCCTTGTCGTATTCCAGCGTCAACTCGTCACCGGCCTCGACATAGATCGCGCCGGTCTCTTCGTTGATGATGTCCTTGGCGACGAACTTGCCGGCGATATGGTCGAACGGCACCAGCAGGTCGGTGACGGTGCCCTCGTCGATCATCTTCTTGACCGCGCGCGGAGTGACCTTCTTGCCGGCCTCGGCGATCACCTCGCCGCTGCCCGCGTCAACCAGGTCGAAGGTCGGACGGGTGCCGCGCACCCGCTCGGGGAAGAACGGCGTGGCCCAGCCGCTCTTCTTCTTTTTCTCCAGCTTGTAGCTGATGGTATTGTAATAGGCATCCATGATGCCTTCCTGGTCCAGCCCCAAAGCATAGAGCAGGGTCGTCACCGGCAGCTTGCGGCGACGGTCGATACGGGCAAAGACGATGTCCTTGGCGTCGAACTCGAAATCCAGCCAGCTGCCGCGATAGGGGATGATGCGGCAGGCGAACAGCAGCTTGCCCGAGCTGTGGGTCTTGCCCTTGTCATGGTCGAAGAACACGCCGGGCGAGCGGTGCATCTGGCTGACGATCACCCGCTCGGTGCCGTTCACCACGAAGGTGCCGTTGGGCGTCATCAGGGGCATGTCCCCCATGAACACGTCCTGTTCCTTGATGTCCTTGACCGACTTGGCGCCGGTATCCTCGTCGACATCGAACACGATCAGGCGCAGCGTGACCTTCAGCGGGGCGCTGTAGGTCATGTCGCGCTGCATGCACTCCTCGACATCGTATTTCGGCTTTTCCAGATCGTAGCGGACGAACTCCAGAACGCTGGTCTCGTTGAAATCCTTGATCGGAAAGACCGACTGGAACACACCCATCAGGCCTTCGCCATCCAGCGGCTGCTCGGCATCGCCGGAGCGCAGGAACAGGTCGTAGGAGGATTTCTGAACTTCGATGAGGTTCGGCATCTCCAGAACTTCGCGGATCTTGCCGTAATATTTCCGGAGTCTTTTCTGCCCTAGGAAGGATTGCGCCATGTCAGCGGGTTCTCCAATAATATCAGAACGCGCCTTAGGGTCGGGGAACCGAAAAGCGCGTCCAGTTGCGGCCGGACCGTTCCTATGCTCAAGATGTGTCCCAAACATCTTTCCCGAAACGGTCTACTTGCCTGTCAAAACGCGCCGGAGGCGCGCTTTGAAAGACAAGTTGAGGGTCAAGTAAGGTGATTCATGACAAGGGTTGCGTGGCAAGGTGTCGAATTAAGCGGGATTCGTTCGGAATTCAAGGCGATTCCAGAAATTCAAGAGAGCTTCTTGCGTGGCGGCCCGGGTGTAGCGCCCCAGAATGGCCTGTGACGCCCCCCGTCGCAGCGCATCGAGCGGTGCGGGATCGCGTTCATAGGCGGTGACCACCTCGACCACGCGGGTCACATATTCCGCGATATCGTCTTCGGGAATCGGGAATCCGGTGGCCTTGGTGAAGAATTCCTGCCCGCCGACGCCGGCATATCCGATCGTCAGGCACCCCATGGCCATGGCCTCGGCGGGTGGCAGGCCAAAGCCTTCCTGATGCGAAAAGGACAGGAACAGCAGGCTCTCGCGAAGGCAGGCGTCGACCTCGGCCCCGGTCATGCCGTGGATCGGCTGAAACTCGTAGCCCTCCAGCGCCGGATGCGCGCGCAACAGGTCGACGATGATATGCACCTGGTCGGCCCTGCGCCTGGGCATGTAGCTGATCAGCTTGCGCTTGCGCTCCACATGGCCATAGCGGTCGCCGTCCAGCGCCAGCGGCACCCGCACCGCGTCGGGATCGGCAAGCGCCCGGACGGTGCGCAGTGCGGCCTCGGACGTGGCGATCGTCCCGATATGCGTCGGGTCGGCCGCCAGGTCGCCATAGCCGGTGCGCGCGCAGGTCTCGGCCATTATGGTCGTGCTCTGGTTCATCAGGATCCAGGGGCAGCCTGCGAACCGCGCGCGCTGGGCCGGATACTGGACCTCGGGGATCACGATGATGTCATCTGGCCCCGGCTGAACCCGCGGGTTGCGCGCCTTGCCCGGCGGGCGCCAGTTCAGCGTCTTGAGCATCCGGTCGCGTTTCCCCAGCCGCAGCGCCGCCGGGCCGATCGGACAGTAAACCGTCGGCACATCATAGGATACGAACTCGTAGCGATAGTCGGCGCGTTCGACGATCAGGTAGGCATCGACGCCGCTCCGGCGCAGAATATCCGCAAACTGGATCGTGATGTTGACCCCGCCGCAGGCATAGGAAACCCGGGGAACGACAAAGAACACTCTACCCGGCACGGAAGGCTCATCCCCAAAAGAAAAGGGCCCGAAGGCTTGCGACTTCGGACCCTATACCGTCTTGATCAGGCTTAGGCCAGTTCGACCTCGGCGCCAGCTGCTTCCAGCTTGCCCTTGACCTCTTCGGCCTCGTCCTTCGAGACGCCTTCCTTGATCTTGCCGCCGGCTTCGACCAGTTCCTTGGCTTCTTTCAGGCCCAGGCCGGTGATGCCGCGGACTTCCTTGATCACGTTGATCTTGGAGGCGCCGGCGTTCTTCAGAACGACGTCGAATTCGGTCTTTTCCTCTTCCGCGGCGGCGCCTGCGCCGTCTGCGGGACCGGCCATCATCACAGCGCCGCCGGCGGCGGGCTCGATGCCGTATTCGTCCTTGAGGATGGTTTTCAGTTCTTGTGCTTCCAGCAGGGTCAGACCAACGATCTCTTCCGCCAGTTTCTTCAGATCAGCCATTGTATCAGCTCTTTCCGTTTACAGTGTGTGTTCCAACGTCGGGGCAACCCCGCCCCACGCCGGTCATTCAGTGCCAACCGCTTACGCAGCCTCTGCCCGCTCCTCGATGGTGGACAGGATGCTTGCGATGTTGCTTGCAGGTGCGCCGATCGCGCCGGCGATGTTCGAAGCGGGTGCGCCGATGCAGCTTGCGATCTGAGCGATGAGCTCGTCACGCGAGGGCATTTTCGACACGGCTTCGACGCCGGCTCGGTCCAGAGCGTTCTCGCCCATTGCGCCGCCAAGGATCTCGAATTTCTTGTTATCCTTGGCGAAGCCCTCGGCCACCTTGGCTGCTGCCACGGGGTCCTCGGAATAGGTCAGAACGGTCATACCCGTCAGCAGGTCGGCCATGCTCTCACACGGCTTTCCCTCGAGGGCGATCTTGGCGAGCCTGTTCTTGGCAACACGCACGGACCCGCCCGCTTCGCGTGCACGCGCGCGCAGGTCCTGCATCTCGGCAACTGTCAGACCGACGTAGTGAGCAACCACCACGACGCCAGAGCTTTCGAAGATCTGGCCGAGTTCCTCGACCACTTTCTCTTTCTGGGCTCTATCCACAGTTCTCTCCAAATTTGGGATGACGGATCACCCCGGCTCAGTTTTGCCGGGCAGACGCCCGGCGTTCAGGTCCGTGATACGGGGTTGAGCCAAAAAATCGCCCGAGGGTCGGGCCCTCGATCTCTTTGGTCTTTCCCGTCTCAGGCAGGAGATTAAGCCTCGGACCGGATCCGGGGCGCCCACCGTCTTGGACGAAACGAAACACTGCGCGCGACGAATCGCACGCGGGGCTTCGTGGCTCTCCATAAGGCAGCGCGCGGGGCATTCCAAGCGACAATCGTCAGGGCGAAATTTTCAGGAATCGGGAAACCCCGATCCGAAATGACGCCTTGCAAGCGCATCGATGTCCAGATCCAATTCTAGGCAACGACCTTCGACGCGCAGCCGGGCTAGCCTTGCATCGTCGGCCATATGCAGATCACGGTGCAAAGCACGCAATCTTTCGTCCGCGCCGGAGGCATTCATCGCGGCGCGAATTTCTTCGGTCAGCGGCACCGTGAAACCGCGCGCTCCGGAGCGCCAGTCCAGCTTGCGTTGCCAGGCCGCATAATCCAGGCCGATGAAGTGCAACAGGTAGGCGCCGCATTCGGGTCCCACCACTTGCTTGCGCATCGGCTCGCCTCGCCGACGTTCAGGCCAGTGCTGGCGCAGGCTGACATCCGACAGGCCGGTGCGAATAGCCGATTTTCCCTGCGAATGCCCCACCAAGCCCATGCGCCGCGGCCCGAACAAGTGCTTGCTGTCGCCGTAGACTCGCTTTGCGGCAGCGCGGTCCATCGGAAGCCGGAACACCAAACGTCCGACAGGACGAGGTATCGCGATGATCTCAGCAGTCGGAACACTGAGGTAGTCCACATCACCGGGCTGCCCGGCAAGCAACTCGCCGATGTCGCGGTCCTCGAGGTAGAGGAACTCGTCGCCATCGACATTCAGCAACCAGTCTTCCTTGACCTGCTTGTAAAGCCAGGTCAGCGCGGCGTTCTGCCGCTTGGTAAACCGCGTGTCCTGCGCCAGCCCTAGATCGACCCAGAACGCAGGCGTGCAAGGGATGCAGGTGATATTCGGGTGTCGTTCCAGGATCCCGATAGCGGGATCCTGGGGATTGTCGAAAAATAGACTCAGACCGTCGGCACCCTGTTCGAGATACCACCCGACGAAGCGCAACGTGTCCGCCAGCGATTCGTTAAGGATGGCCCCGACGCGCCAGGATGCCGCCATGGTCCGTGTACTCCAGGTCTATTCGACCGAAGCGCTGGCCACGTCCACCGTTACGCCCGGGCCCATGGTCGAGCTGAGCGCGATCTTCTTCAGATACGTGCCCTTGGCGCCGGCCGGCTTGGCTTTGGCCACGGCCGCGATGAAGGCGCGGACGTTTTCGACCAGCTTGGCCTCGTCGAAGGAAACCTTGCCGACGCCGGCATGGACCACGCCGGCCTTCTCGGCCTTGAACTGCACCTCACCGCCCTTGGCGGCCTCGACGGCGGCCTTCACGTCCATCGTCACGGTGCCGACCTTGGGGTTCGGCATCAGGTTGCGGGGGCCCAGAACCTTGCCCAGGCGGCCGACGATCGGCATCATGTCCGGCGTGGCGATGCAGCGGTCGAACTCGATCTTGCCGCCCTGGATGGTCTCCATCAGGTCTTCGGCGCCGACGATATCGGCCCCGGCCTCGGTGGCCTCTTCGGCCTTGGGGCCGCGGGCGAACACGGCGACGCGCACGGTCTTGCCGGTGCCGTTGGGCAGGCCGACGACGCCGCGGACCATCTGGTCGGCGTGGCGCGGATCGACTCCCAGGTTCATGGCGATCTCGATGGTCTCATCGAACTTGGCGTTGGAGTTCGACTTGATCAGCGCGACGGCCTCCTCGACGCTCAGGTCGCTCTTGCCGGCGAAGGCTTCGCGCGCGGCGCGGGTACGTTTTCCAAGCTTTGCCATCTTACTTCACCTCGATGCCCATGGACCGGGCCGAGCCCAGGATGATCTTCATCGCGCCTTCGATGTCGTTGGCGTTGAGATCCTTCATCTTCGCCTCGGCGATCTCGCGCACCTGCTTGGTGCTCACCGAGCCCACGATCTCGCGCGAGGGGTTGTTCGCGCCGGACTTCAGCTTGGCCGCCTTCTTCAGGTAATACGACGCCGGCGGCGTCTTGATGTCCATGGTGAAGGACTTGTCCTGATAGTAGGTGATCACGGTCGGGCACGGCGCACCGGGCTCCATGTCTGCGGTCTTGGCGTTGAATGCCTTGCAGAATTCCATGATGTTGATGCCGCGCTGACCCAACGCCGGCCCCACGGGCGGCGACGGGTTCGCCTGACCGGCGGGCACTTGCAGCTTCATGCTGCCCACGAGCTTCTTGGCCATTGGCCTTCTCCTTTTCCAACACCGTCGGGGCGCGCCCCTCCGGCCTGCTTGTTGTGTGGTCCGGCCGCCGGCGACGCGTCGCCTTCGGCCTCCCACGGCTCTTTCGCGTCAGGTCTGCTTGGTGACCTGCGTGAAATCCAGTTCGACCGGGGTTTCCCGGCCGAAGATCGACACCGAAACGCGCAGTTTCTGGTTGTCGTCGTCGACGCCCTCGACCATGCCGTCGAAATCCTCGAACGGCCCGTCATTGACCTTGACCCGCTCGCCGATCTCGAAGTGGATCAACGTGCGCGGCGCGTCCTCGCCCTCCTGGACGCGGTTCAGGATCTGGTTCACCTCGGCGTCGCGCATCGGCATCGGGCGGCCCTGCGGACCCAGGAACCCGGTGACGCGGTTGATCGAGTTGATCAGGTGATAGCCCTGGTCCGACATCTCCATATGCACCAGCACATAGCCGGGCATGAACCGGCGCTCGGTCGTGACCTTCTTGCCGCGGCGCACCTCGATCACCTCTTCGGTGGGCACCAGAACCTCGTCGATCTGCTCGTCCAGGCTCTGCTCGGCAACAGAGGTGCGGATCTGTTCTGCGACCTTCTTCTCGAAATTCGAAAGCACGCTGACCGAATACCACCGTTTCGCCATGAACCTGTCGTCCTTGTCCTTGTCACGCGACCCGTCGCCGCAGGTTCGCACGTTCATCCAGTTGCGCCGCCCGTCCGGGCCGCCGCGAGTCGCCGGAACAAAAAGCGGCGCGCAGCTCGAATCACCGCACGCCTGTCCCGAAGGTTTCGGCTCACCTACTCCGATGTTGCGGGCGGTTCAAGAGGCCGCCGGCGCAAACCGCCGGTCCGGCGTCAGCCGAAGGCGCCCAAGATCGCCTGCAGCCCGCCCCGGATCGCCAGGTCCACCAGCGCGAAGAACACGGCGGTCAGCGCGGCCATGATGAAGACCATGACCGTGGTCAGCAACACCTCGCGACGCGTCGGCCACACGACCTTGGAGACTTCGGCGCGGACCTGCTGGATGAACTGGATCGGGTTGGTGGAGGCCATGTGGCTGTTGTCTCTCTCTGGGCTGTCGCCCGGACATAGCGGGCGGATGCGGCAATTTCAAGTCGTCCCGGTACGCTATCGAAACACCCGCCGCAACAATCCCGTGCAAGGTTCAGGACGCCGCCGCAAGGTAGTCGGCATCGCTCACCTTTTCCTGCCAGTCGGCAACCCGGCCATCCTCGGCCTCCTGCATGGCCAGGTGCGTCATCGCGATGTCCGGCGTGGCGCCGTGCCAGTGCTGTTCGCCGGGCGGGATCCAGACCGTGTCACCGGCGCGGATCAGGCGCGGCGCCTCGCCGCGCCGCCCCACCAGCCCGACGCCGGACAGCACCATCAGGGTCTGGCCCAGCGGATGGGTGTGCCAGGCCGTGCGCGCGCCCGGCTCGAACCGGACCACCAGCGCCCGCACACGCGCCGGCTCGGGCGCCTCGATCACCGGATCCTGCCAGACGGTTCCGGTAAAATAGTCCGGGTTCGCCCGGCGCGTTGGGCGGCTTCCTGCGGGGTGGATCTGCATGGTGCTCCCTCTCACGTCTGACGGGCGGACGCGCTACGGCTTGGGCCGGTCGTCCCATTCGTCGCTGAGGATCCTGCGCGCATCGCCCTCGGGGTCCTCATACTGGTTCGACCGGACCGTGTAGAGGAACCCCACCAGCCCCACGGCGCCCAGAAACAGCGATATCGGTATCAGGATTGACAGCACTTCCATCACGTCACCTCAGGCGCAGGGCATTCAGGGACACCGTAATCGACGAGGCGGACATGGCCAAGGCCGCAATCAGCGGCGTCGCCAGCCCGGCCACCGCCAGCGGCACGGCGATCACGTTGTAGACCGTGGCGATCTGGAAGTTCTCGCGAATCCGCCGTGTCGCCTTGCGGGCGATCCCGCAGGCCTCGGCAATCGGCGACAGGTCACTGCCCAGAAGCACAATGTCCGAGGCGACCCGCGCGGCGTCCAGCGCCGAGGCGGGCGAGATCGAGACATGGGCCGCCGCCAGCGCGGCGGTGTCGTTCAGGCCGTCACCGACCATCAGCACCTTGGCGCCCGCATCGCTCAGCGCCTGCACCCGGTGCGCCTTGTCCCGCGGCAGCGCCTCGGCGATCCACTCGGTGATGCCCAGACGCTCGCCCAGGCCGCGCACGGCACCGGTGGTGTCGCCCGAAATCAGCAGAACCCGCTTGCCGGCGGCCTGCAGCCCGGCCACCGCCTCCGCCGCGCCGGGGCGCAGCGCATCGGCATAGAAGAAGCCGGTGGGCGCGCCACCACCGATCGAAAGCCAGGCGGCGGTGACATCCCCCTGGTCCGCCCCGGTCCATCCGGCCCGGCCCAGCCGCGCCTCCTGCCCCTGCCATTGGCCCTTGGTGCCATAGCCCGGAACCTCGGTGATGTCTGTGACGCGGGCAGGCCTGATCCCCGCCTCGCGCGCCGCCCGCGCCAGCGCGACCGACAGCGGGTGCGCCGATGCCTCGGCGAGCGCCAGCGCGACCTCCAGATCGGCGCGGTCATGTGCGGCCAGGTTGGTCAGCTGCGGCGTACCGGAGGTCAGTGTGCCGGTCTTGTCGAACACCACCGTATCCACCTGCGCCAGCCGCTCCAGCGCCGTCGCCTGCTTGATCAGCATCCCGCTGCGGAACAGCCGCCCCGACGCCGCCGTCGTCACCGCCGGCACCGCCAGCCCCAGCGCACAGGGACAGGTGATGATGAGCACCGCCGCCGCGATGTTCAATGCCGTGCGCAGATCGCCGGAATAGAGCAGCCAGCCCAGGAAACTCAGCGCCGACAGGATGTGCACCCCCGGCGCATAGAGCTTGGCCGCGGAATCGGCCAGCGAGGTATAGCGCGACCGCCCCGACTCTGCGATCGCCACCAGATCGGCCATACGGTGCAGCGAGGTGTCCTGTCCCACGGCACAGGCGCGGATGGTCAGCGGTCCGGTCAGGTTGACCTCGCCGGCGCTGACCGTCTGGCCCGGCTCGGCAAAGACCGGCAGCGTCTCGCCGGTCAGCAGCGACCGGTCCAACTCGGACCGGCCCTCGACGATCTCGCCATCGACCGGCATCCGCCCGCCCGGCCGCACCAGAAGCAGATCGCCAACGGCCAGGTCCGCGATTGCCACTTCGCGCTCGCTGCCGTCCTGCAGCCGGATCGCGCGCGGCACTTCCAGCGCCGCCAGTTCCTCGGCCGCCGACCGCGCCGCGGCCCGGGTGCGATAGTCCAGATACCGGCCGGCCAGCAGGAAGAAGGTCAGCGCCAAAGCCGCGTCGAAATAGGCGTGTTCGCCCGAGAGCGAGGTCTCCCAAAGCGATGTGACCAGCGCGAGCAGGATCGCCAGCACGATGGGCACGTCCATGTTCAGCCGCCGCACCCGCAGCGCGCTCCAGGCGTTCTCGAAGAACGGCCGGGCCGAAAAGGCGATGGCCGGCAGCGCGATGGCGGCCGAGATCCAGTGGAACATGTCGCGGGTGGCATCCGTGGCGCCGGACCAGACCGAGACCGAGAGCAGCATCACGTTCATCGACGCAAAGCCCGCAACCGCAAGACGCATCAGAAGGTCGCGCCCGGCCCGGTCGTTGCTTGTGGCACTGAGCGCGCCGGGGTCCAGCTCATGCGCCTCGAATCCGGCCCCTTCCAGCACCGGAATCAGGTCGGCGGCCCGCACCTCGGGACCGGCCTGCACCAGCGCGCGCTTGAGCGTCAGGTTGACCCGCGCGGAGTGTACCCCGGAACAGGCGTTGAGCGCCCGTTCGACGGTCGAGATGCAGGCCTGGCAATGGATACCCGGCAGCGACAGCGCCACCTGCACATCCTGCGGGATCGGGCGCGCCGGCTCGGCCGGAGTGGCGATGCAGCCGGGGCAGGCCGCCGAACCTGGTCGGGCCGATGCGTTCATCCGGTCAACCCTTGACGTGCAGCACGACGCGCTGGGTGAATTCGGTGCCATCCTCGGCGCGGGCGCGCATGCGGATGTTCCAGTTGCCGTCGCCCAGCTCGGCCCGCGCGACATAGGCCTGGCCGTCGAAGGTGAACTCGGGCGCGATGTCCTCCTTCACATGGGTCGCGCGCCCGACGACCGCCTCGAGGTCCGACACCTCGACAGGGCGCCCGTCCCGGTCGGTGATCGACAGGATGACCAGCCCGCCCTGCGCGGTGGCATCGACGCTCCAGCCCAGACCCTCCTGCGCATCCCGGCGCGCGTCGAACTTCTGCGAGGCGACATAGGAGTTCCGGACCTCGAGCCCGGGAAAGGTCGCCACCGCCTTGTAGGCCAGCACCAGGTTGACCGAAATGATGACCGCAAAGGCGCCCACGAAGAGGATGAGGGCATGTTTGCCGGTAAACTCGCGTTCGGACATGGATCAGCCCCCCCGTCCGTTGAATGTCGTGTCCTTGTAGGCGCGCTCGCCATTGGTCAGGTCCTCGACCCAGATGCGCACCTCTGTCGTATGGGCGCCAGCCGGTCCGGACCCCTCGGGCGCCACGATATAGACGCGCTGCAGATAGGCGGTGTCGGCCGGCACGGTGACCGTCGTGTCCTCGACGCCCTCCAGGCTGACGCGCAGCGCCGGGTCGCCGACGATCGAGACCTGGAACGGGCGCTCTTCACCATGCTTGTTGCGCAGGCGCACATCATAGGTGTTGCGGATCGCCCCGTCCGACAGGGTCACGAAGGTCGGATTGCGCACCGGCGCGACGGTCAGGTCGATGTCGGAGCGGATGAACAGCGCAAATAGCAGGCCAAGACCCACCAGCGACCACAGCACGGTATAGAGAATGGTTCTCGGCCGCAGGATATGCTTCCATACGTTCCTGGGCGATTGGCCGCTGCGCTCGCGCTCCTCGTCGCTCAGCGCCATATAGTCGATCAGGCCGCGCGGCTTGCCGATCTTGGCCATCACGTCGTCACAGGCGTCGATGCAGAGCGCGCAGGTGATGCATTCCAGCTGCTGCCCGTCGCGGATGTCGATGCCCACCGGGCAGACATTGACGCAGGCCATGCAGTCGATGCAGTCGCCCTGCTCGACACCGGCCTTGACCTCGGCCGAATGCTTGCGCGGTTCACCCCGCCATTCGCGATAGCCCACGACCAGCGTGTCCTCGTCCATCATCGCCGCCTGGATGCGCGGCCAGGGGCAGGCATAGATGCAGATCTGTTCGCGCGCGAAACCCCCGAAGAAGAAGGTCGTGCCGGTCAGGATCAGCATCGTCGTATAGGCCACCGGATGCGCATCGCCGGTGATCAGGTCGCGCGCCAGTGTCGGCGCGTCGGCGAAATAGAAGATCCACGCGCCGCCGGTCGCCAGCCCGATCAGGAACCAGACCACCCATTTCGTCACCCGCAGCCGCGCCTTGCGGAAATCCAGCTTCTTCTGCCGGTGCAGGCGCAGGCGGGCGTTGCGGTCGCCCTCGATCCAGCGTTCGACCAGGATGAACAGATCGGTCCAGACCGTCTGCGGGCAGGCATAGCCGCACCAGACCCGGCCCAGGGCCGAGGTGAACAGGAACAGGCCGAGACCCGCCATGATCAGAAGGCCGGCCACGAAATAGAATTCGTGCGGCCAGATCTCGATCCAGAAGAAGTAGAAGCGGCGGTTGGCCAGGTCCAGCAGCACGGCCTGGTCGGGCAGGCTGGGGCCGCGGTCCCAGCGAATCCACGGCGTGATGTAGTAGATGCCCAGCGTGACGGCCAGGATGATCCACTTGAGATTCCGGAAAGGCCCCGAGACGCGGCGCGGAAAGATCGGCTCCCGCGGCGCGTAAAGGCTGGGGGCGGAATTGGATTCGCTCACGGACTCACTCCAGTGTTCCTCTTGGGCTCCTTGTCACAATCCTGAGCCCGGCCGGCTTTGACCTGCATCAATTGCGTATTTAATACTCAGGTTTCGTCGCCGCCCGTGGCCTGTCGCCGCAGCCAGCGCCGGAAGTCGCGCAATGCCGGCCTGGATACGCCCGGCGCTGTTACGATGAAATACCCGTTTTCGGCGGAATCCTCGAAGAGCACGCGCAGGCGTCCGGCCCGCACGTCCTCCTGCACCCAGAGGCGCGCGGTCACCAGGATCCCCTGGCCGTTCCGGGCGGCGTCCAGCGCCAGGTTGCCCGGCAGGTACATCCCGCCACGATCCGGCGCCTCGACCCCGTGGCGGGTCAGCCAGACCGTGGCCTCGGTCGTGCCCAACTCCTGCAGCCAGGGAAAGCTGCGCAGCTGTTCCGGCTCGTCGATGACCGCATCTCCGATCAGCGACGGCGCGCCGACCACCGCCATGCCAGAGCGTTCAAGAAGCTCGGTTTCGAACCCGTCCCAGGTCCCGGCGCCATAGCGGATGGCCAGGTCCAGCCCGCCCGGCACGGGATCGTTCAGCGCCGGGTTCGGGTCGATCATCAGGTCGATCTCGGGATGCCGGGCGCGAAACTCCGGCACCCTGGGCATCAGCCAGTTCGCGGCAAAGGCTGGTGTGGTCGAAATGTGCAGCGGCCGCGCGGCCTCGGCCCCGGTCAGCTCGGACACCCGCTCGGCGATGCGCCCGAAGCCGTCGGTCAGGGCCTCGGACAGCCGGCGCCCCTCGGGCGTCAAGGTGGCGCTGCGGCCGGATCGGTCGAGCAGTGTGAGCCCCAAGTGATCCTCCAGCTTGCGGATCTGCTGGCTGATCGCGGGGTGGCTGACATTCAGCGCCTCGCCGGCCCGTTGCACCGACCCGGTGTCGACATAGGCGGCGAAGGCCCGAAGCGCCGAGAGCGGCGGCAGCTGCATCCAGTTCATATGTAAACCAAACTTACACGACAAAACCATTGCTGAGTCGCAATGTGCCGCCTTCTGCAACATATTACCAGCATTACAGCTAAGACCCGGAGGACATCATGTTCAATATTCTTGCAGATACCATCCGCACCGCAACCCTGACCGCGCCGCGCCGGGACATGCCGGAAGTGCCGCCGCGTCGCACGTTTCGCTGGTGGCGGCAGGACAAGGCCGCCAACCGTCCGGAGCTCACGCGGACATTTTCACGATGATCGACCCGATCATCCTTGCCCCCGACACCGCGCGGCGCAGTCCGGGACGGCCGTCCGCCACCCGATGGCCCTGGTCCGGACGCCGCTGGAGCAACGAAAAGGGCAGCCTCGACAAGAGACCACCCTTCTTTTGAAATCGGCACCGGCCATTCGGGAAACGCGCGAACAGAACGAATGACCGGCGCCGCGTCCCCGCGGGCCATGACCGGCCCGCGGGTATCCTGCACTACTCGCCGCCGCCCAACTGGTGGACATAGGCGGACACGGCGCGGATCTCGGCCTCGGTCAGGCGATCGTTCCACGGCGGCATCACGCCGAACCGGCTGTTGTGCACCGTCTCGACAAGCGTGTCGTAGTCGCCGCCATAGAGCCAGATCGCGTCGGCCAGATTCGGTGCACCCTGGCTGGTGTCGCCGCTGCCGTCTTCCATGTGGCAGGCCGCGCAATTGTCGGCATAGACCACCGATCCGGCCTCGACCTGCGATGCGTCCTGCGGCTCACCCGACAGGGACATCACGAAGTTGACGACCTGCCCGATCTCCTCGTCGGTCAGCAACTCGTCACGGCCAAAGGCCGGCATCTCGGAATAGCGCGCCTCGTCGCTGTCCTCGTTGCGGATCCCGTGGGCCACGGTGAAGTGGATCTCTTCCAGGCTGCCACCCCAGAGCCACGCGTCATCCAGCAGGTTGGGATAGCCCTTGGCCCCCGCCGCGCCCGAACCATGGCATTGCGCGCACCAGGTCTTGAACACCGCGGCGCCGGCCGACGTCGCATAGCCGGACAGCTCCGGATCCGACGGGATGCTGGCCAGCTCCGCTGCCTCCAGCTTGGCGTTCATTGGCGCGTTCGCCTCCTCGACCGCGGCGATGTCCTCGGCCACGTTGGCGCGGGTCGACCAGCCCAGGACTCCGGCCGTGGCCGAATTGATCAGCGGCCAGGCCGGATAGGCGATGGTATAGCCGATGCCCCAGATGATGGTGAGGTAGAACACCCAGACCCACCAGCGCGGCAAAGGGTTGTTGAATTCCTGGATCCCGTCCCAGCTGTGGCCGGTGGTTTCGGGATCACCCTTCTTGATTTCAGATTTCTTGGTCATTGCCGCGCCTCCTTGGATGTCGCGGGATTGTCGTTGCCCTCAGGGGGCGCGGGTGCATCCGAATGCCGGAACGGGATGTCGGCGCTGTCCCGATAGGTCTTGCCCGAACCCGGACGGAAGACCCAGATAACCACGCCGATGAAGAAGGCGAACAGGGCCAGCAGCATCCAACTGTCGGCGAATTGGCGCAGAAGCGTGTATTCTTCCATGTCGTCCTCCGTCAGCGGCTGGGAAGCGGGGTGAAGGTCGAGAAGTCGACCAGCGTACCCAGCATCTGCATGTAGGCGATCAGCGCGTCGGCCTCCGAGACCCCCGGCTGACCGTCGAAGTTGCGCACGTTCACGCTGTCCTCGCCATAGCGCTCCAGCAGCCCGTCATAGTCGCTGTCGGGATCGGCCTGAGCCGCGAAATCGGCCTGCGCGTTCTCGATCATCTCGTCGGTATAGGGAACGCCGACGATCCGGTTGGTGGCCATGATTTCGCCGATATACTCGCCGTCGATCATGGTGCGCTCGAGATAGCCGTATTTGGGCATCACCGATTCCGGCACCACCGCCTGCGGGTTGCGGAAGTGGTCGACATGCCACTCATCCGAATAGCGGCCGCCGACGCGGGCCAGGTCCGGCCCGGTCCGCTTTGACCCCCACTGGAACGGATGGTCATACATCGACTCCGCCGCCAGCGAGTAGTGCCCGTAGCGTTCGACCTCGTCCCGCATGGGACGGATCATCTGGCTGTGGCACACATAGCAGCCTTCGCGCAGATAGATCTCGCGCCCGGCCATCTCGAGAGGAGTGTAGGGGCGCATCCCCTCCACCTTCTCGATGGTGTTCTCCAGATAGAACAGGGGTGCGATCTGCACGATGCCGCCGATGGTCACGACCAGGAAGCTGAAGATCAGCAGGAGGGTCGCGTTGGTCTCGAGGATCTTGTGTTTGTCGAGAATTGCCATTGCACCGGCCCTCCTTATTCAGCCGGGACCGCGACGGACAGGCTGGCCTCTTTGGCCGGCGCCCGACGAACGGTCATCCACAGGTTGTAGCACATGATGATCGAGCCCAGCAGGAACAGGACCCCGCCCAGACCGCGCACCACGTACATCGGGAACTTGGCGGCCACGGTATCGGCGAACGAGTTCACCAGGAAACCGTTGGCATCCACCTCGCGCCACATCAGCCCTTCCATGATGCCGGTCACCCACATCGACGCGGCGTAGAGCACGATGCCGATCGTGGCCAGCCAGAAGTGCCAGGAAACCAGGCTGAGCGAGTAGAGACGCTCACGCTTCCACAGCACCGGCACAAGGAAATACAGGCAGCCGAAGGTGATCATGCCGTTCCAGCCCAGCGCGCCGGAATGCACGTGCCCGATGGTCCAGTCGGTGTAATGCGACAGCGAGTTGACTGCGCGGATCGACATCATCGGCCCCTCGAAGGTGGACATGCCGTAGAAGCCGACCGAGATCACCATCATGCGGATCACCGGGTCGGTGCGCAGCTTGTCCCAGGCACCGCTCAGCGTCATCAGGCCGTTGATCATGCCACCCCAGGACGGCATCCACAGCACGACCGAGAACACCATGCCCAGCGTCGAGGCCCAGTCGGGCAGCGCGGTATAGTGCAGGTGGTGCGGACCGGCCCAGATATAGATGAAGATCAGCGCCCAGAAGTGGATGATGCTGAGCTTGTAGCTGAAGACGGGACGTTCGGCCTGTTTCGGGATGAAGTAGTACATCATGCCCAGGAAGCCGGCGGTCAGGAAGAAGCCAACGGCGTTGTGGCCATACCACCACTGCACCATCGCGTCCTGCACGCCCGGCCACACGATCACCGATTTCGACCCCCAGATCGACACCGGAATGGTCAGGTTGTTGACCACGTGCAGCATCGCGACGGTCACGATGAACGAAAGGTAGAACCAGTTGGCCACGTAGATATGCGGCTCCTTGCGCTTGATGATCGTGCCCAGGAACACCGCCAGATAGGCGACCCACACGACCGTCAGCCACAGGTCCACATACCACTCGGGCTCGGCGTATTCCTTGGACTGGGTTCCGCCCAGCAGATAGCCGGTGGCCGCCAGTACGATGAAGAGCTGGTATCCCCAGAACACGAACCAGGCCAGGTTTCCGCCCCAGAGCCGCGCGGCGCTGGTGCGCTGGACAACGTAGAACGACGTGGCGATCAGCGCGTTGCCCCCGAAGGCGAAGATCACCGCCGAAGTGTGCAGCGGGCGTAACCGGCCGAAATTGGCATAACCCTGCGCCCATTCGAAATTCAGGCCGGGAAAGGCAAGCTGAAATGCGATGAAGACCCCGGCGAGGAACCCGACCACACCCCAGAGCGCGGTGGCGATCACGCCGTAGCGCACCACACCGTCCATGTATTCACCGGAATGGTCGGCCGGTGCCGGCTCGTCGGTCCGGCGCAAGGTCCAGATGAAAAGCCCACCCGATACAAGCAATATGATGATCGCATGCACCATGTAAGCTATATCCCGCGCGTAATTGATCGCCATCATCGAGAAGAGGGCGACCAGACCAAGCGCAATAAGCTTGATGTAATTCGACATTTTGCGTCCCTTTGCCATGCCGCGCGCGGTTCTTCCGCGCCGCGCGCGACGGAGTTGACTGTCCGCCTTGATGTAGAAACCCCCCGGGCGCCGCCTTGATCTGCATCAAGACAATCCGGCGTTTTCTGTGACACGCAGAAGGGCATAGCCACTCAATGCGGAGTCGCCGCGCTCCGCGCGTTCCAAGAGGTTCGAATGCCCTACAAGTCCCTGATGACAGTTCTGACCGATGTCGAACAGGCGCGCCCCGTCCTGGACCAGCTAATCGCCCTGGCCGAGGCTCAGGACGCCCATGCCGACGCGCTGTGCCTGGGTGTGGATCGCACCCAGACCGGTTATTACTATGCTGGCGCCAATGCGATGATCCTGCAGGAAACGCTGACCCGGGCCACGGCCGAGGCGGCCGACACGCTGGCCTTCGCGCGGGACTATCTCGGCAAGTCCGGGATCCGTTGGTCGGCCGAGGACGGCGTGGCGCAGATCGCGGATCTGGGCCGCCATGTCGCGCATCGCGCGCGGTTCTCCGACCTGGTGGTGCTGCCCAAGCCCTATGGCGAGGACCGTGGCGCCGAGGCGGAACCGATCGTCGAGGCGGCCCTGTTCGAAGGCCATGCGCCGGTCCTTGTGGTGCCTGACGCGGCCAAGCCGATGGGCAAGCCGGGCACCGTCAACATTGGCTGGAACGAAAGCGTGGAGGCGATGCGTTCGATCCGCCTGGCCATGCCGTTCCTGCGCGAGGCGGATGTGGTGCGGATCGTGGTGATCGACCCGCCCAAGCACGGCCCCGACCGCTCGGATCCGGGCGGCCTGTTGTCGCAAATGCTGTCACGGCACGGGGTGAAATGCGAAATCGACGTTCTGAGCAAGACGATGACGCGGGTTTCGGACATCCTGAACCGCCACGCCACCGACACCGCCGCCGACCTTCTGGTGATGGGGGCCTATGGCCATTCGCGGTTCCGCGAGGCCATCCTGGGCGGCGCCACCCGCAACATGCTGGAACAGGCGGCGATCCCGGTCTTCATGGCGCACTGAATGCTGTGCCCTCCGGCCCTGCCGCCGCGGGGCCGGCCCTATCCCTTGCGGATCAGGCCGATCAGGAACAGCAGGATCACCGCGCCGATCGTGGCATGCAGGATCGAGGCGATGACCCCGCCGCCGACGGCGAAACCCAGCGCCGGAAAGATCAGCCCGGCCAGGAACGCGCCGACGATCCCGACGATGATGTTGCCGATCAGGCCAAAGCCACGCCCCTTCATCAGCTTGCCGGACAGCCACCCGGCGACGGCCCCGATGATGAGCATGGCGATCAGGCTGTCGAACTGCATATTGTCTTCCTCACCAGGTGCTTGACCGCCACTTTCGCAGCCGTTCCCGACACTGGCAAGGCCGGATCAGAGCCGCATGTAGTGCAGGCCGCGGAAACCCGCCCGAAGCGCGCGCGTACGCGCCGCGACCCCCTCAGGGTCCGGGCTGCGCAACCCCTCGGCGACCAGATCCGCCAGCCGGTCGGCATCGGCCGGCGTGACGCCCCGGCGCACGAGTTCCGGCGTGCCGAAACGCAGGCCGTTCATGTCGCCCGTCACCGGTTCGATCGGCAGGCCGATTCCGCTGGCCAGAAAGCCGGCGGCCCGCAGCCGCTTGGCCGCGGCCTGCCCGCCACCGAACTCGGCTGCCTCCAGCGCGAACTGATGCGAGCTTGTCCGCTGGTCTCCTGCCGTGAAAACCGGCAGCCCCGCCGCACGCATCCGCTCGGCCAGCGCAACCGCGAGATCCACCATCGCCTGTGCGTAGTCACGGCCATGCTCGACCCAGTCCAGCAGCGACAGTGCAAGCGCGGCCGATTTCCCCGCATCGAAATTCGCGGTCAGGCCGGGAAAGGCGATGGCGTCCAGCCGCTCCGCGATCTCGGCCTCGTTGGTCACGATCAGGCCTCCGGCCGGGCCGCCGAGGCTCTTGTAGGTGCTCATGGTCATCATGTGCGCGCCCTCGGCCAGCGGGTCGGGCCAAACCTCGCCGGCGATGAGACCGCATTGATGCGCCGCGTCGAACAGCACCCTCGCCCCCACCTCGTCGGCGATGGCGCGTACATCGGCCACCGGATGCGGCACGAGGTTGAGCGAGCCGCCCACGGTGATGAGCGCCGGGCGCACTTCTCGCGCCAGTTTCCGCAATCCCCGAAGGTCGAGGCCATAGCTGCCGGCATCGACCGGTGCCTCGTGGATACGCAGCCCGAACAACCCGGCGCAGCCCGCGTCGTGATGGGTGACATGGCCGCCGATGCTGGCCGGCGGCACGATGATCGCGTCACCCGGCCGGGTCAGTGCCATGAACCCGTAGAGGTTGGACAGCGCCCCGGATCCGACCCGGATCTCGGCATGGCGCGCGCGGAAGACGCGGGCGGCAAGTTCCGCCGCGATCACCTCGATCTCCTCGATCGCCTCCAGCCCCATCTCGTATTTGTCGCCCGGATAGCCCAGCGACGGCCGGCTGCCCAGCCCCGCGGCCAGCGCCGCCTCGGCACGCGGGTTCATCACGTTGGTCGCCGGGTTGAGGTTGAAACACTCCTCGTCATGGATCTGCCGGTTGCGCTCGATCAGCGCAGCGATCCGCTGATCGACGGCCTCGGGCGGCATTGCCGCCGTTGCCGCGGCAATGTCCTGCACACGGGTTTCGCAATGGGCGGGAACCCAGGGGCGTGGGGCGAGCTGTGGCATCTCGATCTCCTGTCGTTTCCGGCAGGATGGGACGCGCTCGACCTCAGCGCAATTCGGTTTTCCGGAGGATCGGGCGGTTCCTAGACCAGGAAACCGCCGTCGCTGTCATCTCCGGCCTCTTCCATCAGCCGGCTCATGTCGGGGATGGTGACGTGGCGTTTGCCTTCCAGCAGGATCACCCCGTCCCGCTTGAGCGCCGACATCTGCCGGCTGACCGTTTCCAGCGTCAGGCCCAGGTAATCCGCCATCGCCTCGCGGGTCAGGGGCAGGTCGAACACCATCCGCTCGCTGGCTTTGCCCTGCCCCAGCGAGGCGTCGCGCCGGGCGATGATCGACAGCAGGCTTGCGATTTTCTCGCGCGCGGTCTTGCGGCCCAGGACCAGCATCCACTCGCGCGCGGCGTCCAGTTCGTCCAGCGTCATCTCGAGCAGGCGGTGGGCGATATGCGGGGTCCGCACCATCACTTCCTCGAACGGTTTCTTGCGGAAACAGCACATCACCAGATCGGTGGTCGCAACCACGTCATAGGCCGCGCCGTCGCGCCCGGGGCGCCCGACGAAATCCGACGGCAGAAGCAGGCCGACCATCTGTGTGCGGCCATCCTCCATCGTCTGCGCCAGCGTCGCGATGCCGGACACGACCGACCCCACGAAGTTCATCCGGTCGCCTGACCAGATGATCGTCTGCCCGGCCTCGAAGCTTCGGTAATACTTGATCTCCTCCAGCTCGGCCAACTCGTCCGCCTCGCAGCGGGCGCAGACGGCCCGGTGCCGAATCGGGCAGTCGGAACAGTTCGAATGCAGTGTTGGGCTCGGCGCTGACATGAAGAAAATCCACTTGATCTGAGTCAAGGATGCGGGTTGCGACTCTGCCTAAACCTAGAGGCATGGTAACGAAATCTCAATTGTCCCGGCTCGGACTTTTTGACGCGAAAGTCCCCCGCTACACCAGCTACCCGACCGCGCCCCACTTCAGCAATGACGTGGGGCCCGATCTGTTCGGGGATTGGATCGCGCAAATCGCCCCCGGCAGCGCCGTGTCGCTGTATATCCATGTGCCCTTTTGCCGGCGGCTGTGCTGGTTCTGCGCCTGCCGGACGCAGGGCACCCAGACCGACGGTCCGGTGGCGGCCTATCTGGAAACGCTCAAGTCCGAACTGGCACTGCTCAAGGACCGGCTGCCCGAGGGTGTCACTCTGTCGCGGCTGCACTGGGGCGGCGGCACGCCGACCCTGCTGAACCCGGCGATGATGACCGAGCTGGCCGAGACCATCTTCGACGTGGTGCCGATGGGCGATAATGCCGAGTTCTCGGTCGAGATCGACCCCAACGAGATCGACGGCGCGCGCCTTGACGCGCTGGCCGCCGCAGGCATGAACCGCGCCTCGATCGGGGTGCAGGATTTCGACGACGAGATCCAGAAGACGATCGGCCGGGTCCAGAGCTATGACGTGACCCGCGACGCGGTGGACATGATCCGCGCCCGCGGCATCGCCAGCCTGAATGCCGATATCCTTTATGGCCTGCCGCATCAGACCAGGGCGCGGATGACCGAAAGCGTCCAGAAGCTCCTGTCGCTCAACCCCGACCGGGTCGCGCTTTACGGCTATGCCCATGTGCCCTGGATGGCCAAGCGGCAGCAGCTGATCCCGTCGGATGCCCTGCCGACGCCCGAGCAACGGCTCGACCTGTTCGACACCGCCCGCCGCCTGTTCCTGTGGGACAACTATGCCGAGATCGGCATCGACCATTTCGCGACGCAGGATGACGGTCTGACCCAGGCGCTGCGGACCGGCAAGCTCAAGCGGAACTTCCAGGGCTATACCGACGATCAGGCCGATGTCCTGATCGGGGTCGGCGCCTCGTCGATCTCGCGTTTTCCGCAAGGCTACGCCCAGAATGCCCCGGCGACCTCGGTGCACACCAAGGCCATCCGCGAGGGTCGGTTTTCGACCTCACGAGGACACAGGTTCAAGGGCCAGGATATCCTGCGCTCGCGCCTGATCGAGGCCCTGATGTGCGACTTCCGCATCGACAGCGCCGAGATCCTGGAGAACCACGCCGTGTCGCGCGCCGAGCTGGAGGCGATGTATGCCCGTGCGGACCAGGCCTTTGACGGGTTGTTGCAGATCACCGGGGACGGGCTGTTCATCCCGCAGGAGGCGCGCCCGCTCACCCGGATGATCGCGCGGATCTTCGACGCCTACGACCTGAGCAAGGCCGGACACTCTTCGGCGATCTGAGACCGGCCGCGCCGCTCCGGGGCAAAGGACTTGACGCGGGGCGGCCCGATTTCCCACACTCATTCGTGAGACGCGCGGGTTAGAAGATGGTCCCGCCATCCGGGCCCCCGGCCGCGCCCGCGCGTGGGAGGCAGGCCAGACAGAAGACCGGACCAGTGCGAGCGCCGTGCCGTTCGTCCGATTCCTGATCGTGCAGCAGACAGAGTTTTTGCAGCAACCCAGAGGGAATCGAGCCATGCGCGTCTTTACAGTCCTAGGTCCCACCCAGTCCGGCAAATCCACGCTCGTCGAGGCGATCGCCCGCCTCGACGGGCGGCCCACGACATTCGATATCGGCGGAACCGTGCACCTGCACGGGTTCGACTATCTGGGCGAGCCCTGGTGCGCGATCGACGTGGACGGCGGCGGCGACTGCCTGGCCCAGGTCGGCCCCGCGATGGCCATTTCCGACGCCGCCGTGGTTGTCGTGCCGCCCGATCCCGAGGCGGCGGTGCTGAGCGCGCCCTATCTGCGCCTCGTGGAAGAGGCCGGCATCCCCTGCTTCCTCTTCATCAACCGCATGGACAGCCCCAACGGCCGCATCCGCGACATTATCGCATCGCTGCAAAGCTATTGCAGCCATCACATCACCCTGCGCCAGGTGCCGATCCGCGAGGGCGAGCAGATCGTGGGCGCCGTCGACCTGATCTCGGAGCGGGCCTGGAAATACCAGGATGGCCAGCCCTCGGCCCTGATCGAACTGCCTGCATCGGCGCAGGATCGCGAACAAGAGGCGCGCACCGAGCTTCTCGAAACCCTCTCGGATTTCGACGACAACCTTCTGGAGCAGCTGATCGAGGACAAGCAGCCGCCCTCCTCGGAGCTTTACGACCTGGCCGCGCAAGTGCTGCAGCATCACCAGCTGATCCCGGCCTGCCTGGGCGCGGCAAGCCACGGCAACGGGCTGACCCGGCTGATGAAGGCGCTGCGCCACGAGGCGCCGGAATTCAGTATTGCCGCCGACCGCGACATGGCCGATGACGCCGCCCGCGCGATCACCGGCTTTGCCGACGTGAAAAAGCACATCGGCAAGATCACCGTCCTGCGCGGACTGGGCGCGGGGGTTGTCGCGCATGAGCCGCTGGCCGGCGAGACCGTCGGCAGCCTGACGGCACTGGACGCGAAAACGCAGATCCCGTCGCTCGAGGCCGGGCAGATCGGGCTGGCGGTCAAGTCCGACCACCTGAAACCCGGGCTGATCTGCGAGAGCAGCAGCGCCAGCGAGTTGCCGGAATGGGCGCAGGCCCGCCCGCCCAGTCATCGACAGCTTGTCACGCCGCTGCACGAACGCGACGACGTGCGGCTCTCGAACGCGCTGTCACGTCTGGCCGAGATCGACCCCGGCCTGACCCTGTCGCAGGACGAGGCCACGGGCCACGCCGTTCTGGGCAGCCAGGGACCGCAGCACATGCGCCGGGTTGCCGCGAAGCTGGCCGAGGATTTCGGGATCGAGATCGAGACCGGACCGGTCGAGACCGCCTATCGCGAGACGATCCAGAAAACGGTCGAGCATCACCACCGCCACCGCAAGCAATCCGGCGGCGCGGGCCAGTTCGCGGACGTTCTCGTCAAGATGCAGCCAATGCCACGCGGCGCCGGTTTCCAGTTTGACGAGACGGTCAAGGGCGGTGCGGTGCCGCGCAACTACATCCCCGCCGTCGCCAACGGTGCCGAGGAGGCGTTGGCGGAAGGGCCCGAAGGGTTCCCGGTCGTCGACGTGAAGGTGACATTGCTGGACGGCAAGCATCACAACGTCGACAGCTCCGACTTCGCTTTCCGCACGGCGGGCAAGGCTGCGGTGCGCGAGGCGCTGCCGACGGCCAAGCCGGTGGTGCTTCAGCCGATCCTCAGGGCCGAAATCCACGTGCCTTCGGCCTTTGTCGGCGACCTGGTTCCCACGATCAGCACGCTGCAGGGGCAGGTGCTTGGATTCGAGAACAACCCGGACGCGCCGGGCTGGGAGATCTTCAACGCCCTGCTGCCGGCGGTGGCCGAGGACGAGCTGCACCGCAGCCTGGCCAGCATTTCGCGCGGCACCGGCTGGGTGCGGCTGAACTTCGATCACTACGAGGAGTTGCGGGGCCCCTCGCCCAAGGCCGCGCGCGAAAAGGTCGCCACCGCCTGACGCCCGGTCCGACCCAAGAGCGCCCCGCGCCCCGGGCTTGACCCGGGGCCTCCGGCGGCGCGCCCGGCCGGAGGTATCTCAGCCCGCGGCCGCGATCAGCGTTCGGGTATAATCCGTGCGCGCGTTTCGAAACAGGTCCTCGGCGGCGCCGGTTTCCACGACGTCGCCCTGTTTCATCACCACGATCTGGTGCGACATCGCGCGCACCACCCGGAGGTCATGGCTGATGAACAGATAGGCCAGCCCGTATTTGCGTTGCAGGTTGCGCAGCAGGTCGACGATCTGCACCTGCACCGTCATGTCCAGCGCGCTGGTGGGTTCGTCCAGCACCAGCAGCTTGGGCCGCAACACCATCGCGCGGGCAATCGCGATGCGCTGGCGCTGGCCGCCCGAGAACTCGTGCGGATAGCGGTCCATCATCGCCGGGTCCAGCCCGACCTCACCCATGACCTCGGCCACCAGTTCGCGCGGCTTGCGGTGCGGGTCCACCTTGTGGATCGCAAGCCCCTCCGAGATGATCTGGGCGCAGGTCATGCGCGGGCTCAGGCTGCCGAACGGATCCTGGAACACGATCTGCATGTCCTTGCGCAGCCGCCGCAACTCGCGCGTGGACCATTTGCGGACGTCGCGCCCGCGAAAGGTGATGCCGCCCTCGGACCCGATCAGCCGCATCAGCGCCAGTGCCAGCGTGGTCTTGCCCGACCCGCTCTCGCCGACGATGCCCAGGGTCTCGCCGGCGCGCAGGTCGATGCTCGCGTCGTTCACCGCCTTGATGTGGCCGACGGTGCGCTTGAGCAGCCCCCGGTGGATCGGGAACCAGACCTTGAGATGGTCGGTGCTGACGATCGCCTCCGCCCCTTCCGGCACCGGATCGGGCGAGCCCGAAGGTTCGGCCCCCAGCAGCTTCTTCGTATAGGGATGCTCGGGGTGATCGAAGACCTTCGCGGTCGCACCGGACTCGACGATCTCGCCATCCTTCATCACGCAGACCCGGTCGGCGATTCGCCGCACGATGCCCAGGTCGTGGGTGATGAACAGCATCCCCATGTTCTCGGATTTCTGCAGTTCGGCCAACAGTTCCAGAATCTGCGCCTGGATGGTCACGTCCAGCGCGGTCGTCGGCTCGTCGGCGATCAGGATGTCGGGCTTGTTGGCCAGCGCCATGGCGATCATCACCCGCTGGCGCTGTCCGCCGCTGAGCTGATGCGGATAGGCATCGAGCCGCTCCTCGGGATCGCGGATGCCCACCCGGTCCAGCAGTTCGACGATCCGCGGACGGGCCGCCTTGCCCGCCAGCCCCTGGTGCAGCGCCAGGCTCTCCGCCATCTGCTTCTCGATCGTGTGCAACGGGTTGAGCGAGGTCATCGGCTCCTGAAAGATGAAGCTGATATCGTTGCCGCGCACGTCCATCAGCCGCTGCTCCGACGCGCCGATCATTTCCTGGCCGTCATAGGTGACCGATCCGCGGACGCTTGCGCTGTCGCCCAGAAGCGACACGGTGGAAAGCGCCGTGACCGACTTCCCCGACCCCGACTCGCCCACAAGCGCGACGGTCTCGCCCCGGTTCACGGCAAAAGAGACGCCGCGCACCGCGCGGGTCGTCGCCCCGTCCTGCGTGAATGACACGTGGAGGTCGCGGACCTCGAGAACCGGACCGCTCATCGCATGTCTCCCGCATCGTCGGAGGATACCGCGTCCATGACAATCACATGGTCCGCCGCCTTGTCGGGCATCGGCGCACCGCCGCTGAACGTCTTGCGCGGGTCGAACGCATCCCGCACCCCCTCAAAGATGAACACCAGCAGCGACAGCATGATCGCGAAGGTCAGGAACGCGGTGAAGGCCAGCCACGGCGCCTGCAGGTTCTGCTTGGCCTGCAGGGTCAACTCGCCCAGCGAGGGCGCCGAAGACGGCAGGCCGAAACCGAGGAAGTCCAGCGAAGCCAGCCCGCCGATGGTTCCGGTGACGATGAAGGGCAGCATGGTCAGCGTCGCAACCATCGCGTTTGGCAGCATGTGGCGGAACATGATCGTCATGTTGCCGACCCCCAGCGCCTTGGCCGCCCGCACATATTCCAGGTTGCGCGCCCGCAGGAACTCGGCCCGCACCACGCCGACCAGCGCGGTCCAGGAGAACAGGATCATCAGGCCCACAAGGAGCCAGAAACCCCGCCCCAGGATCGCGAACATGATGATGATCACATAGAGCGACGGCGTGGCCGACCAGATCTCGATGATGCGCTGAAAGATCAGGTCCAGCCAGCCGCCGAAGAAGCCCTGGATCGCCCCCGCGAAGATCCCCACCAGGCTGGCGATGGTGGTCACGACCAGGGTGAAGACGATCGACAGGCGAAAGCCGTAGATCACCCGGGCCAGCACGTCGCGCTTGGTGTCGTCGGTGCCCAGCCAGTTCTGCTCGTTGGGTGGCAGCGGGGCCGCACCGGGGCGGTCGACCGGGGTGTCATAGCTGTAGCGGATCGGCGGCCAGATCATCCAGCCCTTGGCAAATTCCGCGTCCTCGACCGTTCCGGCCGCAGCCGCCTCGATCAGCTCTTCGGGCGTGTCGAAACAGGCGTCCAGCCCGCCGGTCGCGATCAGGCAGCGCACCTCGACATCGCGATAGGCGGCCTCGGTCTGGAAATCGCCGCCGAAATCCGTCTCGGCGTAGAAATTGAAGATCGGCGTGAAGTACTCGCCGCGATAGTTCACCAGGATCGGCTTGTCGTTGGCCAGGAACTCGGCAAAGAGCGACAGGCCGAACAGGATCGAGAACAGGATCAGCGACCAGAACGCCCGGCCGTTGCGTCGGAAGTTCCGCCACCGGCGCGCATTGAGCGGAGAGAGCGCCATCTACCCCTCCCTCTTTTCGAAATCGATGCGCGGGTCGACGAACACATACATCAGGTCGCTCAGGATGCCCACGACCAGGCTCATCAGGCCGAAGATGAACAGCGTGCCGAAGATCACCGGATAGTCGCGCGCCACCGCCGCCTCGAAGCCCAGCCGGCCCAGCCCGTCCAGCGAAAAGATCGTCTCGATGATGATCGAGCCCGAGAAGAACACGCCGATGAACACCGCCGGGAACCCGGCGATCACGATCAGCATCGCGTTGCGGAAGACATGGCCGTAAAGGACCCGTTTTTCACTCAGCCCCTTGGCGCGGGCGGTCATGACATAGTGTTTCTTGATCTCGTCCAGAAAGCTGTTCTTGGTCAGCAGCGTCAGCGTGGCGAAGGCCGAGATGGTCGAGGCCAGGACCGGCAGGGTGATGTGCCAGAAGTAATCCGCGATCTTGCCGCCCAGGCCGAGGCTTTCCCAGTTGTCCGAGGTCAGCCCGCGCAGCGGAAAGATCTGCCAATAGGAGCCGCCGGCGAACAGCACCAGCAGCAGGATGGCGAAAAGGAACCCCGGGATCGCATAGGCCACGATGATCGCCCCGCTGGTCCAGGTGTCGAAGGTGGACCCGTCCTTGACCGCCTTGCGGATGCCCAGCGGGATCGACACCAGGTAGGCGATTATGGTCGACCACAGCCCGAGCGAAATCGACACGGGCATCTTTTCCAGCACCAGGTCGGTCACGTCGATCGAGCGGAAATAGCTCTCGCCGAAATCCAGCGTCAGGTAGTTGCCCAACATGTTCAGGAACCGCTCCAGCGGCGGCTTGTCGAAGCCGAATTCCTTTTCCAACTGCTCGATGAATTCCTTGGGCAGACCGCGCGCGCCAATATATTCGCTGTCCGATCCGAATGTCTCCTCAACGGGCGCGGCGTCGCCGCCGGCAAAGCCGCCGAACACGTCGCCCTCGCCCTGTACCTGGGCCAGGATCTGCTCGATCGGGCCGCCGGGCACGAATTGCACCAGCGTGAAATTGAGGATCATGATGCCGAGCAGCGTCGGGATCACCAGCAGCAATCTGCGAAGGATATAGGCGCCCAAGGGTCTCTTACCTCACTGCGCCGGCGGCTTTGAGCGCCTGGTATTTTTCCTCGTTGAACCACCAGAAATCCAGGTAACCCACCGCAAACTTTGGCAGGTCTTCGGGACGTTCGTACATATCGTAGTAGGCGACCCAGTTTTCGGCGATATAGCCGGCCGGGATCTGGATGCGCAGATGGCGCAATGCCCGGTCCAGCGCCATCAGCGACGCGATCTCTTCCTCGCGCGACGTGGTGTCCAGCGCCCCTTCGATGATCGCGTCGATCAGCGGGCTTTGCAGCGATTGCGGGTTGTAGGAGGACACCACCGCACTTTCCGATCCATAGGCCTGTTTCAGGCCGGTTCCCGCCGTCAGGAACGTCTGGTTGCGGAAATACATCATGTCCCAGTCCTTGTCATAGAACCGCTGGGCATACTGGGCGCTGTCCACCTTCTCGACCGTCACGTCGACACCGAAGTTCTTCAGGTTGTCGACATAGGTGGTCACCACCGCCTCGACGGTCGGAGAGGTGGAGGCCGAGATCATCAGCTTGAACTGCATCGGGTTGCCGTCCGCATCACGCAGCTTGCCGCCCGAACTGACGGTCCAGCCCGCCTCCTGGAACAATTTCAGGGCGCGGCGCTTGTTGCGGCGGTCGACCACCCGTTCGGGGTCGGAACTGTGCGCGCGAACAGCCTCCTGGGTGAAGATTTCCGCCGGGACGACATCGCCCAGCGATTCCAGGAACGTCTTCTCCAGCCCCTCGGGCACGCCCTTGGCCTCGATCTCGGTGTTTTCGACGAAGGAATGGCGCTGCGTGGTCAGTCCGTATTCCAGCGAGGCGGAACTCCACTCGAAATTGTAGGCCAGGCCCAGCGCTTCGCGGATGCGGATGTCGGTGAAGGGCTCGCGCAGCAGGTTGAAGACGAACCCGGTCGGCGTCGGCGGGGTCAGATCGGGCAGCGCCTCGCGCTTGGCCGTACCCTTCTGCATCGCCGGGAAGTCATAGCCGGTGGCCCATTTCCGGGCGCTCCCTTCGGCGCGGAACGTATAGATCCCGGCCTTGAACGCCTCGAACTCGGCGGCATCGTCCGAGAAATACTCCACCCGCACCCGTTCGAAATTGTGCCGGCCCTTGTTGATCGGCAGGTGCCATCCCCAATAGTCGGGATTGCGCTTGTAGATGATGAACCGGTTGATCTCGAAATCCTCGACCACGTAGGGGCCGCTGCCCATCGGGGTCTTGAGGCTCTGCTTGTCCAGCCGCTCGCCGGTTTCCTCGTACCAGGCCTTGGAAAAGACCGGCGTGCCACCGACCTGGCTGATCAGCGACCGGCGCGAGATGCCGTCGGCGAAGTTGTAGCGGATGGTGTGGTCGTCGATGATCTCGTAGCCGGTGATCCGCTCCTTGACCGCGCGGGCATAGCTGCGGATGCCCTGTTCCAGGAACAGGTCATGGGTAAAGGCGGCGTCATGGGCGGTCAGCGGTGTGCCATCGGCAAAGCGCGCCTCGGGCCGCATGTGGAAAACGCACCATTGCTTGCTCTTGGGATACTCGACCGCCTCGGCAATCAGGCAATAGCCCTCGGTCACCGAATCCGCTGGCGTCGGGGTGCCGAACGGGCCATCGCCGAACATGCTCTCGGCGATCAGCCCGGAATAGAGCCCGGCCTTGCCCTGCCAGTTGAACCGGTTCATCCCGTCGAATGTGCCCAGCGTGCCGACCGAGATCTCGCCGCCCACAGGAGCATCGGGATTGACATAGTCGAAATGCGTGTAGTCGGCAGGGTATTTCAGATCCCCGAAGAAGGAATAGCCATGCGCCCGGATGATATCGTCCTCACCGGCCAGAGCCAGGCTCGAGACCGATCCGCTGGCCGCCGCGAGCGCGCCCGCCCCCATGAACTTGAGCGTTGTTCTGCGATCCACCGCCAAACGGTCACCTTTGAAGGGTAGTCTTGTCATGCCGGCCGCTCCCGATGTTGTCTGGATCACGTCTGAACGTGGTTCACACACGCTAGTTTGCCAGTGCGCCGATGTTCAAGTTGAGAATTCGTGAAGGCGGGATGAAGTCGGGCGCGAACCGGACCGCAACGCGGATCCGCCGGACATGAAAAAGCCGTCGCGCGGACGCGACGGCTTGGATCTGTCGGGCCTTCCGGTGCGTCGATCAGTCGTCGATGCTGTCAAGATAGGCGATGACGTCGGTGCGGTCCTCTTCCTTGCGCAGGCCGGAAAAGGTCATCTTGGTGCCCGGCGCAAAATCGCGCGGCTTGGTCAGATAGGCATCCAGCCGCTCGGGCGTCCAGGTGCCGCCAAGCTCGATCAGGGCGTCGGAATAGTTGACGCCTTCGACCGAGGCCACCTCACGGCCGACGACACCGTAGAGATGCGGGCCAACCAGGTTCTTGCCCTCTTCCAGCTTGTGGCAGGCCGCGCATTTCTTGTAGACCTTGGCGCCGTTTTCGATGTCGCCGGAAACCGCCGCGGTTTCGGTCGCCGCGGGGGCTTCCTCTTCGGTCGCGGCAGCCTCGTCGGTTGCCTCGGGCTCCTCGGTCGCGGCTGGCTCTTCCGTCGCCTCGGATTCCTCGGTCGCGCCCGACTCTTCGGTTGCGGCCGGTTCTTCCGTGGCGTCCGATCCCTCATCGGCCGCCGGTTCCTCGGTTGCCTCGGTCTCTTCAGCCGCCGCATCCCCACCTCCGGGCGCTTCGGTCTCTTCCGTCGCCTCGGCATCTTCGGGGGCCGCCGACCCGTCGGCCGCTTCGGCGCCTTCCGCAGGCTCCTCCTCGGCTGCCGCCTCGATCACATAGGGCGAGTCCGAGTTTTCATTCAGATAGGCGATCAGGTTCACACGGTCGTCCTGCTTCTTGAGCCCCGCAAAGCTCATCGAGGTGCCCGGAACGACGTCGCTCGGCTTGGCCAGGAAGGCATCCAGCTGCTCAGGCGTCCACTCGCCCTCATGGCTCGCCATCGCGTCGGAATAGCCAAACCCATCGGCCGCCGCGACTTCCCGGCCCACGACGCCGTAGAGATAGGGGCCGGTTCCGTTCGCGCCCTTTTCGAGCTTGTGACAGGCCGAGCACTTCTTGAAGACGCGCTCGCCCTTTGCGGGGTCAGCAGAGGCCATGAGTTCGGCGAAACTCACTTCCGGCTCGTCTTCGGCCTCGTCGCCACCATCGGCCACCTCGATCACGTAGGAGGGTTCGCCATCGGCCTCCACGTGATAAATGGACTCGGCCGCCCACTTGGCCAGGAGAAGCGCCAGAAGGGCACCACACAGGGCCGCTGCGGCCTTGGTAACTGTCATCGTGTCGAACATTGATCGCTTGTCCATTTCCGCTGTCTGCGCGGGTGTCTAAGGCTTCCCCTTGCAAGAGGCAAGGTATAGACACCGCGACCAATCGACCAAAACGCAATCTTCTTGCAGGGAAACCGAAAAAAGATGACCGGACGTATCGCATTCCAGGGGGAACCCGGCGCCTACAGTCACGAGGCCTGCCGCACGGCCCGCCCCGAAATGGAGGCCCTGCCCTGCCGAACCTTCGAGGACGTGATCGAGGCGGTGCGGGACGGCAGGGCCGAACTGGCGATGCTGCCGGTCGAGAACACCACCTATGGGCGCGTGGCCGACATCCACCGGCTGCTGCCCCATAGCGGTCTTCACATCGTGGACGAGGCCTTTGTCCGGGTGCATATCAACCTGCTTGCCGTGCCCGGCGCCAGGCTTGCCGACGTGACCGAGGCGCATTCGCACCTGGTGCTGCTGCCGCAATGCGCGGGGTTCCTGAAGGAGCATGGCATCGTGGGGCGCGTCAGCCCCGACAATGCCCGCGCCGCGCGCGAGATCGCCGAACGCGCCGACCCGCGCGTGGCCGCGCTGGCCAGCGAACTGGCCGGCGAGATCTATGGGCTGGAGGTCCTGGCACGCCATATCGAGGACCACGGCAACAACACGACCCGCTTTCTGGTCATGTCGCGCGAAGTCGACGAATCGCGGCGCGGCGACCACGGCATGATCACCTCCTTCGTGTTCCAGGTGCGCAATATCCCCGCGGCGCTCTACAAGGCGATGGGCGGCTTCGCGACCAATGGCGTGAACATGACCAAGCTGGAGAGCTACATGGTCGACGGCTCGTTCACCGCGACGCAGTTCTATGCCGACATCGAGGGGCATCCCGACGACGCGAACGTCAAGCTGGCAATGGACGAACTCTCCTACTTCACCGCCGAGCTGGAGATCCTGGGCGTCTACCCGGCAGCGCGCGAACGCGGCTGACGCGGCTCAGACGCGGCCGGGATTCCGCGCCTCGACATCCTTGGCGAACTGCTCCAGCTTCAGGCGGAGCCTTTGCATCAGCGACTTGCGGCCCAGTTTCAGGGACTGCAGGAACAGCCGCGCCGTGAGGGTCCTGGCCCGCAGGTCGACATCGACCCCCAAGCGGGTGCGGCGCGGCGACAGTGCCAGCAACTCCAGGTTGACGACCCCCTCCAGCCCGCCCGACAGCGACTCGAACCGCATCAGCGAAGGCGGCTCATAGCGCGCCAGCCTTGTGTGGACCTCGCGTATGCGCCCGCGCGCCTCGAACCGGGATTCCCATTCCAGTCCTGCACTGTTCGTGGCACCGCCGGATCGGCGCTGCACCTCGATGCCCCGCCGGATCGCCGACCGTTCGTGCTGATCGAAGCGGGACAGGATATCGAAAACGTCGCCGATCGGCGCCTCGATGTCCTCCCTGGCGGAAAACTTCATGCGTCATTGCCCTGCCGTGACCGGGGCGGAGTGTCGCCTCAATCCAGCCGGTCCGCAAGCCAGTTCTCCAGCAGGAAATGCGCGATCGCACCCTTGCGCGCGGGCTTGATCTGCACGTGCTCGCCGGCGAAGACCTGCATCATCTCGCTGCGCGACAGCCACAGGGCATCCTCGATCTCGGTCGGATCCATGCGGATCTCGCGCGACAGGGCCTCGCCCCGGCATCCCAGCATCAGCGACGACGGAAAGGGCCAGGGTTGGCTGGCCAGGTAGCTGACCTCACCGACCGGCACGCTGGCCTCCTCCATCACCTCGCGCCGGACCGCCGCCTCGACGGTCTCGCCCGGTTCGACGAACCCCGCGAGCAACGAGAACATCCCCTCGGGCCATCCCGGAGATCGACCCAGCAGCACCGAGTCGCCATGCGTGATCAGCATGATGACCACCGGGTCGGTCCGTGGGAAATGCTGCGCGCCGCAGCTGGGGCACCCGCGTTGCCATCCCGCCTGTGCAACCGCGCTGCGGGCGCCGCAACAGGCGCAGAAACCGTGGGTGTGATGCCAGCCCAGGATCGCCTTGGCCGTGGCGGCCAGCTCCGCCTCGTGCGTTGACAGGCGGGTCATCATCCGGCGCAGCTCGGCAAAGGCATGGCCATCCGGCAGGTTCGGGTGCTGTTGTTCGCTTGGGTCGGTGAACTGGCCCAGCGCCGACAGATCCTGCCCATCCGGTTGCCAGTACGAGATATCGGCGGCAAAGATCGGCGCGCCATCGCTTTCGCGCCCCAGAAAGACCAGCATCTCCGATCCCGCCAGCACGGCATCGTCCAGGGAAACCCGAAGCAGGCGCAGTTCCGTCTGCCCCGACGCCGTGACGGCCGGCTTGCCGCGCCAAACCAGGATGCACCGGGCCCCGGGCTGCGCCCGCAACTCTTGCTGGGCCTCGGACGAGCCCCGCAGATGCGCCGCCCGATCCAGACCGTGACCGCCGAATGTCACCTGTTCCGCGTGCCTCATTCCGTCCCGACCCCCTTTGCCGTGGCAACAGGGCTGCCACGGTCGCCCGGCCCGGACAATGCCCAATCGTCACCAACCGCGTCCCGTATGCTTCACTTCAGCGCGTTTCCCGGGAAATTTCGGTTTTTCGCTGGTGCCATTCGCCACTCTCGACGAGATTCAACCCTGGGGAGAGTGGGGGCAGTACCGTGATGAACGTTGCATCGACAGAAACCGCCGGCGGGCATCCGGTGGAGATCCCGCCTCGGGGCGCACAGGCGCGATTGCGGATTCTGGCGACGACGGATCTGCACATGAACCTGTCCGGCCACGACTATTACAGCGAGCGGTCGAATCCGGGCGTCGGTCTCGCCCGCACCGGCACGCTGATCCGGGCGGCCCGACGCGAAGCCTGGGCCGAGGGCGCCACGGTCCTGCTGTTCGACAATGGCGACAGCCTGCAAGGTGCGCCGCTCGATCATCACATCCTGTCCACGCCGACCGATCGTCACCCGCTGCTGAAGAGTTTTGGCGTGCTCGGCTATGACGCGATCGGATTGGGCAATCACGATTTCGATTTCGGCCTCGACCGTCTGAACGCGGTGCTCCGGGCAGCGCCCTGCCCCGCCATCTGCTCGAATCTCGAATTGCCGGGCACACAAGCCGCCTGGCACGACCGGCTGGTGATCGAGCGCGAGACTCTCAGCCAAGGCCGCCACCATACGCTGCGGGTCGGCGTGTTGTCGGTGTTGCCGCCACAGACCTTGCGGTGGAACGCACACGTCCTGCCCGACCACATGCGCGCATCCGACATCCTGTGCGCGGTACGCAGAACCGCCCGCCAGTTGAAACGCGAGGGATGCCAGATCGTCGTGGCGCTGGCCCATACCGGCCTCGGCCCGTCCACCCATCGTCCGAACCTGGAGAACGCCCTGATCCCGCTCTGCTCGCTGGGCGAGATCGACGCGGTGATCGCCGGGCACACGCACCTGTTGTTGCCGGACCCATCGGGAACGGACCACGCGCAGGTCGATCCGGTGCGCGGCCGGGTGCACGGCAAACCGGTGGTCATGCCGGGGTCGGCCGGCTCGCACCTCGGAATCATCGACCTCGAGTTGCGTGCCGACGGCGCAGGCGGATGGGACTGCGCCGACAACCGCGTCGAGCTACGCCCGGTCGCGATGCGTGGGCCGGTTGGCCGGCTGACCGAACTGGCCCCGGAAGCGCCCGACATCCTGCGCGCGATTGCCGGCAGCCACGCGGCCACCCGCCGCCGGATGCAAGAACCCGCGGGCCGGAGCCGGGTGCCGTTGCACAGCTATTTCTCGTTCTGCGCCCCCGACCGGTCCCTTGCCCTCGTCGCCGAGGCCCAGATGCGCGCGATCCGCCCCTATCTGAACGGTACACGCGCCGAGGGCCTGCCGGTGCTGGCGGCCGTCGCGCCGGCCAAGTTCGGCGGCCGCGCGGGGCCCATGTCCTATTCGGACGTTCCGGCGGGTGCCCTGTCGCGGCGCCATGTGGCCGACCTCTACCCCTTCGCCAACGAGTTGCGGGCGGTCATCGTGACCGGCGCCGCGCTGTGCGACTGGCTGGAAATGTCGGCAGGGCTGTTCGCGCGGGTCCGGTCCGGCACCACGGAGGGGCCGCTCGCGAACCGGGACTGGCCGGGGTTCAACTTCGACGTGATCCACGGCGTCACCTGGCAGGTGGACCCGTCTGCCCCGGCGGCGTTCTTTCCCGACGGCACACGGATCAAGGGCGGTCCCGGCCGGATCCGCGATTTGCGCCGGTGCGGCGAACCGGTCGAGCCCGATCAGCGCTTTGTCGTGGCCACCAACAATTACCGCCTGAACGGCGGCGGGCATTTCCGCGCCCTGGCCCGGTCCGAGGAGATTCCGCTTCCCCGGCTCGGAATCGGCGACCTCCTGCAGCGCGAGCTTGGCAGGGGGCCGGTCACCGATCCCTTCCTCCGATTGCCTGTTCCGTGGCGCTTCGTTCCGCTGCCCGGCACCCAGGTCACATTGCGCACCGGCCCCGGCGCGCGGGACCATCTCGACGACCTGGCCGGCCTGTTTCTGGCCGATGACGGCCTTGACGCGGCCGGTTTCGCGCGGCTCCGGATCGGCCTGTAACCGCCCGGTCTTCGACTTGCACACCGGTCGCAGGCGTCCTATATCGGCGCTTGAGAGGCTGGCGCGGGCGAGCGCCTCGCCAAACTGGTCAGGTCCGGAAGGAAGCAGCCACAACGAGCCCCGCTTGGGTCGCTGTCCAGCCTCTCACTTTCCCGATCTTCGGACCCTAGGGCAGCCCGTCCACCGCGCGCGCCAGAACGTCCAGCCCGGCCACCAGGTCCCCTTCGTCGGTATCCTCCTCGAAGGCATGGCTGATCCCGCCGATGGACGGCACGAACAGCATCGCCACCGGCATGCACCGCGCCAGGTTGGCCGCATCGTGCAGCGCGCCGGAAGGCATCCGTCGCCAGCGGCCGGGCGCGACCTGCTCAGCCGCCGACTCAAGCGCCGCGCGCAGATCGCCGTCCATCGCTACCGGCTCGATCCCCAGCATCGGACCAAAGGCCAGTTCCATCCCCGCCTCGCCGGCGATTTCAGCCGCGGTCTCTCGCACGATCTCCTCCATGCGCGACAGGCGGTCGGCATCGCCGTCCCGCCACTGCATCGAGAAGGTCGCACGCCCCGGCACGATGGAGGAGGCGTTGGGATGCAGCGCCACATGCCCGATGGTCCAGACCGTCTGGGGCGTGACCACGTTGCGCAACCGGTCGGCCAGCCGCATGTTGAACAGGCTCAGCGCCTGGAATGCGTCGCGGCGCAGGGCCATGGGCGTGGTTCCGGCGTGATTCTGCTGCCCGGTGAAAGTGATGTTCATGTCGCGGATTCCCACGATGTCTGAGACCACCCCGATCCGATCATCCGACATGTCCAGTGCCGGCCCCTGCTCGATATGCATCTCGAGGAAGCCGCCAAACCGGCCTGGATCGACGAAATCGCCGGCCAGATGCGCCATCCGCCCGCGCGCCTCGGCCAGCGACAGGCCGGTGTGATCGGTCAGGTCATCCGCCTTGTCCAGCGGCAGCGCCCCGCTCCAGATCGCCGAACCGGTCGTGACCCCGAAGCGGCCTTCCTCGTCCTGAAAGCTGACGACCGAGACCGGCCGCGCGCTGGCCCGCGCCACCTCCAGCGCGGCCACCACGCCCAGCGCGCCGTCCAGCCAGCCGCCCTCGGGCTGGCTGTCGCTGTGCGAGCCAAGCAGGAGGGACGGCCCGTCGGCCAGGCCGAAGAGATTGCCCACCGGATCGAAATGCGGCGTCAGCCCGGCCTCGCGCATCCGCTCGGCCAGCCACGCGCGCGCCGCGATATCGGCATCCGAATAAGCCGGTCGCACGACCCCCTTGCCCACGCCCGCCGCGCCGAATTCGCGCAGCCTGTGCAAATCCCGCAGAAATCGCGCTCCGTCGATTGCCATGTCAGACCTCCCTTTCCGGTGCCGGAGGATACTGCGGCGCACGCGCTCCGCAAGCGGCCGGACCCCTGGGTCGGAAAAACGTCACTGGCGCCGGCCGCGCGGCTTGCCTAAAACCCGTCGGAAAGGAGCGTTCGCCATGTCCCACATCACCCTGATCCGGCACGGACAGGCCAACACCGAGGCCCGCGACGAAATCAGCTATGACCGGCTCAGCCCGCTGGGACACCGGCAATCGGCATGGCTGGGCGCGCATCTGCGCGAGACCGGATCCAGCCATCCGCGCGTCTATTGCGGCACGCTGACCCGGCATGTCGAAACCGCCGCCAGCATGGGCCTGCCCGATCCGATCCGCGATCCGCGCCTGAACGAAGTGGCCTATTTCACGCTGGCGCAGCTCTACGAGGACCAGCACGGCGTACCGATCCCCACCGACCGCGAAGGCTTCATCGTGCATCTGCCGCGCACCTTCGGCGCCTGGCAGCGCGACGAGATCGCCGGCGCGCCCGAAAGCTTCGAGGCGTTCGAGACCCGCGTTTCCGAGGCGTTGCAGGAGATCGCCGGCGGCGCGGGTCCGGCCATCGTCGTGACCTCGGGCGGTCTGATCTCGATGGCGATGCGGCGGGCGATGGGCCTTGGCGTGCCGGCCATGGCGCGCGTCGCTCTTGCCATCATGAACACGTCGATGCACCGCCTGTTCCCGATTGGCGAACACATGACTCCGGTGCTGTTCAACGCCGTCCCGCATCTCGAGGCGCCCGACCGCCAGTTCGCCCAGACCCATCTTTGATCCCTTCCGGAACAGGAGCGCCACATGACACATCTCTGGGTTCGCGCCGAGCAACGCGCCAACGAGGATCGGGTCGGGCTGGCCCCGGACGGCGCGCGCCGGCTGCGCGCGTCGGGATATCGCGTCACGGTCGAGGACAGCGGCAGCCGCGTCATTCCAACGGATGCCTATGCCGACGCAGGCTGCGAGATCGCGCCCGAAGGCTCCTGGCCCGACGCGCCGGGCGACGCGATCGTCTTCGGCCTCAAGGAGTTGCCCGAGGACGGTACGCCGCTGCGCCACCGCCACATCATGTTCGGCCACGCCTTCAAGGGCCAGCATTCCGGCCGCGCCCTGCTGGAGCGGTTCAAGGCCGGCGGCGGCGCCCTCTACGACCTGGAGTACCTCACCGACGCGGAGGGCCGCAGGGTCGCCGCCTTCGGCTACTGGGCCGGCTATGCCGGCGCCGCGGTCAGCCTGATGGCCTGGGCGGCGCAGCGGCGCGGCGACACCTGCGGGCCGGTCGGCGCCTATCCGGACAAGGGTGCGATGCTGGCCGAACTGGGCACTGCATTGGGTCATACGCAGCGCCCGACCGCCATCGTGATCGGGGCGCTGGGCCGCGTGGGGACCGGCGCGGCGGATCTGTGCCGGGCGCTGGGCGTCGAGGTGACCGCCTGGGACATGGCCGAAACCGCAAGCGGCGGGCCGTTCCCGGAGATCCTCGACCATGACATGTTCCTGAACTGCATCTTCGCCCGCCCCGGCACGCCGGTCTTCGTGCCACGCGCGGCCTTGGGCGCGGCGCGGCGCCTGTCGGTGGTCGGCGATGTCGCCTGTGACCCCGACAGCGACTACAACCCGGTGCCGGTCTATGACCAGGCGACCACCTGGGACCGGCCGGTGGTGCGGGTCGCCGAGAACCCGGTGCTGGACGTGATGGCGATCGACAACCTGCCCTCGATGCTTCCGCTGGAAAGCTCCGGGGATTTCGCCGCGCAGCTTCTGCCGTCGCTGCTGGCGCTCGACGACATCGACGCCGGCGTCTGGGCGCGGGCCCGGGCAGTATTCGATGACCACATAGCGAGGATCTGAGCGATGACCATTCACTGGTGCGGCACCGGCCTTTCGGCCATCCCCGGCCTGCGCCGCCTGATCGAGGCGGACCATGACGTGACCGTCTGGAACCGGACGCCCGACAAGGCGCAAGAGGCGGTGGGCGACCTGACCGACCGGATCCGCGCCTTCGATCCCGACGCGCTCGGGGCCGACCTCGCCCCGGGCGATGTCGTGGTGTCGATGCTGCCGGGCGACTGGCACGTCCCGCTGGCTGGACTGGCGATCGACAAGGGCGCGCATTTCGTCTCGTCCTCCTACATCTCCCCCGAGATGCGCGCGCTCGACGACAAGGCCCGCGCGGCCGGGGTCGCCCTGGTCAACGAGGTCGGGCTGGACCCCGGCATCGACCACCTGATGGCCCATGCCCTGGTGGCCGCCTACCGCGCCAGCGACGCCTTTGCCGCCGACAACCACATCAGCTTCACCTCCTATTGCGGCGGTGTGCCCAAGATCCCCAACCCATTCCGCTACAAGTTCAGCTGGTCGCCCTTGGGCGTGCTCAAGGCGCTGCGCTCGCCGTCGCGGTCGATCCGGGACTATTCCGAGCTTCGCATCGAGCGCCCCTGGGACGCGATCACCAGCTATGACGCGCCGTTGCCCGTGCCGGAACGCTTCGAGGTCTATCCGAACCGCGATTCCATCCCCTTCATGGCCGAATACGGCTTTGAAGACGGCTGGCCGGTGCGCGAGTTCGTGCGCGGCACCCTGCGCCTCAACGGCTGGGCCGACGCCTGGAAGGACGTGTTCGCCGAGGTGGAAACGCTGACCGGCCCCGAGGGCGAGGCCCGGCTGAAGGAGATGTCCAACCGGTTCTGGGCCGAAAACGCCTATGACGCGGGCGAACCGGACCGGGTGGTGCTCTGCGTCTCGCTGCGCGCGGACCGCGATGGCACGGCGGTCTGGCACCGGACCTACGTGATGGACGCCTGGGGCGACGCGCGCGGCAGCGCGATGGCGCGGCTGGTCTCGGTCCCGGTGTCGCTTGCGGTCGAGGCGGTGATGGCGCGGGCCATCCCGGCCGGTGTTCACGCCGCGCCCGCCGATCCGAAACTGGTGACCGGCTGGATGCGCGAGGTCGACCGTCTGGCACAGCATCTTCAGCTGGTCGACCACCTGGCCTGAGCCCGGCCCCGGGACTTCATCTTTTTCGAAATACTCCGGGGAGTCTGAGGGGCTGGCCCCTCAATCCCCAACCGGGGAGCCGCGCCTCACATCAGGTCGTTCTCGACATCCTCGGCCGAGATCCCCAGCGCATCCAGCCCGTTCTCCAGATGGTCGGACAGGTGCGGCGTGCCCAGCAGATAATCGGCGCAGGGGGTCGAGGCCTCGGACTTGGCCGTCGCAATCGCCTCGGCCAGGTCTTCGCGAAAGAAGCTCTCGCGCCCGATCCACATGATCGCCACCAGCTCGGCCTGTTCGTCCTCACTCATCCGGTCGATGAAGGCGCGCAGCTCGCCCTCGGCCCGGCCCAGTTCGCGACCCATCATCGCCACCTGAGCCACTTTCCGCGCTGAAATCTCCAGCATGTTCCCGTTCTCCTGTCCGCTGTGTCCGGATCCACCAGACACCAGCCCGGGTAACATCGTCTTTGATCTTACGCAAAGAGCCGGTAGTAGAGCCAGTCGGGCAGGAATTGCGCGCCACGGAACACCCGGCTGAACAGCGCCGGGAAGCTGCGCTTGAACTTGGCCGTGCCCATGTGGTCGAACACGATCCGCGCCGCCGGCTCGGGATCCATGATGAACGGCATGGCAAAGTCGTTCTTGTCGGTCAGGCGGGTCCGGATGAAGCCTGGGTTTACCAGCTGGACCTCCACCCCGGTCTTGCGCAGATCGGCATACATGCTCTCGGCAAGCGTCATCACGCCGGCCTTGGAGGCGGAGTAGCCGATGGCGCCGGGCAGGCCGCGAAACCCCGACAGCGACCCGGTAATAACCAGGTGGCCCCGGTCGCGCGCCACCATCGCCGGCACGACAGCGCCCATCACCCGCATAAGCCCGGTGAAATTCACGTCGGCCATCGCGTTGGCCTTGTCGAAATCCCAATCCTGGGTCGCCATCGGCCAGTAGACCCCCGCCAGGTAGACGACGCCATCCACCTCGCCCACCTCCTCGGCCGCGTGCCGCACGGCATCGGCATCGGCATCGGTCACGTCAAGCGCCACGACCTCGCAGCGGCCCGGCAGGCGCCCGGCCAGGTCCCGCAACCGGTCGGCCGAGCGCGCCGACAGTACCAGGCTGACGCCCGCGCGGCTCATCACCTCGGCCAGCGCGGCGCCCAGCCCCTCGCTTGCCCCGATCAGCCAATAGCGTTTGCCCGACCACTCCCTCACGCGGCGTTCCTCTTCTCCGCAGCCTTGGTTTTCTCGGCGGCTTTCTCGGCGGCTTTCTCGTCGGGGCGCATCGTGGCGACCAGTTCGGCCACCTGGATCCCGAATTTCCGGAATTGCGAGCGGTTCACGATGGTGCCCGCCGGCGTCAGATACATCCAGTCGACCACGTCGAGAACGTGGGACCCCGCGCTTTCCGGCAGCCTGATGCGGTATTTCAGCTGCACGGCGGGGCCACGCTGCCAGCCTCTTGCGGTTCCGATCACGTCAGACGCGGTCGCGGTGATGCGGCCGTCCTCGGACAGGAACAGCGACCATTCCCGATCCTGGATCGTGCCGCTGTCATACTGGAAATGCTCTTTCATCACACCCGAATCGCCGCTCCACCGGGCCTCGAATCGGCCGACGAAGCGCGAGGTCACGCGCCCGGTCGGGCCATAGATCACCCCGTCGCACAGGATCGGCCCGTTCAGGTGCCGGCGCAGGTCGAATTGCGGCCCGTCCCGCGTGGCATAGTCATCCGGCGTCTGAGCCGTGAACGACAGAAACCGCCGCTTGAGCCAGAGCGCCGCCAACGTGGCGAGCGCGCCCAGGGTCGCAAACACAATGAGATCCATGATCAATCATCCTCCAGATCGGTCGCGGCCAGCAGCGCCAGCGCGAGCAGTTTCAGGCCGCAGGGCACCGCCGCGTAAAACAGCGAGAGCGTCCAGAGCGCCGCGGCGTCGTTGTCGGAGCCTGCGCGGAACCCGGCGGCCTCGAGCGCCGGCAGCAGCACGATCGCGGCAAAGGCCAGAGTGGACTTCGACACGAAGGACCACAGGCCGAACCCCTCGGCCGCGGCCGGTGCCACGCGCTCCATCCGCCGCGCGAACATCGCCGGCAGCAGCGTCATGTCGGCCCCGAGCGTGGCCCCGGACAGCACGCAGATGATGCCGAACGCCACGACATCGCCGGCACCCAGAGTCACGGCGAAGCCGAATGCCAGGATCGAGAGCACCATGCCGCAGATCAGCGTGCGCTTGGTGCCGAACCGCTCGGCCACACGGCCCCAGGCAGGTGCCGCCGCCGCCGCGGAAAGGAAGAACAGCAACAGAAGCGGTCCCGCGCTGTCCGGGGCAAGCAGCCGGCTTTCGACGAAGAACAGGAACAGGGTCGAGGACACCGCGACCGGCGCGGCGTTCAGGAAGGCGATCAGCAGCAGCCTGCGCGCCACGCGGTCCCGCACCACGGGGCCGAACCCGGCCGAGGGCGGCACCGGCGACGGCGCCCATTCGCCGCGCATCGCCAGCCAGGAAATGACCGCCAGCCCCGCGAACAGGGCCGCGAAGCCTGCGAAAGGGCTGTCCACCGCGCCGGTGAGCAGGACCGGGGCCACCGCCGCCGCGCAAACGCCCAGCAACGCGCCGGTCTCGCGCCAGCGCGCCAGTTGCAGATGCCCGGTCGCGCCCAGATCGCCGGCCTTGGCCACGCCCTGGGCATAGAAACTGATGGTCAGAAAGCTGAAGGCGGAGAACACCAGCGTCAGCATCGCGGCGAACCACAGCAGCGGAGAGATCGGCGGCACAACCGCGAACAGGCCCAGCATCGCCCCGGCCAGAACCGCCACCGCCACGCCGGCGGCCAGGCCGCGGCGGTGGCGCAGGCGTTCGGACAGGTGCCCCAGCAGGGGGTCCTGCACCACGTCCAGAAGGCGCAGCCCGAACAGGACCGCGCCCAGCGCCGCCAGGCTGACCCCATAGGCGTCGACATAGAATTTCGGCGCGTGGATATAGAGCGGCAGGCCCGCCGCCGCCAGAAGCGCTGCAAACAGCGCATAGGCAGGCAAGCCCGGTACGGCGCGGATATGGGCGGCGAGTACGCTCATCCCCGGCTCACATCCGGCTGCCGCGGGGCCGGTTCGCGCCGGAAGGTCGCGCCGCGAAGCCACAGCTTGACTGCCTGCCAGTGGATCAGGGCCATCACGCGGCGCGCGCCGAACGGCCGGCGCAGCGCGGCGCGCAGGATCCCACCTGTGGTCAGCGCCTGGCGACGCCCGGTCAGCGTGGCGATCAACCCGCCCCGCGCGCGTCCATAGTCGATCCAGACACCCACGCGGTCGCCGGTCAGATCGAACCGGAACGTGTAATCGCCCTCGCGCGGCTGGAACGGCGAAACGTGCAGTTGCTTGCTGGCGGTCAGCCGGTCGGATGGGCCGATCGGCGACAGGTCAGGCTTGTGGCAAAGATAGCTGTGCCGCGTGCCGAAAGTGTTGGTGACCTCGGCAACCACGGCATAAAGCCGGTCTCGCTCGTCATGACAGAACCAGAAACTGACCGGGTTGAACACGTATCCCATCACCCGCGGCTGGGCCAGCAGCGACAGTCGCGCGGGCTGCGGCAACTGGAACCGCCGGAACTGCTCGCGCAGCCAGGTCGCGCCGCTGCCCTTGCCCGGCGGCCCGCCGTGATCGGCCGGGCGAAAGCTCATCAGATTGGCCCGATCCCACGAGAACAGGGCCGGCCCCGAAGCCGGCGCTTCGGGATCGACCAGCACATAGTCGATGGAATAGCGGAACCCGTTTCGAACCGCCCCCTTGCGCCCGTGGTAAGTATGGGCCGGGATATGGTCGATCGCTCCGCTCATTCCGCGGGCACGCCGGCCGTATCCAGGCGGTCGATCGCCCGGGCCACGTCGATGCCGCTGGCCAGCCCGTCCTCGTGAAACCCGTTGCGCATCCAGGCGCCGCAGAACCAGGTGCCCGCGCGTCCGTTGCAGGCCGCGATCCGCGCCTGCGCCTCAAGCGCCGGGCCGTCATAGACCGGATGCCGGAAGGTGGTCTGGTCATAGATCAGTTCCTCGCGGATGCGGCGGCGCGAGTTGAGGGTCACGAACATCGGATCGTCCCGCGGAATCGGCTGCAAAGAGTTCATCCAATAGGTCAGGTCGATCCGGTCGGAGGCTGCGTTGGTCTCCTCGGTATGGTTCCAGCTGGCCCAGCATTTCTTGCGCAGGGGCATCACCGACGGATCGGCATGAAGAACCGCGTCATTCGGCTGATAGCGGATCGCACCGAGGTTGCGGCGTTCCTCAGGCGTGGCGTCGGCCAGCAGCGACAGCGTGTCGTCGGCATGGGTGGCCAGGACAACCTCGTCGAACTGCTCCCACGCGCCGCCGCGCACCCGCACCTGCGGGCCGGCCGAACCCCGGCGCACCCCGGCGATGGGCGCGCCCAGGCGCATCTGCACGCCCTTGCCGCGCATCGCCTGCTCAAGCCGGCGGACATATTCGACCGATCCGCCCTGAACGGTGAACCATTGATGCTGTCCGGCATAACCCAAAAGCGCATGGTTCTCGAAAAACCGGATCATCGCCCAGGCCGGGAAATCCAGGATCTTCTCCTTCGGCGTGGACCAGATCGCCCCCGAGAACGGCTCGAGGTAATACTTGCGGAACCACTCGCCGGTGCCGAGACGGGCCAGCAATTCGCGCACGGTAATTGTCTGGTCATGCGCGAAGCGCGCGGCATGCGCGTTGAAGTGAAACAGGTCCCGCACCAGCCGGACAAAGCCCGGCCGCACGAAATTCCGACGCTGCGCGAACATGGCGTCGGCGCTGTGAAGCGCGTATTCGATACGCCCTCCCTTGGCGGATACACCGAAACTCATGTCGCTGGGGGCCACCGGAACATCCAGCTTGACGAACAGCTCGATCAGATGCGGATAGGTCGCCCGGTTGAACACGATAAACCCGGTGTCGACGGGTTGATCCCCGTTCCGGCCGGCCATCACGGTTCGGGCATGCCCGCCCAGCCTGGGTTCCGCCTCGAAGAGCGTGACGCAGTGCGCGTCCGACAGCGCATTTGCAGCGCCCATCCCCGATATGCCGCCCCCGATCACGGCAATCTTGCGGGGCATTCCCCCCAGCTGTTCGAAAGGCATGTCTTGTTTTTCTCCGCCTGCATTCCGTTCTTATTGATCTTACGGTGCGAAATTCCGACCGGATGAAAAGAAAATCATTTGCGCCTGCGGTGATCCGACTTGGGTTCGGACACGTAACAGGCATATGTTCACCGAAATTGATACGGCGGGATACCATGGGCCGGAAGCCGAAGCTGCGCCATGCAAAGCGTCGAGGACCACGCGGAGAAAGGCCGGAACAATCGCGGTGAACGTGAAGAAGACTGGTTCGAACGAACCGAAAGAATGGGTCGCCGAAATGCGGCTGATCCGTGAGGCGCGGGACAAATCGGCGTTTGCCGCCCTGTTCCAGCACTTTGCCCCGCGGATCAAATCGTTCCTCATCCGGTCCGGGTCCGACCCTGTCATGGCCGAGGAATGTGCGCAGGAGGTGATGGTGACCGTCTGGCACAAGGCGCATCAGTTCGATGCGTCCCGCGCCTCGGTCGCAACGTGGGTGTTCACGATCGCCCGCAACCGCAGGATCGATCTGCTTCGCAAGGAGCGTCGACCCGAACCGGAGGAATTGCCGTGGGGCCCGGAGGCCGAGCCGGAACAGGCCGACATCCTGGTCCTGCAACAGGAAACCGCGCATCTGCGCACGGCGCTCAAGGCACTGCCGGACGCACAGCGCGAACTGATCGAGAAGGCGTATTTCGGCGACCTCAGCCACCGCGAGATCGCCGAACAGACGGGTCTGCCGCTGGGAACGATCAAATCGAGGATTAGATTGGCACTAGACCGCCTGCGCCACGCGATGAAGTGAATGGACGAACATGACTGAGACGATCAAACACCACCTGACGGATGCCCTGCTGATGGGCTATTCCGCCGGCGCCCTGCCCGAGGCGATGAACCTGATGGTCGCGACACACCTGTCGCTCTGCGACACCTGTCGCGCCCAGATGGAAAGCTTCGACATCCTGGGCGGCTGCTTGCTGGAGGACAACACCGACGCTGTTGCGATGGATGCCGGTGCGCTGGATGCGACACTGGCCATGCTCGAGGATGGCGAGGACGTGCCGGCGCGGCAGATCCGAGCGTCCGAAGGGGTGTTTCCCGGCCCGCTGCAGGACTATGTCGGCGGCGATCTCGACTCGGTCCGGTGGAAGCCGATCGGGATGGGGGTGCGGCAGGCGATCCTGCCGACCTCGGGCACGGCCAGTGCGCGCCTTTTGTATATCCCGGCCGGCGCGGCGGTGCCGGATCACGGCCACCAGGGCATCGAACTGACGATGGTGCTTCAAGGGGCGTTTTCGGACGAGGTGGACCGGTTCGCCCGTGGCGACGTGGAGGTGGCCGATGAGGATCTGGAACACACCCCGGTTGCCGATATCTCCGAGGACTGCATCTGCCTGGCCGTGACCGATGCGCCGCTGCGCTTCAAGAGCTGGATCCCGAGACTGGCGCAGCCGTTCCTGCGGATCTGAGCGGAGCATCCTTCGCCACGCCGGACAGGGCCAACGCGCCCGTCCGGCCGCGCACCTCGATCGGCTCCAGGTCGATAAATCCCAGCGACCCGGCTTCGGCTTTTGCCGTAGCGATCAGGTCGCGGGAGGCGATCACATCCATCTCCATCTCGCGGGTCAGCGATTCCAGTCGGGCCGCGATGTTCACGGCATCACCAAACACCGAGTATTCCAGCCGGTTTGCATCGCCGACGACACCGCGAAACACCTCGCCCCAGTGCATCCCGATCCCGACACGGACGGGCGCGTCTCCGCGCATCGTCCGCGCCTTGCTCCAATCCGCGATGTCGGCGCGCAGCATCAGGCCGCAATCCAGGCAGCGCCTTGCGGCCCCGTCTCCCTCGAACACGATCAGCACGGCATCGCCCATGAACTTGTCGATGATGCCCCGTGTCTTCTCGGCGGCCGCCGACACCCGGCGGCGGTAATCCGAAACGAATTCCGAGACCTTTTCGGGCGGCATTTCTTGCGTCATGCCGGTGAACCCGCGGATATCGACGAAAAGCAGCCCGACCTCCTGCCGTGACCCGCGTTGCAGCGCCGCCAGCCCCACCTCGCCCAGATCGTCCGCAAGCTGGGCCGGCAAGTAGCGCGTGAGGTTCGCGCGCGACCGGGCGTCGCGAATCGACCGGAGCAGCAACCGCCGCACACGGCGCGCGGCGGTCACCAGGACGATCCCGGCCAGCGCGATCATCGCCAGGCGCATGACATTGGGCGGCAGCGACAGGAAGAGGTCGAGCGTTTCGCGCCGCCCCTGCTGACCGCTCTCCGCGCCACCGATGGCCAGCAGGGCGAGCCCGAGACACAGCACCGCAACGGTGAACGCCATCACCCAGGGATCGCCCCGGATCACCGCAAAGGCCAGGACCAGCGGCACCAGCCACGCCGACGGAAAGACGAAGATCGCGCCCGGCTCCAGCCCGGTGTTCATCAGGCTCAGCCAAAGGCCGGACAGGACAAAGAGGGTGTCGGCGGTTGCCACGACCCAGACGCCCCACATCCGGAACAGCCCGCGCGCCGACAGGATCCAGGTCAGCAAGCCCAGCAGGAAATACCCCATCATCGTGCTGCCGGCGAAGGCCCATTGGCGCAGCAGGACGGGTTCCTGCAACGCATCAGCCGGCTTGACCGCAACCAGAAAGAACAGCCCCAGCCCCAACGCCACGAACATGCGCAGGCCCGACAGCAGCCGCTCGGCGTCGAGCGCCGCCTGGCGCATCAGGGCGTCGACTTCGCCGACGGGCTCGGTCTGGTCGGTCATGGCGGCCCCGCGGGCTGTATCACGTGCGTATGGAACGGATCGGCCTTCGGTTTCCGGCGCTCAGGCCTCGCCCCGGCTCAGCGGCACGATACGCGCCTCCTCGTCGTCGGGGGCCAGTTCCTCGAAGTCGAAATTGTCCAGCCTCTGGGCCCGACGGCCGGCCTTGTCGGCGCTGATCTTGATCTCCGAGATATCCTTGGACGCCTGCGAGAAATGCCGGTCGAGATTGCCGACCCGGTCGCCCAGCCGCTCGACATCCTTGTGCAGCAGCCCCAGTTCCTTGCGGATATGGCCGGCCTGCTCGCGCATCCGCGCGTCCTTGAGAATGGCGCGCATGGTGTTGAGCGTGGCCATGCAGGTCGTCGGCGACACGATCCAGACCCGTGCGGCGAACCCTTCGCGCACGACCTCGGGGAAATTGGCGTGCAACTCGGCATAGACCGCCTCGGAGGGCAGGAACAGCAGTGCGCCATCCGCGGTCTCGCCATCAATGATGTATTTCTCGGCAATCGCCTTGATATGCGCCCGCAGCGCGCCGCGCAGCAAGCGGGCGGCCTCGGTCACTTGCGCCTGGGTCTCGGCCTTGCGCAACGCCTCATAGGCCTCCAGCGGGAACTTGCTGTCGATCACGATCGGCCCCGGAGGATTCGGCAGATGCACCAGGCAATCCGCGCGCTTGCCGTTCGAAAGCGTGTGCTGCAGCGCATAGCTGTCCGGCGGTAGGGCCTTGGACACGATGTCGTTCAGCTGGATCTCGCCAAAGGCGCCCCGGGTCTGCTTGTTCGACAGGATGTCCTGCAGCGACAGCACGTCGCCCGAAAGCTTGGTGATGTTGTCCTGCGCCTTGTCGATTGTCGCCAGCCGTTCCTGCAACTGGGTCAGCGAGGTCGCGGTCTGCTTGGAGGAGCCGTGCAGGGTTTCCTTCATCCGCTCCTGCATCTCGGTCAGAGCCCGGTTCTGGCGCATCATGTTGTCGGCCAGGCGGTCGTTCATCTGCTGCTGCACCGAGGACAGGCGCGATTCGACGGTCTGGATCACCTGCACCTGCGCATTGGCCTGCGTCTCGGACACCGATTGCAGGCCGCCGCGCAGCTGCTCCTGCCCCTGTCCCAGCTGCTGCACGTTCTGGCCCAGCATCGTGACCTGCTGCACCAGCGGCCCGGTCATGCGGGCCGAGCTGCGCGCCGCGTTCAGGGCCATGAACAGCATCAGAAGGATCAGCAGAACAACGCCTGCCGCCACCAGCCCCCCGATCACCAGCGGGTCGTCCAGCGCGTAAGTCTGTCCTGCAATCTCGATCATGCCCGCACCTTCGTTCACGTTTTGTCTCATACCTACCGCAACGGCGCGGCCGGATCAACTGCGTCCGAACAGGCGTTCGATATCGCTCAGCTTCAGCTCGACATAGGTGGGCCGGCCGTGGTTGCACTGGCCCGACATCGGTGTCGCCTCCATCTCGCGCAGCAGGGCGTTCATCTCTTCGCCGCGCATCCTTCGGCCCGAGCGCACCGACCCGTGGCAGGCGACCCGGCTGAGGATCGCGTCGATCCGGGCGCGCAGCGTGGCGCTTTCGCCCTGGTCGGCCAACTCGTCCAGGATGTCCCGGATCATCGCGGGCACGTCCACCTCTCCCAGAACCGCCGGGGTCTCGCGCACCGCGATGGCGCCGCCGCCAAAGGGTTCGAGGCCAAGGCCCAGCTGCGCCAGCTCGTCGCTCACCTCCAGCAGGCGGGCCCGGTCGCCTTCCGACAGCTCGACGATCTCCGGGATCAGCAGGGCCTGCGCCGCGATCCCTGTGTCCGCCATCTGGCGCTTCAGATTCTCGTAAACCAGCCGCTCATGCGCGGCATGCTGATCCACGATGACCATGCCGTCAGCCGTCTGCGCGATGATGTAGTTCTCGTGCACCTGCCCGCGTGCTGCGCCCAGCGGCAGCCGCTCCGCCGGCGTGGTGTCCGCATCCCCCGTCTCCGGCACTTCCTCGGCCACGATCCGGCCGCTGAACGCATCCGCCATCTCGGCAAAGCCGGGGGCCTGCGCCTGGTGCGCGGCCCGGCCGGCCGCCGGCGAGGGGCGGTCCATCTGGTAGATGCGCGCCGGGCCGGGCGCCGGTTCCGGGCGCATCGCGCCCAGGGTCGCCCCGGCCACCGTCGAAGAGGCCCGGTGTCCCGCCGCGGCCAGGGCATGGCGCAAGGCCGAGACGATCAGCCCGCGCGCCACGCCGGGATCGCGGAACCGGACCTCGGATTTCGCCGGGTGCACGTTCACGTCGACAAGCATCGGATCGCAATCGACGAACAGCGCCGCAGCCGGGTGCCGGTCCCGGCTGAGCACGTCCATATAGGCCGCGCGCAAGGCACCCGTCAGCATCTTGTCACGAACCGGACGGGTGTTCACGAACAGGTATTGCGACACCGCCGCACCGCGCGAATAGGTCGGCAACGCGGCATAGCCGAACAGCCTGATCCCGTCGCGGGTGGCGTCGATGCGCAGGGCGTTCTCGGCGAACTCGCGCCCGAGCACCTGGGCCAGACGGCCGTGCAAAGCGTCGAACAGGTCGCCGCTCTCCGGATCGGCGCGGAACGAGACGCGGCCCTCGCCACCGCCCGACATATCCCGCAGGGTAAACCCGACCGCAGGCTCGGCCATCGCCAGCCGCTTGACCGTGTCCGCGATCGCCTGGGTTTCGGCACGATCCGTTCGCATGAATTTCAGCCGCGCCGGCGTGGCATGGAACAGATCGCGCAGCTCCACGACCGTTCCCGACCGGAGCGCCGCGGGTCGAACCGTCCCGACCTGCCCGCCGGAGACCTTTATCGCCGCCGCGTCGGCACCCGGCACCCGGCTGGTGATCGTCAGGCGCCCGACCGCGCCGAGCGACGGCAGCGCCTCGCCGCGAAAGCCGAATGTGTGGATGTTCAGAAGGTCCGAGCCGTCGATCTTGGACGTGGCGTGGCGGGTCAGCGCCAGGGGCAGTTGCGCGGCCGGGATGCCGCAGCCGTCATCCGTGACCCGGATCAGCGTCTTGCCGCCATCGGCGATATCCACGGTGATTCGCGTGGCCCCGGCGTCCAGCGCGTTCTCGACCAGTTCCTTGACCGCCGAGGCCGGGCGCTCGACCACTTCGCCGGCGGCGATACGGTTTACGGCCGACTCGTCGAGCTGTCGGATTTCCGGAGGATCCTGCATCATATTGGGGTTCGCCTGCGCCATACCCCAAGACTTAGCATGGTCCGGGCCGATTCTGCCACCGTTCGATGCGGTATCGGAGGCCGGAAAAAGAGTGGCCCGGCCCGGGCCGCCAGACGCGCCATTGATCAACGGCGGTTCCTGCGACGGCACGGGCCGGGCGCGCGCGTGAGTGGTGGGCGAAGCTTCTCCCCAAAGCGCTCCGTCACAGGATCAAGTTAGGGCAGAGACTTCGGTTTGGATATTGGGGTTTCCCCGTATCGGCGGGGAACAGCCGGAATCCGGGTGATTCTGACCCGAAAATTGTTTGCGCTACCCCTGAACGGGGGCCCCTGTGCGGGTTCGGCAGGGACCGAACCGGGCAGTCACGGCCAGAATCACCCCCGACATGGTGGCGATCATCCCCGCCGCGCTGATCGCGTCGGCGCCACCCAGCCACAGCGGGCCGTATCCCGCCAGCACGTATCCCGACACCGCAGCGGCCACCGCGAAAACCACGCTCCAGGCGACCTGCCGCTCCAGCCGGTTGGTCATCATCCGCGCCGCCGCCGGCGGGCAGATGAACATGGCGATCACGATGATCGAACCCACCGCATCGAAGGCCGCCACCGCCGCCACCGCCGCCACGATCACCAGCGCCAGGCCCAGGGGCGCCGTGGCAATGCCGACCGTCCCGGCAAAACCCTCGTCGAAGGTCGAGATCTTGAGCGGACGCCAGAACAGCCAGGTGAACAGGCAGACCGCCAGCAGGGTCAGCGCCATGCGCGGAAGCTCGGACGGCAACCCGCGAAGCGCCTCGGGGTCCATGAGCGAGGCCCAGCCCGTCGCGTCCAGCCAGATCAGGCTTTCGAGATTGCCATAGAGCGCGTGCTCCACATCCAGATGCACCGACGACGTGTCGGTCTGTTCGAGCAGCAGAACCCCGAAGGCGAACATGGCGGTGAACACCACGCCCATCGCGGCGCCCGGCTCGATCCGGCCCAACCTACGAACCGCCTCGATCAGGATCACGGCAATCACCGCCGCCCCGGCCGCACCCAGCATCATCGGCCAGGCCGAGATCACGCCGGTGAGCAGAAAGGCCACGACGATGCCCGGCAGGACAACATGGCTGATCGCGTCGCCGATGAGCGCCTGCCGCCGCAGCACCAGGAAATTGCCCGGCAGGGCGCAGGCCACCGCCGCACAGATGCCGATCAGCAGCGGCGTCAGCGACAGGGGCACGAACTCGGCACCGCTCATGTCGCCACCCCCTGCGGGCCGCCGATCCGGCGGTCGATCTCGACGATCTGGTCCCGGGTCAGCACCGTCTCGATATCGCGCAACCCGTCATAAAGCGCCGCGACCGCCTCATGGGCCAGGTCGGAGCGCACGATCTCCCAGCGCTTTTCGTCGCGCAACGCCTTGGCGGCCCGCGCGCGGCCGGTCTCGGTCGCCACCCCGTCAGCACGCACCAGCCCGTTGCGGCGCAGCAGACGCAGGGTCAACGGCTCATAGATCGGCTGGCCCTGCGCCAGAGCCAGCAGCCCCTGCCGCAGGTGGACCCGGCGCTGGAAGCGGAGGTGCCGCAGCACCGCCGCCAGCACGCCGCGCCCCGGCGCCAGCAGCAGCGACAGCGCGAAAAGCGCGAAGCTGACCAGAACGATGATCGGCCCGGTGGGCAGGTTCGGCGCCGAGGCCGACAGCGCCGCGCCGACATAGCCGGCCAGCCCGCCGGCCAGCCCGCTCAGCAGGACCACGCGATCCGAGCGGTCGGTCCAGAACCGCGCGGTGACCGGCGGAATGATCAGCAGGGCGACAATCAGGATCAGGCCGACGATCTTGAGCCCGACCACTGTGACCGCCATCACCAGACCCATGATCGTCAGGTCGATCCGGGTGACCGGCAGGCCCCGCGCGGCGGCGTATTCCGGATCGAACGCGACCAGGGTCATCGGCCGCCGCAACATCAGGATCAGAGCCAGCGACAGCGCCCCGCCCAGCGCGATGATGACCGCGTCGCTGCGCAGCATGCCCGCGGTCGAACCCAGAAGGAAACTTTCCAGCCCCGCCTGGCGCCCCGCGCTCATGGTCTGGATCACCGTCAGCAGCACGACACCGAACCCGAAGAAGACCGACAGCACCGCGCCGATGGCGGCATCCTCGGCCAGCCGTGTGCGGCGGGTCAGCCAGGTCATGCACAAAAGCCCGATCCAGGCCGACAGCGCCGAGCCCGCCAGCAGGCCGGGCAGGTTCCGCCCGTCGCCGCCCAGCACCACCATCGCCATGAAGGCCAGGCAGATGCCCGGCAGGGTGGCGTGGCTGACCGCATCGCTGACCAGTGCGCGCTTGCGCAGGAACAGGAAGGTCCCGGTGCACCCGGCGGCCACCCCCAGAAGGGTCGCACCGATCGCGACCAGCGTGGCGTTGTAGCCAAGCTGCAGAAGCAGGGCATCGCGCAGCATCGATCTAGGCCGGCAGGGCCGACAGCTGATCGACCTGCGCAGTGGCCAGGCGCCCGCCATAGGCGGCCTGGAGGTTGCCGGCGGTGAACACCTCGGACACCGGTCCCTCGGCCACCTTGCGGGTGTTGATCAGGAACACGTTGTCGAAATAATCCGCCACCGTGGACAGGTCGTGATGCACCGCGACGACGGTCTTTCCGGCGTCCTTAAGTGCCTTGAGGACCGAGATGATCGCTTTTTCCGTGGCCGCATCGACCCCGGCAAAGGGCTCGTCCAGAAGATAGAGCTCGGCGTCCTGCGCCAGGGCGCGGGCCAGGAAGACACGCTGCTGCTGGCCGCCGGACAGCTGGCCGATCTGGCGATCGGCGAAATCCTGCATCCCCACGCGCCGCAGGCAGTCCATCGCCCGCGCCTTGTGCCAGGCGCGCACCCGGCCCAGGAGGCCAAGCTCGCGGTTGAGGCCCATCAGGACGACATCCATCACATGGGTCGGGAAATCCCAGTCCACGCTGGCCCGCTGCGGAACATAGGCGATGCGGGCGCGCTGCGCATCCAGCGACCGGCCCAGCACCGTCACCTGCCCCGACAGCGGGCGGATGATGCCCAGCGCCGCCTTGAGCAGGGTCGACTTTCCGGCCCCGTTCGGCCCGATGATTGCGGTCATCGCACCGGGCTGCACGGTCATGTCGACAGAGAACACGGCGGGTTTCTCACCGTAAGAGACGGTCAGGCCGCGGATCGCCAGCGGGCTGTGGTCCAGCCCGGCGGCCGGGGCCGGGGATCCGTCGCGGGTTGCAAGCTGAAGCATGTCTCAGAACCCCGCCGACAGTTTGCCGTCCATGCCGCGTTCGGGCACTTCGGCGCCCAGCGCCCCGGCGATGACGGTCACGTTGTGGTCGATCATGCCGACATAGGTTCCCTCATAGGAGCCGGGCTGGCCCATCGCATCGCTGTGGAGCTCGCCGCCGACCCGAACCTCGTGGTCCCGCGCCTCGGCGCCCTCGATCAGCGCGCGGATCGAGCGGTCGGAGACCGAGCTTTCCACGAAGACGGCCGTGACGCGGCGCTCGACCAGCGTATCCACCAATTCGCGGATGCGGTTCAGGCCCGCCTCGCTCTGGGTCGAGATGCCCTGGATGCCCAGAACCTCGAACCCGTATTCCGCCCCGAAATAGCCGAAGGCGTCATGCGCCGTCACCAGCACGCGCCGCTCGGGCGGCACGCCGGACAGCACCTGCCGTGAATATTCGTGCAGCCGGTCCAGCTCGGCCAGATGCGCCTCGGTATTGGCGGCAAAGGCCTCGGCACTTTCGGGGCGCTGATCGCTCAACGTGTCGCGCACGGCCACGACGACCTCGCGCCACAGCTCGGGCGCCATCCAGACATGCGGGTCGAACTTGTCGGCATAGTCGTCATGGGCGCGCAACCGGTCCCGGTCGATGCGTTCGGCCACGGCCACGACCTCGCGCGCGCGCCCGAGATCTGCAAAGAAATCCTCCATCTGCGCCTCGAGATAGAGCCCGTGCCACAGGACCAGATCGGCGCGCGTCATCGCGACGATGTCGCTCCGGGTCTGGCGATAGGCATGCGGATCGACCCCCGGCCCCATCAGCGCCCGAACCTCGACCTGATCGCCACCGACCTGCCGCACCGCGTCCGCGATCATGCCGGTCGTCGCCACCACACTCAGCGGCGGCTCGGCCCGCGCTGTCACGGGCAGGGCCAGCGCAAGGGCCAGGGTCAAGAGAAACTGACGGCGAATCATGATGGTCCTTTCTCGGCTTCGGTCCGGTTGAATATGAGAACCACTCGCAACTCTGTCAATGCAATTGCGAATAAGTCGCAATAACACTGGCAAGTTTTGTCCAAACGGTCAAAAATCCGGCGGGAACCGCCCTGCCTTGCTTGCCAACATGTCGCACAAGTGCAAACGTGCCTGCGAACCTCCTCAAGGATGACGACGATGCAGACGCACAGCCCTGAGCGCACGGCGCATCTTCCGCAATTGGCCGAGGCACGGAATCCCGGGATGGCGCTGGACATGGACTGGGTGCGCGCGGTGCAGGCCAACACCTCGGCCATCGAGCGCCGCGCCGCCACGCTGCCCGGCCGCCGGTCGGTGAAAAAGGACCACCAGGCCGCCTGGCTGCTGAAGGCCATCACCCTGATCGACCTGACCACGCTGGCCGGCGACGACACGCCCGGACGGGTGCGCCGCCTTTGTGCCAAGGCGCGCCAGCCGGTGCGCGCCGACCTGCTGGACGCGCTGGGCATGGATGCGATCACCACCGGCGCGGTCTGTGTCTATCACGACATGGTGGAGACCGCGGTGGACGCGCTGCGCGGCACAGGCATCCCCGTGGCTGCGGTCAGCACCGGCTTTCCCGCCGGCCTGTCGCCTTTTCACCTGCGGGTGGCCGAGGTCGAGGAAAGCGTGAAGGCGGGCGCGGACGAGATCGACATCGTCATCTCGCGCCGCCACGTGCTGAACGGCGACTGGCAGGCGCTCTATGGCGAGATGCAGGCGTTCCGCGCCGCCTGCGGCGAGGCACATGTCAAGGCGATCCTGGCCACAGGCGAGCTGGGCACCCTGCGCAACGTGGCGCGCGCCTCGCTGGTCTGCATGATGGCAGGCGCCGATTTCATCAAGACCTCGACCGGCAAGGAAGGCGTGAACGCCACCCTGCCCGTCAGCCTGGTGATGCTCCGCGCCATCCGCGACTATTACCAGCGCACCGGCCACCGCGTCGGCTACAAGCCCGCGGGCGGCATTTCCAAGGCCAAGGATGCGCTGACCTACCTGGCGCTCATGAAGGACGAGCTGGGCGACCGCTGGCTGGAACCGGACCTGTTCCGCTTCGGCGCCTCGTCGTTGCTGGGCGATATCGAGCGGCAGCTGGAACACCATGTCACCGGCGCCTATTCCGCCGGCTACAGGCATGCCGCAGGATGACCGCCTGGCCGGGACCTGCGCTGTGAGTATTTGGGAAAAGATGAAGCCATGACAGTCAAGGAAATCTTCGAGACGATGGATTACGGCCCCGCCCCCGAAAGCGCCGCCGAGGCGCTGGCCTGGCTGGTCGACCAGGGCGACCGGTTCGGCCATTTCATCGACGGCGCGTTCACCGCGCCCGGCGACGGGTTCGAGAGCCGCAACCCGGCGGATGGCGAGGTACTGGCGACGCTCACGCAGGCGACGCAGGCGGATGTGGACGCGGCGGTGACGGCCGCCCGCAAGGCGCAGCCGAAATGGGCCGGGATGGGCGGCGCGGGCCGTGCGCGGTATCTCTATGCCATCGCGCGGCTCTTGCAGAAGCACTCGCGCCTGTTCGCGGTTCTGGAAAGCCTCGACAACGGCAAGCCGATCCGCGAGAGCCGCGACATCGACATCCCCCTGGCGCAGCGGCATTTCTACTACCACGCGGGCATGGCGCAGCTGATGGAGAGCGAGCTGCCCGAGGCCGAGCCGCTGGGCGTCTGCGGGCAGATCATCCCGTGGAACTTCCCGCTGCTGATGCTGTCCTGGAAGATCGCGCCGGCGCTGGCCATGGGCAATACCGTGGTGCTGAAACCGGCCGAATACACCTCGCTGACCGCGTTGTTGTTCGCCGATATCTGCCGGCAGGCCGGGTTGCCCAAGGGCGTGGTGAACATCGTCACCGGCAATGGCGCTGTGGGCGAGATGATCGTCGCCGCAGAGGTGGACAAGATCGCCTTTACCGGCTCGACCTCGGTGGGTCGGCGCATCCGCGAGGCGACGGCGGGATCGGGCAAGGAACTGACGCTCGAGCTGGGCGGCAAGTCGCCCTATATCGTCTTCGACGACGCCGATATCGACAGCGCCATCGAGGGGCTGGTGGACGCGATCTGGTTCAACCAGGGCCAGGTCTGCTGCGCCGGGTCGCGCCTGCTGGTGCAGGAGGGCATCGCCGAGCGGTTCCACGACAAGCTGCGCGCCCGGATGGACGGCCTGCGCGTCGGCAACCCGCTGGACAAATGCATCGACGTGGGCGCGGTGGTGGACCCCGTGCAGTTGCAGACGATCCGCGAACTGGTCGACGGCAACACCGCCGGGCACACCCATCACGCCGCCTGCGATCTGCCCGAGAACGGCTGTTTCTATCCGCCGACCCTGATCACCGGGCTGGCGCCGTCGGATCCGCTGATGCAGGAAGAGATCTTTGGCCCGGTCCTGGTCTCCTGCACGTTCCGCACGCCGGGCGAGGCGGTGGAGCTGGCCAACAACACCCGCTACGGGCTGGCCGCGACGCTGTGGACCGAGAACGTGAACCTGGCGCTGGACATCGCGCCCAAGCTGGCCGCGGGCGTCGTCTGGGTCAACGCCACCAACCTGTTCGACGCCGCGGCGGGCTTTGGCGGGGTGCGCGAAAGCGGCTTCGGCCGTGAAGGCGGCTGGGAGGGGCTGGCGGCCTACACCCGGCCCAAGGGCAAGCGCGCCGCTCTGAAACCGGTCGAGCCGGTCACCGGCGACGGTGCCCCGGTGGATCCGATTGACCGCACCGCCAAGCTCTATGTCGGCGGCAAGCAGGCGCGGCCGGATGGCGGCTATTCCCGCCCTGTCTGGGGCAAGTCGGGCCTGCTGGGTCATGTGGGCCTGGCCAACCGCAAGGACGTGCGCAACGCGGTCGAGGCGGCGGCGGGTGCGGCGGCATGGTCGAAGACCACCGGCCATCTGCGCGCGCAGATCCTCTACTACATCGGCGAGAACCTGTCGGCGCGGGCCGACGAGTTCGCCCACCGCATCGACAAAATGACCGGCAAGCGTGGGGGCGCGGCCGAGGTCGAGGCGTCGATCCAGCGGCTGTTCACCGCCGCTGCCTGGGCCGACAAGTATGACGGCCAGGTGCACGGCGTGCCGATCCGCGGTGTCGCGCTGGCGATGAAGGAACCGGTGGGCGTTATCGGCGCGCTCTGCGCCGACGAGGCGCCGCTGCTGGGGCTGGTCTCGGCCATGGCACCCGCCGTCGCCATGGGCAACCGGGTGGTGCTGGCCGCGTCCGAACCCTATCCGCTGGCGGCGACCGATTTCTACCAGGTGCTCGAAACTTCGGACGTGCCGGCGGGGGTGGTCAACATCCTGACCGGCAGCCATGCCGAGCTGGCGGGACCGCTGGCGAAGCATCTGAATGTCGATGCGGTCTGGAGCTTCTCGTCGTCGGACCTGTCGGAAGAGATCGAGCGCGCGGCGGCCGGCAACCTGAAACGGACCTGGGTCAACAACGCCACGGCGCTGGACTGGTCGCAGGATCACACGCGCCGGTTCCTGCAGGCCGCCACGGAGGTCAAAAACGTCTGGGTGCCCTACGGAGAATGACCGGATCCCGCACAGGCGCGGGCCTCAGACCTTCTCGAACTCCATGCGATAGATCACTTCTTCGCCGGTGGCCGGATCGACCCCGGGGGCGCCGCGGATCGACAGGTGCCGCCCGACCAGCGTGAAGGGTCGGGACAGATCGGCCTCCCAGTTCGGGTTCCAGGCGCGTTCGACGTGGTGGATCACCTGGTCGCCCTGGATGCTGTAACGCGCCACGTAGGCCAGCATCGTGTCGAACAGCCGCGCCTTGTCGGCCTCGGTCAACGGGCCGCCATTCGCCGGCGGCCGCTCGGCCCGGAACACGGTTGCCATCATGCGCCCGTCCGCGTGATAGGCGATATAGCCCACCGGGTTGGGCCCCATCGCATCGCTCACCACTCCGGTCGCAACGGCCTCACGGGTCCAGGACCTCATCCGCCAACTGCCGATCAGGTCTCTTGGTTCTGCCATGTCGGTGCTCCGTGTCCTGGTTCTACCGGAACAAAGCCTAGCACGTCGCGTGGGATCGCCGGGCGCGAATCGCCGGGCCGCCGACCCATTTCTCCGGCCGACAGCATCTTCCGACGCTTGACCCATCTCGGCGCGTGTCAGCCGTCCAGCCCGGTCGGTTTGCCGACCACGGTGAAATGCAGCCCGTCGGGATCCAGCAATTCCCGCGCCACCCGGTTCACCTCGTCCAGCGTGACCGCCTCGACCTTGTCGTTGCGCGTGGCGATGTAGTCGGTCGGCAGGTCGTCCATCTGCATCCCGACCATGATCGAGGCGATGCGTCCGTTGCCGTCGAACCGCAACGGATAGGCGCCGGTCAGATAGGTCTTGGCCTGCTCCAGCTCCTCGGCGGTCACGCCCTCGCGCGCCGTGCGCGACCAGACCTCGCGGATCACCTCGATCGCCTCGGCAATCCGGTCGTTCCCCGAAGCCACCGAGCCCATGTAGACCGAGGCGAGATCCTTGGGCACGAGGTAGGAATAGACACCATAGGTCAGCCCGCGTTTCTCCCGGACCTCGTTCATCAGCCGACTCTCGAACCCGCCGCCGCCGAGGATGTGGTTCAGGATGTAGGCAGCGAAGAAGTCCGGGTCGTGCCGGTCGATACCCTTCTGCCCGAACAGCGCGACCGATTGCGGCGTGTCGAACTCGACGATGCTGACGCCGCCGTCGATCGTGACATCCGCCTTGCCGGGGATCGGCGCGCCCTCGGCGGGCAGATCGGCCAGCAGCCGGTCCAGCAGCGCGCCCAGCTCTTCGGCGGTGATGTCGCCGACGGCACCGACATAAAGCCGGTCGCGCGCCAGCACGTCGCGATGGGCTGTCAGGATATCGTCGCGGGTAAGGCCGGTGACGCTCTCGATCGTACCCCGTCCGTCGCTGCCATAGGGATGATCGCCATAGGCCATCCTGGAAAACGCCTCGCCGGCGATCTCGTTCGGATCCTTGGCGTCCGAGCGCAGGCCCGAAATGACCTGGCCCCGCACCCGGTCGACCGCGTCCTGGTCGAAGCGCGGCTGGTGCAACGTGGTATAGAGCAGGTCGATCACCTCGTCGCGGTTTTCCGTCAGGAACCGCGCCGAGATCGACACGCTGTCGTCGCCGGCATCGTAGTCGAAAGTGGCCGCCAGCGACTCGAGCGCGCGGGCGTAGGCCTGCGCATCCATGTCCCCGGCCCCCTCCTCGATCAGGCCGGTCATCAGGTTCACCGCGCCGCGCTTGCCCGGCCGATCCAGCGAGGTGCCGCCCCGGAACCTCAGTTCCAGCGCCGTGAAGGGGATCGAATGATCCTCGACCAGCCAGGCGTCGATGCCGCCAGGCGAGGTCACTTCCTCGATCTCGATCTCTGCCCATGCGGGCACGGCCAGGCCGAGCGCCACCAGGCAAGCGGCAAGCCGCGTCACAAGAACCTTCATTGCGTCACCTCCTCGTCGCGCATCAGCCAACCCGTGACCGAGACCTCGGGCCGCAGCGCCGCGCGTCCGGCGGCAATGATCTGCTCGCCGCTCACGTTCTGGACCAGCTCGGGCCAGGCCTGCACATCCTCTACCCTCAGCCCGCTGGCCAGCGCCCGGCCATAGCGGTTGCCGATCCGGTCGACATCATCGCGCTCATAGATCTGTTCGGCGCGCAGCTGCATCTTTATACGGTCCAGATCCTCCTGGTTCACACCCTCCGACAGGAAATCGGCCACGGCGCGATCCATCGCTTCCTCGGCCTCCTGCAGGCTGACCCCTTCGGCCGGCACCACGATCAGGTCGAAGGTCGTGTCGTCCAGCGAGGTGCCCCGGTAGAAGGCACCGGCATAGACCACCGTGTTGCTGTCGAATTGCAGCTTCTGGTTCAGATACGAGGTCTGTCCGCCACCCAGCAACTGCGCCAGCAGGTAGAGCGCGGCGGCCGTCTTCTGGTCACCGGAGTCGCGCTCGGGCGCGAGATAGCTGCGCTGCAAATAAGGTTGGGCCACACGGGCATCGCGGAAGGTCAGCCGCCGCTCGGCAGTCTGCGGCGGCTCCTGCGACCGCACGCGGGGCGGCAGGTCGGTGTTGGCCGGGATCGCCCCGTAGTGGGTTTCCGCCAGCGCGCGCACCTCCTCGGGATCGACATCGCCGGTCACCACCAGGATCGCGTTGTTGGGCGCGTAGTAGGTCCGGTAGAAGGACAGCGCGTCCTCCATGTCCAGCGTCTCCATCTCGTGCCGCCAGCCGATTATCGGAACCCCGTAGCGGTGGTTGAGATACTGCGCCGCGTTCAACTGTTCGCCGAACAGGGCGCGGGGGTTGTTCTCGGTGCGCTGGTTGCGCTCTTCCAGGATCACCTGACGCTCGGTGGCGATATCGGCCTCGGTCAGGCGGATGTCGCGCATCCGATCGGCCTCCATCTCCATCATCAGGCCCAGCCGGTCGGCGGCGACGCGCTGGAAATAGGCGGTGTAGTCGTAGGACGTGAAGGCATTGTCGCGCCCGCCATTGGCCGCCACGGTGGCCGACAACTCACCGGCCTCCATGTCGTCGGTGGCCTTGAACAGCAGGTGCTCGAGGAAATGCGCCACGCCGGACGATCCGATCGGCTCGTCCGCCGACCCGGCGCGATACCAGACCATGTGCTGCACGACCGGCACACGATGATCCTCGACCACCACGACCTCCATGCCGTTGTCGAGCGTGAACGTGGTCACGTCATCGGTTTGCGCCGCCGCGGCAAGCGGCAGAGTGACGGCAAGCGCGGCAGCGCGGGCCAGGGATCGGATCATCCGTCGTCCTCCGTGCGATGCCCAGGCGGCGCTATGCCGCCTGGGCAGTTCGGTCGGGTTTGCTTCAGCCCTTCTACGTACTATGGACGGTCCCGGTTTCAAGCCGGCCCACGGAAAGTTGCGGGGTCAGTTGTCCGGCGGAGAGGTCGGCGTTTCCGCGCCGGCCTTGCGGAACCGGTCCTGTACGACCCAGGGGTCGATATCCTGGCGGGCATAGGCCTGCTCGTAGCGGTCGACGCGGAACAGCCGGATATTCGTGAACCGCCCGCGCCGCTTGCGGAACTCGGCGTCTTCCTTGGCCAGAACGGCCCGCGTGTTGGCCGGCACGCCATAGCGGCTGGCGACATTGACCAGCGCCGCATCGCCCGCCGGAACGCCATTGCCAGCCAGGGCCGAGGCCCGCCCGCCCAGCGCCTCGACCGCGTCGGCCTGTGGCGTGGGATCGGTCAGGTTGCGCCCGCCGGGCGTGGGCGCGGGCAGGGTCGAGAAATCCTGAGGTTCCGTCAGCGGCTTGACCGGTGAAATCGCAAACTCGTCCGGGCCGCTTCCGGGCGGGCGTATCACGCGCAGCCCCTGATCGGCACAGCCGGCCAGCGTGGTCGCCGCTGCGATGACGAAGCCTGTCAACGCTGTCCGCATGGTCGTCTCCTGCCTGTTCGCCCGCGTTTTAGCCGATTTGACCATCCCCGTCACGGGGCCTTTTTCGCGCCGCGACCATCGAATAGGATCAACCCGATGGCGCCGGCAAAGATGAAGATGTCCGCGACGTTGAACACAAACGGGTTGTCGATGCCGCAGCAGGACATGTTGAGGAAGTCCAGAACATAGCCGTAGAGCAGCCGGTCGACGACATTGCCCAGCGCCCCGCCGATCAGCAGGCCGGCGCTGATACGCATCCAGACCTTCCCGCCGCTGCGCCGCAGCCAGATCCAGACGCCAAGGCAGATCGCCAGCGACAGGCCGATCAGGATCCAGCGCGAGGCGTCGCCCGCCTCCTGGAACAGTCCGAAATTGATCCCGCGATTCTCGCCGTATCGGAAGTTCAGCAGCGGCGGCAGCACGTCGATCGACATGCGCCGGTCGAGTTGCATCACGTGGATCACCGCGTATTTGCTCGCCTGATCCAGCACCAGCGCCACCAGCGCGACGGCGTATATCAGCCCCTCCCGCATCAGTGCCGGAAGTGCCGCATGCCGGTGAAGACCATCGCCAGCCCCGCCTCGTCGGCCGCCGCGATCACCTCGTCGTCGCGCATGGAGCCGCCAGGCTGGATCACGCAGGTCGCGCCGTTGGCGGCGGCCTCGAGCAGCCCGTCGGGAAACGGAAAGAACGCATCCGATGCCACCGCCGAGCCCTTGGCCAGGCTATCGGGCAGGTCCAGCACCTCGGCCATCCGCTGCGCCTTGACGCCGGCGATGGTGGCGCTGTCCAGGCGGCTCATCTGGCCGGCGCCGACACCAACGGTCTGGCCGTCCCTGACATAGACGATGGCGTTGGACTTCACATGCTTGGCGACTTTCCACGCAAACAGCAGATCGCGCATCTGGTCGTCGGTCGGCGCCTTCCTGGTCACGACCTTCAGATCGTCAAGACCGCGATGGCCGACATCCTTGTCCTGCACCAGCATCCCGCCCGACACCTGCCGCGTGGTCAGGCCGGCATCGCGTGGGTCCGGCAAGGCATCGGTCAGCAGCAGGCGGAGGTTCTTCTTGGCCGCGAAGGTCTCGATGGCTGACTCCGAGGCGCCGGGGGCGATCACCACCTCGGTGAAGATCCCGGTAATCTCGCGCGCGGTGTCGGCTTCCAGCGGCATGTTGAGCGCGACGATCCCGCCGAAGGCCGAAGTGCGGTCGCAATCGAATGCTTTTTTGTAGGCCTCTGTCAGCGTCTCCCCACGGGCCACGCCGCAGGGGTTGGCGTGCTTGATGATCGCCACCGCCGGGCCGTCGCCGGGGGCGAATTCGCTGACCAGTTCGAAGGCCGCGTCAGTGTCGTTGATGTTGTTGTAGCTCAACGCCTTGCCCTGAACCTGCCGCGCGGTGGCGACGCCGGGCCGGGCGCTGCCATCGACATAGAACGCCGCGCCCTGGTGCGGGTTCTCGCCATAGCGCAGGGTCTGCGACAGGGTTCCCGCCACCGTCCGGCGGCGCGGCGCGGCGAGCGACAGCGCCTCCGCCATCCAGTTGCTCACCGCCGCGTCATAGGCCGCAGTCCGGGCATAGGCGGTCTGGGCAAGGGTCTGCCGAAAGGCATAGGTCGTGGCCCCGTCCCGCGCGTCCAGTTCGGCCAGCAGCGGCGCGTAGTCCTCGATATCCACGACGACATTGACGAAGGCATGGTTCTTGGCCGCCGCCCGGATCATCGCCGGTCCGCCGATGTCGATATTCTCGACGCAAGTATCGTAATCCGCGCCTTTGGCCACGGTCTCCTCGAACGGGTAGAGGTTGACGACCAGCAGGTCGATGGCGCCGATCCCGTGCGTCTCCATCGCGGCCACATGCCCGTCATCGTCGCGCAGCGCCAGCAGCCCGCCATGCACCATCGGGTGCAGCGTCTTGACCCGGCCATCCATCATCTCGGGAAAGCCCGTGACCTCGGCCACGTCACGCACCTCCAGCCCCGCCTCGCGCAGCGCCCGTGCCGTCCCGCCGGTGGACAGCAGCTCGACCCCGCGATCGGCCAGCGCACGGCCCAGGTCCGTCAACCCGGTCTTGTCGGAAACGGAAAGCAGCGCGCGGCGCACCGGATGCAGGTCGGTCATGTTGCTGGGGTCCTTTTTGACAGTCAGTCGAAGTCGGGTTCATCCCGGTTCAGGTCTCGAATGGCAATCGCCGTATCCTGCGCCTTGCTCAGAGACCACCGGATGCGCGTCGCATACTCCATCGCGCGGCCGGATAGAACGATCTGTTTTGTCGCGCGAGGTTTCAGCCGCCCGCGCTCAAGGTAGACGCTGGGTTCCAGCGCCAGCTTGTGCCGCCCGTCATGCCGGAACACCCAGATCTCGCCGCTTTTCAGCGCCATCGACACCGCCGCCCCGCCCAGGTCCAGCGCCGCGTCGACCTCGGGATGCAGATGCAGGCGGATGTCGAAGCCGACGCCGGACAGGACCGAGGCATCCAGCGCCCGGTCGAATCGCCGCTTGTCGGAATCCTCCATCGCCAGCAGCATGTCCTCGGCGGCCAGCCCCCGCCCGTCGAAGGCCAACTCCAGCGTGCGGGCATGGGTCAGCCCGTAGACCGGCACATAGCCGTCATGCCCGCCTTGGAAGCGGAACCCGTCGGTCAGATCGCACAGATCCACCGGCACATCGCGCGGCCCTTTTATCAGCGCCTCCTGCCCGGTGCCGCGCACCGGCGCTGACAGGCGGGCGCTGGAATACCCGGCCAGGCACAGGGTCGAATGCGAGGGCGTCGCACGCCCGGCCCGGCGCCATTCGACACCGAAACTGGCCCCCGATCCGCAATTGACGATCAGCGGTCGCCGCCCCGAGGTCAGCTCGAAGGCCAGTGTGGAGGCGTGGCCATTGTAGGACGCCTTGCCCTGCGGCGGCGCGCCGGCATCCACGATCACGCTGGTGCGCCCGGCGGCGAGGCGGGCGTATCCCATCGCCAGGCTGTCGCTGCGCACCGGTTTGACCTCGCTGGCGGCCAGCGCATGGTCCAGCCGCCCCTCCAGGCCCCGGCCGCCGCCGTGGAACCGGGCCAGCCCGCCATCGGCATGGCGCAGCGCGCGCAGGGTCGGCGCGACCCGCTCGATCGCCGCCAGATGGGCCGGCGGCACACCGCGCCCGGCCTCGTGCAGGGCGGCGGCTGCCCAGATCAGCAGCGTGAACACCTCCAGCAGCTCTTCGGGATTGCGGGTGGGCAGCCCGCCCTGATCGTCGATCTGGCTGTCGCAATCGCGGGCCAGCGCCCGCACCGCGGGGTCGGCGTAATCCTCCAGCCCCTCAAGCGCCAGCCCGGCATAGATCAACCCCGTCAGCGCCTCGAAGCGCGGCAGGCCCGGTGTCGCGCCCTTCCAGCGTTTCGACAGGAACCAGGTCTGTTGGGCCAGCGAGCGGAAGAACAGTTTGCTCTGCTGCGAATCGACGCCGCGCAGCAGGAACAGCGCGTGGTTGATCCAGCGGATCACCCGCCGTCCGGCCAGTTCCGGCGTCCAGCCCGGGCCGCGCCCGTGGCCGTGCTGCGCGATCCAGTCCCACAGCCAGGCCTGCGCCTTGACCCGCGCCCGCGCGTCGCCCACCGCCGCCAGGTCGTCGAGCCAGACGAAACCATGACGTTCGGCGTCAAACGCGGCATTGGGCGATTTCACGTCCCACAGGTTCGCATCGCGCGATTCCACCAGGTACCCGGCAAACAGCAGGTTGCCCGCCACCAGCTGACGACCACGCGCAAACGAGCCGATTGTGCGCGGCTCGGGTTGCGAGACGAACCCGGTGACGGATTTCTGGCGCCGGCTCCTGCGCGCATAGTAGCGGTTCTGCAACCGCCACCATCGGCCCGCCATGCTGTCAGGACTGGACATCTGCACTGCCTCTCACGCTCTTTGGCGTTTACCCTCAGGATAGCGCCGGCGGGCCGGCAAGTCACCGCCGAAGTCGCGGGCTACCCGGCTTTGCGCAGGCAGGCCATGTAAAACCCGTCCATTCCGCCGAGATCCGGCCAGTAATCGGGGCGGAGCCGCAACCCGCCCTCCTTGGTGATCCAGCCCGGTTCGACACCGGGCAGGTCCAGCGCCGCGCGGTCGGCGGTCAGGTCCGGGAAGCGGGCCAGCGCCTCTTCGACCTGCACCTCGCCCTCGTCCGGCAACAGCGAACAGGTGCAGTAGACCAGGCGCCCGCCGGGCCCGAGCAGGTCGATGGCGTGGTCCAGCATCTCCGATTGCAGCGCGATCAGCGCGCCGAATTCCGAGCCGTCCTTGGCATGGGGCAGGTCCGGGTGGCGCCGGATCGTGCCGGTGGCGGAACAGGGCGCGTCCAGCAGGATCGCGTCATACTGGCCGCGATGCTCCAGCGCGTCGCCAACGACCAGATGCGCCGTCAGCCCTGTGCGGTCGAGATTGGCGCGCACGCGCCGCATCCTCGCCTCGGAGATGTCGAGCGCGGTGACATCCGCCCCGGCAGCGGCCAGCTGCAACGTCTTGCCGCCCGGCGCGGCGCACAGGTCCAGACAGGCCTCGCCCGGCCGCACCGCCAGCACCCGGGCGGGCAGCGCCGCGGCGGCGTCCTGCACCCACCAGTCGCCAAGCTCAAAGCCCGGCAGCGCCGAGACCTGGCCCGGCGCCGTCAGCCGCAGCGATCCGGTCGGCAGCATCTCGCCTTCGGGCGCCGTCCCGCCCGGTTTCACGGTCAGGTCCAGCGGCGCGCCGGCGGCATGGGCGCGCTCCATCGCCGCCACCGCCTTGCCGCCCCAGGCCTGCACCAGCGGATCGCGCAACCAGCGCGGCAGGCGCGGCACCGGCAGGCTGTCCCATTTCACCGGCGCGTCGGTTGCCAGCTTGCGCAGGACCGCGTTGACCAGCCCCTTGAGGCGTGCATGACGACGATGCGCGCCGGTGATCTGAACCATCGCGTTGACCACCCCGTGCCCCGCCTCGCCCTGCGCCAGTTCCACCGCGCCCAGCCGCAGCGTGTTACGCACGGTGAGCGGCGGCGCCTTGCGCAGATGCGGCTTGAGCAGGCGGTCGGCCCGTTCCAGCCAGGTCAGGGTCTGCAGGGCCAGCCGTTGCGCCCGCGCCCGCTCGGACGGGTCCAGCCGGTCCAGCGCGCCGGCCGCCAGGCATTCCGGCAGCAGCCGCCCCTCGCCCAGCACCTGATCGAGCAGGTGGATCGCGCTCTGCCGCGCCGCCGTCGCCGTATCCGCCATGTCCGCCTTTCCGACCGTGACCTCTTGACCGCATTGCAGGATGCGGACGCGGGCGTATATCAAGGGCATGCAGATAAAGGAACCCGAGCGATGAGCGATACGCCAAAGGATCTGCCGCCGGCCGCCCGGCGCGCCCTGGCCGAGGCCGAGGAACGACGCCGCAAACAGATGGCCGAGGCCAAACCGCTGCCCAAGGAACTGGGCGGGCGCGACGGGCCGGAACCCGTGCGCTTTGGCGATTGGGAGAAAAAGGGCATCGCCATCGATTTCTGAGGCGGACCCGCCATGCGCTTGCCGCGCGTCGCGATCACTGCGCCGGCCAATTCCGGACTTCGCCTGCTGCGCGGCCCCAATCGGCGAGTGTCGCGCTGCTGGACATTTTTCAACGCCACCTTGTCGGTATTGCAACAGCCGAATACCGCGATTCCGACATTGTCTTACTTGAGACGGCACTGGGCGTCACGATATTCGGGCTGGGCGCGGCCATCTGGGGTCCCGCCCCTTGCGGCGTGGTTCAGGCCATCCAAAGCCGACTTGCACGGCGTTGATATTCAACGGTCGTCAGTTGGGGCGGAGACGGAAATCGGCGGAGTCGCCCGCGCCCTGGTCGGAGGTGAACCGGATCTGAGACCCCTTCACCCGCACTTCCTGACAATTGTAGCCCAAGGCGCTGCCACCCCAATAGAGGTCACGGCAGAAATAGCCGTCACGCCAGCTCCAGCTGCCCTCGACATCCCAGGTCAGACCGCGGCCGCTGATGTCACCTTGCGGCGACACGCGCAGGCGGACCATGGGTCGGGTCAGCGTCTTGCCGCTGACGATGGACTTGAAGGCGCGTTCGCTGTCGACCTTGGCGAATTCGGCATAGGCCGGACCGGCCAGCAGGAACAGGGTCAGACAGACGGTGGATTTTCCCAACATGGCTTGCACCCTTTTCAGCGTATCCTGATGAGTTTACGCAGCAGGCGGCGGATTGGATCACTCTTGCCCGCGCACCAGTTCGTCAAGGAGCGCCTCGACCAGCGCGCGCATGCGCCGCGCCGCCAGCCGGCCGTCGGGCCAGGTCAGCCAGTAGCTGTCCTCGGTCTGCAGTTCGGGCAGGTCCAGCCGGACCAGCCGACCATCCGCCAGCGCCTCCCGCGCCAGCGCCAAGGACCCCAGCACGACCCCCTGGCCCAGCCGGGCCGCTGTCAGGGCATGTTCCATCGAATCGACGCTCAGGCCCGCGTGCCAATCCAGTTCCATTCCGATCTCCTGCGCCCAGACCTGCCAGCCGGGGCGCGAGCCCCGCAGCTCGATCAACGGCGCGCCCCATCCGACCCCCGGTGCGGCCATCGGCGCTAGGATCTCGCGGCAGATGCGGCGCGCGGTGCGTCCCGGCCATCCGCCGCGCTCGAACCGGATCTGCAACCACGTGGTCTGATCGTCGAAATCCAACCTCTGCGACAGCGCCTCGGTCAGCACGCGCAGATCCGGATGCGCCTGCAGGAACGCACCCAACCGGGGTAGCAGCAGGGCATGGATATGCGAGGTCATGCCGGCGATGCGCAGCTCGCGCGGGGCGGTGCCGAACAGATCCTCGGTGCTGCGCTGAAGCGAGCCGATCCCCTCCTGCACCAGCGGCAGATAGGCCTCGCCATCCATGGTCAGCGAGACGCCGCGCGCCTCGCGCACGAAGAGCGGCCGGCCCAGCCAGGCCTCGAGGTTCGCGATGCGCTGGCTGACCGCCGCCTGGGTCAGCCCGAATTCCCGCGCTGCACTGGAAAATCCGCCAAGCCGGCCGGCGGCCTCGAACACGCGCAACCAGTCCAGAGGCGGCAGACCGCGCTTTGCCATAAGATTTTCCTGCCCTAAGCATGAATTTGGTTTAATTGAGTTTATGCCAGTGCAGTTGTATCAGCACAAGGAACCCCATACCCATCGAGGAGTTCCCATGCTTCGCTCCGTCACCTTTTCCGCGCGGCAGGTCACCGTCGCGTTCGTCGATGGCACCGCGGCCCGGTTCCACGCGATATGGCTGCGTGACAACGCGCTGGATCCCGAAACCCGCGACCCTGGCAACCGCCAGCGCCTGATCACCCTGTCGGACATCCCCGCCGACCTCGCGATCACGGATGCGCAACTGGCCGGCGGCGATCTGCGCGTGACTTTCGCGCCCGAGGGCAAGACCGTGGACTTCCCCGGAACCTGGCTGGCCGATCACGTTTATGACCATGCCGGCCAGACCCCGCTCCTGCCCAAGGGCACGACCACCTGGGATGGCACCATGCCGGCCCCCTGCTCCGACTGGCGGGATGTCCGCTCGAACCCGCGGGCCCTGCGCGACTGGCTGGCGGCGGTGGCGGAACTGGGTTTTGCCAAGCTGACCGGCGGCCCGGCCGAGCCCGAGGCGCTGCTGCGGGTGGCGGATCTCTTCGGCCATGTGCGCGAGACCAATTACGGGCGCTTCTTCGAGGTCCGCACCGAGGTGAACCCCAGCAACCTGGCCTATACCGGGCTGGGCCTGCAGGCCCATACCGACAACCCCTATCGCGACCCGGTTCCGACGCTGCAGATACTCTATTGCCTGGAGAACTCCGCCGAGGGCGGAGAGTCGATCGTGGTCGACGGGTTCCGCGCCGCCGAGCGGCTGCGCGAGGAGGACCCCGCCGGGTTTGCGCTGCTGGCCGGGCATCCCGCGCGGTTCGAATATCGCGGTACCGAAGGTGTCTGCCTGCGCGCGCGCCGCCCCATGATCGAGCTGTCGCCGGACGGGCAGTTGCAGGCGATCCGGTTCAACAATCGTTCGACCGCACCGCTGGTCGACATACCCTTTGACGACATGGAGGCCTATTACGCCGCCTATCGCCGGTTGGGCGAGTTGATCGACGACCCGGCGATGGGAGTGTCGTTCAAGCTGGAACCGGGCGAAAGCTTCATCGTCGACAACACCCGCGTTCTGCACGCGCGCAAGGGCTATTCAGGCTCGGGATCGCGCTGGCTGCAGGGATGTTATGCCGACAAGGACGGGTTGCTCTCGACCTTGGCGGCGCTTCAGGCGCAGCAACCGGAGGCGGCGGAATGACCCGGCCCGACCTGACCCGCGACACCATCGTTCCGTTCCTGGCCGATATCTTCGAGCGGCGAGGCGGCGAGGAATACCTGGGCGAGCCGGTGACAATGGCCGAGCACATGCTGCAGGGCGCGACGATGGCCGAGCGTGGCGGGCTGCCCGAGGACATCGTTGTCGCGGCGCTGCTGCACGATATCGGCCATTTCACCTCGGAATTCGGCACATTCAGCATGGACGACACCGAGGACCGCCATCACGAGGATGCCGGCGCCGAGGTCCTGGCGCCGTTCTTCCCCTCGATCGTCACCGATTGCGTGCGGTATCACGTGGCGGCCAAGCGCTATCTCTGCGCCACGCGGCCCGACTATTTCGCGCGGCTCTCCGACGCCTCGGTCCATTCGCTGAAGCTGCAGGGCGGCCCGATGACCGACGAGGAGGTCGCGGCGTTCGAGGAAAACCCCAACCTCAAGGCCATTGTGCAGGTGCGCTATCTCGACGACGCCGGCAAGATGGCCGACATGGACACGCCCGGCTTTGCGCATTTCGCGCCGGTGGTTCAGCGAGTCGTGGACGCCCACCTGGAGGAAACCGCATGACGTCGCCGCAATACCTGTTCGAGGCGAGCAGCAAACCCTCGCTGCCGTTGCACGAGGTTCCGCTGATCCGTGCTACGAACGAAACGCTCAAGGGCTATGGCTGCGTGGTGGAGGATCCCGACGGGTTCGAGATCGAGATCACGCGCTGGCCTCAGCAAGGATGGCGGCCGGTGGACGAGGACACCGGCGACGAGGCCGGCGCGGTCGAGGGCACGTTCGAATGCCGCTGGAAGGGCGACGTGCTCTATGGCCGCAACGAGGCGGTGGGCGGGCATTATGTGCTGGGCTGGTCGACCGACCCGCAGACGGCGCAGGCCGATGCGCCCAGCGTTCCGCGCGACCAGGTTCTGCTCTGGCACATGAACTATCACCCCGATGGCGGGCAGATGTTCTTTCCGCTCGACCGCAAGCCCTTCATCGTGCCCGCCGCGCTGCCCGGCGACAACCTGACGCCGGACACGGTGGTGGCGTTCTGGAGCGACGGCAGCACCGGCATCTACATCCATGCCGGGATCTGGCACGAGGGCGTGTTCCCCGCCGAGGACGAGCAACGCTTCCTCGATCGCCAGGGCCGCGTGCACGCGCGCGTCAGTGCCGATATCGGCAAGGAATTCGGCGTCTACCTCGCCTGCCCGCTGCGTGCCGACCGGCTGAAGAACCTGTAGGGTCTGGCGCTACAGTCCCAGCACGTCGACCATGCTGTAATGGCCGGGCGCCTTGCCCTGCCCCCAGAGCGCCGCCCGGAGCGCGCCGCGGGCAAAGATTGCCCGGTCGGTCGCCACGTGCCGCAACACGACGCGTTCGCCTTCGCCGGCAAACAGGACGTCATGCTCTCCGACGATATCGCCGCCGCGTACCGCCGAGAAACCGATCGCGCCGGATGTCCGCGCGCCGGTGATCCCGTCGCGCCCGCGATCAGAGACATCGGCCAGCGCCACGCCGCGCCCCTCGGCCGCCGCCTCGCCCAGCATCAGCGCGGTGCCCGAAGGCGCGTCGACCTTGTGGCGGTGATGCGCCTCGATCACCTCGATATCGAAATCCTCCTCCAGCGCGGCCGCCACCTTGCGGGTCAGCTGCACCAGCAGGTTCACGCCGAGGCTCATGTTGCCGGCGCGCACGATCACCGCATGCCGCGCCGCCGGCTCCAGGCGCGCGATCTGCTCTTCGGTCATGCCGGTGGTGCCGATCACATGCACCGCCCGCGCCTGAGCGGTCAGGGTCGCAAACTCCAGAGTGGCCTCGGGCGCGGTGAAGTCGATCACCGCCTGCGCCGGCGCGAAGGCCTCCAGCGGGTCGTCCGTCACCTTGATACCCAGCGCTGCGCCGCCCATCGCCTCGCCCAGATCGGCGCCGATCCAGTCATGCCCCGCGCGTTCGACCGCCCCCACCAGCCGCGCCTTGTCGCTGGCGGTGATCGTGCGGATCAGCATCTGGCCCATGCGGCCCGATGCTCCGGTCACGACGATGCCTGGCCGTTGCGTCATGTCTCGCTTTCCCTGTCCCGATGGCGGATCCCTGCCTCCTATCCGGTTGCGGCCCGCTTGGCAAAGCCCGCGTAACCGCTTAGATCGGAGTCATGGCCAAGAACAGATTTCAAGACGGACCCGGACCTTCGCAGCGCCAGCTGCGCGTGGGCGAATTGATCCGGCGCACGCTGTCGGACGTGCTGGCGCGCGGCGACGTCCACGACCCCGACCTGAACCGTCTCTCGATCACCGTGGGCGAAGTGCGCACCTCGCCCGACCTCAAGATCGCCACCGCCTATGTGCTTCCGCTGGGCGGCAAGGGGCAGGACGACGTGCTGGGTCTGCTGGCGCGCAACAAGGGCGAGCTGCGCCGGGTGATCGGCAAGAAGCTGTCGCTCAAGTTCTCGCCGGATCTGCGGTTCCAGCTAGACCGCACCTTCGACCGGCTGGACGAGACCAGAGCCATGTTCGAACAGGACGCGGTGCGCCGCGATCTGGACGAGTGATCCGGGCGGTTCTGGCCGCCCTCGCCGCCGCCTTCTGGGCTGAATCGGCGGCGGCGGTGGAGTGCCGCGCCCTGGACAGCGGCGGCAACAGCTTCACCATCTGCGAGGTCGACGCGACACGCGCCGATCTGCGCCTGTTCCTGCGCGCCCCCGACGGCAGCATCCTGGGCCAGTTTCCGGCCGTCGACCGGCAGCTTGCCGACGAGGGGCGAAAGCTGGAATTCGCAATGAACGCCGGAATGTATCACGAGGATCGCGCCCCGGTGGGCCATTACATCGAGAATGGCGAAGAGGAAATGCGGGTAATCGCCAGCGCCGGTCCGGGCAATTTCGGCCTGTTACCCAACGGCGTGTTCTGCATCCGCGACGGCCGCGCCGACGTGATCGAGACCGGCGACTATCTTGAGCAGGCGCCGGACTGCCGGTTCGCGACGCAATCCGGGCCGATGCTGGTGATCGACGGTGCGTTGCATCCCCGGTTCCTCGAGGACTCGACCTCGCGCTACATTCGCAACGGGGTCGGAACCAGCGCCGATGGAAGCCGCGTGGTCTTTGCCATCTCCGAGAACCCGGTGACCTTCCACCAGTTCGGAACGCTGTTCCGCGACGTGCTGAAGACGCCGCAGGCGCTGTATTTCGACGGCAACGTCTCGCGCCTCTACGCGCCCGGGATCGACCGCGCCGACGGGGGCTTTCCGCTGGGTCCCATCGTAGGGATCGCGGTTCCGGCGGAGTAACCGCCAGCCACGGTTTGACAGGCCGCGGCCGATCCGCTACGCCGCGCGCCTTGGACGGCAATGGGGACAGGCATGGCACGCAAACGCAAGGGCCGCGACATTTCGGGCTGGCTGGTCGTGGACAAGCCAGCGGGCATGACCTCGACCGCGGTGGTCAACAAGGTGCGCTGGGCGCTCGACGCCAAGAAGGCGGGCCATGCCGGCACGCTGGACCCCGAGGCGACCGGGGTTCTGGCGATCGCGCTGGGCGAGGCGACCAAGACGGTGCCGCATGTCACCGACGCGCTCAAGGCCTATCGCTTTACCGTGCGCCTGGGCCAGGCCACCAACACCGATGACGGCGAGGGCGAGGTCATCGCCAGCAGCGACGCGCGGCCTGACGATGCTGAGATCAAGGCGGAACTGGGCGCCTTCGTGGGCGAGATCATGCAGGTTCCGCCGAAATTCTCGGCCGTCAAGATCGACGGCGAACGCGCCTACAAGCGGGCGCGCGACGGCGAGGATGTCGAGATTGCCGCCCGCCCCCTCTGGGTCGAGGAACTGGTGCTGGTGGACCGGCCCGATCCGGATCACGTTGTACTGGAAATGACCTGCGGCAAGGGCGGATACGTGCGCTCGGTGGCGCGCGACCTGGGCGCCGCGCTGGGCTGCCACGGCCATGTGGTCGCCCTCCGCCGGATCTGGTCCGGTCCGTTCGAGGCCGAGGACGGGCTGAGCCTGGAGCAGATCGAGGCGCTGGCCCGCACGCCCGAGCTCGACACCCATATCCGCCCGCTCGAGGACGGGCTGGGCGACCTGCCCGAGCTGAAGTGCACCCCCGAAGGCGCGGCGCGGCTGCGCAACGGCAACCCCGGCATGGTGCTATCTGCCGAGGGTGTCGAATACGGCGACGAAGCCTGGGCCTCGTTTCAAGGCGAGGCGGTGGCGCTGGGCCTCTACAGGTCCGGCGAGCTGCATCCCAACCGGGTTTTTGTCCGCACCTGATCCGACCGGCCTTTGCCGGCGCGGCCCACTGCGCTAGAGAACCCCGATGATCACCCGCAGCCACACCAAGGGCGACGCGCCCTCGACCGCCGTCTATTCGGACTGCGAACGCTACCGCTACAGCCTCACGCGGATCTGGGATCCCGACGGGTCGCGGGCGCTCTTCGTGATGCTGAACCCCTCGACCGCAACCGAGGTCCAGAACGACCCCACCGTCGAGCGCTGCGAGCGGCGCGCGCGGGCGCTGGGGTTCGGCGGCTTCCAGGTCGCCAACATCTTCGCCTGGCGCGAAACCGACCCGCGCAAGATGCGCGCGGCCGCCGACCCCGTGGGTCCCGAGAACGACGCCGCGATCCTGCAAGGTGCGGCCTGGGCCGACCGGATCGTCGCCGCCTGGGGCAGCCACGGCAGCCATCTGGACCGGGGCCCCGCCGTCGAGCAGCTGTTGCGCCGGGCCGGCCGGCCATTGTTCCATCTCGGCCTGACCAAGGCCGGGCATCCGCGGCATCCGCTCTATATATCCTATGCCCGTCAACCCGAGCTCTGGACGCCGGAAACGACATCTTAACCATTGTATCGCAATCCTTTTGACCGAAACGCCCGGCCGTCCGACACTGCGAGCCCGACCGGTGGCGTACGGAGTTGGACCGATGTTCTTGTTAGCGGGCTTGATGGGGCTCATGGCCGCCAGCGGCATGGCCCTCATGGCGACCTCGGGCGATCCCGAGGACGCCGCGGACGATGCGATGCTGCCCGATGAATCTGAACCGACCGGATCCGGCGATCTGGCGGCAGAGGAGGCCGGGGCAGATGACGATCCCACGGCCGTGGCGGCGGCGCAGATCCTCTGGGGCGGCTCCGCGCCGGACGCAATCGGCGGCAGCACCGGCAACGACCAGATCAACGGCTATTCCGGCGCCGATACGCTGACGGGCGGCGCCGGCGATGACGGGCTGCACGGGGCGGCGGGGGCCGACACCCTGGCCGGCGGCGAGGGTCGGGACAACCTGCATGGCGGCGACGGCGGTGACCTGCTGGACGGCGGCGGCGGCGCCGACACGCTGTTCGGCCATTCCGGCGCCGATACGCTGCATGGCGGAAGCGGGGAGGACACCCTGCATGGCGGCCAACAGGATGACAGCCTGACCGGCGGGTCCGATGCCGATGCCCTGCATGGCGGTCACGGCAACGACAGCCTGGCGGGCGGCCAGGGCGCTGACAGCCTGTTCGGCGGTGCCGGTGACGACTTGCTCGATGGCCGCGACGACAGGGACGATCCCGATGGCCAGGACTATCTCAATGGTGGTCAGGGCGCAGACACTCTGCTGGCCGGGCCGGGCGACATCGTGACCGGGGGCGATGGCGGCGACGCGATCCATGTGGACAGCGGGGCCGGCGCGGACAACCCGGTCGAGATCATGGATTTCGACCCGACCGAGGACCAGTTGATGCTGCTCTGGGACCGCGACGGCACTCCCGAGATCGGCATCGAAACAGATCCCGACACGCCGGGTCTGACCCGCATCACGATGGATGGAGAGGAGATCGTGCGGCTGCGTTGCGAAACGCCGATCGACCTGTCCCATATCGCCATCCTGGACCCCGACGCGGCGGCCTGAAGATCACCGCGGGGCCGATACAACGGTCGCACCGGTCCTTTTTGCTTTGCCATTTCCCCGCAAACCCCATATACGCCCGCATCTGCAAGGGAATCGCCCGACCGGGTGCCTTGCAAACACCTCTCCATGGGCCTGCGCTGGACGACATCCCGGCCTGCGCCATTCACTCGAACCTGTAAAGGAGACCCCGATGTCGATCACCGCCGAAGACAAGGCACGCGTGTTGAAGGAATACGGAACCAAGGAAGGCGACACCGGCTCGCCCGAAGTCCAGGTTGCCATCCTGTCCACCCGCATCGCCAACCTGACCGAGCATTTCAAGACCCACAAGAAGGACAACCACGGCCGCCGTGGCCTTCTGAAGCTGGTCGCCCAGCGCCGCAAGCTGCTGGACTATCTCAAGACCAATGACGAAGGCCGCTATCGCGACCTGATCAAGCGTCTGGGTCTGCGCCGCTAAGGCGCCGGAATTCGACGAAAACGCCCGCTCGACCGAGCGGGCGTTTTTTTGTGCGACGGCCGGCAGCGCGCCCCTGCCGACCGCGCCCCGGTTTTCCTTCCAATCCGACGGGAATTCCTGTAAGGCCGCAGAATCTGAGACGTGGTGCCCGGACCCCGGCACCGTGAGAAGAAGATGGAAGGGGTCGGCGGCAATGGGGCCGCCATTCAAACGGGAGACCCGGGATGGGCCCGGGAGAGCTCCCTTACAGGATGCATACATGTTTGACGTAACGACGAAATCGATGCAGTGGGGCGAAGAAACGCTCACACTGGAAACGGGCAAGGTTGCCCGTCAGGCCGATGGCTCTGTCATCGCAACGCTGGGCGAAACCTCGGTCATGGCCAACGTGACCTTCGCCCGCCAGCAGAAACCCGGTCAGGACTTCTTTCCGCTGACCGTCCACTACCAGGAAAAGTATTATGCCGCGGGCAAGGTGCCCGGCGGCTTCTTCAAGCGCGAGGCGCGTCCGACCGAGAAGGAAACGCTGACCGCGCGCCTGATCGACCGCCCGATACGCCCGCTTTTTGCACCCGGCTTCAAGAACGAAGTGCTGGTGATGTGCACCGTGCTGAGCCACGACCTGGTCAATGACCCGGACATGGTGGCGATGATCGCGGCCAGTGCCGCACTGACCCTGTCGGGCGCGCCCTTCATGGGCCCGATCGCCGGCTGCCGCGTCGGTTACGAGGATGGCGACTACATCCTGAACCCGACCGTGGACGACATGCAGGACCTGCGCCTGAACCCCGAACAGCGCCTGGACCTGGTCGTCGCCGGCACCAAGGACGCGGTGATGATGGTCGAGTCGGAAGCCTATGAGCTGTCCGAGGCCGAGATGCTGGGCGCGGTCAAGTTCGCCCACGAGCAGATCCAGCCGGTGATCGACCTGATCATCTCGCTGGCCGAATCCGCCGCCAAGGAACCGTTCGACTTCACGCCGCCGGACTATTCCGACCTGTTCGAGGCGGTGAAGGCCGCAGGCGATGCAGAGATGCGCGCCGCCTTCGCCATCACCGACAAGCAGGAGCGCACCGCCGCGGTCTCCGCCGCGCGCGAGACCGTCAAGGCCGCTCTGACCGAAGAGCAGCTGGAAGACCCCAATCTCGGCTCGGCGCTGAAAAAGCTCGAGGCCGGCATCCTGCGCGGCGACGTGGTCAAGGGCGGCAAGCGGATCGACGGACGCTCGACCACCGATGTCCGCCCGATCGTCTGCGAGACCGGCCTGCTGCCGCGCACCCACGGCTCGGCGCTGTTCACCCGGGGCGAAACCCAGGGCCTGGTCGTGACCACCCTGGGCACCGGCGATGACGAACAGTTCATCGATGCGCTGCACGGCAATTTCAAATCCAACTTCCTGCTGCATTACAATTTCCCGCCCTATTCGGTCGGCGAAGTTGGCCGCGTGGGGCCTCCGGGCCGTCGCGAAGTGGGCCACGGCAAGCTGGCCTGGCGCGCGCTGCAGGCGGTTCTGCCGGCACCGACCGACTTCCCCTACACCATCCGCCTGGTCTCCGAGATCACCGAGTCGAACGGCTCGTCCTCGATGGCCTCGGTCTGCGGCGGGTCGCTGTCGATGATGGATGCGGGCGTGCCGCTGAAAAGCGCGGTGGCCGGCGTGGCCATGGGCCTGATCCTGGAAGATGATGGCTCCTATGCGATCCTCACCGACATTCTGGGCGACGAGGATCACCTGGGCGATATGGATTTCAAGGTCGCCGGCACCGAGAACGGCATCACCTCGCTGCAGATGGACATCAAGGTCGCGGGCATCACCCCCGAGATCATGGAAAAGGCGCTGTCGCAGGCCAAGGACGGCCGGATGCACATCCTGGGCGAGATGAACAAGGCCATCTCGGGCGCGGGCGACTTCTCGGTCCACGCGCCGCGCATCGAGACGATGCAGATCCCGACCGACAAGATCCGCGAAGTGATCGGCTCGGGCGGCAAGGTGATCCGCGAGATCGTCGAAGTGTCGGGTGCCAAGGTCGACATCAACGACGACGGCATCATCAAGATCGCCTCGCCGAATGGCGACGCCATCCAGAAGGCCTATGACATGATCCATTCGATCGTGGCCGAGCCGGAAGAGGGCCAGATCTATACCGGCAAGGTCGTGAAGATCGTCGATTTCGGCGCCTTCGTGAACTTCTTCGGCAAGCGCGACGGGCTGGTGCATGTCAGCCAGATCGAGAACCGCCGCCTGAACCACCCCTCGGACGTCCTCAAAGAGGGCCAGGAGGTCAAGGTCAAGCTGCTGGGCTTCGACGACCGCGGCAAGGTGCGCCTGTCGATGAAGATGGTCGACCAGGAAACCGGCGAAGAGATGGCGCCGGAGAAGAAAGAGAAGAAGGAAGAAGCCGCCGACTGACGGCGGCCCGAGAAAAAACACCAAGGCCCGCGCACAACGCGCGGGCCTTTTTCATTCCGGTAATTGGTCGGGCGCGAGCTACGTTTCGAGTTTCATGAAGATGTCGACATACTCGCCCGACAACAGTTGGTCCCGGGTCGCCGACTGGATCTCGCCTTGGTGGGTTACGATGGAAATCCTGAAACCGTCCGCTTCGAGCATGTCCAGGAACTCTGCACCCGACATCTGCTCACGAAAGAAATCCGGCGCAAATTCCATGAAGATCTCGACCTGCGGCATCGCCAGGAGGATATCCCTTGCACCCTTGTAGATCAGAGGCTCGGCGCCCTCGGCATCGATCTTGACGACATCGAATTTTCGGTCTCCCGTCAAATCGCCCAAAGGAGCGCCCGGAACTTCGATGATGTCGTAGGTTTCTCCATACTGGCTGAAATCCACGTCATCCCGCAGGTAGGTCGCACTGCCCTTGAACTTCTTCGGGATTGCGAACTTGATGTCGCCGGGCACTTCCATCACGGCCGCGTTTATCACCTTGGAGTAACTGAGGTGACCGTTGACGCTGGTGGATTTCTGCACCAGCTCGCACATGCGGGGGTTGGCATCGATTGCCGTCACGCTGCCCTTTGCGCCCACGGCTCGGGCGGCCAGCAATGTATAGTAGCCGCAGTTGGCACCGATATCGAGCACGTGCATCCCTGCGCTTATCCGGCTCAGAAACGCTTTGGTAATCCACTGCTCCCAAAAACCGTCGATGACCAGATGCGGTGTCAGGCTGATGTCGTCACCGTCCAGAAAGATCTTCTGGTTGTCATAGAGAGTTCCCAGGACAGTGCCATTGCCCAGATAGCAGCCCGTTTGTCGCGAGCCGGCAGCATCGCCCGTGGATTGCGTGCCCTGGAAGGCATCACCGAAGCCCCGCAGATGCTTTTTTTGATCCGGCGACATTGCCGGTGCGCCGACCTGTTCGCCAACCAGAATGATGAATACCTCGTTCGCAAAACTCGGTCGGCCGAGCATCAGAGCCAAGGCCAGGTAGGACCTGTCGATTTCCTTCGCCATACCTTTGTGCAGGATCAAGACGTCGCCAGCGCCGAAATCGCCTGAGACGCTGCCATATCCGACGAAAGAACCTGTCACCGACCCTGACATTTCCTGCGGGCCACAAATCCGACGCTGTTTCGAATAGGATTTCACCTGATCTGCGGCCGCCTGCCAATAGCTGTCCATTGGTCGTCCCCCTCGGTTCTTGGGCCCGTTCGGCCCGTGTGAATTGATCTTGGGTTCTCTATTGGATCCACGGGGGCAAGGGAAGGGATTTGGCCCCGGCGCGGCCGTGCCGGAGTCGGAATGTGGCCGTCAAACAAGGCGGGCCGAGCGAAAGGGTCAGCCTGCCTTTGTAATCGTCAACCCGATGCAGGTCGCCGGGAATCCGTCGATGCTGATTTTCAGATGGCCGGGGTGAAAGGCGTGTCCGGAACCCGAAACAAGGCTGTCTTTCAGGCAGTTGTCAAAATCGAAGGGTGGCAGATCGATAAAGGCGTCCAGAGGTTTGCAGCCGACATCGAAACTGAGAGGGGCCACATCATGTCCATCCGCCCTCAGGGTCGCTGCCAGTTCCTCGATATGCCTTCTCAGAAACAGGACGGTCGGCCAGTTGTCGATCGTACGCTCGGTTTCCGAATAGTTGAACTCGGTCGTATGGACGGCAACGCCGCCCGGCTTGAGCGTGTCCAGGCTGTTCCTTACGAAATCCAACCCGTTGCTTATGGATCCAAGATGTTCCAGCGCACAAACCGACCAGCAGAAATCGTGCTTGCCGCTCATGTCGGCGGGAATCGCGTTCATGTCCACGTATTCCAGCGTTGCCAGCGTGTCGAATTGTGTGCGATCCACGAGATTGGGATAGAACGAGGAATCCAGACCTTCCGTATGTTGCCCGGATTCCACCCACCCCTTGCCTTGAACAACCTCCGGGTGCAGGTCGGTGATCGTGACCGAGATGCCCAGGTTGGTCAGGTAGGATGGCAGCGGCTCTTGTCCGCAACCGAATCCGACGGCATGCATTCCGTCGCGCAGTTTTCCTGCAAGCGACAGGTTCTGCAGAATATATGCGAATTCCCAGAGTTTGCGGTGCGGAATGGGCGCTGTCTGAATCTGGTGGGCCCAGTACCGAAACCAAGCGCTTTCGACGTCCCGCTGAGTCGAACAGCCCGACCACATCTTGCCGTCGACCGGCGCCTTCGGGATCTCGGACTGCATCACCGAGTCGAACACCTGGGCTCCGATGGCGTATCCATGCTGTTTCACCGACCATTTGATCGCGTTGAGATCCTTCAACACGTTCCACAGGTCGTTGATGTTGGGTTGCTGGCGAGAGTTCGTGAGCTCGGTCAGCTTGCCGAACTCCCGCCCAACAAGATAACGGATGTCCTTGATCCTGTTGCCCTCCACCTTCGCGTCAGCGTTGTGATGAGAACAGTGCTTCGGACCTGCGCGAATGACAAGGGGCGCGCCTTCAGCCACCTGCGACCGGGTGCCAGACCGGCAAGAACGTGCTAGCTGTTGCCGCCGGCTCCATTGCCGATGGCCTCGACAAGCTCGGCGGCCACGTCGTCCCAGCTGCGCAAGTGAGCCGCGGCAATCCTTTGTTCGATCTCTCGCCGGTGCTGCGGCTCGCCGATCAGGCGGCTGCATGCCTCAGCGATGCTGTCCACGGATCGCGGATCGCAGTATTCGACCAGATCGCCGCCAACCTCGGGCAGTGACGTGGCCTTGCCGACGACGCTGGTCTTGCCATAACTGAGCGCCTCGCCCACCGGCAAACCCCAGCCTTCGTAAAGACTGACCAGGATCGAGAATTCGCAGTGGCGATAGAGGAAATCCAGCTCGGCGTCAGTCGGACTGTGGATTTGCTCGATCCACCCCTTCAGAAAGCCGGTTCCGCGCGCGAAATTTTCGAAATCCTCGTTCAACCACCCGGGCCGGCCGACCAATACGAGGCGCGGTATCGTCGGGCCGTGAATCTCGAGCAGTTTTTCCCACGCAAGGGCCATGCGCCAGATATTCTTGCGGGTCTCCAACGTGCCGACAAACAACACGTAGGGTTTGGTCGTAATGGCACGGATACGCGCATCCAGATCCATCATCTCGGCCATCTTCGGGAAGGCGCTGGCTTCAACCTTGCCTTGTGCGGCCACGTGCGCGGTGTCCTGACCGACGCCTTCCTGCGCAAGAGGGACCGCGACCGAGGGCCGGTCGATACCGTGGGCGTTCAGGAAGTGGTCGAGATCCTGTTTGCTCTTCTCCGAGTTCGTCAGATACCCCGACGCGTATTCCGGTGTTTCCAGCAGCCAGTTGTAGAACACGAGCGGTGAGCTCTGCGGGACAAGCTCGGGTGCCATGATCGGTATCAGGTCGTGAATCATGATGCGGACATCCACGCCGGCCTGCTTGGCTTTCAGGAACGCGGCCTTTGTGCGTGCCTCCGTCCAAGAGCTGTCGAGTATGACAAGGTGATCCCCGGGGTTGGAAATGTCGCCGAACGACAGTCTTCGGGCCTGCGCGGTCACCGGGGAAGCTGCGTCGGGCTCCGGCGGCCGTCTCAGAGATCTCCATTCGCCGGAATCCACCGAGTACTTTCGGAAGGCCGCTTGATTCCCCAGCGCCGCGGCAATATCCAGCTTTGTGCGGTGGAAAAAATACTTGAGCGGCCTGTTTCTGTATCGGCTCAGCGGTTTGAGATCGCGACCGTGGCGACCGCCAACGCCCAGAACCGACGCCAGCTTGTGCGGGTCGCGGATCGTCTCGGCGCCGATCTCCTTGACCGAAACCGCCTGATAGGCCCCGGTCGCCTTGTTGATGAAGGAAAGGTACACCTTGTCGGGACCAACCCTGCCGGAAACCCGAAGCACCAGCATCACGAGAACCCGCTGAATCCCGGTAAAGTGAGTGACCCGGCGCAAATGCGCCAACAAGCTACTGATGTCGAAGAAGTAGAGCGGCTCGCGCATTCGGACTCCTCGCTGCCTGTGCCTTCGGTCGAATAGCCGAAAGCCGTTGCCATGGACAGGTCAAATCGGAGCCCGCCACCGATCAGGATTGCTGGCGGACCGCATGCTGCTGGCTTGCCAGGCTTCCGCTCTTGAACTGCTGATCGAACAGGCGGCGAAATGTGCCGTCCATTGCCAGCAGATCATTCAAGGTGCCCTTCTCGACGACTTCTCCTGCCTGCACGACAAGGATCTCGTCGGCCTCAAGCACCGTGGACAGGCGGTGGGCGATCACGATTGTGGTGACATCTTCGGTCAACACGTCCAGGGCGTTCTTGACCAGCGTTTCGGATTCGGCATCCAGCGCGCTTGTCGCCTCGTCCAGCAGCAGCACCTCGGCCTGCCTCAGAATGGCGCGGGTAATCGCGATCCGCTGTTTCTGCCCCCCGGACAGGAAGGTTCCATTCTCGCCGACCTGCGTGTCGTAGCCGTGGGGCAACTGCATGATGAAGTCATGCGCATGAGCGGCCTTGGCCGCCGCAAAGACCTCTTCATCGGTCGCCTCTGGCGCCGAGCAGCGGAGGTTGTCGATGACGCTGGTCGAAAACAGGAACGTGTCCTGCCCGACATAAGAGATCTTGCGGCGCAGCGAACTGAAGCTGACGTCGCGAAGATCCTGCCCATCGATCAGGACACTGCCCTGTTCGGGGTCGTAGAAACGCATGATCAGGCCGAAAATCGTCGATTTCCCGCCACCGGACTGGCCGACAAGCGCGGTCGTCTTGCCGGGCTTGAACTCCAGGCTCATGTTCTTGATCACCGGTGTCTCGCCGCCATAGCCGAAGGACACATCCTCGAACAGGATCTCTCCCGGGCCGGACTTCAGCTCGTCGGCATCCTCGCGTTCCAGCATCGGTTCGTCCTGGTCCAGCAGGTCGAACATCATCTTGACGCCGACCATGAAGGTCTCGATCGACACGCGCATGCGCGACAGGCGCTTCGCCGGCTCATAGGCCATCAGGAGCGCCGTCACGAAGGACATCAACTGCCCGGCCGTCGGAGGCGTGCTGCCGGCGATGCTGATGGTGCTGATGATCAGAACCCCGGCCACGGCAAGCCCCGCCAGGAATTCCATCAAGGGGCTTGCGATCGATTGCAGCCGGGCGATGTCGTTCGAACGCTGCTCGACCTGCTTGATGGCCGAACTCATCCGGTTGGTCATCCGGTCTTCCAGGGCAAAGACCTTGATGACCTTGATGCCGGCCGAGGTCTCCTGCATGACCTTGATGATCTCGGCGAGCGAGGCGATTTCGGCCTCCATTATACGCCTGACACTCTTGAGCAGGTAACGCACACCCAGGATCGCCACCGGGCCGACGACGAAGAACATGATCGACATGAACGGTTGCTGATAGATCATCACGGCAACCAGTCCGACCAGCGTCAACGCATCCCGAACGAAGGAGGTGACCAGCAGGTCGATCAGGTTCCGGGCCGACTGCGCGCCATGGGTTACACGCATCAACAGATCCGACGACTCGGTCGTGCTGAAGAACGCGACACCGCGTTTCAACAGTTTTCGGTACAGCCGGTCTTGCTGGGTGGCGACGATCCGGTTGCCCGCCCGCACCAGGAACACCGACTGCACGTAAGAGGCGACCGACTTCAAACTGAACAGCAGAACCACCGCACCTGCGATCAGGTAGACCTGGCTGCGCGAGTCCGGGCTGGTCATGGCGTCGACGATCTTTTCCATGATCCAGGCCGTGCCAGCCGAGGTGGCGGCCACGATGACCATCGCGAACATCGCAACGGCATACATTGGCCCTTGCGCGCGAAAGCTCTCGCCGACCAGACGACCCATGTAGCCGGATCGCCAGCGGGTCCACATGCGTTGGATCGCCCAGCCCTTGGAACTATCAGTTTGCATTCGCTTCCTAACTCTCAGAGCGCCTACTTAAGCGATGTGTCGCGCAAATAAAAGTGAACGCAGCGGCACCGGTCCGCGCCACGCAGGTCCTGCTCGATGATACTGGCCGTTTTCCGCCGTCAGGTTTCAGTCCAAGCCGTCGAGGGCCGCCTGAAGGTCCTCGGCGACATTCGACCAGGTGCGCAGATGCGGCTTGGCTTCCGCGATCCGGGCGCGCAGCTGCTTGCCGAAATCGGGCCGGGTCATCAGGTTGTTCACATGGTCGGCCAATTCTTCCGGCCGGTCAGGGTCGAAATAGAGCCCTAGGTCACCGCACACCTCCCGCAGCACGGGTGCGGTGGAACAGATCGCCGGCGTCCCGAGCCAAAGCGCCTCGCCCGCGGGCAGGCCCCACCCTTCCATTCGGCTCGCCAATACCAGGGCCACGGCGCCCTCGTACAGCTTGACCAAATCAGTCTGATTGGGGTTCTCGCGGAACACGACATGGTCACGGATTGCGTCGCCGTGACCGGATTGCAGATACTTGTCGGTCTTTTTGCGCCGCGCCCCGGCCAGGACCAGGGTCGGAACCGGCCGGCCCTGACCCTTGAGCAGTCGCAGCGCTTCGAAAACGGCTTCAAGGTTCTTTCGCCCCAGGCTGGACCCCACGACCAGGATATACGGCTCGTCGGGAACGGTTTGCTCCGGCGGCTCGATGCCTTCAGGGCATTCGTGCACAAGCGGAACGGCGAATACCTCGGAAACCGGCGGCAGGATACCCTTTTGGGAGAATGCCAGGATCTCGTCGCGGGTGAATTCCGAATTCGCCAGAATCGCCTTGGCCCGCCCGGCGACGACCTGGTTGTCACCGATGAAATTTCTGGGAAAGCTGGCCAGCTGATGCTCGAAATCATGCAGCGGGATCATGTCGTGCAGCAGCGGAACGACCTCGAACTTCGTGCCTCTGCGATCCAGCGCACCGATCATGTCGACGATCAGCTTCGGGCGGCCGCAAGAGACCAGCGTCTTTCCGTTCATGTCGATCGGCTTCAGGTCGACCCCGGCCTCCTGCCAGGCGCGTCGGTTCCTGCGATCAACAATCGGGCGGATCGGAACCAGCAGAAGATCCCTCAGCACGGATTTCGTGTGGAAGTGCGACCTGACCCTGAGCTGGCGAATTCCGGACGGAACGTTGAGGTCGACGCTGCCGTCATCGCGCAGCTTCGGGAATACTTCGAACAGTTCACCGTGACCCTGCGAGAATACGGCGAACCGGACCGAAGGGTCTCGCTTGCGCAATTCTGCACCGATTTCGGCCACGACCCGGGCGATTCCGTAGTACCGCAATCGCCCCGTCGACGCCAAAAGCACCTCCGTCAAGTCGTATACAACCTGCCGTTTCAATACCGTGCCACCTTCATTAGATCTTCACCGACAAGGCGCCGCTTGCCTGGCCCGGGGTCAGCGAGTTGGATCAGGTCCGCGAATAGACGTCTTCGTAGCGAATGATGTCATCTTCGCCCAGATAGCTGCCGGTCTGGACCTCGATCAGAACCATCGGCACCTTCCCGGGGTTCTCCATCCGGTGAACCGCGCCCAGCGGGATATAGACCGATTGGTTCTCGGTGATCAGCTTGACCTCGTCATCCACCGTGATCCTGGCGGTGCCTTCCACGACGATCCAATGCTCGGACCTGTGGTGGTGCGACTGCAGCGACAGCGCCGCACCCGGATGCACGTGGATGCGCTTGACCTGAAAGCGGTCGCCGATGACCAGGCTCTCGAACCAGCCCCAGGGCCGGTGGTCCAGGGGAAACGCCTCGGCCTGCTTGGCCCCCTTCGCCTTGAGGGCCGCGACCGCGGTCTTGACGTCTTGCGTCCGGCTGGCATCGGCCACCAGAACCGCATCCGGCATGGCCACCGCGACGACATTCTGCAATCCGATGCCAACGATCTCCATCCGGCTGTCCTCGGAGCGCAGCAGGCTGTCCCTGCAGTCGATTGCCGTGGCGCTGCCATGGGCAACAACCCCGTCGTCATCGGGCCCCGACTCGCGCCAGACTGCATCCCAACCGCCCAGATCGGACCAACCGCTGGCATAGGGAATGACCGTCAGGTTTCCGGCCCGCTCCATCACCGCATAGTCGATCGAGATATCCTCGGCCCCGGCCCATGCCGCGGGATCCAACCGCAGGAAACCCAGATCCGGCTGGCCCTTGTCGATTGCGGCCTGCACCGGCGCGATCAGGTCGGAGCAATGCTGCCGGAACGCATCAAGGATGGCCCGCACGGAGAACAGGAAGACACCGGAGTTCCAGAGGAAGTTGCCGGACGCGAGCATCTTGTCCGCGGTGGCAATGTCGGGCTTTTCCACGAAACGCTTCAGCGGAATGGCGCGCGGCGTGAAATCGCCGGGGTCACCGTCAAGCTCGAGATAACCATAGCCGGTTTCGGGTCGGCCAGGCTTGATGCCGAACGTCACCAGATCGCCGTCCCGGGCGGCTTTTTCGCCTTCGGCGACGGCAGCCCGGAAGGCGTCGGCGTCCGGCACCACGTGATCGGAAGGCGCGACCAGCATCATGCCATCGGGGTCGGATTTCTCCAGCCACAACGCGGCTGCCAGCACCGCAGGCGCGGTATTGCGCCCTTCGGGCTCGATCACGATGGCGCCCGGATCGATACCGATCGCCGCCAGCTGCTCGGTCACGATGAACCGAAAATCCGAAGCCGTGAGAACCAGCGGCGCGGCGAATTCCGGCCCCCGCAGACGTTCCGCCGAAGCCTGGAAGAGCGTCTTGTCACCGACAAGTTGCGCGAATTGCTTGGGATAGCTTTTTCGGGACAGCGGCCAGAGACGCGTTCCGCTGCCACCGCAAAGAAGAACCGGGGTGATCATTCCGCAACCTATCAATTGTGAATTTTCAATTTCGAAATACGACGTTGCGCCGGTCTGCCGCCAAAAGCTTCCACCATCGTCGGCCACTTTGGGAACAATGGCTTGGCGGGCTAGAAGCGCACATGTCGCAACGCCATGCACGGGGATGCCGGTCTATTGGCAGAGCCCTCAGGTTGAGTCAAGAAGACCACCGCAGCGCGGGTCGCCGGTCACGGCAAGACGCCGCGCTGCCATGGACAAAATCAGCCCGGCGCCTTTGTCTTGCGCAGGTAGGGGAAGATCGTCTCGAACTCGCCGAACTTCTCCTTCGCCTCATCGTTGGACACTGCCGGCGGGATGATGACGTCTTCGCCGGGTGTCCAGTTGGCCGGGGTCGCAACGCCCTTGGCGGACATCTGCAGACCATCCAGCGCGCGCAGGATCTCGGCGAAATTCCGCCCCACAGTCATCGGATAGGTCATGCTCAGCTTGAGCTGCTTGTCCGGGCCGATGATGAAGACCGAGCGCACGGTCGCGCTGTCGGCAGGCGTCCGGCCGTCGGGCAGATAGGCCTCGGCGGGCAGCATGTCGAAGGCCTTGGACACGTCCAGCCCGGCATCCGCGATGATCGGGAACCCGGCCGGCGATTTGCCGTAGGCTTCGATGTCGTGCTTCCACTTGCGGTGATCCTCGGCGCTGTCGACGCTGACGCCGATCACCTTGCAGTTCCGCTTGGTCCACTCGTCGGCCAATTGCGCCACGGCGGAAAACTCGGTGGTGCAGACCGGGGTGAAATCCTTGGGGTGCGAGAACAGGATCGCCCAGCTGTCGCCGATCCAGTCGTGGAACGTGATCGTGCCCTGGTCGGTTTCGGCGGTGAAATCGGGAACGGTGTCGTTGATGCGCAAACCCATGGGTCTTGCCCTCCTGTGCTTGGGTGATGCCGGTTTCGTTGTAACCTAGTCGCTCGGCGTCCGCGTTGCAGCCCCTTTCCGACAAACAGTGTGCGGCCTGGCGCCGAGTCGGCGAAATTTGATCAAATACTCGGGGCCGCGACTTGCCACCTGGCCTGTGCGGTGTCAGGGTATCCCCGATTCATCGACCGACCGGTCGAAACTCTTTTCGGAAAGGGCCGAAGCATGATCGAGAAACGCGACTTCTACATCAATGGCGAATGGACGGCACCTGCACTGGCCCGCGACTTCCAGGTCGTCGACCCGTCGACCGAGGAGCCCTGCGCGGTCATCTCGCTGGGCGGTCAGGCCGACACCGATGCCGCCGTGGCCGCGGCCCGCGCCGCCCTGCCCGGATGGATGGCCACACCGCCCGAAGAGCGCATCGCATTGGTCGAGAAGCTGATCGAGGTCTACAAGGAGCGCGGCGAGGATCTGGCCCGAGCGATCTCGTCCGAGATGGGCGCGCCGATCGACATGGCCCGCACGCAGCAGGTCGGCGCCGGGATCTTCCACCTCAAGAACTTCGTCCGCGCCGCCAAGACCTTCGAGTTCGAGCGCCCCTTGGGCGATCACGCCCCGAACGACCGGATCATCCACGAGGCGGTGGGTGTGGCGGCGCTGATCACGCCGTGGAACTGGCCGATGAACCAGATCACGCTCAAGGTCGGCGCGGCCGCGGTGGCCGGCTGCACGATGGTCCTGAAACCCTCGGAACAGAGCCCGCTCAACGCGATGATCTTTGCCGAGCTGGTGGACGCGGCGGGGTTCCCCAAGGGGGTCTTCAACCTGGTGAACGGTGACGGTCCGGGCGTCGGCACGCAGCTCTCGGAGCATCCGGATGTGGACATGGTCAGCTTTACCGGCTCGCCCCGGGCAGGCACCGCGATTTCCAAGGCGGCGGCCGACAGCCTCAAGAAGGTGCATCTGGAACTGGGCGGCAAGGGTGCGAACGTGATCTTCGAGGACGCCGACGAAAAGGCCGTTAAGCGTGGCGTGCTGCACATGATGAACAACACCGGCCAGAGCTGCAACGCGCCGAGCCGGATGCTGGTGCAGCGGTCGGTCTATGACCAGGCGGTCGAGACCGCGACCGACGTGGCCAGCAAGGTCACGGTCGGTCCGGCCGGAGACGAGGGCCGCCATATCGGCCCGGTGGTGAACGAGGTGCAGTGGACCAAGATCCAGGACCTGATCCAGAAGGGCATCGACGAGGGCGCGCGACTGGTCGCCGGCGGCACCGGCCGGCCCGAGGGGTTCAACAAGGGCTATTACGTCAAGCCCACGGTCTTTGCCGATGCCACCAACCAGATGACAATCGCCCGCGAAGAGATCTTTGGCCCGGTGCTGACGATGATCCCCTTCGATAGCGAAGACGAGGCCATCGAGATCGCCAACGACACGCCCTACGGGCTGACCAACTATGTCCAGACCCAGGATCCCGCGCGGCTGCGCCGGATGGCACGGGCGCTGCGCTCGGGCATGGTCGAGATGAACGGCCAGAGCCGCGGCGCCGGTGCGCCCTTCGGCGGGATGAAGCAATCCGGCAACGGGCGCGAGGGCGGCGTCTGGGGCATCGAGGATTTCCTCGAGGTCAAGGCGGTCAGCGGCTGGGCCGCGGAATAGCATAGACTGAGCCAAGGGCGACCCTAGCCACCCTCGGCCTGTTTCAAAACTCTGCCGCCGCCCGGAACTTCATCGACCGCCCGCCCTCGGGATGTTTAAGGCGCAACTCCTCGGAATGCAGCATCAGGCGGGGAAAGTCGCGCGCCGGGCCGGTGGCGTAGAACGGATCACCCACGATCGGGTGGCCCAGCGCCTGCATATGGACGCGCAGCTGGTGCGAGCGCCCGGTCCTTGGAAACAGGCGGACACGGGTAGTTTCCGCCTCGTGCTTGACCACGCGCCAGTCGGTCACCGCCGGCTTGCCCGTCTCGTGACAGACCATCTGCCGCGGCCGGTTGGGCCAGTCGACGATCAGCGGCAGATCGACCTGGCCTTTCTGTGGCTGCAAATGTCCCCAGACCCGGGCGACATAGGTCTTGCGGGTCTGGCGCTTCTCGAATTGCAGGCCGAGATGGCGCTGCGCGTGGGGCGTCTGGGCGAATACCATGATGCCCGACGTGTCCCGGTCCAGGCGATGCACCAGCAAGGCCTGCGGAAACGCCGCCTGCACACGGGTCAGAAGGCAATCGGCCAGGTGTTCGCCCTTGCCCGGCACCGAGAGCAGCCCGGCGGGCTTGTTCACGACGATGAGCTGCGCATCCTCGTGCACCAGGTCCAGCGGCGTCTGCGGCGGGTCATAGGTCTCGCTCATGGGCGCTGCCTATCCCAGCCACCGGCCTCCCGCAACGTCGCGCTTGCCGCGCCGGGCCCCCTGGGCAAGGCTGATCAGGTCAGACCGGGAGAATTCGACATGCACCCAACCATCATCGCCCTGCAGGACGCCGTGGCGAAACGGGACGAGACGATGATCGCCGCGCTGCTGGCCGAGGATGTGCGGTTCCGGCCGCCGACCTATTGGGCCACATGGACCGGGCGCGAACCGGTCGCGGCGGTTCTGGGCCATGTTGCCGGAGTGCTGTCCGACTTTCGTTATCGCCGAATCCTGGGCGACGGCGCCGACTGGGCGCTCGAATTCCAATGCCGGGTCGGCGATCTCGATGCCGTGGGCGTCGATCTGCTGACGCTCGATGCGGATGGGCTGATTGCCGAGTTCGAGGTGGCGATGCGGCCGCTCAAGACCGTGGCGGCCCTGCGCGAAGCGATGAATGCGCGGGTCACCACCGATCCGCGTTTCCTGGATTTCCGCGCCGCGCTGTCCTGAGATGACAGGGCTCGACCGTGTCCTGCGGCTGCCCCTTGCGCCGGTGCTGATCACGCAAGGCCTCATGGTCCGCGCCCGGGCGCTGCGCCTGCCGGAACCGGACGGACCGCGCAGTGGTCGCTGCGGCGCCGGTCCCCCGCTGCGCCTGCTGGTCGCGGGCGACAGTTCGGCCGCTGGTGTCGGCGCACCGCATCAGGATGCCGCTCTGGCGGCACGGATCGCCGCCATGCTTGCCCAGGATTTCGAGGTCGACTGGCGGCTCGAGGCCACCACCGGCCACACCACGGAACAGGCGCTGGCTCGCTTGCGGCAGATGGACGGCCCCTTCGACGTGGCCGTGACCGCCCTGGGCGTCAACGACACCGCCCGCTTGACCTCGCCGCGACGGTTCGCGCGACACCAGCGGATGCTGATGGACAGGTTGACCGAGGGGCTCGGCGTCCGGCTCGTGATCGCAACCGCCGTCCCGCCGATGCAGCATTTTCCGGCACTGCCACAGCCACTGGCCTGGGTTCTGGGCGCCCATGCCGGACGGCTTGACCGGGTTCTGGCCAACCTTGCACAGACCCGGCCGGAGGTGCAGCACCTGGTGCCGCCCCTTCCGCATGACCCCGGTTTCGCGGCCGAGGACGGATATCATCCCAACCCGGCGGCCTATGACATCTGGGCGCAGGCCGCCGCGCAGATGATCCGCGCGTCATGGCCGGCGGCGCATCGCCGGTAGCATCGGCGCGGTATAGATCACCAGCGCGGCCCAGATCATCGGAAAGGCGATCATTCGGCCGCGGTCCATCTGTTCGCCAAAGGCCAGAACCGCGACCAGGAAGATCATCGTCGGCGCGATAAATTGCAGGATGCCGATGGTCGACAGCCGGATCAGCTTGGCCCCGTTGGCATAGAGGATCAGCGGCACCGCCGTCACCAGCCCCGCCGCCAGCAACAGCCAGGTGTCGGTCGCGGTTGCGCCGAAATGGCCCAGACCCTGCACCTGCAGCCAGAGCAGGTAGCCCAGCGCCGCGGGCATCAGGATCAGCACCTCCATCAGGAAGCCCTGGTTCGGGCCGACCGGCAGGGATTTCTTGAAGAACGCGTAGAAGCCCCAGCTGAACGTCAGTCCCAGCGCCGGCCAGGGCAGGCGCCCGGCCTCGACCACCAGCACCAGAACCGCCAGCGCGGCCAGTGCAACCGCGGTCATCTGCGACCGGCTGAGCCGCTCGCGCAGCAGGACCGAGGCCAGGAACACGCTGAACAGAGGGTTGATGTAATAGCCCAGCGCCGCGTCCAGCGCCCGGTCATTCGCGATCGCCAAGACATAGATGGCCCAGTTGATCGACACCAGGCCGGCCGTCAGGCAGCCCATCGCCAGGGTCCTGGGACTGCTCAGCGCTGCCCTGAGATCGGCAGTGCGCCCCAGGATGACGAGCAGCGCCCCGGCCAGCGGCACCGACCAGACGACCCGATGCGCCACCACCTCGACCGGGGGAACATGCGCCACCGCCTTCATGTAGAACGGCAGGAACCCCCACAGGACATAGGCGCCGACCGCATAGGCCAGGCCAAGCGGCGGGTCGATCACGTCCGAGGGGGCGGCAGGCCGGGTCATGGCAATGCTCCATTACATGGCAGTGTGCTTAGGGCAGTTTCCGTCCGGAGGGAATCCCGGTTGCACGGCCCTTAGCGCATCCGCCGCCGACCGGGGATCTTCGAGCCGAACCCCGGCGGCCGTTTCCGCACCCAGGCGATGAACCTGGCCAGGCGCGGATGGGAGCGCAGGGCCTCGGCCGTGTTGTAGCTGCGTGCCAGATCCGCTTCGCTCAGCGTGGCATGGATCTCGCGGTGGCAGATGTCGTGCAGCAGGATGGTCGGGCCGCCCTTGCCGCCCTTCAGCCTGGGAATCAGGTGATGCTGGCTTTGCGGAACATCCGGCGGGATCGGTCGGTGGCACAACGGACAGATCGGGTCGGACACGGATTTCCCCTTGAGTTCGCGGCGCTCAAAGTCAAGAGAATGCGAAACCTGATGCGCGTTGAACAGGGGTTGTCGCATGGAATTCGGACCGGAACTTCTGGAACTGGCGCGTATCTATACTGAACAGGGGCTGGAGATCGCCCGGGGCTGGCTGTTCAGCCCCGCGGCCTGGTCGCAATTCGGGGTGTTGCTGGCGGCCTTCCTGATCGCGCTGTTCCTGTCCCGCCGGATCCGGCCCTGGCTGGCGCGCAATCTGGCCCCGCCAGAGGAGCGCGAGGGCCCGCTCGACAAGATCCGCCGGTTCCTTCTGGCCCTGCTGCCGCTGATGACACCGCTGCTGGCCTACGGCCTGACCGGGCTGGGCGAGAACGTCACCCGCGAGATCTTTGGATCAGGCGCTGTGATCGCCTTTGGCCAGCGGGTGTTCCTGTTCCTGGCCGCGCGGATATTCGTGCGCGAGATCATCCAGGACCCGATGATCAAGCTGCTCGGCCGCTACGTCCTGATACCGGTCGCGGCGCTCTATGTCGTTGGCCTGCTTGAGCCGGCCATGACCAAGCTGGACGAGACGGTGATCCCGCTGGGCAACCTGTCGTTCTCGGTCCTCTTTGCGCTTCGGTTCCTGGTGGTGGCCGGCGTGATCTTCTGGCTGGGTCGCTGGTCCAACGAACAATCCGCGCAGTTCCTCAAGGGCCAGCAAGAGATGCGCCCGGCGATGCGCGAGCTGACGGCCAAGGCGGTCGAGATCGCCATTTTCGGCGTCGCGTTCCTGCTGGTGATGAACATCATGGGCATCAACCTGACCTCGCTGGCGGTTCTGGGCGGCGCCATCGGCGTCGGGCTGGGCTTCGGCCTGCAGAAGATCGCATCGAACTTCATCTCGGGCCTGATTCTGCTGCTCGAGGGGCAGGCCACGGTGGGCGACTATGTCGAACTGGACGGCGGCGAGGCCGGCACCATCGTCAAGATGACCGCGCGGGCCGCGATTCTCGAGACGTTCGACGGGCGCTGGATCGTGGTGCCGAACGAGGACTTTATCACCACGCGCGTGGTCAATTACTCCGATTCCGGCTCGGCCAACCGGTACGAGGCGCCGTTTTCCGTCAGCTATGACACCGACATCAACACCGTGCCGGCGATCATCGAGGCGGCCGTCTCCAGCCATCCGCGTGTGCTGGACGCGCCCTATCCGCCCGATTGCGAACTGCGCGGCTTCGGCGACAGCGGCGTCGACTTCGCGGTCGAGTTCTGGGTCGAGGGTCTGGATGACGGACCCAACAAATTCACCTCGGATATCCTGTTCCTGATCTGGAACGCATTGAAGGACAACGGCATCGAGATCCCCTACCCGCATCGCAAGGTGGAACTGACCGGCACGCTGGACACCCGGCCGGGATGAGCCGAGCGGTCGTGATCGGAGCCGGGCCCGCCGGGCTGATGGCCGCAGAGGAGCTGGCGCGGGCGGGCGCGGAGGTCCTGGTGGCCGAGGCCAAGCCCTCGGTCGCGCGCAAGCTGTTGATGGCGGGGAAGTCGGGGCTGAACCTGACCAAGGACGAGCCGTTCGAGACGTTGCTGGCCGCCTACGGCCCGTCGGCGGAGTGGCTGCGCCCGATGCTGGCGGCGTTCGACGCGGGCGAGGTGCAGGATTGGGCGCGCGGGCTGGGGCAGGAGGTGTTCACCGGGACCACCGGGCGGGTGTTTCCCGTCGCAATGAAGGCCTCGCCGCTCCTGCGCGCCTGGCTCGCGCGGCTCGATGGGCTTGGGGTGACGATCCGCACGCGCTGGCGCTGGACAGGGTGGGACGGGGACGCTCTGAGCTTCGACACGCCCGACGGGTCCTGTCAGGAGACACCGGACGCCACCGTGCTGGCCCTGGGCGGCGCCAGCTGGGCGCGGCTGGGGGCGGATGGCCACTGGACTGGTCCGCTTTCGGACCGGGGCATTCCGCTGACCCCTTTTGCCCCGGCCAATGCCGCGCTTTGCGTGGACTGGACCGAGCACATGACACCGCATTTCGGCGCGGCGCTGAAATCGGTGTCCTGGACGGCTGGCGACCTGACCTCGCGCGGCGAGGCGATCCTGTCCGCGCGCGGGCTGGAGGGCGGCGGTCTCTACGCGCTGACACCTGCTTTGCGTGAAGGTGCGCCGCTGCATGTCGACCTGCTGCCCGATCTCACGACGCAGGCGCTTGTTGACCGGCTGGCCGGGATGAAGCGCAAGGCCAGCGTGAGCCGCCGGTTGCGGAACGGCCTGCGCCTGCCACCGGTCAAGGTGGCGCTGATCCACGAGATGGCGCAGACGGGTTCGGCCGATCCTTCCGACCTGGCGTTCGCGCTCAAGGCGCTGCCGATCCGTCACGCCGGGCTGCGCCCGATGGATGAGGCGATTTCGACGGCCGGCGGGGTCGCCCGGGCCGCGCTGGACGCCGGATTGATGCTCAGGGACCTTCCCGGCGTCTATTGCGCCGGCGAGATGCTGGATTGGGAGGCGCCGACCGGCGGCTACCTGCTGACCGGCTGCCTGGCCGCGGGACGCTGGGCCGGACGCGCCGCCGCGGCGCGGATCGCCGCCTCAGCCTGAGGCCGCCGCCACCCGCTTGAACGCGTCGCGTCCGCGCATCCGCTTGCCATAATCCAGAATCGCCGCCTCACCGGTGGGAAACTTGGCGGCCCGCGCCCAGTTCAGGCAATGCGTCAGGATGATGTCGGCGATGGTCATCTCCTCGCCCTGCAGGAAAGGCCCCTCGATCCGGTCCGCCATGACATCGAGGTTGCGGGCGAATTCCCATTTCAAGCTGTCCTTGACCTCGGGGCAACGCTGTTCCTCGGGGAGGATGAAGGAGTGCCGTGCGGCGGTCCAAAGCGTGGCGTCCAGCTCGTCGAGTATCTGGTGGGTCAGCGAATCCTGATGCGCCCGTGCGGGTGTGCCGGCCGGATGGGTGAACCGGCCATGCTTGTCCGACAGGTAGGTCAGGATCGCCGTGCTGTCGGTGATCACCGCCTCTCCGTCGCGCAGGACCGGCACCTTTCCGGTCGGGTTCAGCGCCCTGATCTCGGGGCTGCGCGGCGGCAGCGGGCTGGCCTCATATGGCTCGCCCAGTTCTTCGAGCAGCCACAGCACACGGAAGGTGCGGGTCATCGGAACGCCATAGACGTGATACATGCGCGAGATCCTTTTCGGTTCGGTCGTCAGGTTCGGTCGCGGGGCGCCGCCGGGTCAAGCGGAACGCCGCGGCGCGTCCGCTTCAGCGCTGACGCGCCAGCATCGCCAGCCGGATCAGCGCCCGCTCCACCAGCGCCATCGCCGGCGCGGTCTGGCCGGCCGATCGCAGCTGCAGGTCGGTGTCGGTCAGGACCGTCAGCGCGGTTTCCAGCCGGTTCGGCCCCCAAGCCTGCGCCTGCCGAAAAATCCGGTCGCGCCGTTTGCCATAGACCGGTGGCCGCAACCGGCCAATGCCCTGCGCAGGGCCGCCGGGATCGGCCGCGCAGGCATAGAGCGTCCGGAAATGCCGCGTCGCCCCGATGCACAGCGAGACCGCGTTGGTCCCTTGGGCCAGCATCCGGCGGATCAGCGGGCCGATCTCGCCCTGCCGGCCTTCGGCCACCACGTTCAGGACATCGTCCAGCGCCGCCTCGGTCGAGCGCGGCGCAACGGCGTCCACATCTTCGGGCCCGAGCGGCGCGGAATCGCCGCGCTTGTAGAGCACCAGCTTCTCGAGCATCCGGGCGAAATCCCCCGGCCCGAGTTCCTGCGCCAGATCGGCAAGCTGTGCCATGGCATCGCCCGGCACGTCGCGCAGCCCGGCATCCGACAGGGAACGCTCGATTTCGCCGCGCGAGGGCGGGTCGTCATAGATGCCAACCGCAAAGGCGTTGGCATGCGACTCGAATGCCTTGCGCAGTTTCGACGCGGCGCGAAGCTGTCCGGCGGTCACGATGATCTGCGCATCGCCGGGCAACCACGCCTCCAGCGCCGCCTGGACCGTCGGCGCGGCCGCGTCGCCTGCCTCGTCAACCAGTACGGCGCGCGGGCCAGGAAAGAACCCCACGGCCTTGACCGCGTCCAGCAGCATCGCGGGATCGCCGCGCAGATCGCCACCGGCCATCCGGGTCAGCCGCATCTCCTCTTCGGCGCCCGGACCCAGCAGGGCGGCGATCACCTGCTGGCGTTTGAGCGCCACGCGCATTGCGTCCGGGCCATAGATCAGCAACCCGGTCCTGCTGCCATCCGGCTTGGCGAAGTAGCCCTCGGCCTCGCGCGGGCTCAGCTTCATGCCGGGACGTCCGCCGTGGCGTTGAGCTGTGCCGTGACCTGATCGGCCAGAATGGTCATCAGCCGCCGCCTTGCGTCGCGTTCACTGGCAACCGTCTCGACACTGCTTCCGGTAGCCGAATAGCTGGTGAATTCGTTGACCCGGCCCGAGGCGGCGACCCGACCCGAGGCGATCTCGGTCAGGACATAGTCCACCGTGCCGACGATCGAATAGCGCGTCGTCGCGTTGTCCTCGGTAATCACCTGCCCCTGCTGCGTAAGCGACAAGGCAACGCCCAGGTCATAGGCGGGGTCCGCGCTGCGGCCCAGGCGCTCTTCGAGGGTCTGCACCAGAACGTAGCTGTCGACACCATTGGGCTCGGAAACCCGGACACGCCCATAGAGCGCCGCGCCGGTTCCACCCGGGCCATAGACCGGCTGAAACCCGCAGGCGGCCAGCGCCAGCGGCAGCATCAGCAGGGCTCTGCGGTCACACGACGACATTCACGATCCGGCCGGGCACAACGATCACCTTGCGGGGCGCGCCGCCATTCAGCGCACGCTGGACAGCATCTGTCGCCAGCGCGGCTTTTTCAACCTCGGCCTTGTCCATGTCCTTGGGCACGCTGATTTCGGCCCGGCGCTTGCCGTTGATCTGGATCGGCAGGGTCACCGTGTCATCCACCAGATAGGCCGGATCGGCCACCGGCCAGGGCGCCGTGGCGATCAGCCCCTCGCCGCCCTGACGCGCCCAGATATCCTCGGACAGGTGCGGGGTCATCGGCGACATCAGCTGCGCCAGCGTCATGATCGCCCGTTTCTGAGCGGCCGCGCCGGCGCGCGATTTCGACAGCGTGTTGGTAAAGGCATAGAGCCGCGCGATGGCGGCGTTGAACCCGAAGCTCTCGATGCCCAGGGTCACGTCGTGGACGGCCTTGTGCATTTCCCGCAGCAATGCCTCGTCGCCGTCGCCCCCGGCATCGGGATCCATCGCGGCAATCCGGTCGCACAGGTTCCAGACCCGCGTCAGGTGCTTGTGTGCGGCCTCGGCCCCGGCGGCGGTCCACTCGACGTCACGCTCCGGCGGGCTGTCGGACAGAACGAACCAGCGCGCGGTGTCGGCACCGAAATCGCGGATGATCTGCACCGGGTCCACCACGTTCTTCTTCGACTTCGACATCTTGGCCGAGGGGATGATCTCGACCTCTTCGCCGGTCGCCCCCAGCCGCGCGCCGCTTTCGTGGATCTCGACATCCTCGGGAAAGTGATAGACGGGGCGGTCGTTCTCGTCCCGGGTGACATAGATCGCGTGCGTCACCATCCCTTGGGTGAACAGCGCGTCGAACGGCTCGATGCTCTTCTCGGGCAGGTGGCCGCAGATATGCATCGCCCGGGCGAAGAAGCGCGAATAGAGCAGGTGCAGGATCGCGTGTTCGATGCCGCCGATATACTGATCCACGTTCATCCAGTACCCGGCCTCGGTCAGGTCGGTGGGCGTGTCGGCCTTTGGCGCGGTGAAGCGCACGAAATACCACGAGGAATCGACGAAGGTGTCCATCGTGTCGGTCTCGCGCCGCGCCGCGCCGCCGCAATTCGGGCAGGCACAGTCGCGCCACGTGGGGTGACGGTCGAGCGGGTTTCCGGGGACCGAGAAGTCGATCGGCTTGCCGCCCTCGTCATAGGGCAGTTCGATCGGCAGGTTTTCCTTCCTCTCGGGCACCACGCCGCAGGCATCGCAATGCACGACGGGAATCGGACAGCCCCAGTAGCGCTGGCGCGACAGCCCCCAGTCGCGCAGGCGGAACCTGGTGACGCCCGTGCCCCAGCCCTGGGCCTCGGCAAAGTCGATGGTGGCGTCGATGGCCTCCTGCCCCGTGGCCACGTCGAGACCGGCGAAATGGTTGATCCAACGGACCTTTTCGGTCTTGGGCGGCACAAAGGCCTCGTTCTCGACGGGTTTCGGGTCGTCCAGCGCCAGGAAGGTGTCGATCACCGGCAGGTCGTATTTGCGGCAGAAATCCAGGTCTCGCTGGTCATGCGCGGGACAGCCGAAAATCGCGCCGGTGCCGTAATCCATCAGGATGAAATTGGCGATCCAGACCGGCAGTTCCCAATCGGGGTTCAACGGGTGTTTCACCCGGATACCGGTGTCCAGCCCCAGCTTCTCGGCCTTTTCCAGCGCCTCCTCGGTGGTGCCGCCGCGCCGGCATCGGGCGACGAAATCGGCGATGTGCGGATTCTCGGCCTCCAGCGCCTTCGCGATCGGATGATCGGGCGAGATGCCCACGAAGCTTGCGCCCATCAGCGTGTCGGGGCGGGTGGTATAGACCTCGATCGGGCCGCCCTCGTCGGTGCGGTCGAAGGAGAATTGCAGACCCCGGCTCTTGCCGATCCAGTTCTCCTGCATCAGCCGCACCTTTGCGGGCCAGTTCTCGAGCCCGTCCAGCGCATCCAGCAATTCCTCGGAAAAATCCGAGATGCGGAAGAACCATTGCGTCAGCTCGCGCCGTTCGACCTCGGCGCCGGATCGCCAGCCCTTGCCGTCGATGACCTGCTCGTTGGCCAGTACGGTCATGTCCACCGGATCCCAGTTGACCACCGCGTTCTTGCGATAGACCAGGCCCTTTTCGAGGAAATCGAGGAACAGCGCCTGTTGCTGGCCGTAATAGTCGGGGTCGCAGGTGGCGAACATGCGCGACCAGTCGATGGAAAACCCCATCGGCTTCATCTGCGCGACCATCTCGCGGATGTTGTCATAGGTCCAGTCCTTGGGGTGGCCCCCGCTGGCCATCGCCGCGTTCTCGGCCGGCATCCCGAAGGCGTCGAACCCCATCGGGTGAAGCACGTTGTGCCCGGTGGACCGCTTGTAGCGCGCGATCACGTCGCCCATCGTGTAGTTGCGCACATGGCCGATATGGATGCGGCCCGACGGATAGGGAAACATCTCGAGCACGTAATACTTCGGCTTGTCCGCACTGCGCGTTGCCGCGAAGACGCCGGCCTTGTCCCAGGCCTTTTGCCATTTCGCTTCGATCTCGGTGGCGGAATAACGCGACATCGGCTGCGATCCTTCCTGACTGAAAACGCCGGGCTGCGGGCCCGGCGTGGTGATAGTGCCAATCGGCCCGGGTTGCTAGAGACTACCGTCGGCGACACGCAGCTGCCGCGCCCGCGACAGAATCGCATCCTCGACCGCGCGGGCGGTGTCGCGGCTGACCGGCCCGCCGCGCGATTGCAGCGACACGTTGAGCGAACGCGCGTCCAGCGCCGGATCACGCACGTGCACCGTGGCGCGATACGAGCGGCCGCCGCCCGGCGGCGTTCCGTATCCGGTGACGATGACGCCGGTAAAGGGATCGACGGACTGCACCGGCAGGAAGCTGAGCACATCCAGCGAGGCGGCCCAGAGATACTTGTTCACGCCCACCTTGTTCTCTGTGTCGTCGGGGCCGAACAGATCCCAGATGGTCGAGCGGCCCTCGAAATCGGTGATCTCGTCGGGGTTGCCGCCGGTCAGCCGCGGGTCGCCGGCCCGGTTGGTGCTCGTCGCCGCCGGGCTGCAGGCCACCTGAACCGACAGCAACGCGATGAGGCCAAATTTCACTGTTCTGCGCATCGTCTTCCAATCCGTACCCGACAGGTTCCAGTCGGAGTTTTAGACAAGCGGCAGCGATGCAACAAGCAGGTAATTCCCGTGGAAAAGCGCTTGTTTGCTGGGGTTCGCGGCCCTTCGGCAAAATCACTGTGACATCCTTGCACCATTTGAGGGAACAAATACCCGCGCCGTTGCCGGGGCGCTTGCGAAAAGGGGGCAAAAAGAGCGACACGATGCCCATGCTCAGGGCGGGGCTCGATCTGCGCTGCGCTTGAGGCAAGAAATGAAATCCGAGGGAAAAACGATGAAAAAGATTCTCTTCGCTTCGACTGCGCTGGTCGCCACCGCCGGTGTCGCAGCTGCAGACGTGACGTTCGGCGGCTACGGCCGCTTTGGTCTCCGTTATGCGGAGCAGCCGGCTGGTTCGACCGCTTCGGACACCTTCCTGGAATCGCGCTTCCGCCTGAACATCGACGGCACTGCCGAAACCGATGGCGGCGTGCAGTTCTCGGCACGTGTTCGTATGCAGGCCGATGACAATGGCGCTCTCAACACCGCCGGCACCGCCGGTCTGAACGGCGCGCGCTTCACCACCCAGTACGAAGGCTTCCGCGTTGACGTTGGCAACATCGCCGGCGTGATCGACAACCTGCCCAACTACTACGGCTTCGAGCCGGGCCTGAGCGCCTTCACCGGCCAGTACACCGGTGTTGACTATGCGTTCGACGCCTACAGCTCGACCGGCGCCGGCGTGAACGGCGTGTTCGCTCAGTATGCCTTCGGCGACTTCGCCGTGTCGGCCTCCTTCTCGCCGGAAGAAACCGGTGCAGGTGAGCAGTACGGCATCAGCGCTCAGTACTCGGGTGCCAACTGGGCCGTTGCTCTGGGCTACTCGGAGAACGATCCGATCGGTGCCGGTGCAGACAGCTCCGACATGCTGGTCCTGACCGCCAGCGCCACCTTCGGCGCGTTCACCGGTGTGATCTTCGTGGGCGACGAAAGCTCGGATCTCGATCCGACCGGCGCGAACTTCGACACCTTCTACGGTCTGTCGGTCAACTACGAAGTCGGCGCAGCCACCGACGTCATGTTCTCCTATGGTGACGGCTCGGCCACCAACGACACCCAGTCCTTCGGTCTGGGCGTGGTGCAGGACCTCGGCGGCGGCGTGTCGCTGAGAGGCGGCATCGGCCAAAACGACACCGCCGGTGTCGACCAGATGGTTGGCGACCTGGGTGTGCAGTTCAACTTCTAAGTTGAACCTCACCTGACGGTGAAAGTTCTGGGCGGGTCTTCGGACCCGCCCTTTTCTTTTGCGCCGGTTTCGGTTTCTCTGCGCCCGGACCGGAGTTGGAGACAGCCATGCCGCTCGAGGACATCAGAACCCGCATTGCCAGGGCCGAGAAGGAGGCGGGCCGCGACACCGGATCCGTCCGCCTGATCGCTGTTTCGAAACTGCAACCCGACGACCGCGTCGAGGCGGTGCTGGAACAGGGCCACCGGGTTTTCGGGGAAAACCGCGTGCAGGAGGCCGCCGGTAAATGGCCGGGTTTCAAGGACCGTTTTGACGGAATCGACCTGCACCTGATCGGACCGCTTCAGACCAACAAGGCGCGCCAGGCCATGCAACTGTTCGACGCGATCCACTCGGTCGACCGGCCCAAGCTGGCGCGCACGATCGCCCGCCTCGCGCAGGAAGAAGGCCGCTGCCCGGATCTGTTCGTTCAGGTCAATACCGGCGAGGAGGACCAGAAGGCGGGCGTCCTGCCGGCCGAGGCCGACGAGTTCATCGCCGAATGCCGGGGCCTCGATCTGCCGTTGCGCGGGCTCATGTGCATCCCGCCCCTCGACGAGGAACCCAGCCTGCATTTTGCGCTGTTGGCCAAGATCGCGGCGCGCAACGGGCTGGACGGGCTGTCGATGGGCATGAGCGGCGATTTCGAATCCGCCATTGCCCTGGGCGCCACCCATGTCCGGGTCGGATCGGCGATTTTCGGGGAACGGGTCAGCGCGGCGGGATGATCAGCCGCGTTCCGGGTGCGATCCGCGCCGCGATCCATCGCAGGTGGTCGCGGCGAAAGGCGATGCAGCCCTCGGTCGGATAGCCCCGCCTGCGCCATTGATGCACAAAGATCGCCGAGCCGCGCCCCGGCGTGGCAGCCGGCCAGTTCCAGTCCGTGATCAGGACCAGGTCATAGAGCGGATCCGCCCGCCGCAACCGCTCGTGACTGAACCGGTGCGGCGCGCGGACCAGTTGGTTGTAGCACCCATCGCGCATGTCGTCCGACCACAGGTCCCGCGGCCCGATCGGCTGCGCCCATTCTGCGGGTCGCGCGATGCGGTCGGCCCGGTAGAGCATACCGGCAATCCGATGGGTGCCTGCGGGCGATGCCCCATCCCCCTCGCGCTTGTCCCGCGACACACCGCCCCGCCCGATCGCGCAGGGAAAGCGGCACCCGCGGAACCGGACCCCCTGCCGGGTCAGAACCAGATCGAACGGTGTCACAGAAGGTGGCCCGACTTGGCCGCCTTTGTCGCCAGGTAGCCCCGGTTATGCACCGTCTCGCCCACCTTGAGCGGCACCCGCTCGGTCACCGCAATACCGGTCCTTTCCATCATCGCGATCTTGGCGGGGTTGTTGGTCAAAAGCCGCACTGCGCTGAACCCCAGCGATTTGAGGATGTCCGATCCGAGGCGGAAATCCCGCTCGTCATCTTCGAACCCCAGCCGGTGATTGGCCTCGACCGTGTCGAACCCCTGGTCCTGCAGGGAATAGGCCCGCATCTTGTTGGCCAGCCCGATCCCGCGCCCCTCCTGGTTCAGATAGAGCAGGACGCCCGCGCCTTCGGTCCCCATCTGCGCCAGCGCCCCGCGCAATTGCGGGCCGCAGTCGCATTTCAGGCTGCCCAGAAGGTCGCCGGTGAAACAGGCCGAATGCAGCCGCGCCAGGACCGGCGCCTCGCGATCCGGGCGGCCGATCTCGATGGCGTAATGCTCCTCGCCGCCATCTTCGGGACGAAAGACATGCAGCCGGCCGGCCTCGGACACTTCCATCGGCAGGCGGGCGCTGACCACCGGGTGCAGCGGGCTGCGCTCGGTCAGGTGCGGCGCCGCACCGCCGTGATCTATCCGCGTGAGGCCGCGCGCCGCCGCGAATCCGTGGGGATCCTCCAGCGCGATGGCCACGGCCGCGGGCAGCAAGCGCGCGGATTTCGCCAGGGCAATGGCCAGCCGATAGAGGCTGGCGCCGCCGCCGCGCCGGGTTTCCAGCGGGCCCTTCATCGGCCGGTTCAGGTCATCCGACGGATCGCCGACCGACCGGACCCAGCCGATATCCGCATCCGCCGGGATGATCACGCGCGCCAGATCGCCGTCATAGGCCCGCGCCTTGAGCGTCTCGGCCCGCCGGGCGGTGATCGCCACCACCGGCGCATCCCCCAGTGCCCGCAGGTCGGCCAGCCGCTCCGGCGCCATCGTTTCAGCCGCCAGCATCAGCAGCCCGGCGCCTTTGTCGCCGACCAGCACAACCGGCAGCCCCATGCGCAGATCCGCCCGCGCGCGGGCCAGGAACTCGGTGATGTCGGGGGTCAGGCTCATCTGGGATCTTCCGGCGTTGTGCCCGCCTTTCCTAGTCGCAGACTGTCGAAATGTGAAACAATTTGACCGCGGGAGACACGAGGGCGTGAAAGCGCTGCAGCAAAACTTGCCCCGCCAGCCGGTTGCCCACAGATCAAACGAAATCGTGATGGAGACGGACGATGGCTCAACTCAAGAAAATCCTGCTGGTGGACGATGACGAGGACCTGCGCGAGGCGCTGGGCGAACAGTTGTTGATGACCGAGGATTTCGACGTATTCGAGGCCAGCGACGGCCAGAGCGCCGCGGAGCGCGTGAAAGAGGCGCTTTACGACCTGGTGATTCTCGATGTCGGCCTGCCGGATACCGACGGGCGCGAGCTGTGCCGCCTGATGCGCAAGCAGGGCGTCAAGAGCCCGATCATCATGCTTACCGGCCATGACGGGGACGCCGACACGATCCTGGGGCTGGACGCCGGCGCCAACGATTACGTGACCAAACCGTTCAAGTTCCCGGTCCTGCTGGCGCGGATCCGCGCGCAGCTGCGCCAACACGAGCAATCCGAAGACGCGGTGTTCCAGCTGGGCCCCTATACGTTCAAGCCGGCGATGAAGATGCTGATCACCGAGGAAGACCGCAAGATCCGGCTGACCGAGAAAGAGACCAACATCCTGAAATTCCTCTATCGTTCCAGCGACGGCGTGGTCGCGCGCGACGTGCTGCTGCACGAGGTCTGGGGCTACAACGCCGGTGTGACGACCCACACGCTCGAGACGCATATCTACCGGTTGCGCCAGAAGATCGAGCCCGATCCGTCGAACGCGCGGCTTCTGGTCACCGAATCCGGCGGCTATCGCCTGGTCGCGTGAGTGCAAGCTTGACACAGATCAAGGTGCTTATCCCGCTTGCATCTTTAAATTGATCGAAGAGGTTACTACCATACGGTATAACTTCTACCTCCCTGTTGGACTGGCCGGGCCTCGTGCCCGGCCTTTTTTTTTGCGCGTTTGCGCATGGCATCCGGCACCGGTGCGGGCTAGGTTGCGGCGACCTCGGATCAAGAAGGCCTCGGACGCATGCCCTTTACCCTTGCCACCTGGAACATCAACTCGGTCCGGTTGCGCGAACCCATCGTGCAGAAGCTGCTGCGCGAAGAGGCGCCCGACATCCTGTGCCTTCAGGAATGCAAGTCACCGGTCGAAAAGATCCCGACCGAAGGGTTCGCCGCGCTCGGTTATCCGCATATCGTGGCCCGCGGGCAAAAGGGATATAACGGCGTGGCGATGCTGTCGAAGCTGCCCATCGAGGATGTGGGCGACCGCGATTTCGCGGGCCTCGGCCATGCCCGCCACATCGCCGCCCGGCTGGAGAACGGCGTGGTCATCCACAACTTCTACGTGCCTGCCGGCGGGGATGTTCCTGACCGCGAGGTGAACGAGAAGTTCGGGCAGAAGCTCGACTACCTGACCGAAATGCGCGACTGGTTTCACACCGAGGCGCCGCGCAAGTCCATCCTGGTCGGGGATCTGAACATCGCCCCACGCGAAGACGACGTGTGGTCGCACAAGCAATTGCTCAAGGTCGTCTCGCACACTCCCGTCGAGGTCGCGCAACTGGCCGAGACCCAGGATGCCGGCGGCTGGGTCGACATCACCCGCAAGGACATCCCTGACGGGCAGCTCTACAGCTGGTGGTCCTACCGCGCCCGCGACTGGGACGCCGCCGACAAGGGCCGGCGGCTCGACCATGTCTGGGCCACGCCCGACATCGCCAATGCCGGCCATTCCAGCCGCATCCTGCGCGATGCGCGCGGCTGGGAGAAACCCAGCGACCACGCGCCCGTCTTTGCGACCTTCGACCTCTGACGCCATAAGGCGGCCAGTTGCCAGACCCCCTTGGTTTCCGGCGCCGCAGGTTTCATATAAGGGGCGAATTCGAACCGGAGAGAGACTGACATGGAAATTCTGAACGGTGCTGGTGCCGCCCCCGCGGGTGATCTGATCAAGGACGGGTCCGAGGCCACCTTTATGGCTGACGTGGTCGAGACCAGCCAGCAGGTGCCGGTAATCGTCGATTTCTGGGCACCCTGGTGCGGCCCGTGCAAGACCCTGGGCCCGCTTCTGGAGGAAGCGGTCACCGCCGCCAGGGGCGCGGTGAAGATGGTCAAGATCAATGTCGACGAGGCACAGGCCATTGCCGGCCAATTGCGGATCCAGTCGATTCCCACGGTCTATGCCTTCTGGCAGGGCCAGCCGGTCGACGGTTTTCAGGGCGCGCTGCCCGGATCCGAGATCAAGGAATTCGTCAACCGCGTGGTCGCGGCCGCCGGCGGTGAGGCCGGTGGAGGCGACCAGTTGGGCGACGCGGTGGAGGCCGCCGAAGAGATGCTGAGCCAGGGCGCCGCTGTCGACGCCGCGCAGACCTTTGCCGCGATCCTGGGCGAGGATCCGAACCACGCGGCCGCCTATGGCGGGCTGGTCCGGGCGCACATCGCGATGGACGATCTGGACAAGGCCGAGGCGATCCTGAACGGCGCCCCGGTGGAAATCTCCAAGAGTGCCGAGCTTGAGGCCGCCCATGCCCAGCTGGAACTGGCGCGCCAGGCCGCCGATGCCGGTCCGGTCTCGGACCTGCAGGCGGCCGTCGAGGCCGACCCGGACAACCACCAGGCCCGGTTCGACCTGGCGCTGGCCCTGCACGCGGCCGGCCGGGTCGACGAGGCGGTGGACCAGCTTCTGGACTTGTTCCGCCGCGACCGGGAGTGGAATGACGAGGCCGCCAAGGCACAGCTCTTCAAGATCTTCGACGCGCTCAAGCCAAACGATCCGGTCGTCCTGAACGGCCGGCGCAAGCTGAGTTCGATGATATTTGCCTGATCGCATATCAGGGCTAGACTTGAAGGGATGATGAAACCCGCAGACCTGCCGGACATGCTGCCGGTCTTCCCGTTGCCCGGGGCCCTTCTTCTGCCCCGGTCGCGGCTGCCGCTGCACATATTCGAGCCGCGCTACCTGCAAATGCTGGACGATACGCTCAAGACGCCGCAGCGGCTGATCGGCATGGTGCAGCCCGATGCCGGACGCGACGGATCGGCAAAGCGGCTGCACGCCATCGGCTGCGCCGGCCGGGTCACGCAATTCTCGGAAACCGAGGATGGCCGCTACATGATCACGCTGAGCGGGATGTCGCGGTTCCGGATCCGGACCGAGATCGAGGGCTTCACCCCCTATCGCCGCTGCGAGGTCTCCTGGTCGGGCTTCGAACGCGACCTGGGGCGCGGCGAACAGGATACCGGGTTTGACCGCGGCCGGTTCCTGGGTCTGCTCAAGCGTTTTTTCGCCGCGCAGCAATTGTCCACCGACTGGGACACCCTGACCGAGGCGGATGACGAACTGCTCATCAACTCGCTATCGATGCTCTTGGACTTCGACCCCGAGGACAAGCAGGCTCTGCTCGAGGCACCCTGCCTGGCGACACGACGGGAAACGCTGGTCACACTGATCGAGTTCGCCCTGCGCGGCGGCAACAACGAAGAGACATTGCAATGACCGACCAGGACCCGAAATTCGACCGCCGGATGCTCGAGGCGCTGATCTGCCCGCAGTCCCACGGTACGCTGAGCTATGACGCCGACCGCCAGGAACTTGTGTCGCGCGCGGCCAACCTGGCCTATCCGATCCGCGACGGGATCCCGGTCATGCTGGTCGACGAGGCCCGGGTTCTGGACTGACCTGCGCCCGGCTCAGATCGGCCGGCCCTGCAGGAGCACGGGCAGGTCGCCGGTCAACCCCGCCGCCTCGCGCACGAACCCACGGCGCAGCGACGGCAAGGCGCCCAGGACGCCCATGCCGATATCCCGGCCCAGCCTCAGGACCGGATTGTCATTCGAAAACAGCCGGTTGAACGCATCCGTCGCCAGCACCAGCGCGGTCGTGTCGAACCGCCGCCACTGCTGATAGCGCGCCAGCACATCGGGCGCACCGATATCCTCGCCCCGGCGCGCAGCCAGCGTCACCACCTCGGCCAGCGCGGCCACGTCGCGCAATCCGGCATTCAGCCCCTGCCCCGCGATCGGGTGCATGCCATGCGCGGCATCGCCCACCAGGGCCAGCCGTTCGCCCGCGAAGCTGTTGGCCAGCGTCAGGTTCAGGGGATAGGCATACCGCCCCCCCGCCAGCCCGATCCGGCCGAGGAAATCGCCGAATCGCGGGCGCAGAACTTCGAGATAGTCAGGCTCCGGCATCGCGTGGATCCGCGCGGCCATCTCGGTCCGCTCGCTCCAGACGATGGAACTGCGGTTACCGGTCAGCGGCAGGATCGCCAGCGGCCCCGGCGGCATGAAGAACTGGTGCGCCACGCCATGATGCGGCTTGTCGTGCTCGATCGCGCAGACCAGGGCGGTCTGCCCGTACTCCCAGCCGGTGCGCTTGATCCCGGCCCGCGTCGCGGTTCCGCTGCGTCGGCCGTCGCAGCCGACCAGCAGCCGCCCGTCCAGCACCGTCCCGTCGTCCAGCGTCACGGACACGCCGCCCGGATGTGCCTCTTGCGCGACCACCTTCGCGCCGCCCAACGTCCTGATGCCGGGCGCCTCGCGCATCGCGGCCAGGAAGGCGCGGCGCAGGTGGCGGTCCTCGACCATGTAACCCATCGGGCCTTCCTCGATCTCGGCATGGTCGAAATGCATGAAGAAGGGTGACGGCCCGGCACCGGCATGGCCGTCCGTCACCTTGATGTCCAGCATCGGCTGGGCCTGGTCGCTCACCCGGTCCCAGACACCGACCGCCTGCAACAGCCGTTGCGAGGCCAGGGCCAGCGCATAGGCGCGGCCGTCGAAATCGTCGGTCTCCCGCTGCGCCTCCGGCAGCGCATCGATGACGGTCACCTCATGCCCGCCCTGGGCCAGTGCCAGCGCCAGGGCCGGGCCGTTCAGCCCGCCGCCCACGATCAGGATCCGGGATGCGTCGTTCATGACACGCAATATGCCCCGGCTTTCGGGATTGTCCATGTGCGGTCCTGTCGCTACCGTCCGGCCAATTGCAAGGAGGACGACATGAGCGACTGGCTGACCATGACCGCAAGCGATCTGGGACGCGGCATTGCGGATGGCCGGATCGACCCTGTCGACCTCACCCAATGCTATCTCGACGCCATCGCGGACCATGGCGACCGCGACCGGATCTATGCCCGCACCACGCCCCAGCGCGCCCTGGCCGAGGCCCATACCGCGCGCAAGCGGGCCGGGCTGGGCCTGCGCCGGTCGCTGCTGGACGGCGTGCCGATCAGCTGGAAGGACAACGTGGACAGCGCCGGCATCGCGACCGAAGGCGGATCGGCGTTGCTGAGCGGGCGTGTGCCGGACCGCGATGCGGTGGCACTTGCCAACGCGACCGCGCTGGGTGCGGTCTGCCTGGGCAAGACGCATCTGAGCGAACTGGCCTTCTCGGGGCTGGGCCTCAATCCGATTACCGAAACGCCGCCCTGCATCAACGATGCCGAAGCGGTGCCCGGCGGGTCCTCCTCGGGGGCGGCGGCGTCGGTTGCACACGGGCTGGCCGCCGGCGCCATCGGCTCGGATACGGGCGGGTCCGTCCGGATCCCCGCGGCGTGGAACGATCTGGTCGGGCTCAAGACCACCTCGGGTCGGATCAGCCTGGAGGGCATCGTGCCGCTCTGCCTGAAGTTCGACACCGTGGGCCCGCTGGCCCGGTCGGTCGAGGATGCCGCGCAGATGCTGGCCTTGCTCGACGGCGGCAAGCCCGCCGACCTGCGCGGCGCCAGCCTGAAGGGCCGGCGCCTGGCCGCGTTGCAGACCGTGGCGATGGACGACCTGCGCGACACGCCCGGCGCGGCCTATTCCGACGCCCTGGACAAGTTGGCCAAGGCGGGGGCCGAGATCGTGCATATCGAGGTGCCGGCCCTGCGCGACGCGATGGACCTGTCCGCGATCCTGTATACAACCGAGGCCTACGGGCTCTGGCGCGAGGTGATCGAGGCCCGGCCCGACGCCATGTTCGCCCCGATCCTTGAACGCTTCCGCGGTGGCAAGGCCTTCTCCGGGCCCGAATACGTCGCCGCCTGGGCCAGGCTGGACGCCTGCCGGGCGGGATGGGATTCGGCGGTGGCCGGGTATGACGCGGTTCTCGTCCCGTCCTCGCCCAACCTGCCGCCGAACCGCGAACGCCTGATGAGCGATGATGACTATTACGTGACCGAAAACCTGTTGACGCTGCGCAACACGCGGATCGGAAACCTGATGGGGCTGACGGCGCTGACCCTGCCCAGCGGAACGCCCAGCTGCGGCATCTCCTTCATGGCGCCGCCGGACACCGAAGAGGCCCTGCTGCGCCTGGGCGCGGCGGCCGAGGCGGCCTTGACCTGAATGCCACAATCCCCTGTTCCGGCACCACTTTGTCTGGACGGGGTGGCGGGGCATCTGTACCTTGGCATCAAACGGGACGGAACGATCCCGTAACCGAGGCAGTAGTGATGAATTTCCCCGAGCGGTTCTCGAACCTACCGGACTATACGTTTTCGCGCCTGCGCGCCCTGCTCGACCCGCTCGAGCCGGGGGGTGAGGTTGTGGACATGTCCATCGGGGAACCCAAACATGATTTTCCCCCCTGGGTCGCGGACGTGATCGCCGCGAATGCCGCGGGGTTCCGGGGCTATCCGCCGAACAACGGAACACCCGAACTGCTGGGCGCCGTCACCGCCTGGATCGGCCGGCGCCATGGGGTCGACATGGACCCGGACCGGAACGTGATGGCCCTGAACGGCACGCGCGAGGGGCTTTACAACGCCGCGATGGCGCTGTGCCCCGAGACCAAGGGCGGCGGGCGACCCGTCGTTCTGTGCCCGAACCCGTTCTATCAGGTCTACATGGTTGCCGGCCTGTCGGTCGGAGCCGAGCCGTATTTCGTTTCGGCCACGGCCGAAACAGGGCATCTGCCCGACTATTCCGCGCTGCCGGCCGACATCCTGAACCGCACCGCGCTGGCCTATGTCTGCTCGCCCGCCAACCCGCAGGGCGCCGTCGCCTCCGATGACTACTGGACGCGGCTGATCGGCCTGGCCGAGCGTCACGATTTCCGCATCTTGGCTGACGAGTGCTATTCCGAGATCTATCGCGACACCGCGCCCACGGGCGTGCTGAGCGCCGCGCGCGACATGGATGCCGACCCCGAGCGCGTCCTGCTGTTCAACTCGCTGTCGAAACGGTCGAACCTGGCCGGGCTGCGGTCGGGATTCGTGGCCGGGGGCGTTGACGCAATTCGCCGGATCAAGCAGCTGCGGGCCTATTCCGGGGCGCCGCTGCCCGGACCGCTGCAGGCGGCCGCCGCGCGGGCGTGGACGGACGAGGCGCATGTGGCCGAGAACCGCGCGCTCTACCACGAGAAATACCGGTTGGCCGACGAGATCCTGGGCGGCCTTCGCGGATACACTCCGCCCGAGGCGGGCTTTTTCCTGTGGCTGCCCGTCGATGACGGCGAAGCGGCCGCGGCGAAACTGTGGCGCGAGACGGGGGTGCGAGTGCTGCCCGGCGCCTATCTGGCGCAAGGCCCCGCGGGCCAGAATCCGGGCGAGAGATACATAAGGGTCGCGATGGTGGCCCCAAAAACAGAACTGCGGCGCGGGCTCACCATGATCCGCGACTGTGTTTATGAATGAGGTACGAGGGTAGGCATGGCATCATATCACACGCGCAGCCGTGATCCGCTGCTGGACAGCAACATGCAGGCAGCGATCGAGAAACGGGGCAAGGAGCTTCTGGGTATCGGGCTGATCGCGCTGGGCCTTCTGGCGGCGGCGATGATCGGATCCTACACGCCGGACGATCCAAACTGGATGGTCTCGACCGACGCCCCGGTGCAGAACTGGACCGGCCGCCTCGGCGCGTCCATTGCCGCGCCGCTGTTCATGATCGTCGGCTGGGGCAGCTGGGCCATCGCGCTGGTGCTGATCGCCTGGGGGCTGCGTTTCGCGCTGCACAAGGGCGAGGACCGCGCCCTGGGACGGGTGATCTTTGCCCCGATCTGGATCGCCGTCGTGGCGATCTATGCCGCCACGCTGGTGCCGGACGCCGAATGGCGCGAGACACACAGCTTCGGGCTTGGCGGCCTGTTCGGCGACACGGTGATGGGCGCGCTGCTAACGCTGCTGCCGATCGGCTCGCACCTGATGGTTAAGCTGATGTCGCTGGTCATGGCGCTTGGCATGGTGATGATGGGCAGCTTCGTGCTGGGCTTCACCCAGGCCGAGGTCAAGCGCGGCCTGCGCTATGTGATGGTCGGCATCATCATGGCCTATGGCGGCCTGATGACCCTAGTGGGGCGCGGGGCCTCCGCGACCCTGCACGCCGCCCGCCAGCGCCAGGCCCTGCGCGCCGAGCGCCGCGAGGCCGAGCGCCTTGCCGCAGCCGACCCCGCCGGTTGGGACGAGATGACCGAACCGCTGGTCGAGGCGCCCGAGCCGATGCTGGCCCCGACCGAGGCCAGAACCGGCCTGCTGGCCCGCGTGCCCGGCCTGATCCGCCGTCCCGACCGGATGCCCGAGCCCGAACTCATCGACCCCGAACCGGTGGCCGATGTGCCCGAAATGCCGGGCGGCGACCGGATCATGGCCAAGATCCATGACGCCGTGCGCCTGCGCAAACAGGCAGAGGGGCACCCGCCGGAGCCCGATCCCGACCGTCCGCTGACCAAGGGGCGCGGGCGCGGACCCGATCCGCTGGTCCTGAACGCCACGCCGCCTGGCCTGCCGCCGGAACCGCCCTTGACCGCAGGCCGGGCTGCCTTGCCGCCCGAACCGCCGGTGACCGGCGCGGCCGCGCCCGATCCTGCCCCCGAGCCGCTGCCGCTGGACGAGCCGGCGGCCCCGGCAGCAGCGCAGATCCCGGTGGCCGAGCCGCGCAAACCCGTGGTCGAACAGCCCGTGCGCAAGCCGCCGCAGCCCTCGCGCCGCGCCAGGGCCGAGGCCCAGCCGGCGCTGGCCTTCGACGACAGCGCAAGCGCCTTCGAACTGCCGCCGCTCAGCCTGCTGACCAATCCCGAGATCATCGAACGCCACCACCTGAGCGACGAGGCGCTGGAAGAGAACGCGCGTATGCTGGAGAACGTGCTGGACGACTATGGCGTCAAGGGCGAGATCGTCAGCGTCCGCCCCGGCCCCGTTGTCACCATGTACGAACTGGAACCGGCGCCGGGCCTCAAGGCCAGCCGCGTGATCGGCCTGGCCGATGACATCGCCCGCTCGATGGCGGCGCTGTCGGCACGGGTCTCGACCGTGCCGGGCCGCAGTGTGATCGGCATCGAACTGCCCAATGACAACCGCGAAAAGGTGGTCCTGCGCGAGATTCTGGCCAGCCGCGATTTCGGCGACAGCAACATGAGCCTCCCGCTGGCGCTGGGCAAGAATATCGGCGGCGACTCGGTTGTCGCGAACCTGGCCAAGATGCCCCACCTGCTGATCGCGGGGACCACGGGCTCGGGCAAGTCGGTGGCGATCAACACGATGATCCTGTCGCTGCTCTACAAGCTGACGCCCGAGGAATGCCGCCTGATCATGATCGACCCCAAGATGCTGGAACTCAGCGTCTATGACGGCATCCCGCACCTGCTGTCGCCCGTCGTGACCGATCCCAAGAAGGCCGTCGTCGCCCTGAAATGGGTGGTGGGCGAGATGGAGGACCGTTATCGCAAGATGTCCAAGATGGGCGTGCGCAACATCGAGGGCTTCAACGGCCGCGTGAAAGAAGCGCTGGCCAAGGGCGAGATGTTCAGCCGCACCGTGCAGACCGGGTTCGACGACGACACCGGCGAACCGGTGTTCGAGACCGAGGAATTCGCCCCCGAGGCCCTGCCCTATATTGTGGTGATCGTCGACGAGATGGCCGACCTGATGATGGTCGCGGGCAAGGAGATCGAGGCCTGCATCCAGCGACTTGCGCAGATGGCGCGGGCCAGCGGCATCCACCTGATCATGGCCACGCAGCGCCCCTCGGTCGACGTGATCACCGGCACGATCAAGGCCAACTTCCCGACCCGGATCAGTTTCCAGGTCACGTCCAAGGTCGACAGCCGCACGATCCTGGGCGAAATGGGCGCCGAGCAGCTGCTGGGCATGGGCGACATGCTCTACATGGCCGGCGGCGCCAAGATCACCCGCTGCCACGGCCCCTTCGTCAGCGACGAGGAGGTCGAGGAGGTCGTCAACCACCTCAAGGCCTTTGGTCCGCCGGAATACGTTGGCACCGTGCTGGAAGGCCCGGATGACGACAAGGCCGACAACATCGACGCGGTGCTGGGCCTGAACACCGGCGGCAACACCGACGGCGAGGACGCGCTCTATGACACTGCCGTCGCGATCGCGATCAAGGACCGCAAATGCTCGACCTCCTACATTCAGCGGAAACTCGCCATCGGCTACAACAAGGCCGCACGGCTGGTTGAGCAGATGGAGGAAGAGGGTATCGTCTCGGCCGCGAACCACGTGGGCAAACGCGAGATTCTTGTGCCCGAGCAGCAATAGCACCGTTCAAATCGAGGGCGGAGCACCTATCTGGAATGTCATGAAACAGATTGCCTTCGCCCTCGCGCTGACCTTAGGCGCCCTGCCCGCATGGGCCGCCGAGAAACTGTCCCTGTCGGAGGTCTCGGCCTATCTCAACCAGCTCAAGACCGTGGAGACCTCGTTTACCCAGGTCAACGATGACGGATCGCTGAGCACCGGCAAGCTGTGGATCCAGCGCCCCGGCAAGATGCGGTTCGAATATGACCCGCCGGAAAGCGCGCTGGTGGTGGTGACGGCCGGCACGGTCAAGATCGACGACCAGAAGTCGAACCAGCCGCCTGAGCAATATCCGCTGCGAAAGACGCCTCTGTCGATCATCCTGGCGCGCCGCGTCGATCTGGGCCGGGCCAACATGGTGGTCGGGCACGGCTTTGACGGCACCGCAACCGTGGTCACCGCCCAGGATCCCGAGAACCCCGAGCGTGGGCGCATCGACCTGATGTTCACCGACAATCCCGTCGAGCTGCGCAAATGGGTGGTTCACGACGACGCCGGCACCCGGACCACTGTGATCCTGGGCGCGCTGAACACCGGTCAGACACTGGACCGCCAGCTGTTCACCCTGCGCCGACGCGGAAGCGACACGCGCTAGACCCGCGCGCGGCGGGTCAGCCCATGCCGCAAGCCATCAGTTGCAGCCGGTACATCTCGCCGCGCGAGGCCACGTCGTCGGCCACCCGCAACAGCCAGCTTTTCTGGTTGTAGCTGCCGCGCGCGAACCCGGCATGGCCCTCGTGATAGGCTAGGTACTGGTTGCGCGTGTCATACAGCGGGATGCCGTTGCGCCTGTTGCTCTTGGTCATGTACCAGCCCATGAAGTCCGACGCGTCGCGCATCCGGTTGCGTTTGGACCGCCGGCTCCGGGTTTCCTTCTGGTATTCCTCCCACGTGCCGTCCAGCGCCTGGCTGTAGCCGAAGGCGCTGCTTTGGCGGCCCATCGGAATCACGCCCAGGGCATAGCGGTGCGGGGTGCGCGCATCGGAACGATAGCGGCTTTCCTGGTATATCGTCGCCATCTGCACATGCACCGGCACGCCCCATTTCCGCTCCGTCTGGCGGAACGCCTTCATGTATTCCGGACGCTCACGGGCGATGCTGCAGGCGTCGTCAAGGTTGCGCGGCGGGGTCCGGGACCCGCCGCTGCACGACACCAGGATCAGTGCCAGCATCAGCACGCAAAGAGATCTGCTCATCTGCCTCTCGCTTTTTTTGCCAGTGTAACGCATCCGGCCCCGGGATTAAATCACAACTGTGAGCGGATTCTCGCCGGAAAAGGATGCCGACCGGGGGTTGCGTGGCCGCGCTGCGAGGGCACTGTTACGCCGCCGCTCACAGACTGTTTCCCCGAAATTCCGGACAAATAATGGACAAGAAGGGCTTTTCAAAGGTATTAACAAAGGATTAGGGGCTAGTTTATGTTGAAGTTGCGCGCCAAATATCATTTGGGACAAATCGTTCGTCACAAGAAACATCCGTTCCGCGGCGTGGTGTTCGATGTGGATCCCGAGTTTTCCAACACCGAGGAATGGTATCAGGCCATCCCCGAGGACAGCCGGCCGGTCAAGGATCAGCCGTTCTATCACCTACTGGCCGAAAACGATCAGAGCTTCTACGTCGCCTATGTGTCCGAGCAGAACCTTGTCGCGGATTATTCCGGCGAACCGGTGGACCATCCCGATATTCCCGAGATGTTCGGCCCGCTGACCGACGGCTCCTATCCCCTGCATTTCCACATGAACTGATCCGGCCCGCCGGTCAGTAGCCCAGCGCGCAGCCGTCCTTGCGCGGATCGCTGGCCGCCTCCAGCACGCCGTCCTCGCGGATCCGGATCGCCTGCGAACCGCCCAGCGGCGGCTCGGGCACGACCACTTTGTGTCCGAGAGCCTGCAGCTCCTGCCGCACGGCATCGGGATAGCCGCGCTCGACCCGCAGCACACCGGCATCGGCAAAGCACCGGGGCGCATCCATCGCCTGCTGCAACCCCATGCCGTAATCGACCAGGTTGGTGACCAGACGCGCATGACCTGCCGGCTGATACGCCCCGCCCATCACGCCGAACGGCATGGTGACACGCGCGTTTTCGCGCAGCATGCCCGGGATAATCGTGTGCATCGGCCGCTTGCCGCCCCCCAGCTCGTTGGGATGGCCGGGCTCGAGGGTGAAGCCGCTGCCCCGGTTCTGCATGAGGATCCCGAACTCCGGCGATGCGATCCCCGATCCGAAGCCGCGAAAGATCGAATAGATCAGCGAGACCGCCATCCGGTCCCGATCGACCACGGTGACATAGACGGTGTCCTTGTGCACCGCCTCGGTCAGCGGCGCGGCGTCGGGCATCGCCTGGGCCGGGTCGATCAGGGCGGCCAGCCGGTCCGCAACCTCCTGCGACAGCATGTGCTCGGTTCGCGCGGCATGATCCGGGTCGGCGATGAAGCGGTTGCGCGCGTCATAGGCCAGTTTGGTGGCCTCGGCCTCGACATGCGCCCGTTGCGGGCCCAGCGGGTCCATTGCGGCGATGTCGAACCGTGCCAGGATGTTCAGCAGCAGGATCGCGGTGGCGCCCTGCCCGTTCGGAGGATGCTCGACCAGTTCGACATCCTTGTAGGCCCCGGCGATCGGCTCGGTCGGCAGGCAGGACACATTGGCGAAATCCGCGGCCTCATGCACTCCGCCCAGCGCGGAGAGCGCGGCCAGCATGTCCTCGGCCACCTCGCCGGAATAGAACCCGTCGCGCCCGTTGCGGGCGATGCGGCGCAGCACCTCGGCCTGGGCCGGCGCGCGAAAGACCTGCCCGACATGCGGCGGCGCCCCGTCCATGAGGTAGAAATCCCGCGCGGCGCCCTGCAGGTGCCCCGCATCCCGCGCCCAGTCGAAGGCCACGCGCGGCGCCACCGGCACACCCTGTTCGGCATAGTGGATCGCCGGCTGCAACAGTGCGTCGAGTCCCAGAACGCCTTCGGTCTCGGAGAGGTGACAGAAGGCTTCGATTGCGCCGGGCATTGTCACCGCATCCGGCTCGTGATCTGGCACCCTGTTCAGCCCACGGGCCCGCAACCTGTCAGGATTCGCCGCCGCCGGCGCCCGGCCGGATCCGTTCAAGGCCCGGATCTCGTCGCTCCCGGCGCGCGTGTAGAGAACGAAGCAATCGCCGCCGATGCCCGTCATCTGCGGCTCGCAGATGCCCAGCAGCACAGCCGCCGAGATCGCCGCATCCATCGCGTTGCCGCCGCGTTTGAGAATGTCCACGGCCACCTGCGCCGCCAGAGGGTGCGACGTGGCGCACATCCCTTCGGCGGCAAGGACCTCGGACCGGCCGGGAAGATGGAAATCCCGCATGCAAATGTCTCCTTTTTGACGCCACGATAGGCGCCCGTCCGGAGATTTCAATCTTGGAATGTAGGGGGGTAAATCCTCGACGTCGCGCCCTGGGTGGGGGCTATGCAGCGCGACGTCGAGGGAAGCCTTTGCAGCTACAAGACCTTTATCACCCCGGTTTGGGGCGCGAGTGCGGAGCAATTGCGGCAATGTTGTGACGGCGCGACCGGGCTTGCGCCTGGGCTGAATGGCGCAGCAGAACAGCACTTTCAGAGCCCCTGGGACGCCGTGGACAAATCGAAGTGGAGCGTGAGCAGGTTGCGGCCCGCCCCGCGCCTGTAATGGACCCGGTTGGTCAATTTGCGGATCAGGATCCAGCCGAACCCCCCTTCCGGCAAGGTCCGCTTCAGCGCATGCGGATCCACCGGATGCCCTTCGGTCTCAGGACCGACCGGCAGTGGCGTGCCACTGTCAGAGATGCAAATCTCGACCCTCCGGGCGGTCTTGCGACCGGTGAGCCGGATCCAGCCGGGGGCAAGACCCAGATAGGCATGTTCCACGATGTTGTTCACCGCCTCTGCAACCGCGATCCGGATATCCTCGGACCGATCGTCGGGCAGCCCGGCCTCGGACAGCCAGCTGCCCAGGGCGCAATTCGCCCGGCGGGCCGCGATCCCCGTGGCGCGAAACCGCAGCGCCAGCCCGGCCGTTTGCGTGTCTGCGCCCACGTGAGCGAGGGCGCGGTCAGGCCGACCCGGCCGCCAGCGCCTCGTCCAGCGAGGCGTAGAGGTCGAAGACGGTGTCCATTCGGGTGAGTCGGAAGACCTTGGCCACCATCGGCCGCGGCCCGGCCAGATCCAGCCGCCGGCCGGGATCCAGCTGCTTCATCGCGGCGACGATCGCACCCAGCCCGCTGGAATCGATGAAATCCACCCGCGTCAGGTCCAGAATCACGCGTTTCGGCCCCGATGCGGTTTCGGTGCGCATGTCCTCCTTGAACTGGATGGCCATCGCCGCGTCGATCCGTTCGGCTTCGACAGTGATGATCTGCGCATCGCCTTGCACAGTGCTGGTCAAGCTCATCTCATGCTCCTGCTTGGTGCAATTCTTGCCGGAGAGGCTAGACGCCAATTCTTACCATTCTGTATGCAGGGACCGAATCCTCAGGAGGTAGGCATGAAAGAAGTCGTTATCGCGGGCGCCGCCCGCACGCCGATGGGCGGGTTTCAGGGTGCGTTCGATACGGTGAGCGCCGCCGACCTGGGCGGCACCGCCATCCGCGCCGCCCTGGCCGGGGCCGGCGCCGAAACCGTCGACGAGGTTCTCATGGGCTGTGTTCTACCCGCAGGACAGGGCCAGGCGCCCGCCCGGCAGGCCGGATTCTCCGCCGGGCTGGGCGAGGAGGTGCCGGCCACCACGCTCAACAAGATGTGCGGCTCGGGCATGAAAGCGGCAATGATGGCCTTCGACCAGATCGCCCTGGGCCATGCCGCCACCATGATCGCCGGCGGCATGGAGAGCATGAGCAACGCGCCCTACCTCTTGCCCAAGATGCGCAGCGGTGCGCGGATCGGGCATGGGCAGGTGATCGACCACATGTTTCTCGACGGGCTCGAGGATGCCTATGACAAGGGCCGGCTGATGGGCACATTCGCCGAGGATTGCGCCGAGGCCTTCCAGTTCACCCGCGAGGCGCAGGACGACTATGCGCTGCAATCGCTGTCGAACGCCCTGGCCGCGCAAGAGAACGGTGCCTTCGAAGACGAGATCGCCCCGGTCACGGTCCAGACCCGCAAGGGCGAGATCGTCACCGGGGCCGACGAGCAGCCGGGAACCGCGCGGCCCGACAAGATCCCGACGCTCAAGCCCGCCTTCCGCCAGGGTGGAACCGTAACCGCCGCGAATTCCTCGTCGATCTCCGATGGCGCGGCGGCGCTGGTGCTGGCCTCGGCGGATGCGGCGGAGTCACAGGGCCTGTCGGTCCGGGCCCGCATCGTCGGCCATGCCAGCCACGCCCAGGCCCCGGGCCTTTTCACGACGGCGCCGGTGCCGGCTGCGCAAAAGCTCCTCCAGCGCATCGGCTGGAGCAAGGATGACGTGGACCTGTGGGAGGTGAACGAAGCCTTCGCCGTCGTGCCGATGGCCTTCATGCACGAGATGGGCCTGCCCCGTGACAAGGTGAACGTGAACGGTGGCGCCTGTGCCTTGGGCCACCCGATCGGCGCATCCGGCGCGCGGATCATCGTCACCCTGCTCAACGCGCTGGAAAAGCGCGGGCTGAAGCGCGGCGTCGCCGCGATCTGCATCGGCGGCGGCGAAGGCACCGCCATTGCCATCGAGCGGATCTGAACCGAGCATCGCGGCGCTCGGCACTGAGGGGGCATCCGGCCCCCTCTCACCGGCAGGACGGGAAAGACACAATGACCGTCGATTACGACACGCTGGCCAAGACCATCGCCGCGCTTACCCACGGCGAGACCGACTGCGTGGCCCTGATGGCCACCGTCGCCTGCGAGGTGCATCATTCCGACGACCGGTTCGACTGGACCGGTTTCTACCGGGTCGTCGCGCCCGGCCTGCTCAAGATCGGTCCCTACCAGGGCGGGCACGGCTGCCTTGTCATTCCGTTCGACCGCGGCGTCTGCGGTGCGGCGGCGCGCAGCGGCGAGATCCAGCTGGTGCCTGACGTCGAGGCGTTCGACGATCACATCGCCTGCGCCGCATCGACCCGGTCGGAACTGGTGCTGCCCGTCCGCGACGCCTCGGGCCAGGTCGTCGCCGTTTTCGACATTGACAGCGACCGGCCCGATGCCTTCACTCCGACCGATGCCGAGCGTCTGGACGCGATCCTGTCAGAGGTATTCGGCCGCTAGCAAAAGCAGCGCCGCCTGCGCCGCCGCGATGGCCCAGAGCCACCGGACAAAGGGCTGCTTGCGCCGCTTGTGCCGAAAGATCCACCGAGACAGCAGGGTTCCGGGGCTGCCGCCCAGCAGCGACAGGCGCAGCAGCCACCGTTCCGGCACCCGTCGCCGCCGGCGGCGCGCCACCAGCTTGTCCCAGCCCATCAGGCCGACGGTCAGCGCATTGATGCCCCAGAGGTAGTAGATGCCAAGCCACATGCCTGCGGTGATACCCGCGCTCTGGATCGGCAGCCAGTGAAATTTTTCTTGAAATTTTCACGAACCCCGCGCATCGTGAAAATTCAATGCTGTTTTTCACGACCGGATGTCCGCAATGACCGATCACACGCCACAACCCGCGACGCTCGGGGCGGATATCCGGGCGCTGCGCAAGGCGCGGGGCCTGACGCTGGCCGAGATCGCGGCGCGCACCGGGCGCTCGGTCGGCTGGATCAGCCAGGTCGAGCGCGACCTGTCCGAGCCGTCGATCACCGACCTGCGCCGGATCGCCCAGGCGCTGGGCGCGCCGATGTCGATCCTGTTTTCGCATCACGCCACGCCCGCCGGCGAACAAGGCTATGTCGTTCGCGCCGGCAGTCGCCGCCAGATGGGTTCGGGCGAGGAAGGCTTGATCGAAGAGCTGCTTTCGCCCGACCTGACCGACGATTTCGAGGTCGTCCACTCGACCTTTCGGCCCGGCGCGGCCCTGCCGGAAGAGACCCACCGCCCGACGCAGGAGGTGGGGTACATGATCTCAGGCCAGCTGGACCTGCGGATCGGCGCGCGCAGCTTCACGGTCGGACCCGGCGACAGCTTCCGCATCCGCAACGAACCCCATCACTGGGCCAACCCCTATGACGAGCCGGCGGTGGCCGTCTGGGTCATCGCCCCACCGGTATATTGATGAGCGCCGAGGCCTGGATCATCTTCGCCGCGTTCTGGGCGGTCTTCGTGACCACCCCCGGCCCGAACGCGGTCAACTGCATCTCGAACGGCATGTCGCTGCCGTTTTCGCGCGCCATGCTGGGCGTCCTGGCGATCCTGACCCAGGCCACCGCGTTCCTGCTGCTGTCGGCGCTGGGTGTCACCGCCCTGATCACCGCCTCGCCCGCCGCCTTCCTGGTCGTCAGGCTGGCCGGGGCGGGTGTCCTGATCTGGCTGGGGATCCGTGGCTGGCGCAACGCCGCGCGGCCCGTCCCGACCGCCCAGCGGCCGGCCGGCCACGTCTATCTGAGCGCACTGGCCATCGCCACGATCAACCCCAAGAGCGTCGCGGGCTACCTGGCCGCCTTTTCGCAATTTGTGCAGCCCGAGGTGCCGATCTGGCAGCAGATGACCGTGATCCTGCCCACCGCGCTGACCATCACCGCGCTCAGCTATACCGGCTTCACGCTGATCGGTGCCCTGATGGGACGCGCCGCGCTGGGGGCGGTCTTCAACACCTGGGTGCGCCGGGTCATGGCCGGCTGTTTCATCATCTACGGCGTGGCGTTGGGCAGCAGCGCGCTGCCGCAAGCAAGGGGGTGACGATGACAACGGGATCCTGCCGGTGCGCCGCCGTGAAATTCCGGGCCGACCGCCTGCGGCTGCAAAAGCATATCTTCACCGCCGACAAGGGCGACTATTACGACATCGCGGACGGAGTGCCGCAAAGCTGACAGGAGGTTTGCATGGCCGATTTTCCGAACAAGGCACGCGTGGTCATCATCGGCGGCGGCGTGGTGGGTGTCTCGTCGCTTTATCATCTGGCCAAGAAGGGTTGGAGCGATTGCGTGCTGCTGGAAAAGAACGAACTGACCGCCGGGTCGACCTGGCACGCGGCGGGCAACGTGCCCACCTTCTCGACCTCCTGGGCGATCATGAACATGCAACGCTACTCGACCGACCTCTATTCGCGGTTGGCGGACGAGGTCGACTATCCGATGAACTACCACGTCACCGGCTCGATCCGGCTGGCCCACAGCGCCGAGCGGATGCAGGAGTTCCAGCGCGCCGCCGCCATGGGCCGTTACCTGGGCGTCGACATGGAGATCCTGACGCCCGAGGAAACAAAGGAGCATTACCCATTCCTGGAAACCCACGACCTCGCCGGGTCGCTCTATGATCCCAACGATGGCGATATCGACCCAGCGCAGTTGACCCAGGCTCTGGCCAAGGGCGCGCGGGATATGGGCGCGCGCATCCTGCGCTTCACCCCGGCCACCGGTGTCACCCAGCATGATGACGGGACCTGGACGGTGCGTACCGACAAGGGCGACATCGCCTGCGACTACGTTGTGAACGCCGCCGGCTACTACGCCCAGCGCGTCGGCGAATGGTTCAAGCCCTATGGCGGGCGCACGGTGCCGATGATGGTGATGAGCCACCAGTACCTGCTGTCCGAGGAGATCCCCGAGATCGAGGCGTTGACCAAGAAGACCGGGAAGAAACTGCCGCTGCTGCGTGACGTGGACGTGTCCTATTACCTACGTCAGGAAAAGCACGGCTTCAACCTCGGCCCCTATGAGCCCGATTGCCGCGCCCATTGGGCCGACCCCGACGACCCGATGCCCGAGGATTTCAGTTTTCAACTCTGGTCCGACGACCTGGACCGGATCGAGGATATCGTCACCGACGCGATGGAGCGTGTGCCGCTTCTGGGCAGCGCCGGTGTGAGTCGCGTCATCAACGGCCCGATCCCCTATGCGCCGGACGGCAACCCGCTGCTTGGCCCCATGCCCGGGGTCCGCAACGCCTTCGAGGCTTGCGTCTTTACCTTCGGCATCGCCCAGGGCGGCGGCGCGGGCAAGGTTCTGGCCGAATGGATCGTCGATGGCGCTACCGAATGGGATATGTGGGCCTGCGATCCCCGCCGGTTCACCGGCTACACCGATCATGACTACTGCGTCGCCAAGGGGATGGAGGTCTATGGCCACGAATACGCCATGCATTTCCCGTGGCACGAATGGCCCGCGGGGCGCAACAAGCGCCGCTCGCCGCTGCATGATCGGCTGCAGGCTGCCGGTGCGGTCTTCGGTGCCTATAACGGCTGGGAACGCGCCAACTGGTTCGCGCAACCGGGCGACGACACCTCCGAGGCGGCGACCCAAACCTGGGACCGTTCAGGTCCGTGGGAGCCGCGCATCCGCGCGGAATGCGAGGCGGTGCGCGACCATTGCGGCATCCTGGCGATCAGCGGGTTCTCACGGCTCAAGGTCGAGGGGCCGGGGGCGAAGGATTTCGTCGACGGGCTGACCACATCGCGCCTGCCCGCGCCAAGGCGGATCGGACTGGCGTATTTCCCCGATCACCGGGGCCGGGTGGCAACCGAGATGTCCGTCATGGTGCATTCCGACGAGGATGTCGGCCTGATCACCGCCGCCACCGCGCAATGGCACGACCGCGAATGGCTGTGGCGTCAGGCGCCCGAGGGCGTCACGATCAGCGACCATTCCGACAACGTCGAATGCCTGCTGGTCACCGGCCCCAAGGCGCGAGAGATCCTCGGCCCGCTCACCAATCACGACCTGTTCCTGCCCTGGTTGTCGGTCAGTTTCGAGGGCAAGGTCGCCGGGATTGACTGCGCACTGATCCGCGTCTCCTTTGCCGGCGAACTGGGCTGGGAGGTGCATTGCGCCGCCGAGGACGCCCCGGCGATCTGGGACGCCGTGACCGGCGCAGGTGCCAGGCCCTTCGGCATGTGGGCGCTGAATTCCCTGCGCATCGAAAAGGGCTATCGCGCGTGGAAGGGCGACCTGTCCACCGACTACTCGCTGCTGGAAAGCGGGCTGGACCGTTTCGTGCGCCTCGACAAGCCGCAGGATTTCCCCGGCAAGACGGCGCTGCTGGCCGAGCGGCAGCAGGGCGTGAAGAAACGGTTTGCCACGCTGATCGTCGATGCGGGCGGGGCCGACGCGCCCTACATGTCCTGCATCTGGAAGGATGGCGAGATCGTGGGCGAGACCACCTCGGGCGCCTGGGGCTACCGGGTCGGCGCCTCGATCGCGCTGGGCATGGTGCGCAGCGATCTGGCCGAACCGGGCACCGAGCTGGAGGTCGAAATCTACGGCACGCGCCACCGCGCCGTAGTTCAGCCGGATCAACCGCTCTGGGATCCGCAGAACGAAAGGCTGCGGGCATGACTGCGATTACCCTTCTGGACGGCGCAATCGGACAGGAACTCGTGCGGCGGACCGAGGACCGTGCGACGCCGCTCTGGTCCACGCAGGTCATGATCGACCGGCCCGGGTTGGTGGGCGAGGTACATGCAGACTATTTCCGCGCCGGCGCCACCGTGGCCACGACGAACACCTATGCCCTGCACCGGTCGCGCCTGATACGCGTCGGGCTGCAGGACCGGCTCGCCGAGCTGGTGGAGGTGGCGCTGGAACAGGCCGGCCGGGCCCGCGACACCCATGGCGGGCGCGTGGCCGGCGCGCTGGGTCCGCTGCTGGCCTCCTACCGGCCGGATCTGAAGCCGGATCCGGTGGATGCCGCCCGGCAATATGCCGACCTGGTGGCGCTGATGCGGGATCGCGTCGATGTCTTCCTGATCGAAACGGTGTCGTCCCTGTTGGAGGCCGAAGGCACGTTGTCCGGCACCCGAGGCTGCGGCAAACCGGTCTGGCTGGCGCTGAGTGTGATGGACGAAGACGGCACGCGCCTGCGCTCCGGCGAACCGCTCGCCGACATCGCGCAGCTGTTGCAGGACTTCCGCCCCGACGCGCTGCTGATCAACTGTTGCCGCCCTGAGGCGGTGCCCGCGGCCGTCGAGATCCTGGCGGGGTTCGGCAAGCCCTTTGGCGCCTATGCCAACGGATTCACCCGCATTTCCGAGGGCTTCCTGACCGACGCGCCCACGGTCGACGCGCTTGAACGGCGCACCGATCTCGATCCTGGAACCTATGCCGACCACGCCATGGGCTGGGTCGCGCAAGGCGCCACCATCGTTGGCGGCTGCTGCGAAATCGGGCCCGCCCACATCCGTGAACTCGCCACCCGCCTGCAAACTGCCGGCCACCATATTGTCTGACGCCATGTTTTCCTCTCGCTGAAAATACCTCGGGGAGCGCGAGGGGCAGCGCCCCTCGCCCATGTCGGATCGCGCCAGCGATCCGAACCCAACCAAAGGAGCAACCCATGCCCGACCTGCCTGAAAATGCCCGTGTCGTGATCATCGGCGGCGGCGTCATCGGATGTTCCGTCGCCTATCACCTGAGCAAGCTCGGCTGGACCGATATCGTCCTGCTGGAGCGCAAGCAGCTGACCAGCGGGACCACCTGGCATGCCGCCGGCCTGATCGGTCAGCTGCGCGCCAGTTCCAACATGACCAAGCTGGCGCGCTATTCCGCCGAGCTCTACCGCGGCCTCGAGGCCGAAACCGGTGTGGCCACGGGCCTGCGGCAGGTCGGGTCGATCTCGGCGGCGCTGACCGGCGAGCGGCTGGAGGAACTGTATCGCAGCGCCGCGATGGCGCGGGCCTTCGGGGTACCCGCCGAAGAGCTGTCGCCCACCGAAATCAAGGAGAAATACCCCCATATCAACCTCGATGGCGTGACCGGCGGCGTCTGGCTGCCCACCGACGGACAGGCCGACCCCGCCAATATCGCGCTGGCGCTGGCCAAGGGCGCCCGGCAACGCGGCGCGGCGATCCACGAACGCATCAAGGTCACCGGCGCCACCCGCGAGGGCCGGCGCGTCACCGGCGTCGACTGGATCGCCGATGACGGCACCGGCCGGGGCCATATCACCTGCGACATGGTGGTGAACTGCGCCGGCATGTGGGGCCGCGAGGTGGGCCGGATGACCGGCACCAATGTGCCGCTGCAGGCCTGCGAGCATTTCTATATCGTCACCGAGGCCATCGCCGGCCTCAGCCAGATGCCGGTGCTGCGGGTGCCTGACGAGTGCGCCTATTTCAAGGAAGATGCCGGCAAGTTCCTTCTGGGCGCGTTCGAGCCAAAGGCGAAACCCTGGGGCCTGGAGGGCATCCCCGACAGTTTCGAATTCGACCAGCTTCCGCAGGATTTCGACCATTTCGAACCGATCCTCGAGGCCGCCTGCAACCGGATGCCGATGCTGGCCGAGGCGGGCATCCACACGTTCTTCAACGGCCCCGAGAGCTTTACCCCAGACGACGCCTATCACCTGGGTCTGGCGCCCGAGATGGACAATGTCTGGGTCGCCGCCGGGTTCAACTCCATCGGCATCCAGTCGGCGGGCGGCGCCGGGATGGCACTGGCGCAATGGATGGAGGATGGCGAGACGCCCTTTGACCTCGGCGATGTGGACATCGCGCGGATGCAGCCGTTCCAGGGCAACCGCCGCTACCTGGCCGAGCGCGCGAGCGAAACGCTGGGCCTGCTTTACGCCGACCACTTCCCCTATCGGCAGAAGGCCACAGCGCGCGGCATCCGGCGCACACCGTTCCACGAGCACCTCAAGGCGCGCGGCGCGGTGTTCGGGGAACTGGCGGGCTGGGAGCGCGCAAACTGGTTCGCGCGGCCCGGGCAGGAAGCGGAATATCGCTACAGCTGGAAGCGGCAGAACTTCTTCGACAACGTGGCCGCGGAACATGCCGCGATCCGCACCGGGCTGGGCATGTATGACATGTCCTCCTTTGGCAAGATCCGCGTCGAGGGGCCGGATGCGACCGCATTCCTGAACCATGTCGGCGGCGGGCAGTTCGACGTTCCGGTGGGCAAGATCGTCTACACCCAGTTCCTGAATGCGCGTGGCGGGATCCAGGCGGATGTGACCGTCACGCGCCTTTCGGAAACCGCGTATCTCGTGGTGACGCCGGCGGCGGCGCGGTTGGCGGACGAGACCTGGATGCGGCGGCATCAGGGAGAACTCCGCGTCACCATCACCGACGCGACCGCGGGTGAAGGCGTTCTGGCGGTGATGGGCCCCAAGGCCCGCGATCTGATGGCGCGCGTCTCGCCGAATGATTTTTCGAACGAGGTCAATCCCTTTGGCACGGCGCAAGAAATCGAGCTGGGACTGGGCCTCGCCCGAGTGCACCGCGTAACCTATGTGGGCGAGTTGGGATGGGAGATCTATGTCTCTTCCGACATGGCCGCCCATGCCTTCGAGACGCTCTGGCAGGCCGGGCAGGATCTGGGGCTGAAGCCGTGTGGGATGCACATGATGGACACATGCCGGATCGAAAAGGGGTTCCGCCATTTCGGCCATGACATCACGCCCGAGGATCACGTGCTCGAGGCAGGGCTGGGCTTTGCCGTCAAGACCGACAAGCCGCAGTTCATCGGCCGCGACGCGGTGCTGCGCAAGAAGGACGAAGGGCTGCGGAGCCGCCTGCTGCAGTTCCGCCTGACCGACCCCGAACCGCTGCTCTATCACAACGAGCCGATCATCCGGAACGGTGACATCGTGGGCCATCTCAGTTCGGGTGCCTATGGGCATCATCTGGGCGGCGCGATGGGCATGGGCTATGTGCCCTGCCGCGGAGAAAGCGCGGCCGAGCTGCTGGCCTCGACCTATGAGATCGACGTGATGGGCACGCGGGTGCGCGCCGAGGCGTCGCTCCGGCCGATGTATGACCCCAGGGCGGAACGGGTGAAGGCCTGACCCGGCCTACCGGGTCGGGATCAGCGCGGTTCCGGCGGCGTCCTTCTGCGGCGCGCGCAGCCCGTCGATTTCGATGCCGCGGAGGTCCGGCACCGCGGCGAATTCCGCGCCCGGGACGTGCTGAAATTCCAGGGTTGTGTAGGGCCGCTGCCACAGCCATCCGCGGTTGGCCACCGACCACAGATCGGGATCGGGCGGCGTTTCGTCGGTGAAGGCAAGAAAATGCAGGTCGAAGCCGTGGCTTGGAACCTCCTGCACTGACAGAAGGCGCATCCCGAGCGCGATCCAGATTTCGGTTTCGGCCGAAATATCTCCGCTGCGCAGGGTGATCTGGCCGATCCGCGCCGCCGAAAACGGGCCGCCGGACTGTTGCGGCGCGGGCGGGCTGTCCTGAAAGGTCCATTGCAGCAGCTCGACCGGGAAGCCGGCCGGGTCGCTCAGGTGACACAGATAGCCGATGTCCCGGAACTGGTGCGGCACGCTGACCTCAAGGCCATCCCGGCGGAGTTGGTCGACGGCGCGGTCGAGATCGGGCACGGTGATCCCGATCTTCCAGTAGCGCTGGCCGCGATCGGCGGAGAACCCGCCGCCGCCGGGCATCAGGATCAGGTCGGAATCCCGACCCGCATAACCGACGCGCCACTGCGCGCCCTCCGGCCGGGCCGTCATGCCGAAATGCTGGGCATAGAACCGCGCGACCGCCGCCGGGTCCGCAACCCGCAGGCGCAGGGCGGCGAGCCTCATGGACAGAGATCCGCGATCCCTGCGGCGATCCCGGCATCGGCATCCAGGCTGTCGGCCACCAGCGACCGGGCGGTATCCATAAGCTCCTCGGGCGCGACGATCCGGTCGAACAGGCCGAAGGCATAGGCCTCCTCGGCGTTGATCTTCTGGCCCGCCATCAGGATCAGCCGCGTGCGGGCCGGGCCGATCAGCGCAGCCATGCGCGCGGGGTCCGAGGGTTGCGGCAGGAATCCCAGCTTCATCACCGGGTAGAACACCTTGGCCTGCGGCACCGCGATGCGCAAGTCACAGGCCAGCGCCATGCCGTTGGCACCCCCCGCCAGCGTGCCGTTCAGCGCCGCCACGGTCAGGCAGGGCAGCGCCGCGATCGCCCCCGACAGCCGTTCCCACAGAGGCGAGGTCGCAAGGCCCGCCCGCGCCTCGTCGAGATCGGCGCCCGCGCTGAACACCCGGCCGCGCCCAGTCAGGATCAGCGCCCGCGCTTCGGTGGCCGCCTCGGCGACCTCGCACAGCTCGGTCAGCATGGCGGAGGTGAGCGAGTTGGCCTTGTCCGGACGGTTCAGCGTCACCATCCAGAGCCCGCCATCCCGCTCCAGCTCGATCATGCCAGGCCGATCCGCGCGCGGATCGCGTCATCGCGCAATGAAATCTCGTTCCCGAGGAACTCGTCCGCATCCGGTCCGCACATCCACAGCAATGCCCTGGCCGGCCAGTCCGCGGGGATATGCGCCGACCAGTCCAGCTGGCTGACCGGGTTGATGCCGCTGGACTTTATCTCGCGCTGCATCTGCGTCGCCACGGTGCCCGGCGACAGGCCCATCGCGCGGATGCCGTGGATCTGCTCTTCCAGATGCAGGCAGGAGGTCAGCATTGCCGCGCCGGCCTTGGAGGCGCAATAGTGGCTCCAGGCCTCGACCGGGCCATGCGCGGCGCCCGAACTGACGGTCAGGATGCTGCCGCCACCAGCCTCCCGCATGACCGGAAGGACCGCGCGCATCCCGTGGAAGACGCCTTTGAGGTTGATGTCCACGACCCGGCCCCAATCGGCGGGGTCGACCCTTGCCAGATGCGCGATCGGCTCGATCACACCGGCGTTGTTGATAAGCACGTCCAGGCTGCTGAACCGGTCCCGGCAGGCGTTGACCGCGGCCTGAACCTGGCCGAAATCGCTGACGTCGCAGGGGATCGCCATGGCCTGGTCGCCGATCTCCTGCGCCAGGGCGGTGATCTCGCCCGGTCCGCGGGCCACCAGCGCGACATTGGCTCCGGCGGCGGCAAACACCCGGCCCGCCTCGGCCCCGATCCCGCGGCTTGCGCCGGTGATCAGAACGGTCTTTCCCTGCATGTTCATCGCCGCGTCCTCCGCATTTTCGCCTTGTTTTCTGGTTACGCGCAAAGCCGGGACAGGTCCAGACCTTGCCCCTTGACGCCCGCTGCGCGAGGGCAGACGATACGCGCGCCATTGATCGAGAAGGGTTCTCAAATGAAACATTTCTATCGCCGCACCTGCAGCGCCGCCATGGCCTGCGCCTTCGCCTCCACCGGCGCCTGGGCCGAACTGACCGCGCAGGACGTGTGGGCCGACTGGGAGGCCTATATGGGCGGCATGGGCTATGACCTGACCGGCTCGGAAACAACCTCGGGGAATGTCACCACGATCACCGACATGTCGATGTCGATGGACCTGCCCGAGGGCGAAGGCGCGATCATGCTGGCGATCCCCGAGATGACCCTGACCGAGAATGGCGACGGCACGGTTTCCATCGGCTTCCCCGAAGAGTTTCCGATGACGTTCGAGGTCACGCCCACCGACGATGCGCCGGTGCGCGGCGAGTTCGTCTATACCCAGCAGCAGATGGATATGGTGGTGTCGGGATCCCCCGACGACATGACCTATGACTATTCGGCGCAGACCATCGGGTTCGACCTGGTCTCGCTCGAGGCCGAGGGCGAGGAGATGCCCGAGGGCACGTTGACCCTCGGGTTCGACCTGGCCGGTGTGACCGGCACCTCGAACATGAAGATCGGCGATGCCCGCGACATCACCCAGAGCATGGCGGCCGACACCCTGACCTATGACGTCGCCTTCGACGACCCCGAGTCGGACGAAGGTATCGTGATGAATGGCGAGATGACCGGGCTGGGCTTCACCGGCGACGGCACCATCCCCAAGGATTTCAATGCCGGCGACTATCAGAGCATGGTCGATGCCGGCTTTGCCTATAGCGGCGGCTTCACCTATGCGACCGGCCAGACCAAGGCCAGCGGCAACCCCGACGAGCAGCCCTTCTCGTTCGAGAGCAACTCCGAAGGCGGCGATTTCCAGGTCGCGATGAATGGCGACCACATCGTCTATGACATCACGCAGAAGGCGCCGCAGATGACCATCGTGTCGTCCGAGATGCCCTTCCCGATCGAGATCGCGATGGCCGTGGCCGGCATGAAATTCGACATCCCGGTTCAGGCCAAGGATGAGGCACAGCCCTTCGCCTTTGCGGTCAACCTGACCGATTTCACCATGTCGGACATCCTGTGGAGCATGTTCGACCCGGCCGGCGCATTGCCGCGCGATCCCGCCACGGTCAAGCTGGACGCGACCGGCATGGCGAAAGTGCTGGTGAACTTCCTGGATCCCGAAGTGGCCAGCACGCTTGAGGCCACCGATGCCGCGCCGGGCGAGCTGCAATCGCTCAAGATCAACGAACTTCTGGTATCGATGGTCGGCGCGCGGCTGAGCGGAACCGGCGATTTCGAGTTCGACAACAGCGACCTTGAGACCTACGACGGGATGCCCGCCCCCTCGGGCGAGGCGAACCTGCAACTGGTCGGCGCCAACGCCCTGATCGACAAGCTGATCGGCATGGGCCTGATGGCCGAGCAGGACGCGATGGGCGCGCGGATGATGATGGGCATGCTGGCGGTTCCCGGCGACGCGCCCGACACGCTGAACTCCAAGATCGAGGTCACCAAGGACGGCCAGATCCTGGCCAACGGCCAGCGCATCAAGTAGCGCCCCGCAGATCGGGTGTTCGAGGGGCCGCCGCGTGCGGCCCTTTTCATTCATTGCGGCCCAGGGACTTGCGACACCGGCGGCGCGGGGCTACCTCGTGACCGCAACCCAAGGAAACCGAGCCCCATGACACGCACCCCCGAAGAGATCTGCCACGCCCTGCTCGACGCCGCCAAGCGCGCCGGTGCCGAGGCGGCCGACACGATCGTGATGCAGGGCAGTTCCGTCTCGATCGAAGTCCGCGGCGGCGCCCTGGAACACGCGGAACGCGCCGAGGCGGCCGATCTGGGGCTGCGGGTGCTGATGGGGCGCAGCCAGGCCATCGTGTCCGCCTCGGACAGCCGGCCGGAAACCCTGGCGGCAATGGCCGAACGTGCGGTGGCAATGGCCCGCGAAGCGCCCGAGGATGCCTATGCCGGCTTGGCCCGACCGGACCAGCTGGCCCGGGACTGGGATCTCGACGCGCTGGACCTTCTGGACCCGGCGCCCGAACCCGAACCCGACGCGCTGATGGCGGACGCCCTGGCAGCAGAGGCTGCGGCACAATCCGTCCCAGGCGTCACGCAAGTCTCCGACGCCGCGGCAGGTTACGGGTTGAACCGGGTTCATCTAGCCGCCAGCAACGGGTTCTCGGGCGGTTATGCCCGCAGCAGCCGCTCGACCTCATGCGTAGCGATATCCGGAACCGGAACCGGGATGCAGCGCGACTATGACGCCGACAGCCGCATCCATCAGGGCGACCTGCGCGGAGCGGACGAGATCGGGCGCAGCGCCGGCGAACGGGCGGTCAGCCTGACGGGTGCGAGACAACCTCGCACCGGCACATTTCCGGTCCTGTTCGACGAACGCATTTCCTCTTCGCTGATCGGGCACCTGACCGCCGCCATCAACGGCACCTCCATCGCCCGGGGATCGTCCTGGTTGAAGGATGCGCTGGGCACGCAGGTGCTGCCCGAGAGCCTGTCGCTGATCGAGGATCCGCACCGCCTGCGCGTGTCCGGATCGCGCCCCTTCGATGCCGAGGGACTGCCGACCCGCCGCCGCGCGGTGGTCGAGGACGGCATCCTGACCGGATGGACGCTGGACCTGGGCAGCGCGCGCAAGCTGTCGATGGACCCGACCGGCAACGCCGCGCGCGGCGTGTCGTCGGCCCCCTCGCCCAGCAACTGGAACCTCGCCCTGACGCAAGGTCAGAGCGACCGGGACGAACTGCTGCGCGACATGGGAACCGGGCTGCTGGTGACATCGCTGATCGGCTCGACCATCAACCCCAATACCGGCGACTACTCGCGCGGGGCCTCGGGATTCTGGGTCGAGAATGGCGAGATCGCCTATCCGGTCAATGAATGCACCATCGCCGGCAACCTGCGCGACATGCTGCTGCGCATCCAGCCCGCCAACGACGCGCGGCCCTGGCTGTCGCGTGTGGTGCCCTCGCTGCTGATCGAAGGGATGACCCTTGCCGGCGCGTGACCTGCCCCTGCTGATCGAGGCAGCCCGGGCGGCGGGCGAGATCGCCACACGCTATTCCGGCAAGCTGGCGCGGCGCTGGGACAAGCCCGAGGGCGCGGGCCCCGTGACCGAGGCCGACATCGCGGTGAACGACATGCTGGCCGCAATGCTGCCCTCCGCCCGGCCCGGCTATGGCTGGCTGAGCGAGGAGACCGAGGATGACGGCGCACGGCTGAACCACGACCGGCTGTTCATCGTCGATCCGATCGACGGAACCCGCAGCTTTGCCGATGGCAAACGCACCTGGGCCCATTCGATCGCCGTGGCCGAGCATGGAAGGATCACGGCCGCGGTGATCTACCTGCCGCTGCTCGACCGGCTGTTCGCGGCGGCCGAGGGACAGGGGGCCACGCTCAACGCTGTTCCGATCGCGACCTCGCAGCCCGCCGGGCTGTCCACGGCCGAGATCCTTGCCACTCGCCCCAATCTGGAACCGACGCACTGGCGCGATGGCCACGTGCCTGCCTTTGCCCGCGCCTACCGCCCGTCGCTGGCCTATCGCCTTGCCCTGGTGGCACAGGGCCGCTTCGACGGGATGCTGACGCTCCGCCCCAGCTGGGAATGGGACATCGCGGCCGGCGACCTGATCCTGCGCGAGGCCCGCGGGCGCTGCACCGACCGGCACGGCGCGGCCCTTCGGTTCAACAATTCCCACCCGACGGTCGAAGGCGTCATAGCCGCCGGGCCGCTGGTGCATCGGGCGCTGTCCGAGGCGCTGGAGCCCGACGATGCCGTGATCCCCGGCACGCCGCCCGACCCTCCGGCGCCTTGACCTGCCGGGCGAAACCCGTAGGTTTTCGCCACCCCCCTTGCCCCTGCGATAAGGACACCCAATGCCCCAACGCCTGCATCTCGTCTTTGGCGGCGAACTGGTCGATCCGACCAAGAGCGTTTTCAAGGACGTGAACGACATCCACATCGTCGGCATGTATCCCGATTACGACTCGGCCTATGACGCCTGGAAGGCCGAGGCCCAGCGCACCGTGGACAATGCCCACATGCGCTATTTCATCGCCCATATCCACCGGTTGCGCGACGAAGGAACCGAGGCTTCGGCAACCGAAGAGCTGGGCTGACGTCTTGAGCCGCTCGCTCAGCCTGGCGGCCTATCGGGCGCTGAACTGGCGCAATACGCAGACCGGCAAGGGGGACCGCCCGCCGCGGCCCGAGGGCGAATTGCTCTGGGTGCAGTCCGCGACCAGGCGCCGTTTCGTGGCGCTGGCCGAGCTGTGCCGAAGGCTCATGGCGCAGCGGCCGGGGCTTCAGATCCTGTTCACCGCGCCCGGATCCGAGGACGCCGACGCCTGGCGCGAACCGGGCCTGCCGGTGTTCCCGCTTCCGGCCGACCACATGTCGGCGGCGCGCGGTTTTCTGGACCATTGGCGGCCGGATATGTGCGTCTGGGCCGGCGGCGGTCTCCTGCCCAACCTGCTCAGCCTTGTGGCGGACCGCGAGATCCCCTCGATCCTTCTGGATGTCGGCGAGGGCGATCTGCCCCTGCGCCGCCATCGCTGGCTGCCGGACCTGACCCGCGCGACGCTGGACTGTTTCGACACCATCCTGGTGAAATCCGAGCAAACCGCCCGCAGCATCACGCGCAGCGGCGTCAGCCGCGACAAGGTCTCGGTCTCGGCGGAAATGCGGGTGACGCCGAACCCCGTCTCCTGGTCCGAGGAGGAACTGGCCAGCGTCACCGAGATGCTTGCGGCGCGGCCGGTCTGGCTGGCCTGCTGGGTACATGGTGACGAGATCGAGACGGTCCTGCAGGCCCATCGCAGCACCCTGCGGCTGGCGCACCGGCTGCTGTTGGTCCTGCACCTGGCCGATCCGACCGATGGCGACCGGTTCATGGCCCTGGTCGAGCAGACATCGCTGCGCTGCGCCGATTGGGACGCGGGCGACGCGATCGAGGATTCCACCCAGATCCTCCTGACGACCATGACCGAGGATCTGGGCCTGTGGTTCCGGATGGCGCCGGTCAGCTTCATGGGCAGTTCGCTGACCTCGGGCACCGGCGGGCGCGAGCCGCTCACGGCGGTCGCCCTGGGCTCGGCGGTGCTCTACGGACCGAATGTGCGCGACCACATCGACACCTATTCCCGGCTGGCCGCCGCCGGCGCGGCCCGCAGCGTGCGCGATGCCGAAACGCTGTCCACAGGCGTCGTGCAGACGCTTGCGCCCAATCGTGCCGCCGAGATGGCTCTGGCCGGCTGGCAAGTTGTGACCGAGGGGGCCTATCTGAACGACCAGCTGGTCGAGATGATCCAGGACAGGCTGGACGAGCGGGGCTCGGGCAATGCGCGCGCCTGAATTTTGGATTTCCGATCCGCGCCGGCCCGACTGGCGCGCGCGGCTGCTGTCGCCGCTGGGCGCGCTCTATGCCCGCGCGACGGCCCGCCGGCTGGCAAACGGGACCGGCGCCCGGGCCGATGTGCCGGTCATCTGCGTCGGCAACATCAACGCCGGCGGCACCGGCAAGACGCCGACGGTCATCTGGCTGGCCGAACAGCTTGGCCGCGCGGGGCACAGGCCGCATGTGATCAGCCGCGGCTATGGCGGCAGCCTCACCGGGCCGGTACAGGTCGACCCCTCGCGGCACAGCGCGACACAGACCGGCGACGAGCCGCTGCTGATCGCGGCCTTCGCGGATGTCTGGATCGCGCCGGACCGGGTGGCCGGTGCCCGAGCGGCAACAAGGGCGGGCGCCACGGTGCTGCTGCTGGATGACGGGTTCCAGGATCCCGCGCTGCAAAAGGATTTCTCGGTCGTGGTGGTCGATGCGGCAATAGGCTTCGGCAACGGGCTGTGCATCCCGGCAGGCCCCCTGCGCGAACCGGTGCCGGCGGGGCTGGCGCGCGCCGACCTGCTCGTGACGCTGGGCGATGCCGAGGCCCAGGCCGGATTCACCGACCGCTGGGGCGCGCATGTCCCGGTGCCCCGGGTCACCGGCGTGATGGAGCCGCTGCAGACCGGCATGGACTGGACCAGCACGTCGGTTCTGGCCTTTGCCGGGATCGGTCACCCCGAGAAGTTCTTTCGCACCCTGCGCGCGCAAGGCGCCGATCTGCGCCGGGCCGAAGCGCTGGACGACCATCAGCCGCTGACCCCGGCACTGATGACCCGGCTGGAGAACGAGGCCCGGCTGCTTGGCGCACAGCTGGTCACGACCGAGAAGGACGCCGTGCGCCTGCCGCCAGGCTTCCGGTCCAAGGTGATAACCCTGCCCGTGCGCCTGCGGATCGCCGAAGAGGACCGGTTGCGCAAGACGCTGGCCGAGGTCGCCCCGGCGCCCTGAGACCCCGCGTCAGCCGTCCTCGCCCAGCCGGGGCGCGGGCCGGTGCAGGGCCAGCTCGGCATCCGAGAACCGGAACGGCGCGCGCACACCCGGAACCCCGTCGAGAAGCACTTCCATGCCGCGCGCCACGACCTGCGGATCGGCCATCACCTCGTCCATACGATTGATCGGGCCGGCGGGGATTCCCTGTGCCTCGCAGGCGGCCAGAAGCGCGGCCTTGCTCCGCGTGGCGGTTGCCCCGTTCAGGCGCGCAATCATCACCCGGCGGTTGGCTAGCCGGTCCTTGTTGTGCCGAAACTCCGGCGCCTCGGCCATGTCGTCCAGGCCCAGAACCCGACACAGGCGCTGATACTGCCGGTCGTTGCCGGTGGCGATGATGATGTGCCCATCGGCGCAGTCGAACACCTGGTAGGGTGCCAGATTCACATGCGCGTTGCCCATCCGGCCGGGCACGGTTCCCGTGGTCAGGTAGTTCAGCGCCTGGTTCGCGGTCACCGCCACGGCCACGTCCAGCAACGCCATGTCGATGTGCTGGCCCCTGCCCGTGCTTTCACGCTGGTGCAGCGCCGCCAGGATCGCGGTCACGGAATAGATCCCGGTGAACACATCGGTGATCGCCACGCCGGACTTCTGCGGCTGGCCGTCGGGCTCGCCGGTGATCGACATCAGGCCCGACATGCCCTGAATGATGAAATCGTACCCCGCCCGGTGGGCATAGGGCCCGGTCTGGCCGAAACCGGTGATCGAACAGTAGATCAGGCGCGGGTTCAATTCGCTCAGGCTGTCATAGTCCAGCCCGTATTTCGCAAGCCCGCCCACCTTGAAGTTCTCGATCAGGATATCCGCGTCGGCGACAAGTTCGCGTACGCGCGCCTGCCCCTCGTGGGTCGAGAAATCCACGACGACCGAGGCCTTGCCCCGGTTGGTCGAGTGGAAATAGGCGGCCGACACATCGCCATCGCGTTCGACAAATGGCGGCCCCCAGGCGCGGGTGTCGTCGCCGGCGGGGCTTTCCACCTTGATCACCTCGGCGCCCAGGTCCGAAAAGGTCTGGCCGGCCCAGGGGCCGGCCAGGATACGCGCCAGTTCGACGACCTTGAGGCCGGCAAGCGGGGCCGGCATCAGCTGCCCAGCTCGTCCTCGATCAGCGCCTTGAGGTCCTCATAGGGCTGGTTCAACACTTTCTGGCCGTTGATGACGAAACTGGGCGTCGAGTCGATGCCGTGCTCCTCGGCGTTTTCCTGATACCAGGTTACCAGGGTCTGCGCCTTGTCGGCATCCTTCAGACAGGCCTCGATCTGGTCCTTCTCCAGCCCGGCCAGGCGCCCGATCTTGCGCAGTTCGGCCACGATCTCGGGCGGGCCGCCGGCCCGGGCCCATTCGGGCTGTCCCTCATAGATCAGGTCGGTAATGCCGAAGAACCGCTCGGCCCCGCCGCATCGGGCGATCATGGACGCCCACAGGCCATACCGATCGAAATAGACCTCGCGATAGACGAACCGCACCTTGCCGGTGTCGATGAAGTCCTTCTTGAGCTGCTTGTACGGCCCCTCGTGGAAATTGGCGCAATGCGGACAGGTGAACGAGGCGTATTCGATCACCTCGACGGGGGCATCCTCGGCACCCTGGACCATCTCGACGACACTCGACGTATCGACCTGGCCCTCCTGCGCCTCGGCGGCACCGATCAGGGACACGGCGGGTACGTTTTGCGCCTGCGACAGCCACAGGCCGCCTGCGCCCAGCGCCAGCACGGCGCAGATAGCGGTTCCGATTCGGGTCATGCTATGCCTTTCTCAGCGTTTCTGACTGGATAGAACGTTGCGGGCCAGACGTTCAAGGGCGGCCCGCAGCTCGGTGTCCTGCGCGCCATCGGCCACGCGGCTGGCCTCGGCCACGACCTCGGGGTCGGGGCGGGGCTCCGCCGCCCTGGGGGCGGGTGCGAACTCGGCCTGCCCCTCGGCAAAGCCCAGCGGCGCGGTCTGGGTGATGCGCACGCGGCTGATGGCGTTGTAGCCATAGACCGCGTTCACCTTGTCGCGCAGCCGGTCCTTCTGCATCTCCAGCATCGGCGCCTTCGGCCCGGTGGTCAGGACGGTCAGCGTTGCCCCGAACCCGCCGCGGCCATAGCCCACCTTGACCGGCCGGGCGATTGCCGCGATGTCGTCCCCGACGATCTCGGCCCAATGGGTCAGCACACGCGACACCGCGAAACCGCGGCTTTCGCCGGCGCGGCGGATCTGTTCGTTCAGGACCGAGGCGGTGCGCGCGAACCCTCGGGTAGTGGAGCGTCTGGGTGCCATCTGGAATCCATCGTTGTGCGCCTTATTGTAAGACCCGTGTACTCGGGTGCCAGCGAAACCGGACTGACGGAGGAATAAAACTTGCGTGACATGCCCCAGGCGGATCCGGCAGCGACCCTGCTGAGCTGGTACGACACGCATGCAAGGGATCTGCCGTGGCGGGTACCGCCGCAGGACCGGCTGGCGGGTGTGCGCCCGGACCCCTATCGCGTCTGGCTGTCCGAAGTGATGCTGCAACAGACGACCGTTGCCGCGGTCAAGGACTATTTCCACCGCTTCACCCGCCGCTGGCCCACCGTCGAGGCGCTGGCCGGTGCCGAGGACGCCGATGTGATGGCCGAATGGGCCGGGCTGGGGTATTACGCGCGGGCCCGGAACCTGCTGAAATGCGCCCGTGCCGTGACGCGTGACCACGGCGGGCGGTTCCCCGAGGATCACGTCGCGCTGCTCGGCCTGCCGGGGATCGGCCCCTACACTGCCGCCGCCATCGCCGCCATTGCCTTCGACCACCCCGAGACGGTGCTGGACGGCAATGTCGAACGGGTAATGGCCCGCCTGCACGACATCCACGACCCGCTGCCCGGCGCCAAGGAGACCCTGCGCGCCAGGGCCGCCGAACTGACCCCGCGGGAACGGCCGGGCGACCACGCACAGGCGGTGATGGACCTGGGCGCGACGATCTGCACGCCCCGCGCGCCCGCCTGCGGCATCTGCCCCTGGCGCGATCCCTGCCTGGCCCGCGCCCGCGGAACCGCCGCCATCCTGCCCCGGAAGACACCGAAACGGCCCAAGCCGACGCGCTATGGCATCGCTTACCTCGCGGAACGCGAAGACGGCGCGGTGCTTCTGGAACGGCGCCCCGACAAAGGGCTTCTGGGCGGGATGCTGGGCTGGCCCGGACCGGAATGGGGCGACGCGCCGGACGAGACCCCGCCCTTTGAAGCCGACTGGCGCGAGCTGCCCGGAGAGGTGCGCCACACCTTCACGCATTTTCACCTTGTGCTGCGCCTGCGCTGCGCAATACTGCGGGCGGATGCGTCGCCCGACGGCCTCGAGCCGATCGCCCGGCACGAGTTCCGCCCGCAGGCCCTGCCCACCGTCATGCGAAAGGCCCATGACCTGTGGCGGAGCGCGGCGGCGGATGGCAGCCGCGTCCGGACAGATTGACGTTCAACGGATCCCGCCAATGTCGGACACGCAAGTCGCCATACCCTCTGAAACCCTGTCGCGCTGGCAAAGCGCGCTGCCCTTCTGGATTTCGTTCCTTCTGATCCCGCTGGCCTGGGCGGTGGCGATGGCGGGCGGCTGGTGGTTGCTGCTGTTGCCGCTGGCGACCTGGTGGACCTTCGCGGTGCTGGACCAGCTGACCGGCCTGAACCTCGACAACGCCGATCCCGAGACCCCGGACAGCGACCTGCGCTGGTACATCCTGCTGACGCGGCTCTGGGCGCCGGCGCAATTCGTGACGCTGTTCGGCCTGATCTGGTATGCCACGCGGGCAGATCACCTGGACAGCGTCGAACGGATCGGGCTGTTCTTCGGCGTCGGCGTGATCACCGGTGCCATCGGGATCAACTATTCCCACGAATTGATGCACCAGCGGTCGCGCCTTGAGATCTGGCTGGGCGATATCCTGCTGGCCATGGTCCTCTACTCGCATTTCCGGTCCGAACATCTGCTCGTGCATCACCGCTATGTCGGCACACCACGCGATCCGGTGACGGCCCGCTATAACGAGGGGTTCCACCGCTTCTATCCCCGCGTCCTGGTCCAGTGCCTGAAATCCGCGTTCCGGGCCGAGCGGGACAAGCTGGCCCGCAAGGACCGGCCCTGGACCGACCGCGCCAACCCGTTCTGGCGCTACTGGGGCCTTCAGGGCGCCATGCTGGTGCTGGCCGGATTGCTTGGCGGATGGGCCGGGATCGGGTTGTTCCTGGTGCAGGCCGGCGTCGCCATCTGGCAGCTGGAACTGGTCAACTATGTCGAGCATTACGGGCTGACGCGAAAGCACCTCGGCGACGGCAAATACGAGCATGTCAGGCCGCGCCATTCCTGGAACGCGGCGCACAAGGCGTCCAACTGGCTGCTGATCAACCTGCAGCGCCACTCGGACCACCATTTCAAGCCCGCCCGGCGCTTTCCGCTGTTGCAGAACCACGGCACGGACGAGGCCCCGCAGCTGCCCTATGGCTATCCGGTGATGACAATCGCGGCGATGATCCCGCCCCTGTGGCGGCGGGTGATGAACCCGCGCGTCCGCGCCTGGCGGCGGCAATACTATCCCGAGATCACCGACTGGACGCCTTACAACACGGCGCTCAACCCGCCTCCGAGATAGCCGCCCGAACCCTGTATCCGTCCGGCAGGCCCGCATGAAAAAACCCCGCCATTTCTGGCGGGGCAAGGTGAAGTGCCATGTGTCAGGCCACAGGCACCGGCGGTATGCTTTTGTCGTTCCGTGAGTGAGTGTGCGGTCCGCCTTATTCCATCTCGGCCCGAAGCTGCTGGCGCAGCACGTCGATCGGGACCTTCTTGCCGTCCCTCTGGAAGCACCAGTAGGTCCATCCGTTGCAGGACGGCGCGTTTTCCAGGGCCGCGCCGACCTGGTGGATCGAGCCCTTGACGTCGCCGCCCACCAGCGTCCCATCGGCCCGAACCTTGGCCTTGTGGCGCTGGTTCATCGAAAACAGCTGCTCGCCAGGACGCAGCAGCCCGCGTTCGACCAGCTGGCCGAAGGGGATGCGCGGCTCGGCCCGTTTGCTTGCCGTGACCTGCAGCGCGTCGCGGTCGTATTTCCGCACCTTCGCGATGCGTTTCCCGGCCACCTCGCGATAGGCGGCCTCGCGCTCGATCCCGATGAACTCGCGGCCCAGCATCTTGGCCACGGCGCCGGTCGTTCCGGTGCCGAAGAACGGATCCAGCACCACGTCGCCGGGATTGCTTGCGCCCACCAGGATCCGGTGCAGCAGCGACTCGGGCTTCTGCGTCGGATGCGCCTTGTCGCCGTTCTCGTCCTTGAGCCGCTCATGCCCGGTGCAGATCGGCAGCACCCAGTCGCTGCGCATCTGCACGCCTTCGTTGAGCGACTTCAGCGCCTCGTAGTTGAACGTGTATCTGGCACCTTCGCCCTTGGACGCCCAGATCATCGTCTCGTGGGCATTGGTCAGCCGCTTGCCGCGGAAGTTCGGCATCGGGTTGGATTTCCGCCAGACCACGTCGTTCAGGATCCAGAAACCGGCATCCTGCAGCGCCGTGCCGACCCGAAAGATATTGTGATACGAGCCGATCACCCAGATCGCGCCGTTTGGCTTCAGCAGACGGCGCGCGGCCTTGAGCCAGTCGCGCGTGAACCGGTCATAGGCCGAGAAGCTGGCGAACTGGTCCCAGTGGTCGTCCACCGCATCGACCTGAGAATTGTCGGGGCGATGCAGCTGGCTCTTCAACTGCAGATTGTAGGGTGGATCCGCGAAGATCAGGTCGACGGACGCCTCTGGAAGACCGTTCATCACCTCGATGCAGTCGCCGTCCAGAATCGCGTTGAGGGGGAGCGCCGCCGCACCCTGGGTCTTGATCGTTGTCATTTTCTGCCTCAAGTTCCACGGCGCTTTTTCGCGCTCGTTTGGTTGAGACAAGGATGAGTCAAAGCTGATTCGCGGTCAATTTCTTTTTTGAATCAGCGTTTTACGTTTTAGTCTTGATACAATATCTTGTGAACCGGCCGGAAAGAACGTCTATGGTGTGGGGTCATCCCCAGATTTTGAAGCGCCGATCTGTGTTGTTTTGTCGGATAGCCCTTGTTCTTGTCCCAGCCGTATTCGGGGTGCTGTTGCGCCAAATCCACCATCACCCGATCCCGCCATATTTTCGCCACGATCGAGGCCGCCGCAATGGACACGCAGCGGGTGTCGCCCTTCACGACCGGCTGCGCCGGAATGGCGATCCCGCGCGGAACCAGGTTGCCGTCGATCAGCAGGAAATCCGGGGCGGGATCCAGCGCTGCAACCGCCCGCTCCATCGCAAGATGCGCGGCACGCAGGATATTGTGGTATTCGATCTCCTCGACCGACGCCTCGGCGATCGACACCTGGGCATCCGCGTGCAGCTGTTGTGCCAGCTCCCTGCGCCGCCGCTCGGTCAACTGCTTGGAATCGTTCAGACCCTCGGGGATCGCCTGCGGGTCGAGGATGACCGCCGCGGCCATAACCGGTCCGGCCAGCGGCCCCCGGCCGACCTCGTCGACGCCGGCGATGCGGCGACGGCCCCGCGCCATGAGCGCCATTTCCAAAGCGTAATCGGGCTTGCCCATGACAATCGGGAAACCGTGAATCCGTGCCCGACGCAAGCCCAAAAAGACAGCAGACCGTGCCGTCCTGCCCATCAAATCCGCGCGACACCCCTTGGATCGGGCGCCGCCGCACCCATCCTATGAATAACCAGTCACGGAGCGCGGAATGTTGCAAGTCCCCGAAGGTCGCCCGCAGGGCTATGGAATCGAGATCCGTCCCCTGCCCGAGGAGGTCCGCATCTGGCGCGGCGGTGTTCTGCTGGCCCAGAGCCGGGCGGCCAAGGTGATGTACGAAACCCGCCTGGCCCCAACCGTCTATGTCCCGCGCGCGGACATCCGGGTGCCGTTGGGGCGACCCACCGAGTTGCAGACCTTCTGCCCGTTCAAGGGAACCGCGCGCTATTTCGACTTGCGGATCGGGTCCGAGCGGTTCGCCAATGCCGCGTGGGCCTATGACGACGCCCTGCCGGAAAGCGCCGGGATCCAGGGCCATGTCGGCTTCATGCCGGATGCCGGGATCCGGGTCGATCTGGGTCGCAACATCCTGCGGCCCCCCGATGACGGCAATATCTCCGGGCCTCTGGTCGACTGGCTCATGCGCGGGGCTTCGGCCCAAACGACGCCCGAGGACTTTACCCGCGAATTGGCAAGGAAACTGACCGAAAGCGGGCTCAGCCTGTCGCGCCTGAGCGTCTTGATCTGGTCCCTGCACCCGCTGATCGCCGGCAAACACCACATCTGGGACAGGGAGTCGGACGAGATCTCGACCTTTGCTCCCAGCTACGAGATCCACGATCACCCGTCGTTTCGCGACAGTCCGCTGCGCCACGTCTCGAACGGTCGGGGCGGCGTGCGGCAACGCATCGACGCGGCGCATCCGGAGAACAGCTTTCCGATCATCGAGGATCTGCGCTCGAAAGGTGCGACCGACTATGTCGCGATGCCGCTGCCCTTTTCGGACGGTCGGATAAACGTGCTGACCCTGACCAGCGATGCGCCGGGCGGCTTCACCACGGCCCAGCTCGGCCTCGTGTTCGAGGTCTCCTCGGCAGTCGCCCGGGCCTACGAGGTCTTCGTGCAGCGCGAAACGGCGCAGGTTCTGCTTGAAACCTATGTCGGCAAGCGCAGTGGCGCGCGCGTACTGGGCGGCGAGATCCGGCGCGGCGATGGCGACGAGATAGATGCCGCGATCATGTTCTGCGACCTGCGCCGGTCGACCCTGCTGGAAGAACGGCTGGGTCGGGCGGCGTTCATCGCGCTCCTTAACCGGTTCTTCGAGACCGTCTCGGACATCGTGCAGGAAAACGGAGGCGAGGTTCTGAAGTTCATCGGTGATGCGGTCCTGGCCGTGTTTCCGGCCGAACAGGACAGTGGAACAGCCTGCCGGGCCGCGGCCCGCTCGGCGCTGGAGATAACCGCGCGGCTGGACGAGATGCGCGGAGACGATCCGGAATTCGACGGCGATTGCAGCATCGGCCTCTCCTTCGGGCGGGTCACCTACGGCAATGTCGGATCGCGCGAGCGGCTGGATTTCACCGTCATAGGCCAGGCGGCGAACGTCGCCGCGCGGCTGGGCGACTATGGCAAGCGCAATTCGCATCGCATCGTCGCCTCGGCCGATGTGCTGCCCGAGACAGCCTCCAGCATGCCTTTGGGCCCGGTGCAGTTACGTAACGTCACGCACCCGGTGCAGGCCCATGCGGTGGTTCCCCCGGCACTTGAACCGTCCGACCACCTTGCCGGACTTGACCAGGATCCCAGCGCGGCCGTTCCCTCCGAGGTCTGAAGCGGCCTCACGCAAGCCGGTCATCATCGGCCACACACGGATCGCCCGCTCAACCGGCCGCGCGCAAGAGCGTCAATGCGGTCGCACCGGAACTCAATCCCGCGGACAGGTCGCGTATCTGGGCGCGGGCCAGATAGAGGGTGGTCACCTTTTCGACGGCGGCCGGGTCGGCGAATTGGCCGATATCGGCGGAACCGGTCGCGCGCTGCAACTTGTCGCGGAACACATCGAGCTGCTTGTCGAGGTCCAGCTGGCTGAAACTGCGCGGCAGTCCCATCGCGGTTTCGAACATTTCGCGCAAAGGGGGAAGCCCCATCACGGAATACCACTTGGTCGTCTCTCGCGACGACCCGGCGGCAATGCCGGACAGCTCGCGCTGCGCAAAGAGCGCGATCTGCATGCTCTCGTCCTGTTCACCCAGCGCGCGCTCGAAGGATTGCGCGCGGTATCGGGCCACGATGCCCTCCATCTCATCGCGACGCCCGGTCAGCGGAACGGCCCCGGGTCCGAATCCGAATGCCGCGCTGAAGGCCCGATAGCGCTTGTCGGACAAACGGTTGGCCAAGGCGTCGTCGGCCTTGGTTCCGTCCGCCAGTACCCGCTGGACAAAGGCCCGGTTGTCGATGTCGTCCTGAAGCCCGAACGCCCCCAGCGCCACTTTCAGGACGGTGCGGTCGGCCACCAGGTCGGCCGCGCTTCGAATCTCGCCGATCCGCGCCAGGAAGGTATCGGCTTCCCGCGCCATGACCGGTGCGGCGTTGAAGGCCTGGAACTGCACGTCCTGGCTGCGTTGCAGGAACCGCCATCCGGCGATCCCGCCAAGGGGTACGAAGGGCTGAAAGCTCATCTTGCCGCGAGTGCGAGCAACCGGTCCTCGCGCGGCAGCAGCGTGCGCAGGGCCTTGAGACAACGGTAGTGATGATTGCGCACCAGTGCGTCGGTTGCCGCGGCGAGCGAAGCCCGGCTGTCGGAATCGGTCAGAACCTGGCTCAACTCCTCGATGCGGCGCAACAGAGACAGCCTGACCTCCTCTGGATCGCAGTCGCCGGACAGGACCAGCTGCGTGGCATAGCAGACGCGGCGCACGGGTGTGTTCGCCTCGTCCGGATGGATCGCATCGCGCAGCCGCAGGATCTTGGCATCCTGCGTCACCACCGACAGACGGCCGCGCCTGTCGCCGTTCTCGATCACCGCACCGTTGATCAGGACGCGCTCTTTCGGGGCCAGTTTCAGGACCAGGCCCGCCATCTCAGGCCGCCCCGGTGCGGAGGCCGCGCATTACGGCAGTGTTGACCTCCAGCAGCGGTTCAACGGTCGCCTCACGCGCAAGGACCCGGCTGGTGTGATGTTGGGTGAATTCGGCCAGGGACAGCAGGCGCGCGCGCAGGTCGCGCGGAAGACCGTTGCCGTCGCCCGACAGATCGATCGCGAACAGGGTCCACAGCTGCCTGTTCTCGTGCAGAGCGCTGGCCAGGGCCGGGAACCCCGCGCGTCCTTTCCGGTCGGCGTCGCGCATGTTGCGCGTGATCCTGGAAATGACCTGATATTCGATGTTCTTCGGCGTGCGAACCGGGGCCGACGCCGCGGCATAGGCCTGTTGTGCTCGGGATAACGCGTTCACGTCCTGTCCTTACCTGGTTGAGTGCCTCGGGGATGGCCGGGGCGCCGATCGCCCCGGCCGGGATCGCTTAGCGGAACAGCGACAGGATGGTCTGCGGCGCCTGGTTGGCGATCGACAGGGCCTGAACCCCCAGCTGCTGCTGTGTCTGCAGCGCCTGCAGCTTGGCCGAAGCCTCCTCCATGTCGGTGTCGACCAGAGAGCCGATCCCGGATTTCATGGCGTCGGTCAGCTTGCTTACGAACTCGTTCTGCCCCTTGAGTTGGGCCGCAGACGCGCCCAGGGCCGCGGCACCGGTGACAGCCGTATTGATGAAGGCTTCGATTTCACCGAGGGCAGTGCCCGCCGTTGCCGTATCCGTGATGCCTGTCAGGCCCGTCATGTCGAGATTCGCCTCGAAATCCACCGTGTCCACGGTGATCGTGGACGGGCTCGGCGTTCCGGATCCTACCCGGTCGAGCGACGAGATGACCGACAGGCTGGTTGCGCTGCCGCCATCCACGTTGGTCGCCAGAAGGTTGGCACCATTGAACTGGGCCGCGCCGATGATCGAGGTGATCTGTTCCGCGCGCGACGTGATGTCGTCGTTGATCTTGGTGAAATCGACGTTTTCGCTGTTGGCCGAGACCGCCAGCTGCTTCATTTCCTCGAGGATGTCGACGATCTGCTCCGCGCCCGCCGAAGCCACTGCAACAGTCGACTCGCCCAACGAGAGGGATTCGGACACCGCCTTGAACCCGGCGACATCCGATTCCATCACTTTCGAGATGGCCCAGACCGCCGAATTGTCCTTGGCGGTCGCGACCTCTTTGCCGGTCGAGATCGCGTTCTGCGTCTTGGTCAGATCCCCGTTGATGGATTTCAGGGTCTGCAGCGCCACCATGGCGCCGTTGTTGGTGAGAATGCTGGACATAGCATATTCCTTCCGTCTTCGGGCCTGGGGCCCGGTTTCACATCCGCCTGTTCAGGCGATCCGATACGTCTTTCTGACGGGTGCGATGTCCGCTGGTCGGTATCGCGCCACCCTGCGTTTCAAGGTGCCCGGCCACCATTGCGCGCGATATGCTAACGGAGTGCTAAGCCACTCCGCCCGGATGCCGCGGATTTGAACCGAATTGCCCTCATGCCCGCTTTTCCAGGGCACGCCGGGTCATGTCGCCCTTCCGGCTCTTGCGCCCTGTGGAGTCATAGGTCTCGAGCCCCCGGCGAACGCGCCGCATCTCGGCCATCCTGTCGGCCACCGACCGTATCCCCATCAACGCGCTCTGCAAGAGGTGCTGGTTGCGCCGCAATTTGGCGTCCAGCAATTCCAGGCCGCCTGGCCCCTCACAATCGCCGGACGACAGGACGCGGGCAATGCGCTCCTTCTCGTCGGCCAGTTCGGCGACACGCTCAAGATCACCCGCCAGGAGCGCGGCTTGTTCCTCGTCCAGCAGGCGGTCAAGATCCGCCGCGGCCTCTTCATGAGTTTCGGTTGGCATCCACCTTCTCCTTCAGGGAATTGAAAATCATTTCGGCCAGCCCGATCCCGCCGGACCGCGCAATCCGGTCGGCCTGCTCCTGAACCAGAAAGGAGGCGAACTGGTCCTCGCCGGCGCCGCCACCAAAGGCGGAACGCGCCTGATCCATTCCGGCGGATTTGAGCATCTCGGCCAGGAAACGGGCCTCGAGCCCGGTGGCGGCCTCGCGCAGCCGCGCAGTCGGGTCCTGCGCGATTCGGTGGCCCGTGGCCACGGGCAAGGTCGGAGCGGTTTTCATGGCTTTCCTCGAATTGAACCGGTTTTCGCCAGCAAAGACCGAACCCGTTAAAATATGCGTAACCGGTTGCAGTGCAGGTTGGGCGCGCCAACAAACGTCCCGGTGCCCCATGCTGCCAGTTTCCATCGACACGTCGCACACGCCCAATCGTCCCGAGCAGCGCGAGCGGCCCGAGTCGTCAAAGGCCGAACGGTTTGAGGCCGTGTTCGGTCAGATTGCCGATGCCGCGCCGTCCGGGAACGGATCCTCCGAAGCGGAGGACCCCGCCGAACCTCAGGAGGCCGTAGTGCCGCCTGAGAACGATCAGGATCCGGAGGGTGATCTTGTTGCTCCGGTTGCCTTCGGGGCCGGGAGCGCGGACGGCTTGCCCAGCGACGCGCCGGAACGCATAGCAGGAGTGGGGGCGGCCACCGAGCCGGTGTCACAGCGACGCCGGCCGGACCTGGCCTTTGCCACAGGCGAGCAGCAAGGCGGCAGTGTGGAACACCGCTCCGGTCCCTTGGAGCGGACCGGAGCAGACCTCCGCGCCCGAGAACCTGCGAATCCGGTTTTCCAGGACGGATCCGTGCGCCGGGAGGTCCAGGCCGCCGCGCCGCAGAGCCCGCCGTCCGCACCGGTATCACGAATCGCCCTGCCATTGGCACCGGAAGGCGATCCGGAACGATCCGCCGCCAAGGCCGGAGCGGAGTTGGCGGAGGCTGTCGGTACAGCGCCGGAAACGTCACGTCGTGTCCCGGGCGAAGCAATTTCCAACGTTGCCAGGACGCGACCAGTTCCCCCGGAAAGGCCAGCTCCTGAAACCCGGAACAGCAGTGCGATCGCAGAGCCGGCCCTCGAGCCCGACCTTCGCGGCGACAGCGCCCATGGCGCGATAGCGGATGCGCCCGGGATGCTGGAGGCCGGCCCGCGTCAGATTGGCTCCGTGGCTGCTGCGGCGGCGATGCCACAGGCGCACGCCGCCGAAACCGCACGGTCCGTTGCCGCGCAACTGTCGGATGCCGTGCAGAGGCGAAGCGAGGGTCGTTTCGAGCTGTCGCTCAACCCCGAGGAACTCGGGCGCGTCCAGCTCTCGGTGCGGTCGACCGAGACTGGTCTGGTCGTGACGCTGTTGACCGAACGTGCCGAGACGCAGGAACTGATGCGCCGGCACATGGATCAGCTTGCCGAGGAATTCTCGCGGATCGGATATGGCGACGTGGCCTTTGATTTCAGCGGCAGCGGCGGCGATCCTTCGGATCGGCCCAGGGAACAGGGACTCTCCGCCATTCCGGTCGCAGATACCGGCGCTGTCCCGGCAGCGGAACGCGCAGCTAACGCCCTGCATTGCGGTTTGGACATGAGGCTTTGAGATGATCACAGAGGTAAACGGAACTGCGGGCGTGATTCCCGCTACAAGCGGCTCGCAGGCGCCTGGAACCGGACAGAGCAAGGCGCTGACCTCGGATTTCGAGACCTTCCTGCGCATGCTGACGGCGCAGGCCAGGAACCAGGATCCGCTAGAGCCTGTGGATTCGTCGGAATACGCGGCGCAGCTGGCGCAATTCTCGATGGTCGAACAGCAGGTCAAGACGAACGAGATGCTCACCGATCTTGTGTCAGGTTTCACCGCCTCCGACATGGCGCGGCTGTCCGGATGGGTGGGCATGGAGGCGCGCGCACTGATTCCGGCCCGGTTCGATGGCGCCCCCGTCAGCGTCGAAACCGCCGTTGCGCCCGAAGCGGACAGCGCAAGGCTGGTCGTGCGGGATGACACCGGGGCCGTGGTGGACCGAATCGGTCTGGACCCATCCGCAACGGCCGTTGCATGGGCGGGCGTGGATTCCGACGGGCATGCGTTTCCAGCCGGGTTGTACACGTTCTCGGTGGAGAGCTACTTGGGAAAAACCGTGATCAGCGACAGGTCCGCCGCCACCTACAACCGCATCGTCGAGGCGCAGTTCGACGAAACCGGTGCGGTGCTGATCTTCGAGGGAGGGCAGGCCGTGCGCGCGGATCTTGTGACGGCCATTCGTGAACCGTCCTGAGTGCGGGGGAGTCTGTGTTCACCTCGGCCCCAACTTGAATCGATAGCAATAGCACCGAAGCCTCAGAGCCGATCCAGAAGCCCCAGCACCATGTAGGCCGGCGGCATGATCGCCCGGCGATACCGCCCCAGCGGAAACCGCCCCGGCGGGGTCGTCATGACGCGCGGCGCGGGCTCCGGCGCGCCCAGGACATGGTCGGCCAGGGCCCGGCCGCAGAAACTTCCCATTGCCACGCCGTTGCCGTGATAGGCGAATGCGGCAAACACACCCGGCTGATGCGGCACTGCGCCGACAAACGGCACCAGGTTGCGGGCCAGACACACCAATCCCGACCAGCTATGCGTCGCCTCCACGTGCGCCCAGTCCGGAAACATCCGGTCGAAGTCCCGGCGCAGTCGTGTCCGGATCGCCGCCTCGGAACCGGGGGACGCGCGCAAACCGCCCCGCATCCCGAACAGAAACCGCCGGTCGGGCATCAGGCGGAAATAGTGCAGCAGATGCCGCGTGTCATAGGCCATCTGCGCCGAGGTCCAGCCGGCCTTGGCCAATTCTGTCTCGGTCAGGGGTCGCGTCACCATCACTGACGATTGTGTCGGCATGTAGCGGCCGGCCAGCCAGGGCGGCAGGTCCTCGCTGGAATAGCCGTTGGTGCAGATCAGGACCGAACCGCAGGCGAGCAAACCCTGATCGGTTCCGATCGCATGGCCGCCCCGCACCCGCTCCAGCGCAACCGCAGGGCTGTTGCCGTAGATCTCCGCGCCCGCGTTTCGGGCGGCATGGGCCAGGCCGAACAGAAACTTCCTGGGATTCAGTGCGAACCCCACCGGGCGGGTCATGCCGCCGTGAAACTGATGACCCAACCCGAGCCGGGCAAGCGCAACCTTGTCATGCAACTCGGCGTCCTCGCCCGAAGACCGCAGCCGCCTCCAGGCCCGCCGGCTGTGCGCCAGCACGGTCTCGCCCTGCGAGTGACGGTCCGCCGCAATCCCGTGGCGCGCGATCAGATCGGCCACCAGATCCACCGCCGCCCGTTCGGCCCGCTGATACTCGGCGGCGGCCTCCGGGCCGTGGCGGCGGGTCATCGCGGCAGCACTCAGCTTGGATCCGCCAAGACAGCAGAACCCGCCGTTGCGCCCGGACGCGCCCCAGCCCGGCGGGCCGGCCTCGACCACTGCGACCGACGCCCCGCGTTCTGCCAGGCGCAGCGCCGCCGACAGGCCGGTATAGCCACCGCCGACGATGCCGACATCGACCCGCCGCTGTTCGCGCAGCACCGGCCAGTCCGGCGCATCCACGGTCTCGTCCCACCAACAGGACAGCCGCGGGCCGGGCCCATAGGCATACTCCGGAAATATCCGCCTCATTGCGCGCGCGCGGCTTCCTGTTCGTCGCGCTGCTGGCGGACCATCGCTCTCTTGGAGACCAGCGACGCGGTGATCACGCCCACCGTAACGATGGCGATCATGAGCGTCGACAGGGCGTTGATCTCGGGGCTGACGCCCAGCCGCACCGCCGAGAAGATCTTGATCGGCAGGGTCGTGGCGGAGGGGCCGGCAGTGAAGGAGGCGATCACAAGATCGTCGAGCGAGAGGGTGAAGGCCAGCAGCCAGCCCGAGATCACCGCCGGCGCGATGATCGGCAGCGTTACCAGCCGGAACGCCTCGGCCTGCGAGCACCCGAGGTCCAGCGCCGCCTCCTCGAGCGACTTGTCGAAGGTGATCAGCCGCGAGGACACCACGACCGAGACATAGCACATGGAAAACGTCGTATGCGCCAGCACGATGGTCAGCACGCCCCGGTCCAGCCCGATGCCGATGAACAGCAGCAGAAGCGACAGGCCGGTGATCACCTCGGGCATCACCAGCGGCGCATAGATCATGCCCGAAAACAGCGTCCTGCCCATGAAACGCCCGCCCCGGACCAGCACATAGGCGGCCATCGTGCCCAGCACGGTGGCGATTGTCGAGGAGAACACCGCGACCTTGAGCGTGACCCAGGCGGCATTCAGAAACGCCTCGTTCTGGAGCAGTTCGCCATACCACCGGGTCGAGAACCCGGCCCAGACCGTGACCAGCTGGCTGTCGTTGAAGCTGTAGATCACCAGGATGATCATCGGGATGTAGAGAAAGGCAAATCCCAGGGTCAGGGACACCGTGTTGAACCAGCTCAGCCGCATCATTGCTCTGCCTCCGCCTGTTTCTGCTGGTTGCGCTGGAACAGGATGATCGGCACGATCAGGATCAGCAGCAGGATCACCGCCACCGCCGAGGCGACCGGCCAGTCGCGGTTGTTGAAGAACTCCTCCCACAGCACCTTGCCGATCATCAGCGTGCCCGACCCGCCCAGCAGCGAGGGGATCACGAATTCGCCCAGCACCGGGATGAACACGAGGAAGCAGCCCGCGATAATGCCGGGTCGCGACAGCGGGATCGTCACCAGCCAGAACGCCTGCGCCCGCGAGCAGCCCAGATCCTCGGCCGCCTCGATCAGCGAGCCGTCAAGCCGGTCGAGCGCGGAATAGATCGGCAGGATCATGAACGGAAGATAGGTGTAGACGATGCCGATATAGACCGCGACCTGCGTGTTCAGGATGGTCAGGGGCTCGGAAATCGCCCCGATGCCCAGCAGGAACTGGTTCAGGTAACCCTCGTTGCTCAGGATCCCCATCCAGGCGTAGACGCGGATCAGGAACGAGGTCCAGAAGGGCAGGATCACCAGCATCATCAGGGTCGGGCGCCATTCCTGCGGTGCGCGCGCCATGGCATAGGCCACCGGGTAACCGACCAGCAGCGTCAGCACGGTCGACATGACGGCGATGCGCAGGCTGGACAGGTAGGCCTTCCAGTAGAGGTCGTCCTGGGTCAGGAAGACGAAATTCTCAAGGTCCAGCTGCGACAGGAAGGCGCCGATGCCTTCCTCCCAGCTGAATTGCGGCACATAGGGCGGTCGCGCCAGCGCCACGTCGCTGAGCGAGATCTTCAGGACGATCGCAAACGGCACAAGGAACAGCGCCAGCAACCAGGCGTAGGGCGTGGCGATGAGCAGGAAACGCCGCATCATCCGGCCAGAAGCACGCCGGCCGTGGCTGTCCAGGACAGCCAGACGGTGTCTTCCCAGGTATAGCTGCGGCGCGAGAGCCGGCGGGTGTTGGCGGTCTGCGCCTTGATGATCACCCCACCGGGCAGTTCGACGTGATAGGTCGACAGGTTGCCCAGATAAGCGATGTCGTGGACCTTGCCCTGCACCGCGTTGGCGGCATCGGCCGGGCGGTCCGAGCTGATCGTGACCTTCTCGGGACGGATCGCCAGGTGGCAGGCCTGCCCCGGCTCGAACCGCGTGGCCGAACTGGCCGTCAGCGGCGTCTGCCCCTGGGCCCAGTCGACCCGGTAGGCCTCGTCGCCATCCGGCGTGGCGCGACCCTGGATGATGTTCACGTCACCGATGAAATCGGCCACGTAGACGGATGATGGCGACTCGTAGATCCGCGCCGGCGTGTCGGCCTGGATGATCCGGCCGTTGTCCATCACCGCGACCCGGCTGGCCACGGTCATCGCCTCTTCCTGGTCGTGGGTGACGATCACGAAGGTGGTGCCGGTCTTCTCCTGGATGTCCATCAGTTCGAACTGGGTGTCCTGGCGCAGCTTCTTGTCCAGCGCGCCCAGGGGTTCGTCCAGCAACAGCAGCTTGGGCGCCTTGGCAAGCGACCGCGCAAGGGCGACGCGCTGGCGCTGACCGCCGGAAATCTGGTGCGGCTTGCGGCGCGCGAACTGGTCCAGCCGGGTCAGGCGCAGCATCTCCTCGACCCGCGCCTCGAGATCACGCTTCGGCATCCGGTCGCGGCGCAGGCCAAAGGCGATGTTTTCCCAGACGCTGAGATGCGGAAACAGCGCATAGGACTGGAACATCATGTTCACCGCGCGCTTGTTGGGCGGGATCGGCGCGATGTCCTGCCCGGACAGCTCGATCACGCCCTCGGTCGGGGCCTCGAACCCGGCCAGCATCCGCATCATGGTGGTCTTGCCGCATCCCGACGGGCCGAGAAGGGCAAAGAACTCGCGCTCGTAGATATCCAGGGTCAGGTCGTCGATGGCGGTGAACTCGCCGAACCGCTTGGTCACGTTGCGGAACCGGATCAGGGGGCTTTCGGCCGGGTCGTTCCACGGCTCGAACACGCCTGCATGCGGCATCTCACCCGTCGCTGAACGCGGCGCTGTCTCGGGTTGCCCCATTCTGATGTCCTCCGGCCGATTGAAGAACGGGCGCCCGAATCGACGGGCGCCCGGCTGCGTCGGGGGTCAGGTGCCCGACTTGATCTTGGTCCACAGGCGCGTGACGACGCGCTGCACCTTGACCGGATAGGGCGTGGTGGTGAACAGGTTGTTCAGCGTGGCCTCGTCCGGATAGATCGCCGGATCGCCGATCACGTCCTCCTCCAGGAACTCCTGGCTCGCCTCGTTGCCGTTGGCATAATAGACATAGTTCGACGCGGCGGCCATGTTCTGCGCGTCCATGATGAAGTTCAGGAACACATGCGCGCCCTCCGGGTTCGGCGCATCCACCGGGATCGCCATCTGGTCGAACCACATCTGCGCGCCTTCCTTGGCGGCGTGATACTCGATCTCGACGCCGTTGTCGGCCTCGACGGCGCGGTCACGCGCCTGCAGGATGTCGCCCGACCAGCCCACGGCCACGCAGATGTCGCCATTGGCCAGCGCGTTGATGTATTCCGAGCTGTGGAACTTCTGGATGTAGGGCCGCACCGCCAGCAGGACCGGCTCGGTCTTGGCGATCACCTCGGGGTCGTGGCTGTCGGGATCCTCGCCGATGTATTTCAGGGTCATCGGGATCATCTCGGCCGGCGCGTCCAGGAAATGCACGCCGCAATCGCCCAGCTTGGACATGTTGTCGGGGTTCAGCACCAGCTCGAGGCTGTCGATCGGTGCATCCTCGCCCAGCACTTCCTTGACCTTGCCGACATTCACGCCGATGCCGGTGGTGCCCCACATGTAGTTGATGGAATAGGCGTTGTCGGGGTCGTATTGCGCGGTCCGCTCCTCGATCAGCGGCCACATGTTCTCGATGTTGGGCAGCTTGGACTTGTCCAGCTCCTGAAAGGCGCCGGCCATGATCTGCCGCTGCAGGAAGGTGCCCGACGGCACCACCACGTCATAGCCGGATCCGCCGGCCAGCATCTTGGTCTCGAGCAACTCGTTGCTGTCGAACACGTCATAGATCAGCTCGAGCCCGGTCTCCTCCTCGAACTTCGCCAGCAGGCCTTCGTCGATATAGTCGGACCAGTTGTAGACGCGCACCTGCTCGGCATAGGCCGCCGTTGCGCCAAGCGCGATCGTCGCCGTGAGCGACAAGATTTTCGTAGTCATGGACATCTCCCTGCGGTGACGGGTATCTTCCCGCCTCTCCGGATTTGATCAAGTTTTGCCTTCTGCGGCAACAGTGTTTATGCTTTCACGCAAACCGCGACCTGACAAGACAGTCCGCCCGAAACGGCACCAGCACGTTGAATATGATCAAAAATAAGGCACCGGACCCCATGCCAATGGACGAAAAAAAACCGGCACATGAACAGGTCTATCAACGGCTGAAATCCATGATCCTGTTCGGAGAGTTGGCCCCAGGCCAGGCCGTGACGATCCAGGGCCTGACCGAATCACTGGACGCCGGCATGACCCCCGTGCGCGAGGCGATCCGGCGGCTGATCTCGGACGGCGCGCTGGTGTTTCAGGGCAATCGCCGGGTCAGTGTTCCCGAGCTTGCAGAGCGGGACATCGAACAGCTGATTTATGTCAGGAAATCAATCGAATCCGAGCTGGCCCGCCGTGCGGCCCGGCGCGTGACGCCGGACGATATCGACCGGCTCGAACGCATCGACATGCAGCTGGATGCGGCGATCCAGGCAGGAGACGTGACCGGCTATCTGGTCCATAACCACGCCTTTCACGCCGATCTCTATGCCCTGTCCGACGCTCCGATCATGCGCGACATGGCCGAACGCCTGTGGCTGCGATTCGGCCCGTCCCTGCGCGTGGTCTGCGGTCGGTTCGGAACCCGCAGCCTGCCGGATCGCCACAAGGAACTCCTTGCGGCGCTGCGCCGGGGCGACGGCAACGGAGTGGCGGCGGCGATGGAACAGGATGTCGGTCAGGGCATGGAAATGATGGCGGGAACCCTGTCGGAATCCGTCTGACGGCCGGATTCGATTGACTCCAAATAATTTGATCATATTCTGTCGCAAACCCGATCTTCGAGGAGCGACTCATGGCTGCGATCACCAACCACATGCCGACCGCCGAACTGCAGGCCCTGGATGCGGCGCATCACATGCACCCGTTCACGGCAAATGCCGAACTGGGGGAAAAGGGCGTGCGGGTGATCACGCGGGCCAAGGGCGCATATCTGACCGACAGCGAGGGAGAGGAGATATTCGACGCGATGTCGGGCCTCTGGTGCGTCAATATCGGCTATGGGCGCCAAGAACTGGCCGACGTCGCGGCGCGGCAGATGCGCGAACTGCCCTTCTACAACACGTTCTTCCAGACCACCCACGTGCCGGCCATCGCCCTGGCAGACAAGCTGGCGGAACTTGCGCCGGGTGACCTCAACCACGTGTTCTTCGCCTCGGGCGGATCGGACGCCAACGACACCAACATCCGCATGGTCCGCACCTACTGGGCGATGAAGGGCCAGCCCGACCGCAAGGTTATCATCAGCCGCAAGAACGCCTATCACGGCTCCACCGTCGCCTCGGGCAGCTTGGGCGGCATGACCGCGATGCATGAGCAGGGTGGCATGCCGATCCCCGATATCCATCACATCAACCAGCCGAACTGGTGGGCCGAGGGCGGCGACACGGCCCCCGAGGATTTCGGCCTGGCGCGCGCCCGCGAACTGGAAGAGGCGATCCTGGAACTGGGTGCGGATCGTGTCGCGGCCTTCATCGGCGAGCCTGTGCAGGGCGCCGGCGGGGTCATCGTGCCCCCCGAAACCTACTGGCCCGAGATCCAGCGGATCTGTGCCAAATACGACATCCTGCTGATTGCCGACGAGGTGATCTGCGGCTTCGGGCGCACAGGCAACTGGTTCGGGTCCGAGACGATGGGCATCCGCCCGCACATAATGACCGTCGCAAAGGGCCTGAGCTCGGGCTATGCCCCGATCGGCGCGTCGATCGTCTGCGACGAGGTGGCCGAGGTGATCTCCAGCGGCGAGTTCAATCACGGCTACACCTATTCGGGCCATCCCGTGGCCGCCGCGGTTGCGCTCGAGAACCTGCGCATCCTTCAGGAAGAGAATATCTTGGGTCACGTCCGGGACGTGGCAGCGCCCTATCTTGCCGAGGCCTGGGCGACGCTTGTGGACCATCCGCTGGTCGGCGAGGCCGCGATCTGCGGCATGATGGCCTCGATCGCGCTGACGCCGGACAAGGCCAGACGTGCAAAGTTCGCCTCCGAGCCCGGTACCGTGGGGTATCTGTGCCGCGAAATGTGCTTTGCCAACAACCTGATCATGCGCCATGTGGGCGACCGGATGATCATCTCGCCACCGCTGATTCTGGACACCGGCGATATCGACGAAATGATGGCCCGGATTCGCAAGTCGCTGGATGAAACTTACGAAAAGTTGAATGAAAAGGGCCTTCTGAAGGCCGCGGCCTGAGGACTTTCGGGCCTGGCCGAACTGCGCACAACCGGCCGGTTGCCTAAAGGCAGTCGGCCTTTTCATGCCACAACAGGGCGCTTTCAAGCTTCAAAATGTCGCTTGCATGTCGGAAACTGCCGCGAACCGGTTGCAACCCCCAAGGTGGTGAGTCTACGCTCAGGCCCAAGGCGGCACAGACCGCGATGTGATAACCAATGGGGAGTCGGCCTTGGCTGAAACAACCGTCGATGACGCGTTCGTTGAATTCGAACGCGTCCAGAAAAGCTATGATGGCGAAACGCTCGTCGTCAAAGATCTCAATCTGAAAATGCCGAGAGGCGAGTTTCTGACCATGCTGGGGCCGTCGGGATCGGGCAAGACGACCTGCCTGATGATGCTGGCCGGGTTCGAGACCGCGACACATGGCGACATCCGGCTGGGCGGCACCTCGATCAACAACATCCCGCCGCACAAGCGCGGTATCGGCATGGTGTTCCAGAACTACGCCCTGTTCCCCCACATGACCATTGCAGAGAATCTCAGCTTTCCGCTGGAGGTTCGAAAGATGGGCAAGTCCGAGCGCGAACAGAAGGTTCAGCGCGCGCTGGACATGGTGGAGATGGGTTCGTTTGGAGGGCGGCGTCCGGCCCAGCTATCGGGCGGCCAGCAGCAGCGTGTCGCCCTGGCTCGCGCGCTGGTCTTTGAACCCGAGCTGGTTCTCATGGACGAACCGCTGGGCGCGCTCGACAAGCAGCTGCGCGAGAAGATGCAGTTCGAGATCACTGACCTGGCGCATCGGCTCGGTATCACAACGGTCTATGTCACCCACGACCAGACTGAGGCGCTGACGATGTCGGACCGCGTGGCGGTGTTCGACGATGGACGCATTCAGCAGCTGGCGGCGCCGGACCAGCTTTATGAAGAGCCTGAGAACAGCTTCGTCGCGCAGTTCATCGGCGAGAACAACACGCTGGAAGGCACGGTGAAGGAAATCAACAACGGCCTGGCGCTGGTCGAATTGGACGATGGCGAACTGATCGACTGCAAGCCGATCAACGTCTCGCAGCCCGGCGAGCGCACACGGGTTTCGATCCGGCCCGAACGGATCGAATACAACAAGGACCGGCTGCGCGAGGGTGTCCACACCCTGAAGGCCGAGGTCCTGGAATTCATCTACATGGGCGATATTTTCCGGACCCGGCTGCGGGTCGCCGGAAAGGACGAATTCATCATCAAGACGCGGAACGCGCCGGACCAGCAGCGCCTGCAGCCCGGACAGCAGATCGAGATCGGCTGGCTGCCCGAGGATTGCCGCGCGCTGGACGCCTGAATTTCCTTTGTCGCGCCGGGACAAGCCCCGGCGCGATGGACACGGGGCCGGTTGCCTGATGCCCGTTTCACCGGTCCCTCACAGACTCAACGGGCACAACTGGGAGAGATTGATGACTACTACCAAGATCCTGATGGCCACCACGGCTCTGAGCATGGCCGCCGGCCTTGCCTCGGCGCAGGAGATGGCCAATGACATGACGCTCGTATCCTGGGGCGGCGCCTATCAGAAGTCGCAGGTCAACGCCTACGCGGACCCCTACAAGGAGATGAATCCCGAGGTCAACATCGTCTGGGACGAGAGCTCGGCCGAAGCGGTGGCCAAGCTGCGCGCGATGAATGAGGCCGGCAACGTCACCTGGGACCTGGTCGATGTGACTGCGGCATCGGCGATACGCCTGTGCGATGAAGGCCTGGCGATGGAGTATGATCCCGAAGAGCTTCTCGAGCCCGCGCCCGACGGCACCTCGGCCGAGGACGATTTCGGCGATCTGATCGTCAGCGACTGCTTCATCCCGCAGATCGTGTATTCCACGACCTTCGGCTATCGCACCGACATGGTTGGCGACACGCCGCCGGATGACATCTGCGATGTCTTCGACCTGGAAACCTATCCCGGCAAGCGGTCGCTGGAGAAGCGCCCGATCAACAACATGGAATGGGCCCTTCTGTGCGACGGCGTGCCCAAGGACGAAGTCTATGACGTGCTGGCCACCGACGAAGGCCAGGAACAGGCCCTGGCCAAGCTCGGCACGATCAAGGACCAGGTGGTCTGGTGGTCGGCCGGCGCCGACACGCCGCAGCTTCTGGCGGATGGCGAAATCGTGATGGGCTCGACCTATAACGGCCGCCTGTTCTCGGTCATCGAGGAGCAGGACCAGCCGGTCGCCATGCTCTGGGACGCGCAGGTCTTCGACCTGGACGGCTGGATCATTCCCGCCGGCCTGGCCGAAGAGCGGCTGGCCCGCGTCAAGGACTTCGTGAGGTTCGCGACCGACACCCAGCGCCTGGCGGATCAGGCCAAGTGGATCTCCTATGGCCCGGCACGCGCCTCTTCGGCCCCGCTGGTCGGCGAGCACGCCGAACTGGGCATCGACATGGCGCCGCACATGCCGACCGATCCGGAGAACGCCAAGAACACGTTCCTCTACAACTACGAGTTCTGGGCCGACTACCGCGATGACATCGACGCCAAGTTCCAGGCCTGGCTGGCGCAATAAGGCGCTTTGGAACGACCGGGGCGGGCCATACCGGCCCGCCCCGACACAGGAAGGGGGGCGGCATGCCCAAGGGCTACATCATCGGACATGTCACGGTGAACGATCCCGAGGACTATCAGGAATACATGCGGCGAAACACGCCGATCCTGACGGGGCTGGGCGGCCGTTTCATCGTCCGCGGCGGACAGTGCCAGACCGTCGAAGGCACCGGCAGGGATCGCCACGTCGTGGTCGAGTTCCCCAGCTTCGAGGCGGCCCACGCCGCCTATCACGATCCCGAATATCAAAAAGTCGCCGAGATCCGCCACCGCACGGCGAGCGGCGACATCATCCTGGTCGAGGGCTCAGAATGACCGACACGACACAATCCGGCCCGATGCTGGCCGCCGATGGCACGCCGCTCAAGCGCAGCCTGGCACGCGCACTCAGGATGCAGAAGATCCGCGCCCTGATGCTGATCGCGCCGCTGCTGCTCTTCGTTCTGCTGACCTTCATCTTCCCGATCCTCGACATGCTGTTCCGCTCGGTCGAGAACCAGATCGTGTCCAGCACGATGCCGCGTACCGTGGCCGCCCTGCAGGACTGGGACAGCGAGTCCGGCGAAGGCCCCGGCGAAGAGGTCTATCAATCGATCTATTTCGACCTGTTCGTCGCCGCCGAGGCGAAGGAGCACACCAAGCTCGGCACCCGGTTGAACTATGAACAGACCGGTGTGTCCTCGCTGTTCCGCACCAGCGGCCGCCGGCTCGACGACATCGGCGAGGAATTCCAGGACGTCATCGAGGATGTCGCCCCCGCGCTGAAGGATGGCGCGACCTGGTACGAGATCATGAACGGAACCGGCGGCGAGGCTGTCGCCGAGGCCGCCAAGGAACGGTTCGGCCGCCTGACCGACGAGCGGGCGCGGGGCGACCTGGGCTATGTCCCCTCCGCGGACATCGCGCAGATGCTGCCGCACACGACCGACGCCTACGCGGATTTCGCCACCTTCACGACCTTCGAGGACGGCGATTCCGTCGCCGAGGAGGACCCTTGGGAAGCGGTCTATGCCGCTCTTGCACTTGATCTGCGCGATCCCGACACGCGCGCTGCCGTGGCCGCCTATTCCGGTCCCGGCGCCGAGCACCTGCAGGCCGTCGCCGCGGCGCAGGAACAGCTGCCCGACTTCACGTTCAAGGACGCGCTGGTCGATGCCGACAAGGATTGGGGCAACACCGAAACGTTGCGCACGATCCAGATGTATGCGCCGAACTACACCAGCGGCTATTTCCTCAACTCCGTCGACCTGATGAAGAGCCCCGATGGCGTCCAGGCGCGCCCCGAGAACCAGCAGATCTACATCACGCTCTTCACCCGGACGCTGATCATGTCGCTGGTCATCACCGGCTCCTGCATCCTGCTGGGCTATCCGGTGGCCTGGATCCTGGCCAACCTGCCGATGCGCACGGCCAACATGCTGATGATCCTGGTGCTATTGCCGTTCTGGACCTCTCTTCTTGTGCGCACCAGCGCCTGGAAGGTCATGCTGCAGCAACAGGGCGTGATAAACGACGTGCTGGTCTGGCTGGGCCTCGTGGCCGACGACTCGCGCCTGGTGATGATCAACAACCAGTTCGGCACCATCGTGGCGATGACCCACATCCTGCTGCCGTTCATGATCCTGCCGATGTATTCAGTGATGCAGACGATTCCGCCCTCCTACCTGCGCGCCGCCAAGTCGCTGGGCGCGACCAACTGGACGGCGTTCTGGCGGGTCTATTTCCCGCAATCGGTGCCGGGCATCGGCGCGGGCTCGATCCTCGTCTTCATCCTTGCCATCGGCTACTACATCACGCCCGAGATCGTCGGCGGCACCAAGGGCGTCTTCATCTCCAACCGGATCGCCTATCACATCTCCAGCTCGCTGAACTGGGGCCTGGCGGCCGCGCTCGGCACGATCCTCCTGGTGGTCGTCCTGATCCTCTACTGGGCCTACGACAAGATCGTCGGCATCGACAACGTGAAGCTGGGGTAATCCGATGAAACTCGTAACCACGAACTTCCGCCCCTCGCAGACCTTCACGGTGTCGGTGCTGGCCGCCGCCGGCGCCATCGCCGGGCTGCTGGTCGGCACCTCGCAGGGCAGCACCCTGCTGGGGCTGGTGATCGGCGCGGCCCTCCTGGCCGCGCTGGCCTTCGGCGCCATGGCGATGGAAGACCAGGAGCGCCCGATCCGCTGGGCCATTCTCATCGGCTTCGGGCTGATTGGCTTCCTGATCGGCGGGGTTTCCGCCGGCGTGGTCGGGCTTCTGTTCGGCTGGTTCTTCGGCTGGTTCATCTACTGGATCGGCAAGGGGCGCTACCGGGCGCATCTGGTGCCCTACCTGACGCCGGGCCAGGTCCTGTGGCACTATGCCTTCCGGGTCATCTGCGGCGCGATATTCATCTTCCTGATCACGCCCATCCTCGTGGTCATGCCGCTCAGCTTCAACGCCGAGGACTTCTTCACCTTCACGCCCGAGATGCTGCGCTTCGATCCCGAGGGATATTCGCTCAAGCACTACCAGGACTTCTTCACCAATTCCGACTGGCAGCTCAGCTTCCGCAACTCGCTGATCATCGCGCCGATCGCCACCATCATCTCGGTCAGCCTGGGCACGCTGGCGGCCATCGGGCTCAGCCAGTCCCACGTTCCCGGGCGTCGCGCGATCATGGCGATCTTGATCTCGCCGATGATCGTTCCGCTGATCATCTCGGCCACGGGGATGTTCTTCTTCTACTCGCAGATCGGCCTGTTCCTGGAAAACGACATCGGCCTGTCCAAGACCTTCGTGGGCTACGTCAAGATCATCCTGGCCCATGCCGTCCTGGGCATTCCCTTCGTGATCATCACCGTCACCGCCACGCTGGTCGGTTTCGACCGCTCGCTGACCCGGGCCGCCGCGAACATGGGCGCCAACCCGGTCACCACCTTCTTCCGCGTGCAGATGCCGCTGATCCTGCCCGGCGTGATCTCCGGCGCGCTGTTCGCCTTCATCACCTCCTTTGACGAGGTCGTGGTGGTGCTCTTCGTCGGCTCGGCCCGGCAAAAGACCCTGCCCTGGCAGATGTTCACCGGCCTGCGCGAGCAGATTTCGCCGACCATCCTCGCGGTCGCGACGATCCTCGTGGTGATCTCCATCGCGCTGCTCACGGTGGTGGAACTGCTGCGCCGCCGCTCGGAACGGCTGCGCGGCATGTCACCGGGCTGACCGCACAGGCTTCATCTTTTCGGAAATACTCCGGGGGTGAATTGGGCCGAAGGACCAAGAGGGGGCAGCGCCCCCTCTTTCTATCTCAACCGTTCGAGCAACCGCAGCGAAGCATAGCCATCCGGTAACAGCCCGTTGGCCGCCTGGTAGTCGCGCACCGCCCCGATGGTCAGCGGACCGATCAGACCGTCGATCTTCTGCGTGTCGAATCCGGCCCGGGTCAGCCGCTCCTGCAATTCGCGGCGTTCGGCCAGGCTCAGCGCCCGGTCTCCGTGCGGCCAGTCGCCCCGGATCGGGTCCCCGCCGGCAATCCGGTCGGCCAGGTGCCCCACCCCGATCACATAGGCATCGGCGGTATTGTAGCGTTCCAGCACTTCGAAATTGTCGAAGATCATGAAGGCCGCACCCTGCGCGCCCGCGGGCAGCAGGATCGACGCCTCGCCGTGATCGGCCACCGGGCGCCCGTCCATGTCCACCACGCCCATCTGCGCCCAGCGCGACGGCAGCCGCGTCAACTCGCGCCGCGCGCTGGTATAGTCGAACCCCTCGGGCAGTTGCACCTCGACGCCCCAGGGCTGCCCCTTGGTCCAGCCGAATCCGGCCAGGTAGGCGGCGGTCGAGGCCAGCGCATCGCTGGGATCGTCCGACCAGATGTCGCGCCTTCCGTCACCGGTGAAATCCACCGCGTGTTCCAGGTAGGAGGTCGGCATGAACTGCGTGTGCCCCATCGCCCCGGCCCAGCTGCCGGTCATCGCCCGCGGCCCCACGTCGCCCGCATCCAGGATCTTCAGCGCCGCGATCAGCTGCGTCTCGAAAAATGCTGCCCGGCGCGCATCATGCGACAGCGTTGCCAGTGACCGGATCACGCTGTCACTGCCACGAAACCCGCCATAGGCGCTTTCCAGCCCCCAGATGGCGGTCACGATCTCCTTCTCCACGCCATAGCGCGCCTCGATCCGCTCCAGAACGTCCCCGTGCCGCGCCAGCGCCGCGCGCCCGTTGGCGATGCGCGTGTCCGAGACCGCGGTGCCGAGATAATCCCAGATCGTCTTGCTGAATTCCGACTGGTTGCGGTCGCGGCGGATCACCTCTGGGTCCGGGCGGACCCCGTTCAAGGCGCGTTCGACGGTTGCCGGGCGGATCCCCTCGGCCACCGCGCGCGCCTTGAACCCGTCCAGCCAGGGTGCGAACCCGTCGACCTGCGCCGCCACGGTTCGGGGCGCCGTCGCCGGCCTTGCGACCGGGCGGACCGACGGCATGACGCCATTTGCCGAGGCCAGTTCCAAGCCGGCCGAGGACCGGGCCACCGGTCGCAGCGCGGTCTCCGTCGGGGCCGCATCGAGTCCATTTGCGAAAAGCGCGGCGAGGACCGCGCCGCTCATCAATCTGTTCATTTTTTCTTGTCCCGATTGTCTGCTCGACCGCAGGATACCGCCAATCGCGCCGCGCACAAAGCGTTCAATCGCCCGCCGCCCGGGCCTCAGCCGCTTTTTGCTCGGCCTTGAGCCGCGCCAGCGCCTCGCGCAGCATGGGCACCCGTTTGGGGCGGAAACTGTCCCCGGTCTCCTCCAGCCCGCGCATCCGGTCCAGCCGGAAGACCCGGAAATCGGTCCTCAGATGGCACCAGGCGATCAGCATGCTGGAGCGGTCCATATAGACGATCGACAGCGGATCGACCTGCCGCCGCGTGTCGGCACCCTTGGCGTCGGTGTAGTCGAAGACCACGCGACGTTCCTCCCAGGCCGCACGGCGCAGGACGGACACATCGACACCGGGCGGCAGCGGGCGTTCGAACCGGGTGGCAGTCAGCACCGAATGGCTCAGACGGTGCGACTGGCGCTGCGGCAGGCGGCCCTGCAACTTGCGCAGCGCCTCGTTTGCGGCGCGTCGCAGGTCCGGGTCGCCGATCAGCTCCACCTCGCGCAGCCCCAGAACCAGCGCCTCGATCTGGTCGTCGGTGAACCCGAGCGGCGGCAGGGTCGCGTCTTCGATCAGGGTGAAGCCATAGCCCGCCTCGCCGTCGATCACGGCGCCGAGGCCGCGCAGCGCGCCGATGTCGCGATGCACCGTGCGCGCCGACACGCCCAGATCCTGCGCCAGCGCCGCCGAGGTCCGGGGCTGCGGACCGGAGCGCAGGACTTGCATCAGCTGGAACAGGCGGGCGGTGCGGGTCATGGTCGGATCAAACCGGATACTGATGCCAAAATGTGTCATCATGCTGCGCTATTGCTGGGCAAAGCACAATCGGAGTGTTCGCCATGCTGACCCTGCTCACCTACCCCTCCGCCTTCGGCCTCTTCAGCGCCAGCCCGTTCTGCGTGAAGGCCGCCTATATGCTGAAACTCTCCGGCCATCCCTGGCGGCGGTCCGACCTGCTGGACCCGCGCAAGATGCCGCATCGCAAGCTGCCCGTCCTGCGCACGCCCGAGCGCCTGATCGCCGACAGCGACGGCATCCGCCGCTGGCTCGAAGCACAGGGCGCCGAGTTCGACGCCGGCCTGAGCGATGTGCAGAAGGCACAGTCGCGCGCCCTGATCCGCATGGTCGAGGATCACCTTTATTTCCAGGTCGTCCTCGACCGTTGGGGCAATGACGCGGTTTGGCCGATCCTGCGCGACACGTTCTTCACTCAGGTGCCCGCGCTGATCCGGCGGCCGGTGTCCAATGCCATCCGCAGATCGGTGCTGAGGGGGCTCGATGCGCAGGGCGTGTCCCGGTTCGACGAGGGCGAGCGGATGGACCGGATCGAAAGCGATCTCGAGGCGATTTCAGCCTTTCTCTGGCAATCGCCCTTCCTGATGGGCGAGCGCCCGACCTCGGCCGATCTGAGCGTCGCACCGATGCTGGCGGCGATGCGCGCCACGCCTGTCGAGACCGCGCTGACCCGGCGGATTTCCGGCGACAGGCTGCTGGGCGACTATATCGACCGGGTGGATCGTGCCATTCTGCTGCCATGACCGAGATCGACAATCCCGACGTGGCGCAGGCCTTCGCCGACACCCCGGGCGACGCTCGGGTGGGGCTGATGCGGCTGCGCGCGCTGATTCTGGACACCGCCGCGGACCTGCCCTCGGCGCAGCCGCTGCGCGAGGAACTCAGATGGGGACAGCCCGCCTATCTTGCACCAAAGGGATCGACCCTGCGGCTGGGCGTGCCGAAATCCGGCGGCTTTGCGCTTTTCGTGCATTGCCGCTCGCGGCTGATCCCGGAGTTTACCCAGATCTTTCCGGAGCAGGATCGCATCGAAGGCACCCGCGCGGTCCTGTTCGATGATCCCTCGCAGATCGACGCGGCACGGCACGGGTGGCTGGTCGCGCGCGCATTGACCTATCACCACCGGCCGTCCGGCTAGTGCCGGCCGCCGCGATCACTTCTGCCGGCGCTTGCGTTCCACCTTGCGCTTGACCTTGTCGCGCTTGCGCTTGGAGGCAACCGCCTTGCGCCGCGCGGTCCGACCGGCCGGGCCGCGCCCGCCCCGGGGCAACGCCTGATCCTCGATCGACAGCAGCTCCAGCTCCAGCCCGCCGGTCACCGGCGTGGCCTCGGTCAGGCGCACCGTGACGCGCTGGCCGATGGCGATCGTCAGGCCGGTATCCGAGCCCATCAGCGTGCCCGCCTCGGCATCGAAATGGAAGAATTCGCGCCCCAGCGTCCGTACCGGGATCAACCCGTCGGCGCCGGTCTCGTCCAGTTTCACGAAGGCCCCGAACCGGGCGATCCCGCTGATCCGACCGGCAAACTCGTTGCCCACCCGCTCGCTCAGATAGGCGGCGAGATAGCGGTCATTGGTGTCGCGCTCGGCCATCATCGAGCGGCGCTCGGTGTCCGAGATGTGGTTGGCGGTCTCTTCCAGACGCTCGATCTCGTCCGGCTGCAACCCGTCCTTGCCCCAGCCATGAACCGAGATCAGCGCCCGATGCACGATCAGGTCGGCATAGCGCCGGATCGGCGAGGTGAAATGCGCATAGTTGCGCAGGGCCAGCCCGAAATGCCCGAAATTCTCGGGGCTGTAATAGGCCTGCGCCATCGACCGCAGGGTCGAGATGTTGATCAGCTCGGCCTCTTCGGTGCCCGCCGCCTGGTTCAGCAGCGCGTTCAGGTGCCGGGTCTGCAACACCTGCCCCTTGGCCAGGTTCAGCCCGGCGGCTTGCGCCGTCTCGCGCAGCGCCTCCAGCTTCTCGGGCGCCGGTTCCTCGTGCACCCGGAACAGGAGCGGCGCGCGTTTGGCGATCAGGGTCTCGGCGGCAGCGACATTGGCGAGGATCATGAATTCCTCGATCAGCCGGTGCGCGTCCAGCCGGTCGCGGAACGCCACCGAGGTCACCTCGCCCTCGTCGCTCAGCACGATCTTGCGCTCGGGCAGGTCCAGATCCAGCGGCTGCCGCGCCCCGCGCGCCTTTTTCAGCGCCTCATAGGCGGCAAACAGCGGTTCCAGCACCGGCTCGACCAACGGCCCGGTCTTGTCGTTCGGGTCGCCGTCCATGGCGGCCTGCACCTCGGCATAGTTCAGCGACGCCGCCGAGCGCATCAGCCCGCGCACGAAGCGGTGGCCGACCTTGTTGCCCTCGGCGTCGATCTGCATCCGCACCGCAAGGCAAGCGCGCGGCACGCCCTCGTGCAGCGAACACAGATCGCCCGACAGCCGGTCGGGCAGCATCGGCACCACCCGGTCGGGGAAATAGGTCGAGTTGCCGCGCTTGCGCGCCTCGCGGTCCAGATCAGAGCCCGGCGTCACATAGGCGGCGACATCGGCAATCGCCACCCAGATCACATGGCCGTCCGGATTCTTGGGATCGTCGTCGGCATGGGCATAGCAGGCATCGTCATGGTCGCGGGCATCGGCCGGGTCGATGGTGACCAGCGGCACCTCGCGCAGATCTTCGCGGCCGGACAGGCCCACCGGCTTGGCAAGGTCGGCCTCGGCGATCACCGCGTCGGGGAACTGGTCGGGGATGCCGTGCTGGTGGATGGCGATCAGCGACACGGCCTTCGGCGCGCTGGGATCGCCCAGCCGTTCGACGATGCGCGCCCGCGGCAGGCCCAGCCGCGCCTTGGGGCCGGCCTGTTCGGCCTCGACCAGCTCGCCATCCTTAGCGCTCAAGGTGGCGCCGTCGGCCACCTGCCATTCATTCTGCCCGGCCTTGTCGATGGGCACGACGCGCCCGCCTTCGGCGCCCTTTCGAAAGATGCCGACGATGCGGCGCGGGTTCGACCCGATGCGCCGGATCAGCCGCGCCTCGTAATTGTGGTCCTCCTCGTGCACGACGGTCAGCCGCGCGAGGATCCGGTCGCCCTCGCCCAGCGCCGGGTCGCTGGCGCGCGGGATCAGCAGCACGATGGGCTCGACCCCCTCGCCATGCCATTCCAGCGGCCGCGCGAACAGGTCGCCATCGGCATTGGGCGCCTTGACCTGCAGTACGCTGACCGGCGGCAGCCGGTCGGGATCGCGATAGGTCTTGCGGCGCTTCTCCAGATGCCCCTCGGCCTCAAGCTCCTTGAGGATGCGCTTGAGGTCGATGCGATCGGCACCCTTGATGCCGAACGCCTTGGCGATATCGCGTTTCGAGGTGAGGGTCGGATGCTCCGAGATCCAGTCGAGGATCTCGCGCTTGGAAGGAATGCGCGTCATGTGCCGGGACTAGCACGGCCAGCGGCGGGGGTCATGGGCAAAAGCGACCGGAGAGTTATCGCCGCTCATGCGAAATACGCCTGCAGGATGCGCGCATAGACCGCCTTGAGCTGCTGGATCTGCTCGGTCGGGACGCGTTCATCGACCTGGTGCATCGTCTGCCCGACAAGCCCGAATTCCACCACCGGGCAATGGTCCTTGACGAAACGGGCATCCGAAGTACCGCCCGAGGTCGACAGGACCGGCGCGACGCCGGTCTCATCCTCGACCGCCGCGGCGACAAGATCGGACAGCGGCCCCGGGGGGGTCAGAAAGCTCTCGCCCGATATCTTGACCTCCATGTCGATGGACAGCCCGAACTCCGCTGCCACGGCGTCGGCTTCGCTGCGCAGCCAGTCGGTCAGCCCGGCCCCGCTGTGCAGGTCGTTGAACCGGATGTTGACCGCGCCCCGGCCCTGCGCGGGGATCACGTTGGTGGCCGGATTGCCGGTATCGATGGTCACGATGGCCAGGGTGGAGGGGTCGAAATGGTCGGTGCCCTTGTCCAACTCATGCCCTGCCAGCCGGTCCATCAGGCGGGCCAGGGCCGGCAACGGGTTCTTCGCCCGGTGCGGATAGGCCGAGTGCCCCTGGACGCCGGTCACGGTGAACCATGCAGTCATCGACCCGCGCCGGCCGATCTTGATCATCTCGCCCATCCGATCCGGGCATGTCGGCTCGCCCACCAGGCAGACCGACATCCGCTCGCCGGTCGCGTCCATGTGATCCAGCAGCGCCCGCGTGCCGTCCACCGCGTCGCCCTCCTCGTCGCCGGTGATGGTCAGGACGATGGCCCCGTCCGGCGGCGTCTCGCGCACGAAATCCACCGCGGCCGCGGCAAAGGCGGCGACGCCGGACTTCATGTCGGTCGCGCCCCGGCCGTAGAGGATCCCGTCCTTCTCGACCGCACCGAAGGGCGGCACGCTCCAGGCCGCCTCGTCGCCCACCGGCACCACGTCGGTGTGACCGTTGAAGCCAAAGGTCTTCGCGTGCCCCTTCGCGCCCCAGCGCGCGAAAAGGTTGCAGACACCGCCCCGGTCCACCCGCACACACTCGAACCCCGCCGCGCCCAGCAGATCGGACAGCAGCCCCAACGCGCCACCCTCCTCGGGCGTCACCGAGGGGCAGCGGATCAGGTCGGCGGTCAGGCGGACGGCATCACTTCGGGTCATCGGATCGGGGCTCCTCTTTGTTTGTCGGTTCGGCCACATTTGTGACCAAAAGGCCGCGATGCCAAGGCAAATCCGCCAAAATCGCTCCCGACACGCAACTCGTGTGATACCAATTCAGAAAAACAAGGACCCGAGGCAGGGTTTCGAGCAAGCAAGCCATGACTGGCTGACTCAAGAGCGCCGTATTGCGGCGCCCGCACGGTATTCGGCAGGCGGATTATTCCGCCCGGCCTGCCCGTGCCCTGCCTTGTGTTGTCATCTGAGGGGCAGGACATGGCAACAGGCGCCGAACTCGGCTATCAGACCAACGCCAGCGCGACGGCGATGGCGCAGGAGATCTTTGGCAGCGATGTCGAGATCCGCAGCGCCAGTTATACCGGCGACCGCAATTCCTCGGCGATCTATTCCAACGGGGATGCGCTGGCGCCCGGCGCGACGCCCGGCGACAGCGGCGTGATCCTGTCAACGGGGCGCGTGCGCGACTACACCCGCAGCAACGGCGATCCCAACCGGGCAAGCAACACGTCAACCAACACGAGGGGTGAGAACAACAACCCGGACTTCAACGCGGCCGCGGGGACCTCGACCTACGACGCCGCGTATCTCGACGTGACCTTCGTGCCGACCGGCGACACGATGACGATGCAATTCGTGTTCGCGTCCGAGGAATATCCCGAGTTCCAGAACTCGATCTACCAGGACTTCGTCGGTGTCTGGGTGAATGGCGCGCAGGTCGACATCAGCGTGGGCAACGGCGACATCGACCCCGGCAATGTCAGCAACGGCAGCAACCAGAACCTGTATCAGGACAACACCGGCGACGCCTTCAACACCGAGATGGACGGCCTGACGATCACCATGACGTTGACCATGAACGTCAACGCCGGGCAAGAGAACACCATCCGGATCGGTATCGCGGATGTCTCGGACAGCAGCTATGATTCCAGCCTGCTGATCGCGGCCAACAGCCTTCAAACCGATCTGGTGGCCATCGACGACAGCGCCAACCTGTTTCCCACCGGGCAGACGACGATCGATGTCACCGCCAACGACATCGACAGCTCGGGCGGAATGCTGACAATCACCCACCTGAACGGACAGGCGGTCAACGCCGGCGATACCGTCACGCTCAGCACCGGCCAGGTGCTGCAGCTGAACGCCGATGGAACGATCACCGTTTTCGGCGACGGCGATATCGAAGACATCAACTTCACCTACACGATCGACAATGGCAGCCAGAGCGATGTCGGTTTCGTCGCCGTCAGCTCGGTGCCGTGCTTTGCCGCGGGCACCCGGATCCTGACCGAGGCGGGCGAGGCACCGGTCGAAACGCTGCGCGCGGGCGATGCCATCATGACCCGAGACAGCGGCGTGCAGCCGCTGCGCTGGATCGGGCAGCGCAGGGTGGCCGCGGTCGGGGATTTCGCGCCGATCTGCATCCGGGCCGGCACTTTCGGGGATCACCGGCAGCTGCTGGTCTCGCCGCAGCACAGGGTGCTGGTGCGCGACGGGCTGGCCGAGCTTCTGTTCGGCGAGGCCGAGGTGCTGGTCGCTGCCAAGGATCTCGTGAACGGCCATTCCGTCACCCGGCGCGAGGGCGGCGAGGTCACCTATGTCCACCTGATGTTCGACGCCCACCAGGTCGTCTATTCCGACGGGTTGCCGACCGAAAGCTTCCTGCCGGGGCCGCAGACCTCCAGCCTGTTCGAGCGCCAGGCGTTGGACGAGATCTGCGCGCTGTTTCCCGAGCTCGACCCGCAGACCGGCGCGGGATACGGGCCGGCGGCCCGCCGCACCCTGCGCAGCTACGAGGCGCAGCTGCTGGCCACCGCCCAGCACGCCGCTTAGGCCTCGGGCGCGTCCTTGTCATAGTAAGGCGTCATCTGCGCCACGATCACCGCGTTCTCGTCCAGAGCCCGCTGCATCAGCGCGCGTTCCTCGTCGTCGATCTCGTGGCCCTGGTCCTCACGCTCTTCCAGCGTGCCGTATCCGGTCACGTCCAGCGGCGCGGTATCGGCATGTTTCAGGATGGCCACCGTCTCGCGCACCGCCTCGGCCTCGTCGATTCCGCTGGCATAGACCATCAGCGCGGCCCCGGTCGCGCCATCGGGCAGGCCGTCTCCGGCCTTGCGACCGATCTGCACCACAAGGGTGAACACCTGCTGGCGCGAGGGAGTGTCGGTCCTGGTCGCCACCGCGGGATCAGTCGCGCAGCAATTCGTTGATGCCCGTCTTGGAGCGGGTCCGCTCGTCCACCCGCTTGACGATCACCGCGCAGTAAAGGTTGATGCCGTTCTTGCTGGGCATCGACCCCGCGACGACCACCGAATAGGGCGGCACCTCGCCATAGGTGACTTCCCCGGTCTCTCGGTCGACGATCTTGGTGGACTTGCCGATGAACACGCCCATGCCCAGCACCGAGCCCTCGCGCACGATGCAGCCCTCGACCACCTCGGACCGCGCGCCGATGAAGCAATTGTCCTCGATGATCGTAGGGCCGGCCTGCATCGGTTCCAGCACGCCGCCGATGCCCACGCCGCCCGACAGGTGCACGCCCTTGCCGATCTGCGCGCAGGATCCCACCGTGGCCCAGGTGTCGACCATCGTGCCCTCGTCCACATAGGCGCCCAGGTTGACGAAACAGGGCATCAGCACCACGCCCGGCGCCACATAGGCGGATTTGCGCACCACGCAGTTGGGCACCGCGCGGAACCCGGCATCCTTCCACTGGTTGTCGCCCCAGCCGGCGAACTTGCTGTCCACCTTGTCCCACCAGCCGCCATTCTGCGGCCCGCCGGCCTGGTGTTCCATGTCCTTGATCCGGAACCCCAGCAGAACCGCCTTCTTGGCCCATTGATTGACATGCCACTGACCGTCATCGCCGCGCTCGGCGACCCGCAGCCGGCCGGAATCCAGCGCGTTCAGCGTATCCTCGATCGCCTCGCGGGTTTCACCGGTGGTGGCCGGCGAGATTCCCTCGCGGGCGTCCCATGCGGATTCGATTGCGGCTTCCAGCTGGGCGTTCGACATGATCTGCGGTCCCTTTTCCTGCGGCGGTGGGCAAAACTGCACCCGCCTATAGACCGGCAGGCGCAAACGCGCAATCGCAAGTGGCCGCCTGGCCGCGCTGCCGGATTTCCCGGGCCGGACGCGCTGCGGTCACTGGCCTTGCCGCGCCGAAGGCGATAGCTGTGAGCCGAACCGACACGAGGAATCCCCGTCTCATGGATGACAGCCGCCACCGCCCGTTCCGCGACGCCCATACCGACCGCAGCACCGCGCGCGAGGTGCCCGACACGCCGCAGACCCGCTCCCCGGCCTATCGGCTTGCCTTTGCGGACGAGGATTTCCTGTGCCGCGAGGAGTTGCGGCCGGTGCGCCTGCAGCTGGAACTGCTCAAGCCGCAGCTGCTGCTGGACGAGCACCAGATCGCCTCGACCGTGGTGATGTTCGGCGGCGCGCGGATTCCGGAACCGGCGCAAAAGGACACCGCCCGCACGCAGACGCTGGCCGATCTGTCGAAATACTACGAGGAGGCGCGGGAATTCGCCCGGCTGATGACGCGGAAATCTGTTTCCAGCGGGCACCGCGAGAACGTGATCGTGACCGGCGGCGGGCCGGGCGTGATGGAGGCCGGCAATCGCGGCGCGCAGGAGGCGGGCGGCGTGTCGATCGGGCTCAACATCGTTCTGCCGCATGAGCAGGCCCCGAACGAATACGTGACGCCCGACCTGGCCTTCAATTTCCACTACTTCGCGATCCGCAAGATGCATTTCCTGATGCGCGCGCGGGCGATCACGATCTTCCCGGGCGGGTTCGGCACGATGGACGAGCTGTTCGAGTCGCTGACCCTGATCCAGACCGGCCGCATGGGCCGGGTGCCGTTCCTTCTGTTCGGGCGCGAGTTCTGGGAGCGTGTGATCGACTGGGCGGCGCTGGCCGATGCGGGCACGATCTCGGAACAGGATCTGGACTTGTTCCGCTATGTCGACACCGCGCAGGAAGCGGTCGACCTGATCGACAACTGGGGCCCCGCCGCGCCGCGCGACGAGATCCCGGACCGATGATCGGGCGTCAGGCGCCGAGGTCGGCGGGCAGGATGCCCAGCGCGGTGCCCTGCGGCAGTTTGGTCACCATGCGGGTGCCGGCTACGTCCTGGATGCCATAACCATAGCCCGCGAGCCGGAACTCCAGTTCGCGCGCGCTGAGCGCCTTGGACTGTTCGCGTTGGATCAGGGCCAGAATGGCCGGATCCACCTGCGGCCTGCCGAATTCACCATAAGTCATCGCAATCCCCTCAACCTGTTTGTTGATGATTGCGAAATTGACTGTTGAACAGGGCGGAATTTGCCCCGGTTTGGGGAGAATTCAAGACCGAATTGCGACCAAGTGGCCGGGCCGACTCACTTGGTCTTGTCTGCCCGCAACGTCTTGAACACGTAGACCGGCAGCAGCACACCGGCTATCAGCGCGCCCAGCCAGACCAGCAGCGTGGCCGCCAGCAGGTTCGCGATGCCCCCGACAGTAAAGCCCGCGACCAGCAGGTTGGTGACGATCAGCCCGACGAAGACCACCGCCAGCGCCACACCGCCGCGCAGGGCCGGCAAGTTGCGCTCACTCAGCCGCGTGACCAGCGGATCGGCGATGACCTGCACCACGGTAAAGATCACCACGACGATCAGCAGCGACAACGCCTGGATCGAAAACCCGTCCAGCAGCAGCGCGGCCAGCAACAACCCGACCGCGTTGGCGATCAGAAGGGCGACAATCGTGAGAAGACGATGGGACATCGGCGGCGTCCTTTCCATTGGTCCTGCGGTTGCAAAAAAGACCTTAGCCCGTCACCGGGACGGGTTCACGCGCAAAAAGCATCAAAGACCGGCATCGGCCTCGATCTGGCGCCGCGACTTGCGCGCCCGCTCGGTGGCCGATTTAAGCTGCCCGCAGGCGGCCATGATATCTTCGCCCCGCGGTGTGCGGATGGGCGAGGCATAGCCGGCCTTGTAGATGATGTCGGCGAACGCCCGGATCCGGTTGTTCGAGCTGCGCTTGTACGGCGCGCCGGGCCATTCGTTGAACGGGATCAGGTTGATCTTGGCCGGGATCCCGTGCTCGCGGATCAGACCGATCAGGCGTCGGGCATCCTCGTCGCTGTCGTTCACCCCGTCCAGCATCACGTATTCAAAGGTGATGCGCTCGGAATTGCTGACCTTGGGATAGGCGGCCAGCGCCTGCAGCAGCGTGTCGATGTTCCAGCGCTTGTTGATCGGCACCAGGACGTTGCGCACTTCGTCGGTGGTGGCGTGGAACGACACCGCCAGCTGGCAGCCGATCTCCTCGGCCGTGCGCGCGATCTCGGGCACCACCCCCGAGGTCGACAGCGTGATCCGCCGCCGACTGAGCGAGATGCCCTCGGGATCCATCGCGATCTTCATCGCGTCGCGCACATTCTCGAAATTGTAGAGCGGCTCGCCCATGCCCATCAGCACGATATTGCTCAGCAGGCGGGTCTCGTCCTTGGGCTGGCCGGGCACCGGCCACTCGCCCAGATCGTCGCGCGCCATCATGATCTGCCCGACGATTTCCGCCGCCGTCAGGTTGCGCACCAGCTTCTGCGTGCCGGTGTGGCAGAAGGTGCAGGTCAGCGTGCAGCCCACCTGGCTGCTGACGCAGAGCGTGCCGCGATCCTCTTCCGGAATATAGACCACCTCGACCTCGTGCCCGCCGGCGATCCGGACCAGGTATTTCCGCGTGCCGTCCAGCGAGACCTGCCGGGACACCATGTCCGGAATGGCGATGGTGAAATGTTGGTCCAGCAGCGCGCGATAGCCCTTGGCCAAGTTGGTCATCGCCGAGAAGTCGCGCACGCCCCATTGATAGATCCACTGCCAGATCTGCCCTGTGCGCATTCGCGCCTGTTTCTCGGGCGTACCGCAGTCGATCAGCGCCTGGCGCATCTGATCGCGGGTCAGCCCGACGAGGTTCGCCTTTCCCTCGGCCGGTTGCCGGGGAAGGGTCAGGACATCTTGGGTGATCGGCGCTTTCGCGGACATGACGGGCTCGGATTCTGGTCTGTGGATGCGCCTCTATACAGGGACTGCCGCCATGTGCCAAGGCACTGCGAAGGACCCGCCGCGAACGGCGGGCCCGCGTCGGAGGTCATTCGGCGGCCATGCGCGGCGGGGCCCAGTCGAATTTCTGGAACCCCGCATCCACAGGTGTCTGGAACACCGCGTTGGTGTAGTTCGACATGACCTTCTGCGCAAAGATCATGATGACATCCAGCATCGCGCGTTCGCCAAATCCGGCGGACCGGAAATCCGCGATTGCCCCGGCGCTGGGACGGCCATGTGTGTCCCGCAGGGCAAGGGCGAACCGGCGCAGGGCCTCCAGCCGTTCGGACGGCAAAGGCGTTTCGTCCCGCAACGCCGAGATGATGGCCTCGTCGATGTCCTCGGTCCTGGCGATGGCAGTATGGGCCGGGACGCAATAATGGCACTCGTTGGCGACGTTGACCGTCATCCAGACCACCGTGCGTTCTTCGGGCGTGAACGCGGTATGTTCGACCGCCAGCGCGTGCAGGTGCTGGTAGGCATCCAGCAGCGCCGGGCTGGTCGCCATGACGCCGTGCAGGTTGGGGACGCGCCCGAAGGCCTCGACCGACTTCTCCAGAAGGGGTTTCGACGCCGCAGGGGCGGTCTCTTGCGTATGGATCGTTGGCTCGGCCATGTCTGACATCCTTTCGCTTCGGTTCACTCAACCTCAGCTAGGAAGCCGTCCGGGCGGCGCAAACCCGGACATGCGCAGACGCCCGTGTGCGGATGCGCGCAGGCCGTCACGCGGAGGTGACGGCCGACAAGCGGGTTTGACCGGGATCCGACAGGCCGGGGCCGACGGCTATTCGCCGCAGCGCTTCTCGGCGTCCTCGAAAGAGGCGGTGAACCCCAGAAGCGAGAACGTGTCCTGTGTCTGGGTGCCACGCGAGGACCGCGCGGTCAGAACGGCATCGGTCCCGCGCTTGAGGGCGGTGATGATCTTGGCATCATCCGCCTCGGTCGCGGGCCAGGCCCATTCGCCCTCGGTGAACAGCTCGAACTCGGTGCCGCCGACATTGACGTTCACGGTCGAGCCCTCGGCAAAGGGATAGCCGCCAGTGAAGGTCACCTGCCCCTGCACATCCGCCTTGGGCCGGAAGAACACCATCAACAGGATGTCGCCCCGCCGCACCGCGACAACGCGCCCGTCCCGGGTGTTCACGGTCTTCTCGGGCGCAGCCACGATCCAGCACTCGCGCGGGTTTTCACCCTCGAAGACGCTCCAGGCCACATTTGCGGCCACCCGGTTGCTGCTCTGTTCCTGAGACGCCGCGGCGCTGGCCAGCCCGACCAGACACAGGCCCGCGATCGCGCGGACGAGTTTCAATCGCATTTGTCCAGCTCTCCTAGACTTTTCTTACCTCAAATCCGGCGATGCGTGCAGGGCTTGCCCCCCTGTCTGGTTCGCGCATCCCCGTGTTGCCGACATACGCACATTAGCCTAACTTCCGCCACGGGCGAAAGAGCGATTGGCGGGAAATCGCCAAGAAACGAAAAGGTTTTTCGATGTCACAACCGGTTCCGATGGTCGAAGTCTGGCGCGGCTCCCTGCTTGAGAGCGTTCACGCCGGCCACGCGGTGATCTGCGACGACAGCGGCCAGATCGTGCGCAGCTGGGGCGATCCGGAGGCGGTGATCTATCCGCGCTCGTCCGTGAAGATGATCCAGGGCCTGCCCCTGATCACCTCGGGGGCGGCGGCCAAGTTCGGCCTCGGGCCGGATCACCTGGCGCTGGCCTGCGCCTCGCATAGCGGTGCCGCGATCCATACCGACCGGGTCCGGGCGTGGCTGGATCACCTTGGGCTGGGCGACGACGATTTCCGCTGCGGCCCGCAGGTGCCCGATGACCGCGCGGCGCGCGAGGCGCTGATCCGGGCGCATGAAACCCCTTGCCAGGTGCACAACAACTGCTCGGGCAAGCATGCGGGCTTCCTCACTCTGGCGCAACACATGGGCGCGGGCCCGGAATATGTCGAGATCGACCATCCTGTGCAGCAGGCCTGCCGCGCCGCCTTCGAGGAAGCCACCGGCGAGACCAGCCCGACCTATGGTATCGACGGATGCTCGGCCCCCAACTTCGCCGGGTCGCTGCGCGGGATCGCACGGGCGATGGCCTGGTTCGCCTCGGCCCGCGACCGGTCGGACCGCGCCAGTCTGGCCGCGGTCGACCTCTACGCGGCGATGACCGCGCATCCAGAACTGGTGGCCGGTGAGCGGCGGGCCTGCACCGAATTGATGCGCGCCATGGGCGGCGCCGCGGCGATCAAGACAGGGGCCGAGGGCGTCTTTGTCGCCATCCTGCCCGAACGCCGGCTCGGTGTGGCGCTCAAGATCGCCGATGGCGCCACCCGCGCCAGCAACTGCGCCATCGCCGCGATCCTGGTCGAGCTCGGCGTGCTCGACCCCGACCACCCGGCGGCGCAGAAATTCATGGCCGCGCCGGTCCGGAGCCGGCGCGGTGCGGTGTGCGGTCAGATCCGTCCCGCCTCGGGGCTGGCCGCGGCCTGAGCCGCCAGGCCTCGGCCGCACCACTCACATTTCCAGAATTTCCGCCACCTCGATGCTGCCGCTGCCGTCGGCCACCATCGGGCAGCCGCCGGCCATTTCGGTCGCGGCCTCGATCGTCTCTGCGCTCACGACCGAGTAGCCCGACACCGGATTCGCCCCGCCATCATCGGTGACACCCGACCGGCTGACCGTCTTGGACATCCCGACCGGGTTGCCGGCCTCGACCACCGCATCCCCCATGCTCTCGAACCAGGCCATCCAGGCCGCCATGGACTTTTCGCCCTCTTCGGGCGTGTCGGGCTTCTTGCCGCCGTGATAGACATAGATGAACTGTGGCATTGCGCATTCTCCCTGTGCCGCCGGATTTCCCGGCCGTCGACATCATACATCATTCGCCCGACTTTCCGACAGACATGCCCCACGGCCAGACGCTCTGGCGCGTCGGGGCCTAGGCAATATTTGTTTACGCAGGGTAAATGTTGAATAGACAGAACAACGGAGTCTCAGCTAAGCTGTCCAGACATATTCGTTTTTGACTTATTCGTTTGCTGGAGAGATCTCATGTTGAGGATTTTGACACCTTTGACACTCGGCGTCGTGCTGGCCACGTCCGGTTGCACGCCCTGGTTCGAGGAGCCCGCCCCGCTGCCGCAACCGCAGGTTCAGCCGGCCGCGGCGGCGCCGGCAGCGCCCGTCACGACATCCACGACCTCGACCGGCCGAAAGCGGACCACCCACGAGACGACCGACTCGCCCTTCTCCGCTCCGGGTGAAGCGCGCGACAGCGACGGTGGTGGAGGCGGTGGGGACTCCGGCGGCGGTGGGGACTCCGGTGGCGGGGACGGAACCGGCGGCGGCGATGGCGGCGAAAGCTGGGGCTGAGGAGGTTCCTTATGAAACCGCGAATTCTTGATCGCGGTGCAGGACTGGCGTTGTCTCTGGTGGTGGCGGGGAGCATGTGCCTTGCATTTCCCGACCTAGCACTTGCCCAGAATCCGCAGGCTGCACCCCGCACGACACAAGCCGGAACAGGTCAGCGAATTGCCATCGTGATCGGCAACCAGGACTATTACGATGCCACCGATCTGGGCAATGCCCGCAAGGACGCCGAGGACATCGCCGCGATGCTGCGCGATTTCCGGTTCAAGGTGTTCGACGGATACGACCTGGAGAAACGCGAGTTCGAGGAGCTGCTGCGCACGGCGGTCCTGAATATCCCCGAGGGCGCGGACGTCGTGTTCTATTATGCCGGCCATGGCATCCAGATCGGCCGGCGCAACTACCTTCTGCCGGTCGACGCAAAATTCGAAAGCATCTACGACCTGCCGCTGGAAACCATGACGCTGGACCGGGTGATCGACACCCTGGCCGCCCGCGGTTCGGCCCATGTGGCGATCCTGGATTCCTGCCGCGACAACCCGTTCGCGAACATCCGGCTGGCCGCCGATCTGGATGCGAACCTGTTCGAGACCCGCTCCGGGTTCGACGTGTTCCGCACGCCACTGAATTCGCTTATCGCCTATTCCACTTCACCGGGCGCAACCGCGCTGGACGGAGATGTCGGCGGCAACAGCCCCTATACGGCGGCGGTTCTGGCCGCCGCCCGCAGCGCGCCCGCCGAGAACATCCAGCAGCTCTTTCCCCTGATCCGGGAAAAGGTGCATTCGGCCACCGGCGGGCAGCAGGTGCCGTGGGAAAGCTCGACCCTGGTGCGCCCCTTCTTTCTCACTACGGCCGCCGAGGAAGAGCCAGTGGACCGTGGGGTGGAGCTTGTATCGACCTCGATTTCGATCGTCGACCGCTTCGACCGGACGGTTCCGCTGGACGACGCGATCGAGGCGGAACTGGGCCTGGACATCCAGACCGCCAACCTGATCGAGGCGCCGCGCAACGGGCTGATCAACCTGAACGGAGCGGAAGGCGCGGTGTCCTTCGTACCCGAAATCGACGACATCCGGGCGCAGGAGGTCCAGTCGACCACCGTCACCGACAGCTTCACCCTGCAGGTGGCGTCCGCCCAGGGAGAGGCGCGGCGGGTAGATGTGTCGGTCGAGTTGAACATGGACGCCTGCGATCTCGAGGCCGGCGATGCGCTGGACCTCAACGGAGTGGGCGTGTTCCGCCTGCCCAACGAACTGAACATCCGCAGCGGCATGGCCGCCTGCGAAGCGGCCGTCCGGCAGAACCCGGAAAACGCGCGTTTCCGCTATCAGCTGGGGCGGCTGCAACAGAGCAATCGGCAGTACGAAGACGCCTATGCCAACTTCCAGGCCGCCGCCGAGGCCGGGCATATCCGCGCGAAATACGCGCTGGCGGTCCTGCTCGACACCCCGCGGCTGGACCGGGCGGTGATCGACGTCCCGCTGGACAGGAACCGCGCCCGCGCGCTGCTGGACGAGGCGATCGCGGAACAGGATCCCTTTGCCATGCACAAGCTTGGCAAGGAGATGATGCGCAACGGCGAAACCGAGGCCGAACGAAAGCGCGGCTTCGAACTGCTGGAGCGGTCGGTCGAGCTTGGCCATACCTATTCAATGAACGAGCTGGGCTTCTATTTCCTGACCAAGGACAGCGACCACTATATCCCCGAGCGCGGCATGCGCTATCTCAGGGCATCGCAGCTGCGCGAGGATATCTATGGCTACAACAACCTCGCCTTCGTGGCCCTGAACGGGCTGGACGGCAATCCGCCGGATGCCCAGAAGGCCCGGCAGCTCTACCAGATCGCCGCCGACGGCGGGCATCCCGTGGCGCCGGCGAATATCGCGCGGATGATCCTGCGCGGACAGCTGGGCGAAAAGGACTTCACCGAGGCGCTCAGCCTCTATGATATGTCGCTGGAGCGCGGCGATGGCTGGGGCGGCACCAATGGCGCGGTCATCATCCTGAACGGCAACGTTCCGGGCCGCGGCCCGGCGGATGCGGCGCTGCGTGCGGCCAAGGCGGTGCACCTGGCCAACGAAAAGGCCGCCGCCACCGCGCGCGAACGGCTGGACTCGCTGGATCGCGACGCGCTGGACCGCGCGTTGCAGATGGCGCTCAACGAGCTGGGGCAGTCGATCACGGTTGACGGGCAGGTCGGGCCGGCCACGGTGCGGGCACTGGAAACCGCCAGCGCGGAATACGGGGTGCCGCTGGCCTTCGGATCCGATACCGACCCGTTGCAGCGGCTGATTCAGGCGACACGGATCTATTGGGCAAAGAACCCAGTGCGCTTCGACCTGTTCTGACGCCCTCTCGGGCGTCAGCTGGCGAAGTCGGTCTGCGCATAGCCCTGTAGATAGAGCAGTGCGGTCAGGTCCCCGTGGTTTACCCGCACCTCGCATTGCGCCGCGACAGAGGGTTTTGCATGCAGCGCCACGCCCGTGCCCGCCCGTGACAGCATACCCAGATCGTTGGCCCCGTCGCCCACCGCCATCACGGCATCCTCGCCGATGCCCAGCAGCGCGGTGATCTGCTCCAGCGCTTCGACCTTGGCCTGCCGCCCCAGGATGGGCGGCCGCACCTTGCCGGTCAGCCGGCCCTTCTCGGTCAGCAGCGTGTTGGCGCGGTTCTCATCGAACCCCAGGTCGCGGGCGACCCGCGCGGTAAACGCCGTGAACCCGCCCGACACCAGCGCCGCGTAGGCGCCGTTGGCCCGCATTGTCGCCACCAGTTCGCGGCCCCCCGGCATCAGCGTGATACGCGCGTCCAGAACCCGGCCGATCACCGCCTCGTCCAGCCCTTCCAGCAATGCCACGCGTTCGGTCAGGGCCCCCTCGAAATCCAGCTCGCCATTCATCGCCCGCGCGGTGATCTCCTTGACCCGCGCGCCGACGCCGGCCTCCTCGGCCAACTCGTCGATGCATTCCTGCTCGATCATGGTGCTGTCCATATCCGCCAGCAGCATCACCTTGCGCCGTCCCTGGGCGGGCTGCACCACCAGGTCGACGCCTATCGCCTGAAGGTCGTCCCAGACCTGCCACCGATTGTCCGGCACCTGCGGCAGCGGGAACTCGGCCGCCTCGTCCGGGTTCAGCCAGACCGCCGCGCCGCCGCCCCAGGCATTGCGCAGGTTCTCGACAAGGGCCGGGTCCAGCGACCGGGACCCGGGGGCGCAGAGCAGCGTGGCCACGAACATCGAAGGGCTCCTGTGGGGTTACGACGACTCGCGCCCTTCTTAGCGGCAAGCCGCCGCCCGGCACCAGCCCCCGTCAGAGATCGCCGCTTTCCGACATCATCACGGCAAGGAAGCGGGTGGCGGGGATCTCGGCCAGGACGATCATCACCATCGCCGTCAGGGGCACCGCAAGGATGGCACCGATCATGCCCCACAGCGCGGTCCAGACCGCCAGCGACAGCAGCACCGAGAACGGGCTCAGGTTCACCGACTTGCCCAGGAATTTCGGCTCGACCACATAGGCCACGACCATCTGCGGAACGAACAGGGCAACCAGGGTCAGCAGGGCGTGCGGGATCGCCGCGAACTGGATCAGGCTCATGGTGACGGGAAAGATCACCGCGATGATCGACCCGATATATGGCACGTAGTTCAGCAGCCCGATCAGGATCGCCCAGAACACCGCGTGCTCGATTCCCAGCGCCAGCAGTATGCCGAGCGATACCAGACCCAGGATCACGTTGACCAGCGTCTTGGCCGCCAGGTAACGGCCAATCCGTTCATTTACCTTGCGCGCAATGTCCAGCGCAGCCTCGGCCCGATCGTACCGCGCCAGCGCCTTGTGGGTCTTGTCGGGCAGCCGGTCGAGTTCGGCCATGATGAACACCGCATAGAGCGAGGCCGCCACGATCACCGTGCCGGCATTGCTGACCGCCGCCAGCACCGCGGGCATCAGCGTCGTGGCATCGACCAGATCCAGAAGATTCTGCCCGATATTCGCCCAGCTCGGCAGCTCGTGCAGGCCGAGATATCCCAGGAGTTGAGCCTGAAGCGTGTCGAAATTCTCGACATAGCGCGGCAGTGCGGTGGACAGGGCGGCGGCGTTCGAGGTGATGAACCCCGCCAGCATCAGGAACAGCGCGACGATACCGGCCAGAACCAGCAACCGCCGCCATCGGCGCGGCAAACGCCCGATCACCGGAACCCGCACCAGCGCATCCGCCGCCGAGGTCAGCACGTAGACGGCAATGATCGCCACCAGCACCGGAAGCAAGATCGCCTGGCCCACCTTGAGCAGCCAGCCGATCATCAGGATCAGCGCCATCGAGAGCGTGACGCTTGCCAGCCGGTTCTGGGTGTTCGAATCCATGATGATGCACGGCCTGTCTTGCCACTCGGATCCGGGTCAAAAGACCAGTCCACCGCAACAAGCGCAAGTTTCCGATAGGCGCCGTGTTCTCGCCTGCGGACACTCCAGGCGACGATTCACCGCCATTTTCCGACTTGTGCAAATCCTCCGCGCACCTTAACCCCATCCGTGGGACACCCCTCCCCAACGAGGGGCGAATATCTGGAAGGGTAACACCTATGACCATCGCTCAACCGGCAACGCGGCCGGGCAATCCGCGTTTTTCCTCCGGCCCCTGCGCCAAACCCCCCACATTCACGCTCGACAAGCTGGCCGATGCGCCGCTGGGCCGCAGCCACCGCGCCGCGGTTGGCAAGGACAGGCTGAAATCCGCGATCGAAGGCACGCGCGAGCTGCTGGGCATCCCCGCGGAGTACCGCATCGGCATCGTGCCCGCCTCGGACACCGGTGCCGTCGAAATGGCCATGTGGAACCTGCTGGGCGCGCGTGGTGTCGAGATGCTGGCCTGGGAAAGCTTCGGTGCCGGATGGGTCACCGATGTCGTCAAGCAACTGAAACTGGACGCGGTGGTCAAGACCGCGGACTACGGCGAGATCGTCGACCTGGCCTCGGTGGATTGCGACCGCGACGCGGTGTTCACCTGGAACGGGACGACCAGCGGCGTGCGGGTGCCCGATGGCGACTGGATCGCCGATGACCGCCAGGGGCTGACCATCTGCGACGCGACCAGCGCGGCCTTCGCCCAGGACCTGCCCTGGGACAAGCTGGATGTGACCACCTTCTCCTGGCAGAAGGTGCTGGGCGGCGAGGCGGCGCATGGCATGCTGATCCTCAGCCCGCGCGCGGTCGAGCGGCTGGAGAGCTACGTGCCGGCCTGGCCGCTGCCCAAGATCTTCCGCCTGACCAAGGGCGGCAAGCTGATCGACGGGATCTTCTCGGGCGCGACGATCAACACGCCCTCCATGCTGGCGGTCGAGGATTACCTGTGCGCGCTGGACTGGGCCCGCTCGATCGGCGGGCTCAAGGGCCTGATCGCAAGGGCCGATGCCAATGCGCAGGCGGTGTTCGATTTCTGCGACGCGCGCGACTGGATCGACAACCTTGCCGCCGACGCGGCCACCCGGTCGAACACCAGCGTCTGCCTGAAATTCACCGACCCGCGCATCACCGATGGCGCCGGTTTCGCCAAGGCGGTCGCCAAACGGCTGGAAACCGAAGGCGTGGCCTTCGACATCGGCGCCTATCGCGACGCCCCTCCGGGCCTGCGCATCTGGTGCGGCGGCACGGTCGAGACCGCCGATATCGCGGCGATGCTGGACTGGCTCGACTGGGCCTTCCGAACCGAGATCGCCGCGCAGTCCCAAGCCGCATAAGGTGCGTGCAAGCACACACCCTACCCCCTGCAACCATTCGTAGGGTGCGTGATTTCACGCACTCTCCCCGACATTCGACACAGGATCATACCCATGGCCCCCAAAGTTCTCATTTCCGACAAGCTGTCGGACGCCGCCGTCCAGATTTTCCGCGACCGCGGCATCGATGTCGATTTCCAGCCCGACCTGGGCAAGGACAAGGATAAACTGGCCGAGGTGATCGGTCAGTATGACGGCCTTGCGATCCGCTCGGCCACAAGGGTCACCGAAAAGATCCTGGATGCCGCCACCAACCTCAAGGTCATCGGCCGCGCCGGGATCGGCACCGACAATATCGACAAGGAGGCGGCAAGCAAGAAAGGCGTGATCGTGATGAACACGCCCTTCGGAAACATGATCACCACCGCCGAACATGCGATCGCGATGATGTTCGCCGTCGCCCGGCAGATCCCCGAGGCCAGCGCCTCGACCCATGCGGGCAAATGGGAAAAATCCAAGTTCATGGGCGTCGAGCTGACCAACAAGACGCTGGGCGTGATCGGTGCGGGCAATATCGGCGGCATCGTCTGCGACCGGGCGCGCGGGCTGAAGATGAAGGTGATCGCATACGACCCGTTCCTGAGCCAGGAGAAGGCGGACAAGATCGGCGTCGAGAAGGTCGAGCTGGACGCGTTGCTGGCGCGCGCCGAGTTCATCACCCTGCATGTGCCGCTGACCGACCAGACCCGCAACATCCTGTCGGCCGAGAACCTGGCCAAGACGCGCAAGGGCGTGCGCATCATCAACTGCGCCCGCGGCGGCCTGGTCGACGAGGCGACCTTGGCCGAGATGCTGAAATCGGGCCATGTCGCCGGTGCGGGCTTCGATGTCTTCGCCCAGGAACCGGCGACGGAAAACCCGCTTTTCGGCCTGCCCAACGTGGTCTGCACCCCGCATCTGGGTGCGGCCACCAGCGAGGCGCAGGAAAACGTCGCCCTTCAGGTCGCCGAACAGATGTCGAACTACCTGCTGACCGGCGCGGTGGAAAACGCCCTGAACATGCCCAGCGTGACCGCCGAAGAGGCCAAGGTCATGGGCCCCTGGATCAAGCTGTCCGACCATCTGGGCGGGTTCATCGGCCAGATGACCGACGAGCCGATCAAGGCCATCAACATCCTCTATGACGGCACCGCATCGACCCTCAACCACGAGGCGCTGAACTGCTCGGTGGTGGCCGGGATCATGAAGAAGGTGAACCCCGAGGTGAACATGGTCTCGGCACCGGTCGTGGCGCGCGAGCGCGGCATCCAGATCTCGACCACCAGCCAGGACAAGTCCGGCGCCTTCGACGGCTATGTCAAGGTGACCGTGGTGACCTCCAAGCGTGAACGCTCGATCGCGGGCACGGTGTTCTCGGACGGCAAGCCGCGGTTCATCCAGATCAAGGGCATCAACATCGACGCCGAGGTCGGCCGCCACATGCTCTATACCACGAACGAGGACGTTCCCGGCATCATCGGCGCGCTGGGCAATACGATGGGCGCCAATGGCGTCAACATCGCCAACTTCACCCTGGGCCGCAACACCGCCGGGGGCGAGGCCATCGCGCTGCTCTATGTCGACGAACCGGTGCCCGCCGAGGCCCGCGCCAAGCTGGCCGAGACCGGGCTGTTCAACCAGATCAAGCCGCTGGAATTCGACGTGGCCTGACAAAGGGCGCCGCCGCCCCGGTCAGGGCGGCGGCGCATCACTCGGCAGGCGCCAGCTGCGCCGTAACCCGCGCGCTGCGGATCACGACGACAGCGAAGATCGAAACCGAGAGCACCGTCAGGACGGAGCCAAGCTTGGCCAGGGTTTCGCCCTGTCCGGTCAGAGCCATCACGATCCCCGGCACGATCAACACCACCCCGGCCACGGCGCATCCCAGGTGCAGCCAGGCCAGCCGGCTCCGGGCCGCCCCCGGCACCAGGTGATAGTAGAAGGCGAAGATCGAGAACCCGACCCAGCCCAGAAGGTTCAGGTGGGCGTGTGCGGGCGACAGGCCGTGGTCGCCGCTGGCCGACATCTGGATCCCCCAGATCATCCCCAGAAGAACCGACAGCAGGCCGGCCAACATGAACAGGCGGGCAATTCCGGTCATGATCTCTCCCCTCTTTCTGACATGCGTCCTGTCCAGTGTGGCGCGCCAATCTGAATTATTGAAATGGATAGATCGTATATGATCTATTGATGCCATGAATTTATCCGGTTTCGACCTCAACCTGCTCCGCGTGCTCGACGCGCTTCTGGCCGAGCATTCCACCGTCCGCGCCGGGCAGCGCGTGGGCCTGAGCCAGCCCGCCGTGTCGGCCGCGCTCAAACGTCTGCGCCAGTCGCTCGGCGACGATCTGTTCATCCGGCGCGGCCAGCGTCTGGAACCGACCGAGTTCGCCCGGTCGATCGCCGAGCCGCTGCGCGAACTTCTGGACGATGCCGAGACCCTGCTGAGCGGACCCCGGCAATTCGACCCCGCCTCGGCCAGGATGCGTTTCCGGATTTCCGGCAGCGACTTCTTTGCCGAGATGCTGATGCCCGAACTGGGCGAGCGCATTGCCGCGGAAGCGCCGGGTATCCTGCTGCAACTCGTCGATCTGGTGCCGGACAACTACATCGACACACTGGAAACCTATGCCGTCGACCTGGCGCTTATCCCGAAGCCGGACTTGCCCGGCTGGCTTGACTGGCAGGGCCTGTTTTCATCGTATTTTTCCGTTATCGCGCGGCGCGGCCATCCCGAACTCAGCCGCCTGGCGATCGCCCCCGGTGACACGATTCCGCTGGAGGCCTACTGCGCGCTGGGTCACATCGTGTTCTCGGTCGAAGGCAACACTACTGCGATGGGCGATGCGGCCCTGGCACGGGTCGGGCGGACACGGCGCGTGGTGATGACCCTGCCCAGTTTCTACGGCGTGCATTCCGTCGTCGCCGGTTCGGACCATGTCGCCCTTGTCCCGCGCCAACTGGCTTGCCGGCTGCAGCACCGGCTGGGCCTGGATGTCTTTGCGCCGCCGATGCCCATACCGACGCCCAGCTTGGGGATGATCTGGCACAAGCGGTTCACCAACGCGCCTGCGCATCGCTGGCTGCGCGGTCAGATCGCCGCCCTGCTGGAGCCGCTGCACGAAGACCGGCCAGCGCATCTCGACGCGGGATGATGGCGGGCCTTTCCTTTGCCGCACCACGCGGCTAGCACAGGGGCATGACACAACCGATCTACGCCATCGGCGACATTCACGGCCAGTCCGGGATGATGGACGAGGCCCTGGCCCGCATCGAGGCCGATGGCGGGGCGGATGCGCGCGTCGTGTTCCTGGGCGACTATACCGATCGCGGCCCGGACAGCCGCGGCGTGCTGGACCGGCTCGTCGCCGGGCTGGCCGAGGGGCGCGACTGGATCGCGCTGCGCGGCAATCACGACCGGATGATGGCCATGTTCCTGCGCGACTACCCCACGCATGACGACCGGCTTCTGGTCGGCTATCACTGGCTGCATGAGCGGATCGGCGGGGCGGAAACGCTGGCCTCCTACGGTGTCGAGGTCAGCGAGCGCACGCGGCTGTTCGAGGTGCATGAACGCGCCCGCGCAGCGGTTCCTCAGGCGCATCGGCGGCTTCTGGACGATCTGCGAAACCATCACCGGGAAGATGGGCTTCTCTTCGTGCATGCGGGCATCCGGCCGGGCATTGCGCTGGAGGCGCAGACCGAGAACGACCTGCTGTGGATCCGGCAGGAGTTTCACGACGATCCCCGCCGCCACCCCTGGCTGGTGGTGCACGGGCACACGCCGGTGGACCGGGCGCGGCACTATGGCAACCGCGTCAACCTGGACACCGGGGCGGGCTATGGCCGGGCGCTGACCCCGGCGGTGTTCCAGGACGGGCAGGCCTGGCTTCTGACCGGGTCGGGGCGCGAGAAGCTGACCCCCTGAGGCGACATCACGCCCACAGGTCGGTGGAGAGGTATTTCAGCCCGCTGTCGCAGATGACGATGCCGACACAGCCGCCCGCCTCGGGACCGGCCAGCAGGTCGAGGGCCGCGGCCACGTTGGCACCCGACGAGAAACCGGCAAAGATGCCCTCTTCGCACGCCAGCGCCCGAGCCGTTTGCCGCGCCGTGTCGCCCGAGATCTGCAAGTGCCCATCCGCGCCGGTCTCGCGCAGGGCGGCCAGGTCCGACATGGCATAGCCGCCGCCCTGGATCGGGTGGCCGGCGTTGCGCACAGGCTGGTCCGACAGGACCGCCGCGCCCTCGGGTTCCACAATGTATCCGCGCAGTCCGGGCGAAACGGCCCGCAACCCCCGCATCACACCGGCAAAGGTGCCGCCCGATCCGGCGAAATCGGCAAAAGCCGTGAGCGCGCCACCCGAGTCGGCCCAGAGTTCCACCGCCGTCGTCACCTCATGCGCCTGCGCATTGCCCGGATGGTTGAACTGGTCTGCCCGGAACGCGCCGCGCGCCTGCGCGATCCGCTGCGCCTCGGCCTCGACCCGCGCCAGATCATCGCCCGACACCTCGCCCGGCACCGATCCCTCACATTGATCGACCAGCACCACCTCCGCCCCGAGTGCCGCCATCATCCGCGCCCGTTCCTCGGAATTGCCCCGGCTCATCACCGCGACGAAGGGATGGCCGAGGATACCGCAGACAATCGCCAGCCCCGTGCCCATGTTGCCGCTGGTCAGTTCCACGACCACCTGCCCCGGCTTCAGCGATCCGTCCCGGCGCGCGGCCTCTATGATGCCCAGCGCGGCGCGGTCCTTCTTGGAAAAGCCGGGGTTGAGATAGTCCAGCTTGGCCAGGATCCGCCCCGTCAACCCGCGCGCCGCCACCATCCGGTCCAACCAGACCGACGGGGTCTGCCCGATCGCCTCGATCACGGAATTCAGGGCCATCTTGCGCCTCCCTCTGTTGGCGGCCCGGTGCGCGGGCCGGTCAGCCGTTCTCGCGCAGGACGTGACCGGCGAGGTAGAGCGAGCCGCAGATCAGCACCCGGGCCTGCGACTCCTGCGCCACGATCCGCGCCAGCGCGGCGCCCACGCTCTCGGCGGTATCGGCCGGCAGGCCCACCGCACCCGCCGCGGCGGCGGTGTCCTCGGCGCTCAGCGTGTTGGTCTCGCCCGGGATCGACACAGCAGTCAGGCCGTGCGCCTGCGCCGCCAGCGGCCGCAGATAGCCGGTCACGTCCTTGGTGTTGAGCATGCCGCAGATCAGATACGTGGGGCGCGCGGGCAGGCGCGCCAGATGCGCGCCCAGCGCGCGGCCGGCGGCGGCATTGTGGCCCCCGTCCAGCCAGATCTCGGCCCCCGGCGCAGCCTCGGCCAGCGGACCGGTCTTCAGCCGCTGCATCCGGGCCGGCCACTCCGCCCGCGTCACAGCCGCCTCATGCGCGGCCTCGCCAAGCCCGAGATGCCAGAGCACGGCCAGCGCCGCGCCGGCATTCTCGATCTGGTGTCCGCCGGGCAGGTTAGGCAGCGGCAGGTCGCACAGCCCGGTCTCGTCCTGATAGACCAGCCGACCACGCTCCTCGAAGACATGCCAATGCTGCCCATGCGCCAGGACCGGCGCGCCGTGGCGGGCGGCGACATCCTCGATCACCTCCATCGCAGCCGGCTCCTGGGGTCCGACCACGACCGGCACGCCGCGCTTGATGATCCCGGCCTTCTCGGCGGCGATCCGTTCGAGCGTGTCGCCCAGATATTGCTGATGATCGAGCGAGACCGGCGTGATGACCGTCAGCTCGGGCCGGGCGATCACGTTGGTGGCGTCCAGCCGCCCGCCCAGCCCCACCTCGAGCAGCGTATGATCGGCCGGGCTGCGGGCAAAGGCCAGCAGGGCAGCGCAGGTCGTGATCTCGAAATAGGTGATGCTGCGGTCGCCATTGGCGGCATAGCACTCGTCGAGCACCGCCGTCAGATGGTCTTCGCCGATCAGGTCGCCGGCCAGCCGGATCCTCTCGTGGAACCGGGCCAGGTGCGGCGACGTATAGGCGTGCACGCGACGGCCCGCGGCCTCCAGCCCGGCGCGGATCATCGCGCAGGTCGATCCCTTGCCGTTGGTTCCGGCGATGTGGATGACCGGCGGCAGCCGGTCCTGCGGGTTGTCCAGCGCGGCCAGCAGGTCCCAGACACGGTCCAGCGTCAGGTCGATGATCTTGGGGTGCAGCGCCATCATCCGTTGCAGGATGACGTCCGATCCGGCCGCAGTCATTTTTCCGGGGCGTCGCCGGCGGGTGTCCCGCTGTCGCCTTCGCCGGCCTCGGGCGCGGGCAGATCGCCCCGCACCGCCGGCGGCAGGCCCAGCAGCATCCGGATGATCGAGATCAGCTCGTCGCGCATCTTGCCGCGCGGTGTCACCCGGTCGAGCATCCCGTGGTCCAGCAGGTATTCGGCGCGCTGGAACCCCTCGGGCAGCTTCTCGCGGATGGTCTGTTCGATCACCCGCGGCCCGGCAAAGCAGATCAGCGCGTTGGGCTCGGCGATATGCACGTCGCCCAGCATGGCGTAGCTGGCGGTGACCCCGCCGGTGGTCGGATGGGTCAGCACCACGACATAGGGCAGCCCGGCCTCCTTCACCATCTCGACGGCCACGGTCGTGCGCGGCATCTGCATCAGGCTCAGGATCCCCTCCTGCATGCGCGCGCCGCCGGCGGCCGAGAACAGGACCAGGGGCCGCTTGAGCTTCACCGCCTCTTCGGCGGCGGCGATGATGGCATTGCCCACATACATGCCCATCGAGCCGCCCATGAAACTGAAATCCTGCGCCGCCGCCACGATGGGCGTACGGCCGATCTCGCCCGAGGCGACCAGCATCGCCTCCTTCTCGCCCGTCGTTCTCTGGGCCGTCTTCATCCGTTCGGGATATTTCTTCTGGTCGCGGAAATGCAGCGGGTCGGTCAGCGGTTCGGGCACCTTGACCTCGGCGAAGGTTCCCCCGTCGAATAGCGCCCGGAACCGGTCGCGCGGGGTGATCGCCATGTGGTGCCCGCAATTGGTGCAGACGTTCAGGTTCTCGCTCAGTTCGCGGTGAAACAGCATGGTCCCGCAATCCTCGCATTTCTGCCAGAGGTTCTCGGGCATCTCGCGGCGCGAGAAGATCGAGTTGATCCGGGGCCGGACGTAATTGCTGATCCAGTTCATGAATGACCTCTGAGGATACCTGCCGGCACCAGATAATGCCCTGCGCCGGGATTTGCAATCAGCGCCGCAGCGCGACCCGGGCGGCCAGCCAGGCCACCAGCATCAGCGCGAAGTCCACCAAAAGCCAGTCGCGCAGCGGCCCGGTATCGGCCATGTCATAGGGCAGCAGGAACAGCGCCAGACCGTCCAGCTGACCGGGCAGGGCCACCACCAGCAGCGCTACGACGTTGTTGAAAAAGTGCATCGCGATTGCGGGGCCCAGCGTGCCGGCCCGCGCGGTGATGTCCGACACCAGCAGGCCGAAGGCGCCCGACCAGACCGCGATCAGCCCGGCATTGGCCCCGGCCTCGGCGGGCAGGTAGTGGCCCATCGCGAACAGGGCCGCGGGCAGGCCCATCCAGATCACCGGGCTGCGGAACCGCGCCGCCAGCGACTGCTGGACATAGCCGCGAAACAGGATCTCTTCGGCGCTGACCTGGATCAGCACCACCCCCAGGGACAGCGGCAGCAGCATAAGCCACAGGCCCGGCGCCAGGTTGGCCAGAAGGGGGGTACCCATGTCATAAGGCGGCAGCAGCGCCAGCAGCAGGGCCAGGCCGGCCAGCACCCGTGCCACGCGCCAGAACTGGCGCAGGGCGGGGCCCGCGGGACCGATCACGCTGGCCAGGCCGCGCTGCTGGAACAGACGCACCGCCACCGCGACGCCCAGCGTCACGAAGCCGAAACTGGCCAGCAGGATGATCATGCCCTGCGGCGAGTGCCCGGCCAGCATTGCCGCGCGCCGGCCGGGCGGCACCGCCGTCTCGATGGCGATCAGCACCAGCGCGTTCATCGCCAGCACCACCGCCGCCATCACGCCCAGCCCGGCCAGCAGCCGCCACAGCTGCGGTCGCGCCCGGACCGGTGCCACCAGCCGTTCATGAGCGGCATAGGCGTGCCTAGACATTCCGCCGTCGCGCCATGCTGTCCAGCGCCACCGGGGCGCCCTGCTCGTCGGTTTCGGGGACCGACAGCCCGCTGCGCCGGATGTGATCGCCCGCCTCGACCAGGTGGCTCGCCACCGTCTCCAGCAGCCGAACCGCCACTTTTGCATCGCTTTCGATCACGGTGTGCAGCTCTTCCGCACCGATGCGCAGGAACACACAAGGCTCCTCGGCCACCAGGTCCATCGTGCGCGGCTTCTGCGTGATGATCGACAGATCTCCGATCAGACGCCCCGGCTCGATGAAGGTGATCGGCTCCGCGCCGGTCGGATCCCCCGGCCAACGTAGCGAGGCCCGCCCCTCCAGGCACAGATAGGCCGCGTCGGGGGGTTGCCCGTGGCTGAATATCACCTGCCCGGCATCCGCCTCGTACCATTGCGCCGAGAACGCCAGCAGGCGCTGGTTGCGAGCATCCAGCCGGCGGAACAGTTCGGTTTCGGCCAACACCGCCAGCTTGCGGCTGAAATCGGCCGCGCCGGCCTGGCCCAGCGCCTCGACCTGGCGGCGCGACACGCCGTCGATGCGCCCGTCCTTGATCTCGATGAACAGGTCATAGGCCTCGGGATGGGCGAAACTGTCCTCCATGAACAGCATGATCGAATTCGGCAGCAGCTCGCGCAGTTTCTGGCGGGTGCGCAGCCGGCTGTCGGAATCGTGGCTGGCCAGCGCCTTGTCGAGGATCAGGATGTCGGGGCGCTTGATCCCCGCACGGGTGAAGGCCGCTCGCTCCTGGAACACGGTGGGCAGGTTGGTGCCGCCCAGACCGGACGGCAGGTCGTAGATGATCCCGGCGATGCGGCGGCGCAGCCCGGCCTCGGCCAACACCTCGGCGACCACGTCCTCGATCTCCTGCCCGCGCGCGCCCGCCATCAGCGACACCCGCCCGAACAGCGCGTTTTCCAGCAAGGTCAGCCGCGGCACATAGCTTTCTTCTTCGACCGGTTGGAACAGGTCCGCGGTCTCGCGTCTCAGGGTTTCGCCGTGCTTGCGCCGGATGGCCAGGATCTTCTCCTTGTAGCTGTCGTCGAAGCCGGGGCCGATCTGCTCGGCGGTCAGCAGGAAGGGCACGATCATCAGCAACGCCCGCTCTTCGGCGTTCAGCGCGGCATCGCCGCCCTCGGCACGGCGTTCGGTGATCTCCAGCAGCCGAAGATATGTGGATTCGTCCATGCCCAGCCGGCGGAACAGCGGATGGTCGGTGCCGTCGCGGCCGAATACCCTGCTGAGCGTTCCGATGACGCCGGCCGCGATCTCGCGCGCGTCATCATCCAGCCCGTGCCGCTCCAGCAGCTTCACGAAACGGCCATCGCCGATCAGCGTGTCGGGCGAGATTTCGCGCGCCGGTGCGGCATAGAGCAGGTTGCCCCCGATCGGCACCGCCGGGTTGAACCGGTCGGGATGGAACCGGAAATAGGCGTCGTCCAGCCCGCGCTCGCGCAGCCGGTCCCGCACCTTGGGACGCAGCGCCACGATTTCCTGGGCCAGGCCCGGGTGCAGCATCGGATCGAAGCGTGCACGCAGCATCCGGCGCACCATCGTCTCGTCCACGCCGACGGCCTCGACCAGGGTGAACCACCAGTCGCGGATCTCGTCACCGTCGTTCAGCCCGGCCAGAGCCGGATCCACCCAGTCGACATCGACCGGCTCGGGGCTGTTGCCCGAACGCACGGCCTCGATCTGGGTGCGGCTCGGGCGTGCAGACGCATCTTCGGCCTGCCGCGGCCTTACCCTGAGCGGCATCAACAGGTTGTCGCCCAGCGTACCGTCGAACAGGTAGGGGCGCGAATGGGCATAACCGATCCGCGCCGCGATCACCGCCTGGTGCAGATCGTTCAGGCGATGGCCCGACAGGATGATCTCGCCCCGGCTGGGCATCACCTCGCGGGTCAGCAGCAGCGCCAGCGCGGTGCGTTCGTTGGGCTTGGTCGACTGGATCGCCACCCGCGCGCCGGGCGGGATCGTCAGGTCGATGTCCTCGAGCACGACATTGCCGTCCTGGTCGTTCACGCTGACATTGCGCAGCTCGATCTCGCCATCCAGATGCGGGATCTCCTCGGGCTCGCCCTCGAACAGCTCGGCCGCGATCATGTCGCGCGGGGCGAACCGCTCGGTCACGATCTCCCAGCGCAGCGACATGTCCTGCACCTGGTTGTAATAGGTCAGCAACTCCTTCCACGGGCTGGACAGATCCTTGTAGGCCGCCAGGGCCGCCACCAGCGCGCCCACGGTGATCTCGCCCTTGATCGCCAGGTAGCCGCCGGCGGCATAGAACATGAACGGCGTCAGCTGGGTGATCAGGTTGTTGAGGAACTTCATGAAGAACTTCTTCTGGTAGATCCGGAACCGGATCTCGAAGAGTTGCCCCAACCGGTCGCTGATCTGCGCCATGCGATAGCGCCAGCCGCCATTGGCGCGCAGGTCCGAGATGCCGGCGGCGCTTTCGCCGATCTCGGAACTCAGGCGGCGCACCTGCTGGATGCGGTCCTTGTTCAGCAGGTTGATCTGCCGCTGCAACATCGGGATCAGCCAGGCCTGCAGCGGGATCAGCGCGATCGAGGCCAGCCCGAACCAGACGCTCTGCATGAACAGGAAGAACACGATGGTCAGCATCTGGCCCAGCTGGAACACCGGCTGGGCCACCGCGTCGCCCATCAGCCCGCCCATCGGTTCGGCCTCGGACGTGATCATCGACACCAGCTCGCCCTGGCTGGTGGTGGCGAAATAGGGTCGCGGAAAGCGCATCATCCGCCCGATCAGCTGATACCGCAGCCGCCGCAGCATGCGCTCGGCCAGCACGCCCTTCATGGTGTTGATGCGCATCTTCATGAAGCCGCCGGCGATCACCGTGCCCAGGAAAGCGAAGCACAGGAGCATCAGGAACTGCACCTGCGTGAACTCGATCCCCCAAAGATCAACCCGTTCGGTGGGCGCGCCGATGGCGTCGTTGATGATCCGCTTGGGCAGTTCCAGCGAGATGTAAAGGAAGGGAAAAGAGATCACCGTCAGCAGCAGCAGCATGAATTGCTGACGCTTGGAGTGTTTCCAGATGAATGAGAAGAGCGTGCGCTCCATCCCGCCGCCTCGTCCCTGCCGCGCCCGCCCAAGGCGCGGGCGCCAGCGGACCGAGCAGACGGTAAGCACTGGCGGGCCCGATTACAAGCCGCGCCGCGACCGCTTGGCCCTTGTCTACGCCCCGGCGCAAGGATATTGCCAACAGGACAGTTCTCCGGGAGGCCCGCCATGCTCAAGCGCCAGTTCGACAAGACGAAATTGCCCAGCCGCCACGTGACCGAGGGGCCCGAACGCGCGCCGCATCGGTCCTATCTCTACGCGATGGGTCTGAGCGAGGAAGAGATCCACCAGCCACTGGTCGGGGTCGCGACCTGCTGGAACGAGGCCGCGCCGTGCAACATCGCGCTGAGCCGTCAGGCGCAGGCGGTCAAGCTGGGCGTCAAGGCGGCTGCCGGCACCCCGCGCGAGTTCACCACCATAACCGTGACCGACGGCATCGCCATGGGCCACGAGGGGATGCGCAGCTCGCTGGCCTCGCGCGAGGCGATCGCCGACACCGTCGAGCTGACCATGCGCGGCCACAGCTATGACGCCATCGTGGGCCTTGCCGGCTGCGACAAGTCGCTGCCGGGCATGATGATGGCGATGGTCCGGCTCAACGTGCCGTCGGTGTTCATTTATGGCGGCTCGATCCTGCCGGGCAAGGCGCCGCAGGTCGACGAGATCCCCGAGGATTTCCGCACCCGCGACCTGACCGTGCAGGACATGTTCGAGGCCGTGGGCCGGCACCAGAACAACCAGCTGTCGGATGCAGCCCTGGACATGCTGGAGCGGGTCGCCTGCCCCTCGGCGGGCGCCTGCGGCGGCCAGTTCACCGCCAACACGATGGCCTGCGTGTCCGAGGCGATCGGGCTGGCGCTGTTCAATTCCTCCGGAATGCCCGCGCCTTACGAATCCCGCGACCAGTACGGCGAGGCCTCGGGCCAGGCGGTGATGGACCTGATCGAAAAGGATATCCGCGCCCGCGACATCGTCACGCTCAAGTCGCTGCAGAACGCCGCCCGCGTGGTCGCCTGCACCGGCGGTTCGACCAATGCCGGCCTGCACCTGCCCGCCATCGCGCATGAGGCGGGGATCGAGTTCTATCTCGACGATGTGTGCGAGATCTTCCGCGACACACCCTATTTCGTCGACCTCAAGCCGGGCGGCAAATACGTGGCCAAGGACCTCTATGACGCCGGCGGCCTGCCGGTGGTGATGAACGAGCTGCGCAAGGCCGGGCTGATCCACGAGGATTGCATGACCGCCAGCGGGGGATCGGTGGGCGAGGAACTGGACAAGGTGACGCGCAAGGCGGACGGCCGCGTGATCTATCCGGTCGAGACCCCGATCACCAAGACCGGCGGCGTCGTCGGGCTCAAGGGCAACCTCGCGCCGCAGGGCGCCATCGTCAAGGTCGCGGGCATCGCGGCCGAGGACCAGGTCTTTACCGGCCCCGCCCGCGTCTTCGAAAGTGAGGAAGAGGCCTTTGCCGCCGTCAAGGCACGCAGCTACCAGGAGGGCGAAGTGCTGGTCATCCGCAACGAGGGCCCGGCCGGCGGCCCCGGCATGCGCGAGATGCTGGCCACCACCGCCGCCCTGTCCGGGCAGGGCATGGGCAAGAAGGTGGCTCTGATCACCGACGGCCGCTTCTCCGGCGCCACCCGCGGTTTCTGCGTGGGCCATGTCGGCCCCGAGGCGGCGCATGGCGGCCCCATCGCGCTGCTTCGGGATGGCGACATGATCACCATCGACGCGGTAAAGGGCGAACTGACGGTCGATCTGTCCGATGACGACCTGGCCGCGCGCAAGGCGTCCTGGGCCGGCCCGCGCGAGACGATCTATGCCTCGGGGTCGCTGTGGAAATTCGCTCAGCTGGTCGGCGAGACCTACAAGGGCGCGGTGACGCATCCCGGCGGCAAGGCCGAAAAGCATGAGTACATGGACCTGTAAGGGGGCCGCTGCCGCTGCTGTCCTCCTTCTGGCCGGCTGTGACGAGCTGGCCGGACTCCCCAGCGGTCCGGGCGCGGCGCCGCGGGTGACACGGATCGCGCTGGCCGAGGGGGATGTCGTGCTGGCCGCGCCCAGCGGCTATTGCATCGACCCCCGCTCGGTCCAGCGCGGGCGCGACGGGTTTGCGGTGATCGCGCGCTGCGACACGCTGGGCATGGGCCGGACCCCGGCAGCACGCGACCTGGCGCTCATCACTGCGGCCACGCAGCCCGCCACCACCGCCGCGCAGCCCGACGCCCGCACCATCGCTTCGGCCAAGCCCTCGGCGCGGCTGGCCGCGCGGCGCACAATAGGCGGCCGGCCCTACCTGCTGCTCGCCGATCCCGGCCACAAGGTCGACGGCGCCAGCCCGACCCATTGGCGCACTGCCTTCGTTCTCAACGGGCAGGCCGTGGGCCTTGCGCTCTATGCAGGCGACGGCAGCGACACGCTTGGTCCCGGCGGCGCGCGGCTCCTGGCCGAGACCGCCGAGGCGACCCGCGCCGCCAGCGCCGATGGCTCCTGAGTGCGCGAACGGGCGCGGCAGGCAGAAATCGCCGCAAGCCCGCGGTATTGTGTTTCTCTCGCCGACCTGATTTCGGTAGAACGGAACGCACAGGTCCGAAACGCGGCAAGACAGGTATGAGCAGGATACTGAACCGGCTGTCACATATGCGCGCCATGCGCCGCTGGCGCCGCGCCGCGCGTTCGGCGGGCCGGACCGACCTGACCGCCCTGCGCGAGCAGCGCAACCGGGCGCGCGAGTTGCGCAGCCATCTCGACCGGCTGATCCACGTCGCCGACGGACGTCTGGCGCTGCCCCGGATCGGCGCGACCTTCTTTCCCAAACCGCATGGCTGGGACTGGTCCTGGCGGCCCGAGCTTTGGCGCGGCCCGCTGCCGGTGCCCGGCCTGTCCTCGGTGCCCTCGCGCTCGACCCTGGGCGACGAGGCCACGCTGTTTCATGATTGCGACCGCTCGGAACTGACCCTGCGCCAGCTGCGCAACACGCGCGAGGAAGATCTTGCACCCTTCGGCCTGCGCATGGATGTCTTCCGCTTCGACGGGTCGTTCCTGTCGCTGGTGCTGGACCTGCCACCCGAGGCCATCGACGGGCTGACCCGCGATCACCTGATCCGGGTGGACACGGTTGTCGAGCTGGAGAAACCCATCGAGATCTTCGCCCGCCTCAACATCCGCCACGGACCCAACACCGAGCAGCTGGTGCGCGAGCTGCCCCTGCACGAGCCCGAGGTGATGGTCGAGTTCGATCTCGCCTATACCAGTCTCAACGAGAAGCGGATCGAGAAGGCGTGGCTCGACCTGATCTTCGAGGCGCCCGAGATGAACCAGGTCACGCTGCGCGACCTGACCTTGTGCCGGGTCCGCCGCGCCGCATTGTAGGAGGCTCCCAGATGACCGACCTGACGCTGACCCCGATCCGCCTGCGCAACGGCCTGTGGGAAGGCCGGATCACCGGCGCACCCGAGACCGGCCGCCGGCCCGAGATCCGGGTCAGCCACCTGGATCGCGACATCGAGGGCGTGGACCTGACCGAGGGCGATACGCCCGGCACCTGGGAGCTGTCGGTGCCGATCCCGGCCGAGGCCATCGCCGAGGGGGTCCAGACCTTTCTGATCGTGGATGCCGAGACCGACACGAGGCTGAGCGACTTCACGCTGATCGCCGGGGAACCGGCGGCCGACGACCTGCGCGCCGAGGTTGCGTTGCTGCGCGCCGAGTTGGACATGCTCAAACGCGCCTTCCGGCGGCATTGCCTGGAGACGACCTGAGGGCAGGCGCGGTCATACCGACATCCAGCCCAGCGAATCCTCGGTCCGCGCGGTCGAGGGCGTGTATTCCGCGCTGACCCAGCCGTCATAACCGCTCTCGTCCATCGCCGCGAACAGCGCCGCAAAGTCGATCGGCCCCGGCCCCGGTTCCTGCCGGTCGGGGGCCGAACCGACCTGGGCATGCACGATCAGCGGCCGGTATTCGCGCCACACGGCCAGCGCGTCGCCATGGATCATCTGGGCATGGTAGCTGTCGAATTGCGGCCCCAGGTTGGGCCGGTCCACCGCCGCCAGGACCTCCGCCGCCTGACTGTAGTCATTGAGGAAATAGCCCGGCCGGGCCACCGGGTTCAGCGGCTCGATGGTAAAGCCCTGCCGCGGCGCCAGGTCGGCGGCGTGCCTGAGATTGGCGACGAAAGTGTCGCGCGTCGTCGCGCCCGCCGCGTCACCCGCCATGAGATGGATCCGCCCGGGAGCCAGCGCCGCCGCATGGCGCAGCACGCGCTCCAGGTCCTCGGCAAAACGGCCCTCGCCGCCCGGAACCGCGGCATAGCCCGGCACACCGCCAGCGCGGTCGGGCGGCGGCGCGTTGATCAGCACCAATTCCAAAGCGGCTTCCGACAGGGCGCGGCGTGTGTCCTCGGCGGCAAACCCATAGGGATCGAGGATCTCAACCGCATGAAACCCCGACTCGGCGGCCGCCCGGAACCGGTCGGCATAGGGCAACTCGGCAAACAGCATGGTCAGGTTGGCGGCAAATCTGGGCATGGCTCCCCGCAACGTGGTCGGACCGCCCCCGGCGCGTCAGTCGGCCTCCAACTCCCGCGAGGGGATGATCGGAAAGAATGCCCCGGAGGACCAGACGCCGAACCAGCCGTCCCGATGCGTGCCCAGCTCCACCATCCGGTAGAAACTCTTGCGGTCGATCAGCGCCTCGAGTTCCGCCCGGACATGCACATAGGGCGATGGCTCGCCGGTCTCGGCATCACGCTCGACGCGGATGGGATGGTCGGGCCCGGCCACGGCCAGATCGCCCACCTGCGTCTCGAAGGTCATAACCTGCGCGTCACCTTGCCCACCCACCTCGAAATCCACCGCCACGAAAGGGGCGTCGTCGACGGAGATCCCGACCTTCTCGACCGGCGTGACAAGGTAATATCGCGCGCCCTCCTTCTTGAGGATGGACGAGAACAGCCGCACCAGTTCAGGACGCTGGATCGGCGTGCCGAGATAGAACCAGGTTCCGTCGCGCGCGATCCGCATGTCCAGATCGCCGCAGAAGGGCGGGTTCCACGCATGCACCGGCGGGATCCCGCGCGTATTAGCCGCCTTGATCGACTCGGCGATGCCCTCGGGCGAGGGTGTCACGGCATTTTGTCCGCTCATTGTTTTTGCCATTTCCTCTCAGCGCGATACACTCCTACATATAGTGTCAGGGAAGGGAAAACCATGTCCGACTCCGCCGAGCTGGTCGCCGAGATTGAGGCGCTGGAAGACAAGCTGCAGCAGGCCAAGGCCTCGATCACCCGCCGGTTCATCGGGCAGGAAAGGGTCGTGGATCTGACCCTGACCGCGCTTCTGTGCGGCGGTCACGCCCTGCTGATCGGCCTTCCCGGGCTGGGCAAGACCCGGCTGATCGAGACCCTGAGCACGGTGATGGGCCTGCACGGCAACCGCATCCAGTTCACCCCGGACCTGATGCCCGCCGACATCCTCGGCTCCGAGGTGCTGGACACCGCCGAGGATGGCAGCCGGCATTTCCGCTTCATTCCCGGCCCGATCTTCTGCCAGCTTCTGATGGCCGACGAGATCAACCGCGCCAGCCCGCGCACCCAGTCGGCGCTGCTCCAGGCGATGCAGGAGCGCACGGTGACCGTGGCCGGCGAAGACCGCCGGCTGGACGCGCCGTTTCACGTGCTGGCGACCCAGAACCCGATCGAGCAAGAGGGCACCTATCCCCTGCCCGAGGCGCAGCTCGACCGCTTCCTGGTGCAGATCGACGTGGATTACCCCGACCGGGACACCGAGCGCGACATCCTGCTGGCCACGACCGGCGTGGAAGAGGCGCTGTCGCAGCAGGTGTTCACCCAGGAGGAACTGCTCAAGGCCCAGACCCTGCTGCGCCGGATGCCGGTGGGCGAGTCGGTGATCGAGTTGATCCTCGACCTGGTGCGCGCGTTCCGACCCGAAGAGCCGGGCGCCTCGGAGCGGGTGGCCGAAACCGTGGCCTGGGGCCCCGGCCCGCGCGCCGCGCAGGCGCTGATGATGTGCGTGCGCGCCCGTGCCATGCTCCAGAACCGGCTGGCGCCCAGCGCCGAGGACGTGATCGACATGGCGCGCCCGGTCCTGTCGCACCGGATGGCTCTGAACTTCGCCGCCCGCGCCCGTGGAGACAGCCTGTCCGACCTGATCGAAAGCACCGCGCGGGATCTGACCCGGACCGAGGCCGCCGCGTGACGACACCCCCCGCCCTTCGCCAGCGCGCCGAGGCCGAAGCGGCGCGGATTCCGCCCTTGCTGGCCCGCGCCGAGCACCTGGCCGGCACCGTCCTTCTGGGCGAGCATGGCCGCAGGCGGGCGGGGCTGGGTGACGATTTCTGGCAATACCGCCCGGCGCAGGTGGGCGACAGCCGGCGGCTGATCGACCACCGCCGCTCGGCCAAGGGCGACCAGCAATTCGTGCGCGAGCGCGAATGGCAGATTGCACAGTCGGTGATGCTGTGGGTGGACCAGGGAGCCTCGATGCGCTTCGCGTCCGAGGCCGCCCTGCCCGACAAGATCGACCGCGCCCGGCTGCTGGCGCTGTCCATCGCCATCCTGCTGGTGCGCGGCGGCGAACGGGTCGGGCTGACCGGCACGACGCTGCCGCCCCGGCGCGGCAATGCGCAGGTGCTGCGCCTGGCCGAGATGTTCTCGCATGATGCCGAAGCGGATTATGCCCCGCCCGAGCACCGCGCGATGGTACCCCATGCCCGCGCCCTGTTCCTGTCGGATTTCCTGGGCGACATGGCCGAAGTGGAACGGGCACTGACCAAGGCCGCGGATCGCGGCGTGCGCGGCGTCCTGTTGCAGGTGCTCGACCCCAGCGAAGAGGCGTTTCCCTACCAGGGCCGCACCATCTTTCAGAGCGTCGGCGGAACGCTCCGGCATGAGACGCTGAAGGCCGGCGAGTTGCGCGACCGCTACCTGGCGCGGCTGGCCGATCGCAAAGCGGCCTTGCAGAGCCTGTGCCAGGTGACCGGCTGGCGGCTGGGCCTGCACCACACCGGCGACAGCGCGCAATCGGCGCTCCTGTGGCTCTATCGCGCGCTGGACGGGGGTGTGCGGTGACCGTTCTGGGCGGCATCGGCTTTACCGCGCCCTGGCTGCTGCTGGGTCTGCTGGCGCTGCCGATCCTGTGGCTGATCCTGCGCGCGGTGCCACCAGCGCCGATCCGCCGGCTGTTCCCCGCCGTCTCGCTGCTTTTGGGCCTCAAGGACGACGAGAGCGTGTCGGACCGCACGCCCTGGTGGCTGCTGCTCCTGCGGATGCTGGCGGTGGCCGCGGTGATCATCGGCCTGGCCGGGCCGGTGCTGAACCCGTCGCGCGACGCGCCGGGCAGCGGGCCGCTCTTGATCGTGATGGACGCCAGCTGGGCCGGCGCGCCGACCTGGCCCGACCGGATCGAGCTGGCCGAGGCGCAGTTGACCGAAGCCGGTCGCGCCGGCCGCCCGGTGGCCGTCCTGCGCCTGAGCGCGCCCGAGCCGCTCTTGTTCCAATCCGCCGAGGCCTGGCGCAGCCGGCTGCCGGGCCTCTCGCCCGCGCCGTGGCAACCCGGACCGCCGCAGATCGACGCCGCGCTGGACGCCATCGCCGGCACCGACAGCGGGTTCGACAGCTACTGGGTCTCGGACGGCCTGGACTATGCCGGGCGCGACCGCCTGCTGGCGGCGCTGCAGGATCGCGGCGCCCTCAAGGTCTACCAGACCGGCGCGGACGTGTTCGGCCTGCTGCCCGCCAGCTACGACGACGGTGCGATCCAGCTGTCGGCGCTGCGCGCGGCGGCGGGGCCGGACCGCGAGGTGACGCTGCTGGCCGACGGCACCGATCCGGCCGGCACGGCGCGGGTGCTGGCCTCGGCCACCGCGCGCTTCGCCGCAGGCGAGACACGGGCCGAGACCGCGCTGTCCCTGCCCGCCGAGTTGCGGGCCCGCATCACCGGCTTCTCGGTGCAGGCGCAACGATCGGCCGGGGCGGTGACGCTGGCCGACGACGCCCTGCGCCGCCGCGAGGTGGCGCTGATCGCCGGGCGCGAGGATCGCGAGGGGCTGGAGCTGCTGGCGCCGCTGCACTATCTGGAACAGGCGCTGGTGCCCACCGCCGACCTGCTGCATGGCGGCCTGCTCGAAGTGCTGCCCGCGAACCCGGATGTCGTGGTGCTGGCCGATATCGCCACGCTCTCACCCGCCGAGGAGGCAGCGCTGACCGAGTGGATCGACGAGGGCGGGCTGCTGCTGCGCTTCGCCGGGCCGAGACTGGCGGCCAGCGACGTCAGCCGCAGCGACGAGCATCCCCTGATGCCGGTGCGGCTGCGGTCGGGCGGGCGCTCGGTGGGCGGCGCGATGAGCTGGGGCGAGCCCAAGACGCTGGCGCCCTTCCCCGAGACCTCGCCGTTTCACGGGTTGCAGATCCCACCCGACGTGCGGGTCACCGCGCAGGTCATGGCGCAGCCCGATCCCACGCTGGCCGACCGGGTGATCGCCGCCCTGGCCGACGGCACCCCGCTGGTCACCCGCAAGCCGCTGGGCCAGGGCCAGGTGGTGCTGTTCCACGTCACCGCCAACGCGGAATGGTCCAGCCTGCCGCTCTCGGGCCTGTTCGTCGAGATGCTGGAACGGCTGGCGGTGTCCTCGATGGCCAAGGCGCCGGATGCCGCCGACCTGGAAGGCACGACCTGGACGCCGGTGCAGGTGCTGGACGCCTATGGCCGCCTCTCCGAGGCCGAAACCCTGCCCGGTGTGGATGGCGCCGATCTGGCCTCCGCGCCGGTCGGCCCGGACCTGCGGCCGGGCCTCTATCGCAGCGGCGACCGGCGGCTGGCGCGCAATGTGCTGGGCGCGGATGCCACGCTGGAACCGGCCGCCTGGCCCGCGGACGTTCCCGTCGAGGGCCTGACCGTGCGCCCGGAGCTGCCGCTGGGGGGCATGCTGCTCAGCCTGGCCCTGGCCATGCTGGTGGCCGATGTGATCGCCGCCCTGGCCCTGTCCGGCCGGCTGGGTCCGGGCCGCGCCACCGCCGCGCTGCTGGCGGCGATGATGCTGACCCACCCGACCGAGGCCCAGCAGGCGAGCGAGACCGACTTTGCCCTGTCCGCCACCGGCGAGATGGTGCTGGCCCATGTGCTGACCGGCGACAAGGAGGTCGACGATGTCGCCCGCGCCGGACTGCGCGGGTTGTCGGACACGCTGTTCTTCCGCACGTCGGTCGAACCTGCCGACCCGATCGGTGTCGATCTGGAGCGCGACGAACTGGCCTTCTTCCCGCTGCTCTACTGGCCGATCACCCCAGTTCAGCCGACCCCCTCGGCCGAGGCCTATGCCAGGCTCAACGCCTATCTGCGCTCGGGCGGCATGATCCTGTTCGACACCCGCGACGCCGATATCGCGCGGTTCGGCGCGGCCAGTCCCAACGGCCGCAAGCTGCAGGACCTGGCGGCGCCGCTGGACATCCCGCCGCTGGAACCGGTGCCGGGCGACCACGTGCTGACCCGAACCTTTTACCTGCTGCAGGACTTTCCCGGCCGTCACACCGGCCGCGATGTCTGGGTCGAGGCCGCCCCGCCGGATGCCGAACAGATCGAGGGGATGCCGTTCCGCAACCTCAATGACGGGGTCACGCCGGTGGTGATCGGCGGCAATGACTGGGCCGCGGCCTGGGCGGTGGACCGCAATGGCAATCCGCTGGTTCCTGTGGGGCGTGGCTTTGCAGGCGAACGCCAGCGCGAACTGGCCTACCGCTTCGGCGTGAACCTGGTGATGCACGTGCTGACCGGGAACTACAAATCCGACCAGGTGCACGTGCCTGCGCTGCTGGACAGGCTGGGCCAATGACCGGAACCGTGATCTTCGACCCGCTGATCCCCTGGTCGGTGCTGGCCGCCGTCGCCGCCCTCGCCCTGGCCGGCGTTGTCCTGGCGCTGTGGCGTGGGCTTTCGGGCTGGGCACTGCGCGCGCTGGCCGCGCTGATGGTGCTGGCCGCGCTGGCCGGGCCGGTCTACCAGATCGAGGATCGCGCGCCGCTCACCGACATCGTGCTGCTGGTCGAGGACGAAAGCGCCAGCCAGGGACTGTCCGACCGCCCCGCGCAGACCGCCGGTGCCGCCGCCGAACTGGTCGAGGCTCTGGAGGCGCGCGACAACACCGAGCTGCGCCGCGTGACGGTCAAGGACGGCGAGGGCGACGCCGGAACCGAGATGATGACCGCGCTGGCCGCCGCCCTGGCCGAAGAGCCGCGCGCAAGGGTGGCCGGCATCATCGCGCTGTCGGACGGGCGCGTGCACGACATGGACCGCCTGCCCGAGCTTCCGGCGCCGATGCACCTGCTGCTGACCGGGCGCGAGACCGATTGGGACCGTCGCCTGATCGTCGACAACGCGCCGGCCTTCGCGATCATCGGCGAGCCGGTCACCCTGACCCTGCGGATCGAGGACAGCGGCGCGGTGCCGCCCGGCGCCACCACCGCACCGCTCGAGATCTCGGTCGATGGCGGCCCGCCCGAACGCTTCACCCTGCCGGTCGGGCAGGACATCGAATTGCCCGTCACCCTGCCGCATGGCGGGCGCAACGTGCTGCAATTCACCGTGCCCGAGGCCGAGGGTGAGTTGACCGACCGCAACAACACCGCGCTGGTGCAGATGAACGGCGTGCGCGACCGGCTGCGCGTGCTGCTGGTCTCGGGCGAGCCGCATCCCGGCGGGCGCACCTGGCGCAACCTGCTGAAATCCGACAGCTCGGTGGACCTCGTGCATTTCACCATCCTGCGCCCGCCCGAGAAACAGGACGGCGTGCCGGTGGATGAGCTCAGCCTGATCGCCTTTCCCACGCGGGAGCTGTTCCTGGAGAAGATCGACGATTTCGACCTGATCATCTTCGACCGCTACAAGCGGCGCGGGATCCTGCCGGCGATCTACCTCGACAACGTTTCGGACTATGTCGCCAAGGGCGGCGCCGTGCTGGTCGCGGCGGGGCCGGACTTTGCCACCGCCGACAGCATCTACCGCTCGCCTCTGGGCACCACCCTGCCCGCCGAGCCAAGCGCGCGGGTGATCGAGGACCGGTACCGCCCCGCCGTCACCGACCTGGGCGAGCGCCACCCGGTCACGTCCGGGCTGGACTGGGACGGCGAATGGGGATCGTGGCTGCGCCAGGTCGACCTTCTGCCGCGCTCGGGCCATGTGGTGATGCAGGGCATCGACGAGCGGCCGCTGCTGGTGCTGGACCGGGTCGGCGAGGGCCGCGTCGCGCTGCTGGCCTCGGATCACGCCTGGCTCTGGAGCCGGGGATACGAGGGCGGCGGGCCGCAGCTGGACCTGCTGCGGCGGCTGGCACATTGGATGATGAAGGAACCCGAGCTTGAGGAAGAGGCGCTCTGGGCCGAGGCGGTCGGCCAGACCATGCGCATCATCCGCCGCACGCTCGAGGAAGAGGTCGGCGATGTGACCGTCACCACCCCCGACGGCAGCACCACCGAGGTCGAACTGCGCGAGGTCTCGCCCGGACGTTACGAGGCGCTTTATGAAGGCCCCGAGATCGGTCTCTACCGGCTGGCCGAGGGCGACCACGAGGCGGTCATCGGCCTGGGCCCGGCCGCCCCGCGCGAGTTCGAACAGACCATCGCCACGGATGTCGCGCTGGCTCCCGCGATCGAGGCGGTGCGCGGCGGCGTGTTCCGGCTCGAGCAGGGCCTGCCCACGATCCGCAACGTGCGCGAGGGACGTCCCGCGGCCGGGCGCGGCTGGATCGGGCTGACCCCGCGCGGCGCCTATGAGACTCGCGACGTGACCCAGAGCGCGCTGCTGCCGCCCTGGCTGGTGCTGTTCCTGGCCGCCGGGTTCATCGTGGCGGGCTGGCTGCGTGAGGGGCGCCGCTGAGCCGACTTGGCCCGGGCCGTAACCGTCAATCCAGCCGGATCGCCGCGCGGTCCGACCGCCCGTCGGCATCGACAACCACCAGCGCCGAAAAGCCGGGTCCGGGATGCGGGATCTCGAAACTCCGCGCCCGCTGCCCGGTCGCGGACGGCCGTCCGTCGACCAGGACCGTGAAGGGCGCTGCGCCACCGCGCAGCTTGACGGTCAGCGGCGCGTCCCCGCCCGCCAGCCTTGCACCATCGGGCGGAAACAGCAGCTGAACCCGGTCCCGCGCATCGCCGAAACGCGCGCCGCGCGGGCGGAACCGCTGCAGCGGCGCCGGCAACTCGGCCGCGCCGACGATCAGCGTGGCCGGCGGTGGCGGCGGCAACGGGTCGAAACCGGGCTTGAGCCGCCCGAAGGCCTCGAACAGGACCGGTGCGGCCAGGTCGCCGCCGAACGCGCCCGGAACCGGCGTGCCGTCAGGCCGGCCGATCCAGGCGCCGATCACGTGCCGCCCGTCATAACCCACCGCCCAGGCATCGCGATGCCCGTAGGAGGTGCCGGTCTTGTAGGCCAATGCCCGCGCCGGTGCGCCGGGCGGCGGTGCCAGCCCGGCCAGGATGTCGCCGACCTGCCAGGCCGCAACCTCCGAGATCAGCCGGCCCCCGGTTTCGGTGTTGCCCGGCAGATGGTGCAGCCGCACCGCCTGCCCGCCATTGGCCAGCCCGGCATAAAGCTGCACCAGATCCCGCAGACTCAGCCCGACCCCGCCCAGCGACACCGCCAGTCCCGGCACGCCGGTCAGGTCCGGATCCGCGCCCGAGCGCCGCAGCGCATCCATCAGCCGCACCGGTCCCATCGCCTCGGTCAGGCGCACGACCGGGATGTTCAGCGACAGCTGCAGTGCCTCGCGCACCCGCACATCGCCCCGGAACTGCCCGTCGAAATTGCGCGGCGCATAGCGGCCGAACATCACCGGCCCGTCATGGATCAACGTCTCGGGATGCGCCAGGCCGCGGTCGAAAGCCAGCCCGTAGACCAGCGGCTTCAGCGTCGAGCCGGGCGAGCGCAGCGCCCGCGTCATGTCGACGAACCCCTGCCGGGCCGGCGCATAGCCGGGTGAGCCGACCGAGGCCAGGATCGCGCCGCTGCGGTGCTCGGCCACGACCAGCGCCACCGACAGGCCCGCCCCGGCCTCGAACGCCGCGCGGCTCGCCAGCGCCTGCATCCGGGTCTGCACGCCCGCGTCCAGTGTCAGCACGTGGCGCGCGCGATCCGGTGCCTCGGCGATGACGCGGTCGGACAGGTGCGGCGCGAGACGCGGAAAGGCGCGCATCCGCCCCGGCACGGGCGCGCGCAGCGCCGCAGCGGCGGACTGTTCGGTCAGCATGCCCTGCGCGCGCATCCGCTCGACAACCCGGTCCCGCGCGGCGCGGGCGCTGTCCGGATACCGATCGGGCCGCCGGGTCTCGGGCGATTGCGGCAGTGCGACCAGCAACGCCGCCTGCGCCGGGGTCAAGCGGCGCGGCTCTTTGCCGAACCAGGCCAGCGTGGCCGCCCGCACCCCTTCGAGATTGCCGCCATAAGGGGCATGGGTCAGGTAGAGCGACAGGATCGCCTCCTTGTCCAGCCGCCGCTCCAGCGCCAGCGCCACGCGGATCTGCCGCAGCTTGCCGGCCCAGCGCCCGGTGCCGCCATCCTCCAGCAGCCGCGCGACCTGCATGGTCAGGGTGGATCCGCCCGAAACAGTCCGCCCCTGCCACACCGCCTGCGCCGCCGCGCGGATCATCGCCAGCGGATCGACCCCGGCATGGCGCCGGAACCGCTTGTCCTCGTAGCGGATCAGCATGCGGGTGAAATCGGGATCCACTGCGCCGGGTGTCAGCCGCCACAGCCCGTCCGCAACCGGATAGGCCCGCAACAGCGCGCCCTGCCGGTCGCGGATCTCGACCGAGGTCTCGGCCAGCAGAACCGGCAGGTCGGTCGCGTCGACCCAGCGGTCGGCGGCATCGCGCAGCGCCGCCAGCGACAGCAGCAGCGCCGCCAGCCCGAACAGCCATCCCGCGGATCTAGCCATGCGCCGCTGCCGCCATCATTCCGCCACCACCACCTGGCCGGTGGCGGTGCGGGCGCGCAGATCCGGGCGATACATGTCCTCGACCGAGGCGGCCGGGTGATGGAACGTGCCCGGGCTGACCGCGCGGGCGATATAGGCCAGCGTCGCCTTGCTGGCCTGCCGCTGGTCCAGCGCGGCCAGGAAGCGGTCGCTGCGGAACTCGGCATGTTCGGCCTCGTCCGGCTCCAGCCAGTCCAGCGCCCGCACATCACCCGAGCGCAGAAGGCTGGGATTGTCGATCTCGACACCCGCCGGCAGCGGATCGTCGACCATCAGCCGCCCGCCATTCGCCTCGTGCGGGGTCACGGTCAGCACCGTCACGAACCGGTCGCCGATGCGCAGCGACATCGGGTCGAGCGGCGCGCCTTCCATCGAGTAGTATTGCCGTGCGATGCTGTATCCGGTCCCGCCGGCGGGCGGCGGCACCAGCGGTACGCCAAGGGTGGTCAGCGTGATCTCGGTCGCCGCGCCTTCGGCGGAGGTGATGTTGAGCACCGCATCGTCATCGCCCTCCAGCACCTGCACGAACGGCCCCGAGACCTCGGCGCCGTTCACCCGCAATCCGCTCTGGCCGGGGTCACGGATCAGCGCCTGCGCGGCCATCAGCGTCCAGGCGGCCTCCTGCGGCGACATGCGCGGCGTGTCCCCGACGATCCGCGCAACCAGCGCGTCGCGATCCACCGCCGCGCTGCCGGCCTCGGCCGCCAGCGCCAGAACCCCTGCCGCGTCGCGCGTGCCGGTGCCGAAATCGGCGCGCCACAGCCGCTCGTCGGCATCCGCGCCGCCGATCATCCGCGCCGCCCGCGCGAACATCGCATCGGCCCGCGTCTGGTCGCCATAGGCCGCCAGCGCCGCGCCCAGCTGTGCCGCCGCCAGCGGGGTGGCAAAGGCATCGCCCTTCACATCGGCATAGTAGCGCAGATCGCCCATCGCCGCCGCGCCTTCGCGCGCCAGAACCGACAGGGCATAGGCGATATCCTCACCGCCCCAGTCGAAATCGGGGGCATAGTTGATGCGGTTCCGCAGGTTGTCCATCGCCTGCGCATAGGCGCGGTCGGGCACCGCATGCCCCTCGGCCCGCGCCCGACTGAGGAAATCGGCGACATAGGCGTCGAGCCAGAATTCACCGCTCTCGGCCCGCCACAGGCCGAAGGCCCCGTTCGGCGCCTGCCGGCTGAGCACCCGGGTGATCGCCGCCGCGATGCGGTCGCGCACGGCCGGGCCGGCGCCCAGCCCCGTGGCCTCGGCCACCGAGGTCAGGTAGAGCAGCGGCAGCGCCTGCGACGTCACCTGCTCGGTGCAGCCATAGGGGTAGCGGTCAAGCATCGACAGCAGCCCCGGCGCGTCGAACCGCGCCAGCGGGCCGGCCGACAGGATCGCACGGGCCGACCCGGGCCGAAGCTCGGCAAAGACATCGCGCGAGAACAGGAAACTGTCGCCGGCGCCCAGCGCAAAGCGCCGTGACTGCGCCACCACGGGATCGTTGGCGCGCACCGGCAGAACCAGCTCTTGCGTCTGATCCTCGCCCGCCGGCGTGGTCAGGGTCAGCGTCAGTGATGGATCGCCCACCGCCACCGCCTGCACCGGCACTTCGAACACCGCCTTGCCGCCCGGCGTCAGCGTGAACCGGCCCGGCACCTCGCCCAGTGACAAGCCCGGCCCGGCCTTAAGGTCCAGCGCCATTTCGCCCGCCGGCCCATCGGCATGCACCACCTCCAGCCGGACACGGCTGCGGTCGCCCGGCGCCAGAAAGCGCGGCAGCGACGCACTCGCCACCACCGGGTCGCGCACGATCATCTCGGCCTCGGCCTGGCCCACCGCGTCGGCCGACCAGGCCACCGCCATCAGCCGCAACGCGCCGTTGAAGTCCGGCAGGTCGATGTCGACATCTGCCATGCCGTCCGAGCCGACCCGCACCGGGCCGCTGAACTCGGCGACCAGCTCCTGCGTCGGCGGCGGCGACTGCATCCGCAGCCCCGATCCGGCATCGCCGCCCGAGCGCACCTGACCCATCGCGCCGCTCATGCCGTCGATCAGTCGGCCATAGACATCGCGCAGCTCGACCCCCAGCCGGCGCTGGCCGAAATAGTGCCCCTTGGGATCGGGGCTGTCGAACCCGGTCAGGTTGAGGATGCCCTGATCCACCGCCGCAAGCGTCAGCCAGACGTCCTGCCCCTCGGCCGCGCCATCTACCTGGACGCTGACCTGTCGGATCCCGCGCGGGCGGACGATCTCGGGTGCGTCGATCGCGACGTCAAGCGCCTTGCCGACCGGCGTGACGGCGGCATGCGCCAGGCCCAGTGCCCGCGCCGGGTTCTGGCCTGCATCCACATCCATCGGCCGGATCAGCGTGGCCGAGACGTAGGCGCCGGTGCCCCAGTCGTCGGTGACCTGCAACGGGATCACCGTCTCGCCGGCCTCGACGGTCAGCATCTGGCGCTCGATCACCCGGTCGGACAGCACAGCGACCTGCACCTGCCCCGCCATCCGCGGCACGATCCTGAGCCGCGCGGTCTCGCCCGGGCGATAGCTGTCCCGGTCTAGCGAAAGCTCCAGCCGGTCAGGCGTGGCGCTTGCATCCGCGGCCTGGTACCAGCCCGCGTCGAACCCGATGGAGGCCGCCGCATATGGCCCGTCGGTGCGTTCGACGACCAGCTCATAGCTGCCCCAATCCACCGGCTGCGACAGCGACAGCGCCGCATCCGCCAGCGTGGCCTCGCCGGTGGCGACCCGCGACCGGCGCGTCACCGGTTCCCAGTTCCAGTTGCCATAGAGCTGATACCACTGATACCGCGTCTCTACCCGGTTCAGGGTCCAGCGCAGCTGCATCGGCGCGGGCGTCAGGTCGGGCGACAGGCCGACGATGCGAAAGGCGGCCTCGGACCCTTCGGGCACCACGTCATCGAACATCGGGCGGATGCCGATCACCGGACCGGCGGGCCGCACCGGGGCGGTCAACCGGCGTTCCACCGGGCGGGCCGAGCCATCGGCCAGCCGCACGGTCACGCTGGCCTGCATCGGCTTGCCCTCGGCGCCCGCCGCCGGGATTTCGACCGGGACCACCGCCTGGCCCTGCGCATCGGTGCGCTGGCCGCCGAACTGGCTGCTCTGGGCCTGGCCCGAAGCGTCATGCCGGCCGAACCGGAAGCCGGGGAACCCCTCGACCGTTTCGGCGGGGCGCAAGCTGACTTGCCCGTCCACGCTCAGATCCGCGCCGGGCGCGCCGAACAGGTAGCGCGCCGAGATCGTCAGCGGCGGGCTGTCCCCGGGGCGCAGCGGCGCGTCGGGCAGCGAGAGGTCGAAATCGATGCGTTCGGGCAGGAAATCCTCGACCAGCACCTGCCGGCTGGCCAGCGCCGCGCCCTCGGGGTCGCTGAAGACATCCAGACGCCAGGTGCCGCGCGGGGCGGTGTCGCCCACGGCGAGGCCGAACACATGCCCCCCGGCCACCCCGCCATCCGAGACGGCGCGGCGATACTCCACCCCGTCGGGACGCCGCAGGATCGCGGTCAGGGGCAGGCCCTCGATTGCCTGCGCGATGCCGTCCCGCGCCAGTGCCGTGGCGTGGATCGTCTCGCCCGCGCGATAGGCGCCGCGATCGGTGGTCAGGAACACGTCCACCGGCCCGGCCGGCGCGCGCCCTTCGACCCCGCGATCGGACAGGTCGAAGGCCGGATCGACAAGCGACAGGAAGCCGATGTCGCTGTTGCCCTGCGCCGCCAGCACCAGCGCGGGCGCAGCCCCGCCCGTGCCACGGGTCAGACCCGGCGCAAAGACCGCGACACCATCCTCGCCGGTCCGGGCCGTGCCCAGAACCGCGTTAGCCTTCGACACCAGCGTGACCTCGATCCCGTCACGCGGCTTCGCATCGGCGAGCGAGCGCACCGCGACATGCAGCCCGTCATTGCCCGAGATCGTCGAAAGCCCCAGATCGGACAGCACGAACCACTGCGTCGCGCCCGGATCGTCATAGGGATCGGCCCCGGGCACCCGCGCGGTCAGCGCATAGATCCCCGCGGGCTGACCCGCAATCGCCGCGCCCATCGGCAGACGCGTGGTCATCTCGCGGTTCAGCTCGCTCGGCACCGTGGCGGTCCCGGTCCAGACATCCTGGGCGATGTCGGAGGCGAATTCCTGCTCCTGCCAATGGCTGAGCGGCCGGGCAAAGAACCCCTGCCGTACCGCCTGCAGGAGGTTGCGGTCACTGACGCGGCGCAGCTGCAGCTCCAGCTCGGTCAGGTTGACGGTCTCGACCGGCAGCGCGGCATCGGCGGCCTTTGGCAGCACGTAGGACCGGCCGGGAAACCGGACCGAAGGGCTGCGGTCGCGCACGTAATGGGTCAGCACCACGTCCTTGATCAGCGTTTCGCCTGAGGCCGCGGGCAGACCCCGCCGGAGCGTCATCCGATACCGCGTGCCATGCGCGACTCCATCGACGCAAATCTGGCTCTCCTCGGCTTGCACCACCAGCGCCGGGTCGGGCAGCTGCACGAAGGGTTCGTAATCCACCCCCGCCCGCACCAGCGGTTCCGAGAACTGCGCGCAGATCCGTGGCGCGGCGGAATCGCTTTCCACAGTGGTCTCGACCACGCGGAACCCGTATTTCGCGACCGCCCGATCCAGCGCGGCCAGCAGGTCCTTGCGCGGCTGCAACTCGGTCGCGCGCCGCAGGGCCGATACCATGTCTCGGCCCCGCCCCGTGGCTTCCAGCGCATCGGCCAGCACCGACAGGGCGCTGACCTCGGCCCCGGCGCCTTGCGCCCGCAGCACCGCGTTCACCGCAGCGCTCAGCGCCCGGTCACGAAGCGCACGTTTCGCGTTGGAATTGTCCTCCTCCACCGCCAGAAGGCGGGCGGCATAGTCGGCCCAGAGATCCGACCGGTCGCCCAGCGCCGCCGCCGCACCGGCCCAGCCCGCCCCGCGCTGCGGATCCTCGGTCGCCCGAGCGGCATCGACAAGCGATTGCAGGTCGTTGCCCGCCGTCGGGTGGCGCAACCCCAGTTCCCGCGCCTGCCGCGCCGCGGTCGCCAGATCGGCCGGCTTGAGAAAGCCGAGGCTCTGCAATCGGGCTGGCACCGCCGCCAGATAAGCCGGGTCGGTGCCGATCTTCCGCGCCGAGAGCGCACCCTCATAGGCTGTTTCCTCGCTGACACCGCGCTTGGGGAAACAGGCGTTGGAACGGCGGTTGAAGGTGAAGGCGGTGCATTGGTCGTTGGCCGAACAGGCCCGCACGCAGGAGGCCAGATCGGTGTCGAAGAGCGGATCCAGGTCCGCGCCATAGAAATCCATGTCCGCGCTGGCCAGGTATCGGAACGTTGGCACCGCCTCTTGCGCGCCGGCCGCGCCGGACAGGGAGAAAAGCGTTGCGAAACAAGCGCCAAGGGCGAAACCGAACCGTGCCATGCGGACCTCCTGCAATGCCGCAAGGGTTGCATGAGGCGTCACGTGAGGCAATCGTTTCCGCCGCCGCGCTGATTAAGCGGATCTTCACCGGAGGCGGAGCAGTCTGGCTGCGTCAAGGGGCAGACTGGATTCGGCGCGATGAGCCTGGCGAACAAACTGGCCGAGGAACGGCGCGCGCGGCTGGCAGCGGAACGCCTGCTGGCGCTGAAGGAGGCCGAGCTGTCGGCCGCCAACCGAAAACTGGGGCGCCATGCCCTCGCCCTGACCCGGCAAATCGGCGAAACCCGGGCCGAGGTCGAGACCGTCCGCGACGAGAACGAAAAGGTCAAATCCGACCTGACCGCGGCCAACGCCAAGATCGAGCTGGCCGAGCGCCGCCTGTGGCTGTCGATCCAGACGATCCAGGACGGGTTTGCCTTCTTCGACGCCGACAGCCGTCTGATCGGCGCCAATGCGGCCTATCTCGGGGTCTTCGACGGGCTGGACGACGTCGCGCCGGGCGTCAGCTACATCCGGCTTCTGGAGCTGCTGATCGACGAGGGGCTGGTGGATCCCGACCCCGAGGACCCCGCGGACTGGCGGCAGAAGATGATCGCTCGCTGGACCGCACCGAACCCGAAACCCACGGTGATCCGCCTGTGGAACGACAAATATATCAAGCTGATCGACCAGCGCGGGCATGGCGGCGATGTCGTCAGCCTGGCGTTGGATATCACCCCCACCGTCCGCTACGAGGCCGAACTGCGCGCCGCGCGCGAACGGGCCGAGGCCGCGAACCGGGCGAAATCCGCTTTCCTGGCCAACATGAGCCACGAGATCCGGACCCCGATGAACGGCGTCGTCGGCATGGCCGACCTGCTGATGGAAACCGCGCTGGACGACGATCAGCGCCTCTATGCCAGCACGATCAAAAGCTCGGGCGAGGCGCTTCTGGTCATCATCAACGACGTGCTGGACTACTCCAAGATCGAGGCGGACAGGATGGCCCTGCATCCCGAGCCGTTCGACCTGGAACGCTGCATCCACGAGATCGTCATGCTGTTGCAGCCGAGAGTGCGCGACAAGGGGCTTGATCTGCTGGTGGATTACGACCTGTTCCTGCCGACACAGTTCAAGGGCGATCCGGGGCGGGTGCGGCAGGTTCTGACCAACCTGATCGGCAACGCGGTCAAGTTCACCGCAACGGGTCACGTCCTGGTGCGGGTGACCGGAGTGCCGGATCCCGCCAGCGGCAAATGCGCCGTGCACCTGGCGATCGAGGATACCGGGCCGGGCATTCCGTCGAAAAAACAGGACCACATCTTCGGCGAGTTCAACCAGCTGGAGGAAGCCCGGAATCGCCAGTTCGAGGGCACCGGGCTGGGACTTGCGATCTCGAAACGGCTGGTCGGGATCATGGGTGGCCAGATGTGGGTCGACAGCGCGCCGGGCCAGGGATCGTGCTTCGGCTTCCGCCTGACCCTGCCGCTGGCCAACACCAACCGGCCGGCCTTGCCGGCAATGCCGCGGGGCCTGAGGCACGCGATGATCGTGGACGACCTGGCGGTGAACCGCGCCATCCTGGAGAAGCAGCTGGACCAGCTTGGCATCCGCGTCACCGCCTGCGCCTCGGGCGACGAGGCGCTGGAGCGGTTCGATGACGGTGTCGACATTGTGCTGACCGATCACAACATGCCCGGCATGGACGGTCTGCAACTGGCCACGGCCCTGCGCGAACGAGGGCGGCGGGACGTGCCGGTGCTGATGCTGACCTCCAGCCCCGGCGCCGTGCAGGCGGACCCCTCCGCCGGCCTGCTCGACGGTATCCTGCAGAAACCGGTGCCGCGCGGCGTACTGTTCCGGCACCTTGCAGCGCTTGGCGCCGATCCGTCGGGTGCGGCCGGTGGTCAGGACGCCACTGCTCCACCCACGCCCCGCCGGATGCGGGTGCTGGCGGCCGAGGACAACCGGACCAACCAGCTGGTGCTGCGCAAGATGCTGCAGGCGCTGGATATCGAGCTGCGCTTTGCCGGCAACGGCCATGAAGCGGTCGCGCTCTACCGCGGTTTCGCGCCGGATCTGGTGTTCATGGACATCTCGATGCCCGGCATGGACGGCAAGCAGGCCACAACCGAGATCCGCCGCATCGAGGCTGGTTCGGGCGTCCGGGTGCCGATCGTCGCGCTGACCGCGCATGCGATGCAGGGCGACTCGGGCGAGATCCTGGCCTCCGGGCTGGACCACTACCTGACGAAACCGCTGCAGAAGGCGCAGCTGGTCGAGCGGATCGTTCTGGCACGGCCGCAAGGGGCGCGCGATCCGGTCCCCGCCACGGCGGATCAGTCCGGATAGGGGCGCACGAAGGCCGGACGGTCCGGCTCGGAGAGGTCGGGCCGATAGGCATAGCCGCCGCTGTCGAAATCGCGCAGCGCCGCGGGATCCTCCAACCGGTTCTGGATGACATGGCGCGCCATCGCGCCCCGCGCCTTCTTGGCGAAGAAGCTGACGATCTTCGGGCCGCTGCCCTTGTCCTCCATGAACACCGGCGAAATCACCCGCAGCCGGAGCGCCTTGGGCGCAACGGCGCCGAAATACTCCTGGCTGGCGCAGTTGACCAGCACATCGGTGCCAAGCGCCTCGGCCTGCGCATTCAGGGCCTTGCTCAGCTGGTCGCGCCAATAGTCATAGAGGCTGCCGCCGCGCCGCGTCCTGAGACGGCTGCCCATTTCCAGACGGTAGGGCTGGATCGCGTCGAGCGGGCGCAAGAGGCCGTAGAGACCGGACAGGATGCGCAGATGATCCTGCGCCCAGGCCAGTTCCTCGGGCTCAAGCGAGGACGCCTCCAAGCCCTGATAGGTGTCGCCGGCAAAGGCCAGAACCGCCGGGCGGGTCGCGGCCGGCGCGGGCGCATCCTCGAAGGCGCGGAACCGGTCGCGGTTCAGCCGGGCCAGGTCGTCGCTCAGATCCATCAGGTCGCGCAGGCCGCCCAGGGTCAGGTTCCGCGCAGTGCGGGCCAGCCGGTTGGCATCCTGCGCCATCGCGGGCTGCGTCATCTCGACATCGCGTTCCGCCCAGTCCAGCCGCTTGGCCGGAGAGATCACAACCAGCATTCCCGCCCCCTTGGTTCCGTCATCCGTCCTGATCTAGTCCGCGGCGCCAAGAACGTCCAGAAAGGCGTCTCCGAATCTCTCGGCGCGGCGATCCCCCAGCACACGCTCCAGCCCCGGACGGTCGCCCGGGGTCAGTTCCGCCACCTTCGCCAGCTGCGCGGCCGAGCAGCTGAGCGGCTTGTCGATGCCGCCCTGGCCGCGCGCCAGTTCGGCCTGCACTTCGAGCAGCTGGTCATAGATCCCGGCGCGGCCGCGGCCCGCCAGCCGACGCTGGACCGGATGTGCCGCGCGGGCCTCTCCGGTGATCACCTCCAGAAACGTGGCGCCGTAGCGGTCGAGCTTTTTGGCGCCCACCCCGGCGATCCCGGCCATCGCGTCCAGCGTGGCGGGCCGCGTCTCGGCCATTTCGATCAGGGTCCGATCGGGAAAGATGACATAAGCCGGAACCCGCGCGGCCTCGGCCAGCGCCCGGCGCTTGGCCTTGAGCGCCGACAGGAGCGGCGCGTCCTCATCCGAGACCATCGCCTTGACCGCCGGCCGCCGGGTTGCCTTGCGGATGGTGTCGCGGCGCAATTCGATCCCGGCCTCGCCGCGCAGGATCGGCTTGGCCGCCTCGGTCATGCGCAAAGCGCCGTGGCGCTCGGGGTCGGGGCGGACCAGATCGCGGCCCATCATCTGGCGAAAGATCGCCTGCCATTGCGGCCGGGTACGGTCGCGCCCGACCGCAAAGGTGGGCAGCCGGTCATGCTGCCGGGCGCGGATCTTGTCGGTCTCGGTCCCGGTCAGGATGTCGATCAGGTGGCCCGCGCCGAACCATTCGCCGGTGCGCAGGATGGCCGACAGGGCCATGCGCACCGGCGTTGTGCCGTCGAAGGTCTCGGGCGGGGTGTCGCACAGGTCGCAATGACCGCAATTCCCCGCCTCCTCGCCGAAATAGCCCAACAGACTCTTGCGGCGGCAATCCAGAGCCTCGGCCAGACCCAGAAGCGCGTTGAGCCGGGCGTGATCGGCGGCGCGCCGGTCCGGCGGGGCCAGCCCCTCGTCGATCTGGGACCGGCGCAGGCGGATGTCGTCGGGGCCGAACAGGGTCAGCGTCTCGGCCGGCGCCCCGTCGCGGCCCGCGCGCCCGATCTCCTGGTAATAGGCCTCGATGGATTTCGGCAGGTCTGCATGGGCGACCCAGCGGATGTCCGGCTTGTCGATGCCCATGCCGAAGGCGACGGTGGCGACCACGATCAAGCCGTCCTCGCGGGCAAAGCGCGCCTCGACCACGCGGCGGTCCTCGGCCTCCATCCCGCCGTGATAGTGACAGGCGCTGTGCCCGTCCTCGCGCAGGGCTTGCGCCAACACCTCGGTCTTGTTGCGGGTGCCGCAATAGACGATGCCGGAGCGGCCCTTGCGCGCACCGGCGAAGTCGAGGATCTGGCGGCGCGGGCTGTCCTTGGCGGCAAAGGCCAGGTGAATGTTGGGCCGGTCGAAACCGCGCAGGAACCGGCGCGGTTCGGCCCCATCGAACAGCTTGACGACGATCTCGTCCTGGGTCTCGGCATCGGCGGTGGCGGTGAAGGCGGCCAGCGGCACGCCCAGATCGCGCCGCAGCTCTCCGATGCGCAGGTAATCGGGGCGGAAATCATGGCCCCATTGGCTGACGCAGTGGGCCTCGTCCACCGCGATCAGCGACACGCCGATGCGCCGCAGCATGCCAAGGGCCGAGCCGGCGGCCAGACGTTCCGGCGCCATGTAGAGCAGTTTGAGGTCGCCGCGCTCCAACGCCTCCCACACGGCATCGGTCTCTTCGGCCGTATTGCCCGAGGTCAGCGCCCCGGCCGCCACCCCGGCCTCCTGCAGGGCGCGGACCTGGTCGCGCATCAGCGCGATCAGCGGCGAGATCACCACCGTCACACCGCCGCGCATCAGCGCGGGCAGCTGGAAACACAGCGACTTGCCGCCGCCCGTGGGCATGATGGCCAGCACGTTCTCACCGGCGGTCACGGCGCCGACGATCTCTTCCTGCCCGGGGCGGAACGCGTCGAATCCAAAGACCTCTCGCAGCAGCGGAGCGGCGTCGGGCATCGGGGAAACCTGTCCAAGAAATCTATATCTGCTCTTGGATTGCAGTCTCACATACTAAGAATTGATGAACAAGAGGCTGCGTCAGTAGAAGAACGCCGCGTTGTTGGTCAGGATGATGCGCAGCGCGAAGACCCCCAGCAGCACCACCAAAGGCGCCAGGTCCAGCCCCTGCATCGGCGGCAGGATCCGCCGCACCGGGCCATAAATCGGCTCCATCAGCCGGTTCAGACCATACCAGATCTGCGCCACGAATTGCTGGTGCAGGTTCAGGACCTGGAAGTTGATCAGCCAGCTCATGATCACATGGGCGATGACGAGGAACCAGACCACGTCGAGGATCAGCATCAGGATTTGAAAGAGTGACTGCATCCGGGAACCTCATTTTCACATCGGTGAAAGACCTAAGCGCAAGACCGGGCAAGGGCAAGACCGAGGAAACGCTTGCCTTGCCCGCCGCGGCACCGCCATAACGGCTGAAAAGGGCGCTGGGGACAGGCATGGCAGAGATTTCCGCGCGAAAGCGCATCTGGGGCTGGTGGTTTTTCGACTGGGCCAGCCAGCCCTATCACACGCTCCTGGTGACCTTCATCTTCGGGCCCTATTTCGCCGGCGTCGCGGCGCAGTATTTCGCGTCGACCGGGATGGAACCGCAGGCCGCCGCCGCCAGCGCACAGAGCGCCTGGGCGCGCTGCCTGGCGATCACCGGGCTGATCATCGCCTTCGGCGCGCCGCTGCTGGGGGCGATGGCCGACGTAACCGGCCGGCGGATGCCGTGGATCTTCGGCTTTTCGGTGATGTATGCCGCCGGCTCCGCGGCGCTGTGGTTCACGATGCCCGACGGGTCGAACATGTGGCTGATGCTCTCGGCCTTCGGGCTGGGCTTCGTGGGTGCGGAATACGCGCTGGTCTTCATCAATTCGCAACTGCCCGACCTGGGCGACCGCAACGAGGTGGGTGCGATCTCGGGCACCGGTTTCGCCTTCGGTTATTTCGGCGGGCTGGTCTCGCTGGCGATCATGCTGCTTCTGTTCGTCGAACAGCCCAGCGGCAAGACGCTGATCGGTCTGGACCCGGCGCTGGGGCTGGATGCGGGCCGGATGGAGGGCACGCGCTTTGTCGGCCCGTTCACCGCCGCCTGGTTCGTTCTGTTCATGACCCCCTATTTCCTGTGGGTGCGCGACGACCAGAACGCCACCCGCCACGGCAGCTTCGGCACGGCGCTGCGCCTGCTGGGAAAATCGGTCGCCAACCTGCGCCACCGCGGCAGCCTGTCGGCCTATCTGGGCTCGTCGATGTTCTACCGCGACGCGCTGAACGGGCTGTACGGATTCGGCGGTGTCTATGCGCGCCTGGTGCTGGAATGGGATCTGATCCGCATCGGCATCTTCGGCATCGTCAGCGTTCTGGCCTCGGCCGTCTTTGCCTATCTCGGCGGCAAGCTGGACAAGCGGATCGGGCCGAAGCCGGTGATCGTGCTGGCGATCTGGGTGCTGATCGCGGTTTGCACGACGATCGTGTCGATGGACCGCGAGCAGGTCTTCGGCATCGCGCTGGCCACCGGCTCGACCCTGCCCGACACGCTCTTCTTCGTCTGCGGTGTCCTTATCGGCGGCATGGGCGGCATCCTGCAATCCTCGAGCCGCAGCCTGATGGTGCGCCACACCGATCCCATCGCCCCGACCGAGAGCTTCGGCCTCTACGGCCTGTCGGGACGCGCCACCGCCTTTGTCGCGCCGGCGCTGATCGACCTGGCGACCAACCTGACCGGCAGCGCGAGATTGGGGGTTTCACCGATCGTGCTGTTGTTTATTCTGGGACTGTTCCTGCTGTATTGGGTCAGACCGGAAGGGGACCAGAACTAGCCATGCTGCGCACCTTCATCCTGTTATCCGCCATCGCCCTGTTCGCCGCGCCCGCCGGTGCCGAGCCGCTGGCCAAGCAGCTGTTCGGCGCCCAGCGCCAGAGCTCTGCGCAGAAACCTGCCGTCTATGGCGGTTACTCCAAGGGCTGCGTGGCCGGCGCGGTGCAACTGCCCGAGACCGGCCCGACCTGGCAGGCGATGCGCCTGGGCCGCAACCGAAACTGGGGCCATCCCGAGACCGTCGACTATATCCGCGATCTCAGCGCATTCGCCGCGCGGCTGCCGGGCTGGAACGGGCTCTATATCGGCGATATCAGCCAGCCGCGCGGCGGCCCGATGCTGTCGGGGCACCGTAGCCATCAGCTGGGCCTCGACGTCGACATCTGGATGCGGCCCGCGGACAACCTGCGCCTGTCGCGCAACGCGCGCGAAAACATTTCGTCGATCTCGTTGCGGCGTGCGAACGGCGCCTATGTGAACGGCAACTGGACCGGCGCGCATCACGCCCTGCTGCGCGCGGCGGCCAAGGACAAGCGGGTGGCGCGCATCTTCGTCTTTCCGGGCGCCAAGGTGCAGATGTGCAACGATGAGAAGGGCGACCGCCGCTGGCTGCGCAAGATCCGGCCCTGGTGGGGCCACCATTATCATTTCCACGTCCGGTTGAACTGCCCGCGCGGACAGCGCGGCTGCGTCGACCAGAACCCGCCGCCGCGCGGGGATGGCTGCGCCGAGGCGCAGCAATGGGTGCGCAACATCCTCAACCCGCCGCCGCCGGACCCCAACGCGCCGGCCCCCAAGAAACGCCGTGAATACGTCCTGGCGGATCTGCCCCAGCAATGCACAAACGTCCTGCGCTCGCGCTAGCCGCCGCCGGGGTCGTCGCCATTGCGGTCCTGGCCACCGGGGCGGCGCTGACCGGCGGCTCGGCCGGCGCGGTGGACCGCGGCTCGGCAACCCATCTGGGCAGTTTCACCTGGCGGATGAACGCGGGCTGGTTCGGCGGGTTCTCGGGGCTTGAACTGTCCCAAGACGGCCGCCGCATGACCGTTCTGGGCGACCGCGCGACGCTGCTGACGGCGGAGATCACCCGCGACGGGGGCCGCATCACGGACATCCGGCCGGGGCCGGCGGTCAAGCTGCTCTCCAGCCGGGGCAAGGTGCTGCGCGGCCGGGCCGGTGATTCCGAAGGGCTGGCCCTGTCGCCGGACGGCACGCTCAACGTCTCGTTCGAAGGCGTTCACCGCGTCGCCCGCTATCGCCGCGCGGGCGACCGGGCCGTCGTTCTGGACCGGCCCCGGGCATTCCGGTCGCTGGCCGCAAACGGATCCTTCGAGGCGCTGGCCATCGACCGGGCGGGCCGGCTCTATACCATGCCCGAGAGCAACCGGACGGCGCAGGGCCGGATCCCGGTCTATCGCTGGGACGGCCGGCGCTGGACACAGCCCTTCGACCTGCCTGCCCGCGACCGGTTCCTGCCGGTCGGGGCCGATTTCGGACCCGGCGGGCGGCTCTATGTTCTTGAGCGCGCGACCGGGTTCGTGGGGTTCCGCACCCGGCTGCGGCGGTTTCGCATCGCACCCTCGGGCATCGCCGGCGAAGAGATCCTTCTGACCACCGCGACAGGCACCCATGACAATCTCGAAGGCGTCTCGATCTGGCGCGACGGCGCGGGCCGCCTGCGCGCGACGATGATCTCGGACGACAATTTCCTGGCCCTGCAGCGGACCGAGCTGGTCGAATACCGCCTGCCGGACTGACTTGCCAAGCCCGCGCGAACCGGCTATCAGCGCGCCCTGCCCGGACCTGCGCCGGGCCAAGTCGCCGCAACCTTGTCAAAACGGGCATCAGACATGACACGCACGCATCTTCCCGGCATTCTTGCCATGGCCGCCATCGTCGTGGCCTCGAACATCCTGGTTCAGTTCCTCATCCTCGACGGTCTGCTGACCTGGGGCGCATTTACCTATCCGTTGGCCTTTCTGGTCACCGACGTGATGAACCGCGTCTATGGCGCGGGACCCGCGCGCAAGGTGGTATTCGCGGGCTTCGTCACCGGGGTGATCTGCTCGCTGATCGGCAGCCAGGTGATGCTGGAATACGGCCCTGCTGTGCCGCTGCGAATCGCGGTCGCCTCGGGCACCGCCTTCCTGATCGCGCAGCTGACCGACGTGGCGGTGTTCGACCGCCTGCGCGGCGGGCGCTGGTGGCGCGCGCCGCTGGTCTCGACACTCACCGGCTCGGCACTGGACACCGCGCTGTTCTTCACCATCGCCTTCTCCGCCTCGGTCACGCTGTTCGGCGCGGATGCCGATGCCGCCGTGTCCTGGGCGTGGGAGCCGATGCCCTTCATGACCGCCGGAACGGTGGCACCGCTCTGGGTGACGCTGGCCTTTGCCGACTGGCTGGTGAAGCTGACGCTGGCGCTGATCGCACTGGTCCCGTTCCGCGCCATCGTGGCGCGGCTCGATCCCGCCTCGCGCCTGGCCTGACGATTTCGTTTGGCGAAATCCGCGACCTGTGCCACCTTTGCCCTGAGTTCAACAGCAAAGCAAAGGAGGTGGTCCAGTGTCGAGAAAGGGATTGGAGAGAGGTGCCGGAACCTGAGCGCGTCCGCTCGCTGAGGCAGCCCTCGGCGGCCATGCCGCCCCGGACCGGCCGATAGGCCGCCCGGCACAGCCTCCGGAACTTTCGAAGGGCCACCCCGATCGGGTGGCCCTTTCTGATTGCGATGGGCCGCGATATGGTCCGGCCCATGCTGCACGTCTCGGATGACATCACCCTACAGGACTGGGAACTGACCGAGAGCTTCGTGCGCGCCTCGGGTCCCGGCGGGCAGAATGTGAACAAGGTCTCCACCGCCGTCGAGCTGCGCTTCGAAGCGGCGCGCTCGCCCTCGTTGCCGCCACCGGTCAAGAGCCGGCTGAAACGGCTGGCCGGGCGGCGCTGGACCAAGGACGGGGCCATCATCATCCAGTGCGACGAGACCCGCAGCCAGGCCCGCAACCGCGAGATCGCCCGCGACCGGCTGGCCCAGCTGATCGCCCGCGCCCTGGTGGCGCCCAAGCGCCGGATACCCACGAAACCCACCCGCGGATCGGTGCGCCGGCGGCTGGACGGCAAGAAGGCCCGCGGCCAGGTCAAGGCCCTGCGCGGCCGGGTCGAGGACGAATGATCTGGCGTCCGTGGCCTGCGCTGATAATCTGAACCGGGTTTCGGGACGAAAGGGCAATGTCATGAGGCTGAAGGGAAAAACCGCGATCGTCACCGGCGGCGCCTCGGGCTTCGGCGCGGGCATCGCGCGGAAATTCGCGGCCGAGGGGGCGCGGGTGATGATCGCCGACATCACCGCCGACGCCGCGCATGACACGGCGCGCGAGATCGGCGACGCGGCCATCGCTCATGCCGTGGACATCTCGGATGGAACGGCGGTCGAAGGCATGGCGCAGGCTGCGCTGGCGGAATTCGGGCATCTCGACATCCTGGTCAACAATGCCGGCGTGACGCACCTGCCCGCATTGCTGGAAGAGGTCGGCGAGGAGGATTTCGACCGGATGTTCCGCGTGAACATGAAACCGGTCTACCTGACCGCCCGCGTCCTGGTCCCGCACATGAAGCAGCGCGGCACGGGGGCGATCCTCAACGTCGCCTCGACCGCTGGCGTGTCGCCGCGGCCCCGGCTGAACTGGTACAACGCCTCCAAGGGCTGGATGATCACCGCGACCCGCACCATGGCGGTCGAACTGGCGCCCGACGGCATCCGGGTCAATGCGCTGAACCCGGTGGCGGGCGAGACGCCGCTGCTCAAGTCCTTCCTGGGCGAGGACACGCCCGAGATGCGTGCCAAGTTCCTCTCGACCATCCCGCTGGGCCGGTTCTCGACGCCGCAGGACATGGGCAACGCCGCCTGTTTCCTGTGTTCCGATGAGGCCGCGATGATCACCGGCGTCGCGATGGAGGTGGACGGCGGCCGCTGCATCTGAAGCGGCCCCTCGCAAGACGCAGGAGAGTGCGATGACCCCCGGACCCGCGAACCTGATCACCGACATCCCCGGCCTGATGGTCGGGAACGCGCAGGACGGCGCGCTGAAATCCGGCGTAACCGTGCTGACGGCCGATGCCCCTTTCACCGCCTCGGTGGCGGTGATGGGCGGCGCCCCCGGCACGCGCGAGACCGACCTTCTGGCGCCGGACAAGTCGGTGGCGCAGGTCGATGCGCTGGTGCTGTCGGGCGGCTCGGCCTTCGGGCTCGACGCCTGTTCCGGGGTCGCCGACGCGCTGCACGCCGCGGGCCGGGGCTTTGCGGTGGGACCGGCGCGGGTTCCGATCGTGCCGGGCGCGATCCTGTTCGACCTGCTGAGCGGTGGCGACAAGGCATGGCAGAAGAACCCCTATCGTGCCCTGGGCCGCGATGCGCTGGCCGCCGCCGAGCCGGACTTCGCGCTGGGCAGCGTCGGGGCCGGCACCGGTGCGATGACGGCCATGCTCAAGGGCGGGCTGGGCTCGGCCTCGCTGGTTCTCGACGACGGCACCATCGTGGGCGCGCTGGTTGCGGCCAACCCGATGGGCAGCGTCACCACGCCGGGCGAACGCCATTTCTGGGCTGCCCCGTTCGAGATCGCCGGCGAATTCGGCGGGCTGGGTCCGGATCCCGCCGGCGGGCTGGGCCGACAGCTCGACAGCCGCAAGATGGCGGCGATGGCCGGCGCCGGGCAGGACCGGGGCAACACCACCATCGCGATCGTCGCGACCGATGCCGCGCTCAGCAAGGCGCAATGCCAGCGCATGGCGGTCGCCGCGCATGACGGGATCGCCCGTGCCATCGTACCGGCCCACTCGCCCGGGGATGGCGATCTGGTCTTTTCGCTGGCAACCGGAACCCGTGCCATCGATGCGCCCGAGGCCAACCTGAGCCGGATCGGCCATGCCGCCGCGCTCTGCCTCAGCCGCGCCATCGCGCGGGCGGTTTTTCATGCCCGGCCGGAACCCGGGGACCTCCTGCCGTGTTGGTCGCAGAGCGCCGCCGATGTCTCGGGCGCGTCAAAGTGACTGTTGACATCGGCCTCTCACGACCGACTATCTGCCCCGAGCCTCACCACCCATGAGACCCAAGGAGTGTTAAGCCAATGAAGTATCTGATCGCAGCCGCAGCCGTCTCGATGATGGCGATGCCCGCTGTCGCCGGAGACCCCGAGAAGGGCGAAAAGGAATTCCGCAAGTGCAAGTCCTGCCACATGGTCGTGTCCGATTCCGGCGAAGAGATCGTCAAGGGCGGCAAGACCGGCCCGAATCTCTACGGCGTCGTGGGCCGGACCGCAGGCACCGCAGATTTCAAATATGGTGACAGCCTGGTCGAGGCCGGCGAAAAGGGTCTGGTCTGGAACGAGGAGAACTTCGTCGCCTATACCGAGGATCCCAGGGGCTTCCTGAAGGAGTATCTGGACGACACCGGCGCCAAGTCCAAGATGTCCTTCAAGCTGCGCAAGGGTGCCGAGGACGTCTATGCCTATCTGGAAAGCGTCGCGGAGTAATCCGCCGCAACCTCGTCGAGACCAGCGAAGGCCGCAGCCCCCTGCGGCCTTTCGTACGCTTGATCCACCGATGAAACGCCGCCACCCTTGACGCATGTCCGGGCGCGATGCGCCGCGGTTGCGGCAAGGGGAGATCGTGGAAGTGGGTATCAAGATCCCGGCCTGGGTCGATGGCGACCTGGTTCCGGTGGACAAGCTGGAAGCCCATGAGCGCGGCCTGAAGCACAAGGCGGTGTCGGTCTTTGCCGTGCGCGGCCTGGACATCCTGATCCAGCGCCGGGCGATGGGCAAGTATCATACCCCGGGCCTCTGGGCGAATACCTGCTGCACCCATCCCGACTGGAACGAACCGGCGTCGACCTGTGCGGTGCGGCGGCTGCGCGAGGAGCTGGGGATCACCGGTCTCTATCCGGAATACCGCCACCGGCTGGAATACCACGCCGATGTCGGCAACGGCATGATCGAGAACGAGGTCGTGGACGTGTTCCTGGCCCATGTGCGCGGCGACCTGGATGTCGCGCCCGATCCCGCCGAGGTGATGGACACCCGCTGGATCGCCTATCACGACCTGCTGGCCGAGGTCGAACGCCACCCCGAGCGGTTCACCCCGTGGCTCAAGATCTACCTGAAAAACCACTCCGACACGATCTTCGGACCGGACCTGATCATCTCGGCCAAGGCCTGATACCGGCCCTCAGACCGCAGGCACGGCGATATTGTCGATCAGGCGCACGCCTTCGAGTTCGGCCGCAACGAACAGCCGCGCCGGTTCGGTCGGGCGGTCGAGCGGTGCCAGCGCGGCCTCGCTGCGCAGTTCGAAATACTCCGGCGCGGCAAAGCCCTGATCCACAAGCGTCTGCCGCGCCGTTTGCGCCAGCGGGGCAAAGCTCTGCCCGGCGGCCAGAGCCCGGGCGGTCTCGCACATCACGCTGTAGAGCGCAGCGGCCCGGTCCCGCCCGGCCGCCGACAGGCGCCGGTTGCGCGACGACAGCGCCAGACCCGAGGGTTCGCGCACCGTCGGGCAACCGGTGACCGTGATCGGGATGTCCAGGTCCCGCGCCATGCGGCGCACCACCAGAAGCTGCTGGTAGTCCTTTTCGCCAAAGAACGCCTGTTGCGCGCCGGTCTGAAGGAACAGCTTTGCGACCACAGTTGCCACACCGTCGAAATGTCCCGGCCGAAACGCCCCTTCCATAGCGTCGGTCAGCCCCTGAACCGAAACCGTGGTGGCAAACCCCTCGGGATAGACCTGATCCGGGGCGGGCGCATAAACGGCATCCACCGCGTAGGGCGCAAGCAGCGCGGCATCCTCCGCCTCGGTCCGCGGATAGCGGTCGAGATCGGCGGGATTGTTGAACTGCGTCGGGTTCACGAAGATCGTCACGATCACCCGGTCGCAGGCCGCCTTGGCCGCCTCGACCAGGGACAGGTGCCCTGGGTGCAGCGCGCCCATCGTCGGCACGACACCGATGCATTGATCCGCCCGCGCCCAGCCCTCCCGCAGGCGGCGCAACGTGTTCCGGTCGCGCAGGATCGGGGCGCTCATCCGTCGCTGGCTCCGGGTGTTGGCGCCTGGCTGGCGAACACGTGCTCCTCGGCCGGAAAACGGCGCGCGCGCACATCCTCGGCATAGGCCGCGATGGCCTCTTCCGCCTGTGCCCCCAGATCGGCATAGCGCTTGACGAATTTCGGCTTGAAGGCGGTGAAGATGCCCAGCATGTCGTCCACCACCAGGATCTGCCCGTCACAGCCGGCCGAGGCGCCGATGCCGATCGTCGGGATCGGCACCTGGGCCGTGATCCGGTCGGCCAGCGCCTGCGGCACCTTCTCCAGCACCACGGCGAAGGCGCCCGCATCCGCCACCGCCCCGGCATCGGCCAGGACCGCCTCGGCCCGGGCATCGCGGCCCTGGACCCTGTAGCCGCCCAGCGTGTTGACCGATTGCGGGGTCAGGCCGACATGGCCCATCACCGGGATACCGCGCGCCACCAGGAACCGGATCGTGTCCGCCATCGTGGCCCCGCCCTCCAGCTTGACCGCCCCCGCGCCGGTCTCGGCCATCAGCCGCGCGGCATTGCGGAACGCCTGCTCGGGGCCTTCCTCGTAGCTGCCGAAGGGCATGTCGATCACCATCATCGCCCGGCACAACCCGCGCGCCACCGCCCGGCCGTGCAGGATCATCATCTCCATCGTGACGCCAAGGGTCGAGGGAAGGCCGTGCAGCACCATGCCCACGCTGTCGCCCACCAGAACGAAGTCGCAATGCGCATCCATCGCCTGCGCCATCGGCGTGGTATAGGCGGTCAGACTGACCAGCGGCGTTCCGCCTTTCCTGGCGCGGATGTCATCGGCCATCGGGGCGGTCTTGCGGGCTGTCGCGCTCATGCGTGGATCCTGCGATCTGGAACGGAATGGGGGCGGGAATAGCAATTGCGGCGCGTCAGAGAAAGGCCGGTTGCGCCAACAATTCCTTGATCGGAGACGGATTTGCGGGAACATTCGATCCGGACCCTTCGGCGCTCTGCGTCCGACCGGCGACAAGAAACGGGGAGAACAGACATGGCAATCTCATTCACACGCGCGCTGGCACCGGCGCTTGCGGCCACCGCGGCACTGTTTGCCGGCACCGCCTGGGCGCAGGAGGACATCACCGTCGCCATGCAGCTGGAACCGCCGCATCTGGACCCCACCGGGGCCGCGGCACAGGCGATCGACTCGGTGGTCTATGTCAATATCTTCGAGGGGCTGACCCGGTTCCAGGGCGACGGGTCGATCGTGCCGCTGCTGGCCGAAAGCTGGGAGATTTCCGAGGACGGCACGACCTATACGTTCAAGCTGCGCGACGGCGTGACCTTCCATGACGGCACCGCGATGGATGCCGAGGACGTCAAGTTCAGCCTCGACCGCGCCCGCGCCGAGGACAGCGCCAACGCGCAGAAGGCCCTTTTCGCCGGCATCTCCGAGGTCGCGGTCGTCGATCCGCTGACCGTCGAGGTGACGCTGAGCGAGCCCAATGGCAGCTTCCTGTTCAATCTCGCCTGGGGCGATGCCGTCATCGTCGCCCCCGAGAGCATCGAGGACATCAAGACCGCTCCGGTCGGCACCGGCCCCTACACCTTCTCGGAATGGGTGCAGGGCGACCGGATCGAAGTGACGCGCAATCCCGAGTACTGGGGCGACCAGCCGGCGCTGGCATCGGCGACGTTCAAGTTCATCTCGGACCCCACCGCCGCCTTCGCCGCCGTGATGGCCGAGGATGTGGACGTGTTCACCGGCTTCCCGGCGCCCGAGAACCTGCCGCAATTCGAGGCCGATCCCCGGTTCCAGGTCCTTGTCGGCTCGACCGAGGGCGAAACGATCCTGTCCACCAACAACAAGCAGCCGCCCTTCGACAATCCCAAGGTGCGGCAGGCGCTGGCCCATGCCATCGACCGGCAGGCGATCATCGACGGGGCGATGTTCGGATACGGCACGCCCATCGGCACGCATTTCGCGCCACATCACCCGGCCTATCTGGACCTGACCGGCAATTCCGCGCATGACCCCGAAAAGGCGCGCGCGCTACTGGCCGAGGCGGGATTTGCCGACGGGTTCGAAACCACACTGCACCTGCCGCCGCCCTCCTACGCGCGGCGTGGCGGCGAGATCGTCGCGGCGCAGCTGGCCGAGGTCGGCATCACCGCCGAGATCACCAATGTGGAATGGGCGCAATGGCTGGAAACCGTGTTCCGCGGCAAGGATTTCGGCCTGACCATCGTCAGCCATACCGAGCCGATGGATATCGGCATCTATGCCCGGCCCGATTACTACTTCCAGTATGACAATGCCGAGTTCCAGTCGCTGATGGAGACGCTGAACGCCACCACCGACCCGGACAAGCGCACCGAGCTGCTGCAACAGGCCCAGACCACCATCGCCGAGGATTACGTCAACGGCTACCTGTTCCAGCTGGCCAACCTGAGCGTGGCCAAGGCCGAGGTGCAGGGCCTGTGGGCCAACGCCCCGACGGCCGCGGTGGACCTGGCCGCGATCAGCTGGGCGGAATGACGTGATCCCGTCCAAGCCTTGCTGGGGCCGGTGCCGTTGCACCGGGGCGGCATGATGCGGCTTGTCCGGTCGCTGGCGGCGCTGTCGCTGCTGGTCCTGAGCCTGTGGACGGCCCCGACCCAGGCCCAGGAGCTCATGGGACTCGGCCTGGAGGCCGACATCCCCGAGGACGGGGCGCCCCTGGATGTCAGCGTCGGCATCGAGATCAGCCAGATTTCGTTCGTCGATCAGAAATCCGAGAATTACGGTGCCGTCGTCACCATCCGCGCCAGCTGGACCGACCCGAAACTTGCCTATGACCGCGACGAAGACTCGCGAAAGGCGCGGATCGTCAAGCCCGACGAGTTCCTGGACTATGCCAGCAAGCGGGACACCATCCCGCCGGGTTTCATCATCAGCAACCAGCAGTCGAATCGCTGGATCCATCACGCGGTCATCGCCATCACGCCCGATGGCGAGGCCAGCTATTTCGAAAGCTCCTCACTGACCCTCCAGGCCCCGCATTTCGACTTTCACAAATACCCGTTCGACACGCAGACCTTCTTTTTCGAAATCGTTTCGGTGTTTCCCAACGACGTCGTGACCTATTCCGGTGACGAGGCGTTCTCGGGTCTGGGCGACATGCTGGGCGAGGAGGAATGGGTGCTGAACAACCCGCGCCTGGAGGTGTCGACGACAACCGGCATCAGCGGCCAGGAAAGCGACCGGGTGACCCTGGTGTTCGAGGGCCATCGCCACACGCAGTATTACATGATCCGCATCTTCCTGCCGCTTCTGGTGCTGATCACGGTGTCCTGGGCCGCTTTCTTCTTCGACGATTACAAGAAACGCGCCGAGATCGCCGGCGCCAACCTGCTGGTCTTCGTGGCCTTCAACTGGGCGGTCTCCGCCGACCTGCCGCGGCTGGGCTACCTGACCTTCGTGGATTTCATCCTGCAATGGGTCTTTGTGGTCACCGGCGCGATCATCGTGTTCAACATGGTGCTGGCGCGCATGCAGCTGAAGGGTCAGGGCGAACTGGCCGAGACGCTGGACTATTACGTGATCCGGTGGGTCTATCCGCTGGGCTATGCCGCCATTGTCGGGTTCGCCGTGGTCCGCTACCTGCTGACCTGATGGCTCTGGACCGCCGCCGCCGCCATCCGTAACGTGATCGCGATGCTGAGATACGCGCTCAAACGTCTCCTGTCCCTGTGCCTGAGCCTGATCGTCGCGTCGGTGGTCATCTTCGCCGTGATCGAAGTGGCGCCGGGGGATCCGGCCGCGTTCATGCTGGGCGTCAACGCGCAGCCCGACACGCTGGCGGCGCTCCGGGCCGAGCTTGGCCTCGACGTTCCGAAGCTCCAACGCTACCTGGCATGGGTGGGCGGCATGCTGAGCGGGGATTTCGGCACCTCCTACACCTATCGCACGCCGGTGGCCCAGATGATCGCCGACCGCCTGTGGGTATCGCTGCCGCTGGCGCTCTATGCGCTGGCGCTGTCCACGGCCATTGCCTTTCCCGCCGGGATCTATGCCGCCGCGCGACGCGGGCAGCCGGGCGACATGGCGGTGATGGGTGCCACGCAGCTGGGCGTCGCGGTGCCGAATTTCTGGTTCGCGATGATGCTTGTGCTGATCTTCGCCATCAACCTGCGCTGGTTCGGCGCGGGCGGCTTTCCGGGCTGGGACAAGGGCCTGTGGCCCGGCATCCACGCCCTGACCCTGCCCGCCATCGCGCTGGCCCTGCCGCAGGCGGCGATCCTGGCGCGGGTGATGCGGTCGTCGCTGCTCGACATCCTGGGCGAGGATTTCATGCGCACCGCCCGCGCCAAGGGCCTGACCCGGCGGCAGGCGCTGTGGCGGCACGGCCTGCGCAACGCGCTGATCCCCGTGCTGACCATCATCGGGCTGCAATTCTCGTTCCTGCTGGCGGGCTCGATCATTATCGAGCAGGTGTTCTTTCTGCCGGGCCTCGGCCGGCTGATCTTTCAGGCGATCTCGTCGCGGGACCTGATCGTGGTGGAATCGGTGGTCATGCTGCTGGTCTTCGCGGTGATCTCGGTCAATTTCCTGGTCGACCTGGCCTATGCCGCCGTCGATCCGCGGTTGAGGGCGCGGACATGAGCCGCAACCTGATCCTGGGCGCGGCGCTGTCGTCGCTGGTGGTGCTGGCGGCACTGGTCTCGTTCCTCTGGACGCCGTTCGATCACGCCGCGATGAACATCCCCGACAAGCTGCGCCCGCCCGGCGGCGCGAACCTGCTGGGCACCGACCATTTCGGCCGCGACATCGCCTCGATGATCATGGTCGGCGCGCGCACCTCGATCGCGGTGGCGCTGGTGGCGGTGGGCATCGGCATGACCCTGGGCGTGCCGCTGGGCCTGACCGCTGCAGCGCGCAAGGGGTCGTGGCTGGACGAGGTGATCATGCGCGGCAACGACCTGGTCTTTGCCTTTCCCAGCCTTGTCATCGCCATCCTGATCACCGCTGTCTTTGGCCCCGGCGCGGTGAACGCGATCATCGCCATCGGCATTTTCAACATCCCCGTTTTCGCCCGCATCACCCGTGGCGCGGCGCTGTCGCTGTGGGAACGCGAGTTCATCCTGGCCGCCCGCGTTGCCGGCAAGGGCGCGGCGCGCATCTCGGCCGAGCACATCCTGCCCAACGTGGCCAACCTGCTGATCGTGCAGGGCACCATCCAGTTCTCGCTGGGTATCCTCGCCGAGGCCGGGCTGTCCTATGTGGGCCTGGGCGCGCAGCCGCCCACGCCCAGCTGGGGCCGGATGCTGGCCGATGCGCAGACCATGGTCAGTTTCGCGCCCCACATGGCGTTGATTCCCGGCGTGGCGATCATCGTCACGGTGCTGGGGCTGAACCTGCTGGGCGACGGGCTGCGCGACTGGCTGGACCCGCGCATAAGGGTGGCGCGCACATGAGCCTGCTCGAGATATCGGGGCTGTCGCTGTCGATCCACGCCCAGCCGGTGCTGCACGGCATCGACCTGTCGATCGCACCGGGTGAGATCGTGGCGGTCACCGGCGAAAGCGGATCGGGCAAGTCGATGACCGCGCTGGCGGTGATGCAGCTGCTGCCCGGCGGCGCGCGTTGCGACGGCGCGATCCGCCTGGACGGGACCGAGATCCTCAACCTGCCCGAATCGCGGCTCTGTGCCCTGCGCGGCGCCACGGTCGGCATGGTGTTCCAGGAGCCGATGACGGCGCTGAACCCGGTGCGCACCATCGGCGATCAGGTGATGGAGACGATCCTGATCCACAAGGCGATGTCACCCGAGGCCGCCGAGGCCCGCGCGCGCGAGGTTCTGGACCGTGTTGGCCTGCCGCCCGAGCGGTTTCCGTTGGCGCGCTATCCGCATGAGCTGAGCGGGGGGCAGAGGCAGCGGGTGGTGATCGCCATGGCCATCGCGCTGCGTCCCAAACTGCTGATCGCGGACGAGCCGACAACCGCGCTGGACGTGACCACCCAGGCGCAGATCCTCGACCTGCTCAAGGGGCTGGTGCAGGAGTTCGGCATGGGGCTGCTGATGATCACCCATGACCTTGCGGTGGTCGCCGGCATGGCCGACCGGATCGCGGTGATGCGCCACGGCGAAGTGGTCGAGACCGGCCCGACCCGGCACCTGCTGGCCGACATGCGGCATCCCTATACGCGGATGCTGTTCCAGGCGTCGGGCCATCGCGTCGACCTGCCCCCGACCCGCACCGAAGAGCCGCTGTTGCAGGTCGAGAACGTCAGCCGCGACTATCGCCTGCCGCGCCGCGCCCTTTTTGCGCGGCCCGGGTATCACCGCGCAGTGGACGGGGTCAGCTTTGCCCTCGACCGGGGCGAGCGCCTGGGGCTGGTGGGCGAGTCGGGATGCGGAAAATCGACCCTGACACGGGCGATTCTGGGTCTGGAAGAGGTGCAGTCGGGGCAGATCCGGCTGGACGGCGAACCGGTCTTTTCCGGCCATCGCCCCAATATGCGCATCCGGCGCAAGATGCAGGTCGTGTTCCAGGACCCCTATGGCAGCTTCAATCCGCGCCACCGGGTCGAACGGCTGATCACCGAGCCCTTCCACCTGCTGGAGGATCCGCCCGAGGGGCCCGAGCGGGCCGAGGCCATTGCCGAGGCGCTGGAGGCGGTCGGGCTGCGCGCGAAGGATGCCGCAAAGTATATCCACGAGTTCTCGGGAGGGCAGCGCCAACGCATCGCCATCGCGCGGGCCCTCATCATCAAGCCCGAGCTGATCCTGTTCGACGAGGCGGTCTCGGCGCTGGATGTTTCGGTGCGCGCGCAGATCCTCGACCTGATGGCCGAGCTGTGCCGCAGCCACAACCTGACCTATCTGTTCATCAGCCATGATCTGAGCGTGGTGCGCACGATCACCGACCGGGTGCTGGTGATGCAGGCCGGCCGGATCGTCGAACAGGGCGAAACCGAGCAGGTGTTCAGCGACCCCCGGCACCCCTATACCAAAAGCCTGATCGAGGCCGCGCCGGTGCTGCCCGATCCCGAGGAAATCCGCAGGAGCCAAGGCCATGTCTGACGCAATCTGGTTCGACCCCGCCCTCTGCCTGATCGGCGGCACCTGGCGCGCGGCCGCGAGCGGCGACACGCTGGGTCTGCTCAACCCCTCGGACGGGTCCGAACTGGCCCGCATCGCGCGCGGTTCGGCCGAGGATATCGACGCCGCCGTGGCCGCGGCCGAGGCCGCCCGCGCCAGTGACTGGGGAAAGATGACAGCGACCGAGCGCGGCCGCTGCCTGACCCGGCTGGGGCAACTGGTGTCGCAGCGCATAGACGAGCTGGCGCGGCTCGAGGCGCTGGATGTCGGCAAGCCGCTGGCGCAGGCCCGCGCCGATGCCGTGGCGCTGGCGCGCTACTGCGAGTTCTACGGCGGCGCGGCCGACAAGGTGACGGGCCAAACCATCCCCTATCTCGACGGCTACACCGTCTATACCCTGCGCGAACCGCATGGGGTCACGGGCCATATCGTGCCGTGGAACTATCCGATGCAGATCATCGGCCGTTCGGTCGGCGCGGCGCTGGCGATGGGCAATGCCTGCGTGCTGAAACCGGCCGAAGAGGCCTGCCTCACCGCGCTGGCCTTCGCGCATCTGGCCGAGGAGGCCGGCTTGCCGCCCGGCGCGCTGAACGTGGTGCCGGGACTGGGGGCCGAGGCCGGGGCGGCACTTTCGGCGCATCCGGGCATCCACCACGTCTCGTTCACCGGCTCGGTCGCTACCGGCGCGCTGGTGCAGCAGGCGGCGGGGCGCAACGTGGTGCCGGTGACGCTGGAGCTGGGCGGGAAATCGCCGCAGCTGGTCTTTGACGATGCCGACCTGGGGGCCGCCTTGCCGTTTCTGGTCGGCGCCGGCATCCAGAACGCCGGACAGACCTGCTCGGCCTCGTCGCGCATCCTGGTCCAGCGCGGCGTCTATGCCGAGATCCGCGAGCGCATGGCCGCCGCCTACGCGGAACTGACGGTCGGTCCGGCATTGGACGACCTGCGGGTGGGGCCGCTGATCTCGGACCGGCAGAAGGGCATCGTCACCGGTTTCCTGGAGCGTGGAACCGATCTCAACCTGGTTGCGCAGGGGCGGATCGTCGATCATGCGCCCGATACCGGGGCCTATGTTCCGCCGACGCTCTTTGCCGACGTGCCGCCCGATCATCCGCTGGCCCGCGACGAGATCTTTGGGCCGGTGCAGGTGCTGATCCCCTTCGATACCGAGGACGAGGCCGTGACCATCGCCAACGGCACCGATTACGGGCTGGTGGCCGGGATCTGGACCGCCGATGGCGGGCGCCAGATGCGGCTGGCGAAACGGCTGCGGGCGGGACAGGTGTTCATCAACAATTACGGCGCCGGCGGCGGCGTCGAACTGCCCTTCGGCGGGGTCGGCAAATCCGGTCACGGCCGCGAGAAGGGATTCGAGGCGCTTTACGGGTTCTCGCAGCTCAAGACCGTGGCCGCCTGCCACGGCTGAGCCGCGCGGGTCAGACGATGACCTCGATCGCCTGCTGCGCGCCGACGCCGAACACCCTCTTGTAGCGGGCAATCTCCTCGGGCGGACCCATCGCCTTTTCGGGATTGTCCGACAGCTTGACCGTCGGCCGGCCATTGGCCGACACCGCCTTGCACACCAGCGAGAACGGCGCCAGCCCGTCGCCCGGCACCAGGCCGCGGAAATCGTTGGTCAGCAGGGTGCCCCAGCCGAACGAGACCTTGGCGCGATGGGCGAATTGCGCGTGCAGTTCGGCGATCTTCTCCACGTCCAGCCCGTCGGAGAAGATGATGCGCTTGTCCGCCGGATCCTCGCCGCGCGAGCGCCACCAGTCGATGGCGATCTCGGCCGCGGTCGCGGGATCTCCGCTGTCGATGCGGATGCCGGTCCATCCGGCCAGCCAGTCGGGCGCGTGGTCGAGAAACCCCCTGGTGCCGTAGGTGTCGGGCAGGATGATGCGCAGGTTGCCGTCATGCTCGTCATGCCAGTCGCTGAGAACGTCATAGGGCGCCTGCGCCAGCGCTTCGTCGCTTTCGGCCAGGGCGGAATAGACCATCGGCAGCTCATGCGCGTTGGTGCCGATCGCCTCGACCTCGCGGCGCATGGCGATCAGGCAATTCGAGGTGCCCGCGAAACTGCTGCCCAGCCCCTCGATCATCGCCTGCACGCACCAGTCCTGCCAGAGGAAGGAATGCCGCCGACGGGTGCCGAAATCGGCGATGCCCAACCCTTCGATCTTGCGCAGCCGCTCGATCTTTTCCCACACGCGGGTCATCGCGCGGGCATAGAGCACCTGCAGTTCGAACCGGCGCATGTCGTGCAGCACCGCGCGCGAGCGCAGCTCCATCAGCACGGCCAGCGCCGGGATCTCCCACAGCATCACCTCGTGCCACTTGCCCTCGAAGGTCAGCTCGTACTGGTCGCCCCGGCGCTCCAGGTGATAGGCTGGCAGGCGCAGCCCCTCGAACCACTCCATGAAATCCGGGCGGAACATCTGCCGCTTGCCGTAGAAAGTGTTGCCGCGCAGCCAGGTGCTCTCGCCCCGGCTGAGGCGGAGCGAGCGGATATGGTCCAGCTGCTCGCGCAACTCTCCCTCGTCGATCAGCCGGGCCAGCGGCACATGCCTGGATCGGTTTATGAGCGAGAACGTCACCTGGGTCTCGGGCTTGTTGCGGAACACCGACTGGCACATCAGCAGCTTGTAGAAATCGGTGTCGATCAGGGATCGGATGATCGGGTCGATCTTCCACTTGTGATTATAGACGCGTGTCGCGATATCCACGGATCGGCCCTCGTCGATGTGAGTCGGTCATGGATACGGCAGCCGGCCCGGCAAGGCAATTATCGGCGGCCGGGTCGCGCGTGGACACCTGGCCCGCGATCTCCACCCACGATCCCGGGGCGGGAGGGGTTCAACCTGTCGGCCTTGCGCGCGGGCAGGTCAGGAACTCGCAACCGATTTCAGATCAAGGCCACGCCCGCGCCGCGCATCGCGCCCAGCGCCGCTGCCAGCGAGTTGTCCATGTCGATGGCGCGGCAGGCGTCCTGGCGCACGGCCACGTGAAACCCCAGCTCGGCGGCGTCCACCGCCGAGTAGTGCACGCAGAAATCCGTGGCCAGCCCGGCCAGGGTCACGCGGTCGATCCCGCGATTGCGCAGATACCCCTCCAGCCCGGTCGGCGTGGTCCGGTCGTTCTCGAAAAACGCGGAATAGCTGTCGATGCCGGGGCGGAATCCCTTGCGCAGGATCAGGTCGGCATCTGCGCGCAGATCGGAGTGCAATTCCGCGCCCCGGCTACCCTGGACGCAATGGTCGGGCCAGAGGATCTGCTGGCCATAAGGCATCTCGACCGTCTCGAAAGGCGCCTTGCCCGTCTGCGACGACGCGAAGGAGGAGTGGCCCGCCGGATGCCAGTCCTGGGTCACCACCACCGCGTCGAATTCGCCCATCATGTCGTTGATCGCGGCGACCACCTCGTCGCCTCCGGGCACCGCCAGCGCACCGCCGGGGCAAAAATCGTTCTGAACGTCGATCACCACGAGCGCGTGCATGCAAGGAACCTCGTCTTTTGCCGGGTCTGTCGGCCCCAGCTAAGCCGCAGGTTTTCGCTCGGGTCAACCGCCGCCTCTCGTCAAACTGCCGGAATCGGGGTAACCGGCTGTCAGGGGGGCTGCAAGGATGCATGCCGACGACGTGAGATTGACGACCGCGCTGGCGACCCGGCTGGTCGATACGCAGATGCCGCGTTTCGCGGGCCGCCCCGTGCGCCCGCTTTCGGCGCTGGGCACCGACAACTGGCTGTTCCGGCTGGGGCCGTCGCATGTGCTGCGCTTTCCGCGCAGGGCCTCGGCAGTGCGGCTGCTGGAACGCGAACTGGCCTGCCTGCCCCGCTTTCCGGGCCTGCCGCTGGCAATCCCACGCCCCGTGGCCACCGGCGACGCGGGCGAGGGATACCCCTGGCCCTGGGCCGTCTATGACTGGATCGAGGGCACCCAGGCGACGCCCGCGTCGCTGCGCGACCCACAGGAGGTCGCCGGGGAACTGGCCGGATTCCTGCGCGCCTTCCAGGCGCTGCCGGGTCTCGACGGGCCGATCGCCGGAAGCACCAACCACCTGCGCGGGGTGCCGCTGGAGCGGCTCGATGACCGCGTGTGCGCGGCCATTTCCGGGCTGAGCGACCTCTATGACGCCGCCGACCTGCGCGACAGGTGGGACGCCGCGCGCGACAGCCCGCCCTGGGACAAGGCGCCGGTGTGGATCCACGGTGACCTGCAACCGGGCAACCTGCTGCTGCGCGACGGGCGGCTGGCGGCAGTCATCGATTTCGGACTGATGGCGCGCGGGGATCCCGCCGTCGACCTGATCCCGGCCTGGGCGCTGTTCGATGCAGCGGGCCGTGCCGCGTTTCTCGACGCGATGTCCCCGGATCCGGCGACAATCCGGCGCGGCCGGGGCTGGGCGCTCTATGCCGGGCTGGTGGCGCTGGACTACTACCGCCACAGCCATGTGCCGCTGGCGCGGGCCAGCCGGCGGACCATCGAGCAGGTGCTTGGCGACACCGCCGGCTGACGCTTGCGCGGCGCGCGCGGCGGGTCTATCTGAGCGCCATGTACACGATTGCCGCGCTCTACCACTTCACCCGGTTCGAGGATCCCGCCGCGCTGAAACCCGCGCTCGAGGATCTGTGCCGGGCGCATTCGGTCAAGGGCACGCTTCTGCTGGCCCGCGAGGGGCTGAACGGCACGATCGCCGGGCCGCGCGCGGGCATCGACGCGGTGCTGGCGCATCTGCGCGGCCTGCCCGGCTGCGATGGGCTGGAATGGAAGGAAGCGACATCCCACAGCCCGCCCTTTGGCAAGATGAAGGTCCGCCTGAAGAAAGAGATCGTCACCATGGGTCAGCCCGACGTGGACCCCCGCGCCCGCGTCGGCCATTATGTCGAACCCGAGGACTGGAACGACCTGATCCGCAGCCCGGATGTGGCGGTGATCGACACGCGCAACGATTATGAGGTCGCCATCGGCACGTTCGAGGGCGCGATAGACCCTGATACGGCCAGTTTCCGCGATTTCCCTGCCTGGTGGGAGGCCAACAAGGAGCGGTTCCACAACAAGCGGATCGCCATGTTCTGCACCGGCGGAATCCGCTGCGAAAAGTCCACCAACTACCTGCTGGGGCAGGGCATCGACGAGGTATATCACCTCAAGGGCGGCATCCTGCGCTATCTCGAGGAGGTGCCCGAGGATCAAAGCGCCTGGAATGGAGAGTGTTTCGTCTTCGACAACCGGGTCTCGGTCGGCCACGGGCTGGCCGAGGGCCCGCACGAGCTGTGCCACGGCTGCCGCCGGCCGATCCTGCCCGACGACAAGCTGCGCCCGGAATATGAACAGGGCGTGTCCTGCCATCAGTGCATCGACGAGACCTCCGAGGCCGACAAGGCACGGTTCCGCGAGCGCCAGAAGCAGATCGCCCTGGCCCGCGCCCGCGGCGAGGCGCATCTGGGCGGGACCTGAGGAAATGCCGAAAACGGTTGCATCCCGGCCGATCTGCCGAACAGATTGAGGCGACGGACAGGGGGCGGCAGATGACGACCGGAATGCGCGAAGACTGGACATCGACGGTGCTGGCCGCCTCGGGCCTGGTGTCGGTCAGCGTCCTGGCCTTCTACCTGCTGTCGAACCTGGGCGCCGACACGGCCGGCAACACCTTCGGAACCGTGGCCATGTTCGGGCTCTGCCTTTGGCTGGTGGTGCAGCTCTGGGTCTACATGACCCGGATCCAGACCCCGCGCCGGCAGCTGTTCCTGATGGGGATCTCCTTCATCCAGGTGGTGCCGTTCCTGTTCGCGGCAGTCTACGGCGCCTTCGGCTATGCCGATATCTGCGTCGTCGGGGCAAAGAACCCTTCGGATCTGCTCTATTTCTCCTATGTCACCTTCACCACGGTCGGCTTCGGCGACCTGCACCCGGTGGGCGTCTGCCGGATCCTCGCGGTGGCCGAGGCGGTGACCGGATACATCCTTCTTGGCCTCTTCGTGGCCGCCGCGGTCGCCATGTACGGCAACAGCCACAAAGCCGGATGACCCGACCCGATTTCCCGAACCGATGGAGACCCCATGACCGCGATCACGCCGGACCTTCTGACCGAAATCCGCAGCCGCTTTGCCCAGATCGACCATTGCCCGCAGCAGGGTCCGCGCATCTTCTTCGAGAATGCCGGCGGCGCGCTGACGCTGAAATCAGTGGTCGAGACCTCGGGGCGGTATGCGGCGATCCCCGACAACCAGGGGCGCGACAACCCCGGCAGCAAGGAGCTGGTCCGCACCATCGACCGGGCAAAGGCGGACATGCGCGTGCTGATGAACGCGCCCGATGGGCAGTTCTTCGTCGGCGAGAGCGGCACCGAGCTTTTGTTCCGGCTGATCATGAACGCCTGCCTGGGCAGCGGCGCGGGCGTCGTTCTCGGCTCGACGCTGGAGCATCCCGCGACCCGCTCGGCCTGTGGACGCTGGGCCCGCATCGCCGGGCAGCGGCACGTGCTGGTTGCCCATGACCACGCGACCGGCACGGTCGGGACCGAGGCCTATGCCGCTGCGGTCACGCCCGACACCAGGGTCGCGACGATCATCCACACTTCGCCCGTCACCGGGATGGGCGTCGATGTCGCCGCAATTGCTGCCGCGATCCGCGCTGTGGCGCCCAAGTGCTACATCATCGTCGACGGCATCCAGCACGCCGCGCATGGGCGCATCGACATCGACTCCTACGATGTCGACGGCTATGTGATCTCGCCCTACAAGATGTTCTCGCGTCACGGCTACGGCCTGGCCTGGATCTCGGACCGACTGACGAAATTGCCGCATGACGCGCTTCTGGACGGACCCGCGGATAATTGGGAACTGGGCACCCGCGACACCGGGGCCTATGCGACCCTTTCGGATCTGGCCGAGTACCTGGACTGGCTGGGCGGCCAGATCAGCGATGCCACCGAGCGGCGCGAACGGATCGTCGCCGCGGGCACGGCGATCCATGCGCAGGAGAAGACGCTGACCGATGCGATGATCCACGGCACCGGCAACCTGGCGGGGCTGGACGCCATGCCGCGGGTGCACATCATCGGCGGTTCCGACAACCCCGCGCGCGAGGGGCTGGTCTCGCTCTGGGTCGAGGGGATCGACGCGGCCGAGGTCGTGGCCCGTCTGAACGCGGCGCGCATCCGCACCCATCTGCGCAAGCCCGACCACTACTCCGGCAACATTCTGGACCCTTTGGGCCTGGACGGCTGCGTGCGCGTGTCGATGTGCCACTACAACAGCCTGCACGAGGTCGCCCAGTTCCTCGCCGCGATGAACGAGATCGCCAACTGATCCTTCGCCGGCGCACAACGAAATAATGCGCAACGGCGACGAAAAATTTGTGGGTGCGCGGCCTGTCCCTGCGTTAGCCTGCGCCTCGCAGCGAAAGGAGACCCCCGCCCATGAAAACCCACGCGCAGGTCGTCGTCATCGGGGGCGGCCTTGTCGGCTGCTCGATCCTCTACCACCTGGCCAAGCTGGGCTGGACCGATGTGGTGCTGCTGGAGCGTGACGAGCTGACCAGCGGATCCACCTGGCACGCGGCGGCCAATATCCACGGGCTGCACGACAACAACAACGTCACCCGGATCCAGCATTACACCATGAACCTTTATAAGGAGCTGGAGCTGGAGACCGGACAGGGCTGCGGCGTGTTCCAGCCCGGATCGCTCTACCTGGCCCGGACCGAGGATCGCGAGCACCAGCTGCGCCTGCAGGAGGCCAAGGCGCGGTTCTACGGGCTGAACTTCTACGAGGTCAGCCGCGAACAGGCGATGGAGCTGCACCCGCTGGCGCAGTTCGACGATATCCGCTGCATCATGTACGAACCCGAAGGCGGCAACGTGGACCCGTCGGGCGTGACCATGGCCTATGCCGCCGGCGCCCGGGCCATGGGGGCCGAGATTCAGCGGTTTTGCCCCGTAACAGGGACTGAATCTCAGCCCGACGGCAGCTGGATCGTGCGCACGCCCAAGGGTGACATCTGCACGCAATGGGTGGTCAATGCCGGCGGCTTGTGGGGCCGCGAGGTGGCGGCGATGGCGGGGATCACCCTGCCGCTGCAACCGACCGAGCACCAGTATTTCGTCACCGAAACGATCCCCGAGGTTGCCGCGATGGGCCGCCGCCTGCCCTCGATCGCCGACCGCGACGGCGAATACTACTTCCGGCAGGAGGGCAACGGTTTCCTCATCGGCGCCTATGAGCGCGACGTCCGGTTCTGGGCCGAGGACGGCACGCCGCTGGATTTCGCCCATGACCTGTTTCCCGACGACCTGGACCGGATCATGGAGAACGTGATCCGCGCGACCGAGCGCGTGCCCGCCGCCGCCGCAGCCGGGGTCAAGCGGGTCATCAACGGGCCGATGATCTGGTCGCCCGACGCCAACGCGATCTGGGGTCCGGTGCCCGAGCTGCGCAACTATTTCTGCTGCACCGGCATCATACCCGGCTTCTCGCAATCCGGCGGTCTGGGCCTGTTGGCGGCGCAATGGATCATCGAGGGCGAGCCGCAATACGACATGTTCGCCTGGGATCTGGCGCGGTTCGGCGACTGGGCCGGCAAGGCCTTCACCAAGGCGCGGGTGCAGGACCAGTATGCCCACCGCTTCGCCATCCATTTCCCCAACGAGGAACGCAGCGCCGGCCGGCCCGCGCGGGTCCGCCCCGCCTACGAGATGCAGAAAGAGATGGGCTGCGTTCACGGCCTGAACTGCGGCTGGGAGCATCCGCTTTGGTTCGCCGACACACCCGGCGTGAAGGACACCAACAGCTTCACCCGCCAGAACTGGTGGGAGCCGGTGGGCCGCGAGGTGCGTATGCTGCGGGAGAACGTCGGCGTGATCGACATCTCGAACTTCGCCAATTACGTCATCAAGGGGCCGGGTGCGCATGACTGGCTCGACCGGCTGGTCGCCAACCGGGTTCCCACGCAAGTTGGCCGCTCCTGCCTCACGCCGCTGATCTCCGTGCGCGGCGGGGTGGCGGGCGATTTCACCATCACCATGGTCGATCGTGACGAATACATGATGGTGGGTTCCGGCATGGCCGAACGCTATCACCAGCGGTTCTTCAACATGGTGCCGCTGCCCGAAGGCACGACGCTGGAGGTGGCCACTGATCGCATCGCCGGATTCAACATCGCGGGACCAAAGGCGCGCGAAGTATTGCAGCGGCTGACCAATGCCGACTTGTCGAACGAGGCCTTCCGCTTCATGCGCTCGGCGCAGATCGAGGTGGCCGGCGTGGCCTGTCTCGCCATCCGCGTCAGCTTCTCCGGCGACCTGGGGTGGGAGCTGCATTGCGCCGAATCCGACCAGATCAGGCTCTACACCGCGCTTTTGGACACAGCGCGAGAGGCTGGCGGCGGGCCGGTGGGCGGCCGCGCGCTGGGCAGCCTGCGGATCGAGAAGGGCTATGGCTCCTGGGGCCGCGAATACAGCCAGGAATACTGGCCGCAGGAGGTCGGGCTGGATCGGCTGATCAAGCTGGACAAGGATTTCCTGCACAAGGACGCGTATCTGAAGATCAAGGACAACGCCCCGCGCGAGATCCTGTCGGTCTTCGAGATCGAGGCTGACCACAACGCCGATGCCAGCGGCGGAGAGCCGGTCTTTACCCCGGATGGCAGATCCGTCGGCCGCGTCACCTCGGGCGCTTACGGCTATTCGGTCGGCAAATCGCTGGCGCTGGGCTATGCCGATCCCAAGGTGGCCGGGCCGGGCGACGCGGTCGAGGTCTATGTGCTGGGCAAACCGCACAAGGCGCGGATCCTGCCGCAGGCCCCCTTCGACCCGGAGGGCAAGCGGCTGCGCGGCTGATCGCCTCCAGCATTCCCGTCCCGGGCTTGACCCGGGACCTCGACCGTCAAGCCGGGCAAGGGCTCCCGGACCGGGCCACCGGCGCGACCTGCTGCGACCTCACCGGTCCATCTCCGCCGCCTGCCCCTGCAGCCAATCCTTGAACAGCCGCACCGCCGCCCCCGGCATCCGGTCCTTGAACCGCACGCAATAGAGCCAGGGGCAGTCCATCTCGGCCGCGAACGGTTCGATGACGAGGCCGCGCGCCGTGAACGGGCCGATCAGCGACCGCGGAACGGCAGCACAGCCCAGCCCCTGCGCGGCCCATTCGATGGCCAGCGCCGTCACGTCGGTCTGCAGCCCGCCCGGCATCGCCAGACGCGGCAGGCCGAAATGCCGCGCGACCCGATCCCAGTAATCCAGCCGCCCGAGAATGCGGATCAGGTCCGCCTCGGGCAATTGCGCCGGATCGCTCAGGGCGGCACCGCGCACGCGGAAATCCGGCGCGCAGATCACCGCCAGCCGGTCGGCCCACAGCCGGGTCGCGTCGGCGGGCAACTCGTCTTCGTGGCAGACGGTGATCGAGACATCGGCGACATCGGCCTCCACATCGGACCAGACGGTGCCGTGCACCGTCAGCTGGATCTCGGGATGGGCCGCGTGAAACCCGCGCACTGCCCCGGCCAACCAATGCGCGGCCAGGCTGGTGGGGCAGGACACCACCACCTCGCGCTTGCGCGGCTGGGTCAGGATCGCCTCGGTCGCGGTGTCGATCTGTTGCAGCGCCTGACGTACGCTGGGCAGATAGGCCTCGCCCAGTTCAGTGAGCGCCAGCGACCGCGGCAGCCGGACGAAAAGCGGCCGGCCGATGAACTCTTCCAGCGAGCGGACATGGTTGCTGACCGCCGATTGCGTCAGGCTCAGTTCGTCGGCGGCGGCGGTAAAGCTCGACAGGCGCGCCGCGGCCTCGAAGGAGCGCAGGAATGGAAGATGCGGCAAGTGTTTCATGGCGCCCACCCTAATACCGGCATCCCGCGCAAAAGACCCCGATGACGACATGCCATGTCGGGAAAGGACATGCGCCCGGTTTTTGCCTGTCCGAGCCTGACAGGATGGACACCGGCAGCCGACAGACCCCGTTCGGGCGCCTCGCCGCCTTCACGCTCGACACCGCGCCCGAGGCGATCCCCGCGCGAACACGCGAATTCGCGGCGCTGATGATGCTCGACACGCTGGGCGTCACCATCGCCGCCGCGCCGATGCAGGCCGGGGTCATCGCCCGCGAGACGGCGACGCTGCTGTTTGCCAGCGCTGAGAAGGCGACTCAGGCCCGGATGCTGTTCGACGGGCGCGCGGTCGGCCTGGCCGGGGCGGCCTATGCCGCCGCGACGCAGACCGACAACCTGGACGCCCATGACGGCTATAACCCGACCAAGGGGCATATCGGCGTGGTGGCTGTTCCCGCGCTGGCCGCACTGGCCGAGCATGCGCCGGGTCTGAGCGGCCAGCAGGCGCTGGCGGCCCTGGTGATCTGCTACGAGGTCGCGGGCCGGGCCGGCATGGCGCTGCACGGCACGGTCAGCGACTATCACACCTCCGGGGCGTGGAACGCGCTGGGCGTGGCCGCGATGGCCGCCCGCCTGCGCGGACACAGCCCGGAGCAGCTGCGGCAGGCGCTGGGCATCGCCGAATATCACGGCCCGCGCAGCCAGATGATGCGCGAGATCGCCAATCCGACCATGCTGCATGACGGCTCGGGCTGGGGCGCGCTGACCGGCCTGTCGGCGGCCATCCTGGCGGAACGCGGCTTCACCGGCGCCCCGGCGATCACCGTCGAGGGTGATGCGGTCGCGGCCTATTGGCAGGATCTCGGCCGGTTCTGGCAGATGGACCACCAATATGTGAAACCCTACCCGATCTGCCGCTGGGCCCATGCCGCGATCGACGCGGTGCGCCAGGTGATGGCCGAACACGACCTGCCGCCCGAGCGGATCCGCGCCGTGCGGATCGCAAGCTTTCACCAGGCCGTCTGCCTGTTTCCCGGGCTTCCGGACACCACCTCGCAGGCGCAGTATTCGCTGCCATTCGCGGTTGCAGTGCAGATCGTGCACGGGCGGATCGGGGTCGAGCACATCTCGGGCGACGGTCTGCGCGACGCCCGCGTGGCCGAGATGATCCGGCGCATCACCGTGTCCGAATCGCCCCGCCACAACTGGCGTTTTCCCGAGGGGCGCTGGGCCGATGTGGTGATCGAGACCACCGATGGCCAAGAGCTGGCCTCGGGCGATGTCCATGCGCGCGGCGGACCCGAGGCTCCGATGGAGCGTGACGAGGTGATCGGCAAATACATTGATTTCGCGGCGCCGGTTCTAGGCGCCACGCGCGCCGGCGCCATCCGCGATGCCACCCTGAGGCTGGTGCAGCCCGGCAGCCGCTTTGAAGACCTGGCCGAGCTCATCTATGCGCCGTCGGCCCCGGCCAGCGGATAGGCCGCCAGCGCATCGTGGCGCGCCCCGTCCCGGCGCAACACCGACCGGTAGAGCACAAGCTCGGCCACCGGACCCGCATCGAGACGAAACCCGGACTCGGCCGCCAGGATCTGCGGCACGTCACCCGCGTCCCAGGGTTGCAGCCGTGCCAGGGTCACATGCGGGCGGAATCGCCGGCGCGGCAACTTCAGGCCGGCCCGCCGCACCGCGCGCTGCACTTCCGAATGCAGGGCGTCCAGGGCCGCGTCCCGCACGACCGCGGCCCCGATCACGCGCGGCGCCGCCCCACCCAGCGCGACCAGCCCCTCCAGGCGCAGTGCGCAGGCCGGCAGGTCCGCAAGCTCCAGCTCGTCGTTCAGCGCCGACAGGTCCGCTTCGCTGCGGTCGTCCAGAAACGCCAGCGTGACATGCAGGTTGTCGACAGGCACCGCCCGCCCAACCGGAATCGACGCTTGCAACGCACCCAGCCGGGCGCGCGCGTCTTCGGAGAGTGGCAGGGCAAGAAAACTGCGCATGTTCCATCCCGGACCTGGGATCATCCATCTTGGCCGGCGCCGATGCACGGCGTGGCGACCCCGGCAGGATTCGAACCTGCAACCTGCCCCTTAGGAGGGGGCTGCTCTATCCAGTTGAGCCACGGGGCCGTTCGCGGCCGTGTCTAGCCGGAATTCTTCGGGTTGTCATGGGGGTTTGCTGGCGCTTGCGCCGGTTCGTTGCTTCACTGTAGCATCCGACCAAACCACCTGCAGGAAATCCCTTGGCATCAGATACAAAACGCCCGCTCACCCTCCGCGATGTTTCCGAGGCGTCCGGGGTTTCGGAAATGACCGTGAGCCGTGTTCTGCGCAATCGCGGCGACGTTTCCGAAGCCACCCGCGCCCGCGTCCTGGAGGCGGCAAAGGAGCTGGGATACGTACCCAACAAGATCGCGGGCGCCCTGGCCTCCAGCCGGGTGAACCTGGTTGCGGTGATCATCCCGTCGCTGTCCAACATGGTCTTTCCCGAGGTCCTGACCGGGATCAACCAGGTGCTCGAGAACACTGATCTTCAGCCGGTGGTCGGCGTCACCGACTATCTGCCGGAGAAAGAGGAAAAAGTGCTCTACGAGATGCTGTCCTGGCGTCCCTCGGGCGTCATCATCGCCGGGCTGGAGCATTCCGATGCCAGCCGCGCCATGCTGCAGGCCGCGGGCATTCCCGTGGTCGAGATCATGGACACCGACGGCAAGCCGGTCGATGCGATGGTGGGGATCTCGCATCGCCGGGCGGGGCGCGAGATGGCGCAGGCGATCCTCAAGGCGGGCTATGGCCGGATCGGCTTCATGGGCACCAAGATGCCGCTGGACCACCGGGCGCGGAAGCGGTTCGAGGGGTTCACCGAGGTTCTGGCCAAGAACGGGATCGAGATCGAAGACCGGGATTTCTACTCCGGCGGCTCGGCGCTGGCCAAGGGGCGCGAGATGACGCAGGCCATGCTGGAACGCTCGCCGGATCTGGATTTTCTCTACTATTCCAACGATATGATCGGTGCCGGAGGGCTGCTCTACCTGCTGGAACAGGGCGTGGACATTCCCGGCCAGATCGGGCTGGCCGGGTTCAACGATGTCGAACTGCTGCAAGGATTGCCGCGCCGGCTGGCGACGATGGATGCCTGCCGGCTGGAGATCGGGCGCACCGCCGCCGAGATCATCGCGACCCGCCTGGAAGACCCGGAGACCGGGATCGAGACGCAGGTGACGCTGGCCCCCAAGATCAGCTATGGCGACACGCTGAAGCGGCGCTGACCCGGTGGCCGTGCAACGTCTGGACAATGCGGCGGCCCGGGCCCTGTTCCTGGACCGGCACGCCCTGGCCGAACAACCCGCCGGGCCGGCCAAGGGGGACGCCCTGCTGGAGTTGATTCACCGGCTCGGCTTCGTCCAACTCGACAGCATCAACACCGTCGCGCGCGCGCATGACATGATCCTGTTCTCGCGTCGCCCGACCTATCGCGCGCGCAACCTCAAAAGGCTCTACGAAGTCGATCGGACCTTGTTCGAGCATTGGACCCATGATGCCGCGGTGATCCCGATGGCATTCTACCCGCAGTGGCACCTGCGCTTTCGCCGCGATGCCGACCTGCTCAAGGCGCGGTGGAAGAACTGGCGCCGCGACGGGTTCGAAGAGCGGTTCGAGGCGGTCCTGCGTCGCATCCGCGACCACGGCCCGGTCAGCTCGTCCGATGTGGGCAGCGACGAGCGGAAAGGCTCGGGCGGCTGGTGGGACTGGCATCCGTCCAAGACCGCGCTGGAATATCTGTGGCGCTCCGGTGCATTGACCGTTGTCGGGCGCGAGGGGTTTCGAAAGGTCTATGACCTGACCGAGCGGGTGATCGAGGCGGATCTCTGTCCCGGTGCACTGCCCTGCGACGAGGGGGCGACGGTGGACTGGCTGTGCAATGCCGCACTGGACCGGCTGGGCTTTGCGACATCGGGCGAGATTGCGGCCTTCTGGGACACCGTGCGCCCGGACGAGGCCAAGCCCTGGTGTGAGCGCGCGCTGGCGCGGGGTGAGGTCGAACGCATCGCCGTGACCTGTGCCGACGGGTCGGACCGGCCGTGCCTTGCCCGGTTCGATGCCGTCGAAGCGGCCGACCGCGCGCGCCCCGCACCGGGCCGGATACGCGTGCTGAGCCCCTTCGATCCGGCGCTGCGGGACCGGGCGCGGGCCGAGCGGCTGTTCGGGTTTCACTACCGGATCGAGGTCTTCGTGCCCGAGGCGAAACGCAAATACGGCTATTACGTCTTTCCGCTGATGGAGCGCGACCGCCTGATCGGGCGGATCGACATGAAGGCCCGGCGCGACGCGGGCGTTCTGCAGGTGCGCGCGTTGTGGCCCGAACGCGGTATCAGGTGGTCGCCCGCACGCACGCGCCGGCTCGAGGCGGAACTGGACCGGGTGCGCCGCTTTGCCGGGTTGGACGATGTCGGGTTCGATGCGGGCTGGCTGCGCGACGCGCTTTAGCCGTTGTCGCGCTTGCGGGACAGGACGAGGTCGGGCAGCACCAGGGTCTCGATCAACGCCTCGCACAGACCGACGCAATCGGTGCAGCCCACGCAGGGGCCCTGCAGCCCATAGATCTCGGTCGCCAGCGCGTCGGCGTTCCGGGTGTCGGTTTTTCCACGGTCGATCTGCATTTTCTTTCGGTCCGAGCCCCTCTCTGAAATCATAAAATCCGTCAGCGAACCGAGTCGGTCAATGCCCTGCAAGTCACGTTTTGTTACCTGACCGCCGGATCAGGCGGGTTCGCCCAGCATCAATTCGACCGGATCGAGCCCGTCCACCACGCCCCGCAAGCGGTCGCCGGGCCGGACCGGGCCGACACCTGCCGGCGTTCCGGTCAGGATCAGGTCGCCGGGGCGCAGGTGGTAGAATCCGGACAAATGGGCCAGGATCTCGTCGATTGTCCAAACCAGCTCGGACAGGGTCGCCGCCTGGCGCTCCTCTCCGTTCACGCTCAGGCGAATTGCAGTGTCGCCGCGCGGCTGCCAGTCGGCGGCGGGTGTCAGCGGGCCGAACACCGCGCCATTCTCGACATCCTTGCCCAGATCCCAGGGCCGCTGCTTCTTGCGCTCGCGGATCTGCAGGTCGCGCCGGGTCATATCGAGCGCGCAGCCATATCCGAAAACGGCCCTGCCGGCCTCGGCCCTATCCGCTTGAAACAATTGGCGCCCCACGGCCACGGCAAGCTCCATCTCGTGGTGGTAATCCTCGGTGCCGGGAGGATAGGACGCCACGGTTCCGCTCAGCACCGCGTTGGCCGCCGATTTGGTGAAATAGAACGGCGCCTCACGGTCGACCTCGACGCCCATCTCGGCGGCATGCGCGGCATAGTTCCGGCCCACGCAGAAGATCCGGCCGATCGGATAGGTGGCAGTCTCGCCACGGACGGGGATACCCGGGATGTCGGGCAGCGGGAACAGCGGTCGGGCCATGTGGATCCTCCGGTATCTCGGTGTGGCGACTGTGGGTCGTGTCGTGGCTCGGAGCAAGCCCGCCAAGCTGCATCGTCAAAGGCACGGCACCGAATCACCTGGCAACCACCTGACGGCTCATTCACGCGATCAGGCCCATTCCGGCGGAAATCTGCCGCTTTCGAACAACAACCTAGGATTGTATCGGCATAAATCCGCGCAATTTCCAAGGAGTAACCTCGATGCAAAGGTTATTCCTTGCACTCTGCTTTCCGATCGCTCTTTGTGGGATCAGACGATTGCTCGGGCTGTCGCATGCCGGTTCGACCGGTGACGGTAGTCAGAGTAAAATCCTTCGGGGCGTTGTTTGCGGGACTATCCCCCAGATACCCGCGGACGTTCATACGGGGCTTATTTTTCGGCCCCGTCTCGCGCCCTGAGGCTGCGGTGCTTCGGATCCGTCCGTCGTACCGCTTGCCAGGCACAGCAGCTACACCCGGCCTGGTCGCCCGCCGGAGAGAACCCCCCTCCTCTCCGGCGGGACTTTTTTGTCCCTGGATACCGGCAGCGCATGAAAAAAGCGGAGCGCCGATGACGCGCCGCCCAGGTCTCCGTACCCGATTATTCCCGTCCGCCTAGTTCGCCCGGCGCATCGAGTGCCCGTCGTGGAACAAATGCACCTTGTCCGGATCCGCCGTCAGTTTCACGGTTTCGCCGCGCAGCCCCTTCTGGATGCCCGGCAGCTTTGCGATCATGCCCGGTTCCGCGCCATCGGCATCGAAATAGAGCAGCGTCACCTCGCCCAGCGCCTCGGTGATGTCCACCTTCCCCGAGAAGATGTGCTGCCCCTCGGTCGGTGCGAAATCCTCGGGGCGGACGCCGATATTGACCGTCTTGCCCTTGTCGCCCTCGGTGGTCGGAATCGCCGACACCGCAACCCCGCCATCGGCCAGCTCGACGGTTGTCGTCTCGCCCGTGCCGGTGATCTTGCCGGGCAGCAGGTTCATCGACGGCGAGCCGATGAACTGGGCCACGAATTCGTTTTCCGGGCGCTCATAGAGCTCGAGCGGGCTGCCGACCTGCGCGATGCCCTTGTTGGCCAGCACCACGATCCGGCTGGCCAGGGTCATCGCCTCGACCTGGTCATGCGTCACGTAGATCATGGTGCGGTCCGGCATCGCCTCCTTGAGACGCGCGATCTCGATCCGGGTAGCGACCCGAAGGGCGGCGTCCAGGTTCGAGAGCGGCTCGTCGAACAGATAGACCTTGGGATCGCGCACGATCGACCGACCGATCGCCACCCGCTGCCTCTGGCCGCCCGACAGCGCCTTGGGCAGCCGGTCCAGATACGGGTCGAGCTGCAGCACCTTGGCCGCCTTGTCCACGGCCTCGTCGATCTCGGCCTGCGATTTCTTGGCCAGTCTCAGGGCAAAGGACATGTTCTCGCGCACCGTCATGTGCGGGTAGAGCGCATAGGACTGGAACACCATCGCGATCCCGCGCTGGGCGGGCGGCACGTCGTTCATGACCTGCCCGTCGATCTGCAGCTCGCCGCCGGTGATCTGTTCCAGACCCGCGATCATCCGCAGCAGGGTGGACTTGCCGCAGCCCGAAGGGCCAACGAAGACGATCAGTTCGCCGGTGTCGATATCGAGGTTGATATCCTTCAGCACGCTCACCGAACCGCCATAGGTCTTGTCGACGCCTGTCAGCTTGAGATTGGCCATCCCTGTCCCTTTCCTAATGTTCGATTTGAACGGCAAGCGCCGGTTGCCACGGGCCCAGATGCAGCTTGCCGTCCGGCGCCGGCGCCGCGCTGCCCAGCTCCAGCCCGACCTGGTGCCACTCGCCCTGGGGCATATCCATCACCGCGGGCTCGCCGCTCAGGTTCACCGCGCAGAACAGCGTCTCGCGGCCGTGCCGGCGGACGAAATGCACGATGCTGCCCTCGTTTTCCAACCGGTCGTGGCTTCCCTTGGTCAGCGACGCATGGGTATGCCGGAAGGCAATCGCCTTGCGATAGTGATGCAGCAGCGCGCCGGGATCGCGCTCCTGCGCGGCCACCGAGCGTTGCAGGTGATCGTGGCTGACCGGCAACCACGGAGAGCCCGCGCTGAAGCCGCCATTCTGGTTCGACGGCTCCCAGGGCATCGGTGTGCGACAGCCGTCGCGGCCCTTGTATTCCGGCCAGAACTCCTTGCCATAGGGGTCCTGCAGATCCTCGAAGGCGACATCCGCCTCGGGCAGGCCCAGCTCTTCGCCCTGATAGAGGCAGACCGAGCCGCGCAGGCACATTTGAAGCGTGCACAGCGCCCGCAGGGCGGCCGGGTTCAGATCCCACCGGGTCGCGTGGCGCGCAACATCATGGTTCGAGAAGGCCCAGCAGGCCCAACCATCCGCCGCCGCCTCGTCGGTGCGGCGCAGCACCTCGATCACCCGCGCCGCGGTCGGTTTGGTCTTGGACAGGAACTCGAAGCTATAGCACATCTGCACCTTGTCGTTGCCCGATGTGTATTCGCCCATGATCTCCAGCCCGCGCTGGGCGTCGCCCACCTCGCCCACGGCCGCGGCCGCCGGGTATTCCTCGAGCACCGCGCGGAACCGGCGCAGGAAGTCCAGGTTCTCGGGGCGGTTCTTGGAATAGATGTGCTCCTGGTGGTTATAGGGGTTCACGCTGGGCGCGATGGAATCGTCGCGCCGCTCAGGCTCCAGCGCGGGATTGTCGCGCAGCTGGTCGTCGTGGAAATAGAAGTTGATCGTGTCCAGCCGGAAGCCGTCGACGCCCCGGTCCAGCCAGAACCGCGCGACGTTCAACAACGCGTCCTGAACCTGCGGGTTGTGAAAGTTCAGGTCGGGTTGCGAGGTCAGGAAGTTGTGCAGGTAATACTGCTCGCGCCGGGAATCCCAGTGCCAGGCCGACCCGCCGAAGATCGACAGCCAGTTGTTGGGCGGCGTGCCATCGGGCTTGGGGTCGGCCCAGACATACCAGTCCGCCTTGGGATTATCCCGCGACGCGCGGCTTTCGATGAACCAGGGGTGCTGGTCCGAGGTATGCGACAGCACCAGGTCGATCATCACCCGCAACCCGTGCGAATGGGCGGCACTGACCAGCGAATCGAAATCCGCCAGGCTGCCGAACATCGGATCGACGTCGCAATAGTCGCTCACGTCATAGCCGAAATCCTTCATCGGCGAAGTGAAGAAAGGCGACACCCAGATCGCATCCACGCCGAGCGAGGCGATATGCGGCAGACGGTTGGCGATCCCCAGCAGATCGCCGATTCCGTCCCCGTTATTGTCCTGGAAGCTGCGCGGATAGATCTGGTAGATCACCGCGCCGCGCCACCAGTCCTTGTCCGGCGTAAGTTGTGCGGGCATGTCGAATTCCGCCTTGATGTTCATTGTCAGTCCCTATTTCACCGACCCGGCCAGCAGGCCGCGGACCAGGTATTTCTGCATTGCGAAGAAGACCGCGAGCGGCACCGCGATCGACACGAAGGCCGCGGTGGCGAGGATTTCCCAATTGCCGCCGCGGGTGCCCAAAAGCTCCACGATCTGCGCCGTCATCACGGTTGTCTGCCCGGTGGCGTCGATCAGGAACACCTTGGCGACCAGCAGGTCGTTCCAGGTCCACAGGAACTGGAAGATCGCGAAGGAGGCCAGCGCCGGAAAGCTGAGCGGCAGGATGATCTTGGTGAAGATCTGGAATTCGGTCGCCCCGTCCACCCGCGCGTTCTCGATGATGTCGCGCGGCAGGCCGACCATGTAGTTGCGCAAGAGGTAGACCGCCAATGGCAGGCCGAACCCCGTATGCGCCAGCCAGACGCCCAGATATCCCTTGCCGATGCCGATCCCCAGATGCAGACGCAGCAGCGGGATCAGCGCCAGTTGCAGCGGCACCACCAGCAGGCCGACAACGCAGGCGATCAGCAGGGCCCGGCCCGGGAAGTCCATCCAGGCCAGCGCATAGGCCGCAAAGGCCGCCACGACGATCGGGATGATCGTCGCCGGGATGGTCACCGTCAGCGTGTTGAAGAACGCCTTGGCCATGCTGTCCGTGGCGTCGCCCGACAGCAGCACCTGCCGATAGTTCTCCAGCGTGAAGTCCGGCGGCGCGGTGATCGAGACGAACACCCGCTGGCCGCGGCCCGAGATCTGATCGTCGTCGCCGCGCCACTCGTAGCCGCCATCGGCCATGAGCGTGAGGCTTTCGCCCTCACCCAGGTCGGCGGTCTCGCCGGGCTCATAAGCGGCCACGTCCCGCGACGAGGTACCCCAGGCGCGGATGTCGGTCTGGGTGCCGTGATCGCTGTCGTCAAAGATGTTGCCCGACACTACGAACCCGTCGCCATCGGCCACCCGGTTGTCCTCGGGATCGGCGGCGCGCAGTACCACATTCTGCTCGGTCGGAAAGATCGACGCCCACCAGCCCGAGCTGGAAATCTGGTCCGCCGTGCGGAAGGACGACACGAACAGTCCCACGGTCGGGAACAGCCAGAGCGCCACCAGCAGGGCCACCGAGATATGCACGGCCCATGTCAGGCTGGATTTGGTTCCTGCGATATTGTCCATCTCTCAGCCCTCGCTCAGCGCATTTCCTTGCGCGCGTTGTAGACGTTCCAGATCAGGATCGGTGAGACCAGGACCATGATGACGATGGCGCTGGCCGAGCCGACGCCCCAGTCGTTGGTGCGGAACAGCTTGTCATACATGTAGTTGGCCAGAACCTGCGTCTCCCACTGGCCGTTGGTCATGGCGAACACGATGTCGAAGATCTTGAGGACGACCAGGGTAATCGTCGTCCAGACCACCACGATCGTGCCCATGATCTGCGGCAACTTGATCTTGAAGAAGATCTGCAGCGGGTTGGCGCCGTCGACGATCGCGGCCTCGATGGTCTCTTCGGGGATGCCGCGCAGCGCCGCCGACAGGATCACCATGGCAAAGCCGGTCTGGATCCAGATCAGCACCACCATCAGGAAGAAGTTGTTCCAGAACGGGATGGTCAGCCATTGCTGCGGCACACCGTATGGCAGGCTCGCGAACAGGGTCTCGACCACCGAGATCAGCGACAGCACCACCAGATAGACCGAGGCCGCCGCGACCAGCACCCGCAGCGGAACGAAGCCCGCACCGCCGCCTTTTTCCCTGGAGTTCATGATCGGCTGCACGAAGATCCAGCCGACATAGGCGACAATTCCGGCAAAGCAGAGCAGGATCAGGATCGGCAGCAGCTTGAGGAACAGGAAACTGCCCGCGCCGCCCTCGAACTGCAGCCAGATCGCGTTCAGCACGCCGATCTGCGCCTGGTCCTCGGGGCGGGTGTCGTAGATCAGCTTGAAGATCACCGAAGCGCCGACGAACGAGATCGCCATCGGCATGAAGATCAGCGACTTGGCCAGACTGCCCCATTTGATCCGGTCGGTCAGCTGCGCGGCCAGCAGGCCGAACGCGGTCGAGGCCGCCGGCACCACGATCAGCCACAGCATGTTGTTGCGCATGGCCTCCCAGAACTTGGGCTCGCTGAACATCTGTGAGTAATTGGCCAGCCCGACAAAGGCGCCGTCCTGGGTCCGGTCGGTCAGCGACAGGCGCAGGGTCTCGACCACAGGGTAGGCCAGGTAGAGCCCCAGCGCGAACAGCGCCGGAAACAGGAACAGCCAGGGGCGGACGATGTTGGCGCGGTTGATGTTGCGCCCCGCATTCGGCCCCCTGGCCGGGAACAGCACCCGGTCGAGCAGCTGGTTCGAGAGGTAGAAATACCCGATGCAGCCGCCGACACCGATGATGATCGTCAATAAACCCTGAATCGCAGGATGCATGGCGCCCTCCCTGGAACTGGCTGGTATTGGTCAGAAACGTCAGTAAACGGGATGGCCCATGAGGACGGGCCATCCCGGTCGGGCTGCGCCTACTTCAGCGCCTCCCAGGAGGATTGGATTTCGGACGCGACCTCTTCGGCAGGCTTGCCGCCGGCATAGTCCACCATGCCGGTCCAGAAGCTGCCCGCGCCGACACCGCCGGGCATCAGGTCGGACCCGTCGAAACGGAAGGTCGTCGCACTGAGCAGGATGTCGTTCATCTTGCGCAGGGTCGGATCCGAGAACTTCTCGGGGTCCACGCCCGTATGCGGGGTCAGGAAGCCCGAGAGACCCATCCAGATCTCATGCGCCTCGGGCGTCTGCAGATAGGCGATCAGGTCGTGCGCCGCCTCGTTCTCGTTGGTGATGGCCCACAGCGTGCCAGCACCCAGAACCGGGGTGCCCAGGTCCTTTTCCTCGTAGGCAGGGAAGTAGAAGAAATCGACATCCTCGCCCACGACCATGCCTTCGGGGAAGAAGGCCGGGATGAAGCTGGCCTGCCGGTGCATGTAGCATTGCGGCGGGGCATCGAAGAGACCCTTGGGGCTGTCGCGGAAATCGGTGGTCGCCACCGCGCCGGCGCCGCCGGCCACATAGTCGTCGTTGCGCGCGAACTCGCCGAACTCCTCGATGGCGCCGACGACACGCTCGTCGTCGAACGGGATCTCGTTGGCGACCCATTGGTCATAGACCTCGGGCGGCTGTGTCCGCAGAAGCATGTCCTCGACCCAGTCGGTCGCCGGCCAGCCGGTCGCGCCGCCCGAACCCAGGCCGATGCACCACGGGGTCTCGCCATCCGCGACGATCTGGTCGGTCAGGGCCTTGAGCTCTTCCATCGTCTCGGGGATCTCATAGCCGGCGTCCTCGAAATTCTCGGGCAGGTACCAGACCAGCGACTTCACATCGACCTTGTAGAAGAAGCCATAGAGATCCTCGGACCCGTCCGGACCCTCGTAGGTTCCCAGATCGACCCAGGACTGGCCGGCGGCATAGTTGTCGCGGATCCAGTCGCCGGTGCCGTCCTTGAGCGGTGTCAGGAAACCTTCGCTGGCCATGTCCGATGCCAGGCCCGGCTGCGGGAACACGGCGACGTTCGGGGCCGATCCGGCCTCGGCGTCGATACGGATCTGCTGTTCGAAACTGTCGGAGCCGACATAGGCCACGTCATGGCCGCTCTTCTCGGCGAAATCGGCCAGAACGGTCTCGACATTCGCCTGGTCCGGACCCAGCCAGGGCCCGAAGACGGTCAGGCTTTCGGCCTGAGCCATCCCGGTGGACAGCGCCAGAACCCCGGCGCCTGCAAGAAACTGTTTCCTCATAATCTTCCTCCCATCAGCACAGATGTGCGGATTGTCCTCCTGAGTCGCGCTTTTCAAAGCGCTTTGAGTGACAGCGTTAGAGCAACCTTGACCCGACCTGTCAACACAAAGCTCAAAAATCACGCTAGGATGAATACTATAGGATCGCGCCATCATAATCCATTGACCATCGACGGAATCTGCCCTCTGATGCTGTCATCCGAAATCCAAACCGCTTTGACACCGATGAACCTCAAGACGCTGGCCGAAAAACTGAACCTGTCGCAAACCACGGTCAGCCGCGCCCTGAACGGCTATCCCGAGGTCAGCGAGGCCACCCGCCAGCGCGTCGAAGAGGCCGCGCGGCGGTTCAACTACCACCCCAACAGCCGCGCCAAGGGGCTGGCCACGGGCCGCGCGAGGGTGATCGGCCACGTCATCCCCTCTTCGACCCAGCACGAGATGGTCAACCCGATCTTCGGGGATTTTGTCGCCGGCGCGTCCGAGGCCTGCGCGCAGGCGGGCTATGACATGATCTTTTCCCGGGTCGCGGACGGCGACGAAGCGCAGGCCTACCGCGCGCTGATCTCGCGCGGGTCGGTGGACGGCATCATCCTGCAGGGCCCGCGGGTGAACGAGACGCGGATCCCGATCCTGAACGAGATCGGTATCCCTTTCATCGTGCATGGCCGCGCCAGCGGCATCTCGCAGCCCTATGGCTGGGTCGACGTGAACAACAAGCGGTCATTCCAGCGCGCCACCCGTTTCCTCACCGACCTGGGGCATCGGCGGATCGCCCTGATCAACGGGCTGGAGACGATGGATTTCGCCCATCGCCGCCGCGACGGCTATCTCAGCGCCCTGCGCGAGGCCGGCATCGACCCCGACCCGGCGCTGATGCGCAGCGCCGAGATGACCGAGATCTACGGGCATCGCGAAACCCGCGACATGCTGCGCATGGACGATCCCCCGACCGCGATCCTGGCGGCCTCGATGATCTCGGCCATCGGCGTGCGCCGCGCCATCGAAGAGGCCGGGCTGGTCATGGGGCGCGACGTCTCGGTCATCACCCATGACGACGATCTGTCCTACCTCAGGAACGGCGGAGACGTGCCGATCTTTACCGCCACGCGATCATCCGTGCGCCGGGCCGGCGGCATCCTGGCCGAGATGCTGATAGACCGCATCGAGAACCCCGCACCCGAACCGAACCGGCTCATGCTCGAGGCCGAACTGGTGGTCGGGCGCTCCACCGGGCCAGCCAAGACAGGACACTGACATGCAGCACAGCAGACAGGACTTTCCCGACGGATTTCTGTTCGGGACCGCCACTTCCGCCTATCAGATCGAGGGGCACGTCTTCGGCGGCGCCGGCCAGACCCACTGGGACAGTTTCGCGGCCACGCCCGGCAACGTGGTGCGGGCCGAAAACGGGGATCGCGCCTGCGACCACTACCACCGCTACGAGCAGGATCTGAACCTGGTCGCCGATGCCGGGTTCGACGCCTACCGGTTTTCCACCAGTTGGGCGCGGGTCATGCCGGACGGGCGCAGGGTCAATCCCGAGGGCCTGGATTTCTATGACCGGCTGACCGACGCGATGCTGGCCCGCGGGATCAAGCCCTGCGCCACGCTCTATCACTGGGAGCTGCCGCAGCCGCTGGCCGATATCGGCGGCTGGCGCAACCGCGACATCGCCGACCGCTTCGCCGATTTCACCAGCGCGATCATGGGCCGGATCGGCGACCGCATGTTCAGCGTCGCGCCGATCAACGAGCCCTGGTGCGTCGGCTGGCTGAGCCATTTCCTGGGCCATCACGCGCCGGGGCTGCGCGACATCCGCGCCACCGCGCGGGCGATGCACCACGTCCTGCTGGCGCATGGCCGCGCCATCCAGGCCATGCGCGCGCTGGGCATGGGCAATTTGGGCGCGGTGTTCAACATGGAATGGGCCGACCCGGCCGACGACACCGACGCCGCGCGCGCCGCGGCCGACCTCTATGACGGCTATTACAACCGGTTCTTCATGAGCGGGGTGTTCAAGCACAGCTATCCCGACACTGTTCTGGCCGGGTTAGAGCCGCATCTGCCCGAGAACTGGCAGGACGATTTTGCCACCATCGGCACCCCGGTCGACTGGTGCGGCCTGAACTACTACACCCGCAAACTGATCCGCCCCAGCGAGGGCCCCTGGCCGCATCACGAGGAGGCCGAAGGGCCGCTGCCCAAGACCCAGATGGGCTGGGAGATCTTTCCCGAGGGGATCCATCGCTTTCTCACCCGCACCGCGCGGGAATACACCGGGGACCTGCCGCTCTACGTGACCGAGAACGGCATGGCCAATCCCGATGAAATCGTCGACGGCGCGGTGCCGGACCAGGCGCGCATCGACTATATCGACGCGCATCTGGAACAGGCGAGGCGGGCGATCGACGAGGGCGTGCCGCTGCAGGGCTATTTCATCTGGTCGCTGCTCGACAATTACGAATGGGCGCTGGGCTATGAAAAGCGGTTCGGCCTGGTGCATGTGGATTTCGACACGCTGGAGCGCACGCCGAAAGCGTCCTATCACGCGCTGGCCCGCGCCCTGCGGCGCGGCTGAGCGGGCTCAGGCGCGCGGATCCAGCAGCTTGGTCAGAACGCCGTCGCGGGTGATCTGGCCGATCTGCGCGCCGTCCTCGACCACGCCGACCGGCTTGCCGGTTTCCTGCACGATGCCCATCACCTCGCGGATATCGGTGTCCGGGCCGCAGGTGATCGCCGCCTCGGTGTCCGAGGGCTGCATCACGTCGCGCGCGCACAGCACGCCCAGCGGGTTCATATGCGCCACGAAATCCGCCACGTAGTCGTTGGCCGGGTCCGAGAAGATCTCCTTGGGCGTGCCGCATTGCACGATCCGGCCACCCTCCATGATGGCGATGCGGTCGCCCAGCTTGAAGGCCTCGTCCAGGTCGTGGCTGACGAAGATGATGGTGCGTTTCAGGTCGCGCTGCAGCTCGATCAACTCGTCCTGCAACCGCGTCCGGATCAGTGGATCCAGCGCCGAGAACGGCTCGTCCATCAGCAGGATCGGCGCATCGGTGGCAAAGGCGCGGGCCAGCCCCACGCGCTGCTGCATGCCGCCCGACAGCTCGCCCACCTTGCGCTCGGCCCAGTCCGACAGACCCACCAGCGCCAGCTGCCGGTCCACCCGCTTGGCCCGTTCGTCGGCACCCACGCCGCCCAGCTCCAGGCCCAGCCCGACATTCTCGCGCACGCTGCGCCAGGGCAGCAGGCCGAATTGCTGGAACACCATCGCGATCCGCTCCAGCCGCATGTGGCGCAGGGTGGCGGCATCGGCGCCGGTGATGTCCACCATCCGATCGCCGTCATTGACCCGCACCGACCCGCGCACCACCGGGTTCAACCCGTTGACCGCCCGCAACAGGGTCGATTTTCCCGACCCCGACAGGCCCATCAGCACCAGGATCTCGCCCTCTTCCACGGTCAGCGAGCAATCATGCACGCCCAGCACCTGGCCGGTCGCCTTCTGGACCTCGCCACGGCTCTGCCCCTGATCCATCAGCGGCAAAGCGCTTGCGGGCTGCTTGCCGAACACGATGGACACCTTGTCGAACTCGACTGCCACGGTCATTTGCGTTCCACCCTCAGAATACGGTCCAGCATGATGGCCACCACGACGATGATGAAGCCGCTTTCAAACCCCAGCGACGTGTTCACCTGGTTGAGCGCGCGGACCACCGGAACGCCCAGCCCGTCGGCCCCGACCAGCGCCGCGATCACCACCATCGACAGCGACAGCATGATCGTCTGGTTTAGTCCAGCCATGATCTGCGGAAAGGCATAGGGCAGTTCGACTTTCCACAACCTCTGGCTGGAGGTGGCGCCAAACGCCTCGGCCGCCTCGAGCAGCGCGGTGGGTGTCGAGGACACCCCCAGATGCGTAAGCCGGATCGGCGCCGGCAGAACGAAGATCACCGTGGCGATCAGGCCCGGCACCATGCCGATGCCGAAGAACACGATGGCCGGGATCAGGTAGACGAAGGTCGGCAGGGTCTGCATCAGGTCCAGCACCGGCCGCATTGTTCGGTAAAGCGCCGGGCGATGCGCCGCGGCGATGCCGATAGGCGTACCGATGGCCATGCAGACCACACAGGCCGACAGCACCAGCGTCAGGCTTTCGGTGGTCTCTTCCCAGTAATCCTGGTTGAGGATGAAAAGGAACCCAAGCGCGACGAAGAGGCAGGTCCGCCAACTGCGCTGCAGCACCCAGGTCAGCGCTACGAACACTGCGACCACGATCAGCGGATGCGGGGTCTGCATGACCCACAGGATCGCGTCGATCAGTGCTTCCAGTGCCACCGCCAGCCCGTCGAAGAACCAGGCGCCATTGTCCTGCGCCCAGTCGAAAAGCGCGCCGGCGGTGTCGCCCACCGGAATCTTGTGTTCTGTCATCCAGTCAAGCATGAACGCTTCCTTCGCTTTGGCTTGGCACGTGTGCGGAAAACGGGCGCGTGTGGGGGCGGCGGCGGCGAGACGGGTCGCAGAGACCGTCATGCCAGAGTTCGTGTTCCACACCAACCCCATGACCCGCGGGCGCATCCTGCGCTGGAGGCTGGATGTGATTAATGCCGCCGCGATGCTGGTGTCCCCGGAACAGGGTCGAATGGCTCATGTCACGGCGGGGCGGACCCGAAGGCCCGCCCCTTGTGCCTTATTCCAGCGCGGCCTTGACCGCCGCGGCCGCATCGCCGCCATCCTTGGTGGTCACGCCGTCCAGCCAGGCCATGTAGGCATCCGGGTTGGCCTTGAGCCATTCCGTTGCCGCATCGGCCGGATCCTCGCCATCGTCCAGGATCGCGCCCATGATCTCGTTCTCCATCTCCAGCGAGAACTTGAGGTTGTTCAGCAGCGCGCCGACGTTGGGACATTCATCAACATAGCCTGCCCGGGTGTTGGTATAGACCGTGGCCCCACCCAGGTCGGGGCCGAAGAACTCGTCGCCGCCGGTCAGATAGGTCATGTCGTAATTGGCGTTCATCGGGTGCGGCTCCCAGCCCAGGAAGATCACCGGCTCGTCCTTGCGGGTGGCCCGCGCGACCTGCGCCAGCATCCCCTGTTCCGAGCTTTCCGCGACCTCGAAATCCTCCAGGCCGAAGGCGTTGCCGTCGATCATCGACTGGATCAGCCGGTTGCCGTCATTGCCCGGCTCGATGCCATAGATCTTGCCCTCCAGCGCGTCCTTGTGCGCGGCGATGTCTGCGAAATCGCCGATGCCAAGCGCCGCGCCCGGCGCGTTGGTCGCCAGCGTGTATTTCGCGCCCTCCAGGTTCTCGCGCACGGTGTCCACCGTGCCGGCCTCGCGGTAGGCGGCGATGTCGCCCTCCATCGTGGGCATCCAGTTGCCCAGGAAGATATCCACGTCGCCCTCGGCCATCGAGGTATAGGTCACCGGCACCGACAGGACCTTGATGTCCGTCTCATAGCCCAGCGCCTCGAGCACGACAGTCGTCGCGGCAGTGGTCGCGGTGATGTCGGTCCAGCCGACATCCGAAAAGGTCACGGTGCCGCATTCGGCAGAGGCGGTGCCGGCCAGCGCGGTCAGCGCCAGCGCGGAAAGGGCGGTTTTCATGGTCATTGTCAGCTCCCCGTTTTCTTGATTGACGAGTCAATTAAAATCCAACAAGCTTCACATTGCAACTCATTTGAGCTGCTGGGTCGAAGCTCGCGCCACGAGCCTATTGGCGGTTGCCTGCCGGTCAAGCCACCATTTGGCACCGTGCAAGGCGATCCGGGGCCATGGCCAGGAACGAAACAGGCGGATATGGAAGCGGATTTTGTCATCGTCGGGGCCGGGTCGGCCGGGTGTGCAATGGCCTATCGGCTGTCCGAGGCCGGGGCCTCGGTGCTGGTCATCGAACATGGCGGCAGCGATGCCGGCCCGTTCATCCAGATGCCCGCGGCGCTCAGCTATCCGATGAACATGTCGATGTATGACTGGGGCTTTCAGACCGAGCCCGAGCCGCATCTGGGCGGCCGGCGCCTGGTCACGCCGCGCGGCAAGGTGATCGGCGGGTCGTCCTCGATCAACGGCATGGTCTATGTGCGCGGTCACGCGCGCGATTTCGACCATTGGGCGGAAAGCGGCGCGGCGGGCTGGGGCTATGCGGATGTGCTGCCCTATTACAAGCGCATGGAATCATGGCACGATGGCGGGCATGGCGGCGACCCCGCCTGGCGCGGCACCGACGGTCCGATGTATGTGACCCGCGGGCCGCGCAGAAACCCGCTCTACCAGGCCTTTGTCGATGCCGGACGGCAGGCCGGCTATGAGGTCACCGACGACTACAACGGCGAAAAGCAGGAAGGGTTCGGACCGTTCGAGCAGACCGTCTGGAAGGGCCGGCGCTGGTCCGCGGCCAACGCCTATCTGCGCCCCGCGCTGAAGCGGCCCAATTGCGAGTTGGTGCGCGCGCTGGCCCGAAAGATCGTGATCGAGGATGGCCGAGCCACCGGTGTCGAGGTCGAACGCGGCGGACAGGTCGAGGTGATCCGCGCCCGGCGCGAGGTGGTTCTGGCCGCCTCGTCGATCAACTCGCCCAAGCTCCTGATGCTGTCGGGAATCGGTCCGGCGGCGCATCTGGCCGAACACGGGCTGGAGGTGATCGCCGACCGTCCAGGCGTGGGCCAGAACCTGCAGGACCACCTGGAGATCTATTTCCAGATGGCCAGCAAGCAGCCGATCACGCTCTACCGCTATTGGAACCTGTTCTGGAAAGGCGTGATCGGCGCGCAATGGCTGTTCACCAAGACCGGGCTGGGCGCATCCAACAATTTCGAGAGCTGCGCCTTCATCCGCTCACGTGCCGGCGTGGAATATCCCGACATCCAGTATCACTTCCTGCCGATGGCGGTGCGCTATGACGGCAAGGCCGCCGCCGAGGGGCACGGATTCCAGGCCCATACCGGCCCGATGCGCTCGCCCTCGCGCGGCGAGATCACGCTGAAGAGCGCCGATCCCAAGGCCGCACCGCGCATCTTCTTCAACTACATGTCGACCGAGCAGGACTGGGTCGATTTTCGCACCTGCCTGCGGCTGACCCGCGAGATCTTCGCGCAGGAGGCCTTTGCGCCTTATGTCAAACACGAAATCCTGCCGGGGGCCGACCGGACCACAGATGACGAGCTGGACGGTTTTGTCCGCGAGCATGCCGAAAGCGCCTATCACCCCTGCGGGACCTGCCGGATGGGGGCGGCGGACGATCCCGGCGCGGTCGTCGACCCCCACGCCCGGGTGATCGGGGTCGATCGGCTGCGCGTGGCCGACAGCTCGATCTTTCCACGCATCACCAACGGCAACCTGAACGCGCCGTCGATCCTGGTCGGCGAAAAGGTCAGCGATCACCTGCTGGGGCGCGATGCCCTGCCGCCCGCGAACGACCGGCCGTGGATGCATCCCGACTGGAAGAGCAGCCAGCGCTAGAGCTGGTTTCCGGCCCCGAGCCGGTGGGCGATGGCCTGCAGGATGATGGAGTTGGTGTTGACGTCGGAATAGTTCTCGACCGGCAGGCCGGTCTCGACGAAGACGCCGGTGGAAAATCCCAGACCCTCGATCCGCGCGCGGTCGCGGACGTGTTTCATCAGCAACTCGGAGTAGGGATGCGGATGCACCGCATGCCACAGATAGGCGGCCTTGGAACTGACCAGCGCGATCTTGCGCTGGAAGGTCTCGGTTGAATACCGGGGATCGTCGGACACCGTCTCGACGCCCCAGCGCCGCGCCTCCGATCCGATGTCCAGCCCCTGATAGGTGAACCACGGGCTCTGGTTCACCGGGATTTCGGATACGCAGACCAGATCCCCGGTCCGGGCATAGGATTGCGCCTGCTCGGTGAACAGCACATCGGCCAGATACCGTGTCTCGGGCGACCAACCCAGCTCGATCGCCTCGAGCAGCAAGGGCTCGGCCCCGAGGAGACCGATCTCATCCGCGGCATAGAGAAGCCGCATCCTCTGGTCCGCCTGCGACGACGACGCCGGATCATAGCGATAGGGCGAACGCACGGGCTTGTCGATCCGCTCGAAGGCCCGGGTCATGTAGTGGGTGCAGTGCGACAGGTAGAACGGCGCCGCGCGGCCGCGTTCCACATTGTGATAGATCCCGTCCGAGATCGTGGCGGCGATGTCCCATTCCTCGACCTTGGCATCGATGATAGGCAGCAACTCCGGCTCCTGCCGTAGCCGCGTCAGGGCCGAGAAAAGCCGGCCATTGTCGCAGGCGTTGAATTCCCGCGTCAGCACGCGCCCGCTCTTGGCCGAGATCTCGCTGGCCGGCAGGCGCATGCCGTTGATCTCGCTCACCGGAAGCAGGCCGAGCACCTGTTCCGCCCGGGCCAGGAATTCCGCTCGCGGCAGAAGCGCGAGATTTCCGGCCGATTGCAGCCCCAGAAGGTAGGAGCCGATATCCCACATGGTGATCTTGTCATAGACGAAGTCGCGACCGGGCCGGTCGAACACGGTGGCCGGAACCAGGCCCGTGCGCTCGTGCCGCCGGCTTTCCAGATAGGTCAACGCCAGTTCCGCGTCCTTCATCAGCAGCCGGTCCTCACGCCCGGTCTTGCCGGCTGGCACAAGCGGCGCGGCCAGGTCCCGCAGGTTCTGTTCGCGCCGGAACTTGTCGAACACCGGGTCGATGGGCGTATGCGTCGCCAGATAGGCCGCGCGGTCCACGAACTCGGTGCCCGCGCCCTCGACCAGATCGCCCAGCGCCGCCGCCAGGCGCACCCGCTCGCCGCCCGAGGCCAGCAGATCCGGTGCGATGCGGATCACCGCATCCTGGTAGCGGGACAACATCCCGTCCAGCCGCGCGATATCCGTGGCCGTGCGCAGATCCACGACCCGCCCCATGCGCAGATGCCCATCGGCGTCGATGCCCTGCGTCTGGCCCGGCTGTTGCAGCGCCGCCCCGACCCATTCCGTCGCGCGCCGCGCGCCCCCCTCGTCCCGCGGCCAGCACAGGGGCGTCGGTGCGGTGTCATCCTGCGCCGCGTCCAGCCCGTCGCCCGGCAGGCGGAAGGTCGGGCAATTCACGGGCTGGAACGGCCTTTCCGGGGCCGGGGCCGCAATGGCCCCCGAAGAAAGCCCGCGGATGCCGACATCCGCCAGGCGCCGGGCGAAATCCTCCAGCGCAGATGCCGGCGGGTCCGGTTGTGAGGGGTCCAGAACCAGGTGGATCTTCCGGCGATACCCCGGCAGGCTTTGGAGGTGAAAATCCGATGGCAGGGCCAGGTTGATTCGACCATTCGCGACCGCGCCAAAAACCCGCTCCACAATCGCGGATCCCAGGACATTCGCCTCGGATTCCGACAGATTGTCGATGTTTCTGAGGGCAATCTTGAGAGTCCCCGGGTTGGACTGGTCCGCCAGAAATTCTACTGCTGATTGCAGCCGCGCGTCAGATTCCGAGATCATCCAGGTCGCCCCGCCGGCCACGCGCAGGATCTCGCGGTCGGAGTATTCATAGAGCGGCCGGATGTTTCCGGGCGGCAGAATGAGCAGGTTTCGCAGGCCGGCGGCGCGGAATCCGCGCGGCCGTTCGATCCTGTCAGGCCAGTCGTCCGTGGCGGTGACAACGCGGTCGATCGCACCAATATCGCCGTCGCCATCGGCAAAGGCTTCGAGTATCCGGGCACGGATTTCCATCGCCGTACGCCCCTGGAAATAGGGCTTCATCTTGCTAATTCCCTGCATGTGCAAGGCAATCTCACCAAGCCCCGAATAGTTCAGCGCCAGGCGCGAAAAAAACCGTCGCAACGCGGCCGTGCGCAGCGGGTCGGTTCCCCGCCACCACGCGATGTCGAAAGAGAAGGTGAACGCGATCCCGGCTTGCGCCAGCGGCGTCACCAAAGCGCGCAGAACCGGCTCGGGCACGGCGGGCGAGACGTCGGAGAACACCAGGAACACATTCGTCGATCCGACCTCGGCCCGCAGCGGGACCGCGCGCAAGGACGTGGCGGCCAGCCCGGCGGCACCGGCCTGCAAGATCTGTCGCCTGTTCAGTCCACTCTGCAAGTCCAACAACCTTTGCGATAGTTGCACCGGATCTCCGGCGCCGCGCTTGCGCGCATTTCCCTTGGACACCCCCGAACTATAGAGCTTTAATCAAACGGCGCGCGGTCATCATTACTTGATCGTGCCTGGTCCGGGGGGGCTACGTTTTGCGTTTTGGTGGGTTCAAGCCCTCCGTCGGGCCGATCCGTCGGCAGGGCGGCGGCATCAATCAGGTTTTTGGCGCGGGTTCGCCTGTTCGGGGCAAGGTCCTCGTGGCGCTTGCCTCGTCCTTCTTCATCCTTCTCGGCCTGTGGGTTGCGGGCCTGACGCTCAGCGTTCTGATGGAACAGGGACCGCAAGGGCAGAACCTTGTGGCCCGGAATGCTCACACCCCGGGAACGCAGCCGCTGTTCGATTTCGAAACCGACGGCGCAGTGGATCTGGCGGTGGTCGAGCCGCATTCCCATGATCACGCTGCCGCCGCGCCGCAGGGCTGCACCAAGGGCGTCACGCCCGGTCGCGCCGGGTTCCAAAATGTCTTCGCCACAGTTCCGGTGCAACTGGAATGGATGGAAACCTCGCTTGCGCAGGCGTGCGACGCGGTCGATGTGGTGATGCCCGAGTGGTACCACCTGGACGACGCTGGGCTCAGGACGCTGGCCAACACCGCTCCTGCCGCGGACAACGGCGTGACCCTGGACGGGCTTGGCACCGGATACCAGGCGATGCCGGTGGTGCGGGTGCCGGGCGATGCGCCTGATGCGCTGGTACATCTGACCGAGCCCGATTCGCGGGCGCGGCTGGTGCGCGAACTGGCGCGCGTCACGACCTTTCCCGATCATGCCGGCGTATGCGTCGACCTGTCGGCCCTGCCCGTTGGACAGCTGGGCAGCATGGGCACCTTCGTTTCGGAGTTCGCGCGCGCGGTGTCGGACACCGGCCGGGACAGCTGCATCGCGCTTGGCGCCGACGCTCTGGACGGCGGCGCCAGCGGCTTGCTGGACATCACCGACAGGGTTCTCGTCAAGGCGTTCCGGCACAGGCTGGACAGCGGGACGCCGACCCCGGTCTCTGGTCGGGACTGGTACCGCGACACGCTCGCTGCCGCAACCACAGCCATCTCGCCCGAACGCCTGGTCCTGATGCTGGGCGCGGGTGGCCGCGCCTGGGAAAGCGGCCGGTCGGGCAGCGTTGCCATCGATTATGCCACTGCGATGGAGGGGCTTGCGGGCAACCGCGGTCGCAGCAAATTCGCAACCGCGTCGGAAAACACGCTGATCACCTATCTGGATTCGACAGGCAGGCGGCATCAGATCTGGCTTGCCGGAGCCGCGACGACCTACAACCAGATGCTCGACGCGCGGAGCGCCGGGGTGCGCAATATCGGGATCTGGGGCCTCGGCCGCGAGGATCCCAGCCTGTGGCCGCTTCTGACCGAAGCCACGCTCGACGCCGAGACCGCGCTGCCTCTTCTGGAACAGGTCGATCTGTCCGGTCACGTCCGCTATTCGGGCGAAGGCCCGTTCCTGGATTTCACTGAAAGCGGCGCTGCCGGACGCCGGACGGTTCGCATCGATGCGCAGACCGGCCGCGTCGCCGACCTGCGCTATGCCGCTCTGCCGCGCCCCTACTCGGTGCGGCGCTGGGGCCGGCCGGACGAAAAGGTCGTGGCGCTGACCTTCGACGATGGCCCGGACACGGCGGCGACCGGGCCGATCCTGGACATTCTGGCCGAGGCCGGTGTCACGGCGTCCTTTTTCCCGGTCGGAACGCAGATGCTGGTCGAACGGGACATGGTTCGCCGGGTCATCAACGAGGGCCATCTGGTCGGTTCGCACAGCTTCTCTCACAGCCAGATGGATCAGGTCAGCGACCGGCGCATCCGGACCGAGCTGAACCTGCAGGCGCGGATCTTGGCCAGCGTGGCCGGGCACACGCCGGTCATGTTCCGGGCACCCTTCGTGCGCGGGCGCGGGCCGATTGCCGGGACGATCGCGCAGAAGATGCACATGGTCGACCAGATAGGCTATCTGACCCTCGGCAGCGAGATCGTGCCCCCCGACTGGGAGATCGAGAGCGCCGACCAGATCACCGAATTCATCATCCGCTCGGTGCTGGACGGCGATGGCAACGTCATCCTTTTGCATGACGGCGGCGGCGACCGCAGCGCCACTGTCGAAGCCCTGCCCGCCGTCATCAGCGGACTGCGCGCCGAAGGCTACCGCTTCGTCAACCTCGACGAGTTGGCCGGACTGGGCCGCGCTGACCTGATGCCGGTGGAGTTCGGGTCGCGCAAGGTCTTCGAACGCTACGCGATCGCCGCCCTGGGCGGCGGTTTGAGCGTTCTGAAAGTCGCGTTCTGGGTGGTGATCGGGCTGGGCCTGTTCCGGGCGCTTGTCATGTTGACGCTGGCCCTGCGGCGCGGCCGCGACAGCACGGTCCTTCCCCTGCATCGGCCCAGTGTCACCGTGCTCGTGCCGGCTTATAACGAGGAAAAGGTCATCGTCCGCACCGTGCGGTCGATCCTCGCCTCGCGCTATCGGAACCTGTCGGTGATGGTCGTCGACGACGGATCCACCGACGACACCAAGGGCGTGGTGCAGCGCGAATTCGCCAACGATCCGCGCGTGACCCTGCTGTCCCAGCGAAACCAGGGTAAGTGGAAAGCCGCCAACACGGCCTTCGGCAGCGTGACCAGCGAGATCGTTGTGGCCATCGACGCCGACACGCTGGTCGATCCCGAGGCGATCGGCCGGCTGGTTCCGCATTTCGCCGATCCCGATGTCGGCGCCGTGGCCGGCAATGTCATGGTCTGCAACCCGGGCAACCTGCTGACCCGGCTGCAATCGGTCGAATACATCACCGCCCAGAACATCGACCGCCGCGCCTTCGAGACCCGCAACGCGATGATGGTCGTCCCCGGGGCGATCGGCGCCTGGCGCGTTGACGCCGTGCATGATGCCGGGCTCTATTCGGCGGAAACCATGACCGAAGATGCCGACCTCACCGTCTCGATCCTGCGCTGCGGCTACCAGGTCCGCTTCGAGGAGCGGGCCTATACCTTTACCGAAGCGCCCGAGACCGTTCGCGCCTTCCTCGCGCAGCGCCTGCGCTGGTCGCTGGGCATGATGCAGACCGCCTGGAAACACCGCCGCGCGCTGCGCGAGCAGGGCGCGCTGGGCCGCTGGACCTTTCCCGATCTGCTGATCTTCGGCGTGCTGATCCCGGTCTTTGCGCCGGTCGTGGACCTGGTCATCCTGCTCGCACTGGCCGGCATAGCCGTCGACCTGGTGCAGGGCACACCGATTCTGGACGGGCCTGTGTCGGGGATGGTTCTGGCCGGGTGCCTGGTTCTGCCGGTTATCGAGACGATCGTAACCGTAACGGCGTTCGTGCTGGAACCGAGGGCAAGCAGGAGACTGTTGCTGGTCCTGCCCATGCAGCGCATCTTTTTCCGCCCGCTGCTGACACTCACCGTCTACCGCGCCCTGTGGCGCGCGCTGACCGGCCGGCTGGCCAGCTGGAGCAAGCTGCGGCGCACGGCCTCGGTGAATCTGGCGGAACTTGTCAAACAACAACCGGCCTATGCGCTTACGTCGGAAACGTCCGGCAGCCGCTCTCGGTGATCGGCCCGCGGGCAACCGGATAGTTCGGCTGGGGGTTCATGATGATCTTCTGCACGCCGGTGAAGGAATAGGCGCATTGCGTCGCGCGCGTCTCGCCGGCCCGCCGCCCGTCGATATAGACATCCAGCCACGGAAGCCCCCTGTGCCCGCTGTGACACGGGCCATCCTGCGGACGCAGACCATCGCCGCACACATCCTCGACGATCACGTATTTCCGCAGCTTGGTCAGGTAGAACCGGGTGCCCGCCGGGTAGTCCAGCGTCTGGCGCCCGCCCGAGATGACATGGCCCACGGCAATGGTGATCGGGTCGGTGTAGGTTCCGGTGCCGCCGGCAGAGCGGCGCAACACCGGGCGCGCGATGGCGGCGGATCCGCGGGGGGTATTGTCCCAGAAACTGTATCCGGTGATATAGGCCGGGAAGCTGCGCTCGCGCGGGGCCGCACGGACGGCGCTCACCGATTCAAGCTCGGAGTTCGGCAGGTTCGCCCGGCTTGCGGTGGGATTGCCGGTGGAACACGCACTCAGTACGGCGGCCAGTCCAAGGGTCAGCGTCAGCCTGGTAATTCTGTTCATGTCCCACCTTCGCGCAGCTATCGTTCCACCTTCCTTAACTTACGCAACATTAGGTCATCGGTAGGGCGAGGAAAGCGCATAAAATGGGCATAAACATGCTGGAAACCGGGCGTGATCAGCAAATGATCGCCGGGATTCAGGTCGATCGCCACCGCTTGCCGCCGCCAAGGACCAAGAGGATCTTGCACAAGACCCCCTTCCAAAAGCCGCGAATTCGCCCTACATATTCGAACCAGAGAATGTTTCGGCGCGCCACCCGCACCCGAGACGCAAGCAACAGGAGACGCAGCATGGAAACCGAATTCACTCCTTTCGCCTCGCTGGCCGGCGGCGCGCTGATCGGCGTCGCGGCGGTGCTGCTGATGCTCTCGCTGGGTCGCATCCTCGGGGCGACCGGGATACTTGCCGGCCTTTTGACCCCGGCGAACCCGCGCGAGTTTGCCTGGCGCGCGGCGATGATCCTGGGCATGATCTCGGGACCGCTGGCTGTTCTGGCGCTGACCGGTTCGATGCCGGAAATCGAGGTCCCGGTCTCGACCCCGATGCTGGCGCTGGGCGGGCTGATCGTCGGTGTCGGTGTCACCTTCGGATCCGGTTGCACCTCGGGGCACGGGGTCTGTGGCATGGCTCGTCTGTCGCCCCGGTCGATCGCCGCGACGGCGACCTTCATGGCGGCGACCTTCGCCACCGTCTATGTCATCCGCCACGTGATCGGAGCCTGACCCATGCGCCTTCTCGTCACCTATGCGATCGGCCTGATCTTCGGCATCGGCATCTCGGTCTCGGGCATGATAAATCCGGCCAAGGTCCTGAATTTCTTTGACATCGCGGGATCCTGGGATCCGTCGCTGGCCTTTGTGATGGGTGGCGCGCTGGCCGTCACCTTCCTGGGCTACCGCCTGGTCCTGTCCCGCTCCGCACCGGTCATGGGACCGGAATTCCAGTTGCCGACGAAACGCGACCTGGACCCGAAACTGATCGGCGGATCGGCTCTGTTCGGGGTGGGCTGGGGCATTGCCGGCTTCTGCCCCGGCGGCGCCCTGCCGGCGCTGGGAACCGGCCGGTTCGAGGTCGCGATCTTTGTCGCGGCCCTGATTGCGGGTATCCTGCTGGCCCGCGCGATCCAATCCACCATGCGGCGCCGCAACACCGACGCGCCCGCATGACCCCGCATCACGAGGATTTCGACATGGCCCAATACCCCGTGAACATGGACCTCCGGCCCAAGGTCGATGCGTTCTTCGACGAGGCGACCAACACGATCAGCTATATCGTGCAGGACCCGACATCGGACGCCTGCGCCATCGTCGACAGCGTGATGGACATCGACTATGCCGCCGGTCGCATCACCCATGACCATGCCGACAGGCTGATCGACACGATCCGGCAGCGCGGCCTGACGCTGGAATGGATCATCGAGACCCATGTCCATGCCGACCACCTGTCCGCCGCGCCCTATATCCAGGACAAGCTGGGCGGCAAGGTCGGCATCGGGGCGAATATCCAGCTGGTGCAGGACACCTTCGGCAAGATCTTCAACGAAGGCACCGAGTTCCAGCGCGACGGCAGCCAGTTCGACGCCCTGTTCCAGGATGGCGATACCTACACCGTGGGCCACATGCAGGGTTTTGCCATGTTCACGCCGGGGCATACGCCCGCCTGCATGGTGCATGTGATGGGCGATGCGGCCTTTGTGGGCGACACGCTCTTCATGCCCGATGGCGGCTCGGCCCGCGCCGATTTTCCCGGCGGCGATGCCGGCACGCTCTACGACTCGATCCAGAAGGTGCTGTCCCTGCCCGACGCCATGCGCCTGTTCATGTGCCACGATTACGGCCCCAACGGCCGCGACATCCAGTGGGAGACGACCGTGGCCGAGGAAAAGGCCAACAACATCCATGTCGGCGGCGGCAAGACGCGCGAGGAGTTCATCAAGTTCCGCACCGAGCGGGACGCGCAGCTGGCCATGCCGCGGCTGATCATCCCGTCGCTTCAGGTGAACATGCGCGCCGGAGAGATCCCGACCGACCAAGATGGCAATCCGCAGCTCAAGGTGCCGGTCAACAAGCTCTGATATCCGGCCGCATCAGGCCGGCATGCGACCCCGGGGACATCGCCCTCAGAGCAGATCCATGCCCAGATCCTGAAGCTGTTGCAGCAACGGGCTTGCGGCGTCGAGCAGGCTGTCCAGATCCGCCGCCAGAAACGCGTCACGGGACATCTGGTCGGCCCGGATACCGGTCAGTGTCAGGCTGCTGTTGTTGCCGGGCAACCCGAACACCAGATCACCGCCGGCCTGTGAGACCAAAATGTCCGATGGCGCCGAGCTTTTGAACACAAGCTGGTCGCATTCGGGATCGAAGCCTACGATCTGGCGATGGGCGCCCCAGCTCCAGTCCAGCTCCACCTGCTCGGCCTGCGGCCCGAAGGGCTCGCAGGAGGTTGCCGCGCCCAACAGCACCGGCATGTCCCCGCGCTGGGCCAGGTCGGCCAGTTCCGCGCGGACGCTGTCGTCGCGCGCATGCACGTTGCCGGGATCCAGCTGCGCCGCGGTCACGCCGCTCAGCAGCAGGCTTTGCTGGTTCGACGGAACGGCCAGAAGCAGGCCCTGTGGCGTGTCGGCGATGTCGATCTGCTCGGCCGAAAACCAGTCGATGAACAGCGTGTCCCGCGCGGGGTCGAAATCGTCGATGACCTTGTGGGTGCCCCACGCCCAGACAACCGCCACATCCGCCGAGGCCACGGTGATTCCGTCACCATCGAACATCCCCGGGGGCAGCGTCTGCGGGCCAAGCCCCTCGTCCCCGGTCAGGCGATCCTGGAAATAGGCGATCGAGTCGGCCACCGTGGGCGTGTCGAACCCGGCATATTGTTCGACATACTGCAGAAGCGTTGTACCATACTCGTCCTGCGCCACCGCCCCGTTCAGCAACAGATCGGCCACCGCCGTTGCACCCCCCAGATGCGCCGCTGCCAGAAGGCCCGACTGGGTCAGCTGAACCGTGACCGGCGCGCCGTCTTGATGATAGGTCGCCGTGGTGCCCAGGAAGTCCTCGATCGCCCGGCCATGCTCGGCCAGGCCGTCCGAGATCAGCCCGAGGTTCAGGCCGAACGCCTCGCGGATCGCCACCTCCTGCGCGTCGGCGGTCAGGAAAGCATCCAGCGAGTCGATCCCGTTCTTGCCGGTCCAACTGCCGGTCCAGGTGTTGACCGGCGCGCCGCTGCCATAGAACACGTCGGCGTCGTAATATCCCAGGTCGATCAGCAACGCCTCGCCGAACTGGTAGCCGACGAAACCCAGGGAGTTCTTCGAGCGATAGGACATCTCCTCCCACTCGGTATCGGTCAGCTGGCCCCAGCTTTCGTAGCCGGGGAAGAACTCCGCCACGCTTCCGCCGGCCCAGTCGTCCAGTTCGCTTTCGAGGATGATCCCCTTGTCGTAGCGCGGACGATCCCAGCCCGACTCGTAGCCGAGCAACGATTGCAGAAATTGTCCGAACGTGCTGCTTGGCATTGGTTTTCGCCCGCGTCCAGCTTGGGCGAGATCCGCCCGGTTGCATTACCCTGGGAACAGAACGCACGGGAATCCTGCTCTGGGCATGGCGGAAATTGATCGGAATTGTGGCATTTCCGGTGTTTTCTAACGGATCGTGGCGGCTGGTCGCCTTCTGCCGTTCCCGGCACGGCCAGAGTTGAGTTTGCCGCGCAAAGCGCCTATCTCGGGCCAGAAAACCCACAAAGGACACGGCGCGTGGCGAACCACCTCTACAAGAACGATCTTCCCGACGGGCTGAACCTGGGCCCGATCGTCGCGATCGATTGCGAAACCATGGGACTGAACCCGCACCGGGACCGGCTCTGCGTGGTGCAGATGTCGGGCGGCGATGGCGACAGCCATATCGTGCAGGTCGAGAAGGGACAGGATCGCGCGCCCAACCTGGCCGCGATGCTGGAGGATCCGCAGGTGCTGAAACTCTTCCACTTCGGGCGCTTCGACATCGCCGCGCTCTATCACGCTTTCGGCGCGCTGGCCGCGCCGGTCTACTGCACCAAGATCGCCAGCCGGCTGGTGCGCACCTATACCGACCGGCACGGGCTCAAGAACCTGTGTTCCGAGCTTCTGGGCATCGACATCTCGAAACAGCAGCAGATGAGCGACTGGGGCGCCGAAACCCTGAGCGAGGCGCAGCTGGACTACGCCGCTTCGGACGTGCTCTACCTGCACCGCCTGCGCGACGAGCTGGATCACCGGTTGGAGCGCGAGGGCCGCGTCGACATGGCACGGTCCTGTTTCGAGTTCCTGCCGATGCGCGCACGGCTGGATCTGGCCGGCTGGCCCGAAATCGACATCTTTGCACACTCATGACCGAGACCGAGGCATTCCTGGCCACCGCAAGGCAAGTGGTCGCCGACGAGGCAAGGGCGCTGGAGGTGCTGGCCGGTGCGCTGGATGACCGCTTTGCCGACGCCGCGCGGCTGATCCACGGCGCCACCGGCCGTGTCATCGTCAGCGGCATCGGCAAGTCCGGCCATATCGGCCACAAGATCGCCGCAACCCTCGCCTCGACCGGAACGCCGGCCTATTTCGTGCATCCCGCCGAGGCCAGCCACGGCGATCTGGGCATGGTCTCGGGCAACGACGTGGTGCTGGCGATCTCGAATTCGGGCGAAGCGCCCGAACTGGTCAACCTGCTGGCCTTCACCCGCCGCTTTGGAATTCCCCTGATCGGGCTGTCCAGCAATCCCGACAGCACACTGATGACGCAATCCGACGTGCAGCTGCTGATCCCGTCGATGGGCGAGGCCTGCGGCTTTGGCATCGTGCCGACGATCTCGACCACCCTGACACTGGCGATGGGCGATGCGCTGGCCGTGGCCCTGATGAAGTATCGCGATTTCCGGCCCGAGGATTTCCGTGCCTTCCACCCCGGCGGCAAGCTGGGATCGCGGCTCAGCCGGGTGCGCGACCTGATGCATGCGGGCGATGAGTTGCCGATGGTCGGGACCGGCACCGGCATGGGCGAAACCCTGCTCGAGATGAGCCGCAAGGGCTTTGGCGTGGTCGGCGTCACCGAAAGCGACGGAAGCCTTGCGGGGATCATCACGGATGGCGACCTGCGCCGCCACATGGCCGGGCTGCTCGACCAGACCGCCGGCGACGTGATGACCCGCACCCCGACGACGATCGCCCCCGACGCGATGGCCGAAGAGGCCGTTGCGGTCATGGACAACCGCAAGATCACCTGCCTGTTCGTGATCGATCCCGAGGCCCCGGGCAAGGCGGCAGGTATCCTCACGATCCACGACTGCCTGCGCGCCGGGCTGGGCTGAGGGGCCGGAGCGGTGGATTCCCATTCCCGCATCGTCCAGTATCTCAAGGTGCTGTTACCGCTGACGGCGCTTGCACTCCTGTCCACCGTGTTCCTGCTGTCGCGCAGCATCACCCCCGAAAGCACGATCCCCTTCACTGATCAGGACATGGCCGACCGGCTGCGCGACCAGCAGGTGACGGCGCCGTTCTATTCCGGCGTGACCTCGCGCGGCGAGGAAATCGTCGTGGCCGCCGATATCGCCCGACCCGGCCGCGAGGGCGGGCCCGCACTGGCCGAGACGCTGCAGGCACGCATCACCCTGGAGGGCGGCCGGCGGATCACGATGAAATCCGATCACGGCGAGGTGGCGCTGGATGCCGATGTGGCCACGTTCATGGGAAACGTGGTGATCCGCACCTCGGATGGCCTGACCGTCACCACCGACACGCTCGAGGCGGCGTTGACCGGCGTCTCGGGCAGCACGCCCGGCAGGGTGGAGGCCGAGGGGCCGATCGGGCAACTTACCGCCGGAGCGATGGAATTCGGCCCGGAAAACGCCGAGGGACCGATCCATATCCGTTTCACCAATGGCGTGAAACTGATATACGAGCCTGAAACGGTTGAAAGATAGTCCCCGTGTTTCCGATACGCAGTTTGCTGATTTCCTGTCTCATGTGTTTCGCTCCGGTCGTTCTGGCCGCCCAGGAGGCCAATGTCGCCTTCGGCACGATCAAGGCCGATCCCGGCCTGCCGGTCGAGGTCACGGCCGAGACACTGGACGTGAACCAGGAGGACGGGACCGCCCTCTTTCGCGGCGACGTGCGCGTGGGTCAGGGCGAGATGCGATTGAACGCCCGGCAGGTCCTGGTCATCTACAACAGCGACAACTCCGGCATCGAACGGCTTGAGGCCACCGGCGACGTGCTTCTGGTCAGCGGCCCGGACGCCGCCCAGGCCGAGCGCGCCGACTACACCATCGGCAGCGGGGTCATCGTGATGACCGGCGACGTGCTGCTGACCCAGGGCGCGAATGCACTGACCTCGAACAAGATGACCGTGAACCTGCAGACCGGCACCGCGCAGATGGTGGGCCGGGTCAAGACCATCCTCATACCTGACGGAGACGACTGATGGATGGCCCGGACCTTACGGTGACCCAGGGCTCCTCGGGCCTGCGGATCGAACGGCTGCGCAAGTCCTATCGCAAGCGCACGGTGATCCGCGACGTGTCGATGACGCTGGACCGGTCTGAGGTCGTGGCGTTGCTGGGGCCGAACGGCTCGGGCAAGACGACGACCTTCTACGCCGTCGCCGGGCTGGTCTTTCCCGAGGCGGGGCGGGTCACCATCGACGGCCAGAACGCCACCGCCCTGCCGATGTATCGCCGGGCACGGATGGGCATCGGCTACCTGCCGCAGGAAATGTCGATCTTCCGCGGGCTCAGCGTCGAGGACAACATCTCGGCGGTGCTGGACGTGACGGTCAAGCATGTCCACCAGCGCCGCGAACGGCTCGAGGAGCTGCTGTCGGACTTCTCGATCGAGCACCTGCGGCGCGCGCCGGCGCTGGCCCTGTCGGGCGGTGAGCGACGGCGTGTCGAAATCGCCCGCTGCCTGGCCGCCGAGCCGAAATACCTGCTGCTGGACGAACCCTTCGCCGGGGTCGATCCGATCAGCGTGGGCGACATCCGCCACCTGGTGGGCGACCTCAGGAAACGCGGGATAGGCGTGCTGATCACCGACCACAACGTGCGCGAGACGCTGGAGATCGTCGACCGCGCCTATATCCTGCACGACGGCCAGGTCCTGATGTCCGGGTCGCCGGCGGAAGTGGTCGAGAACGAGAATGTGCGGCGCGTTTATCTGGGCGACAATTTCCGCATTTCATGACCGCGCGGCCCGCGCCGGAGCGCCGCCGCGCCGGCCTGAAAACCGGCATCGCCCTGCCGCTTTTGATTGACTCTCCCCGCGTCTCTTGCCTCAATTGGAGCATGGCAAAACAGTGTGTCCATGCTGGCCCCGACAGACCCCTTTTCGAAAGGCGCGTTGCCGGACAAACACCTGTCGTGCCAGTTCCCGTCACCCGATAACAACAGGCGCGCCGTTGCCGGCGCCAAACCGGGTGAGCATTGCGAAGGAGATCACATGCGTTACCAAATCAGCGGAAAACAGATCGACATCGGTGAGGCCCTGCAGACCCACGTGCAGACCGAGCTGGGCGAGACGGTCGCAAAATACGCCCAGCGCCCGACCGACGCCAACGTCGTCTTTTCCCGTTCGGCGCATGAATATGTGTGCGAGGCCACGGTGCATCTGTCCACCGGGCTGACCGCTCAGGCCAAGGCGCATGCGACCGAGATCTATGCCGCGTTCGAGGCCTGCGTCGAGAAGATGGACAAGCAGCTGCGGCGCTACAAGCGCCGCCTCAAGGACCACCACAAGGACCGCAGCGAGCCGGTTGAACTCCTCGGAGCGTCCTCTTATATCCTCGCCTCTGACGAATCGGATGCGGAACCCGAGCCGGACTCGCTGCAACCCATGATCGTGGCCGAGATGGAGACACAGATCCCCTCGCTGTCGGTCGGGGAAGCAGTGATGCAGATGGAGCTGGCCGGAGCGCCGGTGCTGGTGTTCCGCAACGAGGGCAAGAACGGGTTGAATGTCGTGTACCGCCGCGAGGACGGGAATATCGGCTGGATCGACCCGTAAGGCAGGAACAGAACCAGGTGTGCGCCGATCCCACGGCGCACCCGCCGCGCGGAGCAAGCCATTCATGCTGCTTTCCAGCATCCTCAAGCCTGAGGCCGTCCGTGTATTGTCGGCCGCGTCCAGCAAGAAGCGCCTGTTCCAGGAAATCGGCGATGTCGGCTTCTCGGCGCTGGGGCTGAAGCCGCAGGCCACGGTCGAGGCGCTCTTGGACCGCGAGAGCCTGGGGCCGACGGGTGTGGGGCATGGCGTGGCGCTGCCGCACGCCCGGCTGTCGACGGTTCAGGATGTATCGGGCGTGTTCGTCCTGCTGGAAAAGCCCATCGACTATGGCGCGGTGGACCGTCAGCCGGTGGATATCGCCTTTGCGCTCTTCGCCCCCGAAGATGCCGGCGTCGAGCATCTCAAGGCCCTGGCGCTGGTGTCGCGCACGCTGCGCGACCAGGCCCTGTGCAACAAGCTGCGGTCGAATCTCGATCCGGTCAAACTCTACACGATCCTGACCGAACCTCAGGCCGTTCAGGTCACCTGACGGATCTGACGTGTCGACATAATACAAAGGCCCCGATCCCGGGGCCTTTGTCATCTCTGCGCCTGGGTTCCGGGCTCAGCCGCCCATTTCCAGCGCCCACCAGATCTTGCCGCCGCGCTCCTGATGCCAGGAAAAGCCCAGGTCGCGGGCCGTGGGGTCCAGGATGATCGATCGCGTACCGGGCTCGTCCATCCAGGCCGCAAGCGTTTCCAACTCGGTCTCATAGGTTTCCGCGATCGCCTCACCCAAAAACGTGCCTGGGTACCCGGCCCGGGCCGCACGGTCGAGCGGAGAGGATCCGTCGGACCCGAAATGCCAGGGCCGGTTCTGCGCGGCCATGTCCTTGGCGTGAGTGGCCGCGGCGGCGTTCAGCTGCGCGTTCAGCTGCACCTGCTGCAGGTTCGAAGCCGACCGCAGCGCGTTCACCGAATCAAGCATCCGGAATTGCACCTTGTCCGAATTGCCACGGATCCGGTAAATCTTCTGCCCCGGATCACCGGTTCCGACATCGTTCGGAGGGGTGCAGGCTGCGAGGGCCAGGACGCTCGCGATCAGCAGGACAAGACTACGCAACATCGTTCAATCCATTCGTGATTTCCAAAGCGACATACCCCGACAGGCACGACGGCGCAAATGCCGCAAGTCCACAATCGGCCAAGTTCTTCCTGTTTGATTTGCGAGTGCGGCTTTCCGGCCATAAAACGACGCCGGGTCAGGACACGACTGGATGATGGCGGGTGACATGGTGAAACGGACGGGATCCGCCTGAACCCGACGCGCATTTCTGATGGGCGCTGCGGCAACGATCGATGCGCCGGCACTGGCGCAGGGGATCAGCAAAGACCCGCCGCGACCGCACCAGCGTCACCCGCAAGGTTGAAGGCCCCTGTTGGGCACTGACCCCGACGACGAAGCGGCCCAACCCGTAACGGCCCGATGTCGTCCCGCCGGACCCGGACAACCCGCTTGGAACCCACGCGCCCTACCTGGGGTGGACGTTTTGCCGCATCCACGGCACCCGCGACAGGCGCAAGATCTTCGAACGGCCGCATCGGGCTTTTTCAATGAACAAATTGCCGAGCTTTTCGCCATGACCGGGAAGGGCGCCCAAGTGTTGCTAATTTGACGACATTGGCGATTTCTAAGTGGCTTCGGTGCCAACAAGCGTTTGCAATCAAACACGCTTGCTGCTTAGAAAAATGCACGAGGAAAGTCTTGGGTGCGCGGTCCCATCTGGGGATTCGTGCAAATTCTGGAGGATACTATGAAGAAACTCGTTCTCGCCGCCGCGCTGACTGCTGCTGCATCGACCGCCTATGCGGGCAACCTGGAAGAGCCGATCGTCGAGGCGCCCGTCGTCGTCGAAGAAACCCGCGGTTCGTCCAGCGGCATCCTGCTGCCCCTGATCCTGCTGGTTATCGCAGGCGCGGCAATCGCAGCCGGCTAAGGCCAGGCGCGAAGAAAACCGGAAAGGCGGTGGAGCGATCCACCGCCTTTTTTCTTTGGCCTTCACTGGTGCCGGGCGTCAGTCCAGCCAGCCGCCCAGGTTGGCATCCACCACGTCCGCCAGCGCAGCGATATGGGCGTCGTCATCGTTCAGGCACGGGATATAGGTGAAGTCCTCGCCGCCCGCCTCTTCGAAGCTTTCGCGGATCTCCTCGTTGATCTCTTCCAGCGTTTCGATGCAATCGGCCGAAAACGCCGGTGCGATGACCGCGATCCGCTTGCGGCCCTGCCGCGCCAGATCGGCAACGTGGTCCACCGTGTAGGGTTTCAGCCATTCCTCCGGACCGAATCGGGACTGGAAGGTCGAGACGATCCGGTCGTCCTCCCATCCCAGCCGCTCCTTGAGCAGGCGCGTGGTCTTGACGCATTGGCAGTGATACGGATCGCCCTGCCGGAGATAGCGCTCGGGCATGCCGTGATAGGAACACACCAGGACGTCCGGCGCCGTGTCCATCCCGGCATAGGCGGTCTCGACCGACCGGGCCAGCGCGTCGACATAGGCGGGGTGATCGAAATAGGCCGGAACCGTGCGGCTCGCCGGCTGCCAGGTCTCCTCCATCAGCGCGCGAAAGAACTGGTCGTTGGCCGTCGCCGTGGTCGCCCCGGCATAGTGCGGATACAGCGGAAAGAACAGCAGCCGCTCGCATCCGGCCGCCACCATCTCGCGCACCTTCGAGCGGGTCGAGGGATTGCCGTAGCGCATGCAGAAATCCACCATCACCCGGTCGCCGTGCCGCGCCCGCAGAACCTCGGCCATCTTGGCGGTCTGGTCCCTGGTGATCGTCATCAGCGGGCTTTCGCCCTTGTCCTCGTTCCAGATCGACTTGTAGGCCGCGCCGGAACTGAATGGCCGCTTGGTCAGAATGATTGCCTGCAGGATCGGCTGCCATTTCCAGGCCGGATAGTCGATCACGCGCTGGTCTGACAGAAACTCGTTCAGATAGCGCCGCATCGGCCAGTAACTGTAGTGGTCCGGCGTGCCCAGATTGGCCAGGAGCACCCCCACCTTGCCAATCCGCACCTTGGGGTGGTCGGCGGGCGCATGGGTCGGGCGAATGGCGGGCGAAGTGGCATCGAGCATGTCGGGCGTCCTGGCTTTCTTCTGCGGTTCTGCCTGAGATAACGGGTTCCGGCCTCTGGTCAATCGCGCAGTTTCGTCTCGTCGGTGCCCAGCGCCTGCGCCAGCGAGGCCTTGGCCGAGCCCGGGCGCAGCGGCTTGGGCTGGCTGTCATCCGGCGCCCAGCCGGTCAGGCAGATCAGGTCGAACGTGGCGGGCAGCCGTCCGTCATCATCGGCGAAATGGTCGGCATAGAGCGTCGCGGCACGGGCAAAGACCGCCCGCCGGGTCGGACGGCGCAGCCGCGCCATCAGCGCGTTGGTCTCACCCATGTCGCGCAGATCGTGCATCAGGTGCACAAGATCGCGATAGGCCGCGCTGAGCGGCACGCTGTCGGCCACCGGCAGCGCCAGCCCGGCGCGCTGCAGCAGCGCGCCCAGGTCGCGGATCTCGGCCATCGGCGCGATCCGGGGGCTGAGGCCGCCCGCCACCTCGGTCTCGGCCTGCCCCAGCACGGCGCGCAATTCGCGCAAGGTGTCCCCCCCCAGGCACACCGCCAGCAGCAGCCCATCAGGGCGCAGGGCGCGGCGGCACTGGATCAGCTGCCCCACGGGATCGTTGGCCCAGTGCAGCGCCATGGCGTGGATCACCAGGTCATGCGCGCCCGGCTCCAGCGCCAGCACATCGTCATCCGGGGCGATCCTTGCCTGCGGAAAGGCCGGCGACCAGATCGCGGGAAACGGCGTCACGATGGCGGGGGCCGTAAACCCCCTGTTAACCAACTCCAGCCGATCCTCGACCTCGGACAGCGCCGCCCGGTGCAGGAACAACGCCTCGGGACGCACGCGGCCGCGCCGCGCCTGCAACGCGGCGCGGTCGACCAGGACGGGTGCGTCGGGTCCGGGGATCTTCATGAGGCGCGGGATAACGCATGTGGCACAGGATTCAAACCGCGATCGAGATGGTCTACCCGCCCCGCTGCCTGGGCTGCGGCGACCTTGTGACCTCGGATTTCGGCCTCTGCGGGCCGTGCTGGCGCGACACGCCGTTCATCGACGGCACCGTCTGCGAGGCCTGCGGCACGCCGCTGCCGGGCCATGCCGACGGCCACCGGATCGAATGTGACGCCTGCATGGATGCGGATCGGCCCTGGGACAACGGGCGTGCGGCGCTGCTCTATGCGGGACGGGCGCGGCGGCTGGTGCTGGCTTTGAAACATGGCGACCGGGCCGAGCTGGCCCGGCCCGCCGCGCTCTGGCTGGCGCGGGCCGCGCGGCCGCTGCTGCGCGACGACATGCTGATCGCGCCGGTTCCGCTGCACTGGACGCGCCTGACGCGGCGGCGCTACAACCAGTCCGCGCTGCTGGCGCAGGCCCTGTCGCGCGAGACCGGGCTGGCCTGCTGTCCCGACCTGCTGATCCGCACACGGCGTACGCCCATGCTGGACGGGCGCGGCACCGCCGAACGCAGCGCGATTCTGGCCGACGCCATCCGCCCGCACCCCAAACGCCGTCACCGGCTGGCCGGGCGCGAGATTCTGCTGGTCGATGACGTGATGACCTCGGGGGCCACGCTGACCGCCTGCACCTGCGCGTGCCATGAGGCCGGCGCAACCCGGGTATCCGTCCTGGTGCTGGCACGCGTTGCAAAGGATGCCCAAATGACCCTAGATTGTCGCTGATCCAGGGGATGGACCATGAAACCGGTTGAACTTTACACATCGCCGCTCTGCGGCTTCTGCCACGCCGCCAAGCGGCTGCTGACCCAGAAAGGCGTCAGCTTCACCGAGATCGACGTGCTGACGAATCCCGGCCGCAAGGCCGAGATGATCGACCGCGCGGGCGGCCGCCGCACCGTTCCGCAGATCTTCATCGGCGAGACCCATGTGGGCGGTTGCGACGATCTCTACGAACTGGACCGCGCCGGCAAGCTCGACCCGCTGCTGGCCGCGTGATGCGCACCGCGCTGATCCAGTTCACCTCGTCCGACGACCCGGCGGACAATCTCGACCGGATCCGCACCGCGATCGCGCGGGCCGCGTCCGATGGCGCGGGGTTCGTCCTGACCCCCGAGGTCACCAACTGCCTGAGCACCAGCACCACGCATCAGCGCACCGTCCTGCGGCCCGAGGCCGAGGATGCGATGCTCGGGGCCCTGCGGGAGCAGGCGCGCAACCTGGGCCTGTGGCTGCTGATCGGCTCGCTGGCGCTCAGGACCGAAGACGCGGATGGCCGGTTCGCCAACCGGTCGGTTCTGATCGGTCCCGATGGCGACATTGCCGCCCGCTACGACAAGATCCACATGTTCGACGTGCAGGTCTCGGAGACCGAGACCTACCGGGAATCGGCCAATTTCCGGCCGGGGTCGCAGGCGGTTCTGGCCGACACCCCGTTCGGGCGGATTGGCATGACCGTCTGCTATGACCTCCGCTTCCCGTATCTCTATTCCGCGCTGGCGCAGGCCGGGGCGACCATCCTGACCGTTCCGGCGGCGTTTTCGCCAGTCACCGGCGCCGCGCATTGGCAGCCCTTGCTGCGCGCCCGCGCCATCGAGACCGGATGCTATGTCCTGGCCCCGGCGCAGACCGGCACCCATCCGTGCTCGCGCGGACGGCAGCGCAGCACATACGGCCATTCCCTGGCGGTGTCGCCCTGGGGCGAGGTGCTGATCGACGGCGGTGAGGGGCCGGGCATTCACTTTCTCGATCTGGATGCTAAAGCTGTTGCCGAGGCCCGCAGACGGGTCCCGTCCCTGACCCATTCCCGTCCCTTGGACGGCCCCTGATCCGCATGGCGCGATGTCCGATGAAACCAATGCCCTTGCCGTCTCGCTGTTCAGTGAGATCCTGACCGCCGACCAGCTGTTGCGGAACCGCCTGGGGCGGGTGATGCCCAAGGGCATGGAAATCTCGCATTTCTCGGTGCTCAACCACCTGGCCTTCATCGCCGCCGAACGCACGCCGGCTCAGCTGGCCAGCACCTTCCACGTCACGCGCGGTGCCATGACCAACACGCTGGCCAAGCTGGAATGGGCCGGATACGTCCATATCCGCCCGGATTGGGACGATGCCCGCCGCAAGATGGTGGCCATCAGCCCCGCGGGACGCCGCGCGCGGGACCAGGCGATTTCCTCGATCACGCCGCTGATCAACCAGGTCGTCGGCGATATCGGCCCGGATCGGGTGCGCGCCACCCTGCCGGTGCTGCGCGACCTGCGCCGCAAGCTGGAGGACTGAGCCGGGCTCAGCCCGCCGGTTTCACGCTGGCCGTTACGTAGTTGACGCTCAGGTCGCGCGCCGACAGCGACCAGCCCCAGGTGATCGGGTTGAACACGAATCCCTTGCGGTCCACCGGCTCCAGCCCGGCCCGGCGCAGCAGGTCGTAAAGCTCGTCGGGCGTGATGAACTTGGACCATTCATGCGTGCCGCGCGGCAGCCAGCGCATCACCACCTCGGCGCCGACAATGGCCATGGCCCAGGATTTCGGATTGCGGTTGATCGTCGAGCAGACCTGCAGGCCGCCCGGCTTCAGCAATTGCCGCGTTGCGGTCAGATAGGCCAGCGGATCGGCCACATGCTCGACCACCTCCATGTTCAGCACCACGTCGAACTGCTCTCCGGCCTCGGCCAGGGCCTCGGCGGTGGTGTGGCGATAGTCGATCTTCAGCCCCGATTGCTCGGCATGGATCCGCGCGACCGGGATGTTGCGTTCGGCGGCATCGGCGCCCACGACCTCGGCGCCCAGCCGCGCCATCGGCTCGCTGAGCAACCCGCCGCCGCAGCCGATATCCAGCAGCCGCAGCCCCGCAAACGGCGCCGGGCCGGCGGTGTCGCGGTCGAATTCCGCGGCGATCTGCGCGGTGATGTAATCCAGCCGGCACGGGTTGAGCATGTGCAGCGGCTTGAACTTGCCATCGGGATCCCACCACTCGGCGGCCATCGCCTCGAACTTGGCGATCTCGGTGGGATCGACCGTTGTTTGCGGCGCTTGCATTCCTGTCTCCGTATGCTCTTTTACTCTGGCGGACTATATAGGGCGGTAATGGACAAGTATCCCGACCAAAAGCGCGCAGTGCAGTATCTATACCCGCCGGTCGACCCTTTCGATCAGCGCATGGTCGACGTCGGAAACGGGCACCGCATCTATGTCGAGCAATGCGGCAATCCCGATGGCCTGCCGGTCGTGGTCCTGCATGGCGGGCCCGGCGGCGGCTGCAGCCCGGCGATGCGGCGCTATTTCGATCCCGAGAACTACCGGGTGATTCTGTTCGATCAGCGCGGCTGCGGCAGGTCGCGCCCGCATGCCTCGGTGGCTCACAACACGACCTGGCACCTGGTCGCCGACATCGAATCGATCCGCCGGCTGCTGGACATCGACGCCTGGCTGGTCTTCGGCGGCAGCTGGGGCGCGACGCTGGCGCTGATCTATGCGCAGTCGCATCCCGACCGGGTGCGGCAACTTGTCCTGCGCGGGGTCTTCCTGATGACCCGGTCCGAACTGGACTGGTTCTATGGCGGCGGCGCCGGCCGGTTCTGGCCCGAACCCTGGGCCAGGTTCGTGGCGCCCATCCCCGAGGTCGAGCGCCACGACCTGATCGCGGCCTACAACCGTCGCCTGTTCTCGGGCGACCTGGCCGAGGAGACCCGCTTCGGCAAGCTCTGGGCGGCGTGGGAGAACGCGCTGGCCTCGATCCATTCCGACGGCACCACGGGCGAATCGCCCGGCGATTACGCCCGCGCCTTCGCCCGGCTCGAAAACCACTATTTCACCAATGGCGGGTTCCTGGAATTCGATGGCCAGATCCTCGCCAACATGGCCCGGATATCGCATCTTCCCGGACGCATCGTACAGGGCCGCTATGACATGATTTGCCCGCCGGCCTCGGCCTGGAAGCTGGCCGAGCTGTGGCCCGGGGCCGAGCTGCGGATGGTGCGCAATGCCGGTCATGCGCTGTCGGAACCCGGCATCAGCGCCGAGCTGGTGCGGATCATGGACCGTATCGCGGAACAGGAGGCGGCATGAGCAGGCTGGACCGCCGCGCGCTGTTTGCATCGGGTGCCGCCGCCGCGCTGCTGGCGGCGACCGGACTGACCGCGCAGACCCCGCGCCCCGGCGGCACGCTGCGCCTGGCAGTGCCGCGCGACGGCAGCCTGGACCGCGTGGCCCGCGGCGCGGTCTTCGACACGCTGACCGAGATCGCCCCCGACGGCACCCTGCGCGGCGAGCTGGCGACCGGCTGGCGGTCCGAGACCGGCGCCCGGGTCTGGCATTTCGACCTGCGCGGCGACGCCGTGTTTCACGATGGCACCCCCCTGCGCGTCGAGGATGCCGCCGCGGCGCTCGCCGATCTGGGCCGGGCCGAGGCCACCGGCCGGAAGGCCCTGCGGCTTGAGCTGGCGGAACCGGATCCGGATCTGCCGCTGCGGCTGGCGGAGGGCCGCTTTGCCGTTCCGCGGGCGGGCGAGACCGTCACGCCGCTGGAGCACGCCAACGGCACCGGCTGCTACCGCGTGGAACGGGCCCGCGACGACCACCATTTCCGCGCCCGCAAGGTGGCCGGCCACTACCGGCAGGGCCAGGCGGGCTGGATCGACACGCTGGAGATCATCGTGATCCCCGATGCCGCCGTGCGCGCCGAGGCGCTGCGCGACGGGTTCGTGGACGTGGCCGCCCTGCCCGACCCGGACGGCCTGGGTGAGCGCGGGCGCTTCCGCTATCACCCGTCCGAGGCGGCGATGGACCTGGCCATAGCACCCGCCGTCGGGCTTCCGCGCCGGATCGGCGCCACCGCACCGCTGGATGACGGGCGGATCGCGGAACGGTGGTGGATGGTCTGAAATCGCGCTGCGCGCGATGCCTTCGGCGAGGATATTTGCAGCAAGAGGAAGCCGGGGGTTGCAGACTCGTTCCGGCCCGCGTATATCCCCCTCAACAGCGGCGCGTCGGGTTCTGGTCCGAAGGCTCCACCGGGAATTTCGACGGGCCGCGCGCCCGTTTTTTTGTGTTTGGACCCTATGACGAACGACCTGATAGCAAAGGCCGCGATCGACCGCCGACTGGCCGAGATCATCTCTCCGGTGATCGAGGACATGGGCTATGAGCTGGTGCGCATCCGGCTGATGAGCGGCAAGCAGACCACGCTGCAGATCATGGCCGACAAGCCCGATGGCGGCATCGAGGTGGACGATTGCGCCGAGATCTCGAATGCGGTGAGCGCAACGCTGGATGTCGAGGACCCGATCCTGGATGCCTATACGCTAGAAGTGTCCAGCCCCGGCATCGACCGGCCCCTGACCCGGATCAAGGATTTCGACGCGTTCGAGGGCTACGAGGCCAAGCTGGAAACCGACGAGTTGATCGACGGGCGCCGCCGATTCAAGGGCGAGTTGGCGGGCGTCGAGGGCAGCGAGGTCCTGATCAACATTCCCCAGGACGGCGACACGGTAACCATCGGCCTGCAATTCGACTGGCTGACCGATGCCAAGCTCGTGCTGACCGACGACCTGATCAAGGAAATGCTGCGCCAGCGCAAGGCGGCCGGGGCGCTCAACGAAGACGAATTCGACGAGATCGTGACCGAAGGGTCCGAAGAGGAGACAAAGTAATGGCAATCACGTCCGCGAACCAGCTGGAGCTCTTGCAAACCGCCGAGGCGGTGGCCCGCGAAAAGATGATCGACCCGGGGCTGGTGGTCGAGGCGATGGAGGAGAGCCTCGCCCGCGCCGCCAAGAGCCGCTACGGCTCGGAAATGGACATCCGGGTGGCGATCGACCGCAAGACCGGCCGCGCGACCTTTACCCGCGTGCGCACCGTGGTCGAGGACGAGGAGCTTGAGAACTACCAGGCGGAAATGACCGTCGAGCAGGCCAGGCAATACCTGGAAGATCCCAAGGTCGGTGACACTTTCGTCGAAGAGGTGCCCCCGGTTGAAATGGGCCGCATCGCGGCACAAAGCGCCAAGCAGGTGATCCTGCAGAAGGTGCGCGAGGCCGAGCGCGACCGCCAGTTCGAGGAATTCAAGGACCGCGCCGGCACCATCATCAACGGCATGGTCAAGCGCGAGGAATACGGCAACGTCATCGTCGATGTGGGCACCGGCGAGGCGATCCTGCGCCGCAACGAGAAGATCGGCCGCGAGAGCTATCGCCCCAACGACCGCATCCGCTGCTACATCAAGGACGTGCGCCGCGAACCGCGCGGGCCGCAGATCTTCCTCAGCCGCACCGCGCCCGAGTTCATGGCCGAGCTGTTCAAGATGGAAGTGCCGGAAATCTATGACGGCATCATCGACATCAAGGCGGTGGCCCGCGACCCCGGCAGCCGCGCCAAGATCGCGGTGATCTCCTATGACAACTCCATCGACCCGGTGGGTGCCTGCGTCGGTATGCGCGGCAGCCGGGTTCAAGCGGTGGTCAACGAGCTGCAGGGCGAGAAGATCGACATCATCCCCTGGAACGAGGATCAGCCGACCTTCCTGGTGAACGCGCTGCAGCCCGCCGAGGTCTCGAAGGTCGTGCTGGACGAAGAGGCCGGCAAGATCGAGGTGGTGGTGCCCGAAGAGCAGCTGAGCCTGGCCATCGGCCGCCGCGGCCAGAACGTGCGCCTGGCCAGCCAGCTGACCGGCCTGGACATCGACATCATGACCGAGGAGGAGGAATCCGCCCGCCGTCAGAAGGAATTCGAGATCCGCACCCAGCTGTTCATGGAAACCCTGGACCTGGACGAGTTCTTTGCCCAGTTGCTGGTCTCGGAGGGCTTCACCAATCTCGAAGAGGTGGCCTATGTCGAGCAGGACGAGCTGCTGGTGATCGACGGCGTCGACGAGGGCACCGCGGAGGAGCTGCAGGCCCGTGCCCGCGACTTCCTCGAGGCGCAGGCCAAGGCGGCGCTCGAGAATGCCCGCGCGCTGGGCGCCGAGGACAGCCTTATTGAATTCGAGGGCCTGACCCCCCAGATGGTTGAGGCATTGGCGAAGGACGATGTGAAGACACTCGAGGATTTCGCCACCTGCGCCGACTGGGAACTGGCCGGCGGCTGGACGACGGTCGATGGCCAGCGGGTCAAGGATGACGGTATCCTGGAACCCTTCGACCTGTCGCTGGAGGAAGCCCAGGACATGGTCATGACCGCACGCATCAACCTGGGTTGGGTCGACCCCGCCGATCTGGTGTCCGAAGAGGAAGAGAGCGACGCCGAGGGCGAGGAAACCGAAGCCGAGGCCGAGGCCTGATCCGGAGGGGCGCGAGGTGAGCCGCGGCGGAGCAGTCAAGGACCGGCCCGACGGTCCCGAGCGCAAGTGCATCGCCACCGGCGAGCTGCGCCCGAAACACGGGCTGATCCGCTTCGTCGCCGGTCCCGACGCGCAGATCGTCCCCGATGTGGCCGGCAAGCTGCCCGGCCGGGGCGTTTATGTCGCCGCCGATGCAAAGGCGATCGACACCGCCGCGCGCAAGAAGCTGTTCGCGCGTGGGCTGAAGATGCCGGTGACGGTGCCCGAGGATCTGGGCGAGGAGGTCGAACGGCAGCTGGCACGCCGCGTGGTCGAGCTGATCAGCCTGGCCCGCAAGTCGGGCGACGCGGTGGCCGGATACGAGAAGGTAAAGGCCTGGCTCGACAAGGAAGAGGCCCGGGTCCTGATCCAGGCCGAAGACGGCTCGGCACGGGGCAAGTCGAAGCTGAGCACACCGCATCGCGGCAGCTATATCGGCTGGCTCACGGCGGATGAATTGGGCATGGCGTTTGGACGCCAAACAGTGATACATGCGGCGCTGGCCTCTGGTGGACTCGCCAAACGTGTTGTAGAGGAAGCGCAACGCTTGCGCGGATTGCGCGAAACGACGGATGACGGCGGCAAGGGCCGCTCGGAAGGATAAGTAGCTTTATGAGCGATAGTGACGGCAAGAAGACATTGGGTCTGCGTGGCTCCCGACCGGGGAACGTGAAACAGAGTTTCAGCCACGGACGGACCAAGAATGTCGTTGTGGAAACCAAGCGCAAACGCGTCGTGGTTCCCAAGCCGGGCGCCTCGAAACCCGCCGCCGGCGGCGGCTCGGCGCCCGCTGGCAACCCGTCGCGTCGCCCGGCCGGGATCTCGGATGCCGAGATGGACCGCCGCATGAAGGCGCTTCAGGCCGCCAAGGCCCGCGAGGCCGAGGAGGCGCAGCAGCGCGAAGCCGAGGAAAAGGCCCGCGCCGAAGAGCGTGAACGCCGCCGCGCCGAGGCCGAGGCCAAGGAACGCGAGCAGCGCGAGGCCGAGGAAAAGGCCCGCCAAAAGGCGGAGCAGGAAGAACAGCGCCGGGCCGAGGCCGAGGCGGCCGAAAAGCGTGCCGAAGCCGAGGCCGTGGCTGCCAAGGAAGGGCCCAAGCCCGACCGGGCCGCGCCCAAGTCCGGCCCGCCGCCCGCGGCCGCGCGCAAGCCCGAACGGGAACGCGACGACCGTCAGTCGCGCGGCAAGGGCCGCGACGACAACCGCCGCTCCGGCAAGCTGACCCTGAACCAGGCGCTGCGCGGCGGCGAAGGCGGCCGCCAGCGGTCGATGGCCGCGATGAAGCGCAAGCAGGAGCGCGCCCGCCAGAAGGCGATGGGCGGCCCGATCGAGCGCGAAAAGGTGATCCGCGACGTGCAGCTGCCCGAGGCCATCGTGGTCTCGGAACTGGCCAACCGGATGGCCGAGCGCGTGGCCGACGTGGTCAAGTCGCTGATGAACATGGGCATGATGGTTACGCAGAACCAGACCATCGACGCCGACACCGCCGAGCTCATCATCGAGGAATTCGGCCACAAGGTCGTGCGGGTCTCGGATTCCGATGTCGAAGACGTCATCGCCGATATCGACGACGACGAGGGCAACCTCAAGCCGCGCCCGCCGGTCATCACCATCATGGGCCACGTGGACCACGGCAAGACCTCGCTGCTGGACGCGATCCGCGACGCCAAGGTGGTCGCGGGCGAGGCCGGTGGCATCACCCAGCATATCGGCGCCTATCAGGTGAAGACCGACAGCGGCGCGGTGCTGACCTTCCTCGACACGCCCGGCCACGCGGCGTTCACGTCGATGCGGTCGCGCGGGGCGCAGGTCACCGATATCGTGGTGCTGGTGGTGGCCGCCGATGACGCGGTCATGCCGCAGACCATCGAGGCCATCAACCACGCCAAGGCGGCGCAAGTGCCGATGATCGTGGCGATCAACAAGATCGACAAGCACGACGCCGACCCCGACAAGGTGCGCACCGACCTGCTGCAGCACGAGGTCATCGTCGAGAAGATGTCAGGCGACGTGCAGGATGTCGAGGTCTCGGCCATTTCCGGCCAGGGCCTGGACGAGCTGCTGGAGGCGATCGCCCTGCAGGCCGAGATCCTGGAGCTCAACGCCAACCCCGACCGGGCGGCGCAGGGCGCGGTGATCGAGGCGCAGCTGGACGTGGGCCGCGGCCCCGTGGCGACGGTCCTTGTGCAGAAGGGCACGCTGCGCCAGGGCGACATCTTCGTCGTGGGCGAGCAATACGGCAAGGTCCGCGCGCTGATCAACGACAAGGGCGAACGCGTCAAGGAGGCCGGCCCGTCGGTTCCGGTCGAGGTGCTGGGCCTCAACGGCACGCCCGAGGCCGGCGACGTTCTGAACGTCACCGAGACCGAGGCGCAGGCCCGCGAGATCGCCGAATACCGTGCGAACGCCGCCAAGGACAAGCGCGCCGCCGCCGGTGCCGCGACCACTCTGGAACAGCTGATGCAGAAGGCCAAGGAGGACGAAAGCGTCAACGAGCTTCCGATCCTGGTGAAGGCCGACGTGCAGGGCTCGGCCGAGGCCATCGTTCAGGCGATGGAGAAGATCGGCAACGACGAGGTCCGCGTGCGCGTTCTGCATTCGGGCGTCGGCGCCATCACCGAGACCGATATCGGACTGGCCGAGGCATCGGGCGCGCCGGTCATGGGCTTCAACGTCCGGGCCAACGCCTCGGCGCGCAACACCGCCAACCAGAAGGGCGTCGAGATCCGCTACTACTCGGTGATCTACGACCTGGTGGACGACGTGAAAGCCGCCGCATCGGGCCTGCTGAGCGCCGAGATCAAGGAGACCTTCATCGGCTATGCCGAGATCAAGGAGGTCTTCAAGGTCTCGAATGTCGGCAAGGTCGCCGGCTGTCTGGTCACCGAGGGCATTGCCCGCCGGTCGGCCGGTGTGCGTCTGCTGCGCGACAACGTGGTGATCCACGAAGGCACGCTGAAGACGCTCAAGCGGTTCAAGGACGAAGTTGCCGAGGTGCAATCCGGCCAGGAATGCGGCATGGCCTTCGAGAATTACGAGGACATCCGCCCGGCCGATGTGATCGAGATCTTCGAGCGCGAGGAGGTCGAGCGCAAGCTCGACTGATCCGCGCCACTGGGCAGGCAAGGGAACGGCGGCCGCAAGGGCCGCCGTTTTTCGTTCGGGTGCCGGGGCGCGTCGCCCGGATCCCTGGTCTTGAGGCAGTCAGGCCGCGGCCTGAACCGGCCGCCCCACATATACCCTGTCACCAACCCTAACCTTGACGCGGCCATCCGGCAGAGACTGGACGAATTCGCCCTGCACAGACACGCAACTGCCCATCACGATGGTGCGAAGCATTCCGCAATCCCCCCGATGAGGTCCCAATTCGGAAATCCTAGACCGGATTTACTTCGCCGCAAACGTAAAATCGCCGGTGGAGTCCCGTTCGCCCGTCAGAGCCAGTCGCGCAGGATCGGGATCAGGGGGATGTCCGCAGGCGGCATGGGGTAGTCGCGCAGGTCCGCGGGCCGCGCCCAGGACAGGGCCTGGTTTTCGCGGGCCTGCGGTATCCCCTCCCATTTGCGGCAGGCAAACAGCGGCATCAGCAAATGAAAGCCGTCATAGGAATGGCTGGCGAAGGTCAGCGGCGCAAGGCAGGATTCCCAGGTGTTGATGCCCAGCTCCTCGTCCAGTTCGCGGATCAGCGCGTGTTCCGGCGTCTCGCCCTCTTCGACCTTGCCGCCGGGAAATTCCCACAGCCCCGCCATCGACTTGCCCTCGGGCCGCTGCGCCAGCAGCACGCGCCCGTCCACGTCGATCAGGGCCACCGCGGACACCAGCAGCGTCTTCACGAGCGGTAATCCGCGTTGATCCGGATGTATCCGTGGGTCAGGTCGCAGGTCCATACCGTGGCCCGGCCCTCGCCAAGCCCCAGATCGACCGAGATGACCAGTTCGGGCCTTTTCATGTAGGCGGCCGCGGCATCTTCGCTGTAGTCGGGGCTGACCCAGCCTTTTTCCGCAACCGGGATGTCGCCGAAGGAAATGCTCAGCCGGTCGCGATCCGCCGTGGCGCCGGACTTGCCGATCGCCATGACGATACGGCCCCAATTGGGATCCTCACCGGCAATCGCGGTCTTGACCAGCGGCGAGTTGGCGATGGCCCGCCCGTGCACCCTTGCCTCGGCATCCGAGACGGCGCCGGTCACGCGGATCTCGACGAACTTGCTGGCACCCTCGCCGTCGCGGACGACCTGCTGCGCCAGGTCCCGCATCACCGCCTCGAGAGCCTCGCGGAACGCGGGATCGTCCGTGGCGTCAACGCCCGCCGCCCCGGTCGCGCAGACCAGCACGCTGTCCGAGGTCGAGGTGTCGCTGTCCACGGTGATGCAGTTGAATGTCCGGTCGGACAGCGCGCCCAGCATCTCCTGCAGCTTCGACTGTTCGATGGCGGCGTCGGTGAAGATATAGGCCAGCATCGTGGCCATGTCGGGCGCGATCATGCCCGATCCCTTGGCGATCCCGGCGATGCGGACGGTCTTGCCGCCAACCGTCACCTCGCGCGATGCGCCCTTGGGAAAAGTGTCGGTCGTCATGATCGCCCGCGCGGCATCGCCGATGGCACCCGCCGACAGCCCCGCCGCCAGGTCGCTCAGCCGGGCCACGATCCGCTCATGCGGCAAGCGCTCGCCGATCACCCCGGTCGATGAGGTGAACACCCGCGATACCGGCACCGAGGTCGCCTCGGCCACCGCTTGCGTGACCGCGGCGACCGAGCTTTGTCCGTAATGCCCGGTGAAGGCGTTGGCGTTACCGGAATTGACCAGGATCGCCGCCGGCCCGTCACTGGCCCCGCCGATCTTGGCCTGGCAGTCCAGCACCGGCGCGGCGCGGGTCGACGAGCGCGTGAACACCCCCGCCACCGCGCTGCCGGGATCGAGGACGGCCAGCATCACGTCCGGCCGATCCTGGTACTTGACCCCGGCCGCGGCGGTGGCAAATCGCACGCCTCCGATCGCCGGAAGGTCGGGAAACGCCTCTGGCGCCAGCGGCGAGACATGGGTGATCGTGGCCACCGCGATTACTCCTCGATCAGGCTCAGATCACTCAGGATCGAGGGATCGAGGTCTTCGATCTCCGGGCGCTCGATCTCGGCGCCCTTGGTCAGCTCGGCGACCTTGGCATCGACCGCCGCGCGCTGGACCTGCTGTGCCAGCTCGTCGCGCACCTCGTCCAGCTCGGGCGCCTCGGCCATGCGCTTGTCGTTCAGAACGATCACGTGCCAGCCGAACTGCGTCTGCACCGGGTCGGAAATCTGCCCCTTCTCCAGCGACATCACCGCCTCCTCAAAGGGCGGCACCATCGACCCTTCCGAGAACCAGCCCAGTTCGCCGCCATTGGGCCCGGACGGTCCGGTCGACTTCTCCTTGGCGGTGGCGGCGAAATCGGCGCCGCCTTCCAGGTCGGCGCGGATCGCCTTGGCCTCGTCCTCGGACTCCACCAGGATGTGCGAGGCGTTGTATTCCTCGCCGCCGAACCCGTCGGCATAGGCCGCGTCATAGGCCTTCTGGATCGCGTCCTCGGTCGTGGCCGTCTGCATCACCCCCTCGATCAGCTCGGCCGCCATCAGAGACCGGCGTTCGTTCTCGAGCTGCAGCTCGATCCGCTTGGGAACCTCGCCGCCCTGCGCCTGCTGCATCAGGTTCTGCTGGATCAGCTGGTCCATGATCGCCTCGTAAAGCACTTCGTCGGGCAGCTGCTGGTATTGCTGCGGCAGCCCGGCACGGGCGACGATCATGTGGCCCAGCGTGATCTCTTCGCCGTTGACGCGGGCGACGACCGTGTCGGCCCCGGGCGCCTCTTCGGCGGCCAGTGGCATGGCCAGCGTAAGTGCGAGCGTCGCGGATGCCAGAAATGTGAGACCTTTGGGCATGGATTCTTCCTATTCTCTTGCCGCGACAGGGCGCGGCGTTGACACTTTTCGGCCTGCCGCTTACATCGCCTGCAAGCCTTGGACAGAACCGCCGTTCGCCCCGTATCTATGGGTTGTGTGCTGGACGGACAAGTCTGTCTCGAATGCCAAGAGATACAGATCAGCCGGAGTGAACATGCTGGGACTCGGAACGCTCGCCAAAAAGGTGTTCGGAACGCCGAACGACCGCAAGATCAAGGCGACCCGCCCGCTGATCGACAGGATCAACGCGCTGGAAGACGAGTTCGCCAAGCTGGACGATGACGGCCTGAAGGCCCGCACCGAAGAGCTGCGCAAGCGCGCGCTGGAGGGCGAGAGCCTGGACGACCTGATCCCCGAAGCCTTTGCCAATGTCCGCGAGGGAGCCAAGCGCGCCCTGGGCCTGCGCGCCTTCGACGTGCAGCTGATGGGCGGGGTGTTCCTGCACCAGGGCAACATCGCCGAGATGAAGACCGGCGAGGGCAAGACCCTGGTCGCCACATTTCCCGCCTATCTGAACGCGCTGACCGGCAAGGGCGTGCATATCGTCACGGTGAACGAATACCTGGCCAAGCGGGACGCCGAATGGATGGGCAAGGTCTATGCAGCGCTCGGCATGACCACCGGCGTGATCTGGTCGGGCATGCCCGAAGAGGAAAAGCGCGCCGCCTATGGCTGCGACATCACCTATGCCACCAATAACGAGCTGGGATTCGATTACCTGCGCGACAACATGAAATCGGAACTGAGCCAGCTGTTCCAGAAGCACCACAACTTCGCCATCGTCGACGAGGTCGACTCGATCCTGATCGACGAGGCGCGCACGCCGCTGATCATCTCGGGGCCCTCGCAGGACCGGTCGGATCTCTATGTCACGATCAATGCCATCATCCCGCTGCTCAAGCCCGAACATTACGAGCTGGACGAGAAGACCCGCAACGTGACCTTTACCGACGAGGGCAACGAGTTTCTCGAAGAGCAGCTGAAGGCCCGCGACCTTCTGGAACCCGAGCACACACTCTATGACCCCGAGAGCACGACGGTGGTGCACCATGTGAACCAGGGCCTGCGCGCGCATATCCTGTTCACCAAGGACAAGGACTATATCGTCCGCGATGGCGAGGTCGTGCTGATCGACGAATTCACCGGCCGGATGATGCCGGGCCGCCGCCTGTCCGACGGCTTGCACCAGGCAATCGAGGCCAAGGAGGGCGCAACCATCCAACCCGAGAACGTGACCCTGGCCAGCGTGACGTTCCAGAACTATTTCCGGCTCTACGACAAGCTGGCCGGCATGACCGGCACCGCCACCACCGAGGCCGAGGAATTCGGCGAGATCTACGGTCTTGGCGTGGTCGAGGTGCCGACCAACAAGCCGATCGCGCGCGACGACCAGGACGATCAGGTCTATCGCACGGTGGCCGAGAAATACGCTGCCATGATCGCCGAGATCAAGAAGGCGAACGAGAAGGGGCAGCCGGTCCTGGCAGGCACCACCTCGATCGAGAAGTCGGAACAGCTGAGCCAGCTGCTGACCAAGGAAGGCATCAAGCACAACGTCCTGAACGCGCGCCAGCACGACAAGGAGGCGCAGATCGTCGCCGAGGCCGGCCGTCTGGGCGCAGTGACCATCGCCACCAACATGGCCGGTCGCGGCACCGACATCCAGCTGGGCGGCAATGTCGAGATGCAGGTTCTGGCGGCGCTGGCAGAAGACCCCGAAGCCGACCCCGTCGAGCTGCGCAAGCGCGAAGAGGCAAAGCATGCCGAGGAGAAGCAGAAGGTGATCGAGGCGGGCGGCCTCTACGTGATGGCCTCGGAGCGGCACGAGAGCCGCCGCATCGACAACCAGCTGCGCGGCCGTTCGGGCCGTCAGGGCGATCCGGGTCGCACCGTGTTCTACCTCAGCCTCGAGGACGACCTGATGCGGATCTTCGGATCCCAGCGGCTGGACAAGGTGCTCACCTCGCTGGGCATGAAAGAGGGCGAGGCGATCATCCACCCCTGGGTGAACAAGTCGCTGGAACGGGCCCAGGCCAAGGTCGAGGGCCGCAATTTCGACATGCGCAAGAACGTGCTGAAATTCGACGACGTGATGAACGACCAGCGCAAGGTGGTCTTCAGCCAGCGGCGCGAGATCATGGCCGCCGAGGACCTGTCGGAAATTGTCGGCGACATGCGCCGCCAGGTGATCGACGACCTGGTCGACCAGTTCATGCCGCCGAAGACCTATGCCGACCAGTGGGACGCCGAGGGTTTCTATGCCGCGGTGATCGAAAACCTGGGTGCCGACCTGCCGATCATCGACTGGCTGGCCGAAGAGGGCGTGGACGACGATGTCGTGCGCGAGCGGCTGGTCAAGGAGACCGACGAACTGATGGCCAAGAAGGCCGTCGAGTTCGGCCCCGAGACCATGCGGAACATCGAAAAGCAGATCCTGCTGCAGACCATCGACGCGAAATGGCGCGAGCATCTTCTGACGCTCGAACATCTCCGCTCGGTCGTTGGGTTCCGGGGATACGCCCAGCGCGATCCGCTGAACGAATACAAGAACGAGAGCTTCCAGCTGTTCGAATCCATGCTCGACAGCCTGCGCGAGACGGTCACGCAGCAATTGTCGCGGGTGCGTCCGCTGACCGAGGAAGAGCAGAAGCAGATGCTGGCCCAGATGGCCGCCCAGCCAGCCGCGGCACAGCCCGCCGAGGAGCCGGCCGCCGAACAACCGGCAGCCGAGCCGGCGCGCGAACCGGCGCTGGCCGAGGCCGGCGGTGACGCCCCCGCCGCACAAGGTTTCGTCGAGGATGATCCCACCACATGGGGCAATCCCGGCCGCAACGAGAAATGCCCCTGCGGCTCGGGCAAGAAGTTCAAGCACTGCCACGGACGCCTGGCCTGACCTTGCCCCGGGGTTGACAAAAAGAGTCCCAAGGCCGGTCACATCTTGGCCCTCTTTGTTGACGACAGTTCACGATGAGCCAGTCGGCGATGGAGATGGGGATGGATTTCAAACGCAGGGTCATGATGTGGGGCGGAACGATCGGATGTGCCCTCGGCATCGGCTTCGTCATGCAGAGCACCGCGCAGCCCGAACGCGTGATGCACGCGCCGTCGCCGGTGGCGCAGCTTTCGGTCCGCGCACCCAACCCGTCCACCGATGTCGACGACTATGCCATGCTCGACGTGACCGGGATCATTCTGACCTCGGCGCTGACCGAGATTCCCGAACCCGACCGCCTGACCCTCCCCTTGCAGGAGGGCGAGCGCCTGGCCAGCATGGCCGGCGTGGAACAGGCCGCGCCCGAAGATCCCGCCGTGCCGATCCTGGGCTGCCAGGTCGCGGCCGAAGCCAGCGTCCTGCCCATGGCGCGCGTGGAACTGTCGATCAGCGCGCCCTGCTATGGCGGCCAACGCGTGACGATCCACCACAGCGGCCTGGCCTTCACCGAAGTCACCGATGCCGAGGGCGCGCTTGACGTCATCGTGCCCGCGCTCAGCCGGCAGGCGGTCTTCGTCATCTCCCTCGACAACGGCAAGGGCAATGTCGTGCAGGCGCGGGTCGACGACCTGCACGCCTATGACCGGGTTGCCGTGCAATGGGCCGGACCGGTGGAACTGCAGGTGCACGCCCGCGAATTCGGCGCCGACTATGGCGGCCCGGGCCATGTCTGGGCGGCCTCCGCGGCCAAGGGTGCGGGCGCCGTGGTCCGCCTGGGCCGGACCGACACACTGTCGCCGAAGCTGGCGCAAGTCTACACCTTTCCGACCGCCTATGCCGGGCGGAACGGCGAGGTGTCGATCAGCATCGAGGCCGAGGTCACGGCCGACAACTGCGCCCGTGACATCACCGCGCAATCGCTGGAACTGCGCGGCGAAGGCCCGCTGCGCACCCGCGACCTGATGCTGTCGATGCCCAATTGCGATGCCACCGGCGACTTTCTGGTGTTGAATAATCTGATCGAAGACCTGAAGATCGCGGCCAAGTAACCCGCAGGCAAATTCAGGTTCCAGATGGCTTGGTGTCGTGCGGCGGTTTTCGCCGCACTTTCTCTTTTCTGCGCCGCCCGGCCGGGCCTGGCCGAAGATGTCGCGCTGACCTCGCATGACGGCAAGGTCGAGATCACCGGCACCCTGCTGGGCTTCGACGGCGAGTTCTACCGCGTCGATACAAAGTTCGGAGAACTGACCGTCGACTCCTCGGGCGTCACCTGTGATGGGCCCGGTTGCCCGAACCTGACCGATTTCGTGGCCGAACTGACCTTCTCGGGCTCATCCACGATGGCCGAGGTGCTGCTGCCGGCGCTGGTCGAGGGCTATGCCCTGCGCAACGGCTATCGCACCCAGCGCCGCAGCCACGATGCCACGCATTTCACCTATCGGCTGAGCCAGCCGGACCGGTTGTCGCCGGTGGCCCGGTTCTCGTTCCGGGTCTCGACCACCGACGAGGGGTTTGCCGACCTGCTGGCCAACGAGGCCGATATCGTGATGGCCCTGCGTGAGATCCGGCCCGAGGAACGCCGCTTTGCCCGCGATGCCGGCATGGGCGACCTGACCGGGCCGAACCGCTCGCGGGTTCTGGCGTTGGACGCGATGGTGCCGGTGGTTGCGCCCGACAACCCGATCGACAGGATCTCGACCCCGGACCTGGCGCGGGTCTTTTCGGGTGAGATCGTCAACTGGTCCGAACTGGGCGGGCCCGACGCACCCATCGCGCTGCACCTGCCGGATGCGGGCTCGGGCCTGGCGCAGGCGGTCGAGGACCGGCTGCTGAAACCAGCCGGCCGCGCCCTGGCGCCTGAGATCCGGCGCCACAAGCGCAGCAGCCAGCTGGCGCGCGCGGTCACAGCCGATCCCTTTGCCATCGGCCTGGCCAGCTTCGCCGAGACCGGACCCGCCCGCGCCCTGACGCTGAGCGGCGCCTGCGGCTTTTCGCTGACCGCAACGCGGCGCAGCATCAAGACCGAGGACTACCCCCTCAACTCGCCGATGTTCCTGTATCTGCCGGCCCGGCGCCTGCCCAAGATCGCGCGCGAATTCCTCGCCTATGCGGTCAGCCCCGCCGCGCAGATCGTCATCCGCCGCGCCGGGTTCGTGGACCAGATGCCCGAGCTGATCCCGCTGCGCGCACAGGGCGACCGGCTGGCCAACGCCATCGCGCAGGCCGGCCCCGAGACCGGGCTGGACGAGCTGCAGCGTCTGGTCTCGGTCCTGTCGCCGATGTCGCGCCTGACCACGTCATTCCGGTTCGAGACCGGATCCTCGCGCCCCGATGCCCAGTCGCGGGCCAATATCGTGCAATTGGCGCAGGCCCTGGAATCCGGCGCGCATGACGCCAAGACGCTGGTCTTTGTCGGCTTCAGCGACGGACAGGGACCGGCCGAGGCCAATGCGCGCATTGCCCGCCGCAGGGCGGAATCGGTACGCGATGCGGTGCTGGACAGTGCCGAGACATTTGACCGCGGGCGGGTGAAGATCGCAGTCGAGGCCTTCGGCGAGGCGCTGCCGATGGCCTGCGACAACTCGGACTGGGGCCGGCAGGTCAACCGCCGGGTCGAGGTCTGGATCCGCTGACCGCTCAGAGATAGCCCTGCGCGCGAAAGCTGAGCTCGACCGATTTCCCGACAATGATGTGGTCATGCAGAGTCAACCCCAGTGCTGCGCAGGCATCGCCGACACGGGCGGTCATGTCGATATCCGACTGCGACGGAGTCGGATCGCCCGACGGGTGGTTGTGCACCAGAATCAGCGCCGAGGCGTTCAGCTCCAGCGCTCGCTTGGCCACCTCGCGCGGATAGACCGGCACGTGATCCACGGTGCCGCGCGCCTGTTCCTCGTCCGCGATCAGCACGTTCTTGCGGTCGAGATAGAAGACCCGGAACTGCTCGGTCTCGCGATGGGCCATGGTGGTGTGGCAATAATCCAAGAGCGCGTCCCAGCCCGAGATCACCTGCCGCTGCATCACCCGGGCGCGGGCAAGCCGCTGCGCGCAGGCCTCCAGCAGCTTCAGCTCGCAGATCACCGCATCCCCCACGCCCTTGACCACGCGCAACCGCTCGGCCGGTGCGCTGAGCACGCGGTTGAAATCCCCGAACGTGTCCAGCAGCAGCCGCGCCAGCGGTTTCACGTCCTGCCGCGGTATCGCACGGAACAGGGCCAGTTCCAGCAACTCGTAGTCCGGCATCGCCGCGGCGCCGCCAGTCATGAACCGCTCGCGCAGGCGCTTGCGATGATCCCTGATGTAGGAGGGCAGCCGCCCCGCCACCGGACGGGCGGGCGCCTCGTCCGGGTCGAACAGCTGCCGCGCCTCGTGAAACCCTGTCTGATCCATGGCCCGGATGCTGGTCCGATTCGGTTTCCAGGCGGTTAATGCTCGCCCGCCATCCGCATCGTCGCCCGCCGCACCGCCAGATGCAGCAGGACCGAGAACACCCCCAGCGTCAGCATCGCCGCGAACATCAGGTCGGTCTTGGCCCGGCCATTGGCCAGCAGCATCAGGTATCCCAACCCGCGCGACGCGCCGACCCACTCGCCGATCACTGCCCCGATCGGGGCATAGACCGCCGCCAGCCGCAGCCCCGAGGCCAGCGAAGGCAGCGCGGCCGGCACCCGGATGTGCCACAGCACCGACCGCTTGCCGGCCTGCATCGTCTGCGCCAGGTCCAGATAGCCGCGCGGCGTCCGCATCAGCCCGTCGAAAAAGGCCGAGGTCACGGGAAAGTAGATGATCAGCACCGCCATCGCCACTTTGGACCACAGGCCATAGCCCATCCACAGCGTCAGGATCGGGGCCAGCGCAAAGACCGGCAGCGCCTGGGTGAAGACCAGCATCGGCTGCACCAGAACCCGCGCCAGCCGCGAGGTGGCCAGCTGGATCGCCGTCACCACGCCCAGGGCCGCGCCCAGCAGCAGCCCGATCAGAACCTCTAGCGCCGTGACCAGCGTGTGTTCGGCAATCACCGCGCGGTTGCTCCACCAGGCCTCGGCCACCACCGCCGGCCCCGGCAGGATGAAGCGCGGCAGCCCGGTCAGCAGGACCACCGCCTGCCAGAGCAGCAGGGCGAACACCGTCGCGATCAGGGCGGCACCGTATTTCATGCCGCCTCGGCCCGCAGCAGGCGCATCAGAGCGCCCTGCGCGCCCAGCGTCTCGGGGTCGTCCACATGGCGCGGGGCCGGCGCGTCGGGGGGTGATACCTGCGTGAGACCCGCGGGCGTCATCACGTTGATGGCATGGCCCAGCCGCGCCGCCTCGGCCGGATCATGGGTCACCAGAAGGACCGTGCGCCCGCTGAGCAATTCGGCGGCCAGATCCTGCATGTCCGCCCGCGTGCGCGCATCCAGCGCCGAGAACGGCTCGTCGAGCAGGATCACCGGCTTGTCCTCCATCAGGGTGCGGGCCAGCGCCACGCGCTGCCGCTGACCGCCCGAAAGCTCGGCCGGACGCTTGCCCAGATGCTCGCGCAGCCGCACCCGGTCCAGCAGGTCCATGAGGCGCGCCCGGTCCTGGCGCTCGCCGCGCAGCCGGGCGCCCAGGCCGATGTTGCGCTCGACGCTGGCCCAGGGCAGCAGCAGGTCGTCCTGCGCCATGTAGGCCACGCGCCGCGCCACCGGCGCGCCGTCACTGGCTGCAATGCGTCCCGAGAATCGCACGCCAGTTTCGAGCCCGGCAATCAGGCGCAGGATCGTCGATTTGCCGACGCCCGAGCCACCCAGCAGGCAGGTCCACTGCCCAGCCTCCAGCCGCAGCGCGAGCGGGGCGAACAGGGCCGCGCCATCCACGTCCGCACGCCCGTCAAAGGTGATCTCCGGCGCGCTGTCCATTACGGCTGCATCCCCATCTGCCAGAATCCGATCTCCAGCTCGGTGGCCGTGCGGAACCTGTCGCAGAGCCTTGCCCAGCGCGGCGACGCCTCGAAATCCGCGCCGATCCGCCGTGTCAGAGCCTGATCGAACAAAGCACCCGCCGCCCGGCAGGCCTCCTGATACTCCGATCCCGCATAGGTGTCGATCCAGTCGCGATAGCGCTGCGACGTCGCCTCCTGCGCCAGCCGCGCCCCGATCTCGCCATAACCCAGCACACAGGGCATCAGCGCGGCCAGCAGATCGGCCAGATCGCCACTGAAACCCGCATCCAGTACGAAGCGGGTATAGGCGAGGTTGCCGGGCCGCTCGCGCGTGGCGAACAGCGCCTTGCCGGAAATCCCGGCCTCGGCGCAGATCCCCACATGCAGCGGCATCTCGTGGGTGATCAGCGCGTTGACCGTGCCCACCGCCGCCTGCATTTCGGCGGCCGTCTCGGATTTCACCACCGCCAGCGCCCAGGCGCGGGCGAAATGGGTCAGGAACACGTAATCCTGCCGCAGGTAGTGCAGAAAGGCCGCCTCGGGCAGCGACCCGTCGCCCAGCCCCCCGACAAAGGCGTGGCGGGTATAGTCCCGCCATGCCCCGCCGGCGGCGCGGCGCATCAGCCCGAAGGCCCGGCCGTAACCCGCGTCACTCATTGCGCGGTCACGTCGATCGCGATGGTGTCGACCGGGTTCACCGAGGGGATCAGCCCGGCCTCGTTCAGAAAGGTCTCGAACCGCGCATAACGCCCCGCATCCAGCGCAGCGGGGCGCAGAGCGAAACGCGGCAGCGTGTCGGCCCAGGCGCGCTCGTTCAGCTCGTCCTGCAACTCGGTCGAGGTGGCCGAGAAGATCTCCCAGCTTTCTTCGGGGTTGTTGATGATGAACTGCGTGGCCTTCTCGGTGGCTTCCAGGAACCGGGCGATCCGCCCCGCATCCATCCGCTCGGGATTGGCGACATAGATCAGCTCGTCATAGGGCGGCACGCCCTCCTCCTCGAGGTAGAAGCACCGGCCCTCGATCCCTTCAATCTCCATCTGGTTCAGTTCGAAATTGCGGTAGGCGCCGATCACCGCATCCACCTGGCCCGACATCAGCGCCGGCGACAGCGAGAAGTTCACGTTGATCATCTCGATCTCGTCCAGGCGCACGCCGTGTTCGCCCAGAACCGTGGTCAGGATCGCCTCTTCGACCCCGGCCACCGAGAACCCGACCTTGCGCCCCTTGAGGTCGGCCGGCGTCTGCACCGGCCCGTCCTTGAGCACCAGAAGGCAATTGAGCGGCGTCGCGATCAGGGTGCCCACCCGTTTCAGCGGCAGGCCCTCGTGGATCTGAAGGTGCAGCTGCGGCTGATAGCTGACAGCCAGATCCGCCTGCCCGGCAGCCACCAGCCGCGGCGGAGCCGACGGGTCGGCCGGGGCTACCACCTCGACCTCCAACCCCTGTTCGGCGAAATAGCCCTGCTCCTGTGCGATGACGATCGGCCCGTGATCGGGGTTCATGAACCAGTCCAGCATCACCGTCATCTTGTCCTGCGCCATCGCCGGTGTGGCGGCGAACAGCGCCAGGGCGGTCATCAGTCGTTTCATGTCAGTGGTTCCTTTTCAGTCATCAGGAGGTTGCGGCCGCGACGAGCACGATCTCGTCCGGCCAGGTCGGTTTCAGTCTCTCGGCCGTGCGCCAGGCCCGCAGCCCGGTGGCGCAGCACAGCGCCAGCCGACCACCGCGCACGCCTTGGCAACCGGCCAGGTCGTCCGCGCCCAGCCGCTCGGCAAGCGGATGTACCGGGATGGGCGCCTCGGCGGCGCTGCGCAGATCGACGATACGGTCGGCGGCGGTCAGCTGTTCAGCTGCGACAAAGCGGAATCCGCCCGGCGGCTCGGGCGCGGTGTCGAAGCGGAAACCGCTACTGCGCAGGGTGCGCGCGTCGAATTGCACCATCCGGCCCAGCGGCGACGGATCAAAGCCCAGCAGCACCGCCAGCGCCATCTGCGCCTGCATCGCGCCCAGCATCGCCACCGCCGGTCCCAGAACCCCGGCCGTGGCGCAGCTGGCACCGCTGTCGGGCGCATCGGGAAACACCGCGCGCAGCGACGGTGCGCCGCCGCAGAACCCGCCGACATAGCCGCCCAGTCCCAGCACCGAGGCGCTGATCAGGGGCCGGGCGGCGTCGCGGCAGGCATCGCTGAGCGTATAGCTGGCCGCATAGCTGTCAGCGCAGTCCAGGATCAGGTCGGCCGCGTCCACCAACGCGGGCGCATTGGCCGGGGTCAGAGCCTGAGTCAGGGCATCTGCGGTTGTTTCCGCGTTGAGCGCCCGGCAATAGCGGGCGGCGGCCTCGGCCTTGGGCCGGCCGCAATCGGATTCCGCGAAAAGCGTCTGCCGGTGCAGGTTGCCGATCTCGACCACGTCCGGATCAACGATGGTCAGCTGCCCCACTCCGGCCCCCGCCAACAGCGGCAGGACGGGGGCTGCCAGCCCGCCCGCGCCGATCACCAGCACCTTTGCGGCCGCCAACCGGGCCTGTCCGTCCGATCCGACCTCGGGCAGCTGCATCTGGCGGGCATAGCGGCTCATCTGGTGGCCTCGATCCATTGCCGCACCCGCGCCTCGGGGTCCGGGTTCAGGGTGATGTCGGTGACCGCCGCAACGATATCGGCCCCGGCCTCCAGCACACCCGGTGCGCGCTCGACGCTCAACCCGCCGATGCCGACCAGGGGGACCGCCCCGATCCGCGCCTTCCACTCGGTCACGCGCGTCAGGCCTTGCCGGTGCCATTTCATCTTCTTCAGGATGGTCGGATAGACCGGCCCCAAGGCGACGTAATCGGGCTCAAGCGCCAATGCGCGGTCAAGCTCTGCCGCGTCATGGGTGGAAATCCCCAGTTTCAGACCCGCATCGCGGATCGCGCCCAGGTCGGCACTGTCCAGATCCTCCTGCCCCAGATGCAGCCACTCGCACCCCAGGTCGATCGCCGCCCGCCAATGGTCATTGACCACCAGCTCCGCGCCCTGTTCGGCGCACAGGTCGCGGGCGCGGGCGATCTGGTGGCGGATCTCGCCCTCGGACCGGTCCTTGAGCCTGAGCTGCACCACTCGCACGCCCAACGGCAGCATCCGCTCCAGCCAGGCCACGTCCTCGAAGATCGGGTAGAACCGGTCGAGCGTCATGTGAGAAACGCCTTTCCGATCACCGGGGTCGACGCGGTGGCCATGTCGCGCGGCTCGATCGGATCGGCGCGATACGCCGATTGTCCGGCACGGGCGGCCAGCGCCATGGCGCGCGCCATCTCGACCGGATCGCCGGCCCGGGCGACGGCGGTGTTCAGCAAGACCGCGTCGTAACCCAGCTCCATCGCCCGGGCCGCGTGGCTGGGCAGGCCGATCCCGGCATCGACCACCAGCGGCACGTCGGGAAACTCGGACCGCAGGGCGCGCAGGCCATATTCGTTGGTCAGCCCCCGGCCGGACCCGATCGGCGCCCCCCAGGGCATGAGCACCTCGCACCCCGCCGCCAGCAGCCGCTCGCCCACCACCAGATCTTCAGTGCAATAGGGAAACACCTGGAATCCTTCCCCGGTCAGGATCCGCGCGGCCTCGACAAGCTGGAACACATCGGGTTGCAGGCTGTCGGTATGGCCGATCACCTCCAGCTTGATCCAGGGCGTGTCGAACACCTCACGCGCCATATGGGCGGTCGTCACCGCCTCCTTGACACTGTGGCAGCCGGCGGTGTTGGGCAGCACGCGCACGCCCAGCTCGCGGATCATCGCCCAGAAGCTCTGTCCCGCGCCACCCGCGCCCTCGCGGCGCAGCGACACCGTGGCCACGCCCGCGCCCGAGACGCGGAACGCCTCGGCCAGGATCGCCGGGCTCGGATATTGCGCGGTGCCCAGCATCAGCGGATCGCGCAAATCGACACCATAGAAACGCCGCATGGCTCAACCTCCCTGCATCGGCGCGACGACCTCGATCCGGTCGCCCTCGGCCAGCATGTGCCGTGAGCGCAGGGCGGAGGGCACGAACGCCTCGTTCACCGCGGTGGCGACGCGACCCGAGATGCCGGCCTCTTCCAGCAACGCGGCCAAGCTGCGCGCCTCAACCTCCTGCGGCTCTCCGTTAAGCACGATCTTCATCGACCAACTCCGTCTGTCTGTCCTCGAGCACCAGACCCGCCACCCCGCGCGCCAGCGCCGGGGCCATCAGATAGCCGTGGCGGTAGAGCCCGTTGGCATGGATCACCCGGCCCCGCCGCCGGATGCGCGGCAGGTTGTCGGCGAAGGCGGGGCGCAGATCAACGCCGATCTCCAGGATCTCGGCCTCGCCGAAGGCCGGGTTCAGCGCATAGGCGGCGCTGAGCAGTTCCAGCATGGACCGCGCGGTGATCCGGCCGCCATCCTCGGACTCGATCATCGTCGCGCCCAGCATGTAGATCCCGTCGCCACGTGGCACCACGTAGAGCGGCATCCGCGGATGCAGCAGGCGCACCGGGCGGGTCAGGTCCACGTCCCGACAGCGGATCACCAGCATCTCGCCCTTCACGCCGCGCAGGTCGGGCAACGCATCGCGCGCCCGCAGACCGCGGCAATCCACCGCCAGCGGCAGGTCCTGCGGCGCCGGCTTCCGGTGGAACACAACCCCGGCCTCGCGCAATTGCCGGTGCAGATCCGTCAGGGCCTGGCGCGGATCCAGATGGGCCTCGTCAGCGAAGAGCAGTCCCTGGCCGAACCCGACAAGATCAGGCTCTAACTGCGCGATTTCGTCCGTGTCGACCTTGCGAAATCCCTCGGTGCGGCGTGCGAAGCGGCGCAGATCCGGCAGGTCGCGGGCGTTGGCAACGACCAGCGTTCCGCGGCGCTCGACGCGGGTTCGTTCGGCCCACCAGCCGATCGCCTCCTGCCCCAGCCGCAACACCGGTTTCTCGGCAGTCTCGTATTCGCACCAGGGCGCCAGCATGCCGCCCGCCCACCAGGAGCAGGCTTGCGGGCCGGGGCCGCCGGCAGGGTCATAGACCTCGACCCCGGCGCCGCGCGCGACCAGCTCGCTGGCCACGCAGAGCCCGGCAACGCCCGCTCCCATGATGGCAACTTGTCTCATTGGTTCCATACCGCGTGGAAGTGATGGACCGGGCCGTGACCGTGACCGACCTGCAGGCTGTCGGCCCGCGCGATGGCACCCTGAAGATAGGCATGCGCCGCCCGCACCGCCTCGTCCAGCGCCAGCCCCCGGGCCAGTCCGGCGCAGATCGCCGCCGACAGGGTGCAGCCGGTTCCGTGGGTGTTGCCGGTCGGATGGCGCCGCGCGACCAACTCGCGCGCGCTGCCATCGGCCTGCACCAGCAGATCGCGGCAGGTGTCTCCGCCGGCGTGCCCGCCTTTCATCAGAACCGCCCCGGCGCCCAGCGCGCAGAGCGCATGCCCCTGTTGCGCCATCTCGTCCGGCGTCTCGGCCACCATGCGATCCAGCAGGCAGGCCGCCTCGGGCAAGTTCGGCGTCAGCAAGCTGGCGCGCGACAGCAGGCGCTCGCGCAGGGTCCGGACCGCATCACGGGCCAGCAGCAGGTCGCCGGATTTGGCGATCATCACCGGATCCAGCACCACCGGGCCGGAATAGGCCGCGATCCGGGCGGCCACGGCTTCGATCACCTCGGGTGTGGCCAGCATCCCTATCTTGATCGCCCCGATATCCAGATCGGACAGCACCGCGTCGATCTGCGCGCCGACGACATCTACAGGGATCGGATGCACGGCGCTCACGGCCCGCGTGTTCTGCGCGGTCACGGCGGTGATGACACTGGCGCCATAGACACCCAGGGCCGACATGGTCTTCAGGTCGGCCTGAATCCCGGCCCCGCCGCCACTGTCGGATCCCGCAATCGTGAGGGCGATCTTCGCCATGGACTTGCTCCGCGTTTTTTACGGGCAATAGCGGGGCGGACTGTCTGCGATACTCTGAGACCGTTCCCTCCGCCGGTATTGCCCGGATCAGGTTCGATGGGTCGACGCAACGCGCCTCTCAGCCTCAACGGGCACCCCAACGGCAGCGATACAGTCTCAGGCTTGGCGGCAAGATTCAAGGTCCCCGTTGCAATAAGGGGGGGCTTCCACTCGCGGACCGGGCCTCTCCGCCCGGCGTCACGCAGGTCCGGGCTGCGCAAGCACCACCAGATTCCGATCCGGGTCCCGCAACCGGACGAGGCTCGCCGTATCGGCAGGTTGAATGGCGGATGGCGCAAGCCCCGCGTCGGACAGCCGGGAGTGTTCGTTCCTCAGATCGCTGACGATAAGGGTCAGCGTTCCCCGCCCGGCATTCGAGGCATCCTCGAAAACCTGAAGTCCGGCGTGGTCTCCATGATGCCACTCCGCGAGGCCATCCATCGGCCGCGCGTCCGGGCTGCCCCCGAACAGGGTTTCGAACCACGGGACGCTCCGCGCCAGATCGCTGCAGGCAAGCTGGGCATAGATCTTTTCAATCGGCATAGTTTCCTCCGCTGTTGATCCTTTATCGCATGAAGGCCGACGAAGTTCATCATTGGCCCAAATCGACTCTGATTCGGCGCTTTTGGCCGGGTCACAAAGAAAAAGGCCGCCCAGACGGACGGCCTCCCTGGCGTTTTCGGATCGGGGCAGGATCAGCCCTTCATCCCGTCCCAAAAGGATTTCACGGTCGAGAAGAAACTCTTGGTCTCGGGGTTGTTGTCCTCGCTCAGATCCTCGAACTCGCGCAGCAGCTCTTTTTGCCGGCTGGTCAGGTTGACCGGTGTTTCCACCGCCAGCTCGATGAACATGTCGCCCGAAGCGCCACCCCGCAGGGCGGGCATGCCCTTGCCACGCAGGCGCATCTGGCGACCCGACTGGCTGCCGGCCGGGATCTGCACGCGGCCGCGGCCGCCGTCGATGGTCGGCACCTCGATCGAACCGCCCAGGGCCGCCTTGGACATGCTGACAGGCACCCGGCAATAAAGGTTCGGACCGTCCCTTTCGAACAGGTCATGCGGCGCGACCTCCACGAAGATATAGAGATCGCCGGGCGGTCCGCCGCGCATCCCCGCCTCGCCCTCGCCGGCCAGGCGGATGCGGGTGCCGGTCTCGACCCCCGCGGGGATGTTGACGCTCAGCGAGCGGTCCTTCTCGACCCGGCCGGCGCCGCCGCATTTGTCGCAGGGGTTCTTGATGATCTGGCCCATGCCGGAACAGGTCGGGCAGGTGCGTTCGACGGTGAAGAAGCCCTGCTGCGCGCGCACCTTGCCCATGCCCGAGCAGGTAGGGCAGGTGCTGGGTTCCGCGCCGCCGGACGAGCCGGTCCCGTCGCAGCCGGAACAGGCGACCGAGGTGGGCACGCGGATCGTCCTTTGCGCGCCGGAATAGGCATCCTCCAGCGTCACGCGCAGGTTGTAGCGCAGATCCGAGCCCCGCGCGGCCCGCCGTCCGCCGCCGCCGCGGTTGCCCATGAAATCGCCGAACAGGTCGTCGAACACGTCCGAGAAGGCCGACGAGAAATCGCCGCTGCCGAAACCCGCGCCGGGCCGCTGCCCGGCCCCTGCCCCGGTTCCGTTCTCGAATGCCGCGTGGCCGAACCGGTCATAGGCCGCCTTCTTGTCACCATCCTTGAGGATGTCGTAGGCCTCGTTGACCTCCTTGAACTGCGCCTCGGAGTCCGGGTCGTCCTTGTTGCGGTCGGGGTGAAGTTCCTTGGCCTTTCGGCGGAAGGCCTTCTTGATCTCTTCCGGCGAAGCGCCCTTGGTCACGCCGAGCACATCGTAGTAGTCGCGTTTTGCCATGGGTTTTTTCCTTTGGCCTCAACGTAGTCGGGCCGGCCCGGGATCCGGACCGGCCCGCCCTGGCCCGGTTCAGCTGTTATTTGCGCTTGTCGTCATCGAGATCTTCGAACTCGGCATCGACGATGTCATCCTGTTCGGGCGCCGCATCCGCCGCGGCCGGCTCGTCTTCGGTCTCCTCGGCCTGCGCCTTGTAGATCGCCTCGCCCAGCTTCATGGCCGCTTCGGTCACGTTCTGGATGCCGGCCTTGATCTTGTCGGCATTGTCCGATTCGACCTCGTCCTTGAGCGCGGCAATCGCCAGCTCGATGGCCTCGACCGTCGAGGGATCGACCTTGTCGCTGTGCTCTTCCAGCGATTTCTCGGTCGAATGGATCAGGCTCTCGGCCTGGTTCCGCGCCTCGACCAGCTCCTTGCGCTGCTTGTCGGCCTCGGCATTCTCCTCGGCGTCCTTGACCATCTTCTCGATATCATCGTCCGACAGGCCGCCCGACGCCTGGATCGTGATCTTCTGCTCCTTGCCGGTGCCCTTGTCCTTGGCGGAGACCGACACGATGCCGTTGGCGTCGATGTCGAAGGTCACCTCGATCTGCGGCATGCCGCGCGGCGCCGGCGGGATATCCTCGAGGTTGAACTGGCCCAGGATCTTGTTGTCCATCGCCATTTCGCGCTCACCCTGGAACACCCGGATGGTCACCGCGTTCTGGTTGTCCTCGGCAGTCGAAAAGACCTGGCTCTTCTTGGTCGGAATGGTGGTGTTGCGGTCGATCAGGCGGGTGAACACGCCACCCAGCGTCTCGATCCCCAGGCTGAGCGGGGTCACGTCCAGCAGCACCACGTCCTTGACGTCGCCCTGCAGCACGCCGGCCTGGATGGCGGCGCCCATCGCGACAACTTCATCGGGGTTCACGCCTTTGTGCGGCTCCTTGCCGAAGAACTTGGTCACTTCCTCAACAACTTTCGGCATCCGGGTCATGCCGCCGACCAGAACGATCTCGTCCACGTCCGAGGCCGAGATGCCGGCATCCTTGAGCGCGGCCTTGCACGGGCTGAGCGACTGCTTGATCAGGTCGCCGACCAGCGATTCCAGCTTGGCGCGGGTGAGTTTCATCACCATGTGCAGCGGCTGGCCGCTGCCGGGATCCATCGAGATGAACGGCTGGTTGATCTCGGTCTGGCTCGAGCTCGACAGCTCGATCTTGGCCTTTTCGGCAGCTTCCTTGAGCCGCTGCAGCGCCATCTTGTCCTTGGTCAGGTCGACGCCGTGCTCTTTCTTGAACTCGTCGGCCAGGTAGTTGACGATCCGCATGTCGAAGTCTTCACCGCCCAGGAACGTGTCGCCGTTGGTGGATTTGACCTCGAACAGGCCCTCGTCGATTTCCAGGATGGTCACGTCGAACGTGCCGCCGCCCAGGTCATAGACCGCGATGGTGTGGCTTTCGGTCTTGTCCAGGCCATAGGCCAGCGCCGCCGCGGTCGGCTCGTTGATGATCCGCAGCACTTCCAGACCGGCGATCTTGCCGGCGTCCTTGGTGGCCTGGCGCTGGGCGTCGTTGAAATAGGCGGGCACGGTGATGACGGCCTGCGTCACTTCCTCACCAAGATAGCTTTCGGCGGTTTCCTTCATCTTCCCGAGGATGAAGGCCGAGATCTGCGACGGCGAATACTTCTCGCCCTTCGCTTCGACCCAGGCGTCGCCGTTGCCGCCGTCGATGACGGTGAACGGCAGGTTCTTCTTGTCCTTGGCCAGATCCGTGTCGTCATTGCGGCGGCCGATCAGGCGCTTGACGCCGAAAATCGTGTTGTCGGGGTTGGTGACGGCCTGCCGCTTGGCGGATTGCCCGACCAGTCGCTCATCATCGGTGAAGGCGACGATCGAGGGCGTCGTCCGCGCCCCTTCGGAGTTTTCGATTACCTTGGGCTGCGAACCGTCCATGATGGCGACGCAGCTGTTGGTGGTCCCGAGGTCGATACCGATAACCTTGCTCATGTGTTTCGATCCCTTTCGTCTTAGGCGATTTCCCGCGGCCGGAACCCGCAACGGCATCCCGGCCCCGATTTCATTGCGCTACGGCTGTCTGCCCTGCGCGTCCCGGCGTATATAGGGGCGTATCCGCGGGCCTGCAAGCACCGCGAATTGCGTCTTTTCACGAAACCGGGCGCAATATGAAAACCTTTTGGAAAGCTGCGTGAAAGGATCGAAAAGACAGCCGATGCCACGTTTGTCCGTCCGCGGGTTCGACATCCACAAAGGGTGCCTGGACGCCGCCGCACAGTCCGACATCCTCGAGGCGCTGCGACCGGTTCTGAGACGCGCGCCCCTGACCACGCCCGAGACCCGGCGCGGGCAGAAACTGTCGGTCCGGATGAGTGCCGCCGGAGAGCTGGGCTGGACCTCGGACCGGCGCGGTTATCGCTACGAGCCACGGCACCCGCGCGGCACGCCCTGGCCGGCGATCCCGGATCCGGTGCTGCGGGTCTGGACCCGGGTGACCGAGCTGGAGCACCGGCCGGACAGCTGCCTGATCAACTACTATGGCGCCGATGCGCGCATGGGCCTGCACCAGGACCGGGACGAGGCCGACCTGTCCTGGCCGGTGGTGTCGATATCGCTGGGCGACGACGCGCTGTTCCGGATCGGCAATACAACGCGCGGCGGGAAGACCGAATCGATCTGGCTGCACTCGGGCGATGTGGTGGTGATGGGCGGCGAAGCCCGGCTGGCATATCACGGGATCGACCGCATCCGCTTCGGCTCGTCCCGCCTGCTGCCCAAGGGCGGCCGGATCAACCTGACCCTGCGGGTTGCCGGCTGACCGTGCTCGCGTCAGCGCCGGGCGAACCAGCTGATCGACACGCGGCGGCGGGTAAAGAACTCGCCCATCAGCCCCAGCATGACCAGACCGACACCGACCCAGACCGCATATTCCCAACTGGAGTTCTGCGGGAAATAGTTTCGGAAGACAAAGCCCCGGCACTGGTCGATGGCATGGAACAACGGGTTCCAGTCGAACAGCGGCAGCATGTAGCCCGACAGCGAGTTGCCCAGGACCATCTTGCCCGAGAAGATCATGTTGGCGCGGCGGTGGAAGGTCACCAGGATCCCGGTCAGGGTCGGCAGCCACGGCCTGAGCGCCAGCAGCAGCAGGCCGAAGGCGCATCCGGTGCCCCAGGCGATCAGCAACATGCCGAAGGCGCCGACCGGATCCTCGATGACGATCGGATTGACCAGCGCATGGTAGACGAACAGGATCACGCTGATCGACAATACCTGAATATAGAGCGCCGAAAGTCCCGCCGCAGCGATCGAAATGATCGTGTTCATCGGCGCGTGCAGCATCATGCCGCCCAAGGGATTCCCGGCGCCCATTATGCTGGACACAGCCCGGATATGCGCCATGAAGAGCATCACCCCGGCCATCAGATAAAGCACGAAATCGCCCCGGATCGCAGCCGCTCTGCGCATACCGGGGATGATGGTGAACATCAGGTAGAAGGAACCGAAGATGACCAGCGTCCGCAGGATGTTGATCACCAGCGCAAGGACGGCGTTGCTGTGCGACGCACGCAAGTTGTTCACGGTGGAATGAAAGATCAGTTCGGCGGTGGTGAAGGCACCGCTCAACAAGGAATTATTCTGTCTGAACCGAAACACTCAGAGGCTTTCCCGAAACGCTGCCCGCAATCTCGCACGGAATTCTTGCCGTTCCGTTGCCACGCCATCATAAGAACGACAAGCGAACAGATCAACAAGGCACAGAACCGGAGGCTTTTCTTGAAATACAGCGACCTCATTCCCGTCATCCGCCGGCTCGCGATCCAGGCCGGAGAGCGGATCATGCAGATCTACGAAGCCGACGATTTCGACGTGAAGGTAAAGAGCGACAGCAGCCCGGTGACCGAAGCGGACGAGGCCGCCGACGCGCTGATCTCGGCCGGTTTGCGCGCCGCCTTTCCCGACATCGCGGTGGTCACCGAGGAGCAGTCCGCATCGCATGCCGAACGGGCCGAGACCTTCCTGATCGTCGATCCTCTGGACGGGACCAAGGAATTCGTCAACCGACGCGGCGACTTCACCGTCAACATCGCGCTGGTCGAACGCGGTGTGCCGACACGCGGCGTGGTCTTTGCCCCGGCGCGGGGGCGGATGTTCTACACCCTGCCCGACGGATCTTCGGTCGAAGAAACCGGCGCGCTGGATCCGACCACGCCAGGCGAGACCAATCCGATCCACGTCACCCGGCCGGATAATGCCGCGTTGATGGTCGTCGCGTCGAAATCCCACCGCGACCAGGCGACCGAAGACTATATCGCGAAATACCGTGTCCGGGACAGCAAGAGCGCAGGATCGTCGCTGAAATTCTGCCTTGTGGCCACCGGCGAGGCCGATCTCTACCCGCGGGTCGGGCGCACGATGGAATGGGACACCGCCGCCGGTCACGCGGTTCTGGCCGGGGCCGGCGGCCATGTGGTGCGGTTTGACGATCACACCCCGCTGACCTATGGCAAAGAGGGTTACGCCAACCCGTTCTTCATCGCCCACGCGCCCGGCGTCGAACTCAAGGAGGCCTGATGTCCGTCCTCATCGTCATTCCCGCCCGCTACCAGTCCTCCCGCTATCCGGGCAAGCCGCTGGTGCCGCTCACGGGTGCCACGGGCCTGAAACAGAGCCTGATCGAGCGGTCATGGCGCGCCGCGCGCCAGGTCTCGGGCGTCGACCGGGTGGTTGTGGCCACCGATGACGACCGCATCCGCGATGCCGCCCGGGACTTCGGCGCCGAGGTGGTGATGACCTCGAGCGACTGCCAGAACGGCACCGAGCGCTGCGCCGAGGCGCAGGACGCGCTGGCCGAGGAATACGAGATCGTCGTGAACCTGCAGGGCGACGCGCCGCTGACCCCGCACTGGTTCGTCGAGGAACTGGTGGCCGGTCTGCGCAACATGGCCGGCGCGGGCGTGGCGACGCCGGTGCTGCGCTGCGACGGCGCGGCGCTGAACGGCTTTCTCGATGATCGCCGCCAGGGCCGCGTGGGCGGCACAACGGCGGTCTTCGCCGCCGACAACAGTGCGCTCTATTTCTCGAAAGAGGTGATCCCCTACACGCCCGAGCGATATGCCGACGATGCCGACACACCGGTCTTTCACCATGTCGGCGTCTACGCCTACCGACCCGAGGCGCTGGCCAGCTATCCGACCTGGCCTGTCGGCCCGCTGGAGCAGCTGGAAGGGCTGGAACAGCTGCGCTTTCTCGAAAGCGGCCGCCGCGTTCTCTGCGTCGAGGTCGAGGCCCGCGGGCGCCAGTTCTGGGAGCTGAACAACCCCGAGGACGTTCCCCGCCTGGAGGCGATGATGGCGGCGATGGAGATCGCATGATGGCGGCGGAAACAGGCTCTGACAAGGGCAATGTCCTCGTAACCGGCGGTGCGGGCTATATCGGCTCGCATGCCTGCAAGGCGCTGGCGGCGGCCGGCTACACCCCCGTGACCTATGACAACCTGGTCACCGGCTGGCAGGATGCGGTGCGCTTCGGCCCGTTCGAGCGCGGCGACCTGCTGGACCGGGCGCGCCTGGACGCGGTGTTCGCGCAGTACCGCCCGGCCGCGGTGATGCATTTCGCCGCGCTCAGCCAGGTCGGCGAGGCGATGGCACAACCCGGCCTCTACTGGGCCAACAACGTCACCGGATCGCTCAACCTGATCGAGGCCGCGGTGGCCGCCGGCTGTGATCGGTTCGTGTTCTCATCGACCTGCGCCACCTATGGCGAGCATGACAATGTGGTGCTGGACGAGGACACATCGCAGCAACCACTGAACGCCTATGGCGCCAGCAAGCGCGCGATCGAGGACATCCTGCGCGACTTCGAGGCCGCACACGGTCTGCAATCGGTGATCTTCCGGTATTTCAACGTGGCCGGCGCCGACCCCGAGGCCGAGGTCGGCGAGTTCCACCGCCCCGAAACCCATCTTGTGCCGCTGATGCTGGACGCCATCGACGGAAAGCGCGACGCGCTGACCGTGTTCGGCACCGATTACGACACGCCCGACGGCACCTGCATCCGCGACTATGTACATGTCTGCGACCTGGTGGATGCGCATGTTCTGGGGCTGAATTGGTTGCAGGACGGCAAGGGCAGCCGGGTGTTCAACCTGGGCACCGGCAGCGGCTTTTCGGTGATGGAGGTCATCGAGCAGTCCCGGGCCGTCACCAACCGCGAAGTGCCCTACGCCATCGGGCCGCGCCGCGCCGGGGACTGCACCAAGCTTGTCTCGGGCTCGGTGCGCGCCGAGCAGGAACTGGGCTGGAGCCCGCAACGGTCCTCCATGTCGACGATGATCGCGGATGCCTGGCGCTGGCACCAGTCCGGCCATTACGACCGTTAGGCGGATGGCGCGGCGCCCCGGATCCGCCGGCCCGATTGCCGCCTACCGGCTGCGCTGGAAACGCCGCCACCTGCTCTGGCGGTCGTTCCGCGGCCGGCGCCAGCTGACCCCGGTGGCCGACCGCACCGGGCAGATCGCCCCGGGCGACATCCTGGCGGTGACGACCCTGCGCAACGAGATCGCGCGCCTGCCATATTTCCTGAGCCACTACCGCGCCCTCGGCGTCGACCATTTCCTGATGGTCGATAATGACAGCGATGACGGCTCGGCCGACCTGCTGCGCGGGCAAAAGGACGTGTCGCTCTGGCATACATCCGCCAGCTACCGCGACGCGCGGTTCGGGCTGGACTGGATCACCTGGCTGCAGATGCGCCATTGCCACGGCCACTGGACGCTGATGTGCGATGCCGACGAACTGCTGATCTATGGCCATCACGAGCGCCACGACCTGCATGCGTTGACCGGCTGGCTGGGCCGGCGCGGACAGATCGCGTTCGGGGCGCTGATGCTGGATCTCTACCCCAAGGGGCCGCTGAGCGGAGCGGACCATGCTCCGGGGCAGGACCCGCGCGAGGTGCTGGGCTGGTTCGATCCCGGCCCGTTCAGGGCGGCCCGTCAGGCGCCGATGGGCAACCTTTGGGTTCAGGGCGGCGCGCGCGAGCGGATGTTCTTTGCCGACAACCCGGAACGGTCTCCGACGCTCAACAAGATCCCGCTGGTGCGCTGGTCGCGCCGCTTTGCCTATGTGAATTCCTGCCATTCGATCCTGCCGCCACCGCTGAACAGGCTCTATGACGGGCCCGGCGGCACGATGCCGTCCGGAGTGCTGCTGCACAGCAAGTTTCTGCCGCAGGTGGTGGACAGATCGGTGATGGAGAAGGCCCGCGGTCAGCATTTCTATGATCCCCGGCAATTCGACGGCTACTACGACGCCATCGCCTCAGATCCCGATTTCTGGACCCCGGGCTCGGTGCGGCTGACCGGCTGGCGGCAGCTTGAGGATCTGGGCCTGATGACCGCCGGGGGCTGGTCGCCGGACGCCTCGGACGGTCCGGATGCGCCGGATCAAACGCACGTGCCGGAAAATCCCCTGTAACCCTTTCTAAATTGGTTGTTTCGCAAACTTCGCGAAATACGTTATAGCTCGTATGACGCCCCAACCCCCAATTGGGGGTGATCGACGCGGCATTCCGAGTTTCCGGAGTTGAGTTATCCAGTGAGCCTGTTCGAGTCATACAGGATGAGATGGCGGCGCAAGCGCCGGCTGGTCAGGTGCCTTGCGAAGTCCCGCCAACTGAGCGCCATCCAGAACAACACCGCCAGGATCCGGCCCGGTGACGTCCTGCTGTTCAGCACCCTTCGCAACGAAAAGATCCGCCTGCCGCATTTCCTGCGCTACTACCGCGACCTGGGCGTCGATCATTTCCTGATTGTCGACAATGACAGCAGCGACGGCACGCATGAATTCCTGTCCGGCCAAAAGGACGTGTCGCTGTGGCACACCGATCGCAGCTACAGACGTGCCGCGTTCGGCGTCGACTGGCTGAACCATCTCCTGCGCAAATACGCCCACGGACATTGGGCGCTGGTGGTCGACCCGGACGAGTTCTTCATCTACCCGTTCTGCGACACGCGCCCCATCAGGGCGCTGACCGACTGGCTGGACAACACCTCGGTCCGCAGCTTCGGCGCGATGCTGATCGACATCTATCCCAAGGGACCGCTCGACCAGGCGATCTATAGCGAGGGTCAGGATCCGCTGGAGATCGCGCGCTGGTTCGATTCCGGAAACTACACGATCCGCAAGAACCCTACCTATGGCAACCTGTGGATCCAGGGCGGCCCGCGTGCGCGCACGTTCTTTCCGGACAATCCGGCCAAGGCGCCGGCGCTGAACAAGATACCTCTGGTCAAGTGGAACCGGCGCTATGCCTATGTCAGCTCCACCCATTCCCTGCTGCCGCGCGGTCTGAACCAGGTCTATGACCAGTGGGGCGGGGAAAAGACCAGCGGCGCGCTGCTGCATGCCAAGTTCCTGCACACTTTCGCTGAAAAGGCCGAGGAAGAGCTGTCGCGCGGGCAGCACTATGCCGGATCCGCCGAATACAGGGCCTATGCCGAACAATCCGCGGCCTCGACCGACCTGTGGTGCCAATGGTCCGAGAAATACATCAACTGGCGCCAGCTCGAGATCCTGGGCCTGATGTCCAAGGGGAACTGGGCATGAGCGGGCTGGGCATCGTGATGCTGGCGCATACCGCGCTGGACCGGGCCGAGCAGGTCGCCCGCCACTGGACCGCGGCCGGCTGCCCGGTGGTCATCCATCTCGACCGCAAGGTTCCGCGCCGGGTCTTCAACGCGTTCCGAAAGTCGCTGGCCAACGACCCCAGGATCCGTTTCTGCAAGCGCCATACCTGCAACTGGGGCACCTGGGGCATCGTCAAGGCATCGCAATCGGCGTCTGAAATGCTGCTGTCCGAGTTTCCCGAGGTCCGCCACGCCTATCTCACGTCGGGCTCCTGCCTGCCGCTGCGCCCGGTGCAGGAACTGATCGACTACCTGGCGCAGCGCCCCCGCACCGATTTCATCGAAAGCGCCACAACCAGCGACGTGCCCTGGACCATTGGCGGGCTGGACCAGGAGAGGTTCACCCTGCGCTTCCCCTTCCCGTGGAAGAAACAGCGGTTACTCTTCGACGGTTATGTGGCGCTGCAACGGCGGCTGGGCCTTGTGCGCAAGATCCCGGCGGGGCTGGTGCCGCATATGGGCAGCCAGTGGTGGTGCCTGACCCGCCAGACGCTGACCGCCATCCTGCAGGATCCCGACCGAAGGATGCATGACCGCTATTTCCGGCATGTCTGGATTCCCGATGAAAGCTACTACCAGACCCTTGCGCGGCTCTATTCAAGGCGCATCGAAAGCCGCTCGCTGACATTGAGCAAGTTCGACTTCCAGGGCAAGCCGCATGTCTTCTACGACGATCACCTGCAATTGCTCCGCCGCTCGGACTGTTTCCTGGCGCGCAAGATCTGGCCACGCGCCGACCGGCTTTATCAGTCCTTCCTGACCGACGGGTCGGGCGCGATGAAGCGGACCGAGCCGAACCCCGGCAAGATCGACCGCATCTTCGCCAAGGCGGTCGAGCGCCGGACCCGCGGGCGCGACGGTCTCTACATGCAGAGCCGGTTCCCAAGACACGGCAACGAGAACGGTCTGACCTCGAACGAATATTCCGTGTTCCAGGGCTTCGCCGAGCTTTTCGAGGATTTCCAACCCTGGCTTGCCAAGGTCACGCAGTCCCAGGTTCACGGCCACCTCTTCGCCCCTGAACGTGCCGAGTTCGCCAACGGCCAGACGATGATGAGCGGGTGCCTGACCGACAGCGCCAAGCTGCGCGACCACGACCCGACCGGGTTCCTGACCAGCGTGATCTGGAACACCCGAGGCGAGCGGCAGTGTTTCCAGTTCGGGCCGCATGACAACCAGGCGATCAGCTGGCTGATGGCGCGCGACACCAATGCGCAGATCTCGGTGATCTCCGGTGCCTGGGCCGTGCCTCTGTTCCATTCCAACCGCGATTTCGCCGAGCTGCGGCGCGAGGCCGCCCGGCTGCAGAAGATCGAGAGCGAACATCTCGATATCCTGCGCTCGGTCTGGACCAAGGCGCGTGTGCGGATCTGGACGATGGCGGAATTTGTCGATTCGCCGATGGAGCCGATCCAGACGATCGTGAATGAAATCGGCCACACGCCGACGCGCCACCTGGCCGAGGCCCCGCGCATGGTCGATCTGGACGGGTTCGGGCGGTTCCTGCAAAACCTCAAGAACCAGGGCATGCATCCCTATCTGATGGGCGATTTCCCCGTCGAGTTCGAGCCGGCCTCGCGCCGCCGGCCGGCCCGTAAGCCCTATATCGTGCAATAACCCGGGATGTCTGGGGCCTTCGACTATTTCATCGTCCTGGCCGAAATGCGGACGGGGTCGAACTTTCTCGAGGCCAATCTCAACGCGCTGGACGGCATCGCCTGCCACGGCGAGGCGTTCAACCCGCATTTCATCGGGTATCCGAACAAGACCGACCTGCTGGGGATCACGCGGGCGATGCGCGACGCCGATCCCGCCGCGTTGATCGCGGCGATCCGCGACGCGCCGGATGACCTGGCCGGGTTCCGCTTCTTCCACGATCACGATCCGCGCGCGCTGGAGGCCGCGCTGGCCGATCCGCGCTGCGCCAAGATCGTGCTGACACGCAACCCGCTCGACAGCTACCTGTCGTGGAAGATCGCGCAGGAGACCGGCCAGTGGAAGCTGACCAACATCAAGCGCCGCAAGGATGCCCGCGCGCGCTTCGATGCCGAGGAATTCGCCGCGCATGTCGCCCGCCTGCAGACATTCCAGGTCGAGATCCTGAACCGCCTGCAGCGCAGCGGTCAGACCGCGTTCCACCTGGCCTTCGAGGATTTGCAGGATGTCGAGGTGATGAACGGGTTGGCCCGGTGGCTGGGGGTCGACTCGCGGCTTGACCGGCTGGATCAGAGCCTGAAGCGGCAGAATCCCAGCCCGCCATCCGCCAAGGTCGCCAATCCCGACGAGATGGAGGCGGCCCTGGCCGGCGTGGACTGGTTCAACCTCTCGCGGACGCCGAATTTCGAACCGCGCCGTGGCCCGTCCGTGCCCAGCTATGTCCTGGGTGCCGGGACGCCGCTTCTGTTCCTGCCGATCCGCGGCGGGCCGGATGCGCGGGTGACCCGCTGGATGGCGCAGCTGGACGGCGTGGGCGAAGACGCGCTGCAGACCGGTCTGAACCAGAAGGCGCTGCGCAAGTGGATGCGCGGCACGCCCGATCACAGGCGCTTCACGGTGCTGCGGCACCCGCTGGCGCGCGCGCATGCGGTGTTCTGCGACAGGATCCTGAGCGTCGGGCCAGGCAGCTACCTGCGGATCCGCGAGACCCTGCGCAAGCAGTTCAAGCTGCCCATCCCCAAGGCGGCGCCCGATGACGGCTACAGCCGCGCCGACCATCGCGCCGCGTTCGAGGCCTTTCTGGGTTTCCTGCAGATGAACCTGGCCGGACAGACCCCGATCCGGGTGGACGGGCACTGGTGCTCGCAGGCCCAGGCCCTGTCGAATTTTGCCGAATTCACCATGCCCGACCTGGTCTGCCGCGAGGACGAGATGGCCGACCTGCTGCCCGATCTGGCCCGGCGCTGCGGACATCCCGACCCGCCGGCCCCCGACCCGGCCGAACCCGATAGGCCGCATCCGCTGGGCGAGATCTATGACGCGGATCTGGAGAAGTTGGCCGCCGAGATCTATCACCGCGATTACCTGATGTTCGGCTTCGGCCCCTGGCGCGCCGACTGACACGCTTTGCCGCTTGGGCGGAATTCGCTATGACATGGCAGCCGTCCACCCGGCATGGCCGCAAGGAGACGCCCAGGATGACCGATGCCCGCAACATCCTCTTCATCATGTTCGACCAGCTGCGCTGGGATTACCTGAGCTGCGCCGGGCATCCGCATCTGCACACCCCGCATATCGACGCGCTGGCCGCCGAGGGCGTGCGCTTTACCCGTGCCTATGTTCAGTCGCCGGTCTGCGGCGCCTCGCGCATGTCCTTCTACACCGGGCGCTATGTCCATTCGCACGGCGCCAGCTGGAACAACGTACCGCTCAAGGTCGGAGAGCGCACGATGGGCGACCACCTGCGCGAGGCCGGCATGGATTGCTGGCTGGTCGGCAAGACCCACATGAAGGCCGATGACGAGGGCATGGCCCGGCTGGGCATCCGCCGCGACACGCAGATCGGCGCGCGGGTCGAGCAATGCGGCTTCGACATCTGGGAACGCGACGACGGGTTGCGCGCCGAGGGACCGGCCGGGATGTATGACCCGAAAGGCGCCGAGCACTACAATGCCTACCTGCGCGCCAGGGGATATGACAGCGCCAACCCCTGGCATGATTTCGCGAATTCCGGCCGCCGCGAAGACGACCCCGAGGAACTGGCCTCGGGCTGGTTCATGAAGAACGCACGCAAGGCGGCGGCGATCTCGGACGAGGATTCCGAGACCCCCTACATGACCACCCGCGCGATCGAGTTCATGGCCCAGGCGGGCGACGATCCCTGGTGCCTGCACCTGAGCTATATCAAGCCGCACTGGCCCTATATCGCACCCGCGCCCTATAACGACATGTACGGGCCCCAGCACATGCTGCCCGTGGTCCGGGACGCGCGCGAGCGGCAGGAGGCGCATCCGGTCTTCAAGGCGTTCATGGATGGCCGCATCGGCCGCGCCTTCTCGCGCGACGAGGTGCGCGAGGCGGTCGTGCCGGCCTATATGGGCCTGATCAAGCAATGCGACGACCAGATGGGCCGCCTGTTCGCCTGGCTCAAGCAGACCGGGCGCTGGGACGATACGCTGATCGTCGTGACCAGCGACCACGGCGACTATCTGGGCGATCACTGGATGGGCGAGAAGGACCTGTTTCACGACCCCTCGGTCAAGGTGCCGCTCATCATCCGCGACCCCTCGGCACAGGCGGACGCGACCCGCGGCACCACCTGCGAAGCGCTGGTCGAGGGGATCGACCTGGCCCCCACCTTTCTCGAGATTGCCGGCGGCGAAGCCCGTCCGCACATCCTCGAGGGCCGCTCGCTGCTGCCCTGGCTGCGGGGCGAGACGTCGGAATGGCGCGACTATGTGGTCAGCGAATACGACTACTCGATGACCGGCGCGGCGGCGCAGCTGGGCGTGCCCGCCCGGCAGGCGCGGCTGTTCATGATCGCGGATGTGCGGTGGAAATTCATGCATGCCGACGGCATGCGCCCGCAGCTCTTCGATCTGGCCGAGGATCCGCAGGAACTGGTGGACCTGGGCACCAGCGCCGAGCATGCCGGGGTGATCGCGCTGATGTATGAGCGCCTGGCGGACTGGGCCCGCCGCCCGTCGCAGCGCACTACGCTGAGCGATGCGCAGGCCGAGGCGCGGCGCGGCAAGTCGGCCGATGTGGGTGTCCTGATCGGCATCTACGACCCCGACGAGCTGCCACCCGAGCAAACGGCGTTCTATCGCGGTCGCCCGCGCCCGGGCTGACCGGTCACGGCCGCAGCGTGATTACCGTACCGTCGCGCACCATGGCATAGATCTCTTCGATCTCGTCGTTCTTGACCGCGATGCAGCCCGCCGTCCAGTCGCGCTTGCGGGCGCGACGGCGCTGGCGGCTGTCATTCGGCTCACCGTGGATGAAGATGTCGCCGCCGGGTTCCAGTCCCAGCGCCTCGGCAAAGGCCATGTCTACCTCGTTGGGATAGGAAATCCCGATCGAGAGATGATAGCTGCTGTTGGGATTGCGGCGGTCTATCAAATACGTGCCCTCGGGCGTGCGCCCGTCCCCGCGGAACTGCTTGTGCCCGCTGGGCGCAAATCCCAGGTCCACGCGGTATTCCTTGAGCACCTGGTTGTGGTGCAGGAGGTACATCCTGCGGTCGGTCTTGTTGATGACCACCGAGGTCACCTCGGGGCCGTTATATGACTTGAACTTGCTGCGCCCGGCACAGCCGGAAACACCCAGCATTGCCACCGCGCCAAGTCCGAATGCTCGACGATCCATCTGTTCACTGCCTCTTATGTGCTTTTTCTTCGCATTACACTGGAAGCAGCCTAGCGCATAATCACTTTTTTGTCCCGGTCTGTTGTGCCGCAAGCCGCGCCTCGATCGCCTCGAGCCGCACCAGCACCTCGTCGCGGTAGGCATCGGTGCGCACCCCCTCCTCGGCATGGTGCGCGTCCTGCATGGAATTCACGATCAGACCGACCAGCAGGTTCACCACCGCGAAGGTGGTGATCAGGATGAACGGCACGAAGAACACCCAGGCATGGGGATAGACCTCCATCACCGGGCGCACGATGCCCATCGACCAGCTTTCCAGCGTCATGATCTGGAACAGCGAATAGGCCGACAGCCCAAGCGTGCCGAACCAGTCCGGAAAGGCCGCGCCGAACAGCTTGGTGGCGATCACCGAGCCGATATAGAAGATGATCGACATCAACAGGAACACGCTGCCCATTCCCGGCAGCGCGGTGATGAACCCCTCGACCACGCGGCGCAGGCGCGGCGCGACCGAGATCACCCGGAGGATCCGCAGGATCCGCAGCGCCCGCAGCACCGACAGGCCCTGTCCCGCCGGCACCAGCGAAATGGCGACGATGGTGAAGTCGAACAGGCTCCAGCCATTGGTGAAGAACCGCCCGCCGCGGGCGATCATCTTCATCGCGATCTCGACCACGAAGATGCCCAGGCACAGCCTGTCCAACAGGTGGATCAGCGCACCGAACCGCGCCATCAGGCTGTCCGAGGTCTCCATGCCCAGGATGGCCGCGTTGGCGACGATCACCGCCGTTATGAAGTTGCCGAACCGGGGGGCGTCGACGATCGCGCCCAGCTTCTGCCTGAACCTCATGCTTTCATGCTCCTGCCCGTGACCCGCCCATATGGGTCGCGGTGAACCGGGCCGCAAGTTCCACGTGCGGCGACCAGCGGAATTGATCCACCACCTGCACCCAGTCGAGCGCATAGCCCGCGCCGGTCAACGTGCGGGCATCACGTGCGAAACTGACCGGGTTGCACGAGACATAGGCGATGACCGGCACCCGGGACCGGGCCAGCTCGGTGACCTGCGCCTCGGCGCCGGCGCGCGGCGGGTCCAGAACCACCGCGTCGAACCGCGCCAATTCGTCCGCCAACAGCGGCCGCCGGAACAGGTCGCGGAACTCGGTCGTCACCCGCTTCAGCCCTTCGGCACCGCGCCAGCCCTTGTCCAGCGCATCGGTCATCTCTGCCGCGCCCTCGACCGCGTGCACCTCGGCGCGTTCGGCCAGCGGCAGGCTGAACGTGCCGCAGCCGGCAAACAGGTCGGCCACGCGGCCGGCCTCGCCCAGGATCTCGCGCACCGCCGCCAACAGAGCCGCTTCGCCATGCGCGGTGGCCTGCAGAAACGCGCCCGGCGGCGGCACGACCTCGGCGCGCCCGAACCGCTGCACCGGCGGCGCGCGCATGGCGATCACCTCGCCGTCCCACGCGAGCCGCGCCAGACCCAGCCGCTCGCAGGCCTGCGCCAGCGACAGCTCCAGCGGCCCGTGCAGCGGCTTGCCGCCGCTCACCGCAACATCCAGCCCGGCCGCCGACAGGGTCGCAGCCACCGACAGCTCGCCCTTGCGGCTGCCGCCCAGCACCGCCAGCGCCTCGGCCGCCGGCAGCGCGGCCATGAGCGCCGGGTCGAGCAGGTGGCAGTCGGGAATTTCGACGATCACATCCGATGCCCGTCCGTGAAACCCCGCCAGCGCACCCTTCTTCGTGCGGCGCGCCGACAGGGTCGCCCGGCGGCGGGATCGCGGCGGCGAGGTCAGGATCGGGCGGAACGCGGTCTCGACCCCCTGTGCGGCCAGCGCGGCGCGCACGACATCGACCTTCCAGCCGGCCACGAAACCATCGGACGCGTGTTGTAGCTGGCAGCCGCCGCAGGACTTGTAGTGCCGGCAGGGCGCGGCAACCCGGTCGCCGCTCGGCGCCTCGACGCGGATATCGCGCAGCCGGTCGCCATCGGCGATGCCGCTGACCACTTCACCGGGCAGGCAACGCGGCGCAAAGAGCGGACCCGCCGCAACGCCGTCGCCCTGATGACCCAGCCGTTCGATTGTCACCGTCTGTCGCATGGCGGCCTGATACAGGGACCTGGCAGGCCGCAAAACCCCCTATTCCGCGGCCTCGGTCTGGATGAACCCGCCGGATTGCCGGTGCCAGAACCGGGCATAGAGCCCGCCCTGCGCCAAAAGCGCCTCATGGGTTCCGGTCTCGGCAATGCGGCCCCGGTCCATGACCACGATCCGGTCCATCTCGGACAGGGTGGACAGGCGGTGCGCGATGGCCAGCACCGTCTTGCCCTCCATCACCCGGTGCAGCGCCGCCTGGATCGACGCCTCGACCTCGGAATCGAGCGCCGAGGTGGCCTCGTCCAGCACCAGGATCGGGGCATCCTTGAGGATCGCGCGCGCCAGCGCGATCCGCTGCCGCTGGCCGCCAGACAGTTTCACGCCGCGTTCGCCCAGATGCGCGTCATAGCCGCGCCGGCCCTGGCCGTCTTCGAGATCGCGGATGAACTCATGCGCCTCGGCCTTTTGCGCGGCGGCGATGATCTGCGCCTCGTCGGCATCGGGCCGGCCATACCGGATGTTGTCGCGGGCCGAGCGGTTGAACATCGCTGTTTCCTGCGTGACCATGCCGATCTGCCGCCGCAGGCTGTCCTGACTCACCCGCGAAATGTCCTGCCCATCGATACGGATCTCGCCGTCTTCCGCCTCGTAGAGCCTGATCAGAAGCGAAACTAGCGTCGATTTTCCAGCCCCCGAGGCGCCCACGATCCCCAGCTTCTCGCCCGGCCGCACGGTCAGAGAAATGTCCTGCACCCCGCCGATATCACGCCCATAGGCAAAAGCGATGCTGTCGAACTCGATCTCGCCCCCGGCGACCGACAACTCGCCGGCATCGGGAATATCGGTGATCCGGTTGCGCCGCGCCAGCGTCCGCATCCCGTTCTCGACCTCGCCGACATTGGCATAGATGCCCATTAGCGTGAAACTGACCCAGCCGGTCATCTGCGCGATCCGGATCGAGATCGCACCGGCCGCCACGATGTCACCGGCACTTGCCGCGCCGCCGCGCCACAGCAGCAGCGTCGCGCCGATCAGGACCACCGGCAGCACGCCCGCCAGCGTCATCAGGAAGAACCGGAAACTGGCCGACAGCCGCCCGAAGGCCAGCGCCTTGTCGCGCAACTCGACCATCGCGTCGACGGCGGCGCCGTCCTCATGTTCGGCATGGGCGAACAGCTTGACCGTCTTGATGTTGGTGATCGTGTCGACCACCTGGCCGGTGACCATCGCCCGCGCCCCGGCCCGCGCCGACGAGCGTTGGCGGATGCGCGGCAGATACCACCGGATCAGTCCGAAATAGACCGCCAGCCACGCGACGAAGGGCAGCATCACCAGCGGATGGATCGACCCCAGCAACAGCAGCGAGCCCGCCAGCGAGGCCAGGGCGAAAACGATGGCGCTGATCACCTCGGAGACCACCGAGGTCAGCGCATTCGCCGTCTGCATCTGCTTCTGCGCGATCCGCCCGGCGAAATCGTCGTCGAAAAACGTGATCGACTGGCCCAGCGTCCAGCGGTTCAGCTTGGACAGGACCAGCGGCGTGATGTTGGGCATCACCACATAGTTGTTCGCCACCGACGACAGCCCGAACAGCGCCGGCCGCAACAGCATGAAGAACGCGACCGCCGCCAGGATTCGGGCGATGTTCTCGCCGTCGAAGACGTTTTCGGGGCCGCTGGACACCGCCGTGTCGATCACCACCCCCAGGATCCAGGCGGTTCCGGCCTCCATCACGCCGGCCAGCCCCGAGAACAGCGCCGCCAGGCCCAGCACCGGCCAGGCGCCGGACAGCGCCCAGCGGATGAAGGCCGCCAGCGTCTGCGGCGGCGGCGATCCTGCCGGGCGGAACGGGTCGATCAGATTGCCGACCCTCACTCCGCCGCCTCGGGATTGAGGAACCCGCCGGACTGCCGCGCCCAGAACTGCGCGTAAAGCCCGCCCTCGGCCAGCAGCCGGGCATGGGGGCCCTGCTCGACGATGCGGCCCTGGTCCATCACCAGGATCCGATCCATCCGGGCGATGGTGCTCAGCCGGTGGGCGATGGCGATCACGGTCTTTCCCTCCATCATGCCGTACAGCGTGTCCTGTATCGCGGCCTCGACCTCGCTATCTAGGGCGGATGTGGCCTCGTCCAGCAAAAGGATCGGCGCATCCTTCAGGATCACCCGCGCCAGCGTCACCCGCTGCCGCTGCCCGCCGCTGAGCTTCACGCCGCGCTCGCCCACATGCGCGTCATAGCCGCGCCGCCCCTCCGGATCCTGCAGATCCATGATGAACTCATGCGCCTGGGCCTGCCGTGCGGCGGCGATCACCTGCGCCTCGTCGGCATCCGGGCGACCATAGAGGATGTTGTCGCGCACTGACCGGTGCAGCAGCGAACTGTCCTGCTGCACCATGCCGATATGGCTGCGCAGGCTGTCCTGCGTCACCGTCGAGATGTCCTGCCCGTCGATGCGGATGGCCCCGGTTTCCACGTCGTAGAACCGCAGCAGCAGCTTGACCAGGGTCGATTTCCCGGCCCCCGACCGGCCGATCAGGCCGACCTTCTCGCCGGGCTCGATCGTCAGGCTGATCCGGTCCAGCCCGCCGCTGCCGCGGCCATAGTGATGCGACAGCCCGTCAAGCTCGATCCGTCCCCGGTCGAGGACCAATGGCCTGGCGTCGGGCGCATCCACCAGGTCGACTGGCTGGGCGATGGTCTCCATCCCCTCGGCGACCACGCCGAGCTGGCGAAAGAAGCTTGTCAGCGCCCACATGATCCAGCCGGTCATCGCGTTCAGCCGCAGGGTCAGCGCCGCCGCCGCGGCCACGACGCCCACGCTGGCCTGCCCCTGCATCCACAGCACGATGGCCCAGCCGACGACGCCGACGATCAGCACCCCGTTCAGGCTGACCAGGATCACGTCCATGACGGTGAAGATCCGCATCTCGACCTGGAAGGTGCGGCGCGTCTCCTCGATGGCCTCGCGGGCATAGTCCAGCTCGCGCCTGTGATGGGCGAACATCTTGACCGAATGGATGTTGGTATAGCTGTCGACCACCCGGCCCGTCACCGTCGAGCGCGCGTCCGACGCCGCCTTGGAGGCCGGCCCGACCCTTTGCACGGTCCACCGCACCAGCAGACCGTAAAGCGCCAGCCAGATCAGCAAGGGAATCAGCAGCCGCATATCGGCCGCCGACAGCAGGATCGCCGCGCCGACCAGGTAGGCCAGCGAGAACGAGATCGCGTCGAAGACCTGGAACACGACCTCGCCGGCCGCGGGCGGCGTCTGCATGATCCGGTTGGCGATCCGTCCGGCAAAATCGTTCTCGAACCAGCCGACCGACTGGCGCAGCACGTGCTTGTGCGCCCGCCACCGGATCAGCGTTCCGAAATTCGGCAGGATCGTGTTGTTCAGGAGCATCACATCGGCGATGTGCAGAAACGGCCGGAACAGCAGGATGAAGAGGGCGACCAGGATCAGCTCGGTCCCGTGATCGCGCCAGACCTCGGCCGGATCGGTGCCCAGGATGTCGACCACCCGCCCCATGTAGTAGATCAGCCCGACCTCGACCGCGGCCACCACGATCGAGGTGAGGGCGGCGAGAACGAACACTCGGCGGAACGGCTGCGCATAGTCCATCATGAACGGCCACAGCTGGCGCGGCGGGCGGTCCTTCTCGGGATAGCTCACATAGGGGTCGACGAGGTTCTCAAAGAAACGAAACATGACGGTTGCTCCGAATTGAGCAGGCAGGACATCAAAAAAAGCGAAAGCGGCGGTGCAGAGACACCGGCCCACGGGTCGCGCGTCTCAGCCTCGGCTGAACCAGATCCCGTGATACATTCGCGTCCCTCCGTCGATGAATGCGGGCAAACTAGCCGCGGCTGCCGGGGCTGTCACCCCTTTTGTTCCCCATTGTCCGGATCCCGCCCGTCCGCCAGCAGATCGTCGCGGCCCAGGGCAAAGCCGCTTGCGATCCATTTCGTCTCTAACGCGGTCAGTTTCGCGCCCAGCGCCGGGCCGGAATAGGCCGGCATCAGGTCCGCCGCACGGATGGGAAAGACCGCGGATGCGCCCTTTTCCGCATCCGCAACAGCCTCGGGCGGCAGCGGTGCCTCCAGCAGCGCCGCCCGCAGCAACACCGAATCCAGCGCCGCCTTGTATCCCAGGCGATACCCCAGTTCGGCGGGCGACGCCGTGCCTTGCGCCGCGTCCCGCAGGGTCGCCAGCGCGCTGGTCTGCGCGCGGCTGAGCCGGAGGCCCGAGGCCGGATCGGACCCGCCCAGCGCTGCCAGCCGCCGGATCGCGTCGGCCTCTGCCCCCATCAACGATTCCAGGTGGACCAGCGGCGCCAGCGCCCGGTCATCCGCGCCCGGCAGCACGCGCGCCAGCGCGCCGGTCGACCGCATCGCGGCCACCGCCGGCGCCGGATCGGGCGCGGCCAGCAGCTTCAGCATCTCGACCCCCACGCGCTCGCGCGACAGCCGCTGCAGGCCATCAAGGTTGGCGGCGATGGCATCCAGCGCGGCGTCGTCGAACCCGGCCTGCGGGTCACCGAACCAGGCGTGAAACCGGAAATAGCGCAGCGATCGCAGGTAATCCTCGCGGATCCGCGCGCCGGCGTCGCCGATGAACCGCACCCGCCGCGCCTCCAGGTCGGGCAACCCGCCCAGCGGATCGAGGATCGAGCCGTCGGGGCTGGCATAGAGCGCGTTCATCGTGAAATCGCGCCGCGCCGCGTCTTCGGCCACGGATCCGGAATAGGCCACCACCGCGCGCCGCCCATCGGTCTCGACATCGCGGCGAAACGTGGTGATCTCATGCGGGATGCCGCCTTTGACCAGCGTCACCGTGCCATGTGCGATCCCGGTGGGAACGGCCTTGATCCCGGCCGCCTTGGCCAGGTCCATGACCCGTTCCGGCCGCGCGTCGGTGGCAATGTCTATGTCCGAGGCGCTTTCGCCCAGCAGCGCGTTGCGCACGCAGCCACCGACAAAAAGCGCCTGCGCCCCGCCATCGGTCAGCGCGCCGCAGACCGCCTGCGTCTCGGGCCGGGACAGCCAGGGCTCGCGGATCCGGGTCATGTGTCCAGCCTGTCGGCCAGCCCGCGCAGGATCCGCGCGGTGGCCCCCCAGATGTAATAGGGGCCGTAGGGCACGATGAAGTAATGCCGGCGATGCCCGCGCCAACGCCGGGATTCGACCCTGAACCGGGCCGGATCGGTCACATGGGCCAGCGGCACGGAGAAGATCTCGTCGACCTCGCCCGGCTCGGGGCGGGCGTCGAACCGGTGTTCCAGCACGGCCAGCACGGGCGTGACCGTGAACCCGGTGACCGTCTCGTGGCTGGGCAGATGACCCAGGATCTGCGGCAGGTCCGGCGGCAGGCCGATCTCTTCGCGCGCCTCGCGCAGCGCCGCCGCGGTCACATCGGCGTCGCTCTCCTCCTGCTTGCCGCCCGGAAAGGCGATCTGGCCCGGGTGATGCTTGAGCGCCGAGGATCGCTTGGTCAGGATCACTCGCGGCTGTGCGCCGGTCAGGTCGATCGGAACCAAAACCCCGGCCGGCCGCAGCCGGCGATTGGGCGGCAGAACCGTGTCCGGGTTCAGATCGAAATCACTCGACTCGGCTCCGGCCCGCGACAAGGCGGCCCGCAGCCGGTCGGCGGTGTCATCCGTCATCTTCGCCATCGGCCTCGAATCCGACCGAGGCGGGATCCAGCTCGTAATGCGCACCGCAGAACTGGCAATCGGCGGTCACTAGACCCTCTTGCGTGGTCATCGTGCCGATGTCCTTGGCGGAATAGATCGACAGGCTCTGGCGCACCCTCTCCTCGGAACAGGTGCAGCCGAAGCGCACCGGCTGCGAGTCGTAGACCCGCGGCTGCTCTTCGTGAAACAGGCGCACCAGAAGGTCGGTGGGCGGCACGGTGGGGCCGACAAGCTCCAGTTCCTCGACCGTGTCCAGCAGGATGTTGACCCGGCTCCAGTTCTCGCCCTCTTCCCCGTCGACCAGGTCCGCGGCGCTCAGCAATGCGCCCTCGCCGTCCTTGTCGGCGACGAAGGGTGAAGCCTTGGGCAGATGCTGCAGCATGATGCCGCCGGCCCGCCAGCGGGAGGGCCGGCCCGGCTCGGTCGACTGGCCGAAACTCAGCGAGAACCGGGTCGGCAGCTGCTCGGACTGGGCGAAATAGGCCTCGGCGCAGGCGCTGAGCGAGCCGCCGGCCAGCGGCGTGATCCCCTGGTACGGCTGGGTGCCGGACCCCTGGTCGATCAGGATCGCGAAATAGCCCTCGCCAACCTGGTCGTAGGCCGGCCCGTCGGTCACCCGGTCCGGGTCGAAACTGGCATAGGCCCGGATGCGGGCCGCGCGCCCTTCTTCCTTGGGCGCGAAATAATCCGTGGCGATCATCCGCACCGGACCGTTGGACTGCACCTGCAGCGACAGTTTCCAGCGCAGGTCGATGGTCTGCCCGATCAGCGCGGTCAGCAACGCCATCTCGGCCACCAGCGCCTCGACGCTGGCCGGATAGTTGTGCTGCTTCAGGATCCCGTCCAGCACGCCATCCAGGCGCGCGACGCGGCCCCGCATGTTCGAAACATCGAGTTGGAAGGGCAGGACGGTGTCGTCCCACGCGATTTTTGAACCGAAGGTCATGGGGTTTCCTTATGCGCCTCGGATTGGCATACCGCGACCATATAATGGTATCTCGCCGCGATGAAAGGGGGGCCGATGATCCCGCGCTTTGGCCGCGGCCCGCAACCCGGCCGCAAGTATGTCCGTCGGATCGGGGCCTATGCGCTCCTGCCGCAAGGGCAGGCGCTGCTGCTGACCTGCCAGTCCGATCCGGGACCGGACCTGCAGCTGCCCGGCGGCGGGATCGACCCGGGCGAGTCGCCGGTGACCGCACTGCACCGCGAGGTGTTCGAGGAGACCGGCTGGCGGATCGCCCGCCCGCGCCGGATCGGTGCCTTCCGGCGCTTTGCCTACATGCCCGAATACGACCTCTGGGCGGAAAAGATCTGCCTGATCTACCGCGCGCGTCCGGTACGCCGCATGGGACCGCCCAGCGAGGCGGGGCACGAAGCCGTCTGGATGCAAGCCGGTGACGCCGCGCGCCGGCTGGGCAATGCAGGCGACAGGCATTTCGCCGCCCGCCATGCCGCGCGACCCTGACCGTCACCCACCGCCATAGTCGAACAGCGTGGCAGACACGTCGTCATCCAGCCCGTGCTCCGGCGACATGATCCGCGTCAGCCGCAGGAACAGTTCGTCCAGCAATCGGGATCCGTCCTGATCGGGGTCGCACGCCCGCACCAGATCGACCAGGCCTTCGGGTTCCAGCATGCGGCCATCCGCCAGGCGGCACTCGGTGAATCCGTCGGAATAGAGCAGCAGCCGATCGCCCGGCCGCAGCGTCAAGCTGTGCTGGGTGAACACCGCCTCGGACAGCAGGCCCACCGGCAACCCGCCCTGCCCCGCAAACTCGACCCCGCCACCGCGGCGCAGGATGAGGGGGTGCGGATGGCCAGCCTGCACTATCCGCACCGCCCCGCTGCGCAGATCGGCGGTGCAATAGACCATGGTGAAATATTCCTCGATCCCGCCATCGGCGAGCAGCCGGGTGTTGAGCGTGCGCGCCACCTCGTCGGGCGGGCGCAGGGCGAAGCGGCCGCCATAGCGGTGTTCCATCGCGACGTTCTGGTCGAAATACTGGCTAGACAGGTAGCCCCCCAGCCGCGCGGTCATCATCGCCGAGGTGATGCCGTGGCCCGACACGTCGATGCTGTAGAACCCGACGTGATCCGGCCCGGGCGCGAACATGCCCACGAGGTCGCCGCCGATATGGCCGCAGGGTTTCAGCAACAGGCTGACGCGGGAGGATCCGAACTTGCGGGTCAGGTCCGGAACCAGAGATTCCTGGATCTTGCGGGCCTGGATCAGATCCTTGTCGATGGCCTCATGCGCGCGCTCCAGATCGCCCAGCGCCGTCGCGATCAGGCGGTTCTTCTCGGACAGCTCCCGCTGCATGGTCAGGATCCGGCCGCCGGCCGAGATCCTGGCGCGCAATTCGTCGGCGTTCACCGGCTTGATCAGAAAATCGTCCGCCCCGGCATCCAGCCCCTGGGCGATCTCGTTCTTCTCGCTCTTCGAGGTCAGCAGGATGAAATACGAATACCGCTCGGCGTTCAGCCCGCGAAACGCGGTGCAGAACTCCAGCCCGCTCATCCCGGGCATCACCCAGTCGCTGAGCACCAGGTCGGGCAGGTCACCGGCGCAGATCGCCATCGCGGCCTCACCGCTCTCGGCCTCGATGACCTCGAATCCCCATTTGCGCAGCGATCCGACGAGGATGCGGCGCTGCAGCCGGCTGTCGTCAACCACCAGGACGCTGCGGATCGCCCCCATGCCCGGCAAGCTGCCGTTCCGTCCGACCAGTCCAACATCAACCACTGCAACAACCGCCTTTCCCGGGCTTGTCGCCCAAAGGCTAGGTTGCGCGCCTTAACAGGTGGTGAAGACCTGGCTTAACCCGGTCTTTACCGGCGAGCGTTAAAGAGGTCTGCAAACAAGAGGTGTTGCATGATCCATTGGCAACGTGTGACCGAGCTGCGCGGCGAAGTCGGCGCCGAAAACTTCGACGATGTGGTCGAGCTGTTCATCGAGGAGGTGCAGGAAGTTCTGGCGCGGCTCCATGACAGCCCGGCGCTCGGAACGCTGGAACAGGACCTGCACTTCCTGAAGGGCGGCGCGCTGAGCCTGGGGTTCAACGGCTTCGGCGACCTGTGCCAGGCCGGCGAACGGCAATCCGCCGCCGGGCAGGCCGCAGCGGTGGATATCGACGCCATCATCCGCGCGTTCGAAACCTCGCGCGACGCCTTCCAGGCGGGTCTCGCCGACAGGCTCTGACCGTCAGATGATGAACTGCGCCAGCGTCTCGTCCTTGGTGATGTCGGTATAGACCATCCCTGCATCGTCGAGATGCGCGAACAGGCGTTCGAAGTTCTCCGGCCGGCTGGTCTCGATCCCGATCAGGACCGACCCGAAATTGCGCGCCGATTTCTTGAGGTATTCGAACCGGGCGATGTCGTCCTCGGGGCCGAGAATGTCCAGGAACTCGCGCAGTGCCCCGGGCCGTTGCGGCAGCCGCAGGACAAAGTATTTCTTGACCCCGGAATAGCGCTGCGCGCGTTCCTTGACCTCGGGTAGCCGTTCGAAATCGAAATTCCCGCCCGAGGTGACGCAGACCACAGACTTGCCTCGCACGAAGCTGCGGATCTCCTCCACCGCCTCGATCGCCAGCGCGCCGGCGGGCTCCAGCACGATCCCCTCGACATTGAGCATCTCGATGATCGTGGCGCAGATCCGGTCCTCGGACAGCGACAGGACGTCCGACAAATGCACCGATTTCAGCAGATCGAAGGTCTTTTCCCCGATCCGTCCGACCGCTGCGCCGTCGACAAACGTGTCCACATGATCCAGCGTGACCGGATGCCCCGCCGCCAGCGCCGCGCGCAGGCAGGCTCCACCCGAGGGTTCGACAAACAGGCAATGGGCCCGGCCGCCGAACCAGGTCGAGACCCCCGCCGACATGCCGCCGCCGCCCACCGGCAGGATCACGTGATCCGGCGCCGCACCCAGCTGCCGCTCGATCTCGACCGCCAGCGAGGCCTGCCCCTCGATCACGTCGGCATCGTCGAAGGGTGACAGGAAATGCCCGCCCTGCGCGGCGCACCAGGCCTGCGCTGCATGCAGCGTGTCGTCGAAATAGTCGCCGGTCAGATGCACCTCGACCTGTCCGCCGCCGAACATGCGGGTTTTCTGGATCTTCTGCTGCGGCGTGGTCACCGGCATGAAGATCACGCCCCGCACGCCCATGTGCTTGCACATATAGGCCACGCCCTGCGCGTGATTGCCCGCGCTGGCACAGACGAACAGATCGCGGCCGGGCTGCTTGCGCATGGCGTTGAACGCGCCGCGGATCTTGTAGGACCGCACCGGGCTGAGGTCTTCGCGCTTGAGCCAGATATCGGCCTCGTATCGCTCGGACAGAAGCGCATTGCGCTGCAGCGGTGTTTCGGGAAACACCGAGCGCATCGCCTGTTCCGCGGCACGGGCCTTGTCGTGAAACTCGCTCATATCGCTGTCACTGACGCAAGCCCGGCGGCAAGGCAAGGGCTAGATCGCCCGCACGGTCCCGGCGGGCCAAGGCACAACTTGCCCCTGCTTCCAAAAAACGCTAGTGCCCGGGCGTCACTCGCAGAAGGGAACCCCATGTCCGCGCCCAAGAAAGTCGTGTTGGCCTATTCCGGCGGCCTTGATACCTCGATCATCCTGAAATGGCTGCAGACCGAGTATGGCTGCGAGGTGGTGACCTTCACCGCCGATCTGGGTCAGGGCGAAGAGCTGGAACCGGCGCGCAAGAAGGCCGAGATGCTGGGGATCAAGCCCGAGAACATCCATATCGAGGACATCCGCGAGGAATTCGTCAGCGATTTCGTGTTCCCGATGTTCCGCGCCAATGCAGTCTACGAAGGGCTCTATCTGCTGGGCACCTCCATCGCCCGCCCGCTGATCTCCAAGCGCCTCATCGAGATCGCCGCCGAGACCGGCGCCGACGCGGTGGCCCATGGCGCCACCGGCAAGGGCAACGACCAGGTGCGGTTCGAACTGGCCGCCTATGCGCTGAACCCCGACATCAAGGTGATCGCGCCGTGGCGGGAATGGGATCTGACCAGCCGCACCAAGCTGCTGGCCTTTGCCGAGGAAAACCAGATCCCCATCGCCAAGGACAAGCGCGGTGAGGCACCGTTTTCTGTCGATGCGAACCTGCTGCACACCTCCTCCGAGGGCAAGGTGCTGGAGGATCCCGCCGAGATGGCGCCCGACTACGTCTACCAACGCACGGTTCACCCCGAGGATGCGCCGGATCAGGCCGAATATATCGAGATCGGGTTCGAAAAGGGCGATCCGGTCAGCATCAACGGCGAGGCGATGAGCCCGGCCACCCTGCTCACCGCACTGAACGACTATGGCGGACGGCACGGCATCGGCCGGCTGGATCTGGTCGAAGGCCGGTTCGTGGGCATGAAGTCCCGCGGCATCTACGAGACCCCGGGTGGCACCATCCTGCTCGAGGCGCATCGCGGCATCGAATCGATCACGATGGATCGCGGTGCGATGCACCTCAAGGATCAGCTGATGCCGCAATATGCCGAGCTGATCTATAACGGGTTCTGGTTCAGCCCCGAACGCGAAATGCTGCAGGCCGCGATCGACCACAGCCAGGAACACGTGACCGGGTCGGTTCGGATCAGGCTCTACAAAGGGATGGCAAGCTGTGTCGGGCGCAAATCCGACCTGTCGCTCTACTCCGAAGAGCATGTTACCTTCGAGGACGATGCCGGCGCCTATGACCAGAAGGACGCGGCCGGTTTCATCAAGCTGAACGCGCTGCGGCTGCGGCTGCTGGCCATGCGCGACCGCCGGGGGCGCTGATGTCCGAGACCGATCCCGAACTGTTTCTGGAAGCCCAGGACACGGTCTGGGCCGAAGTCACCCGGGAACTGGCCGAGGGCAAAAAGACCGGCCACTGGATGTGGTTCGTCTTTCCCCAGCTGGCCGAACTGGGCCAGTCGCCGATCTCGCAGCTTTACGGGCTGCACGATCTGGACGAGGCCGCCGCCTATCTCGACCACCCGGAACTGAAACGGCGGCTGGTCGAGGTCGCCGACCTGATGCTGACCCATGAGGGCACGCCGGCCAAGCAGATCCTGGGCCAGGTCGACGCGATGAAGCTGCGCTCGTCCATGACGCTGTTCTCGCGGGTGCCCGAGGCGCCGGACAGCTTTGCGCGCGTCCTCGACGCCTTCTACGACGGCAGGCCCTGCACCGAGACGCTGCGCCTGATCGGCCGGAACTGACGCCGCCCTGTCCCCGCGTCAGGGTTGCGGGCCGCGCCCGCTCGGCCTAGCAGTATCGCGTGCTCAGGGAGGGCGGGATGCTTTCAGATATCGCGCAGAAAATTCAATCCGGACTGGCGGGGAAACGCTTTGACGGATCGTTGAAATTCGATTGCGGCCCGGATGGCGTCGTCGTTCTGGCAGACAACCGCGCCGCAACGGATGACCGCGAGACCGATTGCACGATCCGCATCTCGGCCGATGATCTGTCCCGGCTCCTGGCCGGAAAGCTGAACCCGGTGACCGGTGTGATGATGGGCAAGCTCAAGGTCTCGGGCGACATGGGTGTCGCGATGAAGCTGAGCCAGCTGCTGAAATGACACCGGGGCCGGGGCCGTTACAGGCGGGCGGCTTTCAACCGGTCGTATTGCGGCAGCGCGTCGTCCAGCAGCGGTTGCAGATGTGCGGGGATCTCGGGCAATGGCCCCTCTGGCCCGGCAAACCCGGTCGAGTCCCAGACCGCACCGTACCAATGCGCAGCCCACACCCCGTCATCCTTGTGCCCGCCCCTGGGCCAGCTCAACATATGCGGCGACCAGGGAACGCCGATCCGGTCGCATAGCCGCTCCAGGGCCGCCGCCGGATCCGCGCGGATGTCGTGGCTGTCCACCACCACCGGATCTCCGCCCTGCGCCAGCACCTCGTCGAAAAGCTCGGCCTGAAGGTCGAAACCCAGATCCGCGGCGGTCGGGTTTTCGCGCTTGGCGGCATAGCTGGCGATGACCCGCGCCGGATGTCGGATCAGGAACACGTTGCGCACCTCGCGCATCCAGTCGCGCGGCACACCCGGGATCATGTGCTGGGTCATGTGTTTCTGATACCAGAACGGCCGCGCCCCGGGGATGGGACCGGACAGCATGCGCTCTACCTCGGCCGGATCCTGCGACTGCGCGGCCAGGATCTCGTCCCGCATGGGGTGGTCGATCCCGCTCAGCGCCAGGTAGCTGGCATAGAACGGCTCGTCGATCACCGCGCAATCGGTGCGCGCGCCAAAGGCATACATCATCGCCGTCGACAGGTTGCGCGGCCCCGACCACATGGCGATCCTCATGCCCGCACCTCGCGGGCGATCAGGTCCTTGTAAAGCGCCCGGATGCGTTCGGTCATCGGCCCCATCTGCCCGTCTCCGATCCGCCGGCCGTCGATCTCGCCCACCGGCGTTTGCGCGCCGAAGGATCCGGTCAGGAAGGCCTCGTCGGCGCCATAAGTATCGACCAGAGAGAAGTTCCTCTCGAATACGGGAATTCCGTTCTCGCGGCACAGGTCGATGACCTTGGCGCGGGTGATGCCGTTCATGCAGTAGTCGCCGGTGCTGGTCCAGACCTCGCCCTTGCGCACGATGAAGAAGTTGCAGGCATTGGTGGTGTTCACGAACCCGTTGACATCCAGCATCAGCGCCTCGTCCGCGCCGGCCTTTTCGGCCGCGATACAGGCCAGAATGCAGTTCAGCTTGGAATGCGAGTTCAGCTTGGGGTCCTGCGTCATCGGCAGCCCGCGCAGATGCGGAACCGTAGCCAGACGGATCGGGCGCGGCAGGTCGGGGCGGGAATGCTCCATGATGATGGTGATTGTGGGCCCCTTCCGGCTGAGCGACGGGTGCTGGAACGGCCGCGACTTGACCCCCCTTGTGATCATCAGACGGGCATGGGCGTCGGTGGTCATGCCGTTGGCTTCCTGCGTGGCCAGCAACGCACCGATCACCGCCTGCCGGTCCATGCCGATATCCAGGTCAATGGCGCGCGCCGCCTCGAACAGCCGGTCCATGTGCGCGTCCAGAAACGCCCAGCGCCCGTCATAAAGGCGCATCCCCTCCCAGATGCCGTCGCCCAGCATGAAGCCGCTGTCATAGACGCTGACCACCGCCTCGGCGCGCGGAACGATCCGGCCGTCGAGATAGATCAGGATCTCCTCGTTCCGGGCGTCCTCTTCCGACTGGTGGGTGCTGATCCGCTCGGGCATCCGACTCTCCTGTTTGCCGGCACGCTAATCGGCGGGCGGGATGGGGCCAAGGGTAAACTCCGCTCACCCGCGCGTGAGGGGCGGCAGACGAGACTTGCGGGACGTGGCCACCGGATTAGCCTGCTTCCTGACAGGAGGGTAAACGATGATATCCCGTGAAACGCTCAAGTTGACGATCCTGGCCGCCGGCATTTCGCTGGCCGCTGTCCTGCAGCCGGGACGCGCCCATGCCGCCGGACCCGAGACCCTGACCGTCGCCGGCGGTTGTTTCTGGTGCGTCGAGGCCGATTTCGAAAGGGTCGCAGGCGTGCGCGAGGTGGTCTCGGGCTATATCGGCGGGACGGTGAAGAACCCGACCTACAAACAGGTGACGGGTGGCGGCACCGGCCATTACGAGGCCGTGCAGATCCGGTTCGACCCCGATCGGGTCAGCCGGCGCGCACTGTTGGCAATGTTCCTGCGCTCGGTCGATCCGACGGATCCGGGCGGGCAGTTCTGCGACCGCGGCAACAGCTACCGCACCGCGATTTTCGTCTCTGACAAGGGCGAAAGTGCGATGGCCGAAGAGGTGATCGCCGCCGCGCAGGCCGAGTTGGGGCAGAAGATCGTGACGCCGGTCCTGCCCGAGGGGCCGTTCTACGAGGCCGAGGATTATCACCAGGACTACTACAAGGGCGACAAGCTGGTGCTGACGCGGTTCGGCCCGAAACGGCAGAGCTCGGCCTACAAGGCCTATCGCAAGGCCTGCGACCGCGATGAGCGCGTGCGCGAATTGTGGGGCAACGACGCGCCCTTCGCCGGCGGCTAGGCAAACCTCGCCTCCAGCACCTCCTTGAGGTCGGGAATGACATCCGCCGTTCCGTGCCGCATCACCATCAGCGCGGCGGCGCGCATCGCCTGCCCGATCGCCTGCGGCATCGGCAATCCCAGATCCAGCGCCGCCAGCACGTAACCGGTGAAGGTGTCACCCGCACCGGTGGTGTCCACCGCCTCGACCCGATGGGCGGGATAGTCGCGCCGCGTGCCAGCCTCGCTGTCGAAATGCGCGGCCCCCTGCGCCCCCAGGGTCACGATGACATCGCGCACGCCCAGCTTTTCCGGCGGGGATCCCGTCGCCTCCTGCAACTGGGCCGCCTCGACCTGGTTCAGGATCAGGAGATCCAGATAGGGCAGCACGGCCTGCACCGCCTGTGCATCGAAAGGCGCCGCAGCATAGCAGACCCGCAAGCCCCGTTCGCGAGCCAGATGCGCCGCCGCGCGCTGGGCGCTAGTTTCGTTCTGGATCAGCAGGATGTCCCCATCGGAGGCCCCGCCAAGGGCCTCCCCTAACTGCGCCTCGCCGATCTGCCGGTTGGCGCCGGGGAACAGGATGATCTGGTTTTCGCCCGCGTCATCGACAGCGATGATCGCGTGGCCGGTTGCATGGTCCAACCTCGCGACAAACCGTGTATCGACGCCATATTCGGTCAGCCGCTCCACGGCCCAGCCGCCATCGGCGCCCACCGCGCCGATATGCGCCACATGCGCGCCTGCCCGTGCGGCGGCCACCGACATGTTGGCGCCCTTGCCGCCCAGGAACCGCTCCAGCCCGGTTGCCGCCAGGGTCTCGCCCGGCCCCGGCAGATGCGGCACCGCATAAACCATGTCGGCATTGATCGAGCCGAGATTCCAGATCGCCATGCTCAGCCGACCCCGGCCGAAGCCAGGACCGCCATGTTCAGGATGTCGTTGGCGGTGAACCCGGTCGAACAGATCTGGATCTGCTTGTCCACGCCGGTCAGGATCGGGCCGATCACGTTGGCGCCGCCCATCTCCTGCATCAGCTTGACCGAGATCGACGCCGAGTGGCGGGCCGGAACCACCAGGATGTTTGCCGGGCCGGTCAGGCGCTGGAACGGATAGCTCTCCTGCGCGCGGGTGTTCAGCGCGACATCCACGGTCATCTCGCCCTCGAACTCGAAATCCACGCCGCGCGCTTCCAGGACCTTGGGCGCGCGGTGCATCTTTTCGGCGCGCTCCGACACCGGGTAGCCGAAGGTCGAGAAGCTGACGAAGGCGACGCGCGGCTCCAGCCCCATGTGCCGGGCGACCTCGGCCGAGCGTTCGGCAATGTCGGCCAGATCCTCGGCATCGGGCCATTCATGCACCAGCGTATCGCCGATCAGCACGATCCGCCCCTTGTGCAGCAGCGCCGTGACGCCCACCGCGCCGCTGGCGGCATCGGCGTCGAAGACATGGTTGATCCGATCCAGAACATGCGCCGATTTCCGAGTTGCGCCAGTGACCAGCCCGTCGCCATGCCCATGCGCCAGCATCAGCGCCGAGAACACGTGCCGGTCGCGCGCGGCCAGGCGGTGCACGTCCTTCTGGTCCAGCCCCTGCCGCTGCGTCTTGCTATAGAGAAACGCCTTGTAGGTCTCCAAGTGCTGCGTGTTGGCGGCGTTCACGATTTCAAGCTCGCGCACCGCGTCACCCAGCCCGGCGGCCTCCAGCTTGTCCTTCACGTCCTCCTGGCGGCCCACCACCAGCGACTTGCCGAAGCCCGAGCGCTGATACATCACCGCCGCGCGCAGCACGCGCGGATCGTCTCCCTCGGCAAAGATCATCCGGCTTTGCGCCGCGCGCGCCCGGGCGTTCAGCCCGCGCAGGATGCTGGCGGTCGGATCCATCCGGCTCTTGAGGCTCAGCTCATAGGCGTCCATGTCGATGATCGGCCGCCGCGCCGCGCCCGTGTCCATGCCTGCCCGCGCCACCGCCGGCGGGATCCGGTGGATCAGGCGCGGATCGAACGGCGTCGGGATGATGTAGTCGCGCCCGAAGGTCAGCGACTTGCCATAGGCCATCGCCACCTCGTCGGGCACATCCTCACGCGCCAAGGCCGCCAGCGCATGGGCGCAGGCGATCTTCATCTCGTCGTTGATCGCGCGGGCATGGATGTCCAGCGCGCCGCGGAACAGGTAGGGAAAGCCCAGCACATTGTTCACCTGGTTGGGATAGTCGCTGCGCCCGGTGGCGACGATGGCGTCCACCCGCACCTCATGCGCCTCTTCCGGCGTGATCTCGGGGTCGGGGTTGGCCATGGCAAAGATCACCGGATTGTCGGCCATCGCCTTGACCATCTCCTGCGTCACCGCGCCCCTGACGCTGACGCCCAGGAACACGTCCGCGCCCTTCATCGCCTCTTCCAGGCTGCGCATTTCGGTCTGCACCGCGTGGGCCGATTTCCACTGGTTCATGCCCTCGGTGCGGCCCTGGTAGATGACGCCCTTGGTGTCGCAGACGATGCAGTTGTCGTGCCGCGCGCCCATCGACTTGAGCAGTTCGATACAGGCGATGCCCGCTGCGCCCGCCCCGTTGAGCACGATCTTCACATCCTCGATCTTCTTGTTCGACAGATGCAGCGCATTGATCAGGCCCGCCGCGCAGATCACCGCGGTGCCATGCTGGTCGTCGTGAAAGACCGGGATGTCCATCTCTTCCTTGAGCCGCTGCTCGATGATGAAACACTCGGGCGCCTTGATGTCCTCCAGGTTGATGCCGCCAAAGGTCGGCCCCATCAGCCGCACCGCCTGGCAGAACGCGTCCGGGTCCTCGGTGTCCAGCTCGATATCGATGGAGTTCACATCCGCGAACCGCTTGAACAGGACCGACTTGCCCTCCATCACCGGCTTGGATCCCAGCGCGCCCAGGTTGCCCAGCCCCAGAACCGCAGTGCCGTTCGAGATCACCGCCACCAGGTTGCCCTTGTTGGTATAGTCATAGGCGGTCTCGGGGTTCTCCGCGATCGCCTCGCAGGGCACGGCGACGCCGGGCGAATAGGCCAGGCTCAGATCCCGCTGCGTGGTCATCGGGACGGTGGCCTGCACCTCCCACTTGCCGGGCGTGGGTTCCAGGTGAAAGGCCAGCGCCTCGTCGGCGGTAATCTTCGCTTTTGGCATAGGGTCGGTCGTTCTTTCTGAATTGGGGCCTTCTGCGTCTTAGCCTAGCCGCACCCGCGCCTCAACGGGAATGCGATTTCGCCTTTCGCCGAAAGGCCCCGGTTTGTAAGGTCCGCCCCGGCAGGAACCGAAGGCAGGCAGGATGTCCACCGTCACGCCGATGATGGCACAGTATCTCGAGATCAAGGCGGCGCATGCCGATGCGCTGCTGTTCTATCGCATGGGCGATTTCTACGAGATGTTCTTTGACGACGCCGTGGCCGCGGCCGAGGCGCTGGATATCGCCCTGACCAAGCGCGGCAAGCATGAGGGCAATGATATTCCCATGTGCGGCGTGCCGGTCCATTCCGCCGAAGGCTATCTTCTGACGCTCATCCGCAAAGGGTTCCGCGTGGCGGTCTGCGAGCAGATGGAAAGCCCCGCCGAGGCCAAGAAACGCGGCTCGAAATCCGTGGTGAAACGCGACGTTGTGCGCCTGGTGACGCCGGGCACGCTGACCGAGGACTCGCTGCTCGAGGCCCGGCGGCACAATTTCCTCGCGGCCTACGCCCGGATCCGCGATGCGGCGGCGCTGGCCTGGACCGACATCTCGACCGGGGCGTTTCACGTGATGACGATCTCTCCGGTGCGTCTCAGCCCGGAACTGGCGCGTCTGGCCCCGGCCGAGCTGGTGGTCGCCGACCGGATGATCGAGGCGGATCTGCGGGATCTGGCCTCGGATCTCGGCGTGGCGGTCACCCCGGTTTCGGCCAGCAGCTTCGACAGCGCATCGGCCGAACGGCGGGTCTGCGCCCTCTACGGGGTCGGCACGCTGGACTCCTTCGGCACATTCGACCGCGCCGAGATCTCGGCCATGGGCGCGCTGGTCGACTATCTCGAGATCACGCAGAAGGGCAAGCTGCCGCTGCTGCAACTGCCGCAGAAGGAGCACGAGGACCGCGCCGTTCAGATCGACGCTGCCACACGTCGCAACCTGGAACTGACCCGGTCACTGTCCGGCACCCGCGCGAATTCGCTGCTTGCGGTGATGGACCGGACCGTGACGCCCGGCGGCGCCCGGCTGCTGGAACAACGCCTGTCCAGCCCGTCGCGCCACTTCGACACGATCAACGAGCGGCTCGAGGCGGTCTCGGCCTGTTGCGAGGACACCCGCCTTGCCCGCGACCTGCGCGAGGCACTCCGCAAGACCCCCGATCTCGACCGTGCCCTGTCCCGCCTGTCGCTGGACCGCGGCGGGCCCCGGGATCTGGCCGCCATCCGCGCCGCCCTGACCCAGGCCGGGGCGATCACCGCGCTCTGCGACGCGGCCGAACTGCCGGCGCTTCTGACCCGCGCGCTCCGGGCCCTTGAGGGGTTCGGAGACCTCCTCGCCCTCCTCGACGCCGCATTGGTCGCGGATCCGCCGCTTTTGGCGCGGGATGGAGGATTTATCGCCGCCGGCCATGATTCCGAGCTGGACGAAGCGCGCAAGCTGCGTGACGAGGGCCGGTCGGTGATTGCCGGGCTGCAACAGAAATACGCCGAACACACCGGTATCCCTTCGCTGAAAATCAAGCACAACAATGTGCTCGGCTATTTCATCGAAACCACCGCGACCCATGCCCGGAAGATGCTGGGCGAGGATTTCAGCGATACCTACATCCACCGGCAGACAACCGCCAACCAGGTGCGGTTCACCACCGTCGAACTCAGCGAGCTGGAGACCCGGATCCTGAACGCGGGCAACCGGGCGCTGGAGATCGAAAAGCGTCTCTATCAAGGGCTTTCTGACGCGGTTCTGGACCAGGCCGCCGGGCTGACCGGTGTCGCCCGCGCCCTGGCCGAGCTTGACCTCGCAACCGCGCTGGCCGATCTGTCACAGGCCGAGAACTGGTGCCGCCCGCAGGTCGACGCCTCGCGGGAGTTCGACATCCAGGGTGGCCGCCACCCGGTGGTGGAACAGGCGCTACGCAGCCAGTCGGGCGAGGCATTCATCGCCAATGACTGCGACCTGACCGCGCGGGACGGTGCGGCGATCTGGCTGCTCACCGGTCCCAACATGGCCGGCAAATCGACCTTCCTGCGCCAGAACGCACTGATCGCCGTGCTGGCCCAGATGGGCAGCTACGTGCCCGCCGAAAGTGCCCGTATCGGCATGGTCAGCCAGCTGTTCAGCCGCGTCGGCGCCTCCGACGACCTGGCGCGCGGGCGCTCGACCTTCATGGTCGAGATGGTCGAGACGGCCGCTATCCTGAACCAGGCCGATGACCGTGCGCTGGTGATCCTCGACGAGATCGGCCGCGGCACGGCGACCTATGACGGGCTGTCCATCGCCTGGGCCACGCTGGAACATCTGCACGCCGTCAACGCCTGCCGCGCGCTCTTCGCCACCCATTACCACGAGTTGACCGCGCTTGCGGGCAAGCTCGGCGGGGTCGAGAACGCCACCGTCGCGGTCAAGGAATGGGACGGCGAGGTGATCTTCCTGCACGAGGTCCGCAAGGGCGCCGCCGACCGGTCCTATGGCGTGCAGGTGGCCCAACTGGCAGGCCTCCCGTCAACGGTGGTCGCCCGCGCCCGCGATGTCCTGGACCAGCTCGAGAAGACCGAGCGCGAAGGCGGCAAGCAGAAATCGCTGATCGACGATCTGCCTCTGTTCTCGGCCGCGCCACCGCCGCAGCCGTCGCCCAAGACCTCGCCCGCGCTCGAACTGCTCGACGACATCCGCCCAGACGAGTTGTCACCGCGCCAGGCGCTCGACCTTGTCTACAAGCTGAAAGACGCGGCCAGGTCCTGACCGCGTCTCTTCATCTTTTTGCAAATACTCACGCCGTAGGCACGCGCCGCAGGCGCGTTCGGATCATGACGCCGGGGTCGAGGACACGCCGACCTGCGCCGGCCGCAACAGCCGGTCATGCAGCATGAACCCTTCGGCAGAGATCTGGATGATCTCGCCGGCCCTGGTGCCGGGCACCGGTGCCTCGAACATCGCCTCGTGGATCTGCGGGTCGAACTTGTCCCCGACCTCGGGCGACAGGACGCGGATCCCGTGCTTGGAGAACACGTCCAGCAGCGCCCGCATGGTCAGCTCGATCCCCTCGATCAGAGCGGCGGACACCTCCCGCTGCTCCTCGGTGGCCGCTTCCAGGGCGCGTTTCATGTTGTCATAGACCGGCAGCATGTCCCGGGCCAGCTTGGACCCGCCATATTGCTCGGCCTCGCGCCGGGCCTTCTCGCCCCGCTTGCGCGCATTCTCGGCATCCGCCAGCGCGCGCATGAACCGGTCCTTGAGCTCGTCGCGTTCGGCCCGCAGCGCATCCATCTCGGCCGCCTCGTCCGAAATCTCTTCCAGTTCCTCGGCCTGCTCCTCGGCCTCCGCGGTCGCGATGTCGTCCAGGAAATCGTCGTTCTTGGGCTCTGCCATTTTTCACCTCTAACTCCGGTCGGACAGCAGCCGCCCGACCAGCTGTGCCGTGTAGTCCACGATCGGCACGATACGTCCGTAGTTCAGGCGCGTCGGGCCAATCACGCCCACCGCGCCGATGATCTTTCGATCAGCGTTCATATAGGGAGACACCACCAGAGAGGAACCCGAAAGTGAGAAAAGTTTGTTCTCCGAGCCGATAAATATGCGCACGCCCTCGCCATCCTCGGCCAGCCCGAGGAATTCGACGATGTCGCGCTTGCGCTCCAGGTCGTCGAACAGCACCCGGATCCGCTCCAGCTCGTCGGCCTGGCCGGTATCGGCCAGCAGATTCGCCCGGCCCCGCACGATCAGACGGGGTTCTTCCTGGCCGTCGCCATCCCAGATCGCCAGCCCCTTTTCGACCATGTCGCGCGCCAGCGTGTCGATCTGCTGACGCCGCTGCGTGATCTCGGTCTGGATCATCCGCCGCGCCTCGCTGAGCGTCTTTCCCTCGATCAGCGCGTTCAGGAAATTGGCCGCCTCGCGCATCGAACTGGGCGTCTGGCCGGCGGGCGGCGTGAACAGGCGGTTTTCCACGTGACCATCGGCAAAGACCAGCACGACCAGCGCCCGGTCCTGGGCCAGCGACACGAATTCGATATGGCGAATGGCCGCCTCGTGCTTGGGGGTCAGCACCAGCGACGCCCCCTGCGTCACGCCCGACAGCGCCGAACCGACCCGGTCCAGCAGACCGCCGACATCGCTGGAATTGCTGCCCATCGTGGCGTTGATCTTGGCGCGGTCCGTTTCGTCCAGGTCGCTAATCTCCAGCAGCCCGTCCACGAACATCCGCAGCCCCATCTGGGTGGGCACCCGCCCGGCGCTGGTATGCGGGCTGTCCAGCAGCCCGAGATATTCCAGGTCCTGCATAACGTTGCGCACGGTGGCCGCGCTGACCTTTTCGCTCAGGCTGCGGGTCAGGGTGCGGCTGCCCACCGGCTCGCCGCGGTCGAGATAGCTTTCGACGATCAGCCGAAACACCTCGCGCGAGCGATCGTTCAGATCCTCAAGTATGTTCGTCGCATCGTTCATTCGCGCTTCCCCAGGGCCGGGTCGCATTAAAACGCACAGGGTTTAAAGGTCAATCGGGGTTGCGCAGGCCTCCCTGCGAGGGCTATCCCGAGGCCAACCCAACAAAGGATTTCCCATGCGACCCTCAGGACGTGATCTAAGCGATATGCGCGCGGTTTCAATCGAGACCGGCGTGACCAAACATGCCGAAGGATCCTGCATGATCCGGATCGGCGACACCCATGTCCTGTGCACTGCCACGATCGAGGACCGCGTACCACCCTTCATCAAGGGCTCGGGCCTGGGCTGGGTCACGGCGGAATACGGCATGCTGCCGCGAGCCACGAACACCAGGATGCGGCGCGAGGCCGCGTCGGGAAAGCAGGGCGGCCGCACCGTCGAAATCCAGCGCCTGATCGGCCGCGCCCTGCGCGCCGGCGTCGATCGCGTGGCCCTTGGCGAACGCCAGATCACTGTCGACTGCGACGTGATCCAGGCGGATGGCGGAACCCGCTGCGCCTCGATCACCGGCGGGTGGGTTGCGTTGCGCTTGGCAGTTAACAAGTTAATGAAAGCCGGAGACGTGCTGAGCGACCCGCTGGTCGATCCGGTCGCGGCGGTCTCCTGCGGGATCTATGCCGGCCAGCCCGTGCTGGATCTCGACTACCCCGAGGATTCCGAGGCCGGCGTCGACGGCAACTTCATCATGACCGGATCCGGCAAACTGATCGAGGTCCAGATGTCGGCCGAAGGGTCCGTGTTTTCCCGCGATCAGATGGGTCAGCTCATGGATCTGGCCGAGAAAGGCGTCACCGAACTGGTCGCGGCGCAACAGGCCGCCACCGCATGACCCGCCGGTTCACCGGCGACAGGCTGCTCGTCGCCACACACAACGCGGGCAAGCTGGAGGAAATGGCGCATTTGCTGGCGCCTTTCGGCGTCACGGTGGTGGGCGCCGCCGAGATGAACCTTGCCGAGCCGGACGAGACCGAGGACAGCTTTGTCGGCAACGCCCGCATCAAGGCCCATGCCGCCGCACGCGCCACGGGCCTGCCGGCGCTGGCCGATGATTCCGGCATCACCATCGACGCGCTGGACGGCGCGCCCGGGGTCTATACCGCCGACTGGGCCGAGACCGGGAACGGCCGCGACTTCATGATGGCGATGACCCGGGCGCATAACGCGCTCGAGGCGAAGGGCGCCCCGCATCCGCGCCAGGCACAGTTCCGGAGCACGCTGGTGCTGGCCTGGCCCGATGGGCATGACGAGGTATTTGAAGGCATCGTGCCCGGTCGCCTGACCTGGCCGGTGCGCGGCGCGCAGGGATTCGGCTATGACCCGATGTTCGTTCCTGACGGTTATGACGTGACCTTTGCCGAAATGGACCGCTGGGAGAAGAACCGCATCAGCCACCGCGGCCGCGCCGTCTCAGCATTCGTGAAGGCGTGTTTTGACGGATGATTGGCGCAACGGAGGCTTCGGCCTCTATGTGCATTGGCCGTTCTGCGAGGCCAAGTGCCCCTATTGCGACTTCAACAGCCACGTCACCCGAAACATCGACCAGTCCGCCTGGACCAACGCTTACCTGAAGGAACTCGCGCGCTATGCCGAGGAGGTTCCCGGGCGGGTTCTGAATACGATCTTCTTCGGCGGTGGCACCCCGTCGCTGATGGCGCCGGACACGGTGGGTGCGGTGATCGACGCCGCCCGTGGCCATTGGCCCTGCGCCAACGATCTCGAGATCACGCTCGAGGCCAACCCCGGCTCGGTCGAGGCCGGGCGGTTCGCGGGATACCGCGACGCCGGGGTGAACCGGATTTCAATGGGCATCCAGGCCCTGAACGACACCGACCTGCGGCGGCTTGGCCGGCTGCACAGCGTGGCCGACGCGCAAGCCGCCTTCGACATCGCGCGCCACTGCTTCGACCGGGTCAGTTTCGACCTGATCTATGCGCGGCAGGACCAGACCCCGGCCGATTGGCAGGCCGAGCTGAGCCAGGCGCTGTCAATGGCGGTCGATCACCTCTCGCTCTACCAGTTGACGATCGAGGACGGCACCGCCTTTGGCGATCGGTTCCGGCGCGGCGGACTGCGCGGTCTGCCGGATGACGACAACGCCGCCGACATGTACCGGATCACCCAGGACCTGTGCGAGGCGCATGGCATGCCGGCTTACGAGGTGTCGAACCACGCAGCGCCCGGCGCGGAATCGCGGCACAACCTGATCTATTGGCGCTATGGCGACTATGTCGGGATCGGACCGGGCGCGCATGGCCGGCTGACCCTGAACGGCAGGCGCCTCGCCACCGAGACGCCGCTTGTTCCCGGGCGCTGGATGGAGGCCGTGGCCGGAGGGGCTGGCGAATTATCCCGAGAGAGACTTGATCCACAAGATGCAGCGTCCGAGTACCTCATGATGGGTATGAGGCTGGCCGAGGGAATAGATATGGAACGCTACCGGGCGTTGTTCGGACGCGACTTGCCTTCTGACAGCCGGGCCTATCTTGTCGATCTCGGCATGGTCGAGGAAGACGGCCCCATTCTGCGCGCCACGCGGGACGGGCGCGCCGTGCTGAACGCCATCCTGCGCGAGCTGTTGACGGATTAAGCCATGCATTACGTCTGGGCGACCCTTGGCCTGATCTGCATCGCCCTGGCGATGATCGGTGTTGTGCTGCCCCTTTTGCCGACGGTTCCGTTCCTGCTGCTGGCCGCCTTCTTTTTTGCCCGCTCGTCGAGCCGGCTGCACACTTGGCTGCTATCCCATCGCCAGTTCGGCCCGATGATCGATGACTGGAACCAGTCCGGTTCCATTCGCCCCACGGCAAAAAAGGCCGCGACGGTCTCCATCGCGGTCGTATTTGGCCTGACTCTCATGCTTGGTTTCTCGACCCGGGTCCTGCTGATTCAGGCTGCTGCCCTGAGCGCGGTTCTGACGTTCATCTGGACCCGCCCTAACGGCTGAGCTTGGCGCACAGATCGTCCAACTGGTCGAGATTCTCGTAGGCCAGAACCACCTGTCCCGCCTCGGACCCCGGCTTGTGATGGATGACAACCTTCATTGCAAGGATGGCGGACAGGTCGCGTTCCAAGGCGCGGGTATCGGCGTCCTTTTCCTTCTTGGCAGCCTGCTTGGGCTTGTCCGCAACGTCTGTGTCTGTCTGCGACTGCTTGCGGACCAGCGCCTCGGTCGCACGCACCGACAGCCCGCCCCGGACGACCGCCCGCGCCAGTTCCGACGGATTCTCGGCGGTGACCAGCGCCCGGGCATGGCCCGCAGAAAGCTTGCCATCGGCCACCAGGGATTTGACATCCTCGGGCAAGGTCAGCAGCCGCAGCAGGTTGGCAATGTGGCTCCGGCTTTTGCCCAGGGCCTCGGCCATCTTTTCCTGCGTATGGCCGAACTTCTCCATCAGCTGCTGATAACCAGCGGCCTCTTCCACCGCGTTCAGATCGGCGCGCTGGATGTTCTCGATGATCGCGACTTCCAGCACTTCGGTGTCGTTGAAGTCGCGCACTAGGACCGGGATCTCGTGCAACTGCGCCAGTTGCGCCGCGCGCCAGCGGCGTTCGCCCGCGACGATCTCATAGGCGTCATCCCCTGTCCGGCGGACGATCAGCGGCTGCAGGATCCCTTTTTCCTTGATCGAGGCCGAGAGCTCTTCCAGATTCTCCGACGCAAACCTGCGGCGCGGCTGGTTCGGGTTCGGCTTCAGCTGCTCGATCGGAACCAAAGTGTCCGGGCGCCGCGACTGTGCCGGCGTCTCGTCGGCAGGATGATTGACATCGGCCATCAAGGCAGACAGGCCTCGCCCCAACCCGCGCGATTTGTACTTTTCTGTCGACATCTTGCCCTCCTCCCGGCTGCAGTCACGCGGCAATCCGGCTGTGTTTCCTCAACAACTCCTGCGCCAAGGCACGATACGCTGCCGCCCCCGTCGAATCGCTGTCATAGCTCAATACCGGAACCGCATAGGACGGCGCCTCGCTGACCCTCACATTGCGCGGAATCTTGGTCCGGAACACCAGGTCCCCCAGATTGTCACGCGCGTCCTTCTCGACCTGTTGGGACAAGTTGTTGCGTTTGTCATACATGGTCAACACAATACCTTCGATCCGCAAATCGGAATTTGCGGTTTCCCGCACTTCGCGCACCGTCAGCATCAGCTGCGACAGCCCCTCCAACGCAAAGAACTCGGTCTGCAGCGGCACCAGCACCGAATGGGCCGCCACCATCGCGTTCACCGTCAACAGGTTCAGCGATGGCGGACAGTCGATCAGGATGTAATCCCAGCCAAAGGCATCCATCGCGGTCTGTCTCAGCGCGTCATGCAGCAGGAAACTCCGCTTTTCGTTGGCCATCAGCTCGATATCCGCCGAACTCAGGTCCACTGTGGCCGGTACGATCGACAGCCCGGCGAACCCGGTCTCCTGGATCACGGACTCGAGCGGCGCTTCGTCGACCAGCAGCTCGTAGGTCGATCCGCTGCGGTCATCCACGCCCAGGCCGGTCGAGGCATTGCCCTGGGGATCCAGGTCGACCACGAGAACGCGCGACCCGTTTTCCACCAAGGCGGCTGCCAGGTTGATTGCCGTTGTGGTCTTTCCGACACCGCCCTTCTGGTTTGCAACCGCGATAATCCGAGGACCTTCAGGACGGGACAGATCAGACACGCGCGACTCCATGAATCTTCAGAATTACGGCATTCGGTTCAGTCAAACTAGTAAGCGCTTCGGCGGTGAAATTCCATCTCTTCCTCGCCTCCGCCACCTCATTTTTCCAGTTGACGCCTTTGGGAAACAACGCAACGCCGGTGGGCGAAAGGTGCCGGTCGCAATAGGCCAGGAGGCCGTCGAGATCCGCCAGCGCGCGCGCGGTCAAAACCCCTGCCCCAACGGGTGCGACTGCTTCAATCCGCTTGCTGATGACCCGCGCGGGTGCCCCCAGTTCTCGAATGATCGTGCGCAGGAAAACCGACTTGCGCTGATCACTTTCGATCAGGGTAAACTGCGTGCCGGCATCGTGCTGCATGGCCATGATCGCGCAAACCAGCCCGGGAAAACCACCACCGCTTCCCAAGTCCAACCAGCTTTCGGTCTTGGGCGCGAGGCGATAGAGCTGGAGCGAATCCAGCATGTGACGGGTCCAGAAGTCATCCATGCTGGATCGGGAGACCAGATTGATCTTGGGATTCCATTGCTTCAGGAGCGCCTCGTAGTGCGCCAGTCGTTCCAGTGTTTCACGTGAAACATCCAACCCCGACAGGAGCCCATCCACATCAGTCGTCATGCCCGGCGAACCCGATCCTGACGGCGCAGATGCGCCAGAATCAAAGCCAACGCGGCCGGCGTCATCCCCTCGATCCGACCCGCCTGTGCCAGGCTTCCAGGCTTGGCGGCATGGAGCTTCTGCTTCAGCTCGTTTGACAGACCGTTCAACGCTTCGTAGTCGAAACCACTTGGAATCAAGCGGTTTTCATCGCGCTGGAGAGCCTCGACGTCCTTCTCTTGTCGCTGGATATAGTTGGCATAAAGCGCATCCCGCTCCACCTGTCGGCGAATTTCCGGATCGACCGATGCAAGCTCCGGCATCAAGGGCAGAATGTCCTCAAATCCGATATCCGGAAAGGCCAAGACTGCCATGCCCGTTCGGCGGTTGCCATCCTGATTGGCGGCAATCCCGGCCGCCGACAGATCGCGCGGCGTGAAAGTCAAACTGGTCATCTGCTCCTTCACGGCGCTCAGCTTCTCCATCTTTTTCTGGAACTGCGCCTTGCGGGACTCGCCAACGCAACCCAGATCGAGCCCGACCGGAGTCAATCTCTGGTCGGCATTGTCCGCCCGCAGCGAAAGGCGGAACTCTGCGCGTGAAGTGAACATGCGGTAGGGTTCAGCCACGCCACGCGAGGTCAGGTCGTCCACCATCACCCCGATATAGCTGTCGATTCGGGTAAAGTGGACGGGATCTCGGCCCAGCGCCTCAAGCGCCGCGTTCAACCCGGCGACAAGGCCTTGCGCGGCGGCCTCCTCATATCCGGTTGTGCCGTTGATCTGCCCGGCCAGAAAGAACCCGGGCACCGCGTCCAGCGAAAGCCGACGACTCAGAACCCTCGGATCGACATAGTCGTATTCGATGGCATATCCGGGCTGCAGGATTTCGGCGCGCTCCAACCCTTTGATCGAGCGCACATACGCTTGTTGCACCGCTTCCGGCAGCGAGGTGGAAATGCCGTTGGGATAGACCACATGGTCGTCGACCCCCTCGGGCTCGAGAAACACTTGGTGAGAGGTCTTGTCGGCGAAACGGATCACCTTGTCTTCGATCGACGGGCAGTACCGGGGGCCGACACCGTCGATCTGACCACCATACATCGCTGATTTGGCCAGGTTCTCCTGAATGATCGCATGGGTCTCGGCATTTGTATGGGTGATGCCGCAGGCGATCTGCGGGGCTGTTGCCTCTTTCGATAGGAAGGAAAACAGCGTCGGCTCCGCATCACCGTCCTGACGTTCAAGCACCGACCAACTGATCGTCCGCCCGTCCAGCCGTGGCGGGGTTCCGGTCTTCAATCGCCCCATCGGCAAGTCGAAGGAGTCGAGACGCTCTGCCAACCTCACAGACGGTCGGTCGCCCATCCGACCACCCGGTCGCGAGACGTCACCTATGTGAATGACCCCGCGCAAAAAAGTTCCCGATGTGAGAACCACGGTCTTCCCAAGAACTTCTGCGCCATCTGCCAGAACGACGCCGGAAACGCGGTCACCGTTCATCCGCAAATCGACGACCTCGCCTTCTACAATTGTCAAGTTCGGAACGGCCAGCGTTTCGGCCAGCATGGCAGCGCGATAGAGCTTCCGGTCGGCCTGTGCACGCGGGCCTTGCACGGCCGGGCCCTTGCGCCGATTCAACAAGCGGAACTGGATGCCGGCCTTGTCGGCCACCCGGCCCATAACGCCGTCCATCGCATCGATTTCGCGTACCAGATGCCCCTTGCCCAACCCGCCGATGGCCGGATTGCAGGACATCACACCGATATCGCTCTGTTTCAGAGTGACCAGCGCGGTTCGCGCCCCAAGTCGCGCGGCCGCATGGGCAGCCTCTGTTCCGGCATGACCGGCGCCAATAACGATGACATCGAAGCTCGGATGTTTCACGTGAAACACTCCTTCATTTTCCCAGGCAGAAACTCGAGAAGATCTCGTCGAGCAGGCTTTCGACATCGACCCGCCCGACAAGGAACTCCAGTTTCCGGATCGCGCTGCGCAGTTCTTCCGCTGCAATATCATAGCGCTCGGGCCCAGACTCAAGCACCTCTTGTGCAGCGATCAGGTAGTCGCGTGCATCCGACATGGCAAGACGATGCCGTTCCCGTGTGGCCAGCGCGGCGCCACTGCTGCGGTCCGACAGGATTCGAGCGATATCATCCACCAGCCGATCCATTCCCTGCCCGGTCAAGCCCGATACCCCGTCCGAGGCCCCACCCGCCAGATCCGCTTTGGGTCGCACATGAATGTCGCCTTCGGTCATCGCAACATCAAGCCCGTCCAGCGTATCGGAAAGAAACACGCGCAGATCCGCCCGCGCCGCCCGCTCCTTTGCCCGGGCGATCCCCAGGCCTTCGACGTAATCGCCAGTATCCCGCAGTCCAGCTGTGTCCAGCAGGGTGACCGGAAGCCCCCCAAGTTCCATCTTCACCTCGACGATATCCCGGGTTGTTCCGGCATATTCCGAGGTGATCGCGGCGTCCCGACCTGACAATGCGTTCAAAAGGGTGGATTTCCCGGCATTCGGAGGCCCGACGATTGCCACCTCGAACCCTGTTCGGATCCTCTCTGCAATCCTGGATCCGGCGACTTCGCGGTCCAAGTCGCCGAGAACGCCCTGCAGCAGTTCCCGTACCTCGGGCGTCACATCCGTCGGCACCTCTTCATCGGCAAAGTCGATCACCGCCTCGAGAAGCGAGGCTGCGCGAATCAGGTCTCGGCGCCATCGGTCGGCCAGATGCCCCAGCTTGCCGGACAAAACCGCCTGGGCTTGTTTTCGTTGCGCCTCGGTTTCGGAATCGATCAGATCCGCCAGGCCTTCAACCTGGGTCAGATTCATCTTGCCGTTTTCAAGAGCACGCCGCGTGAATTCTCCGGGATCGGCCATCCGTAGGGCGTCATGATCGGACAGAATACGCAGAACCTGCGCCACGACGGCCGTGCTGCCATGCAAATGCAACTCGGCAACGTCTTCACCGGTAAAACTGGCCGGTGCGGTAAAGGTCAGGATCAGCGCATCATCTAAGCGGTTGCCATCCGGATCCCGCAGTGTCCGAAGCGTCATCCCCCGTTCCGGCGGCTGGACCCCGGACAGGTCTTCGACAACCCGACGCGCTTGCGGCCCCGAGATACGGATGACCGCAATACCGGCTTTCCCCTGCGCCGTGGCCAGGGCGAAGATCGTATCCATTCCTCCGGCCTCGCTGCTGATCGGGTTCGGGTCAGGTGTTCATCGAATCGAAGAACTCGGAATTGGTCTTGGTCTGTTTCAGCTTCGACAGCAGGAACTCGATGGCATCCGTGGTGCCCATCGGGTTCAGGATGCGCCGCAACACGAAGGTCTTGGCCAGGTCGCCCTTTTCCACCAACAGATCCTCTTTCCGCGTGCCGGACTTGAGGATGTCGATGGCCGGGAACACCCGCTTGTCGGCGATCTTGCGGTCCAGCACGATCTCGGAGTTGCCGGTGCCCTTGAACTCTTCGAAGATCACTTCGTCCATGCGGCTGCCGGTGTCGATCAGCGCGGTGGCGATGATGGTCAGTGAGCCGCCCTCCTCGATATTCCGGGCGGCACCGAAGAACCGCTTGGGGCGCTGCAAGGCATTGGCATCCACACCGCCTGTCAGAACCTTGCCCGAGCTGGGCACCACAGTATTGAACGCCCTACCAAGTCTTGTGATCGAGTCGAGAAGAATAACAACATCTCGTTTATGTTCGACCAGACGCTTGGCCTTTTCGATGACCATCTCCGACACCGCCACGTGGCGCGCAGCCGGTTCGTCAAAGGTCGAGGACACCACCTCGCCCTTCACCGAGCGCTGCATGTCGGTCACCTCCTCGGGCCGTTCGTCGATCAGCAGGACGATCAGATAACACTCGGGGTGGTTCTTTTCGATCGAGTTGGCGATGTTCTGCAGGATCACCGTCTTACCGGTCCGCGGCGGTGCCACGATCAGCGACCGCTGCCCCTTGCCGATCGGCGCGACCAGGTCGATCACGCGGGCCGACTTGTCCTTGATCGTCGGATCCTCGACCTCCATGTTCAGCCGCTCGTCGGGATAGAGCGGGGTCAGGTTGTCGAAGGCGATCTTGTGCCGCGCGCGCTCGGGATCCTCGAAATTGATCTTGGTGACGTTGGTCAGCGCGAAATAGCGCTCGTTGTCCATCGGCGCCTTGATCTGCCCCTCGACAGTGTCGCCGGTGCGCAGGCTGTACTGCCGGATCATGTCGGGCGAGACATAGATGTCGTCGGGACCGGGCAGATAGTTGGCCTCGGGCGAGCGCAGGAAGCCGAACCCGTCCTGCAACACCTCGAGAACGCCGTCCCCGCCGATCTGCCAGCCCTCGTCGGCCCGTTCGCGCAGGATCTGGAACATCATCTCGCCCTTGCGCATGGTCGAGGCGTTCTCGATCTCCAGGTCCTCGGCCATCGCCAGGAGGTCCTTGGGGCTCTTGGCCTTGAGATCGGACAGGTTCAGGAATTCGTCGGTCATGGGAATACGCCTTGTGCCGCCAGGAGGCGCGGCATGGATGAGGATGAGACTGGAAGACACGATGCCCGGACGGGCCGTTCCGCGCTACATAGGCGAGCTGTGGCCGCGAGTCAATTCACGCTCAGAACTTCAGGATCACCGACAGCACGATGATCACCATCAGAACCGTGGGCACCTCGTTCATCATCCGGTACTGGCGGCCGGTCAGGGCGTTCTCTCCGGCCGCGAAGGCCTTGTACCGCAGGGCCAGCCAGTGATGGAACCAGGTCATCGCGATCACCGAGACGCCCTTGGTCCATGGCCATACCCACGACCAGTCGACGATGCCGGGCGTCAGCACCAGGATCAGGCCGCAGACCCAGCTGACGATCATCGCCGGGCGCATGATGACGCGCAGCAGCTTCTCTTCCATCACTTCGAAGATCGCCCCGGCCCCATCGACCGTTCCGGCCTGTTCAACGTGATAGACGAACAGCCTGGGCAGATAGAACAGGCCCGCCATCCAGGAAATCACTGCCATGATGTGCAGCGCCTTGATCCAGGGATAGAGCGTGAACAGGATATCCGTCATTCCGGGCCTCGAGGATGGATCGCTTCTCCCTAATTAAAAAGAAAGAAAAGAGAAAGGATGATGGTTTTGTTGGGCCAAGAAGATCCGTGGATTAAGGATCCTTCCCGGCAGTTTTCCCCAAGAGACGAGCGCGCAGGCCGGGTTTTCCAGTTCTTGGGATATCATTTTAAAACCTTTTATTTTCAATATATTAGTGGTCTCGAACCGGACCTATCCTGTGGGTGGCACGGATGGTCTTCATGGACATGCCGGGACTACACACGGTCCGAGTTATGCTTCTCCCCTTGGGAGTGAATGGATACGACTCGGCCGTCTTTCGCGCCTTTCCTCACGGGTTGCGCGTCAAGCCGAAAAGGATGCAAAACCACCAAGACGCAATCCGGTCCCTGCACACAAGGTTCTCCACATGAGTATCCCCCTCGTCCTGGCATCGGGCTCTGCCATCCGCGCGCAGCTGCTGAAAAACGCCTGCGTTCCCTTCACCGTCGAGGTGCCGCGCATCGACGAGGCGGCGATCAAGGCATCGCTGCTGGTCGAGGGCGCCAGCCCGCGTGACATCGCCGACGCCCTGGCCGAGGGCAAGGCGCGCAAGATCGCGGCCAGGCGACCCGATGCGGTGGTGCTGGGCTGCGACCAGGTTCTCGATTTCCAGGGCGAGATCCTTTCCAAACCTTTGTCCCCCGACGCCGCGCTGGAACAGCTCAAGACGATGCGCGGGCAGAGGCACATGTTGCTGTCGGCGGCGGTTCTGTATGAGAATGGCGAACCGGTCTGGCGGCATGTGGGCCAGGTCCGCCTGCGGATGCGCGCGGCGAGCGATGCCTATCTGTCGGATTACGTCACCCGCAATTGGGACAGCATCCGCCACGCCGTCGGCGCCTACAAGCTCGAGGAGGAAGGTGTGCGGCTCTTCACCACCATTGACGGGGACTATTTTAATGTTTTGGGTATGCCCTTGTTGGAACTGCTGAACCATCTGACCTTGCGCGGGATGATTGACCAATGACCGAGACACGGATTCCCCTTGCCGGCGTGATCGGCCATCCCGTTGCCCATTCCCGGTCGCCTCGGTTGCATGGGCACTGGCTGAAGGACCTTGCGATCCGTGGCCATTACATCCCGATGGATGTCGAGGCCGGGAACCTGGAACAGGTCTTGCGCACCCTGCCCAAGGCGGGATTCCGTGGCGTGAACATCACCGTGCCGCACAAGGAGGCGGTGATGGCGATCACGGATCAGATCACCGACCGCGCAACCCTGATCGGTGCAGCCAACACCCTCACCTTCAAGGAGGACGGCTCGATCCTGGCCGACAATACCGACGGGTTCGGCTTCATCGAGAACCTGAGCCGAAATGCGCCCGACTGGGATCCGGCCGCGGGTCCGGCGGTGGTTCTGGGCGCGGGCGGCGCGGCCCGGGCGGTCATCAGCACGCTGGCCGAGGCGGGCGTGCCCGAAATCATCTTGACCAACCGCACCCGGGCCCGCGCCGAACAGCTGAAACTGGACTTTGGTCAGCGCGTCACGGTGGCCGACTGGGTGCAGGCCGGCAATGTGATCGAGGACGCGGCGCTGGTGGTGAACACCACGTCCTTGGGTATGGCGGGCAAACCCGAGCTGCGCGTGCCGCTTGACGGGCTGCGCCCCGAAATGGTGGTGACCGATCTGGTTTATACCCCGCTGCAGACCCGGCTGCTGCGCGAGGCCGAGGAAGCCGGATGTACCACCGTGGACGGGCTGGGCATGCTGCTCTACCAGGCGGTTCCGGGGTTCGAACGCTGGTTCGGCCTGCGGCCCGAGGTGGACGACGCGGCGCGCGAAGCCGTCCTGGCATGAGTTTCGACCTCGGCCTGACCGGCTCGATCGGCATGGGCAAGAGCACCACCGCCCGCATGTTCGCCGATGAGGGCTGCGACCTCTGGGATGCCGATGCCGCCGTGCATCGCCTCTACGCCCCCGGCGGGGCCGCCGTCGCCCCATTGGCGCAGGAATTCCCAGATGCGATCCGGGACGGTTGTGTCGACCGCGCTGCGCTGCGGGACGCCATTGCCAAAGATCCCGACAACCTGGCCCGGATCGAGGCAATCGTGCATCCCCTCGTGGCGCAGGACCGGGCGGAGTTCCGGACCCGGGCGCGCGCCGAGATCCGCGTTTATGACATCCCTCTTCTGTTCGAAACCGGTGGCGAGGCCGAGATGGATGCCGTCGCCTGCGTCTGGGTTGCACCCGAGATCCAGCGCGCCCGCGTCCTGGCGCGCGGCACCATGTCGGCAGAGCAATTCGAACGCATCCTGTCCAAGCAGATGCCCAGCGACGAGAAACGCGCGCGCGCGGATTTTCAGATCGAGACCGATACGCTGGACCATGCGCGGCAACAGGTTCAGGATGTGATCAGGCAGATAAAGACGAGGCAGGCCCATGCGTGAAGTGGTGCTCGACACGGAAACCACCGGATTCGACCCCGAGGGCGGCGACCGCATCGTGGAAATCGGCGCGCTCGAGCTGTTCAATCACCTGCCGACCGGGCGCACGTTTCACGAATACATCAACCCCCAGCGCAGCATGCCGCAGGACGCGTTCGACGTGCACGGCATCGGCCCCGATCTGCTGGAGCCGCCTCAGAACCCGAAACCGGGCGCGATCACGCTCAAGGACAAGCCGGTCTTCGCCAAGGTGGGCCAGGCGTTTCTGGAGTTCGTAGGGGATGCGCGGCTGGTGATCCACAACGCCGCCTTCGACATGAAATTTCTCAATGCCGAACTGGGCTGGATGGGCCTCCGGCAACTGCCGATGGAGCAGGCGCTGGACACTTTGGCCATCGCGCGCAAGCGGTTTCCCGGCTCGCCCGCCTCGCTGGACGCGCTGTGCCGACGATTCGCCATCGACAATGCGGCGCGTACGCTGCACGGCGCCTTGCTCGATTCCGAGATCCTCGCCGAGGTCTACCTGGAACTGATCGGCGGGCGGCAGCCGGATTTCGCCCTTTCGGCCGGCGCCGCGTCCTCCGGTACCGAGGGCCTGGACGATTGGCGCCCCCAGCCGCGCCCCAGCCCGCTGCCGCCGCGCGTCACCGAGGCGGAACGCGCGGCCCATGCCGAGTTTCTGGAGAAGCTGGGCCCGCACGCCCTGTGGACCCGCGGCTGATCCCGCGCTGGCTCAGGCGTCGGCCTTCTGCTGTGCCTTCATCTGCTCAAGCTGGTTGCGGTAGAGCGTGACGAAATCGATATTGTCGAGGTTCAGCGGCGGATACCCCCCGTCGCGGGTCACGTCATGCACGATCCGGCGCAGGAACGGAAAGATGATCCGCGGGCATTCGATCATCAGGAACGGATGCAGCTGTTCCTGCGGGACGCCTTGGATCTGGAACACGCCGGCATAGTCGATCTCCATGAGGAAAAGGACCTTGTCGCCGCCCTTTACCTTGGATTCGACGTTCAGCTTGATGGCGACCTCATACTGGTTCTCGGCCGACCGCTTCTTGGCGTCCAGGTTGACCTTGACGTTGATGTCGGGCTGACCGTCGGCGCCTGTGCCGCTCTGGGCCATGACGTTTTCAAAGCTGAGGTCGCGGATATACTGGCCCAGCGTGCGCATCTGCACCTGGGGCTGTTGCTGCGCATTTTGCGAATTGGCTTCCGCCGCGCCGGCTTCATCGGCCATGAGACTACTCCTGAATTCTCAAATCCGGCTTTGCTTAGCAGCTTGCCGGGGGCATCTCAATGGCGGTCGGGCCCCTCGACCCAGCCCGAGGGCGGCGCGTTCCGGTTGCGCGGCGGGCGTACCTCTTCGTAATCGCCGTCGATCACGTCGTCGCGGGGATGCGGGTGCCTATGCGGGCCGGGTTCCGGCCCCATGGAGAACCGCGCCACGGTCACCTTGGAGCGCACATAGCGGAACACCGCCACGCGCACCCCCGGCACCAGCAGCGCAAAGCCCACTGCGTCGGTGAAAAAGCCTGGTGTCAGCAGCAGCGCGCCCGAGAACAGGATCATCGCGCCATGGGCCAGCGGCTCGGTCGGATCGTCGAGATCGGAAAAGGCACGCTGCACCTGTCCCAGCGCCAACCGGCCCTGCGACCGCACCAGCCAGGTACCCAGAACGGCGGTCAGGATCACGATCCCGAGGGTCGGCCACAAACCGATCAGGCCGCCGATCTGGATGAACAGGGCGATCTCGATCAGGGGCACCAGCAGAAAAGCGAGGAACAAGTACATTTTTCAGCATCCTTTCCTGGGGGCTCGGCGGTGGACTTGCCCCCCTTGGTCACCTACATAATGATCAACACTTGGCTTAAAAAGCCTCAGCCCCTGTGACGAGGACCAAATGAACTCTCCGCTCATACAGCTTCTGGTGTTGGCCGGTATCGCCGTATTCCTGATCCTGCGCCTGAAAAGCGTGCTGGGCACGCGGGACGGTTTCGAAAAACCGCCTGTTCCGCATCAGAAATCCGAACCCAACCGCCCCGATTTCGAAGTGATCGAGGGCGGCCCTGACCGCGACATCACCGACTATGTCCCCGAGGACAGCGAACAGGCGCAAGCGCTTGCGGCGATGAAGCGAGTCGAGCCGTCCTTTTCGGTCGCGCAATTCGTCCAGGGCGCGCGCGGCGCCTATGAAATGATCGTGATGGGGTTCGAACGCGGCAACCTCAGGGAACTTGAGCCGTTTCTTGCCGAAGACGTCTTCGAGACCTTCGTTTCGGTCGTCTCGGCCCGCGAGGATCAGGGCCTGACCATCGAGGGCGAGTTCGTGGGTGTCCGCGAAACCGCGCTGGTCGATGCCCGGTTCGACAAGGATTCCAACCGGGCCGAGATCACCATGCGGTTTGTCGGTGAACTGACCTCGGTGGTCCGCGACCGCGGCGGCGATATCGTCGAGGGCAGCCCGAACACGATCAAGAAGCAGAAGGACACGTGGACCTTCGCGCGCGAAATGGGCGCGGACGATCCGAACTGGCTGCTGGTCGCAACCGACGCATGATCCCGGCGCTGCGCTCGGTTCTGTTGGCAGGTGCCGTCATGACACTGACCCATGGGGCCAATGCGCAGGCCAGCCACACGATCCTCGACTTCAACCGGCTGGACAGCTGGGCACAGGACGATCATGCCGAGGCGCTGGAGGTCTTCGTCAAGACCTGCCCCGACCTGGACGATCCCGACTGGCGGTCCCTCTGCGCGCTCGCGCAGCAGCAATCCCCCGAGTCCGCCCGGGCGTTTTTCGAACTGTTCTTCCGCCCGGTCCTGATCGAGGACGGCGATCCCGCGCTCTTCACAGGCTATTTCGAGCCCGAGCTTGACGGCGCGCGCCAGCGCACCGAGCGCTTCCGCTATCCGATCCACCGGATGCCGCCCGAGGCCCGTGCGTCTAACCCCTGGCTGCCACGGCGCGAGATCCTGACCAGCGGGGTGATGGAGGGGCGCGGCCTGGAAATCGCCTGGGTCGACGATCCGGTCGAGCTGTTCTTCCTGCAGATCCAGGGCTCGGGGCGCATCCGCCTTCCCGACGGGCGCAGGATCAGGGTCGGCTATGGCGGGGCCAACGGCCATCCCTATCGCTCCATCGGGGTCGAATTGGTGCGGCGCGGTATCTTCGAGGCGCACCAGGTCAGCGCCGAGGTGATCCGCAACTGGGTGCGCCGCAACCCCGAGGCGGGGCCCGAACTGCTGTTTCACAATACCTCCTACGTGTTCTTCCGGGAATTGCCTGGGCTTACCGCCGATGAAGGGCCGCGCGGGGCGATGAACCGGTCGGTCACGACCCTGCGCAGCGTCGCGGTCGACCCGGCCTTCACCCCGCTCGGAGCGCCGGTCTGGGTCGAGAAGGACGGGCGTGACCCGATGCGCCGCCTGATGATCGCGCAGGATACCGGCTCGGCCATCAAGGGAGCGCAGCGGGCGGATATCTTCTTTGGCACCGGCGATGCCGCCGGACAGGCGGCCGGGCAGTTGCGCGATCCCGGCCGCATGGTTGTCCTGCTGCCGATCCAGCGCGCCTATGCCCTGTTGCCGGACGGGTTCTGATGACCCGGCGCCGGCCGACACCCGACGAGATGGCGCTTTGGAAATCCGCCGTGCGCCATGCCGAGCGCCTGCACCCCCGCAAGGCCGAGGCCGGCCCGCCCCAACCTGCGCCAAAACCGAAACCCGCCAAAACGCCCCTGCCCCGGATCGAGCCGTTCCAGCCCGGTCAGTTGACCCCGACACGCCCGGCCCGGCATGTGCTGGCGCCGCCGGTCACGGAACGTCTGGCCCAGACCCCGGTGCGTATGGATCGCAAGGCCCATACCCGGCTCAAGCGCGGCAAGCTGAAACCCGAGGCGCGGCTGGATCTGCATGGCATGCGGCTCGAGGCGGCGCATGGTGCGCTGATCCGCTTCATCCTGTCGTCGCAGGCGGCCGGCAAACGGCTGGTTCTGGTCATCACCGGCAAGGGCAAGGACCGTGACGAGCCCGGCCCGATCCCCACCCCGCGCGGCGTGCTGCGCAACCAGGTGCCGCATTGGCTGGACCTGCCGCCGCTGGCGCAGGCGGTGCTGCAGATCGCGCCGGCGCATATCAGCCACGGTGGCGACGGCGCCTATTACGTCTATCTCCGGCGCCGGCGCTAGGCGGCCCGGCGCGCAACGCTCAGGCCCATGACGATGAACAGGCTGGCCAGAAGGAAATAGCCGGCGATTGCGATGAATTGCGTTTCCATTCCCATCCCGGCATCGATCAGAACCCCGGTCAGCCCCGGCCCGATGGCCGAGCCCAGCACCATAACCGCCGCGGCCAGCGCCTTGATGGACCCGATATGGGCAGTGCCGTAGAACTCGGCCCAAAAGGCGCTGGGCAGTGTCGTATTGGCCCCTGTGGTCAGGGCCATCAGCGCCAGGCCCAGCATCGCGCCGCTCGGATGCACGGCGGCCGAGAAGGCCAGGAACCCGGCGGCAATCGGCAGCAGGTAGAACGGGATCAGACGCGCGGTGCCCCAGCGGTCCAGCGCCCAGCCGGTTGCGAACATCGCCAGCATGGACAGCCCGGTATAGGCCGGAAACAGCGCCACCAGCTCGACATGGGCCCAGCCCTTGATCTCGGCCAGATGGACCTGGTGGAAGAAGAACGCCGTATTGAACGCCGCCGGTCCCAGCATCGCGGGCACCATGCACCAGAACAGCGGATGGCGCAGCGCCTGTGCGCGGGTCCAGTGGCGGTCCCGCATGCCGGTTGAACTGTCGCTTTCGGCCATGCTCTGCGGTGTCCGCTCGTGGCGCAGCAGGCGCATCAGAACCGGCAATCCCAGAAGCGCCACACCCGCCGCGATCACCCAGAGCCAGCGCCAGTCGATCACCGCCTTTGCGGCGACAAAGCCCAGCGGCAGAAGCGCCTCGCCCGCTGCAAAGCCCAGCGTGGCGATGGACAGCGCCCGGCCGCGCGTGCCGGCGAACCAACGGGTCATGGCGACCATCGCGATATGACTGCTCATGCCCTGCCCGAAGAACCGCAGCAGCAGGATCACCAGCGGCAGCATCGCGGCCCAGGGCGCAATCGCCATCGACAGGCAGGCCATCGCCAGCCCGACCAGGACGACCGGCCCCAGTGCACGCACCCTGAACCGGTCGGTCAGGCCGCCGGCCCAGACCATGATCAGGGCCGAGACCGAGGTGCCCAGCGTGTAGATCCCGCCCCACTGCCCGTGGCTGAGCCCGAATTCCGCGCGGATCTCGCCGGCGAAGATCGAGATGAAAAAGGTCTGGCCGAAACTGCTCAGAAACGTGAGCAGGATCCCGGCGCTCAGCCACGGGGCGTTCTCGGCCAGATAGGCACCGAGCCCACCGGACCTCATCGCCGCTCGCCCCGCGGGGCCTGCGGGCGGCCCGACAGCCGGAACTCGCGGGCCGGCCCGCTTGATTGCAGCGCGGGTGGCGCCAGGCTTTCCAGCAGCACGGGGTCGGGCGTGAAGGTGCGGGTCATCACCCCTGCCGAGCGCAGGATCGTCAGCAGGCTGGGCGATGTGGCCACCACGAAATGCGAGGATGCCGCGTCCTCGGAAAAGGCGGTGGTGTCGATCACGTCGATCGGCAGATCGGCAACCGCGTCAACCGAGTCGATATTTCCCAGCCGGACACTCTCGGCCCGGCCGCGCAACCGCGCGGACAGGTCAAGCACCCGGTCCTTCTCGGACACGATCACGGCAAAGGGCTGGGGCACCGGCGACAGCTGGGTCATCTGCGACCGGAACACGTCGAGATCGAGGTCGGGCGAAATCAGGATCACGGATTCCAGGTTGCGATCAGCCCAGCCCGGATCGCGCATGTCGGCCTGCCGCAGCGTTTCCATCGCCAGCGCCGCGCCCATGGAATGCGCCACCAGGATCACCCGCTGCGCACCGGCCTGCCGCAGCATGCGGATCGTGCGTTCCAGCCCGTCACGCGCAAAGAGCATGCTGTCGAGGTCATAGGCATAGGCGAAGGGTTGCGCCCGGCTGGGCCAGGAATAGACCATCAGCGAGCCGGGCAGACCGATGTCATCGGCAACCTGGGTGGCGCGGAACACGGTTTCGGTCTGCGCCGCGTTATAGCCATGCACGAACAGCACCACCTCGCGGGCGGGCCATCCGGCCCGGCGCTGCTCCTGCGCCAGCCTCTGCCGCAACGCATCGACGGAAGGGATCGGCGCCCGGCGCGCAAGGGTGAATTGCCGCCTGGGGTCCGGGCGGCCATAGGACATCGCCAGTTCCCCCGGCTGGTGCCCCGGCGGGATCGACACGGTGACATCCAGCAGGTCCAGATCCTCGGATCGGGCGAACCGGTAGCTTCCATCCGCCTCTTGTTCGCGGGTCGTGGCGACCAGGACGGGATAGGCGCGGCCGACCTCCAGCGCCGCGGGCACCACCGGCGACGCGAACCGGTCGACGCAACCCGCGATCAGAAACGGGACCAGCAGTATGAGGACAACCCGCATCCCGACCGCTCCGTCAGGTGACCGCACCGGGCCGGCGACCCGGTTTCCGGTCACTACAGGACATAGCGGCTGAGATCTGCCGACCGGGTCAGCTCTCCGAGGTTCTCCTCGACGAAATCCGCATCGACGCTGACCGCCTGCCCCGCCCGGTCCGGCGCGTTGAACGAAAGCTCCTCGAACACCCGCTCCATCACCGTGTAGAGCCGCCGCGCGCCGATATTCTCGACGCTTTGGTTCACGTCGGCGGCGATCTTGGCCAGCGCGGCGATCCCGTCCTCGGTAAACCCGACCTCGACCTCTTCGGTGCCCATCAGGGCGGTATATTGCCGGGTCAGCGCGTTGTCGGTCTCGGTCAGGATGCGCACGAAATCGCCCTCTGTCAGCGCCCGCAGCTCAACCCGAATCGGCAGACGCCCCTGCAGTTCCGGCAGCAGGTCCGAGGGTTTGGCGATGTGAAAGGCACCGCTGGCGATGAACAGGATATGGTCGGTCTTGACCGGGCCGTGCTTGGTGGAGACGGTCGTGCCCTCGATCAACGGCAGCAGGTCGCGCTGCACGCCCTCGCGGCTGACATCGCCGCCACGCGCGTCGGATCGCGCACAGACCTTGTCGATCTCGTCCAGGAACACGATACCGTTCTGTTCGACGGACTCCAGCGCGGTGCGGTTCACCGTCTCGTCGTCGAGAAGCTTGTCGGCCTCCTCGCCGATCAGCAGCTCATAGCTGTCGGCCACGCGCATCTTGCGCTTGACCCGCCGTCCGCCGAACGCCTTGCCGAAGATATCGCCCAGGTTCATCATCCCCATCTGGCCGCCCGGCTGGCCGGGCAGATCGAACATCGGCATCTGGCTGGACGTGTCGGCGACCTCCAGCTCGATCTCGGTGTCGTCCAGCTCGCCGGCCTTCAGCTTGCGGCGGAACATCTCGCGCGTGGTTTCGCGGGCGTCGGTGCCGGCGATGGCCTCGATCACCCGGTCCTCGGCGGCCTGATGGGCGCGCGACTTGACCTCTTCGCGCATGTAGTCGCGGGTCTGGACGATAGCGGCATCCGCCAGGTCGCGGATGATCTGCTCGACATCCCGTCCGACATAGCCGACCTCGGTGAACTTGGTCGCCTCGACCTTGATGAAGGGTGCACGGGCGAGCTTGGCCAGCCGCCGGCTGATCTCGGTCTTGCCGACGCCGGTGGGGCCGATCATCAGGATGTTCTTGGGATACACCTCGTCTCGCAGATCGTCGCTCAACTGCCTGCGGCGCCAGCGGTTGCGCAGCGCCACGGCGACCGCGCGCTTGGCGCCCTTCTGTCCGATGATGAACCGGTCCAGTTCCGAGACAATCTCGCGTGGGGTCAGATCGGTCATGCAGGTCGGTCCTTTGTCGCTGTTTCGACGTAATTGACCCTTTGCCCCCCATTATGCAACCCGCCGCCGCTCTTGAAATCGTGTTTGGATTGCCATCGAACCGACGTGTATTGTCGGTCCGCACTGCAACCCCCGACTGTTTCATCCTCCTCGTCCGAAGGGATACCCCAGCATGGCCAAGATCAAGCTCAAGCTTGCGCCGGAGAAAACGATTTCCGCGCAAGATGTTAAGAAGATCGCCGACAAGGTGAACAACAAGACCAAGACCTTCATGCTGCGGGCCAACGAGGTCGACAACGGCAAGGTCAAGGCCGCGTTCGACGTCAAGAAAGAGCTTCTGGCCTGGGCATTGCGCGATTTCGGCCTGAGCGGCGCCACCGCCAAGCTATTGGTGTCGGACGCACAACTCGACGGCCAGGTGAGCGATCTGGGCGATTACGACCTGGTCTTCAGCGTCTCGGCCAAGGTCGAGGACGAGGTAAAGACCTTCAAGGTCAAGGGGACGCTGACACTGGACGCAAAGGAGGCCGAAGCGGCACCGGAGCCGTGCAGGGTGACCTATGAGAACGCCAAGGTGAAAAGCGCCTGCACCTCCGACAACAAGATCAAGACCAAGATCGAGTCGATTGCCTTGGCCGGCACGGACGAGACCGGGCATGGCAAGGTGCCCTATCTCAACAATGCCTTTCATGCCCACGTGACCAACACCGAAAGCGTCGCCTGGTTTTGGCGGCAGGGGGGCATGCATGTGGTCGCCACGGGCAAGAAGAACAACCAGAACAAGCAGCAGAAACGGGGCGGCAAGGGTGCAAGTCTGAAAACGATGGAATACGACTGGTACGAGGGCTGAAGACGCAGCCACCGCTCACGACCGCCACACGCGGTTTCAGCCGGGCGTGAGCGTCACTGGCCAAATCGGGAAACCGGATTAATTCAGGATAAGTCTTCTATCCCCCCGGAAGATTGGGCGCGGACGCCGCCCCCACATTTTTCAACGCGTCCGCGGGGGTTGGGCACAGGCTCAGCCCCCGATCTTTTCCACCGTCAGGCGACCATTGGTATAGACGCAGATATCCGCGGCGATGGCCATCGCGTCCCGCGCCACCTGTTCGGCATCCCGGTCGCTGTCGATCATGCCGCGGGCCGCGGCCAGCGCATAATTGCCGCCCGACCCGATGGCGGCGATGTCGTGCTCCGGCTCCAGCACGTCACCGGCGCCGGTGATCACCAGCATGTCCTTGCCATCGGTGACGATCAGCATCGCTTCCAGCTTTTGAAGATACTTGTCGGTGCGCCAGTCCTTGGCCAGTTCGACCGAGGCCCGGGCCAGCTGTCCAGGCGTGGCCTCCAGCTTGGCCTCCAGCCGTTCCAGCAAGGTGAAGGCGTCGGCGGTGGATCCGGCAAACCCCGCCACCACGTCGAAACCCCCGGGGCTCAGCCTGCGGACCTTGCGGGCGCTGCCCTTGATGACGGTCTGGCCCAGAGATACCTGGCCGTCGCCGGCGATCACCACCTGCCCGCCCTTCTTGACGCCGATGATCGTGGTCCCGTGCCAGCCGGGAAAATCCTGTTCTGTCATGTCCTGCCTCCGCCGCGTTTCCGGCAGAATATGGTCGTCACGAGTGGCAAGGGCAACCGGTCGCGTTTTGCCTGCATGTTATGCGCTGGGCGCAGACCGGGCCTGAGCAACCGGCAATTGTGGAATCCCGGCGGCCCCCCTAGATCCATCCTGCAACCGACGCGGTGTCGGCTGTTTTTTGTAGGATAGCGCAAATGGCCCAGACCCTGACCCCCCATGCGCCGCACGGAGCAGTCACAATCCTCCGCGCGGTCAATGCAATGACTGCCATCAAGGAAGCCGTCATCGGCTGGAACGATGCTCGCAAGACGCGCAACGAATTGTCGCGCCTGACCGACGAGCAACTGTTCGACATCGGCCTGACCCGCGGCGATATCGCCCGGTTCTGATCCGACCACGGTTTCCCGGCAAAGCCGTCCCGCTGGGGCGGCTTTTTTCGTTCCGGCGGCTGGTCTGGGACCGCAAAAGAAAAGGGCGCCCCTAATGGGACGCCCGTGAAAACGATCGCGACGGGATCAGATCGCTTCGTCGATCCAGCTTTGCAGGGCCGCCTTGGGCGCCGCGCCGGCCCGGTTCGAGATCACCTGCCCGTCCTTGAAGATGAAGAGCGCGGGAATGCCGCGCACGCCCATCGCGGCGGCGGAATTCGGGTTGCTGTCGACATCGACCTTGGCGACCTTGATCTTGCCTTCATACTCGCTGGCCAGCTCTTCCAGCGCGGGTCCGATCTGCTTGCAGGGACCGCACCACTCGGCCCAGAAATCGACCACAACGGGGATGTCCGAGTTCTTGACCTCGGCGTCGAAAGTATCGTCGGTGACGGCAACGGTGGACATATTCTGGCTCCTGAATGGAAGTTCGCTTGGGAGTCGAACCTAGGTAGGCGCATGGAGGACGTCAAGATATCTGGGATGCAGCCAGGGCACGCGTCACAAGATCGTGTGGCAGAGGCATGAGGCGGGCCGTCCGCGTCCACAGGATCGCGGTGTCGATCCGCCGGTCGGGATAGATCTGCCCCAGCGCCTGCGCATAGGCGCCCATCTGGCGCAGGAGGCCGTCGGGACAGGCCTCGGGCGTGTCGGGAACCGTGGCGTTGGTCTTGAAGTCCACGGCCAGCACCCGGTCGGGTGAAACAATCAGCCGGTCGATCACCCCGTGCAGCCGGCGCGGGCCCAGATCGGCGCTGACCGCCACCTCGGCCAGCGCCCCGGCGGCAAAGATCGCGGCCAGATCCGGCGCGCTTAGAACCGCCGACACTTCAGCCAGCAACGCGGCGCGCTCGGTCTCCGGCAGGTCGGGCAGGCCATGCCGGGCGATCACGGGCCAATCCGCCTCGGCGCGCCCCGGCAGCAGTTCCAGCAGCAGGTGCAGCCGCGTGCCGCGCGCCAGCGCCGCGGTCTCGTCCTGCCCGGCATCGCCGGGCAGCGCCTTGGCACCGCCCAGGTCGGACGGGCTGAGCGTGTCCGGGCGTGCGGCCGGTCGGGCGGCGGGCGTGCGGAACATATCGGGCAAGGAATCCGACCGATCGGGGTTCGGCCGAAGGTCTATCACCGGCGCAGCGGTCCAGTCGCCATGTTCCAGCCGCAGGACACCGTTCTCCATCCGGGTGGCCCCCGCAGGTTCCATCCCGGCAGCCACCCGGTCATACCAGCTGTCCCCGGCGCCTCCCAGATCCCCGGCAGCGGCCACGATCAACCACGTTTCCGCCCGTGTCAGAGCCACATAGAGCAGTCTCAGCCGTTCCTCCTCCTGCCTCTGGCGGGCGGCGGCGCGGGCCTCGGAAATCAGCGGCGGCGAGTCGTCCTTGGCCACCCGCCAGAGCGGCGTTCCGTCCGCCACGAGGATCTCGGCATCGCGATGTGGCGCGGGCTTGGCGGTATCGGGCAGGATCACCACCGGCGATTCCAGCCCTTTGGCGCCATGCACGGTCATCACCCGGATCATGTCGCCGACGCCGCTCATCTGGCGCTTGATCTCAAGATCGTCGGTCTGCATCCAGCTCAGGAACCCTGTCAGGCTGGGAACATCGCTGCGTTCATAGCCCAGCGCCTGCGACAGCAGCGCGTTGATGCCATCCTCGGCCTCGTTGCCCAGCCGCCCCAACAGCCGGCGCCGTCCGTCATGCCGGGTCAGGATGCGTTCGATCAGGTCATATGGCCTGAGAAAATCGGTCTGTCCGCGCAGGTCGCGCAGGGTCGCCAGCGTGTCGGCATGGTTCCCGCCGTGCCGGCGCAGCGCGGTCCAGAGGTATTCGCCGGGCGCCCGGTGATGCGCCAGGTCGAAGAGTTGCCGCTCGCTCCAGCCGAAGAGCGGCGATTTCAGCGCGCAGGCCAGCGAGAGATCGTCCTCGGGCGTGGCGAGGAACGACAGGAGCGCCGCGAGGTCCTTGACCGCCAGCTCGGCCCCGACCTTGAGCCGATCGGCGCCCGCGATCGGCAGGCCGGCGGATTTGCAGGCGCGGATGATCTCGGCGAACAGGTCCGAGCGGCGCTGGACCAGGATCATGATGTCGCCGGGTCGCACCGGCCGGCGGGCCGATCCATCGGGGCCGTCGACGGGAACGGTGTCGCCGCGCGCGATCATCTCCTTGATCGACCGGGCGACGGTCTCGGCCAGGATCACCGTGTGGTGCCGCGCGCCGGGCCGGTCCACCGGATCGGTCCAGTCGCCATCCTCGTCTTCCGCGACCTTTTCGACCACCGGCCAAAGATCGACACGGCCGGGCATGTCGGATTTGAACGCGCGGTGCTGCGCCTCCTTGTGGAACCCTGCGCCGTCCTGCCCGGCGAACACCAGGTCGACCAGGCGCAGGATCGCCTCGGACGAGCGGAACGAGTATTCCAGCGTCAGATCCTGCAGATCAGAGCCTGAATCCGACAATCTGCGGCCGAATTCCCGCTGCATTCTGTCGAACGCCTCGGGGTCAGCGCCCTGGAAGGAATAGATCGACTGTTTCTTGTCGCCGACCACGAAGATCGTCCGCTCGACATCGGCCCGGGCCCCCTGCCCGCTGGTGAATTCCTGCGCCAGCCGCTCGATCACGTCCCATTGCGCCGGGCTGGTGTCCTGCGCCTCGTCGACCAGGATATGGTCGATGCCGCCGTCCAGGCGATAGAGCACCCAGGCCGCAACCGACGGCGTGGTCAGCAGCGCCCGCGCCTTGAGGATCAGGTCATCGAAATCCAGCCAGCCGCGCAATTGCTTGCGCCTTGCGTATTCCGGCAGGAAGACTGCCGCGAACCGGTGCAGCGCGTGGGACTTTCGGGCCGCCGCCAGCTCCAGCCGTCGGTTTCGCGCAGCCTCGACCCGGGCCATGAGCGCCTCGAGTTGCGGCATCTTCCTGGCCAGCGCCCCCTCGCGCAGCGCCTTGGTCGGAAAGCTGCCGATCTTGGCGGCAAACGGCTCCTTTGCGCCTGGCCCCGTCAGCAAGACACCCTCGAGGATCGCCAGCCCGGCCAGATCGGGCGCGGTCACCTCGTCCAGCCTGGCCGCCGCCTTGGCGTTGTTCCCGCCGCTTTCGGCCAGAGTCGGGCCGATCTCGCGCAACAATTCGATCTCGCCACCCAGGAACACCTCGCCCAGCAAGGCCGGCTCGTCGAAACCGTCGGGCAGGTCGAACAGCCGCAGCAGATCGGCCCAGCCCAGCGGAGTGTCAAATCCCTCGCGCCGCCCGGTCATCGCCCGCGTCAGCTTGTCGAAATCCGTATCGGTGACGAAACCCGCCACCGCCTCGATCAGCGAGGCATCGGCCCCGTCGGCCATCTCTTCGACGATCTCCTGGCGCAACAGCGCGGCGGCGCGGTCCTCGATCTCGACGAATTGCGGGCTGACCTGCGCCTCGAGCGGAAAGCGGCGCAGCAGGGTGGCGCAGAACGAGTGAATCGTCTGGATCTTGAGCCCGCCGGGCGTTTCGATGGCGCGCGCAAACAGGGTGCGGGCCTGCGCCAGGCGCCGGGCGTCGATGCCGCCCGGGACGCCCAGGTCGGTCAGCGCCGCGTGCAGCGCCGCGTCATCCAGCATCGCCCATTCGCCCAGCCGCCGGAACAGGCGGTTCTGCATCTCGCTGGCGGCGGCCTTGGTATAGGTCAGGCAGAGGATACGCTGCGGGTCCACGCCATCCAGCAGCAGCCGGGCGACGCGGTCGGTCAGAACCCGCGTCTTCCCCGATCCGGCATTGGCCGCCAGCCAGGTCGAGGCATCGGGCCGCGCGGCCTGGACCTGCCGCGCGCTGGCGTCGTCGCGGGGCGTCATGTCAGATCCTCGGGTTCGGGCAGGGCGGTCCGGTCCCATTCGCCGAAACGCGCGAGCTGGTCATAATCGCCGGTATCGCTGTCCATGTGCAGCATCCGGCGCGATGTGAAGCCCTGATCAGGCTCTAAATAGGCCGAAACCAGCTGCCGCAGCTCGGCCAGCACCTTGTCCGGTGGTTCCGAGTCCAGCGGTGCCGGCGATTCCTTGTAGCTGCCGCCAAGGCCCAGAAAGACCGCCGCCGCGACCGGTGCGGGATCCAGCCCGACGAACCCGCCTTCTTCGGCCACCGCAGCCTCGATCAGCAATTGCTTGTCGAACTTGCCCTGCCGCTTTTCGCTGGGCGGCGTGCCGGTCTTGTAGTCATAGATCACCAGGCAGCCGCGTTCGGTGCGGTCGATCCGGTCGGCCCGCCCGACCAGCGTGACGTCCAACGGATCGAGCCGCATCCTCAGTTCGGCCTCGAAGGCGAACGGATGGGCGTCGGCCCTGCGCCGGATCTCGGATGCGGTGAAGGCATCGGCCACGCGGGCCAGCCGCGCCAGCCAGAGCTTGCGCGCGGTAGGCCACGCCACGTGCCGGTCGAGCATCGCCCGCGCCCGGTCCAGCAGGGCCTCAGGTGTCAGAGTGGACCGATCCTCGAGGCTGTCCTTGATGAAACTCTCGAGCACTTCATGGATCACGATTCCGCGCAGCAGGGCATCGGGCGCGCGCACCAGCGGATCCAGCGGACGCAGGCGCAGCACATGCTTGGCATAGACCGCATAGGGGTCGCGGATCAGCCGCTTGATCTCGGTCACCGACAGCCGCCGGGGCCGCGCCGCAACCGGTGGGCGCGGCGAGGGACGCGGGGCCGGCGCGATCCGCGTCGCCGCCTCCAGCTGCTCGGCCCGGACCAGCCAGGTTGCGCCGCGCGCGCGCATTGCCTCCAGCGCGTCCGGCCCACCCTGGCCTGGCAGGCCGCTGAGCAGGTTGGTGACGCGGTTGAGCCAGCGCGAGGGCACGGTTTCGGCATCATCGGAGCGGCGCGCCCGCGTCAGCCAGACCTCGGGCGCGGCCACCGCCTGCTGGAAGTCATGGGCGGACAGGCCGATCCGCCGTTCCGGCAGAAGCAGCTCGGCGCGGTCCCGCATCTGCCGGTTCAGCCAGGGGTCCGGGGCCGGCGCCTCGGGCCAGCTGCCTTCGTTCAATCCGCCGAGGATCAGCAGGTCGGCCCCCATCACCCGCGCCTCGAGCGTACCCCAGATCATGATGCCGGGATGGCCGGCGTCCCGGTCGCGCACCTCTTCGCCGGACAAGAGCGCACCCAGAAGATCGGTGAAATCGCGGGCCGTCATCTCGCCGCCGTGATCCGCCTCGGCGGCCAGCTGCTCGATCACCGCCAGCGCCGCCTGCCCGGCATTGCGCTCCCACAACCCGCCCGGGGTTCCGGTTTCGCTGCCGGCGGAAATCGCCTCGGCGGTGGTGCGCAGGCGCGACACCCAATCCGACAGGGGCAACCTGCCACTGACCTGCTGGTCGCAGAAACATCTTGCCAGCCAGTGCACCCAGGACTCCGGCAGGTCCTTGCGGGCGGCCGCCTCGGCCAGGCTTGGCGCGTCGGGAAAGGGCGGCCCGTTGCGGCGCAGGTCCAGCTCCAGGTCGCGGGTCTGCAGCAGATGCGCCCCGCGCCCCGCGCCGTCATGGCAGAGCGGGTGCTTGAGAAGGGTCAGCAGGGCCTCGCAATCCAGCCGGTCGCCGAACAGGTCGGCCACATGGCGCAGGAACCGGCCCGGCGGTGACAATTGCAACGGCAGGCCGGCGCTGTCATCCGGTTCGACCCGCCACCGGTCCAGCGCAGCAGCCACCTGCCGCGTCAGCATCCGGTCGGGCGTGATCAGAGCGGCCTGCTGTCCGGTCTCGGCCGCCTGGCGCAGCCGCAGCGCGATGGACAGCGCCTCGGCGCGGGGCGATGGGGCCTCGACCAGCGTCATCCCGCGGGTCGCTTCTTCCAACGCGCCCAATTCCGGGCCTTCGCGCATCCAAGCATCCGTCACCGGCGCCGGCCGCAGCGCCAGCGACATCAACCGGTTACGCGAAGGCGAGGGGGCCGGGACGTCTGCCCAGCGCCGGATGGCTGCGGGCTCCAGCGTCAGTGCCCGGATCAGTCTGCGAAACCGGAACTGCGGGTGATCCTCGCCGGTCAGGGCGTCATCCAGACCGGACCAGACCGGGTCGGGCTGGTCGAAATCGAAACCGGGCAGCACAACCGCGCCGCGGGGCAGGCGGGCCACGGCCTGCATCAGCATCATCGTGGTGCCGCGTGATCCGGTGGAGCCGGCCAGGATCACGGGATCGGTGGGCGGCGCCTCTTGCCAATGCGCGACCAGCCGTTCGACCACCCGCCTCTGCCGGGCCTGCACATCCAGCGCGTCCTCACTGGCAGCCAGGTATCCTTCGGCAATCGTTATGAATTTCTGCGCCCGCGCCCAATGGCCCGACAGGTCGCTGACATCCAGGTCGCGGATTGCCTGTGCGGGGACGCCCTCGCCCTGCATCTCGTCGATCAGCGCGGCCAGGCTGTCGGCAAGGTCATAGGTCGAGTCGCGTGGCGCCAGGTCCGGCTCGGCATCGAGCAGGCGGCCGATCAGCTGCGCCAGTTCCAGCCGGCGCCGCAGCGGTGGCACCGGGGGCGGCAACCGGTCCAGATCGGCGCTTTCGCCCAGGTCGGTGATCAGCGTGATCCGCGGCAGCAGGGTGGCCGGGCCGGCATCGAACAAGGCCCGGATCCGGCGGGCCATGCGTCGCGTGTTGACGATCAGGCGGACCCGCGCCATCGCCTCGGGTTCGGTGCCACGCATCCGTGCGCGCAGCCCGTCCACCAGCGCCCGCGGAAAGTCGACGCCGGGCGCCAGGGCAAAGACACGCGGGGTTTCCAAGGGCTCAAACATCGGCCAGCAACCCCTCGGCAAGCGCGATGCCTTCGGGCCGACCGACATCGCACCACCGGCCGGGGTATTCCAGCGCATAAAGCCGCCCGCGCGCCTGCATCCGGTTCCACAATTGGTTCAGCGAGAAGGCGCGGTCCGGTATTTCGGGCAATTCGCCGGTCTTGAGGATCTGCGCGCCGCCATAGATCAGCCCCGGCCCGCGCCGGATCCGCCCCTGTGCGTCGGCGGTGAAATCGCCCGGTCCGGCATGACCCTCGGCGCGGGCGACCGGTACGCACATCAGCAACGCGTCCATCCGGTCGGGATCCCAGGCCCGCCGCAGCAGGTCGAGCGGGTTCGGGCCCGACCAGATCGCGTCGGTGTTGAGCGTCATCACCGGGTCGTCTCCCAGAAGCGGCAGCGCCGCGCGCAGACCGCCGCCGGTCTCGAGGATCTCCGGAGCCTCGCGTGACAGCCGCACGCCAAGCGGCTCAAGATACGCGGCCAGCATGTCGGCCTTGTAGTGCAGATTCGCCACCACCGGTGCGCAACCCGCGGCCCCGGCCAGGTCCAGCGCGTGGTCGATCAGCGGCTGCCCGGCCACTTCGATCAGGGGTTTCGGCCGGTCCCGGGTCAGGGCGCCCATGCGGGTTCCGAACCCGGCGGCAAACAGGAGGATCGCGGTCATCGGGTCTTGAGCTTTTGCAGGATGTCGGGCGTGGGGGCGGGCAGGTCCGCGGTCAGGGTGTCGGCCAGCTGACTGAACAGGGGATGTTCGAGATTGCGGATCAGGTGCGACCAAACGCGCGGGATCATGTCGATATACCGGTGCTTGCCGTCGCGCGTGGCAAGCCGGGCGAACACGCCGAGGATGCGCAGCGCGCGCTGGGCGCCCAGGGCGACATAGGCGCTGCGAAACGCGTGCTCGTCGACGCCGGTGGCATCGATGTATCGCTGTGACATCGCCATCGCGACCGAGGTCGGAACGTCCCGGCGCACATCCTGCAGCAGAGAGACAAGATCATAGGCCGGATGCCCGATGAAGGCGTCCTGGAAATCCAGCAGCCCGACCCGCGCCAGGCCGCTACGGTCGGGCAGCCAGATCAGGTTCTGAGCATGATAGTCCCGGTGCGCCAGGACCTTGGGGCCGGTCAGGTTGCGGTGCAGGATGTCGCCGAACCGGTTGCGGAACCGGTCGAGTCGAATCGTGCCGGGCGGGTCGGCGGTCGTGGCAGCGGCATATTCGGTATAGGCCACCTCGGCCAGCGTGGTCAGATCGCCGGGTCCATACTCGGGCAGGGCGGGCGCGGGCAGGTCGCGCAATCCGATCAGCAGATCCGTGGCCGCCTCGTAGAGCGGGCGTTCGTCTTGTGGGGATTGTTCGATCACGGTGGAAAAAAGCGCATCACCCAGATCTTCGAGAAGCAGGAGACCGGCGGGAATGTCCCGCGCGAGGATATCCGGTGCGCTCAGCCCGTTGGCGCGCAGGTGGCCGGCAATCGCAACGAAGCGCGCAACCGCGTCGCCGGTCTCGCTGGGGTCGTCCATCAGGATCGCGCTGCGCCCGTCGCGGGTCGTGATCCTGTCATATCGGCGGTTCGAGGCGTCACCTGCCAGGGGGATCCTCTGCCCGTGCGCCCAATCGGTGCCATCCAGAAAGGCGGATATCCGCGTGTCACGCGTGGTCAAACCGTCCCCTCCAGAAGCGCCAGACGGTCCGACCAGCGCGCATCTTCGGCCGCCAAGGTGACACCGCGCCACGATGGGTCCCCGGCGTCGGTCGCGAAGGTGATGTGCAGCGCGCCGGCCGGCGACAGGTCGCCCAGCCGGTCGGGCCATTCCACCAGGCAGATCGCGGTGTCGAAGGCCTCGGTAAGGCCCAGCTCTTCGATCTCTCCGGCCGAGGACAGCCGGTAGAGATCGGCATGCCAGATCTCGCCGCGCCGGGTGTCATAGGTCTGGACCAGCGTGAAGGTGGGCGAGGGCACATCCTCCGGCCGGTCCTGTTGCGACTGGATCAGCGACCGCGCGAAATGGGTCTTTCCGGCGCCGATCGGGCCCTGCAGCAGCAGGCAGTCGCCGGCGCTCAGCGTGGCCCCGATCCGCATGGCAAGGGCGGCGGTTGCGTCGGGATCGGGAAGGGTCAGGCAAAGCGGCGCGGCGGTCATGGCGCCACAATGGCGTCGGCGAGGGATGGCTGCAAGCCGGTTCAGGCCGGCGTCGTCGCGTCGGCCTGGGGCAGGGTGGCCGGGGTACCGGCCGAGAACCGGACGAGTGTCGCGCCGTTCTGGATCGGGCTGACGATACAGGTCAGGGCCGGCCCGCCCCGCAGCCGGATTCCGGCGGTCCATTCCGCGCGGTTTTCGCGCAGTTCGATGAAGTCGCGGATCTCGCCCCAGACCGGCGTGGCCGCACATTTCTTCTGCCAGGTACGGGTGGCGTCCAGCACCGTGACCTTGGCGAAACTGCTTTCGGGATCGACCTGCCAGAGCTGGCGATAGGCGTGGTTGCAGAAGGCCAGCGTGCCATCGGCCGAAAACGCCGCCGTGGCATCCTCGATCCGGTCGAGAATGGCCTGACCCATCTCCAGCTCGGACCGGAACCGGCGGGTCAGGGTGATCTCGGCGGTGATGTCTTCGAAAAGGAACGCGACCGCACCGTCGGGATGCGGCCGTCCGCTGACCGAGTAGACCGAGCCGCTGGGCAGGGTCCAGGTCTCCTGGTAGCGCCCGTCATCCGCGGCCTGCAGAAGGTCGTTCATCTGCTGGCGCCAGCCGACATAGTTCTTGGGCTCCGGCATCATGTTGAGGTTGCGCAGACGGTCGAAAAAGGCCGAAACGCTGGGCCGCCCGCTCAGGAAGTCGGCGGGCAGGGCGGTCAGGTCGACCAGAGCCGGGTTGAACAAGGCCAGCTGCCGGTTCCGGTCGAAGATCGCCAGCCCGATGGACAGTTGCGCAAAGGTCTTGGCCAGGGTCTGCACGAAATTGCGCTGCGCGATCTCGGCATCCACCACGGCGTTGATGTCGACCGCGAAACACAGCGTGCCGCCATCCTGCGGCACCACCGACAGGTCATACCACAGCCGGTTCCCGCCATCCGCCGTGCTGACCGAAACCCGGGTCCGGCGTTCACCCGGAACCGCCTCGCGGCCGGGCGCGAAGAGCGGCGCGCCGAGGTCGGGATCGGCACCGCGCAGCTGGCCGGCCAGCGCCATGTAGGCGCCGTTGCACCACCGTACACGGTCCTTCGCGTCCACAAACCAGACCGGGTAGGGCGCGCGGTCCATCGCCTGCCGGATCGGGTCCTCTGCGGCTGGATCAGGTGACCCAGGCGTTCGCCCGGGCTGGCGCTTCTCGACCCGAATCACCCCGTCGATCCACTCGCAATGCAGGTCATGGCCCGGCCGCCCGTCGATTCTCGGCACGGTGATCTCGCCCAGCCGCTTGACCTGTTCGGGACTGTCGGGAAACCCCGGATAGTCACCCGCCATGCTGCGGCGCAGGCTGTCCCAATCCGGCACCGGCGTGTCGGCGGCAACGGGTCCGGTTTCGGATTCGGCGATCAGGGTCGCGCCGTCGAACAGATAGACCGGGCCGTGCCGGGCCCGCCTGCGCAACAGGTCAGCCAACAGCCCGTGCGATATGCGGTGCGGCGACAACACCAGAACCGCCAGGATCGCCGAGGCCAGCCCGACCGCCGCCAGCCAAATCCACTCACCCATGAAACGTGTCCTTCCAAAGGGGCAGGGCCCCGCGCCCATCCTGAAGCGACTAAGGTTAACAGGGGCTTAATCAGACGCGGAAAGGCTGGTTCAGACCCACCGGCACCGCATGGTCTCCGGTCTGCGCATCGATCTTGCGGCGCGGCCAGACAACCCGGACGATGGCGCCCCGTCGCTCGGGGTGATCGGCCAGTTTCTGGTAGGGGTCCGCGCCGTTGGCAAAGCTCAGCTCGGCGCCGCTGCGCTCCAGCAGGGTCTTGGCGATGAACAGGCCCAGCCCCATGCCCTCGTATTCCGGCCGCGCCCGCCGCTCGGATTCCGATCGCCGCCGGCGCATGAACGGATCGCCGATCCGGCCGATCAACTGCACCGGAAAGCCGCGCCCGTCATCCATGATCCGCACGGTGATCGTGTCGGGCGTCCATTCCGAGTCCACCCAGACCGTCTCGCGCGCGAAGTCGACGGCGTTCTGGATCAGGTTGCGCAGCCCGTGGATCACCTCGGGCTTGCGCAGGATCGACGGGTGCTGCAGATCCCCGCCTTCGCCCGGCCCCTCGCGGAACAGGACGGTCTTGCCGCGGTCCACATGCGGCTCGGCCGCCTCGTGCAGGACCGTCGACAGCGGGGCCTGGCGCAGGTGCAGATCGTCCTTGCCGGCACGACCCATGTTGCGCAGGATGTCGCGGCAGCGGTCGGCCTGCTGGCGGATCAGCGATGCGTCCTCGCAAAGGTCTGGCTGGTCCTGCAATTCCTCGATCAGTTCCGAGCTGGCCAGCTTGATCGTCGCCAGCGGCGTGCCCAGTTCGTGCGCTGCGGCGGCCACGACGCCGCCCAGGTCGGTCAGCTTCTGCTCGCGCGCCAGTGCCATGTTGGCGGCGGCCAGGGCCTCGGACATGGATTGCGCCTCGGAGCTGATGCGGTGCGAGTAGGCGCCCAGGAACACCACCGCGATGACCATCGCGGCCCAGTTGCCGAACACGAACAGCTCGGGAATCCGCAGGATGAACCCCATGTCGGTTCTGAGCGGCACGTGGAAGGCGGCCAGCAGCGTCACCAGGATCACCGCGGTTCCGCCGATGATCAGGGTCGAGCGCAGGCCCATCACGTTGGCCGCGACCGTGACCGGCCCCAGCAGCAGCAGGGCGAAGGGGTTGTGCAAGCCCCCGGTCAGATAGAGCAGGGATCCCAGCTGCAGCAGGTCGAACATGACCATGAGCAGGTTCTCGAATTCCGACAGGCGCTTGTTTTCGGGATAGATCACCGTGACCGCCAGGTTGGCCGCCGCCGCGATTCCGATCACCAGGTAGCACAGCACAAGGTCCAGCTGCAGGTTATACATCTGCTGGGCTACCGTGATGGCGGTGATCTGGCCGATGATGGCCACCCAGCGCAGCAGGATCAGCGTGCGCATCCGGATCCAGCTGCTGCGCTGTTGGCCGGGCCAGTGGCTCAGGTTGGATTCCGCCATTGGATCGTTATGTCCCGTTGCAAAGGCTGGATGACTTGATAGGTCTCCGGCTGCCTTCGATCAATGTCCAACACGTCAGGATGCCGCAATGTCCCGCCTTTATGTCCTTGCCGCTGCCCTGGCCCTTGCCCTCGTGCTGGGGGTGACCTGGGCGATGACCCTGGGCGGGGGCGGCGACGACCGGTTCGCCCAGTGCCGGGCGGGCCAGATCGCCGGCGGCAGCGAGACCATCGGCGGGCCGTTCGAACTGGTCAATTCCGAGGGCGAGACGGTCACGGACAAGGATGTCATCACCGAACCTTCGCTGATCTATTTCGGCTATACCTTCTGTCCCGATGTCTGTCCCCTGGACACCGCGCGCAACGCCGACGCGGTCGACATTCTGGAGGACCGGGGCCAGATGGTGACGCCGATCTTCATCTCGGTCGACCCCGACCGCGATACGCCCCAGGTGGTGGGCGATTTCGCCGACACCCTGCACGAGCGGATGATCGGCCTGACCGGATCGCCGGAACAGGTCAAGGCGGCCAGCAAGGCCTACAAGACCTATTACAAGGCCCAGGACAAGAGCGACGAGTATTACCTGGTCGACCATTCGACCTTCTCTTACCTGGTGCTGCCCGAGCACGGGTTTGTCGAGTTCTTCCGCCGGGAGGAAACGCCCGAGCAGATGGCCAACAGGATCGGCTGCTTTCTGGAAAACAGCTGAACATGACTGGTTGTTTGACCTTTGACCCGGCGCTGCTAATACTCTGGATCAAGACAAGAACAACAACGACCTGAGCTGCGGAAAGGCGGAGCATGGCCGACACCGAATCGCTGGACATCGGACCGGACAAGTCCCTCTTGCTGGTGGACGACGACGAGCCGTTTCTGCGCCGCCTGGCCAAGGCGATGGAGCGCCGCGGCTTCGAGATCGAGACGGCGGGATCCGTGGCCGCCGGGCGGGCCATCGCCACCGCGCGCCCGCCGGCACATGCAGTGGTCGACCTGCGGCTCGAGGATGGCAACGGCCTGGACGTGGTCGAGGTGCTGCGCGAGAAGCGCCCCGATTGCCGGGTCGTCGTCCTGACCGGATACGGCGCCATCGCCACCGCCGTGGCGGCGGTCAAGATCGGTGCCACCGACTACCTGTCGAAACCCGCCGATGCGACCGACATCACCAATGCGCTGCTTGCGTCGGACGACGAGTTGCCGCCGCCGCCGGAAAACCCGATGAGCGCGGACCGGGTGCGTTGGGAGCATATCCAGCGCGTCTATGAGCTGTGCGACCGAAATGTGAGCGAGACCGCGCGCCGCCTGAACATGCACCGCCGGACCCTGCAGCGCATCCTGGCCAAGCGCAGCCCGCGCTAGGACCGGCCATGGCCGATCCCGAATCCGACCGCGACAATCCCAGGAGCTTGCCGGTTCCCGATGGCGGGTGGTCGGAACGGCTCGAAACCCTGGCCGACCCGATTGTCGTTCCGCCCGAAGAAAGCGATTTCGTCCAGCCCGCCGGCATCCTGGCCTCCGATGGCAGCTATTGCGCCCATGGCGCGCTCTGGCGTCGGCACCGTCCGATCACCGTCGCGCCGCCCCGGCCGGAGACCGTGACCGAGACGCTTGCCGGCCGCTGGCTCTGGGGCGGGGTTCTGTGGCAGCATTTCGGGCATTTCCTGGTCGAGAGCACATCGCGCCTTTGGGCGTTGAACGCGCTCGACCGGCCTGTGGATGGTGTCCTGTTCATTCCCAAACGTCCCCGCGTCGGGGATGCCGTGCGTGAATTTCAGCGGGATTTCGTGTCGCTGCTTGCGCCGGACCTGCCGATCCGCGTGATCACCGCGCCGACATGCGTGCAGGAACTGGTGGTCCCCGGCCAGGGTTTCGGGATCGGCGCCCTGATTGGCGGCACGCGCAGTTTCCGGGACGCGATGCACGCGCGTTTTGCACGGGAAATCGCCGCCGACGGACCCGAGAGGCTTTATATCTCGCGCTCGGCCCTGGGGCTGGGCAAGGGCGGGCTGCTGGGAGAAGAGCGCCTGGAAGAGCAGCTGGTGCAGCAGGGCTATGAGATCTTTCATCCCGAGAAGCATGACCTTGCCACCCAGATGGCGCGCTACAAGGCCGCGACCCATGTGATCGCCGTGGACGGATCGGCGCTGCACCTGTTTGCGATGGTCGGGCGCCCCGACCAGAACGTGGCGATGATCCTGCGGCGCAAGTCCGGAGCGGCAGCGCAGCTGGCGACCAATGTCGAGAAGTTCTGCGGCCGCACGCCGCTGGTGATCGAGGCCTTGCACACTGAATGGGTGAAGCAGGGAAAGGGCAGGGCGGATCGTCTGTCCTTTGGCGAACTTGATCTCGTCCGCGCCGGGAAGGCGTTGGCCGAAGGCGGGTTCGTCGCCCCCAACGTCGATTGGCCCGAGCTTACCGAGGAGAACCGCGCCGCGCTGTTTCGCGACAAGGGCTTGGGCGAGCGGGGCGATTACGTCGAGTCTCCGGAATACGAGCGGGCGCGGATCCGCCGGATGCGGCAGGACCGCCGGGCCCGCAGGGCAGCCCGCCGGGCCGCGTCGGACACCCCGACCTGAGCGAAGCGGTCAAAGCCGCGACATCAGCGCGGAATGGCGGTCGGTGAAGGCTGCGCGCACCTCGACCGGCGGGCGCAGCCGGATATCCAGCCCCTCCATCAGCGTCCGGTCGGGCCGTCCGAAGAACCGCGTTGCCTCGACCTCCGAAAAGCCGGCGATCCGGGTCGCCTCCATCCAGGCGCTGATCCGGTCGGCGCGCTTGATCTGGCGCTTCACGGTGGCCGGGATCGTCGCGGGCAGGCCGAACCGGATGTGGATCGCCGCCGCAAGCCGTGCGTCGAGCTGGCCATAGCCCGGACCGACCGCGGTCTTCACCGGCGAGATCATGTCGCCGATCACGTATTCCGGCGCGTCGTGCAGCAGCGCCGCCAGCTGCCAGCGCACCGGTGCCTTGGGCGCGATCCGCAGGAACAGCGCCTCGACCAGAAGGGAATGCTCGGCCACCGAATAGGCGAAATCGCCGCGCGTCTGGCCGTTCCAGCGGGCCACGAAGGCCAGCCCGTGCGCGATATCCTCGATCTCGATATCCACCGGCGTGGGGTCCAGAAGGTCCAGCCGCCGGCCCGACAGCATGCGCTGCCATGCTCTGGGTGGTGTTGCCATTTTTGCTACACTCCTGACCAACTGCCACGGTTCAGCCACAATTCCGACGCATTCTGGACACGTCGGGATCACGCGCCGCAAACCGTTTCTTGAGCCCGCTCGATTTGAAACCGCGGTGTCCGGTTCCGATATTAAGAGTTGAGGGGGGCGCAACCTTCCTCCCTGTGCGTCCCTCTCAGTGCGAAACCTGTACTGAAAGGAGCTTGTCATGTTCAAGCGTCTGTTGGGACTTTCCCTCATCTTCGGCATGGCCGCCACGGCGCCGCCAGCCAATGCTGCCTCCTGCGGATTGCGCGATAGCGTGATCGAACAGCTGCAACGGAAATATGCCGAGGAATTGACCGTCGGCGGCTTGCAGCAGCGCCGGGGGCAGCAATCGGTGATGGAGATCTGGGCCTCGCCCGAAACGGGGACGTTCACGGTTCTTCTGACCCAGGCCAACGGCATTTCCTGCATTGTCGCCGCTGGCACCGATTTCTTCCAGGCGATACCCAAACAAGCGGTCGAGGATACACCAAGTTGACCGCACACCGCCTGTGACGGCGGTCGCAGCCTGCAAAACCGGCGAGAACTCCATGTCGCGCCCGTGGTTCCGGCGAACCGCGTTGCCAGCCCCGCGCCCGAGTGCTAGGTGGCAGGCAAATTGCGTTCAAGGAAAATGGAGCGACTGGCATGGCCGGGGATTACATCGTCAAGGATATCGGTTTGGCCGGGTTCGGCCGCAAGGAACTGGATATCGCGGAAACCGAAATGCCAGGCCTGATGGCGCTGCGCGAGGAATACGGAAAGAGCCAGCCGCTCAAGGGCGCGCGCATCGCCGGGTCGCTGCACATGACGATCCAGACCGCCGTTCTGATCGAGACCCTTGTGGCGCTGGGCGCCGATGTGCGCTGGGCGTCGTGCAACATCTTCTCGACGCAGGACCACGCCGCCGCGGCCATCGCAGAAAGCGGCACGCCGGTCTTTGCCATCAAGGGCGAGACGCTGGAAGAATACTGGGACTACGCCGACCGGATCTTCCTGTTCGAGGAGGGCACCTGCAACATGATCCTCGACGATGGCGGGGATGCCACCATGTATATCCTGCTGGGCGCGCGCGCCGAGGCGGGCGACACCGCGTTCCTGGACACGCCGGGTTCCGAGGAAGAGGTCGCCCTGTTCGCGCAGATCCGCAAGCGCCTGGCGGCCAGCCCGGGCTGGTTCACCAAGCAGCGCGACGCCATCAAGGGCGTCAGCGAAGAGACCACGACCGGGGTCAACCGCCTCTACAAGCTGATGAAGGACGGGCAGCTGCCCTTCCCGGCGATCAACGTCAATGACAGCGTCACCAAGTCCAAGTTCGACAACAAGTATGGCTGCAAGGAAAGCCTGGTCGACGGTATCCGCCGCGCCACCGACACGATGATGGCCGGCAAGGTCGCGGTGGTTTGCGGCTATGGCGATGTGGGCAAGGGTTCGGCCGCCTCGCTGCGCGGTGCCGGCGCCCGGGTCAAGGTCACCGAGGTCGATCCGATCTGCGCGCTTCAGGCGGCGATGGACGGGTTCGAGGTCGTGCTGCTGGAGGACGTGATCGGCAGCGCCGACATCTTCATCACCACCACCGGCAACAAGGACGTGATCCGCATCGACCACATGCGCGAGATGAAGGACATGGCCATCGTCGGCAATATCGGCCATTTCGACAACGAGATCCAGGTGGCCGCCCTGAAGAACCACAAGTGGACCAACATCAAGGAACAGGTGGACATGATCGAGATGCCTTCGGGCAACCGCATCATCCTGCTGTCCGAAGGCCGCCTGCTCAACCTCGGAAACGCCACAGGGCATCCGTCCTTCGTGATGTCGGCCAGCTTCACCAACCAGGTGCTGGCCCAGATCGAGCTGTGGACCAAGGGCGAGCAATACGACAACCAGGTCTATATCCTGCCCAAGCACCTCGACGAGAAGGTCGCCCGCCTGCATCTGGGCAGGATCGGCGTGCGTCTGACACAGCTCGATCCCGAGCAGGCCTCCTATATCGGCGTCAAGCCCGAGGGGCCGTTCAAGCCCGAGCATTACCGCTACTGATCCGGGCCTCTGCCCGAGATCGACGCGCCGCCCCGGCCCTGCCGCGGCGGCGCGTTTCGTTTCCGCGCGTCGCAATGGCGATTGCGGCCCCGAGCCGCCGAACGGGGAATGCCCGGAAAAATTCCCTTTGTCCTGTTCCGGCCTGCGGCTAATCTCGCACCGCGCAGCAAGGGCGCATTGGGACAAAACATGGATTTCAGGGAGAGTGAATATGGGTAAACGCGACGATCTGATCGCTCAGTATGCAGAAGACCTGCGAACGAAATGCGGGATGCAACCCGACATGGATCTGCTGACCAAGGTCACAATCGGCTGTGGCCCGGCGATCTACGACGCCGATGCCTCGACGGTGGCGGCCAGTCAGCCTGGCGAGCTTGAAACCGTCAAGAAGAACTTCCTGATCAAGAAACTGGGCCTGCCCGACGGGCCGAACCTGGATGCCGCGCTGAACTCGGTGATCGAGACCTACGGGCGGTCCGAGCGCAACAAGTACCGCGCGGTCGTCTACTACATGCTGACCAAGCATTTCGGCAAGGAATCGGTCTACGCCTGACCGCTTCCGGACCGAAATCAGAATCGCCCGCCGGATGTGCGGGCGTTTTGCATTTGAGACAGATCCTCGGCTCTTTGGATTTGCAATCGCGGCCGGGATCGGAGAAATTCGGTACGTGACCAGGACGGTCCGACCTCAGGAATTTCATGCGTGTGGTGGCTTAGGGAGCACGCGGGGAAGGGGAAGGGGAAGGATCGGGATGTTCCGGTCCTTCCCCTGTTTTTCAGAACAGCGTCAGAACCAGACCAATGACCGCACAGGCCAGCGTGGCATAGCCGCCGTCGATCAGCGACAGCTTCCAGGGCCGCATCGCGTAGGAGTTGTTGAGCACGATCCAGGGCGAGATCAGGAACAGCCCCACGCCCGCGCCGCTCACCAACCCGGCGCCCAGTGTGGTCACCCCGCTCGAGCGGAAGATATGGCTCATCATGCCGGCCACCAGCAGCTGCATGACAAACCCGAGCACCAGCAGCTTGGGATCCATGCCGCCCTCGGGCTGACCGTCCGGGCCGCGCGGTATGCCCGCCGCGTCCATCCACGGCTCGGACAGCACGTTGTACCAGACGGCGCCAAGGCCGAATCCGGCCATCGTCGCCACGATGATGTTGAGCAGTTCCATTCCGCACCTCCCTGTCCCTGCGGGAGGCAGAATGCCCGATCAATCCGGATCTGTCTGCCCCAGGGCGCAGACCACCCGCCATTCCGCCTCGGTCACCGGTTGCACCGACAAGCGCGAGTTCCGCACCAGCACCATCTCGGACAGGCGTTCATCCCCCTTGATCTGCTCCAGCGTGACCGGCCGGGTGAACCCGCGCACGGCCTTGATGTCGACGCAGTCCCAGCGGTCGTCATCGGTGGTGCTGTCGGGATGCGACTCGGCACAGACCTCGACAATGCCAACGACCGTCTTCTCTGATTGGGAATGGTAGAAGAACCCGCGATCGCCCAGCGCCATCTCGCGCATGAAGTTGCGCGCCTGATAGTTGCGCACGCCGTCCCATTCCTCGCCGGTCTCGCCCTTGGCGACCTGCTGGTCCCAGCTCCAGGTCGAGGGTTCGGATTTGAACAGCCAATACGCCATCAGCCTACCACCTTCTTCCAGGCGACCAGTTCGACCGAGGCGAACAACCCGGCCTTGGCATAGGGATCGCCATCCGCCCAGGCCCGCGCCGCATCCATGTCGGGAACGTCCAGGATGATCAGCGAGCCGATCATCTCCTCCCCCTCCAGCAGCGGCCCGGCCTGCGCCACCACCCCGGTCTCGGCGATATAGGCCAGATGGTCCGACCGGGTGTCCAGCCGGGTCTGCAGCGAACCTGGCTTGTCGCGGGCGATAAGGGCTACCAACATCTCATTCCTCCTTCAGCGGACGGTTCAGCAACTCCGCGATCACGTCGGCGACGCTGAGCGAACCCCGGCTCAGTCTGGCGACGGCGGTTGTGATGGGCAAGTCAAGCCCATCGGCGCTGGCGATCTCGGCCAGCGCGCGCGCGGTGGCGACACCTTCGACCGTCATGGCGTCGTCGAACGTCTCACCACGTCCCAGGGCCAGGCCATAGCGATAGTTGCGCGACAGGTCCGAGGTGCAGGTGAGCGTCAGGTCGCCCAGGCCGGACAGCCCCATCAGCGTCTCCGGCCGCGCGCCGCGATGGGCGGCGTAGCGCTGCAACTCGGCAAAGCCGCGGGTCAGCAGGGCGGCGCGGGCGCTGTCGCCCATGCCCTGTCCGATACAGGCACCGCAGGCGATGGCCATGACGTTCTTCAGCGCCCCGCCCAGTTCCGCCCCGGTCACGTCGGTCGTGCGATAGAGCCGCAGGTTGCCGGTGGTCAGCTGGCGTTGCAGGGCCGCGCCGCGATCCGGGTCGGCACAGGCGAGCGTCAGCGCCGTGGGCAGTTCGCGCGCGATGTCGTCGGCAAAGCTGGGCCCGGTGAGCAGGGCGGCCCTGGCCTCGGGCAGGATGGACTGGATGAGCGCGACCGGCCCCAGACCGCTGCCCAGCTCGATCCCCTTGCAGCAGGCGACAAGCGACCTTTCCGCCAGAACCGGGCCATGCGCGGCCAGCAGCGCGCGCAGCTTCTGCATCGGCACCGCCAGCAACAGCGTGTCGCAGGCGGCCGCCGCGCGGATATCCTCGCTGATGCGCAGGCCCGGGGGCAAGGCAATTCCGGGCAGCCGCGCGGCATTCTCGCCGCGCTGCCGCATCTCGGCCGCGTGGTCGGGTGATCGCGTCCACAGGGTGACCGGACCGTTCCCCGCCAGCGACACCGCCAGCGCCGTGCCGAACGCGCCGGCCCCCAGCACCGCGACGCTCATGCCTTGGCCCCTTTCCGGCCGCCGCCCATAAGCGCCGGGCTGCTGTCATCCAGGGGCCAGCGCGGCCGGGCGGGCAGGTCCATGCCGTGCCGCACACCATCGCGGAACAACTCCAGCCCGGCATAGGCGATCATGGCGGCATTGTCTGTGCACAGGCTGAGCGGCGGCGCCAGGAACCGCGCGCCCATCTCGGCGCAGACGGATTCCAGCCCGGCGCGGATGGCTTCATTGGCGGCGACACCGCCGGCGACGGCCAGGACCGGCTCGGGCGGATCCTGTTGCAGGTAGAGCGTGAGCGCCCGTCGCGTCTTGGCCGCCAGCGTCTCGACCACCGCCTGCTGGAACCCGGCGCAGAGGTCGGCGCGATCGGCCCGGGTCAACCCGCCCTGCTCCGCGACCAGCTGATCCCGGGCGCGCAGCAGCGCGGTCTTGAGCCCCGAGAAGGACAGGTTGCAATCGGGCCGGTCCAGCAACGGCCGGGGAAAGCGGAACCGCGCCGGATCGCCGTGCCGCGCCTCGGCCTCGACGGATGGGCCGCCGGGCTGCGGCAGGCCCAAAAGGCGCGCGGTCTTGTCGAAGGCCTCGCCCGGCGCGTCGTCGATCGTGCCGCCCAGCCGGGTGAAATCCTGGGTGCCGTCCGCGATCAGGTATTGGCAATGCCCGCCCGAGACCAGCAGCATGAGATAGGGAAAGGCGATCCCGTCGGTCAGCCGCGGCGTCAGGGCATGGCCGGCCAGGTGGTTGACGCCGATCAGCGGCAGGCCGGTGGCCGCGGCCAGGCCCTTGGCGCACATCACGCCCGAGATCACCCCGCCGATCAGGCCCGGCCCCGCGGTGACTGCGATTGCGTCGATCCCGCCCAGATCCAGCCCGGCGTCACCCAATGCCTGGATCACGCAGACATCCAGCTTCTCGGCATGCGCCCGCGCCGCGATTTCCGGAACCACCCCGCCATAGGCGCCGTGCAGCTCGGCCTGCCCGTGCCCGACCGAGGCCAGGATCTCGGCGCCCGCGCCGGGCATCTGGCGCACCACCGCGGCGGCGGTGTCGTCGCAGCTGCTTTCCAGCCCGAGAACGGTAAGTGTTTGCGGCATGGGCCCTGCCCGTTGCATGATGACCTGACCGCGGAGGTAGCACCCCGCAGAGCCGCAAACAATCCCGCGCCGGAGGTGCCGCGCCCCATGCGCCTGTTGATGACCCGCCCCCGCGCCGCCTCGGAAGACTTCGTTGCGGCCCTCGATCCCTGGACCCGCGCCCGGGTCGAGGTGATCCATGCCCCGCTGCTTGAGATCCGGGCGCTGCCGGTCGGGATCGACACCACGGGTGTGCGCGGCCTCATCTTCACCTCGCCCAACGGCGTGGCGGCCGCCGCGCAGGCCCTGTCGGACCGCGATCTGCCCTGCCATTGCGTCGGGCCGGCCACCACCGAGGCCGCGCGGGCAGCCGGATGGCGGGCGCACATGGCGGGCGGGACGGCCGAGGAACTGATCGCCGATCTCTCGCAGCAACGGCCGGATGCCCCGCTTCTGCATCTGCGCGGCGAACATGCCCGTGTCGATGTTGCGGTACGCCTGTCCCGGGCCGGTCTGCCGGCGCGGTCGCAGGCCGTATATGCCCAGACCCTGCTGCCGCTGGCGCCGGAAGCACAGCGTGTATTGCAGAGCGACGTGCCGGTCGCGGCGCCGCTGTTCTCACCCCGGACGGCGCGACAATTCGCCGACCAGGCCGCGGTTGGCGCGCCTTTGTGGCTGGCCGCGATCAGCGACGCGACCGCCGAACCCCTTGTCCCGTTGGCCGCGCGGCATCTTCTGGTGGCGGAGCGTCCCGATGGCCCGGCGATGGGCAGAGCCGTGGAAAAGCTGGTGAAATTGGCCTTGCGGGTTGAGGGTGAGCAGGTCGCGCATTAACCTCGCCAGGGGTCTTGGCTTTCTGATGACAAAGAATCGAAGGGGAACAGCACCGTGGCGGACAAGAAGGACAAGGATCTGGACACCGATGCCAGCCCCAAGCCCGAGACCGGCAAGACCACAGACGACCCGGCCAAGCCCGGTGAGTCCGGCAAGCCCGAGATTGACTCCGGGGAGGTGACCGGAGAGGCGCCTTCCGAAGCCGAAGCCGAAGCCGAAGCCGAAGCCGAAGCCGAAGCCGAAGCCGAAGCCGAAGCCGAAGCCGAAGCCGAAGCCGAAGCCGAAGCCGAACGCGAGATCTTGCCGCCGGTCGAACAGAAGATCATCGAGCGCACGGTCGAAAAGCGCGGTGGCTTCGGCGCGGCGTTGATCGGCGGTGCCCTGGCGGCGATCCTGGGATTCGTGGCCGGCAAGTCGCAGATCATCGACCCGCTCCTGCCGCCATCCTGGCGCAGCGCCGACAATTCCGAGGCGGTCGCGTCGCTTGAGGCGCGCCTGTCCGAGCAGGGCCAGAGCCTTTCGGATCTGCGTGACGAGGTGGCGGCAATCGAGATGCCTGACGTCTCGGGACTGTCCGGGCGCCTGGAGGAACTGAGCGGGGAGATCACGCCGCTGGCCGAGCGCCTGGACGGGCTGGAGCCGGTTGTCGGCTCGGTCTCGGCGGCGCTGGGCGAGTTCGAGTCCCGCCTGACCGAGATCGAAAAACGCCCCATTTCCGAAGGCCTGTCGGACCAGGCCATCGCCGCCTACGAGGCGGAACTGGACAAGCTGCGCCAGTCGATCACGTCGCAGCGCGCGGATGTGGAACAGATGTTCGAGGAGGCCCGCGCGCTGGAGGCCGAGGCCGCCGCGAATGCCCAGCTGGCCGCCAACCAGTCGGCGGTCGCACGGTTGCGCGGGCGGCTGGACACCGGTGCATCCTACGAGGACATCCTGGCCGAACTGCAGGAGGGCGGCGTCGAGGTACCGGATGTGCTTTCGGCCACCGCCGCCGATGGGATCGTGACCCTGGACGCGCTGCGCTCGGGCTTTCCCGACGCCGCCCGCAACGCCCTGGCCGCGGTGCGCGCGGAGTCCAAGGGCGCGGGCCTCCTGGCCTTCCTCGAGCGGCAGACCGGCGCGCGCTCGGTGGCCCCCAAGGAAGGATCGGACCCCGACGCAATCCTTTCGCGGGCCGAGGCGGCGCTCGACAACGGCGATCTCGACACCACCCTGTCCGAACTTTCGGCCCTGCCCGAAACCGCCCAGACGGCCCTGTCCGACTGGCTGAGCGTGGCCCGAAACCGGCAATCCGCGCTGGATGCCGTCGATACGCTCGCGCAAAGCCTGAACTCGAACTGAAGGACCTGCCATGCTGTGGTCACTGCTCAAGATCCTTGTCTACGTGGCGATTGTCGCCCTTCTGGCGCTGGGTGCCGGGTTCCTTCTGGAGGCGCGCGGCGGTGTGCAACTGACCGTCGCCGGAACCGAATACACGCTGGGCCCGCTGCAATCGGTCATCGCCTTCGGCATCCTGGTGCTGGCGATCTGGTTGTTCTTCAAGCTGCTCACGCTGCTGATCGCGACGCTGAAATTTCTCAACGGGGACGAGACCGCCCTGTCGCGGTTTTTCGATCGCGGGCGGGAACGGCGCGGATACCAGGCGCTGTCCGAGGGCCTGCTGGCGCTGGCCTCGGGCGAGGGGCGGGTGGCGATGGCCAAGGCCAACCGCGCCGAACGCCTGCTGGGCAAGCCCGAACTGACCAACCTGCTGGTCGCGCAGGCCGCCGAAATGACCGGCGATACCCGCAAGGCGGTCGAAACCTACAAGAAACTGGTCACCAACCAGGACACGCGGTTCGTGGGCGTGCGCGGGATCATGAAGCAGAAACTGTCCGAAGGCGATGACGAGACCGCCCGCAAGCTGGCCGAGAAGGCGCTTCAGATCAAGCCGAAGCACGAAGAGACCCAGGATGTCCTGCTGTCGCTGCAGACCCGGGCGCAGGACTGGGCGGGGGCGCGGTCGACCCTGACCGCCAAGCTGAAATCCGGCAACCTGGCGCGCGACATCTACAAGCGCCGCGACGCGGTCCTGGCGCTGTCCGAGGCGCGCGACCTGCTGGACGAGGGCGGATCGGTCAACCAGCAGGAGCGCGCGATCGAGGCCAACCGACTGTCGCCCGACCTGGTGCCGGCGGCAGCGATGGCGGCGCGGGCACATATCGCCAACGGCAAGCCCCGTAACGCCGCCAAGATCCTCAAGAAGGCCTGGGATGCCCAACCGCACCCCGACCTGGCCCATGCCTTTGCCGAGATCGCCCCGGACGAGACACCGGAGCAGCGGATCAAGCGGTTCCAGGCCTTGTCGCGGCTGCATCCGCATCATCCAGAGACCCGGCTGCTGATGACCGAACTGCACATCGTGGCCGAGGACTTTCCCGAAGCGCGCCGCGCGCTGGGCGACCTGGCCGAAGCCAACGGAGATGCGCGCGCCTACACCCTGATGGCCGCCATCGAGCGCGGCGAGGGGGCACCGGATTCGGTGGTTAAGGGCTGGCTGGCCAAGGCACTGACCGCACCGCGCGGCCCGCAATGGGTCTGTGACAGCTGCAAGCATATCCACGGCGAATGGGGGCCGGTCTGCGAGGGCTGCGGGCGCTTCGACACGCTCAGCTGGACCGCGCCGCAGACGCCCGATCTGGGCTCGGCCACCGGCGCCGCCATGCTGCCGCTGATCGTTGGCGCGCTGGAGGATCACGGGGCGGACCCCGCGCCGGAGCCTGTCGATGCGGTTGACGCAGAGATCGTCGAGGACGCCGCGGACGAGACACAAGCCGCGGCCGAGGCCAACCCCGAGCCGGCGGTGGAGGAGGAGCGCAAATAACCCCTTCCAAGTTCCGCCGCTCTTTGCTATGGCCGCGGCACGCTTCGCGGGCCATCCGGAGGCGACCGGGGCCGCTGTAGCTCAGCTGGTAGAGCACGTCATTCGTAATGATGGGGTCGGGGGTTCGAGTCCCTTCAGCGGCACCATTTTCCACCTCGAAAGAATCGATCCTCTGGGATCGCGTGACCGCCTCAGTCTTCCGGTGTGCGGACGTGGTTCAGGTGGCCGGTCTTCATCCAGATCCGCGCGCCCGCGGGGCCGGTTCGTGCCGAGAGCGGTGTACCGTTGGGCAGGCGCAGCCATGTCTCCGGCACAAGCGTGTCACCGGCTTCCTCCAGCGATCCGTCAAGAACCAGGAGTTCGATGCCGCCGGGAACCGAAGCGGTGATTTCGGCATGTGGTTCGGCCACCAGGAAGCTCACCGTTTCGCGGGCGTCGCGATGCAGTTCGGAGCGCATCACGCCATCTCCTGCTGGCTCCAGCCCCTCGATCAGGGGTTTGTGGAATTGCGTTCGGTCCTCGGGATCGAACTGCCACAGCTTGACGAAGATCGTGCAGCCGCGATCGGAGCGCGGCGTGTGCCGGGTCGTGGGTGGATTGCGCACATAGGATCCAGCCGGGTAATCGCCATGCTCGTCCTGAAAGACACCGTCAAGCACGACAAATTCCTCGCCCCCGCCATGGGTATGTGCGGCAAAGGAATGGCCCGGCGCGAACCGCACGATCGTCGTGGCGCGCGCGACCTCGCCGCCGATCCGGTCCAGCATCCGCCGCGCGACCCCGGCGGAGGGCGAGTCGTCCCAGGGCAGATCTCGGGAATGCACCAGCACCCGCTGGGTGAAATCCGCGTTGAGCTGCAAATCGCACCTCCGTTCGGGTCAACTGCCGGGCGCGGTCGGCCCGGGTTCAGCGCACGACATAGACCGAGCAGTTGGAATGGCGCACCACCCGCGAGGCGTTGGGGCCCAGAAGGTAGTCCTTGAGGTCGGGCCGGTGCGCGCCGATCACGATCAGGTCCGACCCTTCCAGCTCGGCGGCGCGCAGCACTTCGTCATAGACATTGCCCATCGCCACGACATGGCGGATCCCTTCGTCGCGGTCGGGGCCGGCAACCTCGCTTACGAACTGCCGGAGCAGGTCGCCGGCGCTGTCCTTGGCGGTCTCGATCTGGTGGTCCTGGAAATAGGCGCCGACGACGCTCATCCCGAAATCCGGCACCACGGTGATCACGTCCAGCTGTGCCTTGTCCAGATCGGCCAGTTTCAGCGCGACCTCCAGGACCTTCCGCTCGGCGTCCGGGCGGTTGATGTCCACGGCGCAGAGTATCGTCTTGCTCATGCCAGGGCTCCTTCACGGGATGTTGCGGCCGCGCGGCGCGATTGCAGCAGGGCGATCAGGCCCAGAAGCAGCAGCGCCGGGATGAAGATCAGCTCTTTCGGCATCTGGTCCGCGGCGACACGGACCGCCTTCAGCTGCACCGGATCCTCGCCGTAGAAATCGAACGAGGACAGGTCCTCGCCCATCGGCGTGCCGAACATCGGCTCGTCGAGCCGCACAACGTCGCCTTCGGGCATCAGGATCAGCCCCAGCGCGTCGAGACGGGCGCCGGCGCTGTCCTCCTCGGGGACGGTCAGCACCACGGTCAGGTCCTTGACTTCGAGCGTGTCGAAATCCGGGCCGGATACGATCGTGCGCAACTGGCTGCCCGGCTTGGCCGATCCCAGCGCCTCTTCGAATTGCGCGGGCGGGATGTCCTCGAATGGCGGCTGGATCTGGTTCATGAAGAAGCCGGGCCGGAACAGCGCGAAGGCGATGAGCAGCAGCGCTGCGGTCTCCCAGATCCGCGACCTGGCCAGGAACCAGCCCATCGTGGCGGCGGTAAATACCAGGATGCCGACCGTGGCGACGATGAAGACGATGATGCCCTGAACCCATGTCACGTCGATCAGAAGCAGGTCGGTGTTGAAGATGAACACGAAGGGCAGGGCCACGGTGCGCAGGCTGTAGAAGAACGCCGTGAAACCGGTGCGGATGGCGTCACCGCCCGACACCGCGGCGGCGGCGAAGCTGGCCAGGCCCACGGGTGGCGTCACGTCCGCCATGATCCCGAAATAGAACACGAAGAGATGCACCGCGATCAGCGGCACGACCAGACCGGATTGCGCTCCCAGCTCGACCACGACCGCCACCATCAGCGAGCTGACGACGATGTAGTTCGCCGTGGTCGGCAGGCCCATGCCGAGGATCAGCGACAGGATCGCCACGAAGATCAGCATCAGGATCAGGTTGCCGCCGGACAGGAACTCGACGAAATCGGCCATCACCTGGCCGATCCCGGTCAGCGAGACGGTGCCGACGATGATCCCGGCGGTGGCGGTGGCCAGGCCGATCCCGATCATGTTGCGCGCGCCGTCGATCATGCCGGCGACCAGGTCGAGCAGCCCGTCGCGCAGCCGTGCGATCGGGTTATCGTCGCCCCGGAACATCGCCTTGAGCGAGCGCTGCGTGAGCAGGATGCCGAACAGCAGGAAAGTCGCCCAGAAGGCCGAGAGGCCTGGCGACTTGCGCTCGATCATCAGGAAATAGACCAGAACGATGATCGGCATCAGGTAATAGAGGCCGGACTTGTAGATCTTGGCCACGTCGGGCAGCTCGACCACCTCGGCATTGGGATCGTCGGGTTCCAGGTCGGGTACCTGCGCGGCCAGCCAGATCAACGCGATGTAGATCAGGAAGAGCAGCAGCGACAGGATCAGCCCCGAACCCTCGGGGAACAGCGAGACGATGGCGCGGACCGGGTATTGCGTCGCATAGCACAGCACCGCGAAGCCCGCGAAAAACGCGAACATCCCGCCGATTGTGCGGCCCAGCGAGACGACGCGGTCGCCGATCGTCGGCATGTTGTTCTTCACCGCCTCGAGGTGAACGATGTAGACCAGCGCGATGTAGGAGATCACCGCCGGCAGAAAGGCGTGGGTGATGACCTCGACATAGGAAATGCCGACATATTCCACCATCAGAAAGGCGGCCGCGCCCATGACGGGCGGCATGATCTGGCCGTTCACGGACGAGGCGACCTCGACCGAGCCGGCCTTTTCGGCGGTGAAACCCACCCGCTTCATCAGCGGGATGGTGAACGTGCCGGTGGTGACCACGTTGGCGATGGACGAGCCCGAGATCAGGCCGGTCGCGGCCGAGCCGACGACCGCGGCCTTGGCCGGTCCGCCGCGCAGGTGGCCCAGGGCGCCGAAGGCCATCTTGATGAAGTAGTTGCCGGCGCCGGCCCGGTCCAGCAGCGCGCCGAACAGCACGAACAGGAACACGAACTTGGTCGACACCCCCAGGGCGATGCCGAACACGCCCTCGGAGGTGATCCACATGTGGCTCATCGCCTTGCGCAGGCTGGCCCCGGCCCAGCGGATCTGGTCGGGAACCACCTCGGACGCGCCGAAGAAGACATAGCCCATGAAGACCATCGCCAGGATGACCATCACCGGGCCGAGTGTCCGGTAGGCGGCGATGAACAGGAAGATGATGCCGGCGAGGGCGAAAAGGGCGTCGCTGTCGTCCGCCAGTCCGCCATTCCCGACGATCTTTTCATAGAAGAAATAGCCGTAGAGCGCGAGAAACGCGCCCCCGACCCCGAGGATCCAGTCATACCAGGGAACGCTGTCGCGCGCGCTGGAGCGGAACAGGGGATAGGCCATTGCCGACAGGAAGATGGCGAAGGCCAGGTGGATCTGACGCGAATTGTTGATCAGGTCGGCCGGCAGCGCATAGGGCGCGATCGGTGATGCCAGAAGAACCTGGAACACCGACCAGATCAGTGCGACCGCGGCGATGAACATGCCAAGCGATCCGGTCGGCGCCCGGGCGCCGGTGTCGCTGGAGGCTACAAGTTCCTGTAGTTCCTCTTCGCTCAGCGCGCCCTTGTCAGATTTGGCCATGTGTCCCCCCGGTTTCCGGTGTGGTTCGTTGGATTGTTCTGTCTTGGCCCCTTCGGGCGGGTGCAGTCCGGGGGAGGATCCCCCGGACGCATTTCGGTGGGTGGATTATTCGATCCAGCCCTGTTCCTTGTAGTATTTCTCGGCGCCCGGATGCAGCGGCGCCGACAGGCCGGCGGTTGCCATCTCTTCGGGCTTGAGGTTGGCGAAGGCCGGGTGCAGGCCCTTGAAGTCCTCGAAGTTGTCGAAGACCGACTTGACCAGGGTATAGACCACGTCCTCGGATACATCCGCCGAGGTCACGAAGGTCGCGCCGACACCAAAGGTGTTCACGTCATTGTCGTTGCCGCGATACATCCCGCCGGGAATCGTCGCCGTGCGGTAGAAGCTGTTCTCGTCGACCAGCCCGCTCACCGCGTCGCCCGAAACCTCGACCAGCACCGAATCGCAGGCGGTGGTCGCCTCCTGGATCGAGCCGGACGGGTGGCCGACGGTATAGACCATCGCGTCGATCTGGTTGTCGCAGAGCGCGGCCGACTGTTCCGCGGCCTTCAACTCGGTCGCCAGGGCGAAATCGCCCATGCTCCAGCCCTTGGCCTCCATCAGAACCTCCATCGTGCCGCGCTGGCCCGATCCGGGGTTGCCGATATTGACGCGCTTGCCCTTGAGGTCGTCGAAGGTGGAAATGCCGGAATCGGCGCGCGCAACCACGGTAAAGGGTTCCGGGTGCACCGAGAACACCGCGCGCAGACCCTCGAACGGGCCATCCTCTTCGAAGCGCGAGCTGCCGTTATAGGCGTGATACTGCCAGTCCGACTGCGCGACGCCGAATTCCAGCTCGCCCTCGCGGATGGTGTTGATGTTGTAGACCGAACCACCGGTCGATTCGACCGAGCAGCGTACGCCATGATCGCGGCGGCCCTTGTTCACCAGGCGGCAGATCGCGCCGCCGGTCGGATAATAGACACCGGTCACGCCGCCGGTGCCGATGGTGATGAACTCCTCGGCCATCGCGACCGGCGCCATCAGCGTGGCCGTGGCCAGCGTCGCGGCGGCAAACTTCATTTTCTTCAACATCTGATACTCCCTTATTGATGATGCTGTTTCACGGAACTTTAACCGTCCCAGGTCTCTGCCAGAAGACGGTTTTTCTTGTCGACCTCGGCGATGCGGTCCTTGGCGCCGTCTCCGGCGCGGCTGACGAACATGCCGATCAGCGTTTCGACAAGGAACAGGGTCGCCACGTAGGACGAATAGAAATGTGGGCTGGTGGTCGGCACTACGAACCAGGCCGAGGCATGGCGCAGCGCCGGGCAGCTGTGCGTGTCGGTGATCAGCACGACATAGGTGCCCTGCTGTCGCGCGATCTGGGCTGCGCGAATGGCGCGGGTGGCAAAGGGCGGCTTGGTCACGACGATCACCACATCGCGTTTGTCCAGCCCGGTCAACCCGCCGCCCAGGGACGAACCCATGCGGCTGAGCATGCTCCAGTTGTCGGCGCAGAAACTGGCCATGTAAGACAGGTATTCGACGATCCCGGTCGAACCCAGCGCCCCGAGCAGAACCACGTGGCGCGCGTTGATGAGCGAATCGACCACTTCGGACAGCATGTCACGGTCGATGTCATGCGCCAGTCGGCCCAGGTTGGACTGGCAGGCCTCGAGATGCGCGTCGAGAAACCCGGCCTGGTCCGATCCGTGGTCGCGCTGCAGGCGCTGCGCGCGGCCGGCGAAGTCGTTGACCCGGCGGTCGATCTTGGCGCGCAATTCCTCGCGCAGATCCTCGAACCCGGCATAGTCCAGGGCGCGGGCGAGGCGGGAGAACGCGGCCGGTGACACGCCGCTTTCGCGCGAGACTGTCCTGAGCGACCGGCTGGCCACGTTCACGGGGTTGGCCGACAGATAGTCGGCCGCCTGCCGCAGCGTTCCGCTGAGCGTCTCGTAGTTCTCGGCGAGTCTTTGCTCGAATGTCGGCTGCAAGCGGTCCTCCCTCCGCGTGCAGGTATTTGTTCACTTTGTTTCATGGATTGTCAATTGATGAATCATCTGTTTCATTGATGGCGGAGACGCCTCGGGGGTGCCATGTCCCATATCTTTCCCAGACATACGAAATCCGTACTTCCGGTCGCGGCCCGGGGTGATGGCGTCTATCTGATCGACTCCGACGGCAAGCGGTATCTCGACGGATCGGGGGGCGCGGCGGTGTCCTGCCTTGGCCATTCCGACCCCGATGTGGCCAACGCGATCAAGCGCCAGGTCGACACGCTCGCCTTTGCCCATACCGGGTTTCTGACATCGCACCCCGCCGAATCGCTGGCCGACCGGCTGATCGCCCATGCGCCCGAGGGGATCGACCGGGTCTATCTGGTCTCGGGCGGGTCCGAGGCGGTGGAGGCGGCGCTGAAACTGGCGCGGCAATACATGATCGAGATCGGCCAGCCGCAGCGCACCCGGTTCATCGCCCGGCGGCAGAGCTATCACGGCAACACGCTGGGCGCGCTGGGCACCGGCGGGAACATGTGGCGGCGCGCGCCCTTCGACCCGGTGATGGTCTCGGCCAGCCATATCGCGCCCTGCTACGAGTATCGCGGCCGGCAGGAGGATGAGACGGCCGAGGCCTACGGCTTGCGCGTCGCCGATGAGCTGGAGGCCGAGTTGCAGCGGCTGGGGCCCGAGACGGTGATCGCCTTTCTGGCCGAGCCGGTGGTCGGCGCGACGGCGGGCGCGGTCCCGGCGGTTCCGGGCTATTTCAAGCGTGTGCGCGAGATCTGCGACCGCCACGGCATCCTGCTAATCCTCGACGAGGTGATGTGCGGCATGGGGCGCACCGGCACGCTGTTCGCCTGCGAGCAGGACGGCATCGCGCCCGACATCGTCACAATCGCCAAGGGGCTGGGCGCGGGATACCAGCCCATCGGCGCAATGCTGTGTTCCGCGCGGATCTATGGCGCGATCGAGCAGGGCAGCGGGTTCTTCCAGCACGGCCACACCTATATGGGCCACGCGACGGCCTGCGCGGCGGCCGATACCGTGCTGCGCAAGCTGACCGAGGGCGGGCTGACAGATCGTTCCGCGCGCATGGGCGAGGTGCTGGCCGATGCCCTTGTCTCGGAGTTCGGGCAGCATCCGCATGTGGGCGACATTCGTGGTCGCGGGCTGTTCCGCGGCCTGGAACTGGTCGAGCACCGTGGCACAAAGGCGCCCTTTGCGCCGGATCGCCAGGTCGCGGCCAGGTTCAAGAAGGCGGCTTTTGCCAACGGGCTGATCTGCTACCCGATGAGCGGCACGATCGACGGGCAGATGGGCGATCACGTCCTGATCGCGCCGCCCTTCATCATTTCCGAGGACCAGATCGGCGAGTTGGTGGGCAAGCTGTCCAGGACGCTGGCGCAGGTTCTATGAGGCCGCTGCCCCGTATCATGGTGGCGCCGAACGGCGCGCGCCGGCAGAAATCGGATCACCCGGCGCTGCCGGTCACGCTGAACGAGATGCTGGAGACCGCCGCCGCCTGCCATGCCGCCGGGGCGGACGGGCTGCACCTGCACCTGCGGGACGCGGATGGAGGGCATCTTCTGGACGTGGACAGTTATCGCACCGCTTTGCGCGCGCTGGCCGATGCGGTGCCGGACCTGGCCGTGCAGATCACCACCGAGGCGGTGGGGATTTACGCACCCGAGGTCCAACGCCGCGTTGCCCTGGGCACCGGCGCCGACATGGTCTCGGTCGCGATCCGCGAGATGTGCCGGGATCCGCAGGACGTGGCACGCGCTTTCTATGCCGACTGCGCCGCGCGGGGGATCGCGGTGCAGCACATCCTCTACGATCTGGCGGATGCCGATCTGCTGGCTGGTGTCATCGGCGACGAGGCCTTGCGGGACCAGGCGCTGCAACTGATCTATGTGCTGGGGCGGTACAGCAAGAACCAGACCTCCGAGCCGTCGGACCTGGACCCGTTCCTGGCGTGGCTGCAGGAGCGGAAGCTGTCGCCCGATTGGGCCATCTGCGCCTTCGGGCCGGGCGAGACCGATTGCCTGCTGCGCGCCGCCCGGCACGGCGGGAAATGCCGGATCGGGTTCGAGAACTCCCTGTGGAACCGTGACGGATCGCTGGCGCGCGACAATGCCGAACGGGTGTCCGAACTGGTGGCGCTGCTCGGGGACGGGGCGGATCAGTCCAGCCGCACCGCCTGACCCGTGGCGGCAGAGCGCTGCGCGGCAAGACCCATGCGGACGGCCATCGCCCCGTCGTTCAGCGTCACCTCGGGCGCGGATCTCCTCTCCCTTACCACGTCCAGAAACCCCTGGTGCTGGTAGAAGGTGGCGCCGTTGTGGTCGCCCGCCTCCAGCAAGGTCTTGTCAACGGGGATCGCGTAAGTGATCGGCCCCTTGGGCGCGCGCGGGCTGACCACCAGCTTCGGCGTCGGCGCGGGGCCCAGGCTGTCGGGCCAGAACCGGCCGGGTCCGGGCACAAAGGCCTCGATCTTGCCCGAGGGGCCGATTGCGGACAGTTCCTCCTGATAGGCGGCACCTTCGGCGAACATACACAGTTCCAGCATCGCGCGGCTGCCATTGTCGAAATCGACGATGACATACCCGTTGTCGATGATGTCGGGGATCTCGCCGTCATAGGATTCGTCGAGATGATTGACCGACTGCGCTGCCGAGGCCATCACCCGCACCGGCTCGGCCCGCAGCGCCAGGCGCATCAGGTCGAAGAAATGGCAGCATTTCTCGACCAGCGTGCCGCCGGTGTTTCGGGTGAACCGGTTCCAGTTGCCGACCTTTTCGAGGAAGGGAAAGCGGTGTTCGCGGATGCTCAGCATACGGATGCCGCCGGTTGCGGCCTCGGCCTGCTTCAGGAAGGCGGCGATGGGCGGCATGTAGCGGTATTCCATCGCCACCCAGACCGGCGCGGGATAGCGGTTGTGGAATTCGGCCAGCCGCCCGGCATCCTCGGGATCCGTGAACAGCGGCTTCTCCACCAGGAGCGGCAGCGGGCGGGCGGCGGCGATCTGCGCCATCTGGTCCATGTGGCAATGGTTGGGGCTGGCGATCAGCAGGCAATCCAGCGTCTCGTCCCACAGCAGGTCGTCGAGCGAGGCGGCCAGCCGCGCCTGCGGCGCCAGCGAGGTTGCCTGCGCCGCCATGCCGGGATCGGGCTCATAGACCGAGGCCACCCGCGCACCGTCCAGAAGCGCGATGTTGCGGATATGCTCTTGCCCCATCATCCCGCATCCGATGATCCCGTAGTTGATCTGGCGCGTCACAGGTTTCTCCTCATTTCAGCCGTTGCACATAAATCGCCCGGTCGGTGTCGAACCAGGTGCGGGAAAACTCGACCGGTTCGGGCCGGTCGGACCAGCTGAACCGTTCGATATAGCCGACGATGTCGCCCGGCCTACGGGTGAAACCCTCGGGCGCCCAATCGGGAACCCGGCCGATCGACACCCTGTCCTCGGCCCGCGTGATCCAGAAACCCAGCTGTTTCTGGTAATAGCGATAGAGCGAATCGGACAGCATGCGCGGATCGACGGAACCGGCGGATGCGTCCAGCCAGATCTCCTCGACCGCGATCACCGTGTCATTGAGATAGCGCAGCCGCCGCACGCGCGCGCCCCGGTCGGATCTGCCGAACCGTGGCAGGTCGTCGGGCTTGTCCAGCGTCTCGACCGACAGGATATCGGCGCGCGGCAACCCGCCGCCTTCGGGCAGTTCCAACCGGAACATCGCATAGACCGCATCGGCGGACGGGCCGCTGCGCACGTAGTTTCCCGACCCCTGGACCCGCTCCAGCAAGCCCTTGCCTTCGAGTTCGCGCAGCGCCTTGCGCAGGGTGCCGACGGAAATGTCCAGCCGCGCGGCCATCTCGCGTTCCGGGGGTAGGCGTTCGCCGTCGATCAGCCGCCCGGCGCCGATGTCGCGGATCAGCAATTCGGCAATCTGCACGTAAATCGGCAGCGCCGTGGGGCTGGAGCGGGCGGGGGGCATGCGTTGCGGCACCGTGTCGCGGAAAAAATTGATACACTATTGATCTACATCAAAGCGGCTGCTACGCAAGAGGAAATGCACCGCCTTTCCAAGGAGTCGCCCGAATGAGTGTTGTCCCGATCACGTCACCGGATCTCGACGCGTCCGAAGTGTCGTGGTTCTCGGCGCTCTGCTCGGACGACTACCGCTTCCTGGGCGTGCCGGACGGCGATCTGCGCTCCAGCTGGGAGCATTGCTCGGCCATCGTGCAAGAGGCCGAGGCGCAGGGGTTCCGCAACATCCTGTGCCCTTCCTCCTACCAGGTGGGGCAGGACACGCTGAGCTTTGTCGCCGGCTGCGCGCCGATCACGTCGAAGATCAACCTGCTGGCCGCCGTGCGCTGCGGCGAGATGCAGCCGATCATGCTGGCGCGGACCATCGCCACGCTGGATCACATGCTGAAGGGGCGGCTGACGGTCAACATAATCAGTTCCGACTTTCCCGGTGAAAAGGCCGACAGCGCCTATCGCTACCAGCGTTCGCGCGAGGTGGTCGAGATCCTGAAACAGGCCTGGACGCAGGACGAGATCACCTACAAGGGCGAGGTCTATGACTTCGAGGGGCTGACCGCCGATCCGGCGAAACCCTATCAGACCGGCGGGCCGCTTCTGTATTTCGGCGGCTATTCCCCGGCGGCACTGGATCTCTGCGGGCAGCATTGCGACGTCTACCTGATGTGGCCCGAGACGCAGGACCAGCTGGCCGGGCGGATGAAGGCGGTTCATGCCGTGGCCGAGCGCTATGGCCGGACGCTGGATTACGGGCTGCGGGTGCACATGATCGTGCGCGACACCGAGGCGGAGGCGCGGGAATACGCCGACTATATCGCTTCGAAACTGGATGACGAGCTGGGCCGGCTGATCCGCGAACGGGCGCTCGATTCAACCTCGCTGGGCGTTTCGCACCAGGCGCGGGCGCGCGAGTTGGCTGACCAGTTCGGCTATACCGAGCCGAACCTGTGGACCGGCGTGGGCCGTGCGCGCTCGGGCTGCGGCGCGGCGCTGGTGGGGTCGACCGACCAGGTGCTGAGCAAGATCGAGGACTACCGCAAGATGGGCATCCGCGCCTTCATTTTCTCGGGCTACCCGCACATCGACGAGGCACGGCATTTCGGGTCGCGCGTCCTGCCGCAGCTCAAGACCTGTTCGCTGCCGCATGAATACGGCCGGATTCCGGCCGAGACCCCCGCAACCCCGCTTGGCAACGGAGTCCGCCGCTGATGGATCGAGTCACCCTGTCCCCCGGCCTGGAATTGAGCCGGATCGTCTATGGCATGTGGCGTCTGGCGGATGATTCCGACACCTCGGCCGCGCATGTCGAGGCCAAGATCAACGCCTGCCTCGACCAGGGCATCACCACATTCGACCAGGCCGACATCTATGGCGACTACGGCGCCGAGGCGGTGCTGGGCCAGGCGCTGTGCGCCAATCCGGCGCTGCGGCAGCGGATGGAGATCGTGACCAAATGCGATATCGTGGCCCCCTGCGGACGTTATGCCGATGCGCGGGTCAAGCACTACGACACATCGCGCGATCATATTGAACGCTCGGTCGAAACGTCCCTGTCCGAGATGGCGATCGACCATATCGACCTGCTGCTGATCCACCGGCCGGATCCGCTGATGGACCATCACGAGACGGGTGGCGCGCTGGACGCGCTTGTCGAGTCCGGCAAGGTGCGGGCCGTAGGCGTGTCGAACTTCCGCCCCTGGGACTGGGAATTGCTGCAATCGGGCATGAAGACCCCGCTTGTCACCAACCAGATCGAGCTGTCGCTGGCTGCGCTTGCGCCCTTCACCGATGGCGACCTCGCCTTTCACCAGCGCCATGGCCACCCGGTGATGGCCTGGTCGCCGCTGGGCGGCGGCGCGTTGATGACCGGGGATGGCCCGGTGGCCCAGGTGGCCGACGAGATCGCGCAGGCGGCAGGCGTGGACCGGGCCGCTGTCCTGGTGGCGTTCCTGCTGGCCCACCCGGCGCGGATCCTGCCGGTCATGGGCACCAACAGCCTGCAGCGGATCGCAACGATCTCGGATGCGCTGAAGGTCGATCTGGACCGCGAGACCTGGTTTCGCCTCTACACCGCAGCCCTGGGACAGGAGGTGCCCTGATGAACGCCTTGTCACCGACCACGTCACGCGCCTTCGCGCCCGATCCGGCCAATTCGCGCCTGTTGCGCGACGCCTTCGGCAAGTTCGCCACCGGCGTGACCGTCGTCACCTGCGCCGGCACCGACGGGCCGCTGTGCATCACTGCCAACAGTTTCAGTTCGATCTCGCTGGATCCGCCGCTGGTGATGTGGGCGCCCGGCAAGGCGTCGCGCCGGTTCCCGCTGTTCCGCGCGGCCGAACACTATGCCATCCACGTGCTGGCCGCCGACCAGGCAGATCTGTGCTGGACCTGCTCGCGCGAGGCGGGCGCGCTTGAGCGGTTCGACCATACAACAAGCGAGGCGGGCGTTCCGCTGATTCCGAGCTGCCTGGCGCGGTTCGAATGCACGCGGGTGGCTTGCCACGAAGCCGGAGATCACGTCATCGTCGTTGGGCAGGTGGACCGCGCCGAGATGCGGGACGGCGACGCGCTTGCCTTCTATGCCGGGACGTTCGGCCAATTCGCGCAAAACTAGGCGCATCCATCCGCCGCGCATGATGGCGGATGTCACAGGGAGGATCCGCATGGGCGGATTGTTGTCGGTGCTGGCACCGATCGCCTACGCAAACGAGGCCCTGCTACGCCTGGGTCGTGCGATCGGCATCGTGGCCATCGCTCTGATGGTGCTGGCCATCCTGATCCAGGTCTTCTTCCGCTATGTCCTGAACAACGCGCTGCCCTGGCCGGACGAGGCGGCGCGGTTCTGCATGCTGTGGATGACCGGGCTGATGGCGCCCACCGCCTTTCGCCGGGGCGGGTTCGTGGCCATCGACATGTTCATGCGCGCGCTGCCTCGGGTGCCGGGCCAGATGCTGTCGCTGTTCCTGCTGCTGATCTCGCTGGTCGTGCTGCTGGTCGCCACCCGCATCGGCTGGAACGAGGTCACCGGCTTTGGCGGCCAGTTCACCACCGCATCGCTCTATGTTCCGGCCTCCCTCGGGTTCGACGAGTGGACGCGGGTGCCGCGCAGCTGGATGATGGCCTCGCTTCTGGTCGGTGTCGTCCTGCTGGCCGCGGTGAATGTCGAGCTGATCCTGCGCAGCATCGTGACGCTTCTGGGCGGCGGCCTGCGCCTGCCACCGATCGCCGGTGCCGAATTCCTGGGGAGCGAATAGATGCTGATCTGGTTCCTGCCCGTATTCCTGGCCTTCCTGCTGCTCGGTCTGCCCGTCTTCTTCGGCCTCCTGGCCGCGCCCGGCCTGCTGCTGTGGCTGAACGGGCAGGAGCGGGACATCACCCTGCTCTACCGCAATGTCTATAACGGCATGGACAGTTTTCCGCTTATGGCGATCCCCTTCTTCATGCTGGCGGGCGAACTGATGAACCGCGGCGGCATCACCATGCGGCTGGTCGAGTTCAGCCAGGCGCTGATGGGGCATCTGCGCGGCGGCCTGGCGCATGTGAACGTGCTCAGCTCGATGCTGTTCGCGGGGCTGTCGGGGTCGGCCGTGGCCGACACCTCGGCGCTGGGCTCGATGCTGATCCCGGCGATGGAGAAGCAGGGCTACTCCCGCAAGTTCGCCGCCGCCATCACCGCCGCCAGCTCGGTCATCGGGCCGATCATCCCGCCCTCGGGCATCATGATCATCTATGCCTATGTGATGGGCGAGAGCGTTGCCGCGCTGTTCCTGGCCGGGATCGTGCCCGGAGTGCTGGTGGGGCTGGGCCTAATGGGCATGGTCAAGGTGATGGCCGACCGCTACGACTTTCCGGTGGCCAGCCGGAAATACAGCTGGCCGGAACGCGGGCGGGCCAGCCTCAAGGCGTTCTTCCCCCTGATGACCCCGGTGATCATCATGGGCGGCATCCTGGGCGGCATCTTCACCCCGACCGAGGCGGCCGCAGTGGCGGTGGCCTATGCCTTCATTATCGGCTTCTTCGTGCTGCGCACCTTCGGCTTGCGCGACGTGCCCGAGGTGTTGAACACGGCGGGCATCACCTCGGCGGTGGTGCTGTTGCTGGTCGGTGCGGCGATGGCGTTCAAGACGGTGGTCAGCCTGAGCCACGCGCCCGAGCAGCTTGCGGCGCTGATTCTGGGGCTGAGCGAGAACCCGCTGATCCTGCTGTTCCTGATCAACCTGCTGCTCTTCGTTGTGGGCATGTTCCTGGACGCAGGCCCGGCAATCATCATCCTGGGGCCGATCCTGGCGCCGATCTTCACCGATCTGGGCATCGACCCGATCCACTTTGCCATCATCATGAGCGTCAACCTGACCGTGGGCCTGGCGACGCCGCCGATGGGACTGGTGCTGTTCGTCGCGGCGGCTGTGTCGCGCGAGCGGGTCGAGACCATCGCGCGGGCGATCCTGCCGTTCCTGGCAGTCGAGATCGCGGTGATCTTCCTGATCACCTTCGTGCCGGCCCTTTCGATGACGATCCCGCGGTTGACCGGGTTCGCGAACTGACCACACAATTAGGCATAACAGGGAGGAAACGCTGTGCTTAAGACAATGCTGAAAACGGTGACCGCCGCGGCCATGCTGGCCGGGTCGGCCATCGCCGTGCAGGCGGCGGAATATACCATCCGCGCCACCGCCAATTCCAACGAGAACGACGAGGATTACGACGGGCTCGTCGTGTTCAAGAACTTCGTCGAGCAGGCCTCGAACGGCGCCATCGAGGTCGAGATGTTCATCGGCACTCAGCTGTGCTCGAACGGGGCGGAATGCCTGCAGGGCGTCGCCGATGGCAGCATCGACGTCTATATCTCCACCTCGGGCGGCGCCTCGGGGATCTTTCCCTTCGTGCAGGTCCTGGACCTGCCCTATCTGATGGCCGACGACCGTGTGGCCGAAACCGTGCTCGAGAACGGGTCGTCCTTCGTGCAGAAGATGCAGGAGATGACCCTGGACGCCTCGGGCGGCGCGATCCGGCTGATGACCATCGGCAACACCGGCGGCTGGCGCAACTTCGCCAATACCGAGCGGCGCGTGGCCAGCCCGGCCGACATGGAGGGGCTGAAGATCCGCACCGTGGTCGCCGACCTGCCGCAGGAACTGGTCAAGGCGCTGGGCGCTTCGCCCACGCCGATCCCGTGGCCGGAACTCTTCACCAGCTTCCAGACCGGCGTGGTCGAAGGCTCGAAGAACGGCATCACCGACATCATGAACATGAAGTTCCCCGATGCCGGGCTGAAATACGTGACGCTGGACGGTCACGCCTATATGGGCGCGTTGTGGTTCATGAACAACGAGAAGTTCATGGCCATGCCCGAGGACATGCGCCGCGTGGTAGTCGACGGGTTCTACCAGCTGCAGCAGGCGACATTCGCCTCGCCCAAGCGCAAGTCGATCGCGGCCTACGAGGAATTCGCGGCCGCTGGCGGCGATCTCTACGTGCCGACGCCCGAGGAAAAGGCGGCGTTCAAGGAGGCCGCGGCCCCGGTCTATGACTGGTTCAAGTCCAGCGTCGATGGCGGTGGAGAGATTTTTGACGCCCTGACCGCCGCGGTGGCGGATGCCGAACAGGAGATCGACGCGGCCCGTCAGGCCGACATGAAATGATCCCGTCGGCGGGCGCATTCCGCGCCCGCCGCCCCTTCACCGGAAGGGATACATCCAGGGTTTGTAATCCCCGATCAGCACATGAGCCTTCTCGATCTGCTCCGGCGACATCTTCTTGACCACTTCTTCCAGGCTGATCGCGGCATCCGGATCGCCGCCGATCGCGCTGAGCGTGTACCACATGTAGGCGCGCACCAGGTCCGGCGCGGGCAGGCCGCGGCCGACCTCGTAATACCAGCCGACCCCGGACTGCGCGCCGGGATGCCCCTTCATCGCAGAACGCAGATACCATTCGAAGGCCCGCGCGTCGTCGCGCGGCACACCCAGCCCCATGGCATACATCACGCCGATCAGTTCCTCGGCATCGGCGTTGCCCGAGCGCGCCGCCGGCCAGAGCGCGTCATAGGCTTCGGCAAACGCGCCCGCCTCCATCATGTCGCGCGCCTCCTCGATTCCGGCCAGGGCCGGCCCGGCCGCAAGGCAAAGCGCAAGTATCGCTGCGCGCATGTGATCCTCTCCCTCTTGCTCGCCGGTCCGCTGGCCGCCGATCCCTTGCCGCCGCCGCTGACCGGCGACGATTTCCTGCCCTTCGATCCGGCGCAGGCGGCCTTGGGCCACCAACTGTTCTACGACCCGATCCTGTCGGGCAACAACAACATCAGCTGCGCGCATTGTCACCATCCCGATTTCGGAACCTCGGACGGGCTGTCGCTGGGCATCGGCGAGGGCGGACTTGGACTGGGTCCCGAACGCACGGCCGGATCCGGCGAGACGCGCATCCGCAAACGAATTCCGCGCAATGCTCCGGGCCTGTGGAACCTCGGCGCGCGTGAAATTCACACGCTGTTTCATGATGGCCGGCTCAGCCGCTCGGACCTCTATGGCAACGGGTTCGATTCCCCGGCCGAGGAATGGCTGCCGCAAGGGCTCGATTCCCTGCTGGCCGCGCAGGCGCTGTTCCCGCTGGCCGCGCAGTTCGAGATGGCCGGCAACCCGTCCGAAAACGAGGTGATCGGGGCCGTGCATGACCGGATCGACAAGGCCTGGCCGATCCTCGCCAAGCGAGTGCGCACCGATCCTCGTTACGGCCCGGCCTTCGTGGCGGCCTTCGATCATGTGCGCCAGCCCGAGCAGGTGAGCATCGTCGAGATCGCCAATGCGCTCGCCGCCTTCATGATCGCCGAGTGGACCAGCATCGACAGCCCCTTCGACAGGTATCTGGCTGGGGACAGTGCCGCGTTGACCCCGGAACAGCGGCGCGGCATGGCGCTGTTCTACGGCAGGGCGCGGTGTGCAACCTGCCATTCCGGCCCGCTCCTGTCCGACCAGAAGTTTCACGCGCTCGGCCTGCCACCCTTCGGTCCCGGTCGCACGCGCACCTTCGATCCCTATGCGCGCGATGTCGGGCGGATGGGCGAAACCGACCGCCTCGCCGATGCCTACCGGTTCCGCACGCTGATGCTGCGCAACGTGGCGCGCACCGCCCCCTATGGCCATAACGGCGCGTTTCCCACGCTGGAGGGCATCGTGCGGCACCATCTGGATCCGGACGGGTCGCTGGCGGCATGGTCGCCCGACATGGCCCGCCTGCCTCGGGTCGACTGGCTGGCCAAGATCGATTTCGTCGTCCTGCAGGATCGCCGCGAGCTGGCCCGCCAAGCGCGGGCGCGGGACATTGCACCAGTGCGCTTGGGCGATGACGAGATTGCCGAGATCCTGGCATTTCTCGAGGCGCTGACCGGAGCCGGGGTGGACCGGCCACCATTCGGCGTGCCGGAGGATTTCCGGCCCTGAGTCGCCGCTGCGCCGGATCGAGTCGCGCGAGCGGCGAGTCGACCTGTTAGTGGTTACATGAAAATGGCCCACAAGATATGGTGGTAACGCGCGAGTCGCGGGCCAGGACCGGCGCCGGCGGCTTTGACGACCCCGTTCAGAGCGCGGTGACACGACCGGACTCAAGAGGCCGAGTTGGATCGCAACTCTTTGATTTTATTGACCTTCATCCCCTTTGCGAAAGAAATGCGAAGATTTTTTCAAAAGGGGGTTGCGGAGGTCGGACCTGAGCCGTAAATAGCCCCTCACCGGCGGCGCTGATGCGGTGTCGGGACGCGGAACCAGGCGGCGAGCTTGGGAAAGCGGACAACAGCAGAGCAGTTGAGGCGGGGCGCGCCGAGCAAGTTAGGGCGCATCTCGTGAATATTGTCTCTGCGTGCTCTTTGACATTTTGGATATCTGAAGAGATATGCGGGCGGTTTGGTTCATTTCGATGGATTGAGTGTCTGTATGTCGCGCCGGTAGGGGCCTTG
>NZ_FNYD01000005.1 GCF_900109035.1 Cribrihabitans marinus
TAAGCCCTCGATAAACTGCCCCATGGAATGACTCCGCATTTCTCGCGGAAAGCATACCATCCCCCAGAAAACAATGGGAGTTTTCACACAGCCTCTCCGCAACCCGGTCGTTTGGCCAGGCCGCAGCGAGCGGGCGCAATGGAGAAACACGGCTATGATGCGGGAGCGACGGACCTGCTGCCGCAGACGCATGAGCGCCAGCGAATGTTCGATTTCCGTTTCGTCTCGGCAAGTGCCACCGGCGTCGAAGTGTTCAGGTTGCCAGTCTGAACAGCACAGGAATTTCCGCAGGCTACAGACGGCATTGCTGCAACAGCAACCTTCGCCAACGTAGCTGGCGGACGAGCATCCTCTGTTGCGATGTAGAAGACTGCAGCTCGCCCACCTTCGCTGGGCAACAGCGTATCAGGTTCGTGTTTGGAACGTGGACCAGCTATTCACCTTCGCCTTCCTCGGTCGAAAGTTGCTTGCTGGCGTAATTCTGTTCGCCGATGCGCTCGATCAGATCGAGCTGAAGCTCCAGCCACGCCTTGTGGCCCTCCTCGTCCAGGACGATCCCCTCGAAGAGCGACCGAGATCCGATATCGCCTGCGTCACCCGCCATGCGGGCCGCCTCGGTATAGAAGGCGATGGCGCCTTCCTCGTCGGCGAGGTCGGCCTTGAACATGTCGACCAGCGACGTCGCGCGAGCGGGCGGTTTTTCGAACGCGATCTCGGGATCACCCTTGAGGAACATCAGCCGCTCGATGAAGCGGTCCGAATGGCCCAGTTCCTCCTGCATCTCCTGCCGCATCTGGCGCGCCAGCTTGCCCAACCCCCAATCCTCCAGGACGTGGGCGTGGAGCTGATACTGGTGGGCGGCGCTCATCTCCATCTGCAGCGCCTTGTTGAGATTTTGAATGGTCTTTTGATTGGAAGTCATGGTCTTTTCTCCTCTCACGGACTGGGTGGTTGCTTGTGTGGCGTGGGACTAGTCCGCCACCGTCACGATTGTGGCGCTCCGCGGGATGTGACGCTCCGCCAGCCAGCTGCCGAAATCGCTGCCCAGACGAAGGTTCGCAGGATCATCGCGCCCAGCGTTCGCGGCTCGAAGGCACCGCCTTGCAGGATGTGGATGGCGAAAGCCGCGAAGACGAAGCCGGTCGCAACAAGGATCGCGGCGGACAGCTTCACGCCCCAAACCCTTGCCTGCCAGAGACCGATGCCGGCGATGACATAGGCGAAACCGGCGAGGAAGTTGAACCAGAGCACGAAGGCTACGACGTCGCCCATATCGACGCCGCCGAAAAGCGCCCGCCAGCCCGACACGACCGTCAGCGCGCCGAACAGAATAGCCACAGCGGCGGCGATCCGAAGCGGCAGCGAGGGCATCGGGAATTTCACTTCGGTCTCCTTCACGTCCGTGTGTTGGCCGGCATCATGGCAAGCTGGATGTCGAACAGGCGCTCACCTTCGTGCACGAGTGAGAAGGTGCGGCCGGCCAGGTTGTGGCGGATCGCGAGGCCCTGGATCAGCGAGGTAAAAAACAACGCCGCATCCGCGGTCGCGAGCGTGGGGCGCAGGCCGCCGTTCGCCTGCATGTCCCGCAAGGCGCCCTCCAGATGTTTCTGAAACCGCATGAGAAGCGCCTGGAAAGCCGTGCGCAGACTCGGATTGTCGCTGTTGAGTTCGTGCGAGAACAGGACCATCGGCAGCGCCGGGCAGGCTTCGATCTGCGCGAACTGCGCCAAGACGAGACCGCGCAGACGCGCCTCGGGAGACGCAGCCGTATCGATGGCGTCCTGCCAAGCCTCGTCCAGCCTGGCGGCGATGTGCTCGGCCACGGCGACCCAAAGGGCGTGTTTCGTCGGAAAATGCCGAAATACACCGGGCTGCGTCAGCCCAACGGCGCGGGCGACATCATTGGTCGTCATCCTGTCCGGACCGAGTTCATCCGCCAGAGTCAGGGCCGCTCCGATTATCTCGGCCTTTCGGTCTGATGCTGATTTGCGTGTCGACATCGGATGCCCTATTGTTAGCGATCAATTACTAACTAAGTAGGATGGAGTCGTTTTCAACCCGTTTGTCACCAGTGCCATCCAGATCGGGAAGGATCAGCACATGCGCAGCCGCTCTGCCCTCTGGCTTCTTCTGCCGATCGTTCTCGGCGCAGCGACGGCGGCATGGTTGGTCTCGCGCGCGCCCGCGCCGCAGCGCGTGAACTCCGAGCCCGCCGGGCTTCCAGTGCGCTTCGCGCTGGCCGAGGCGCAGGCAATTCGCCCAAGGGCGCAAGGCTGGGGCAATATCCGCGCGGCCGACAACTGGACCGCGGTCGCGGAGGTTCGCGGCACTGTCCTCCGGCAGCATCCCGACCTGGAAAACGGCAAGTTGATTGCGGCCGGCACCACGGTCATCGAGATTGATCCGGCCGATTACGAGCTTGCCATCGCGCAGGCCGAGGCGGATCTGGCCACGCTTGCGGCAGAGGTGGCGCAAATCGATGCCGAGGCCGCAAACACCGACCGCGTGCTGGAACTGGAAGAGGCCCGGCTGGCTCTCTCCAAAGCCGACCTGACCCGCACGCGCCTGTTGGTCGATCAGGGCACGGCCCCACAGATCCGCGCCGACGAAGCCGAACGCGCCGTTCTTGCGGCGCGCCGCATGGTGACTGAATTGCAAAATACGCTGGAACTCGTCCCTGTGCGGCGCGAGCGCGTCGCGGCGCAGCGGGCGCGGACCGAAGCCGCGCTCGCCCGCGCCCGGCGCGATCTGGAGAAGACGTCCGTGACCGTGCCGTTCGACCTGCGCGTGACCGGGGTCACCACCGACCCTTATCAATATGTCACCGTCGGTCAGTCCCTGCTGTCCGGCGACGGCGTCGAACGGGTCGAGGTGCTGGCGCAGATCCCGGTCTCGACGTTCCGCCGCCTGCTCGCGGGCGCCAAAGCGCCCGCTGACATCCTCGCCGCCATGCGCAGCGGCCCGGGCGCAATGCTCGAGGCCGAACTGCGGCCGATCGCGGACCCGAGCCAGATCTGGCAGGGCCGCGTGACGCGGATCGAAGGTGCGCTCGATCCGCAGGCCCGCACCGTGCCGGTCGTGGTCGAGGTCGCGGCGCCCTATGCCGGTGCGAATCCGCCCTTGCGGCTCCCGCTGGTGCCGAACCTGCAGGTGGAGGTCACACTGACCGGAGCGGTTTTGGCCGACGCGGTGACGATCCCGGAAGGCGCACTGCACGGTGAGCAGGTCTTCGTCGTCGGCGAAGATGACCGGCTCGACCTGCGCGAGGTCACGCCCGCGTTTCGACAGAACGGACTGGCGGTGATCACCGCGGGGCTGGCGCCGGGCGAACGCGTGGTGCTCGACGACATCGCCCCGGCGATCCCCGGCATGGCGCTGCGGCCGGTGGAACCGGAGCTATGATCCGCTGGTTCGCAGCTCACCCGACGGCGGCCAACCTACTGCTGGTCCTGTTCGTCGCGGCCGGCTTCGCGGCATTCCCGACGCTCAAGCGCGAGACCTTTCCGGATTTCCGACCAACCGAAGCCGAGATCATCGTGGTCTATCGCGGCGCGGCGGCCGAGGATGTGGAGGACGCGATCTGCCGCCCGCTCTGGGACGGGGTGCAGGGCGTCGAGGCGCTCGAGGAGCTGACCTGCACCGCCCAGGACAATCGCGCCCGCGCGGTCGCCACGATGCAAGACGGCGGCCACACGCTGCGCTTCGTCAACGAGTTGCGCACCGAAGTCGCCGCCATCGACGTCTTTCCCTCGCGCGCCGACCCGGCCATCGTGCGCGAACTGCACCGGACGGACCTCGTGGCTTCGGTCGCGGTGTCGGGCGACGTGCCGCTGCGCGAGATGGACCTCTACGCCCAAGGCCTCGCCGACCGCATCGCCGCGCTGCCGGACGTGGCGCGTGTGGTCCCCTCGGGTGTCGGCGCGGCGCAGTTCCGTGTCACCGCCCGGCGCGACGTGCTGGCCCAGTACGAGCTGACGGCGGAACGGCTGGCGGCGACGCTCGGCGCCCAGAGCCTCGACCTGCCGGCCGGAACGCTGGAGACCGCTGCCGCCGATCTCAGACTGCGCTTCGTCGAGGAGCGGAGGACGGCGGACGAACTGGCGGCGCTGTCGATCCTGACCCTGCCGAACGGCGCCAGCCTGAAGCTGGGCGAGATCGCCAGCATCACGGAGAGCTTCGAGCCGCCCGAGGAACGCGCGCTCGTGAACGGCGCGCGGGCAATCCTGCTCGAGGTCCACAAGCCGCTGACCGCTGATGCGCTCCGCGCGCTCGACGCGGTGACGGCCCTCGTGGAGGAGGAAACTGCGCAAATGCCGCCGGCCCTGCGCGTCGCGGTGGTGCAGGACGTGACCTCGATCATCCGCGACCGGCTGGAGATGCTGGTGAAGAACGGCGTGATCGGCCTTGTGTTGGTGGTCGCGGTGATGAGCCTCTTCTTCCGGCCCGGCTTCGCGATCTGGGCGGCGATGGGCCTGCCGGTGGCGTTCCTCGGCGCCTTCGTCTGGATGGCCGTCACCGGGCTCTCACTGAACATGCTGACGCTGGTGGCACTCCTGATGGCGATCGGGATCGTGATGGACGACTCGATCGTGCTGTCGGAATCGATCGCGGTCCGAGTGGCCCGGGACGGCGCTTCGCTTGCGGTCGTCACCGCCGGGGTAATGGCGGTGGCGCCAGGCGTTCTGTCCTCGTTTCTGACGACCGTCGCGGTCTTCGCGCCGCTGTCGTTCCTTTCCGGCGAGCTCGGCGCGGTGCTCGAGGTGCTGCCGCTGGTGCTGCTCGCGGCGCTGGCGGCGAGCCTGGTCGAGGCGTTCCTGATCCTGCCGCACCACCTCAAGGTCAGCCTCAACCGCGCTCCTCGCGCGCCGTCGCGCTTCCGCCGGGGCTTCGATGCCGGCTTCGCGCGGCTGCGCGACGGCGGGGTTGGACGGGTGGCGGATCTCGCCATCGCCCGGCGCTACCTCGTCACCGGCCTGGCGCTCGGGGCGCTGATCCTGACGGTGGGCGCGCTCGCTGGGGGCCTGGTCAAGCGCGAGGCCATGCCCGAGATCGACGGCGACGTACTGGAGGCGCGGCTCCTGCTGCCGCAGGGCACGCCTCTGGCCCGCACCGTGGCGGCCGTGGCGCAGGTGGAGGCGGCGCTTGGCCGCGTCAACGACCGTCTGGCACCTGACCAGCCGGACGGCCAGGACCTGGTTCTCCGCACGATCACGCGGTTCAATCGCAATGCCTCAGCCGGCGAAAGCGGCGCGCATGTGGCCACTGTCTCGGCCGACCTGCTCGGGGCGGAGACCCGCACAACCGATCTCGACACGCTGATCGCCGCGTGGCGCGACGAGATCGGCGCGCTTCCTGGCGTCCCCTCGCTGCTCCTGACCGAGCCGGGGATCGGGCCGCAGGGAATTGCAGTCGAACTGCGCCTGACGCACCCCGATCTCGACATCCTGCAGGAGGCCGGCCGCACCACGCTGGCGGAGCTGGAAAGCTATGCGGGCGTGCGCAACGCGATGCTCGACCTGCGCCCTGGCAAGCCGGAGCTGCGCCTGCGTCTCGCGACCGGGGCCGACGCGCTGGGCCTGACCGCGTCAGATGTGGCCGGTCAGGTGCGGGCGGCCTTCCTGGGCACTCAGCTTGCCGACGTGCGCACGGGCGAGATCGCGCACGAGATCGAGGTGTTGCTGCCCCTCCCCGATCGCGACACCCGCGCCGACCTTGCCAATTTCACCCTGGCTCTGTCCGATGGCTCGACGGTGCCGCTGCCGACCGTGGTCGATATCGTCGAGGCGCGTGGCTGGGGCACCATCACCAGGATCGACGGCGCCCGTACCCTTACCGTTCAGGCGGAGGTAGACGGGCGCGCAGGCAATGCCGACGCGATCACCGCCGAGATGACCGATGCCTTCCTGCCCGCGCTCGCCGCCCGAGTGCCGGGCCTCGGCTTCGAAATCGGCGGGCAGGCAGCCAGTTCCGCCGAGACGGTCGGCTCGATCCTGCGCGGCTTTGTCATCGGCCTCGTCGGCATCTATGTCGTGCTGTCGTTCCAGTTCCGCAGCTATGTCGAGCCGGTCATCGTGATGCTGACGATCCCGCTCGCCTTTCTCGGCGTGATCTGGGGACATCTGGCGATGGGCTACAACATCTCGATGCCGTCGCTGGTTGGGGCCGCCTCGCTGGCCGGCATCGTCGTGAACAATGCGATCCTGCTGGTCGGCGTGATCAAGGAGCGCGCGGGTGCCGGGGCACCGGTGACGCGCGCCGCCGGGCTGGCCGTCCGCGCCCGGTTCCGGCCGATCATGGTGTCGGTTTCGACCACGATCATGGGCATGGCGCCGCTTCTGGCCGAACGCTCCACCCAGGCGCAGACGCTCAAGCCGCTTGTGATCTCGGTCGTGTTCGGCCTGCTGGCATCGACGCTCCTGATCCTGCTCGTGATCCCCTCGCTCTATGCCATCCTCGACGACCTCGGACTGTCACGGGTTTCTCGCGGCAATGAAACGAGCGATCCGTCCGGAGGGGCCGCACCTTTCGTTCCCTCCGCAGACAAGCGCGCCCCATAAGATCGGCTGTTTTCTCCCGATGTTGTCTTGGTATCATTTGCCGGTCGGCAGACAGATGCGGACGCCGTCCTGCTCAAGCTGATCGCGGACATGCCTGAACCGCCGATAGCCCGAAGGCGTGACCGGCCCCGTATAGGTCTTGCTCTGCAACTTGCGCGGCGGGTAACGCCGACAGATATCATCTGTCTTCGCGCCAGCCTCGCTCTCCTTCAGCACACCGATGATTTGCCCTTCTGTGAAACGCTTTCGCTTCATGGGTCTTCCTGCCTGGTCTTCTCAAGGGTGGGAAATTCCGGTTCGCAATGGCCCGGATATCGGTGGGAAGGTCAACAATCCGCAGTGTCTGCCAGAACTCCCTAGGAGCAGCTCTTTTCAATTTCCTCTAGAAGCACTTCCAGAAAGGCACGACCAAGCGCGGACATGGGCCGGTCACGGGATGTGACAACGATATTGTCCATCATGATCCGGGGTCTGAAAGGGCGTGTCACGAAACCGCCGGCTTTCTCATGCTGCAAGAGCAGCGGGTCGAGAATGGCAACACCCATGCCTTCCTGCACGAAGCTCAGGACGTTCTTGAACAGATGCGAATGCACGCGTACCGTCCAGGGCACCCCGGCCGTGTCAAAGGCTTCACGGGTGCGTCGATGGCTCATGTGATCTGGCCCCATGGCGATAAGCGGCTCTCCTGCCAGAACTTCAGGCGTCAGCACAGAGTGTCGCGTCAGCGGGTTTTCTGGATGCAGGGCAACGACCATCTCGAGGCTGAACGGGTGCGCGTCCAGTTCATCGTACAGCAGCGGCGCCTCGCACACGCCGATTTCGAACAATCCGGCAACGACCCATTCTTGAATTTTCGACGAGTATTGCGATTGAAAAGAAATCGACATGTCCGGTCGATTTTCGGCGAATTGCGCAATCAGACGCGGCATGAACCCGAAAGACAGCGCGTGTTGCGAAGCGACTTGAAGCTGTCCACCTTGCTTGTTCTGCAAGTCCGTGATGGCTTGGCCAACGTGATCCAGCCCACGCACTACCGTGTCGACTTCCCGATATAGAACGCCAGCCTCAGGGGTAGGGATCAAACGGCCCCTGACGCGTGCAAAGAGCTTGAACTTTGCTTCTCGCTCAAGCTGAGAGATCAAATTGGAAACGCCAGGCTGTGAGATACCCAGCACCAAGGCGGCGCCTGTGACTGTGCCGCTCTCATAGATGGCATGGAACGCTTGCAACTGTCGAAATCGAATGGCCATGGGCAACCTTATCACCAAAGGTTATACAATTGCCAAAATGTTGTATTAGAAATGATGTCTCCCCCATGTCATGGTAAATTCCAATCGCGGCGGTGTGTTGCCGCTCGGGGGAGAGGCATGTTGGGAAACGAACGCGAGATCATGGATCTGAAGCTGGAGCATTTGTCGATGCCAATGAATGTCCAGCGCGCCCGGGATCACTTTGGACCTTTGCCACGAACTTCACGTCTTGCCCGGAATAGCATCTCGGAAAAAACGGTATCTCAACCCTTAGGTGCGCAGGCATGACGACCAGTCATCCAACAGTTGTGATCGGCGCAGGGATCGTTGGCGTTTCAACGGCGATCTGGCTGCGGCGAAGCGGTGTGCCGGTCACTCTGGTTGATCGCGGTGCGCCCGGTCAGGGTACGTCCTATGGTAACGCCGGGGTGATTGCGAACTGCTCCATGGTGCCAGTCACAACCCCTGGATTGATTCTGAAAGGGCCGAAGTTCGTTCTCGATCCGAACTTCCCGCTGTTCTTGCGCTGGTCCTACGTGCCACGGCTTCTGCCGTGGTTGATCAAGTATCTGGGCCACGCCAATGACGGCGATACACGTCGCATCGCAGAAGGTCTCACACCGATCGTCAGCGATGCCACCGATCAGCACCGCGCGCTTAGCGACGGTACGCGTGCCGCGGATTGGATTGTGAACAGCGACTACACCTTTGCCTACGCTGACCGCGCGGCCTTTGATGCGGACAGTTATGTCTGGGGCCTTCGCCGGGACGCCGGTTTTGAACCGGAATTGATCGAAGGCGAGGCGGTATCCGCTTACGAACCGAACCTCGGGCCAGCAGTCACCTGTCTTGCTGTGATGAAGGATCATGGATTCGTGCGCGATCCCGGTGGCTACGTTGCAGCCTTGGCCGAAGAGTTTCTGAGCCTCGGCGGGATTTGGCATCAGGCCGATGTCAAGGATTTCAGCTTCACCGATGACAGGATCAGCGCTGTGGAAACCACGACGGGCCCGATCCCGTGCGCCGACGCCGTTCTGGCGACCGGAGTATGGTCGAAGCCACTGATGAAACGGCTGGGCCTATCGATCCCATTGGAGACTGAGCGCGGTTATCACATCGTTTTCGAGGACGCGACGGGAGGCCCGCGCGTTCCGATGATGGTGGCGGCTGGCAAGTTCGTCGCCACCCCCATGGAAGCGGGCCTCAGATGCGCGGGAATCGTGGAATTCGGCGGGCTTGAGGCAGGCCCAGCCGCGGCACCTTTGGCACTTTTGCGAAAGGAAGTCCGCAAGGCGTTTCCACATCTCGCATCGGGGCAAGAGGTTGAATGGCAAGGCCATCGCCCGGCCCCATCAGACAGCCTGCCCCTGATCGGGCAGGTGGGTCGGACAGGCATCTATGTGGGCTTCGGTCATCATCACATAGGCCTGACTGGAGGCCCCAAAACGGGGCGCCTCTTGGCGCAGCTCATGTCCGGGCAAACTCCGAACATGGACATGCGCCCCTACGATCCGGCACGGTTTGCCGGGTGAACTTACAATAAACCCAACTCAACAAGGAGAGTAGACAATGAAACTCACTCACATTGCGGTCGGCATGGCCGCCGCTTCCGTGGCATTTCCTGCCGTGGCTGAAACCTGGGACATGCCGATGGCGTATGCCGGGTCAAACTTCCACTCAGTCACCGGCGCGGAATTCGCACAATGCGTGACCACCGGCACCGGCGGCGAGATCGAGATCGTCACGCACTCCGGCGGGTCGCTGCTCGCGGGCGCAGATATCAAACGTGCGATCCAGACCGGCCAGGTCCCGATCGGGGAGCGCATTCTGTCCGCCCACCAGAACGAAGACCCGCTTTTCGGCTTCGATTCCGTTCCGTTTCTCGTTGGCTCGTTCGATGAGCACGCGATGCTCTATGAAGCAGCAGAGCCGTCCCTCCGCGAGCTTCTCGAGGGTCAGAACCTTCACCTGCTCTATTCAGTTCCATGGCCGCCCCAGGGCCTTTACTTCAATCAGGAAGTAAACTCGGTCGCCGATATGGAGGGTATCAAGTTCCGCTCCTACAACAACGCGACCAACCGTCTGGCCGAATTGACAGGCATGCTGCCGGTCACCATCGAAGCCGCCGAGATCAGCCAGGCCTTTGCGACAGGCGTGGCGTCGTCGATGGTATCGTCCGGGGCCACCGGCTACGACCGCCGGGTCTGGGAAAGCCTCAGCCATTTCTACGAGGTCGATGCCTGGCTGCCGCGCAATTACATCATGGTCAACATGGACACATGGGAAGACGTATCGGACGCCAACAAGAACGTCATCAATGCCTGCGCGGGCCTTGCCGAATATGCCGGCACGTGGCGTGCCAAGGAATATACCGGCTTCACCCTTGCGGGCCTCGCGGCCGGTGGCATGACCGTGCAACCTGCCGGTGAGCAGCTATTGGAAGAGCTGCGCGCCATCGGTGAGACGATGACTGCTGAATGGCTCGAAGCCACGGGTGAAGAGGGTCAGGCAATTATCGACGCCTACCGAGAAAAGGCGGCCAAGGCCGAATAGACCTCAGCCCCCTGTGAACCGCGGCGCGCCGGATGCTTCGGCGCGCGGCGCCCTGACGACTTTCCCCGCAAGGAGACCGGAAAATGACAAGCAAACAAGGAGTGATCCGCAGGGCCCTCGATGGACTTTACCAGGTATCGGGGGCACTCGCAGCCTTGTGCCTTGTCGCCATACTGGTGCTGATTGTGGTGCAAATGGTTGCCCGCTGGGTCGGCGACGTATTTCCCGGCGCACCGCAATATGCCGGTTACATGATGGCCGCGGCGAGCTTTCTGGCCTTCGCCAGCGCGCTCAATGGCGGCGCCCATATCCGGGTGTCGATCCTCCTGAATTCCGTGCCAGACCGCGTGAAATGGCTGCTTGAGATTTGGTGTTTTGGCATCGCCACGGCCGTCATCGCCTATTTCGTCTACTACGCCTACTGGTTCGTCTACTGGTCCTGGAAATTCAACGAAGTCAGTCAGGCCCAGGACGCCAGCGCACTCTGGATCCCGCAATCGGTCATGGTCACCGGCGGGGGCGTCCTGCTGATCGCCTTTGCGGACAACCTGATCTCGGTCCTGCGGAAAGGCACACATCGCATGGGCTCCAGCATCGTCGACCAGAGCTTCGGAGAGTAGAGCCATGACCGAACTTTATGCCATCAGTCTGTTTCTCTTCGTACTGTTCCTGCTTCTTGGCACGGGCGTCTGGGTCGGCATCGCGTTGATGGGCGTGGCGTGGGTGGGGATGGAACTGTTCACCAGCCGTCCTGTAGGGGACACCATGATCACCACAATGTGGGCCATGTCGTCGAGCTGGACCATCACCGCGCTACCGCTTTTCATCTGGATGGGGGAAATCCTCTACCGCACCCGACTGTCGGAAGACATGTTCAAGGGCCTCTCGCCCTGGCTCGCGCGCCTGCCCGGCGGGCTGGTCCACACCAACATCGTCGGTTGTACGGTCTTTGCCGCTGTGTCGGGCTCCTCGGCAGCCACTTTGACCACGGTGGGCAAGATGTCCATCCCCGAGCTGCGAAGGCGAGAATATCCCGAACATCTTGTTATCGGCACCCTGGCAGGGGCAGCAACGCTGGGTCTGATGATCCCGCCATCGCTGGCGCTGATCGTCTACGGTGTCGCCGTGAACCAATCGATCACCGAGCTGTTCTTTGCCGGCGTCTTCCCGGGCCTTGTACTGGCCCTGATGTTCATGGGCTACGTTGCGGCCTACTCGGTCCTGTCCAAGGGCTGGGCGCCGACGGTCGAAACGGCGCTGACTTTCGGGCAGAAGCTCAAGAACTCGCGCTTCCTGCTGCCGGTCATGCTGCTGATCATGGTGGTCATCGGATCGATGTATACCGGCACTGCGACAGCAACCGAAGCTGCGGCGATCGGGGTGATCGGCTCGATCATCCTCGCCATCAGCCAGGGCTCGCTCAACTGGGACAGCTTCCGCGAAAGCCTGATGGGAGCCACTCGCACGAGCGCAATGATCATGCTGATCCTCGCCGGCGCGGCGTTCCTCAAGCTGTCGATGGGCTTCACCGGCCTGCCCCGGGCGCTGGCTGATGGCATCGGCTCGATGGAGCTGTCGCGGTTTGAGCTGCTCATGATGCTTCTGGTGTTCTATATCGTTTTGGGCATGTTCCTCGATGGGATTTCGTCGGTTGTGCTGACCATGGCAGTTGTGGAACCCATGGTGGTCGAGGCGGGTATCGACCTGATCTGGTTCGGCATCTTCGTGATCGTGGTCGTCGAAATGGCGCAGATCACGCCGCCCATCGGCTTCAACCTTTTCGTGCTGCAGGGCATGACGGGACACGAGATGGGATATATCGCCAAAGCCGCGTTGCCGATGTTCCTTATCATGGTGGTGATGTGCTTTGTCCTGATCTTGTTTCCGGATCTGGCCATGTGGCTGCCTGAAACAATGCGATCCGGACCGCAATGACCCCGCTTCCCCGGGCGTCGGAGTTCTGCGCCCGGCACGGCCGGCGGGGTCTGGTGGTGGGGCTGGTCCGCGGGCTGGCCTTTCCAGACTTGGCAAACGCAATGCGACCGTGGCTGCCTCAAGTGATGGCGGGGCTTTTTTTCGTCACGGCCTTTCGGATCTACGAGCGCACCTCGGTAACCGTCGCCACCAACCTGTCCTTCGGCGCATGGCCGGCCGTCTTTGGCGACGCGAAGATGACCACAGCTCTGCTCGACCGGCTCAGCCACCATTGCGAGATCGTCGAGACCGGCAACGAAAGCTGGCGCTTCAAGAACCGCGCATAGCGCCACGCTGCAACCACGCTGACCCGGCGCCGCTGCGTTGAAGGAAGACCACGCAGCGCCGGGCCAGCTTAGCACCGAGAGGGGCAGTATTGGACGCCGACAGGGGGGCACGATTGGATGCCGATTGACCTCCGGCGAACAATCGGGTCATGGCGCAGCTTGGATTATTGGGCAACTTCACCCCGTGCAATCAGTATGGATTGCGCGGTCCACGGTCAGGCGATAGCGACTGTTGGCCACGCTCGACAAGAAGTTCGATGGCATCTGCAAGGTGTTCCTTGTCGATGTGGTGGTCGCCGCGCTCCACGCGGATCCGGTGGGCTTCGATCATGACATCTGCATGTCGAGTACCCTCAGGTGGTTCGAACCGGTAGCTCGCCAGTTCGATGCGAAGACCCAGAGGATCACGAAAATAAATCGAATCCATGAAACCGCGATCAACCGGCCCAGTATGTTCGACACCGCGCGCGTCCAGCCTTTTGGGCACCTGCCAGAAGGTCGCCTGGCTCACGTTGAACGCCAAGTGATGCAGTGACCCTGTGGCCTCGGGTACATGCGTGGGGTCGGGTTTGCGATCTTCATTGGTGAAGATCGTTATCAGCCGCCCATCACCGGGATCGAAATAGAGATGGCCTTCTGTTGGACGGTCGAGATTGGGTTGATCAAAGATGAATGGCATACCCAATACGCCCTCCCAAAAATCGATGGAAGTCTGCCTGTCGGCGCCCGTAATGGTTATATGATGCACACCTTGCGTTTGAATTTTGCGAAGCTCATTGGCCATGGTCATTCTGACTTTCTGTGTTTCCAAAGCGAACGGTGCAGAGCCTTAAATCACGAAGGGACCCGTCAGGCAAAACATAGCAAAGGGTGTTGCTGCGCCTGACCGTTCGTTCAGCACAGATAAGCAGTGTCCCGACAGTTGGTGTAGTTCCCGTGCGGGTCGCTTGACGGCCACGGTTGTTCTTCGGCCAGGGTTCGGCTTGCCGACCTGACCCATGACCGAGGAGATCAGCCATGAGCAAAGATACCCTATCAGAGGCCGCGGCCTTGCGCGCGCTTTTGTCAGAGACTTCCGACACCCACCTGCTGGCCGAGATGCTTGGGTTCGTCGCGGACCGGCTGATGGCGCTGGATGTCGACCAGTTCTGTGGTGCCGGCGCTCTCTCGCCGACCGCGGCCTGCGCGGCACCCGTCCGATCATCGGTGATGATCACAAGGGCCTGAAGGCCGCCGCAGCCAAGGTGCTCGGCGCCACCGTCCAGCGCTGCCGCGTCCACTTCATGCGCAACGCACTCGCCGGCGTCGGCAAAAAGGACCGCCCGATCGTCACTGCGGCGCTCAGAACCGCCTTCGACCAGGATACCCTCACGGCACCGAAAGACCACTGGGCCAAGCTGATCGATGCGTTCGAACCGCGCGTTCAAAAACTTGCCGAGCTGATGCGCCATACTGGAAACCGTCGCCGCCAATTGCGACACTGCACCCATGGACCCGGCGACTATCGCCGCGCTGTGACTGCGGCCGAGCCAGGGCCGAAGAGCATAGTTGCACCATTTCTCGGGACATTATCGCAAGGAGGCATACGTTGGCCTACTCCAAGCATGGGTCAGACAAGAACCAGGTGTGGTGACTGAGGCGACCATGAAAGATGTTGGGCATTGGGTTTTGCGCTCGCAGTTGGTCGCCTGACAACCGGTCTTAGAACTTCACAGAAAACGGATGGAAACTGAGCCGGGCAGTTCAAAGCGTTCCCAAGTCACAGACCTTCTGAAATCTGCCATGAGAGGTGAGCTCAGTTCGTTTTGATTTGGTGGCATCCCGCAACAATTCCCGCAGTATTTGTCGAATAGATTCCCCCCAGGTAATTGATAACAATATTTATATTTCAGATTCTAAATCCTACCACCCAAGCCAGAACACTCTCGAACTGCCCTTCCGAACCTTTCCTGAACCGTGTCGCGACGCGGGTTCAGTCGTCGCCCGCCGTCACGCCGCTGACCAGCTGGTAGGACAGCAGGTCCGGGATGCGCCGTGGATCGCGGATCAGCGGTTGCAGGTCCTTGCGCAGCCCGGCGCGGTGCGACTGCTCCTGCCGTTCGATCCCGACCGCCTCGTCCAGCGTCACGAAGCGGAACCGCAGGGTCGCGCCCGCCTGCGCCTGGGCCACGCGCGGCAGGTCCACGGGCAGCACGGTGCCGATCCGGGGATAGCCGCCGGTGGTCTGGCATTCGCTGAGCAGCACATAGGGGGTGCCGTCGCCGGTGATCTGGACGTCTCCGGGCACGATGACCTCGGACAGCACGCTCAGGCCGGCGCTGCTGTGAAACCCGTCGCCGTCGGGCAGCAGCCGCACGCCCATCCGGTTGCCGCGCGTGTCGCGGCGGAACGCGATGGACTCGAACCGCCGCGTTTCGGCAGGGTCGAAGAAATCGGTCTGCAGGCTGGGCAGGATCCTGAGCGTGCCGCCGTCGAAGCGCGGCGCCGGGTCCAGCACCATCCCGGTCCCGCCCGACCCCGAGTCCTTGCCCACCGGCAGTCTGGCGCCCGGCTCCAGCGGCGCGCCGATGCCGGCGGCCAGATGCGCCCCCCGCGCGCCGAGAACGGGCGCACAGTCCAACCCGCCGCCCAGATGGAGATAGCCATAGCTGCCCGCCTCGACCGCGCCGATGGAGAGGCGCGCACCGGAGGGCAGAAAGTGGCTGGCATTCCAGGCAACGCGGGCGCCGTCGATGGCCGCGCGCATGGGCGCACCGGTGAGCGCGATGCGCAGATCCTCGCCGGCCTCGAACTCGCCGCCCATCCCGGCCATCTCGACCGCGGCGAGATCCGCGCCCTGCCCCAGCAGCGCCGCGCCCTCGGCAAGCGCCAGCCGGTCGGCGGCACCGCCGCGCGACAGGCCAAAGGCCAGGTAGCCGGGGCGGCCCAGGTCCTGCACCGTGACGCCGGGCCCGGCGCGGTGGACGATCAGCTCGCGGGTCATTCGATCGCCTCGCTGACCGCGCCGCCATCGGCCTCAACGCGCAAGCTGTCCAGCGCGTCCCGCTCCACTGGCTGGAACAGCACCTCGTCGCCGGGGCGCAGGACAAAGGGCGTGTCGCTCTCGGGACGGAACAGGCGGAACGCGGTCTGGCCGATCTGGCGCCAGCCGGTGGGCGTGGCTACCGGGAACAGCACCAGCTGGCGGATCGCCACGCAAAGCCCCGCCTCGGGCACGCGCGCGGTCAGGCCGGTCTGGCGCGGGATGTCCCATTCCTCGCCCAGCTCGCCCAGATAGGGCATGCCCGGGGCAAAGCCGATCGTCTGCACCCGCACCCGCGTCTGCGAGATCGCTTCGATGGCCGCCTCGGGGCTGTGGCCGGCCAGGTCGGCCACCTCCTCGAGCTGCGGCGCGAGATCGGTGCCGAACACGGTGGGTACCCGCCACAAGCGGCGGCCTTCGGGCAAGGGCGCGTCGTACCAGTCGGTGTCCTCCAGCAGCGCGGCCAGCCAGGAGTGGACCTGCGCATGGTCCTGCGCCAGCGGATCGAACCGCAGGTAGGCCGAGACCAGCGAGGTCGAGGTCTCCTGCACCTCGTCCCAGCCGGCCCGGTCCACCGCGTCCCGGAAGGCCAGCGCGGCACGGTTCGCGGGCTCGCTCAGCCGGTCGCCGAAACTGACCAGGAAGCCGTCGAAACCGGCGGTGCGGATCCTGGGCCAGGAGGTGTCGGTCGAGGTCTGCATGGCTCTATTGCAGCGCGTCGGGCAGCATCAGGGCGATCTGCGGAAAGGCGATCAGAGCTGCCACCATGACCAGCATGGCGATGACATAGGGGATCGTGCCCAGCATGACCTCGCTCATCCGGCCGCTCTTGCGCGCGCCCTGCACGACATAGAGGTTCAACCCGACCGGGGGCGTGATCAGCGCCATCTCGATCAGCACGATCATCAGGATGCCGAACCAGATCGGGTCGAAGCCCTGCGCCACGACAAGCGGCACGATGATCGGGATCGTCACCACCATCAGCGAGAGGGTTTCGATGAAGAAACCCAGCACGATGTAGATCAGCACCACGACGAAGATCGTGCCCAGGGGCGACAGGCCGAGACCGTCGAGGAAGCTCTGCAGCTCCTGGCCCAGACCGGCCGAGGCGAGGGTGAAGTTCAGGAAGGACGCGCCGATCACCACCAGCATGATCATCGACGTGATCTTGACCGTGCCCAGGATGCTCTCGGCGACCATGCGCAGGCTGACGCCGCCGAACAGCGCCGCGATCACGATGGCGCCGGCGACACCGACGGCGGCGGCCTCGGTGGGTGTGGCCCAGCCCTTGTAGATGGTGCCGATGATGACGGTGAACAGCAGGATGATCGGGATCAGCTGCACCAGCGCGCGCAACATCTCCGCAAGCGGGAACACCCGCCGCTCGCCGCCCAGCGACGGTCGCAACACACAGAGCAGCATCGTGATCAGCATGAAGCCTAGCGCCAGCGCCAGACCGGGAACCAGGCCGGCCAGGAACAGCCGCGGAATCGAGGTCTGGGTGAGGAACCCGTAGACGATCAGGTTGATCGAGGGCGGAATCATGATCCCCAGCGTGCCGCCGGCGGCGATGGCGCCGGAAAACAGCTTGGGGTCATAGCCCAGCTTCTCGGCCTGCGGCATGGCCACGGTGGCCACGGTCGCGGCAGTTGCGACCGAGGATCCCGATGTGGCCGAGAACATCGTCGCCGTGGCGATATTGGCATGCACCAGCCCGCCGGGCAGCCAGCTGACCCAACGGTCGAGCGCGGCATAGGTCCGCGTGGCGATGCCCGAGCGGACCAGGATCTCGCCCAGCATCACGAAGAAGGGGATCGCGATGAGCGTGGCGTTGTTCGAGGTCGACCAGACCAGGTTGCCCAGCCCCTTGACCAGGGGGAACGGGCTGAAGAACGCATCGACGCCGAATCCCAGCAGAAACAGCACGATACCGACCGGGATCGACAGGGTCAGCAGGCCCAGCAGCCCGACCGTGACATAGGTGATCATCGCGCCGTCTCCTCTTCGCCGAAGCAGCCGATGGCCTCCTCGGACTGGCGGAACTCGCCCCGCAGCACCAGGATCAGGGCGGCGGCGAAGGTCAGCCAGGCAACGGCGGCGAACCAGATCCAGCCGGCGAACCAAGGCGTCTGGACCAGCGCGAGCGGGGTCTCAAGCGGCGTGTTGGCGCGCGAGCCGTTGGCCAGCGAACGTGCCAGGACCGGCCAGGACTGCAGCGCGATCAGCGTGACGGTGCCCGACAGCACGGCCATGGCAAACAGGTCGAAGACTGCCCGCCCGACATTGCCGGTGCGCCCCCTGAGGATGTCGATGCGCACATGGCCCAGTTCAAGCAGGGTATAGCCCATGCCCCAGGAGGTGGCGATCGCCATCACGTATCCGCTGATCTCGTCGGTGCCGCCCAGCGAGGAGCCCAACTGGCGCAGAACGATATCGGCGAGCACGATCGCGGCGCAGGCCAGCAACACGATCCCGATCAGGATCGCCACCAGCTTGTTCAGGCCACGCAAGGTGCCGAGCAGTTTCTGTGCCATTGGTCTCCTCCCCGGGACAGGCCGCCTATTGGGTGGCGATGGTCACGCCGACGGCCTGACCGACACTCTCGTTCCAGCGCGCGGCCCATTCATCTCCGGCCCGCTCGGCCCATTCCGGCAGCACCTCGCTCACCAGAACCTCACGGGCGCGTTCGAAATCGGCATCGGACACGTCGACCAGCGTCATGTCGCGGGCGTCGCCCGAGGGGCAGTCGCCGTTGCCGGTCAGGCAGGCGATGTCGTTGACCAGCGCGTTCTGGGCGGTGGCCCAGGCGGGATCCTCGAACTCGGTCTCGATCTGTTCGCTGATCAGCGTCTGCAGGTCCTCGTCCATGCTGTTCCACTTGTCGAGGTTCATGGCGGTGACGACGCTGTCCCAGCCGCCCAGCGGGATCGGCATCAGGTGGGTCGACACCTCCCACCAGCCGGCGGAATAGCCCGAGCCGGCACCGGTCACGGCGCAGTCGACCACGCCCTTCTGAAGCGCGCCGGGCACTTCGGAGAAGCTGACATTCACGCCTTCGGCGCCCAGCGCCTCGAGGAACTTGGCGGTCATCCGGCCCGAGGCGCGGACCTTCTTGCCCTCGAGATCGTCCAGCCCCGAGATCTCGGCGTTGCAGAACACGACCTGCGGCGGATAGGGCGCGATGGCCAGGACGTGGCTGTTGAACCGGTCGCGATAGATGTCCGAGACCATCGGGCGGGCGGCGTCGACCATCGCGCGCGCCTCGTCGGCGGTCAGCGCCACCAGCGGCACGTCCAGCCCTTCAAGCTCGGGCGCGTCGGCCACGGCATAGTCGGCAACCGTCATCGCCACGTCATAGACCCCGTCGCCCAGCAGGCGGTAGACGTCGCCGACGCCCAGGTTCATCTGGTTGTGCGTGGTCAGGTTCACGTTGATCCTGCCGTCCGACGCGGCAGGCAGCTTCTCGCTCCAGAACGGGGCCTCGTATTCCTTGTGCAGCGGCAGGCTGGACCAGCTGCCGACAACGGACAGTTCCTCGGCCGCGGCGGGAACGGCCAGAACGGCCGATGTGGCAAGTATGCTCAATGCGGTTTTCATGGTGTTGCTCCTTGTTGGGATGGGGGTGTTGTTATCAGGGTGCCCGGCGCCATCACCGGCACCTCGGCATCTTCGGCGATGTCGGTGATCAGCATGTGACCGGGCTTGTGGGTGATGCAGAGCGGCAGGCGGGCGTTTTCGATCGCCACCTGGGGTGTGACGCCGCAGGCCCAGAAGACCGGCACGGTGCCCGGCGCCTGCGGGGTCGGATCGCCCCAGTCCGGCCGGGCGATGTCGCCGATGCCGATCGCGGCGGGATCGCCCCAGTGCACCGGGGCGCCATGCGCCAGCGGGTAACGCCGGCAGATCGCGATCACCTCGTCGATACGATCTTGCGGCACGAACCGCATCGAGACGACCATCTTGCCGGCGAAGGGCCCGGCGGGAACCGTGTCCAGCCCGGACCGGAACATCGGCACGGTGGTGTCGTTGGCGATGTGCCACATGTCGATGCCCGCCGCCTGCAGCGCATGTTCGAAGGTGAACGAACAGCCCAGCGCAAAGACCACCAGATCGTCGCGCCAGATGTCGGAGATGTCCGTTACCGTCCCGTCCAGCCGCCCGTCGCGGTAGATGTTGTAGGCCGGAACATCGGTGCGGATGTCGATATCGGCCCCCAGCGTGACCATCATCGGATCGCCGGTGTCCGACACCCCGGTCAGAGGACAGGGCTTGGGGTTGCGCTGGCAGAACCGCATGAAGTCGAGCGCTTGATCCTCGGGCATGATCGCCAGGTTGGCCTGCAGGTGACCGCGGCCCAGCCCGGCGGTGTGCGACCGGTAACGCCCCGCGCGAATGGCCGCGCGCACCCGGCCCAGTTCGGCGGTCTTGAGAGTGGCGTATGTGTCGGTCACGGTTGCTCCTCTTCGGTGCCGCAAGCGTCACAGGTGCAGGCTATAAGGTCAAATCGAAGATTCTTTTCTGCATGTATCACGCATTTTTATCACCCTGATAGGCCACGGCGACCTCGAACGCCTGTTTGGCGGCGGTTTCGACCAGGTGACTCTTGGGCTCGCCCAAGTAAGAGGCGGAAAACCGCAGCGGGCTCGGCACCCAGCCCGGATCGAACTCGCGGATCCGCCCCGCGGCGACATAGTCCTGCGCCAGCACCCGCGGCAGCGCGCCGACGCCCAGATCCGCCTCGACCAGGCGGAAGCAGGCCGAGAGCGAGGTGGACGGAAACAGCGACACCGCCGGCCCGACCCGCTCGAACAGCAGTTCCTTGAGCTCGCGATAGGGCCGCGTGTTGCGGGCATAGGTCAGCACCGGGCGGGTCAGGTAGGCGCTGGCGTCCCGGCATTCCGGCGCATCGGCGGCGGCATACCAGCCCAGGTCGATGCCCGGCAGCTCGATATTGTCCACCGAAAACTCCGACACCGGCCCCAGCAAGATCGCCAGATCAATCTCGCGGTTCAGAAGGCCGGCGCGCAGGTTGATCGAGATGTCGACATTGAACTCGATCTCGAGCTTGGGATAGAGCGCGTGCAGCCGGAACACCAGGTCCGGCAGCCAGGATTGCGCGACGGTCTCCGACACGCCCAGCCGCAGGTGGTCCTCGACCCCGGCGGGATCCACCACGTCCTTCTCGACCTGTTGCGAGAGGTATTCGAACTTCTCGGCATGCGACAGCAGCAGCTCGCCGCGCTTGGTCAGCTTCATGCCGGTCGCGGTGCGGTCGAACAGCTCGCAGGCCAGCATCTCTTCGAGGTTCTTGATCCGCGCGGTCACCGCCGGCTGGGTGACGTTCAGCGCAACCGCCGCCTTGCGCACCCCACCCAGCCGGACGACGGCCAGGAAGGTGTGCAGCTGTTCCATGTTGATTCGCGCCATGCCCGGAGCTTGGCATGTCCGCTGCCGCGCGTAACCTGCAATAGCCCGCGTGGCGGCCGGACCGGGCGCGCGGCCCGGTCCGGCCGGGCCGTCACTTCAACGAGGCGATGAAACCGTCCACCTCGTCCAGCGAGAGATACTGCACCTCCTCGGTGCCGCTCTCGGTGAAACTCCACACCACGGCGGGCGCGGACACGTCGCCATTGGCGTCGAAACGCACGTTTCCGGTGGCGCCCTGGTACATGACGCTGCCGCCATCGGCCAACACCTGCCGCGCGGCGGCAAACCCCTCGGCATCGGCGGTCACGGGCGTGCCCTCGGGGTCGGTCACGCGGCTCACCTGCGCGGCGATCTCTTCGCCGGTGGCGTCCTTGCCTGCCGCTTCCATCGCCAGCAGCGCGATCATCGTCGCGTCATAGCTGTTGGCCAGGCCCGGACCGTTCGGCTCGGAGTCGAACCGCGCCTTGTAGCGTTCGACAAAGGCGTCGGCACTGGCGACCCGCGGCGAGGCGGTGTCGGTGCCCAGCGCGTTGCCCAGGTATTGCAGGCCGACATTGTCGCGGAACTCGTCGGATTTCAGCGAATTGGCCAGGATCATGTTCTGGGTGCCGCCCAGCGACAGCCACTCGCGCACCGCCGCGGTGCCCTCGTTCGGGTAGAGCCCGAGATAGAGCGCATCCGGATTGCCCGCCATCGCCTCGGTCACCTCGGCCCGGAACGAGGGCTGGCCGTCATTGATCGCCACCGAGGCGGTCACCTCGATCCCCAGCGCCTCGAAATCGCTGGCGATCAGCTTGCCCAGGTCCTGGCCCCAGTCGTCGTTCTTGTAGAGGATGGCCACGGACTTGTAGCCCTGATCGGCGGCAACCTTGGCCCCCACCGCCGCCTGCACGCCGGTGGTGGCGAAGGTGCGGAACCACAGCCCGCCGGCCTTGCCCTCTTCGGCCAGCGTGGTGAAGGCGGTCGAGGATGAGCAGCACGACATCTGCATCACCTTGCCCGGCACCGTCACCGAGGTCAGGATCGGCATCGACACCCCCGACGAGACCGCGCCCAGAAGCACCTGAACGCCGTCGAGATCGACCAGCGCCTTGGCCGCGTCCACGCCGACCTTGGGATCGACCTGGGTGTCGCGCAGCACCATCTCGATCCGGCAGCCCGCGACGCCGCCGGCCTCGTTGACCTGATCGACGACGAATTGCGCGGTCTCGGCGATGGGCCGCCCCCAGTCGACCGAGGTCGGCAGCACCGCGCCCACCTTGGTCGTGCAATCCTGCGCCGCCGCGCCGCCGGCCAGAACGGCCATCCCCAAGGCGGTGCCCAGCGTCAGGCCCGCCCGTGTGCTGATACGTCTCTTCATGGTCTTTTCTCCCTGTTTTGCGTGTTGCATCGGGCTCAGCCCTGTCCCGATTGTGAAACGACCAACCGCTCGGGGAACAGCCCCTGGGGGCGCCAGAGCAGCATGCCGACGATGACCAGGCCGATCAGAACATACTGGATCGACCCGGCATAGAGCTGCGCCTCGATTGGCGCGAAGCGGGACAGCGCCCAGCCGCTGGCGGTCCAGGCGCCCCAGATCAGGAACGTGCCCAGGATCGCGCCGCGATTGTTGCCGGCACCGCCGACGATCAGCATGGCCCAGATCTGAAAGGTCAGCGTCGGCAGAACGTCCTGCGGGCTGACAAAGGCATAGAAGGTGCCGTAGAGCGCGCCTGCCAGCCCCATGATCACCGCCCCGGTGACGAATGCGGTCAGGCGCACCCGGGCCGGGCTCTTGCCGAGCGAGCGCGCGGCGGTCTCGTCCTCGCGGATCGCGCGCAGGAGCCGGCCGAAGGGCGAGCCCACCAGCCGCTCGAGGAACAGGTAGGTCGCCAGCAGCAGCACCAGCACGACCAGCAAAAAGGCGATGTTGTAGACGAACCCGTCGCCCAGCGCATCGCGCAGCGGCCGCTCGAACCCGCGCAGGCCCTTGGCCCCGCCGGCCAGCGCCTCGGCGTTGCGCATCACGTTCTCGAAGGCCACGGCGACACCGAAGGTCGAGATCGCCAGGTAGTCGTGGCGCAGCCGCAGCGTGGCCACCCCGACGATCCAGGCCAGCACGCCGGCCGCCGCCATGCCGCCCAGCACGGCCAGCGGATAGAACAGCCCGAAACCGCCCAGATGCCCGGCCTGCGGCGTGCCGCCCAGGATCAGCGTGCCATAGGCCCCGGCCCCGAAGAAGGCAGCGACACCGCCGTTGAACAGACCCGTGTTGCCCCACTGCAGGTTCAGGCCCAGCACCGCGATGGCCAGGATCGACGCGACGGTGGTGAAGAACACCAGGTAGGAGATGACCCCGATCATGTCCGCGCCTCGCCGAACAGGCCGTTGGGCCGCAGCAGCAGCACCGCGATGATGATCAGGAACGGCACGCTGGGGCTGTAGCCCGAGGGCAGCACGAACAGCGCCAGGTTGGCGGCGATGCCGACGATGAAGCCGCCCAGCACCGCGCCATAGATCGACCCGATCCCGCCCACGATCGTGGCAGCGAAGATCGGCAGCACCAGGTCGCGGCCGATGACCGGGCTGATCTGGTTGGACAGGCCGTAGAACACGCCGGCCAGCGACGCCAGCCCGCCGCCCAGCAGCCAGACGATCACGATCATCCGCCGCAGGTCGATGCCGTTGACCTGCGCCAGCACCGGGTTCTCGGCCACGGCACGCAGGGCATAGCCGAAGGTGGTGCGCGACAGCACCAGGTGCAGCGCCGCCATGATCGCCAGCGTCGCGGCCAGCGCCGCAAGCTGGTCGGGCTTGACCAGCAGCAGCGGATCGCGGCTGAGCACCACGGCGAAGACGATGTCCTGGCTGTAGAGTTGGGTGTGCAGGCCGAAGACCAGGCCGATGACATTGCGCACGATCAGCGCCAGGCCGAACGAGGCAAAGACCATCGACAGCTCCTCGCCCTTTTCGCGCACCCGCCGGAACACCAGCCGGTCGAACAGCACCGCGCTGGCGCCGGTCAGGGCCATCGACAGCACGATCGCCAGAACCAGCGCCCAGGTCATCGACAGCGGTCCGATCTGGTCGGCCAGCACCGGCATCAGCACCTTGAACAGCTTGTCGAAGACCAACGCGGCATAGGCGCCGATGGACAGCAGTTCGGCATGGCTGAAATTGGCAAAGCGCAGCATGTGCATCACCATCGTCAGCCCGATCGCGCCCAGGGACAGGATCGCGCCGATCAATATGCCGTCGAGCAGGTGCTGGATCATGCCCCTGCCCTCAGCCGTTTGCCGCCCAGGTAGATCTCGGCCACGATCGGATCGCCCAGCAGGGCCTCGGCCGGGCCGTCCACCTGGTTTCGGCCCTCGGCCAGGATATAGCAGTGATCGGCCAGCCGCAGCGCCTGGTTGACGTTCTGCTCGACCAGCAGGATCGTCACCCCCTGTTCCGTCAGATCCCGGGCGAATTCCAGTACCTCCTGCGCCGCCTTCGGCGCCAGCCCCGCCGAGGGCTCGTCCATCAGGATCAGCTGCGGCGCGGTCGCCAGCGCCATCGCCACGGCCAGGAACTGCCGCTGCCCGCCCGACAACGCGCCGGCCTTGTCGCCGCGCTTGTCGGCCAGCGCCGGGAACCGGTCGAGCAGCCGGGCCAGCCGGTCCGGGCCCGCCGAACCGGCCCGGCGCAGGGCCAGGTCAAGGTTCTGGCCGACCGTCAGGCTGCGAAAGATGTTGTCGGTCTGCGGCACATAGGCGATGCCGTGACGCGCCATGTGGTGCGGGCGCAGGCCGGTGATGTCCTGTCCGCGCAGCGCGACGGTGCCGCGCGACACTGGAACAAGCCCCGCTATCGCCTTGATCAGGGTGGATTTTCCCGCACCGTTCGGGCCGATTATGACGGTGACAGACCCGGCCTCGGCGCGCAGCGAGACATCCAGAAGGATCGGCAGGTCGGGCACGTAGCCCGCGGTGATCCCCACCGCCTCGAGCGCCGCGTCAGGCATCGGTCCCCGCCCCCAGATAGGCATCCAGCAGCACAGGGTTGGCCTGGGCCTCCTCCGCCGTGCCCTGGAACACCACGCGCCCGCCGGCCAGCGCCACGACGGGATCGCAGTGCCGCATGATGAAATCCATGTCATGCTCGATGATGACAAAGGTCTTGCCCTGCCGGTTCAGCTCTTCGATCTTCTCGATCAGGATGCCGGTCAGGGTCGGGTTGACGCCCGCCGCCGGCTCGTCCAGCAGGATCACCGCCGGGTCCCCCATCAGAACCCGCGCCAGCTCCAGCAGCTTCATCTGCCCGCCCGACACACGCCCCGCCGGGTGATCGGCCAGCGGCGCAAGCGTCACGAAATCCAGCACCTCCATCGCGCGGCTGCGGATCGCGCGTTCCTGCGCGCGCATCGCCGAGCGGCGCAGGAACGGGCCGGACACACGCTCGCCGATCTGCGCCAACGGGGCCAGCATCACGTTTTCCAGAACCGACATGCGAGCGAAGGGGCGCGGGATCTGGAAACTGCGCCCCAGCCCCGCGGCAAAAAGCTTCTCCGGCGTGAAACCGGTCACGTCCTGCCCGTTCAGGCGCACGGTGCCCGCCGTTGGCGCCAGCATCCCGGTCAGCACGTCGAATAATGTCGATTTGCCCGCACCGTTCGGGCCGATCAGGCCGGTGATCGACCCGGTTCGGATCTCGAGCGAGACCTGGTCGACCGCGCGGAACGGGCCGAAGTCGCGGGTCAGCCCCGAGCAGGACAGCACCTGCTCAGCCATCGGCCTGCCCCAGCACCTTGTCGTCGGGCCGCGTGTTCAGGTTGTATTTCATGATCCGCCCGTGGCGCGAGTCGCGATCCCCTTCCAGGCCGTAGACCGGGCCGGACGGTCCTTGAGCTTCGGCCAGTATCGCGTTGATTTCGCCGTGATCCTGATCGTCGAGCGTCAGATCGAAGACCTGCAGCGTCTGCGGCAGGTGCCGCGCGTAGCGCGCGCCGACGATGGCGCCTGCGACCTGGCGCTGGTCCAGCACCCAGCGGGTCGCCACGGAACTGAGGTTGACGCCATGCCGGTCGCCCACCGCCTTGAGCGCGCGCAGCAGGCGCTGGAACCGCTCCCAGGGGCCGAACTCGTCGATCACCAGCCGGTATTTGACCAGCGAGCGGTTGTCGAACGCGAACCCCGGATCGGGCTTGTCCAGCCACCCCTCGGTCAGGAACCCGCCGGCCAGGGTGCCATAGCACAGAAGTTGCATGTCGTGACGGGCGGCCCAGTCGGCCAGGCCGTTGGCCGGCCGGCGGTCCAGCACGGAATACTGCACCTGCGCGCTGGCGATGTCGAACCCGGCCTCGACAAAGCGCGCGATCTGCGCGCTGTCCCAGTTGTTGACGCCCAGATTGGCGATCTTGCCCTTGCGCTGGCAGTCCTTGAGCACCTCCAGCGAGGCCACGGGATCGCCGATGGCAAGATCCCACCAGTAGAACTGCACCAGGTGCAACCGTTCGATCCGCAACCGGGCGAGCGAGCGGTCGATAATGGCCTCGACCTCGTCGGGGCGCAGGTCCGGCAGCCGCGACAGGTCGGGGACAAGCTTGGTGTGGATCACCGCGCGGTCGGCAATGGAGGCCCCGCGCCGCTGCCGCAGATCGGCGATGAAGCTGCCGATCATTTCCTCGACGCCGGTATAGATGTCGGCGCAATCGAAGGTGGTGATCCCCGCGTCCAGAAACGCCTCCATGTCGGCGATGGCCGCCGTGCGGTCGACGGATCCGTGATCGCCGGCCAACTGCCAGCCGCCCTTGATGACGCGCGAGATCCGGTGCCCCGGGCGCAGATCGGCGGTTTCGACCCGGCTCATTGGCCGTCCTCCTGCTGCCAATAGGGCGTTCCCCGCGCCTCGGGCAGACCGGTTGTGGCGGCATGGTCGAACCAGCGCCGGCCTGCGCGCACGATCCGGAACCGGCCACCGCAATGCGGGTCGGGACAGGCTACCTCGGCATCCGTAGACATCCAGTCGGCCGCGTCGGTCGGGCGCTGCCTGGCCGGCAACAGCGGCAGCAGCGCCGCCAGCGCGTACATCGACACCCGCTGCGCCCCGTCGAAGACCAGCGTCTCGCCCTCGACGCGAAAGCTCTCGCCCTCGACATGGCGGCAGACCGGCGCGCGGCCATCCAGCACCGTCTCGACCCGAAGATCGTAGAGCCAGAAACCGCCCTCTTCCCTTGCATCCGACATCAGAGACCGCTCATCCGCATTGCACCCTGGCATGTTATCTGTGATATTTGATCGTAGATATCACCTGCCGCGCTTGTCAATGACGATGGCACCGGAGGGGCGCGAACGGGACGGGATGAGACAGGCATGGCCGAGGCACGCATAGACAGGATCGACCAGAGCAACCTGCGTGAAAGCGCCTACCGCGCGCTGCATGATGCCTTTACCCGCGGCGAGTTCGCACCGGGCGACGCGGTGTCACTGCGCTCGCTCGCAGACCAGCTGGGGATCTCGATGACACCGGTGCGCGAGGCGGTCCGGCGGCTGGTGGCCGAGGGCGCGCTGGTGGACACGCCCAGCCGGACGCTGCTGGTGCCGCCCTATGACGCAAGGCGGATGGCCGACCTCAAGGCCGCGCGGCTGGCGCTGGAGTCGCTGGTACTGGACCAGGCGATGGAGCGGATCGGCCCGGCCGACCTGGCCGCGCTGCGCGAGATCCTGGAGGATCCCGGCGCGCCGGGCCGGTCGAAACCCGACCTGGAGCAGAATTACCGCTTTCACTTCGCCATCTACCGCCGGTCGGGGTCCGAGGTGCTGCTGCCCCTGGTCGAGGCGCTGTGGCTGCAATACGGCGCCTACCTGAATCTGGTCATCCGGCAGGAAAGCGCCCGGCAGTTCGACGAGCACAAGCATCACGATGAGATCGTCGCGGCGCTGGAACGCGGCGACCGCGAGGCCGCCAAAGTGGCCCTGGTGCGCGATATCGAGCGGTCGTTCCGGGTGCTCGGGTCGGACGAATACGCCGTCCGATCTTCCCAGGAGGGAGACGCTCCATGACACAGGCTCCCGACCGGTTTGCCCTGGCCCCCGGGCTGGAGATGTCGCGCGCCGTGACCGGGCTGTGGCAAGTGGCCGATATCGAGCGCACCTCCGGGCCGATCCCGCCCGCCGAGGGCGCCGGGATGCTGGAACGCTATGTCGAAGCCGGGTTCGACACGTTCGACATGGCCGACCATTACGGCACTTCCGAGATCATCGCCGGCGAGCTGCTCAAGACCCATCGCGATACGGCGCGGCCGCCGCTGGCGTTCACCAAATGGTGCCCCGCGCCGGGGCCGATGACCGCCGATGTGGTGTGCGCCGGTGTGCAGGAAAGGCTGGACCGGCTAGGCGTCGATTGCGTCGATCTGTTGCAATTCCACTGGTGGAGCTTTTCCCACCCCGCCTGGCTGGACGCGCTGCACGAGCTGACGCGGCTGCGCGCCGAGGGGCTGATCCGCGAGATCGGCGTGACCAATTTCGATGCCGCGCATCTGCGGCTGGCGCTGGCCGATGGCGTGCCCCTGCGCAGCAACCAGGTGTCGTTCTCGCTGATCGACCGCCGCGCCGCCGGGCCGCTGGCCGCGCTCTGCCGCGACAGCGACGTGCGGCTGCTGGCCTATGGCACGCTCTGCGGCGGCTTCCTGTCCGAACGCTGGCTCGACCGGCCGGAACCGCAGGAGATCGGCGACTGGTCCAAGATGAAATACAAGCGTTTCATCGACACGGCCGGGGGCTGGGCGGCGTTCCAGCGGATCCTCCATGCGGCTCACGGAATCGCCCGCAAACACGGGGTTTCGGTGTCGAATGTCGCCAGCCGCTGGGTTCTGGAGCAGCAGGGCGTGGCCGGTGTCATCATCGGCGCGCGGCTGGGCGAGGCGATGCATGCGGCAGACAATGCGCGCCTGTTCTCCTTTGCGCTGGATCACGAGGACCGGCAGAATCTGGACGACGCCTTTGCACAAACGCAAGAGATCCCCGGCGATTGCGGCGATGAATATCGCCAGCCGCCCTTCCTGACCGCCTCGGGCGATCTCAGCCACCATCTCGACCGGATGCCGCTGGCGCATGAGGCGCAGGAGATCCCCCACCGCCCCGGAAACCGCCGGGTGCTGAGCGGTGCCGATTGGGAGGAGATCGCCGGCTATTGCCGTGCGCAGCGGATCGGCGACCGGATCCTGGTCTCGGGCACCACCGCCACGGCGGGCCGCGACCGGGTGGTGGCCGCGGACGATGCCGGGGCGCAGACCACCTTCGTGCTCGACAAGATCCTGGCCGCGCTGGCCGCGCTGGACGCGCGGGCCGAGGACGTGATCCGGACCCGGATCTACATCACCGACGAGGCGGATGTCGGCGCGGTCTCGAAGGCGCATGGCCGGGTGTTCAGCCGCATCAAGCCGGCCAATACGCTGGTCGTGGTCAAGCAGTTGATCGGCGGCTACCGGGTCGAGATCGAGGCCGAGGCGCTGACCCGCGCCACGGGCTGATCCCCTTGCCGAACCGAGCGGGCAGGCCTTTTTGACCGCTTGGCAACAAATTCTGTTGATTTCCTTCCGGATAACCCACATTCCTCAAGGCGGGGAGGATGAGGGGTCGATGTCGGACGCGCGGTATCTGCAGGAACACAACGACCCGGACGGGCCGCGGCTGCGAAAGGCCGAGCGGCGCGAGCACATCCTTCTGGAACTCAAGCTGCACCCGCATGTGCGCATCAGCGACCTGGCCCGCCGGTTCGGCGTCTCGGCCGAGACCGTGCGGCGGGATTTCGACGCGCTGAGCCGCGACGGGCTTATCAGCCGAAACCACGGCGGCGCCTCGGCCCCGGCACAGGGCTACTATCCCGGGCTGGACGAGCGCGCCAATGCCCGCATCGAAGAGCGCAGCCGCATCGGCAGGCGCGCCGCCGACCTGGTCGGCGAAGGCGACACGCTGATGATCGACAGCGGCTCCACCACGATCCAGTTCGCCCGGGCGCTGGCCTGGCGGGGGGTCCAGTGCACGGTGATCACCAACTCGCTGCCGGTGGCGATGACCCTGGGCCACGGCACGGCCGAGGTCCTGCTGTGCCCCGGCGCCTACCTGCCCGCGGAATCGGCGGTGATCGGCACCGAGACGCTGGAATTCCTCGAACGGTTCCATGTCGATCACTGCATGATCGGCGCCTCGGGCCTGTCGGCCGGCGGGCCAACCGAAACCGTGCGCGGCTTTGCCGCCGTCAAGCGCATGATGCTCAAGCGCAGCGCGAAGGCGCATCTGCTGATCGACGCGCAGAAATTCGGGCACCGGGGGTTCAACCAGGTCGGAACGCTGGACCAGATCGACACGGTTGTCGTGGATACGCCGCCCGAGGGCGCATTGCACAAGGCGCTGGCCAGCGCCCAGGTGACCGTCTGCGTTGCCATTTGAACGAATTGAAGAGCAAAAACCACTGAGACTAGGGAGGAAAACACAATGAAAATCGACCTGAGATACCTGCTGGGCGCAACCGCCGTTGCCGCGTTGAGCCTGGCCGGCGCGGCTTCGGCACAGGAGTGCCCGCGCGGCGACCTGGACGAGCGTTTCTGCGACGCCGATGGCGACCTGATCGCGGACATCCCCGAGGACGAAAGCCAGTGGATCGACCCCGAAACGCTGATCTTCGCCTATACGCCGGTCGAGGATCCGGCGGTCTACAAGACCGCGTGGTCGGATTTCATCGACTACCTGAGCGAAAAGACCGGCAAGGAAATCGTCTTTTTCCCGGTCCAGTCCAACGCCGCCCAGATCGAGGCGATGCGCTCGGGCCGCCTGCATATCTCGGGCTTCAACACCGGGTCGAACCCGCTGGCGGTGAACTGCGCGGGCTTCCGCCCCTTCACCATCATGGCGGGCGAGGACGGCTCCTTCGGCTATGAGATGGAGATCATCACCTATCCCGGCTCCGGCATCGAAAGCGTCGAGGACATCAAGGGCAAGCAACTGGCCTTCACCTCGCCCACCTCGAACTCCGGCTTCAAGGCGCCCTCGGCGATCCTGAAGGCGGATTACGACATGCTGCCCGAGCGCGACTTCGAGCCGGTCTTCTCGGGCAAGCACGACAACTCGATCCTGGGCGTGGCCAACCAGGATTACCTGGCCGCATCTATCGCGAATTCGGTCATGCAGCGGATGCTGGAACGTGACGTGGTCTCGGAAGACCAGATCGTCAGCCTCTACAAGTCCCAGACCTTCCCGACCACCGGCTACGGCGTGGTCCACAATCTCAAGCCGGATCTGCAGGAGGCGATAGAGGACGCGTTCTTCAGCTTCGAGTGGGAGGGCACCAGCCTGGAAGAGGAATTCTCCAAGAACGGCGAGTCGCAGTTCATTCCGATCACCTACCAGGAATACTGGGACGTGATCCGCAAGATCGACGCGGCCAACGACGTCAGCTACGCCTGCGAATGATCATGGAGGCGGCCGCCCGGCGGCGGCCGCCACGCAATACGGCCAGGGAGGCCACATGCTGCGTCTGAACAAGCTGACCAAGACCTACAAGACCGGCGATCAGGCCCTCAAGGCCATCGACCTGGAGATACCCGAAGGCCAGGTCATGGCCCTGATCGGCCCGTCGGGCGCGGGCAAGTCCACCATGATCCGCTGCATCAACCGCCTGGTGGAGCCGACCGAGGGCGAGGTCTGGCTGGCCGGGACCGAACTGACCCATCTGGGCGCCTCGGCCCTGCGCCAGGCGCGGCGCGAGATGGGCATGATCTTTCAGGAATACGCGCTGGTCGAGCGGCTGACGGTGATGGAGAACGTGCTGTCGGGACGGCTGGGCTATGTCGGCTTCTGGCGCAGCTTCCTGCGCCGCTACCCGCAATCCGACGTGGACGAGGCGTTCCGCCTGCTCGACCGGGTCGGCCTGCTGCACATGGCCGACAAGCGCGCCGACGAGCTGTCCGGCGGCCAGCGCCAGCGTGTCGGCATCGCCCGGGCGCTGATCCAGAACCCCAAGCTGCTCTTGGTGGACGAACCCACCGCGTCGCTCGACCCCAAGACAAGCCGGCAGATCATGCGCCTGATCTGCGAGCTGTGCCGCGAACGCGGATTGGCCGCGATCATCAACATCCACGACGTGGCGCTGGCGCAGATGTTCGTGCAGCGCGTCGTCGGGCTGCGCTTCGGCGCGATCGAATTCGACGGCGCCCCGGACAACCTTACGCCGGACGTTCTGACCACGATCTACGGTGAAGAGGACTGGGAGGCCACGATCGAGAAGGTCGAGGGCGAGGAAGACATCGAGGCCGCGGAATGAGCCATCGCGAACTGGACGACATGCTGGGCAAGGGCTGGCGCAAGCCGCCGATGGTGACCAGCCCGCTGCTGCGCTGGGGCCTGATCCTGGGCGGCGTGGCCTACCTTATCGCGGCCGTGCTGACCATCGAGGTGGACTGGAGCCGCGTCTACGAGGGGCTGGACCGGGGCTGGCAGTTCATCCTGTCCTTTACCCGGCCCGATTTCGTGACCCGCGCCGGCGACATCTGGGAGGGGCTGCTGGAAAGCATCGTGATGACGGTGGCGGCCTCGGTCGTGGGCATTCTGATCTCGATTCCCATCGGGCTGGGTGCTGCGCGCAACATCGCGCCGATGCCGGTCTACCTGATCTGCCGCGGCATCGTCGCGGTCAGCCGCGCGCTGCAGGAGATCATCGTGGCGATCCTGCTGGTGGCGATCTTCGGCTTCGGGCCGCTGGCGGGGTTCCTGACGCTCAGCTTCGCCACCATCGGCTTCCTGTCCAAGCTGCTGGCCGAGGACATCGAGTCGATGGACCGGGTGCAGGCCGAGGCGATCCGCGCCTCGGGCGCGCGCTGGATGCAGTGGATCAACTACGGGGTGCAGCCGCAGGTGATGCCGCGGCTGGTCGGGCTCAGCATGTATCGTATCGACATCAACTTCCGCGAAAGCGCCATCCTGGGCCTGGTCGGTGCGGGCGGCATCGGCGCGACGCTGAACACCGCCTTCGACCGGTATGAATACGACACCGCCGCAGCGATCCTGATCCTGATCATCGGCATCGTGATGGCGCTGGAATACCTGTCGGGCATCGTCAGGGCGAAGGTGCAATAATGCCGGTTTCCGAGAACAGCGGCGTCAAGGTCTGGCACCGGCGCACAAGGCAGGAGTCGCTGGTCCGCTGGTTCGGCTGGCTGCTCGGCGTGGCGGTGTTCGTGGTCTGCTGGCAGCGCATTTCCGAGGCGACGACCTGGTTCTTCGTCTGGGATGCCCCGCGCATCGCCGGCGACATCTGGACCCGCGCGACCCCGCCCCGCTGGGAATACATCGCGCAGCTGGGCCGGCCGATCTGGGACACGCTGAACATCGCCACGCTGGGCACGATCATCGCGCTGTGCATGGCGGTGCCCGTGGCCTTCCTGGCGGCCAGCAACACCACGCCCTCGCGGTATTTCATCCGTCCCGTGGCGCTGCTCATCATCGTGTCGACCCGGTCGATCAATTCTCTGATCTGGGCGCTGCTGCTGATCGCCATCATCGGACCCGGCGTCTTTGCCGGGGTGATCGCCATCGCCATCCGCTCGATCGGGTTCTGCGCCAAGCTGCTCTACGAGGCGATCGAGGAGATCGACCGGGCCCAGGTCGAGGCGATCACCGCCACGGGCGCCTCGCGCTGGCAAGTCATGTCCTACGGGATCGTGCCGCAGATCATGCCGGCCTTTGCCGGTATCGCGGTGTTCCGCTGGGACATCAACATCCGCGAATCCACCGTTCTGGGCCTGGTCGGCGCCGGCGGCATCGGTCTGCAGCTGTCGTCGTCGCTGAACGTGCTGGCCTGGCCGCAGGTCAGCCTGATCCTGCTGGTGATCCTGGTTGCGGTGCTGATCAGCGAATGGGTCTCGGCCAAGGTGCGCGGGGCGATCATTTGACCGCCCTGACGGTCGAGACGGCCTTCGACGCCTACGAGGCCGTTCGCGACCGCCTGCCCCTAGCGGCCGCCACCGACCGGGTTCTGCGGCGCGCCGCGTGCCTGGACGACATCGCCGATGACTATGACGCGCTCCTGCTGGATGCGTTCGGTGTGCTCAACATCGGCGAGACGGCGATTCCGGGCGTCGCCGCGCGGATTGCCGGGCTCAGGGCGCGGGGCAAACAGGTGCTGGTGGTGTCAAACGCGGCCAGCGCCTCTCATGCGGCACTGGTCGAGAAATACGCGCGCATGGGCTATGACTTCGCGCCCGAGCAGGTCATCACCAGCCGCACCGCGCTGCTGTCGGCGATGGACGGGCAGCGCGGTCTGCATTGGGGGCTGATGTCCAACCGTGACAGCGGCCTGCGGGATCTCGAGGCATTGCACCTGACCTATCTCGAGGACGATCCCGCGCCCTATGCCGAGGTCGCGGGCTTCCTGCTGGTGGGCAGCGCGGGCTGGACCGAGAACCGCCAGACCCTACTGGAACAGGCGCTTCTGCACGCGCCGCGGCCGGTCCTGGTCGGCAATCCCGACATTGTCGCCCCGCGCGAGGCCGGTTTCTCGTCCGAGCCGGGCCTTTTCGCGCACCGGCTGGCGGATCGCACCGGCATCGTGCCCGCGTTTTTCGGCAAGCCTTTCGCCCGCATTTTCGACCTGGCCCTGGCGCGGCTGGACCCGCTGCCGCCGAAATCGCGGATCCTGATGGTGGGCGACAGCCTGCATACCGACATCCTGGGCGCGCAGGCCGCCGGTATCGACTCGGCGCTGGTGGCCGGCTACGGCTTCTTCGACGGGGCCGACGTGGACGCGGCCATCGCGCGCGCCGGCATCGTGCCCGACTACGTGCTGGACCGGCCCTGACCCCCGGGGATCAGTCCAGCCGCACCGGCTGCCCCCGCTCCAGCGAGACCGCGGCGGCATCGGCCAGCCGCTGCGCCGCCACACCGTCACGGATGCCCGGTTCGGGCGGGCGCCCCTCCTGCACCGCGGCGACGAAAGCGGACATCTCCGCCAGATAGGCGGCCTCGTAGCGTTCCAGGAAGAAATGCATGTTGGGCGCCCGGGCGAACCCGTCGCTGCCGGCCTGGGTGACCAGGTGTTCGGGCTGATTTGCCGCACTCAGCATGCCATTGGATCCATGCACCTCGATGCGCTGGTCATAGCCATAGCTCGCCCGCCGCGAATTGTTGATCTGGCACAGCTTGCCCGAGGCCGTGCGCAAGGTGACCGCCGCAGTGTCGATGTCGCCGGCCGCGCCGATCCCGGCATCGACCAGGCAGGATCCGGCGGCGAAGATCTCGACCGGCTCTTCGCCCAGCAGGAACCGCGCCATGTCGAAATCGTGGATCGTCATGTCCCGAAACAGCCCGCCGGACTGCCGGATATAGGACAGCGGCGGCGGCGCCGGGTCGCGCGAGGTGATCACGACCAGCTCGGTCTCTCCGATCGCGCCTGCGGCCAGCCGGACCTGGAGATGCGCGAAATGCGGGTCGAAGCGCCGGTTGAACGCGGTCAGGAAGGGTACGCCCGCCGCCTCGACCGCCGCCTGGCATTCTGCCGCCCGCTCCGAGGACAGGTCGATGGGCTTCTCGCAGAAGATTGCCTTGCCCGCGGCGGCCAGCGCGTGGATCTGGTCGAAATGCAGGGTGGTGGGCGTCGCCACGATCACCGCATCGATATCCGACGCGCCGATGATCGCCTCCGCATCGCGGATCTCCGCCCCGCTCTCGGCCGCCAGCGCCTGCGCGGCCTCGGGCACCGCATCGGCGACGGCCAGCAGCCGCGCGTCTTTCAGCCGCGCCAGGCTGCGCGCATGCACCTGGCCGATCCGGCCACATCCCAACAGTCCGATTGACAGCATGATCCTCTCCCTAAGCCGGTCCCAGCGCGCGCAGCACACCGCGTGCCGCGTCACGTATCGGCGCCTCGCAGCGGCCCAGCAGCGCCACGCGGTCGAACCCGTCGGGATCGTCCGCCAGCGCCGCGCGCAGGGCCGAGCCGAATTCCATCCGCAGCTCGGTGCCGATGTTGAACTTGCAGATCCGCGAGCCCCGCGCCAGCCGGGTCCGCTGCGCCACCGGCACGCCCGAGCCTCCGTGGATCACCAGCGGCACATCGGTCACGGCCTCGATGGCGCGGATCCGCTCCTCGTCCAGCCCGCCCTGGCGGTCGCGTTGCAGATGGACATTGCCCACCGACACCGCCATCGCGTCAATCCCGCTTTCGCGGGCAAAGCGGGCGGCCTCCTCGGGATCGGTCCCGGTCGAGGCCTCGCCCGCATCATAGCCGACGAATCCGATCTCGCCCTCGCAGGAGATGCCGGCGGCATGTGCCATTTCGGCGATGCGGGCGGTTTCGTCGATATTCTGTGCCAGCGGCTTGCGCGATCCGTCGAACATCAGCGAGGTGAAACCGCTGTCCAGCGCCACGCGGCAGTCCTCTTCCGTGTAGCCGTGATCGAGATGGGCCACGACCGGCACCGAGACGCTTTCGGCCAGGTGGCGGAAAATGGCGCCCAGAACCGGCAGCGGCGTGTGCTTCCGGCAGGACGGACCGGCCTGCAGGATCACCGGCAGGCCCTCGGCCTCGGCGGCCTCGACATAGGCCCGCATGTCCTCCCAGCCCAGGCAGACCAGCCCGCCCACCGCATAGCCGCCGGCCAGCGCGGGCTGCAGCACTTCTTTCAGGTTGGCCAGGGTCATTTGAACTTGGCCACCATGTCCATGATGCCGGGAATTGTGTGCAGCTGTTCGGCATGGGTGGGCTGGAAATACTGCTTGAGGCTGCGCTGGCTCAGCCCGCCGAGGATGGTGAAATAGTACATCTCGTATCCCGGCAGCACGCAGCAGGGGTGATAGCCCTTGTCGATGCACACGGTCGAACCGTCGACGATGTGATAGGCATCGCCGGGCTCGTTGTCCTCGCGCTGGAGCATCTGCAGGCCCGAGCCGTAATTCGGCCGGAAGCGGAAATTGTAGGTCTCGTCATGCCGGGTCTCGTCCGGCAGGCGGTCGGTGTCGTGCTTGTGGCTGGGAAAGCCGGACCAGCCGCCCTGCCCCACGGTATAGAGCTCGCTGACCAGCAGGCGCCCCACCCTGTCATGCTGCTGCTGGCCCAGAATATGCTTGATCTTGCGGTGGGTCTTGGTCTCGTCCGAGCCGTATTGCACCAGGTCGATCTCGTCGGCGCGCACGGCGAAGGGCTCCAGCACGCCGTCGAACCGGGCGCCGGCGACAAAGACCTCGGCCGCGTCCGAGCGGCAGGTGATACGCGCCTCGGCGCCGCTCGGCACATAGACGCCCTCGGGCTCTCCGTCCCAGACATCGACGCCACGCCCGCCGAGATCCTCGACCACGAGGCCGGGCGCCTCGACATCGACCAGACCGGTGGCCGGCACGATGCAGGTCTCGTAGCCTGGAACCGAGTAGCTGTGGCTTTCCCCCCGGCTCAGCTTGACGATGTTGAAATAATTCAGCGGCACAAGCGCGTCACCGGCGTCGACGATGGGCGCGTTGCGGTTGTCGAATGGCGGGATATGCATCGCTCAGACCTCCGTGGGGTGCGGGTGCTTGGCCAGGAACTGCGCAAGCGTGTCGGGATCGGGCATGGCCGGCGCGCAGCCGGGGCGCGAGACGACGATGGCGGCGCAGGCCGAACCCTGCAGGATCGCCCGGCGCAGCGGCAGCCCCGCCGCCAGCCCGGCCAGCAGACCGGCCATGAAACTGTCGCCGGCGCCGTTGGGCTTGATCGCCTCGACCGGATAGATCCCGGTGCGGATCTCCTCGCCGCCGGCAAAGGTGATCGCGCCGCGCTCGCCCATCTTGTAGATCACCAGCGCGCCGGCCGCGGCCAGCGACTGCGCCTTGTCCAGTCCCTTTGCCATGTCGCCGGCCATGAAGCCGAACTCCTCGTCATTGCCGACGATCATGTCGCTGGCCTGCCCGGCGCGGGACAGGACCTCGGCGGCGACTTCCGGCGAGGGCCAGGAATAGGGGCGATAGTCGATGTCGAACACCACCGGCAGCCCGGCCGCGCGCGCCCTGTCGAAGGCGTGGAAATGGGCGCTGCGCGAGGGTTCGGCGGCAAACACGGTTCCAGTCGTCACCAGCGCGCCGAAATCCGGCAGGGCGACCCGGTCGATATCCGCCTCGGTCACCTGGAAATCCGCCGCGTTGTTGCGATAAATCACGTTCTGGAAATCCTCGATGCGGCTTTCGTAGACCGCCAGCGAGGTGCGGAACTCGCCCCGAACCGCACGCACATGCGCCGTGTCGACGCCGTAGCGGCGCAGCTGGTTGACGCAGAACCGCCCCACCGCGTCATCCGACACGCTGGTGACAAGCGCGGCCTGCGCGCCCAGCTTGCACAGCCCGGCCGCGATATTGGCCGAGGATCCGCCTAGCCCGGAATGGAACACATCGGCCTCCTCGCTCTTCATTCCGGGCGGGTCGGCGAACAGGTCCATGCCGGCGCGGCCCAGGACCGCAAACCGGTTGCGGGCAATGCCCTCCAGAAGCGGCCGCATCACACGCCCTTCCTCTGACGCGCGCGGTCGCCCTCGATCTCGCGGTGCTTCTCGCGCACGGTTTCATGGGCGGACACCTCGGGGGTTCCGACCTCCCACCAGGCGTGGCCCTGCGCGGTCCAGCCCTCATAGGCATCCACGTCCATCACGATCACCGAGGTCTTGTCCGAGGCCTTGGCCGCCTTGAACGCCTCCGCCAGTTCGTCGGCATTGGCCGCGCACACCGCATCCGCGCCCATGGCGGCGGCATGGCTGACGAAATCCACCGCAAAGGGTTCGGGGATGGTCGGCGCGTCGCTGAACAGGTTGTTGAAGCTCTCGTTTCCGGTGTTGTTCTGCAGCTTGTTGATGACCGCGAAACCGCCATTGTCCAGAACCAGAACGATCAGCTTTTTCCCCGTCAGAACAGACGAGTAGATGTCGGAATTCATCAAAAGGTAGGAGCCGTCCCCGACGAAGACGATGGTGTCGGCCTCGGGCTCGGCCTCGGATTGCGCGATCCGCGCGCCCCAGCCGCCGGCGATCTCGTAGCCCATGCAGGAAAAGCCGAATTCGACATCCACGGTGCCGATATCCAGGGTCCGCCAATTGGCCGTCACCTCGGCCGGCAGCCCTCCGGCGGCGGTCACCACCCGGTCGCGCGGGTCGCACAGCGCGTTGACCACCCCGATGGCTTGCGCATAGGAGTTCGGGCGGTTGCCGGGGCGGATGTTCTCGGCCACGTAGGCGGCCCATTTCTTGCGCTCATCCCGGGCAAAGCCGACCCAGTCGCCGGGGGCGCGGTAGCCCGCCATCGCAGCCCCCAGCGCCTGAAGGCCCAGCCTGGCATCGCCCACCACCGGCAGCGACATGTGCTTGCCCGCATCGTGCCGCGCGGCGTTGAGCGATATGATCCGCGCATCCTTGGCAAAGGCCGTCCACGAGCCGGTGGTGAAGTCCTGCAGCCGCGAGCCCACCGACAGGATCACGTCGGCCGCCTCGGCCACGGCATTGGCGCTGTCGGATCCGGTCACGCCCACCGGACCGATATTCAGCGGGTGCGAATCGAGCAGGTTGGCCCGGCCGGCGATGGTCTCGATCACTGGAATGTCATGCGCCTCGGCAAAGCCGGTCAGTTCGGCAACCGCGCGCGAATACTGCACCCCGCCCCCGGCGATGATGACCGGGCGTTTCGCACCCTTGAGCAGCGCCGCGGCCTCGGCCACCTCGCCCGTATCCGGGGCCTGGCGGCGGATGCGATGGGTCCGCTCGGCAAAGAGCGCCGTGGGATAGTCATAGGCCCAGCCCTGCACGTCCTGCGGAAGCGCCAGGAAGGCCGGCCCGCAATCGGCTGGATCCAGCATCGTGGCCAGCGCCGCAGGCAGCGACTGGATCACCTGCGCGGGATGGGTGATCCGGTCCCAATACCGGCTCACCGCCCGGAACGCATCGTTCAGGCCCAGCGCGGGATTGCCGAAATGCTCGATCTGCTGCAGGACCGGGTCCGGCAGTCGGGTCAGGAACGTGTCTCCGCACAGCATCAACATCGGCAGACGGTTGGTATGGGCAAGCGCCGCGGCGGTCAGCAGGTTGGCCGTGCCCGGCCCCGCCGAGGCGGTGCAGAACATGAACCGCTGCCGCAGGTGATACTTGGCATAGGCGGCGGCGGCGAATCCCATGCTCTGCTCGTTCTGGCCACGATAGAGCGGCAGCGTCTCGCGGTGATCGTAGAGCGCCTCGCCCAGGCAGGTCACGTTGCCATGCCCGAAGATGCCGAAGCCGCCACCGCACAGGCGCTGGCGCGTGCCGTCGATCTCGATGAATTGCGCGTTCAGATACCGGATGATCGCCTGTGCCGTGGTCAGACGGATCGTTTCGCTGCTCATCGCTTGCCTCCCTCGCTTGTCCGTTTCCGGCCCGAACGCCGACACGGCGCTTGACCCGGGGATCGGTTTAAAGATACCCGTGTTGCAACCGGTTGCAACGCGAATTTTCGGAAGGCGGCATGAGCGGTATCGGAATAGGCCTGATCGGCGGCGGTTACATGGGCAAGGCGCATGCGGTCGCGCATGCCGCCGTGGCCTCTGTCTTCGGCACGGCACTGCGCCCCCGGCTGGAGATGATCGCCGCCACCTCGCCCGAATCGGCGGAACGCCATCGCGCCGCCCTGGGCTTTGCCCGCGCCGCACGCGACTGGCACGAGCTGGTCGAGGATCCGGGCGTCGAGGCGGTCATTATCGCATCGCCGCCGGACACCCACCTTGAGATCACCCGCGCCGCCTGCGCGCTGGGCAAGCCTGTCTTCTGCGAGAAACCGCTGGGCGCGTCACTGGCGGATGGCGAGGCGATGGTCGCGGACGCCGAAAGCGCCGGCATCGTCAACATGATCGGCTTCAACTACATCCGCACTCCGGCCTCGCAATTCGCGCGCCAGCTGGTCGCCGGCGGCGAAATCGGCGACATCACCTGGTTCCGCGGAGAGCATACCGAGGATTTCTTCGCCGATCCGCACGGGCCGGCCAGCTGGCGCAGCCAGGGGGCGGCCAACGGCACGATGGGCGACCTGGCGCCGCACATGATCAACGCCGCACTGGCGCTGATCGGCCCGATCGCCTCGGTCATGGCCGAGATCGAGACGGTGCATGCCACCCGCGGCGGCGCGCCGGTCACCAATGACGACCAGGCGCAGATGATGTGCCGCTTCGGCAACGGCGCGATGGGCCATCTGTTCTTCAGCCGCGTCGCGACCGGCCGCAAGATGGGCTATGCCTACGAGATCACCGGCACCAGGGGCGCGATCCGCTTCGACCAGGAGGATCAGAACGCGCTCTGGCTCTACCGCGCCAACGATCCCGAGGCCGAGCGCGGGTTCCGCAAGATCCTGACCGGGCCGGCGCATCCCGACTACCTGCCCTTCTGTCAAGGGCCGGGCCACGGCACCGGCTATCAGGACCAGATCATCATCGAGGCCCGCGATTTCCTTGCGGCGATTTCCGAAGGGCGGTCGCGCTGGCCCACTTTCCGCGACGGCCTGGCGGTCTCGCGCGTGGCCGAGGCCGCGCGCCGGTCGCATGCGCAGGGCCGCTGGCAAGACGTTCACCCTGCATGAAGGAGATCCGCGCGTGAGCATCAGAATCGGCAATGCCCCCTGTTCCTGGGGCGTGGAATTCGCAGGCGACCCGCGCAATCCGGACTGGCGCCGGGTCCTGCGCGAGGCGGCCGAAGCCGGCTATGACGGCATCGAGCTGGGTCCGGTCGGCTTCATGCCCGAGGACCCGCCGCAAGTGGCCGAGGCGCTGGCCGAGCACGAGCTGGAGCTGATCGGCGGCGTGGTGTTCCGCGCCTTTCACGAACCGACGCAGTGGGACGACGTGCTGGACGGCGCGACACGCACCTGCAAGGCGCTGGCCGCGCATGGGGCGCGGCATCTCGTGTTGATCGATTCGATCTCGCCGCGCCGGGCGCCCACCGCCGGGCGGGCCGATGCCGCGGAACAGATGGCCGCGGCCGAATGGGCCGCCTTTCGCGACCGCATCGCCCATGTCGCCCGGATGGGGGCCGAGGAATACGGGCTGACCGTCGGGATCCACGCCCATGCCGCCGGCTTCATGGATTTCGAGCCCGAGCTTGAACGGCTGCTGGACGAGGTCGACGCGGACATTCTCAAGATCTGTTTCGACACCGGCCACCATTCCTATGCCGGGTTCGATCCCGTGGCCTTCATGCGTCGCCACATGGATCGCATAAGCTATATGCATTTCAAGGATATAGACCCGCAAGTGAAAGCGGATGTGATCGCAAACGGCACCGGCTTCTACGAGGCCTGCGGACAGGGCATCTTCTGCAACCTCGGCGAAGGCGACGTGGATTTCCCGCAGGTGCGGCAGATCCTGCTGGAGGCCGGTTTCGACGGCTGGTGCACGGTCGAGCAGGATTGTGACCCGACCCTGCCCGACACCGATCCGCTGGGTGATGCCAGGGCCAACCGCGCCTATCTGCGATCCATCGGGTTCACGTGACGGAGGGCAAGGCGATGACCAGACTGAACTGGGGCATGATCGGCGGCGGCGATGGCAGCCAGATCGGCCCGGCGCACCGGATGGGCGCGCAGGCTGATGGCAATTTCTCCTTTGTTGCCGGAGCGTTGGATGCCGATGCTGATCGCGGCAAGAGCTATGCCCAATCGCTTGGCATCGCGCCCGACCGCGCCTATGGCAACTGGCGCGACATGCTGGAGGGCGAGCGCGAGCACCCCGACCGCGTCGATCTGGTGACGGTCGCCACACCGAACAGCACGCATTTCGAGATCACCCGCGCCTTTCTTGAGGCCGGGTTCAACGTGCTGTGCGAAAAGCCGATGACGATGACCGTCGAAGAGGGCGAGGAGATCGTGCGCCTCGCCCGCGAGGCCGGCCGGATCTGCGCGGTCAACTATTGCTACAGCGCCTATCCGATGGTCCGCCAGATGAAGGCGATGGTCGCCGCCGGCGAATTGGGCGCGATCCGCTGCGTCGTCGCCAATTTCAGCCACGGGCACCACGCGGCCGGCGACGATGCCGACAACCCGCGGGTGCGCTGGCGCTATGACCCGGCGCAGGCCGGGGTGTCCGGGCAGATGGCCGATTGCGGGATTCACGCGCTGCACATGGCCTCGTTCATCCTGGGCGACGAGTTGCGCAGCCTGTCGGCGGATTTTGCCTCGACCGTGCCGGGCCGGGTTCTGGAAGACGATGCAATGGTGAATTTCCGCACCGAGAAGGGCACCGTCGGGCGGCTCTGGACCTCCACCATCGCGCTGGGGCGCCAGCACGGGCTGGACATCCAGGTCTTCGGCGAAACCGGCGGCCTGCGCTGGGCCTCGGAGCAGCCCAACCAGATCCACTATCACCGGCTGGGCGGACGGGTGGAGATCATCGAAAAGGGCGAGGCCGGGCTGCATGGCGATGCCGCGCGGCTGTCGCGGGTGCCCATTGCCCATCCCGAGGGCTTTCCGTTGGCCGTGGCCAATATCTATGTGGACCTGGCCGCCCGCATCCGCGGCGAGGTCGCCGGCGCCCTGCCCGGCGCCGAGGACGGGCTGCGCTCGATGGCGGCGGTGTACGCGGCGGTGGACTCGGCGCGTCGGGACGGCGCCTGGGTCGATGCCCGCCCGCCGATGTTCCGCTGAGCGGGGATCACAGCGGGCGCAGCGTGCCCCGCTCGACGATCTGGCAGGAAAAGAGCCGCGCCTCGGGGTAACGCTCGGGATCTTCCAGCATCGCCATGACCAGCTCGATCGAGCTGTCGATGATCTGGCGGATGGGCTGGCGGATCGTGGTCAGGTTGATGTTCTCCCAGCGCGCCATTTCCATGTCGTTCAGGCCGATCACGCCCACGTCTTCCGGCACGCGCAGCCCGTGATCGGCAATCGCGCTGAGGGCGCCGATCGACAGGACGTCGTCGCCGCAGAAATACGCCTCGGCCGGCGGCGCGTCGAGCAGGCTCAGCATTTCGGCACGGCCGGCATCGAAGGAATAGGCGGTGGCATAGCTTTCGCTGGCCTGCAATCCGGGCGTGGCGCGGGCCACTTCGAAGAACCCCTTGCGCCGGTCGATGGTCGAGGTCGCCTCGCGCGGGCCGCCCAGGAAGGCGATACGGCGATAGCCCCGCGCGATCAGCGTGCGCGCCGCGATCCGTCCGCACTCCACGTTGTCGATGCCGACGACATGCACATGCGGCGCGCTGGCGAAGCGGCCGAAGGAATGCACCACGGGGATCCGGGCATCGCGGAACGCCAGCGAGAACTCCGGCGACAGGGTCGAGGAGGCCACGATCACGCCATCGACCGAGTATTGCCGCAGCAGCCGCAGCGAGTTGGACGGCTCGGTCTCGTCGGTCAGGTTGACCAGCAGCGGCCGCAGGCCCCGGTCCTGCAGGCTGCGGGTGAACAGGTCGAACACCTCCAGAAACAGCGGGTTGTGAAAGTTGTTGGAGATGAGCCCGATCAGCTTGGTCCGCCCGGTGGTCAGCGACGAGGCCAGCGCGTTGGGGCTGTAGCCCAGCTCGGCCGCCGCCTTCTCGACCTTGCGCCGCGTCTTGACCGAGACCGACGCGCCCTGGGTGAAGGTGCGCGACACCGCCGAGCGGGAAACCCCGGCGCGTTCCGCAACCTCTTTCAATGTCACCGGCATGGTGAAGTTCCTGTTTTTCCCGTCACGTTAGGGCGGGACGGCGAAAAAGTGAATTCGGTTTTTGCAACCGGTTGCATTTTTCTGCCCTTTGTGCTTCCCTTCCCCACGCGAGGCGGGCGAACCGTCCCGATCACGACACGAAATCGACCTGTCTGGGAGGACCTTATGAAAACCATACTCAAATCGCTCGCGCTCGGCGCGGCGGTGTTCGCGGCGCCGGTCACGGCCACCGCGCAGGACCTGAACTATGTTCTGGTCAGCCACGCGCCCGACAGCGACAGCTGGTGGAACACGATCAAGAACGGCATCGCCCTGGCCGGCGAGCAGATGGACGTCTCGGTGGAATACCGCAATCCGCCGACCGGCGACCTGGCCGACATGGCCCGCATCATCGAGCAGGCCGCCGCCGCCGGGCCCGACGGCATCATCACCACCCTTTCGGATTACGATGTCCTCTCGGGCCCGATCCGCGCGGCCGTGGACAGCGGCATCGACGTGATCATCATGAATTCGGGCACCCCCGAGCAGGCGCGCGAAGTGGGCGCGTTGATGTATGTGGGCCAGCCGGAATACGATGCCGGCTATGCGGCCGGGCTGCGCGCCAAGGATGACGGCGTGGGATCGTTCCTGTGCGTGAACCACTATATCTCGTCGCCCTCCTCGACCGAGCGCTGCCAGGGCTTTGCCGACGGGCTGGGTGTCGATCTGGCCAACCAGATGATCGATTCCGGCCAGGACCCGGCCGAAATCAAGAACAAGGTGCAGGCCTATCTCTCGGCCAATCCCGACACCGACGCGGTCCTGACGCTGGGGCCGACCTCGGCCGATCCGACCCTGCTGGCGCTGGAAGATAACGGCATGGCCGGCGAGATCTATTTCGGCACTTTCGACCTGGGCGAGAACATCGTGCAGGGCATCAAGGACGGCGTGATCGCCTGGGGCATCGACCAGCAGCCGTTCCTGCAGGCCTATCTGCCGGTGGTGGTGCTGGCCAACTACCACCGCTACGGCGTGCTGCCGGGCAACAACATCAACTCGGGTCCGGGTTTCGTCACCGCTGACGGGCTGACCCTGGTCGAGAAATACGCCGGCGAATACCGCTGAGCCGCACTTGTCCGGCCCGTTCGCGGGCCGGGCATCACGTCCTGATTTCCCAAGAGCCCGATACAGGAATGAGGTCATGAGCCAGAGCGCACAGCCCACCCCCGCCACCGATGAACGCATCAAGGACATCTCGCGCCTGAGACAGTCGCTGATCCGCCCCGAACTGGGCGGGATCTGCGGAACCGTCCTTGTCTTCACGTTCTTCCTGCTCACCGCGCTGGACAGCGGCATGTTCAACAGCCAGGGCGTCCTCAACTGGTCCACCGTTTCGGCCCAGTTCATGATCATCGCGGTGGGCGCCTGCCTGCTGATGATCGCGGGCGAATTCGACCTGTCGGTCGGCTCGATGATCGGGTTCGCCGGGATGATGATCGCGATCTTCTCGGTGACGCTGGGATGGCCCGTGTGGATGGCCATTCTCATCACCTTCACGCTCTGCACGGCGCTGGGCGCGCTCAACGGGTTCATCGTGATCCGCACCGGCCTGCCCAGCTTCATCGTGACGCTGGCCTTCCTGTTCATCCTGCGCGGCTTCACCATCTATTTTCCGCAGACGCTGGAGCGCAAGACAATCATCGGCGGCATCTCGGACGCGGCCCAGGGCGACTGGCTTGCGCCGGTCTTCGGCGGCAAGATTCTGGGATGGCTGTTCCAGTGGCTTGGCGAGGCCGGGCTGATCGCCACGTTCGAACGCGGCACCCGCGCCGGCCAACCGGTGGTGGACGGCATCCCGATGCTGATCGTCTGGGCCATCGCGCTGGTGTTCTTCGGCCATGTGCTGCTGACCCGTACCCGGTTCGGCAACTGGATCTTCGCCTCGGGCGGCGACGCCGAGGCGGCGCGCAACTCGGGCGTGCCGGTCAACCGGGTGAAGATCCTGATGTTCATGTTCACCGCCTTCTGCGCCACTGTCTTCGCCACCTGCCAGGTGATGGAATTCGGATCCGCCGGCGCCGACCGCGGTCTGCTCAAGGAGTTCGAGGCCATCATCGCGGTGGTCATCGGCGGCGCGCTGCTGACCGGCGGCTACGGCTCGGTGATCGGTGCGGCGCTCGGCGCGCTGATCTTCGGCGTGGTCCAGCAGGGCCTGTTCTTTGCCGGTGTCGAAAGCTCGTTGTTCCGGGTCTTTCTGGGCGTCATCCTGCTGGGGGCGGTCATCCTGAACACCTATATCCGCCGCATGATCACGGGAGAACGTTGAGATGAACACGCGCAGCGAGCACGCCCCGATCATCCAGATGAAGGACATCGAAAAGCATTTCGGCGCGGTGATCGCGCTGGCCGGTGTCTCGATCGACATCTTTCCCGGCGAATGCCATTGCCTGCTGGGCGACAACGGCGCCGGGAAGTCCACCTTCATCAAGACCATGTCCGGCGTCCACAAGCCGACCAAGGGCGAAATCATCTTCGACGGCAAGCCGATGCATTTCGACGACCCGCGCGACGCGATGGATGCCGGAATCGCCACCGTCCACCAGCATCTGGCGATGATCCCGCTGATGTCGGTCAGCCGCAACTTCTTCATGGGCAACGAGCCCGTGAAGAAGATCGCCGGCATCAATTTCTTCGACCGCGAGAAGGCCGACCGCATCACCATGGAGGAGATGCGCAAGATGGGCATCAACCTGCGCGGGCCGGATCAGGCCGTAGGCACCCTCTCGGGCGGCGAGCGGCAGACCGTCGCCATATCGCGCGCAGTGCATTTCGGCGCCAAGGTGCTGATCCTGGACGAGCCGACCTCGGCCCTGGGCGTGCGGCAGACCTCGAACGTGCTGGCCACGATCGACAAGGTGCGCAAGCAGGGCGTGGCGGTGGTGTTCATCACCCACAACGTGCGCCACGCGCTTGCCGTGGGCGACCGGTTCACCGTGCTCAACCGCGGCAAGACCCTGGGCACCGCCCAGCGCGGCCAGATCACCCCCGACGAGTTGCAGGACATGATGGCCGGCGGGCAGGAGCTGGCGCAGCTGGACGATGCCCTGGGCGGAACCGTATGAGCGAGCTTCTGGTCAAGCCCGGCGGCACCTCGGGCAAGGTGCATGACATCACGCCCGAGAGTGCCGGTTGGGGCTATGTGGGCTTCGGCCTCTACCACCTGGCACCGGGCGAGACTGCGGCCGAGGCAACGGCGGAGCGCGAGGCGATCCTGGTTCTGGTCGAGGGCAAGGCCCGGATCACTGCCGCCGGAGAGGCCTTCGGCGAGATGGGGGCGCGGATGTCGGTGTTCGAAAAGACCGCGCCGCATTGCCTCTATGTGCCGGGACAGGCGGACTGGACAGCCACGGCCACCACCGATTGCACCCTGGCCGTCTGCACAGCGCCGGCGCGTGGCGTCCACCCGGCCCGCCACCTCGGCCCCGAGGGCATCCAGCTGACCCCGCGCGGCACCGGGCAGAACCTGCGCCATATCAACAATATCGCGATGGAGGACCGTGACGTCGCCGGCAGCCTGCTGGTGACCGAGGTGTTCACACCGCCGGGCAACTGGTCCTCCTATCCCAGCCACCGCCATGACGAGGACGACTTTCCTCGGATGACCTACCTGGAGGAGACCTATTACCACCGGCTGAACCCGGCGCAGGGCTTCGGCATTCAGCGGGTCTATACCGAGGACGGGGCGCTGGACGAGACGATGGCGGTTCAGGACGGCGATGTCGTGCTGGTGCCACGCGGACACCACCCGTGCGGCGCGCCTTATGGCTATGAGATGTATTATCTCAACGTGATGGCCGGGCCATTGCGGAAATGGCGGTTCCAGAACGATCCCGCCCACAGCTGGATCGCCGAGCGCGACGCGCGATGACCCGGCGGCCGGCCTACTATTCGCAGGCGGATTGCGACCCGCTGAAATTCGCCGATCTGGTGCAGCGCAGCCTGTCACGCGAGGACGCGCCAAACGCCTCGGCCCTGCGGGCCAACATCCCCGTCTACGACATGACCGGGCTGCGCGACGTGCTGGACGTGCCGGCCCGCAGGCGGGATCTGATGGCGGAATGGGCGCGGGTGCTGAAGGACGGCCCGGGGGTCCTGGTGCTGGCCGCGGCCTATGCCGACACCGCAGCGCTGGACGCGGCCACCGAGGTTTATGATCGCCTCATCGACGAGGCCCGGCGCAGCGATGCCCCGGGCGCCGACCATTTCGCCGCCGCCGGCAGCAACGACCGGATCTGGAATTCGCTGCAAAAGCTGTGCCTCGCCGCGCCCGAGGTGTTCCTGGGTTATTTCGCCAACCCCGCCATCGACGCGGTCTGCGAGGCGTGGCTCGGCCCGAACTACCAGATGACGGCGCAGATCAACCTGGTGCATCCCGGCGGACAGGCACAGCAGGCGCATCGCGACTATCACCTGGGGTTCCAGACCGCCGAGGTCAGCGCCACCTACCCCGCCCATGTGCACGACCTGTCACCGCTGATGACCCTGCAGGGCGGCATTGCCCATTGCAACATGCCCGTCAAAAGCGGGCCGACCAAGCTGCTGCCCTTCTCGCAGCTCTACCGCCCGGGATATGCCGCCTGGCGGCGCGAGGATTTCCGCGACCTCTTCGAACGCCACCACGTGCAACTGCCCCTGGACAAGGGTGACGCCCTGTTTTTCAACCCGGCGCTGTTTCACGCCGCCGGGGCCAACAGCAGCGCCGACATCCACCGCATGGTCAACCTGTTGCAGGTCTCCTCGGCCTTCGGTCGCGCGATGGAGGCTGTGGACCGCACGGCCATGTGCGCGGCGGTGTTCGCCCCGCTGCAGCGCGCCTGGGACCGGGGCGAGTTGAGCGAGCCCGAACTCGACGCCGCAATCGCGGCCACGGCCGAGGGCTATTCCTTTCCCACCAATCTCGACACCGACCCGCCGACCGACGGGCTGGCGCCGCAGACGCAGCAGGCCCTGTTGAAGGCGGCGGTAACCGAGGGCTGGGGCAGCGACAGGTTCCGCGCCGCATTGACCACGCAGGACGCGCGCCGGCGCGCGTGATCCGCGTTCAGGCCGGTTCGGTGGCCGGGGCGCCCTGCCCCTCGGCGGCGATGGCGCGCTCCAGCATCAGGCGGAACTGCTTGGCGCCGGCATCCAGGCCCAGGTCGATATGGGGCGTGGCCGGGGTCTTCATGCCCTTGTGAACCTTCTCCAGCACTGCTCGGTCCTCTTCGAAGGCCATGCGCGCGCCCTTGTTCATGACTTCCGACACCTCGCGGTTCTCCGGGTCGGTGTTGCGGTGCTGGAACCAGAAATAGCGCGTCCGGTCCGCGTCGATGGGCGTCATGAAGTTGTAGGAGATGTTCACATAGGTCTCGGGCACCTGCGGCCGGTCATAGCCGCCGGTGCCGACCGGCGTGTAGACCGACATGTTGAGCGCGATGGCGGGCAGGCACATCTCGTAATGCTGGAGCCGGTCGCAATTGCCCGGGAAGGGCAGCAGGTTCGCGTAGTAGGGCGACGGCGGCTGGTCGAAGATCCAGCGCGAGACGATCACACCGCGATCCGTGCGTTTCAGGTCGAGCGGCTGGTCGTCCGTGCCGGCGCCGGCGAATGAGGTGACATGCACCCAGGCGACATGGCTGGGATCCAGCAGGTTGTCGCAGACCCACAGGTAGTTGCAGTCGATGTCCAGCACGCCGCCATCGGTCAGGCCCCAGTCGGGATTGTCGAAATTCTCGATGGGAAAGATCAGGTCGGGATCGGCCCGCGCCGGGTCTCCCATCCAGATCCACAACAGGCGATAGCGGTCGACCACGGGATAGGATTTCACCACCGCCCGGCGCGGGACCGAGCCGGGCTGGGTCGGCGCGGCGACGCAGGCGCCGGTGCAATCGAAGGTCAGCCCGTGATAGCCGCATTCGACGGTGTCGCCCTTCAGGTTGCCCTGGGACAGGGGCAGCTTGCGATGGGGGCAGGCATCCTCCAGCGCGACCGGCGCGCCGTCCTCGCGGCGGTAGATCACGATCTCCTCGCCCAGGAAGGTCTCGGCCTTCAGGCTGCGGTCGAAATCGCGGCTCCAACCGGCCACGTACCAACAGTTTCTCAGAAACATCCGGTCATCCCCTGCGGTTCTTCCCGGCGGAGTATGCGGCAGATCCGGCCCGCCGGCTATCGCGGAATCGTAATGATGGGCATTAGGCGGACTAATCGCCCCCGTGCCCGACACCGGCCAGGTCCGGCTGCGCGGCAACCTCGGCGCGCAGCCAGTCCAGAAAGACCGCAACCTTGCCGGACCGCCGCATTTCCGGCCCGCAGACCAACCAGTAGGACAGCGGCGACGGCGCGATCCCGTCGAGAGGCCGCACAAGCCGCCCATCGTGCAGCGCGTCGATCACCAGCGGCTCGCGCCCAAGCGCCACACCGACCCCCTCGATCGCCGCCTGCACGACCATGTTGGTCTGGCCGAACCGCCGCGTGCGCCGCGCCGGCGGAAGCGTCACGCCGCAGGTCCGCGCCCAGAAGTCCCAGGTCGGGCTGGCCGCGCCGAAATCCAGCGTCTCATCCTCGAGCCGTGTGTGTAGTGCAAGATCGCCCAGGGCCCGCAATGGCGGCTGCCCGGACACCAGCGCTGGCGCGCAGACCGGAAACAACCGCTCGCCCATCAGCCGCTCGACCTCCAGCCCGGGATAGTCCCCGAGACCGTAGCGGATGCCCACGTCGGCCTCGGCCCCGCCGGACGGCTTGCGCCCGTTGTCGGTGACGATCGAGATCGCCATGTCGGGATGTGCCAGGTCGAAGCGCATCAGGCGCGGGAACAGCCAGATGAAGGCGAACCCGGGCAGGCAGCTTATCACCAGTGTCTTGTCGGTGCGGCCGCGGTCCCGCAGATCGGCACAGACATCTGAAATCCGCCCCAGCCCCTCGGCAATGGCGCGGGCCAGCCGTGCCCCATCGGGCGTCGGCACCGAGGCCCTTGCGCCGCGCACCAGCAGATCCTGGCCCAGCCATTCCTCCAGCGCCTTGACGTGCTGGCTCACCGCGCTCTGGCTCACGCCCAGCTCGTCGGCGGCGGCCGAGAAGCCGGATTGGCGCACCACCGCCTCGAACGCCCGCAGCGCGGAATATGGCAGGTTCAGGATCACATAAGCCAGCCTAATGACAAGCATTACGGTTTTCAAATGGATCGCACCGCGCCTGGCGCGGTAGCCTGAGCGCGCGGGCTCTGGGGAACCCGTCTCGGCCGGAGCATGGGATGCACACGATTTCGCCAAGACACGGCGCCAGGAACCTGTTGCTCAACTGCGCGGGCGCGCAGAAGGGCGAACATCTTCTGATCGCCTACGAGCCGCCGGAATTCGGCTATTTCGATCCCGGCGCCGCCGAATGCGTCGCCAGCGAGGCCAAGGCGCTGGGGCTGAGCGTGACCCTGCGCGACGTCGGATTCTCGCCTGACCGCCCGCATCTGGACGACCGCCTGCGTGGCGAGATGGATGCCGCCGACATCGTGATCTTCCTTGCCCGGCTGGGCGATCAGCTGCGGTTCCGCGACATGCCGCCCGACAAGCGCATCATCGTCAGCTTCGCGCTCAACCCGGAACTGTTCGGCTCGGGCTTCGCCAAGGCGCACCATGCCGGCCTGGAGGATATCAAGGACCGGATCAACATGGCGCTGGCCACGGCCCGCCATGTCCGCCTGACCTGCCCCGCCGGCACGGAGGTGTCGGGCCGCCCCGAGATGGACCTGGATCCGTCGGGGGACACCACCGTCACCCGCTTTCCGCTGTCGATCCACACGCCGGTGCCCGCGCACAGTTTCTCCGGCCGGGTCGCCCTGCCCGGCTTCCTGACCGGCACCGGCTCGCGCTACTATGAAAACTACACGGTCGAGTTCGACGGCCCGGTCGCGGCCTTGATGCGAGAGGGGCGGCTCACCGGCTTCGAAGGGTCCGAGGCGGACGTGGCCCGGGCAAACGCGCATTATGATCGCGTCTCGCACCTGTTCGACATTGACCGCGACGCGGTGCATTCCTGGCATGCCGGCATCCATCCCGGCTGCGGTTTTCCCTGGCCGATGCGCGGGAATTACGAACGCTGGGGCGGTGCCGCCTTCGGCAATCCGCGCATCCTGCATTTCCACACCTGCGGCACCTACGCGCCGGGCGAGATCTCGTGGAACGTCATCGACCCGACGATCGAGATCGACGGTGTCGAGGTCTGGCGCGACGGCGCCTTCCATCTCGACCGGTTGCCCGGCGGGCAGGACATCCTGGACGGCTATCCCGGTATCGCCGCGCTGTTCGAGGCGCCCGACCGGCGGATCGGGCTGGGCCCGCCCTCTTGATGAGAAACGTCGGGATGCGCTAGTCTGTGTCCAATGGGGCCGAATTCGTCGACGGCCTCATGGTGCGGAGCACTCCCGTCTCCGGCGCCGGCCAAGCAGGGACAAACGCAGCCCCGCGCCGGCAAGACACAAGAGACCTTCATGACCAAGACCGTTGTCACGCCCCTGACCCAGGCACTGGCCGAGGGAAAGCTGTCGCGCGCCGAGCTGCGCGCGCTGATGGCCCGCTCGGACAGGCCGGCCTTACGCCGGCTGGCGCTCTGGCTGCTGGTGCTGGCGGGCACAACGACCCTGATCGCGCTCAGCTGGAACAGCTGGCTGATCTGGCCGGCGATGTTCCTGCATGGCATCGTCCTGGTGCACCATTTCTCGCTGCAGCATGAATGCGTGCATTACACCGTGTTCCGCACCCGCTGGCTGAACGATCTGGTGGGCCAGATCTGCGGGCTGATCATCATCCTGCCGCACCGGTTCTTCCGCTACGAGCATTGCGACCACCACACCTATACCCAGCTGACCGGCGAGGATCCCGAGATGATCGGGATGCCGGCATCGCTGGCCGACTACCTGTGGTATCTGTCGGCCATCCCCTATTGGAGGACCAAGCTGACCGAACTTCTGCGCCATGCCGCCGGACGCCTCAGCCCCGCAGAGCAGCGGTTCATCCCGAAGGTGGAACATGATGCCGTGCGCCGCGATGCGCGGGTGATGCTGTCGATCTATGCCGCGCTCTTCCTGGGCATGGCCGCGACCGGGTGGTGGGGCCTGCTGTGGTTCTGGCTGGTCCCGCTGGCGCTGGGCGAGCCGGTGATGCGCGCCATCCGCATGACCGAGCATGTGGGCCGCCCCACCGTCGCGCAGATGCACGAGAACACCCGCACCAGCCTGGTGTCCTGGCCCTGGCGGTTCCTGTGCTGGAACATGAACTACCATGCCGAGCACCATTATGTCGCCTCGGTGCCCTTCCACGCCCTGCCCCGGCTGCACGAACGGCTCAAGGATCACATCCACGTGGAACCCGGCGGATACCTGGGCGCGCATCGCGACATCCTGCGGCAGCTTTTCGACCGCAGGGACACCGCATGAGCGCAACGGCGCGTCCCTGGCGGGATCTGGTCGCAGTGGCCGAGCTTGAGCGCGGCTGGGTCACGCGGGTCGATCTGGGCGCACGGTCGCTGGCGGTCTACGACACGCCCACGGGGATCCATGTCTCGCTGGCGCTGTGCAACCACGGCGGCGCGGACCTGTGCGACGGGTTTTTCGATGGCCATGTCATCGAATGCCCCCTGCATCAGGGCGCCTTCGACGTGCGCGACGGCCGGCCCGTCAGCGCCCCGGCCACGCGGCCGATGAAGCTGTTCGAAACCCGCGTCCGCGACGGCATGGTGCAGATCCGCGCGTGACGAGAGGTCAGCGCCGCTTGCGCTCCAGCCGCGCGAACAGCCGCGACAGGCTGAAACAGACCACGAAATAGAAGGCTGCCGTGGTGATCCAGGCCTCGAAGATCATCCGGCTGGAGGCGACCAGCTCCACCGTCTTGTAGGTCAGTTCCTGCACCGAGATCAGCGAGATGATCGAGCTGTCCTTGATCAGCGAGATGAACTGGTTGGCCAGCGGCGGCACCACCTTTTTCATCGCCTGCGGCAGCACGATATAGCGCATCTCCTGCCACCGGCTCATGCCGATCGACCGCGCCGCCTCGCGCTGGCCGCGCGGGATCGACTGGATGCCGGCGCGCACGATTTCGCCCACGAAGGCGCTTTCGAACAGCGCCAGCACGATCACCCCCGAGACGAGCGAGGGAAAGCGGCGCATCTCGCCGAATAAGAATTCCCAGACGCCGTTGTTCTCGGCCCGCGCGATGCCCCGCGCCCAGCGGTCGAGGTTCAGCGCGTCGATCAACTGCTGCGACAGGAAGAAGAAGAAGATGAACACCACCACCACGGGCGGCACGTTGCGCAGGCATTCCAGGTAGGTGCGCGCCAGCATCCGCACCGTCAGGTTGGTCGAGCACCGGGCGATGCCCAGTACAGTGCCGAAGATCAGCGCCAGGATGCTGGCATAGATGCTGATCCGGATGGTGGCGGCCAGACCCTGCAGCAGGATGTTGGCGAAATACTCCTCGCGCCCCGAATGCCAGCCGACGATGTAGCTGGGGATCAGCTCCCACCGCCACTTGTAGTTCAGCGTGCCCTCGATCGTGTACCAGACATAGCCGAAGAACCCGGCCAGAACCGCCAGGATCAGATAGTCGGGCCAGCGCAGTTTCTTGAGCACGTCACCTCCTGCCGGGTTCGGCCGGGACCCGCGCGGGCCCCGGTCCTGGTATCGTCGGAGTTACTGGGCGACCTGGTCGGCCCACTCCTCGGTCTTGAACCAGTAGTCATGGCGCTCCTGCAGCCAGCCGTTGCGCCATTGCTGCGCGATCCAGTTGTTGAAGAAGTTGAGGGCATCCGCGTCGCCCTTGCGCAGCGCGAAGGCCTCGCCGGCGGGGTTTATGAGATCGCTGGGGAAAACGTAGACCACATCCGGGTTACGCGCCGCATCGCGGTTCGGGCTGGGCTGCGAGGCCATCGTGGCATGCGCGTTCCCGTTCAGCACCTCCTGCGTGGCGGCGCCGTCCTCGTCGAAGAGCAGCAATTGCGCCTCGGGGAAGGTTTCGGCGATCACCGTGGCCGGGGTCGCCCCGCGCCGCGCCGAAAAGGTGACATCGGGCGAGTTGAAATCCTCGAAGCTGAAACCCTCGGTCATCGCCGTGTTGGCCAGGATCGCGTGGCCGGAATAGGCGTAGACATCCGAGAAGTTGACCGTCAGGTTACGCTGCGGCGTCACCGACATGCCCGAGATGATGACGTCGAAATTGCCCGAGACCAGCGCCGGGATGATGCCGTCCCAGGCGGTGGGCACGAACTCGACCTCGACGCCCATGTCCTCGGCCAGCTTGCGGCCCACGTCCAGCTCGAAGCCGATCAGGTCGCCGTTCTTGTCGCGCATCGACCACGGCACGAAGAGCGACAGGCCGATGCGGATCACGCCCTCTTCCTTGATGGTCTCGATCACGCTTTCGCGGCTGAGCGATTGCGTCGCGGTCTGCGCTGACGCCGGCAGCGCCAGCGACGCGGCGGCCGTGGCGGCCAGCGCCGCGCCCAGCATTCTGCGGGTGAATTTCATGACTTACCTCCTGACTGGATGAACGGATTGGGTTTTTTCATTGATCGACGGCATATCTCCGCTCCAGATATGACACGCCGATGGACAGAAGCAGGGTCAGCGCCATGTAGACGGCGGCGATGGTGAACCAGATCTCGAAGCTCATGTAGGTGTCCGAGATGATATTGCGGCCCACCGTGGTCAGTTCGGCCACGGCGATCACGCTGACGATGGCCGAGGACTTGATCAGGTGCACCATCTCGCCGGTCATCGGCGGCAGCATGAAGCGCACCGATTGCGGCAGGATGATGTAGCGATAGGTCTGATACGGCGTCATGCCGATGGATTTCGCGGCCTCCCACTGGCCGGTGGCCACCGCGTTGATCCCGGCGCGCAGGATCTCCGAGATCAGCGCGGAATGGAACACCGCGAGGGTCAGGACGCTGGCGGTGTAGCGGTCCATCCCGAAGATCGGCCCCAGCACGTAGTAGAACAGGTAGAGCAGCACCAGCAGCGGGATGTTGCGGATCAGTTCCAGGAAGCCCACCGCCACCGCCGTGCCGACCACCAGCCCCGACAGGCGCAGCAACGCCACCAGAAGGCCCAGCAGCGTGGCCAGCGAAAAGGACAAAAGCGAGATCCGCACAGTCTCGACCAGTCCGAGCGCAATCTCGCCCCACTGGAACCCGTCCGCGGTGCGGGAATAGATGAATTGCGGCACCCGGTACCATTGCCAGTTGTAGCCCATGTTCTGCGCGCCGACGTAAGAGCCGTAGACGATCAGCGCCATCACCACGGCATAGAGCCCCACCGCCACAGGCACCGAGTTCAGCACCCGCTGGAACGCCGGCGGCCGCGGCAGCGGCTGGCCCTTCAGGTCCGGCTCGGCCCGCGCGGTCATCTCAGTGATCCAGGATCTGGTCGAGGAACAGGCGGCACCGTTCGCTGGACGGGTTGGTGAAGAACGTGTCGGGCGGCGAGACCTCGACGATCCGCCCCGCCTCCATGAACACCATCGTGTCGGCCACCTTGCGGGCAAAGCCCATCTCGTGCGTCACCACCACCATGGTCATGCCAGTTCCGGCCAGTTCGACCATCACGTCCAGAACCTCGTTGATCATTTCCGGATCCAGCGCCGAGGTCGGCTCGTCGAACAGCATCACCCGGGTTTCCATGCAGAGCGACCGGGCGATGGCCACCCGCTGCTGCTGTCCGCCGGACAGCTGCGCGGGATACTTGTTGGCCTGTTCGGGGATATGCACCCGGTCGAGATAGGTGCGCGCGGTCTCCTCGGCCTGCGCGCGGGTCAGGCCCCGCACCTTCATCGGGCCGATGGTCAGGTTCTCCAGCACCGTCAGATGCGGGAACAGGTTGAACTGCTGGAACACCATGCCGACTTCCTGGCGCAGGGTGCGGATCTCGGCCGCGCCTTCGAAGACCTCGATCCCGTCCACGGTCAAGCGCCCGGAATTGTGCCACTCCAGCCCGTTGAAACAGCGGATCAATGTCGATTTGCCCGAGCCGGACGGGCCACAGATCACCATCTTCTCGCCGCGGCCGACGGTGATCGAGACATCCTTGAGCGCATGGAACGGCCCGTAGAACTTGTCGAGGTTCTGGGCCTCGATCATCACGTCGGGTCGGGTCATTCGGGGTTCGATCCCTGTCCGGACATGGTGTCTTCCTCTCGGTTCCCCGCCGCTGTCCCGGTGCGCCGCGCCCTTGGCTCCGCGGCCGCCACGACAACACAAAGATTGCGCATGGCTCACAATAATTGCACTTTAGTCAACATCCCGGCCGCGAGTCCATGATAGATCATAGCGCATGGCCGCAGATTCCAAGAATTAATCGCAAGCCACCGGCGGAGCACAGAATGTCAGCATGGATCGAGATGATATCCGACGAGGACGCGGACGAACCCCTTGCCCGGGCGCTGGATTTCGCGCGCACACCGCATGGAACCGTGGACAACGTGATGCGGGTTCACTCGCTGCGGCCCAGCACGATGACCGGGCATGTGGTGCTCTACCGGGCCTGCCTGCATGACGAGGGCAACACCGTGCCCACCTGGTTCCAGGAGGTGATCGCCTCCTACGTCTCGACCCTGAACGACTGCGCCTATTCCTATGCCAACCACTGGGCCAACGCCCGGCACCTGATCGGCAACGACGCGCGGGCCGACACGGTCGAGGCCGCGCTGCGCGCCCGCCAGCCGGAGCGCGCCTTCGACGGGCGCGAGTTGTCGGCGCTGCGCTATGCCGAAAAGCTGACGCTGGATCCCGGCACCATGGCGCAGGCCGATGTCGCCGGTCTGCGTGACGCGGGCTGGCGCGACGGCGAGATCCTGGAGATCAACCAGATCACCGGATATTTCAACTACGCCAACAGGTTGCTGAACGGTCTTGGTGTGACCACCGATGGCGACATCGTCGGCTACTACGCCGGTGACTGACCCCGGGATGCAAGGCGACCCCCCCGGCAGGCGCATCGACCAGGCCATCGGCAGCGCGCTCAGGCGGCTGCGCAGCGAGGGCGCGCTGTCGGCCCGCCGCCTGGCGGAGCGGTCCGGCATCTCGGCGGCGATGATCAGCCGGATCGAGAACGGGCTGGTCTCTCCCAGCATCGGCACGCTGGCGGCGCTGGCCGAGGCGCTGGAGGTTCCCATCGTCTCGCTGTTCCGCGAGGCGCGGACCGAGCACACCGATTTCACCCTGGTCCGCAACGGCGAAGGGCTGCGCGCGACGCGAATGACGGACGGACACCGGCACGAATACGTGAATCTGGCCATCCATGCGCGGCGCGACCTGAGGTTCCAGGCCCGCCAGGTGACTCTCCTGCGCGACGGCGGGCCGCCGCCCACCTATGTCGGGCATGGCGTGGTGTTCATCCAGGTGATCGAGGGCGAGGCGGTCTATCGTTATGGCCAGCAGCAATTCACCCTCGGTGCGGGCGACAGCCTGAGCGTGGATGCCGAGCTGAACCACGGGTTCGTCGAAGTGCTGACGGAACGCTTCGTCTTTCTCACCGTGCAGGCCGAGCGGCCATGAGCGTCGCGCAATGACCCAACCGGTGGACAGCAACCTGACGCAGGGGCCGATTGCCGGCCACTTCCGCGCGCTGGCGATCCCCGCCGCGGTGGGGATGCTGTTCAACACGCTCTACAACGTGGTCGACATGTTCTTTGCGGGCCTGCTGTCGACCAGCGCGCAGGCCGGTCTGGCGCTGGGGTTCCAGGCCTTCTACATCGCCATATCGGCGGGCGTGGGCCTGGGCGCGGCGATGGGGGCCATCGTCGGCAACGCCCTCGGCGGAGGGGACCGGCGCGCAGCCCGCCGGCTGGCGGCGCAGGGCCTGACCTGCGGCGTGATTGCCGCGCTGGTGCTGATGGCGGCCGGTGCGTGGTATGCGCCGCGCATCGTCGAGCTGGTCTCCGAACCCGGCCCCTATCGCGACGCCGGCATCCGCTATTACCTGATCCTGTCCCTGGCCCTGCCCGGTTTCCTGCTGGCCTTTGCCTGCAACGGCATCCTGCAGGCGCATGGCGACGGACGCTCGATGCAGCGCGCGCTGGTGGTGGCCTTCTTCGCCAATATCGTGCTCAACCCGCTGATGATCTACGGCATTCCCGGGCTTTGGAACGGGTTGGGCTTCGACGGGCTGGCGGCCTCGACGGTGATGAGCCAGGGCGGCGTGATGGTCTACATGATCGCCCAGGTGCTGCGGCTGCGCACCATGGCCCGGCTCAGGGCGCGCAACTTCCGCCCGCGCGCCGCGACGGTGGGAGAGATCACGCTTCAGGCGCTGCCGGTGACCGTCTCGCTGCTGGTGATGTTCCTGTCGGGCTTTGTCGTGCAATACGCGCTCAAGGGGTTCGGCGAGCACGCCATCGCAGGCTTCGGCATCGCCATCCGGCTGGAACAGATCCTGCTGCTTCCGGTGCTGGGCGTGACCCAGGCGCTGCTGCCCATCGCCGCGCAGAATTTCGGCGCCCGCGACTTCGACCGGGTGCGCGATGCGCTGTTCTTCTGCTGGAAGGTCGGCGCGATCATGACCGCGCTGGCCTTTCCGCTGCTGTGGCTGCTGGGCCGGCCGGTGCTGGGCCTGTTCACCGACGATCCGGACGTCCTGCGGGTCGGCCTCGCCTATCTCAGGGTCGAGAGCTTCATCCTGCCCGCCTACATGATGCTGTTTGCCATCAACTCGTTTCTGCAGGCGCTCAAGCGGCCGATCTGGACCGTGTGGATCAGCCTCTACCGGCAGGGTCTCGGCGTGGCGCTTTTCGTCTGGGTGTTCGTCGGGCTGCTGGGCTTTTCCGAGATCGGTGTCTGGCTGGGCATCGCCTGCGCGGTGCTCAGCGGGCTGGGGCTGGCGCTGCTGCTTGCCGGCCACGTGGCCCGGCGCGAGATCGGCGGCCTGTGGCGTGGCCCGCCCCCCTCTGCAAGGATAGTTCCCGATGACCCCAAGCCGCCTGTCGCTGACCATCGACCTTGACCGTGCCGGGCATCAGATCGGCGATCTGATGCTGCGTTGGTCGGACAATTCCAACCCGCTGGGCTATCACCCGGTCCCGGTAATCTCGATCAGGGGCGGTGCGGGGCCTGTCCTGCTGGTCCTCGGCGGCACCCATGGCGACGAGTTCGAGGGCCCCGCGGCGATCCTGCGGCTGGCGGCGCGGCTGCCGCCCGAGGACTTGTCGGGCCAGCTGATCCTGATGCCGGCCTTCAACGGCCCGGCAGTGGCCGCATCGTCACGCATCAGCCCGCTGGACGGGCAGAACCTCAACCGCGCCTTTCCCGGTCATGCCGATGGCGGACCGACGGCGATGCTGGCCCATTTCGTCGAGCAGGAGCTGATGCCGCGCTGCGATGCCGTGATCGACCTGCATTCGGGCGGCAAGGCCTCGTTCTTCGCCCCCTCGGCGCTGGTCACGCATACGGCAGATGCCGGTCATTTTGACCGCAACATGGGCCTGGCCCGGGCCTTCGGCCTGCCCCTGGTCTGGCGGCTGGGCGCGCATAACGACAACCGCTCGGTCAACGGCGCGGCCGAGCGGCAGGGTGTGGCGATGATTGCGGCCGAGCTGGGTGGCGGCGGCGGGGTCGGTCCCGGCATCACCGACCAGGCCGAGGCCGGGCTGCTGGGCTGCCTGCGGCATCTGGGGATGATGGCCGGCAGCCCCGAACCGGTCGCGCCCCGCATGGTCGAGATCGCCGATCCGCAAGACACGCTCTTTGCGCCAGCAGACGGGCTGTTCGACCGGGCCTGCCGCGCCGGTCAGGACGTGCGCGCCGGTGACGTGGCCGGAACGCTGCGTTTCATCGGCGAGCCCGCGCGCCCGGCGCAGGCCCTGACCTTTCCCAACGATGGCTTCGTCCTGGCGCATACCTGCCGTGGCATGGTCCGGCGCGGCGAGATGCTGGCGCTGGTCGTGCGTGACGTGGCCGAGACGTAGCGGTCAGAGCCGGAACAGCCGGCCCGGCGCGCCCGTAGGCAGCAACCCGCCGGCCAGCTGCCCCATGTGCCAGGCCAGCGCCTGGTTGCTGCTCAGCACCGGCTTGCCCAGCTCGGCCTCCAGCCCCTCGATGATGTCGAGGGTGCGCAGGTTGGTGCAGGACAGGAACACCGCCTCAGCCCCCGGCGCACGCCCGACCGACAGCGCCGCGTCGCGGATCGAGGCGGGGTCGATCCGGGCCACGCGCGCCTCGACCTCCTCGCCGAAAGAAACGGTTTCGGGCACGTTCAGCCCCGCCCCTTCCAAGGCCGCCCGGATCGGCCGGTTGACGGTTTCGATATAGGGCGAGACGATGGCCACCGAGCGCAGCCGCATCGCCGCGATCGCGGCCAGCGCGGCGGTGAGCGGGTCGCTGACCGCGCGAGTGCGGGCCGATCCGCGCACCAGCTGCGCCACCCGCTCCGCCCCGATCAGCGTGGTGCCCGAGGTGCAGCCGTATCCGACCACGTCGAACGCGGCCGCCGGCGGCAGCAGCGACACCGCCCGGGGAAGCGCGCCCTCCATCGTCGCGATCGTGTCGGGGGTCAGGTCATCGCCGCTGGGGATGCGGGTGACATGGAGCGCCACGTCGCCTCCGGTAAACAGCCGGCGAAAATCCTGCTCGATGGTCTCGTCCACCCGCAGCACCACCAGTCCCAGCGTGGCGCGCGAACCGATCGGGCCGGTCAGGCGATAGGGAAACCGCGCCATGCCGCTAGCCCAGCACCGGAAGCTCGGCCGGCGCACGCGCCGACAGCAATTCGGGGCCGTCCGCGCGCAGGACGATGTTTTCCTCGTGCACCAGGATCCGACCCGGGGACACCACCGCGCCCGGCTCCAGCGTCAGCACCATGTTCTCGCGCAGTTCGGTGTCGTCCAGCGGCGTCAGCGAGGGCCATTCGGTCAGGGCAATCCCAAGCCCGTGGCCAAGCCGGCCGCCGCCGGCCTCGACCCCGGCCGATTTCAGGGTCGCGGTCATCAGCCGGTGCAGATCGGCGGCGGTCATTCCCGGCCGCAGGGCGGCCAGCGCCACATCGGTCGCGGCATAGAGCGCATCATGAACCCGGCGCACCGCGTCCGAAGGCGGGCCCACCGCGTAATTGCGGTCGAAATCGCAGAAATACCCGTCCTTCACCGCGCCCGTATCCAGCATCAGGACATCGCCCCGCGCCAGAGGCCGCGCGGTGGCGGGCGAGATCACGTCGCCATAGCCGCCCGGACCGGCGCCGCCCGCGACATAGCTGACCCAGTCGGCACCTTCCCCAAGCAGCGCGCACTGGAAGTCCCGGAACACCGCATCCAGCGGCACGCCGGGACCTGCGAACTCGGGCACCCGGGCAAAGGCGGCGTCGGCGATCCGGCAGGTTGCGCGGATCAGCTCGATCTCGGCCTCGGACTTGATCTCGCGGACCCGGTGCAGGATGTCGGTGGCATCGGCCATCTCTCGCGGCGCGAGCCGGTCGCTGATGCGCAGGTAGTCCGCGAGCGGCATCCGCAGATGCGTCTCGAGCCCCATGGGCAGGCCGATGCGCCCGCTCGGGGGCACCATGTCGTTCAGCGTGTCCGCCAGCAGGCTCACGCCGTCATCCTCGGGATGCGGTGCGTCCCAGCAGCGGATGTCGCTCAGCCAGGTACCTGCCATCAGTTCCGCGCCGATGGACGGGATCACCGCCACCGGATCGCCCGCGGCCGGCACGACCACGAACCACGGCCGCGCCGGGCTTTCCCAGAACCGCGTCAGAAACCCGGTGACATAGAACACGTCCGCGGCGGTGGTCAGCAGCAGGGCCGCGATGTCCGCCGCGGCCATGCGCGCCTGCAGGGCGGCGACCCGGCGGCGGAACTCACCCTCCGGGTAACGGCCCGGATGGTCACCCATCCTCCGGCCCTTCGCTGAGGATGGCCAGCACCCGGGACGCGGTGTCGATCCCGTCCAGCCCGGCCAGCAGCGCCGCCAGCCCCGCGCCGCCGGACGGCGTGGTGGCAAAGCCAAGCTCGGCAAGCGCCTCGGTGCCGTCGGCCGCTTCCGCCTCGGTGATCGTGGCGAAGATGTCGGCGTCGCGCGCCAGACCCACCAGCGCGACAAGGGACGGCGTCTTGCAGTCCAGCCGCCCCATCGACGAGACCGGGCCGGCAGTGGTGACCGGCCGCCCCGCGCGGATGCTCTCGATCAGCGCGGGCGCGGCGGCGGGTTCGACGACGATGATGATCGGCGCATCGCCCCAGACCGCGCGGGCATGTGCCGCGACAGCCGCAGCCAGCCCGCCAACGCCGGCCTGCAGCAGGATATGGCTGGGCGGCTCGGGCATCTGGTCTGCCGCCTCGGCGGCCATTTGCAGATATCCCTCCATCACCCGGCGGCCCGGCGCGGTGCATCCCGGCCATGTGCTGTCCGACAGAAGGGACCAGCCCTGGTCCTCCGCCGCGGCCTCGGCCGCCGCCATGCTGTCCTCATAGGTCGCGCCGGCGCGTTCCACGCGCGCGCCCTGGTCGCGCAGGCGGGCGGCAAAGGCCTCGGGCACGGTCTCGGCCAGGTAGATCACCGCCTGCGCCCCGAAGAGCCGTGCACCGGCGGCGACGGACAAGCCGTGATTGCCCGCGCTGGCGGTAACATAGGTGCGTCCGGCCAGGGCCGATTGCCAATCGTCCTGCCGCACGGCAGCGGCGGCGTCATGGGCGATCACATAGGCCGCGCCCAGCGCCTTGAAGCTGCCCAGCCCCATCCGCCCGCGCTCGTCCTTGATCCAGACCGCGCCGGCCCCGGCCCGCGCTGCCACCTCGCGCGCCTCGATCAAAGGGGTTGGCGCATGGGCCGGGCACAGCGCCAGCAGGCGCGCCACGGCCGCGGCATCGGTCGAGGGGCGCTGGTCCCCGCTTGTCGCATCCGGCAGGCCGGTGCCGCGCAGCGGGTTGGCTAGGATCTGCGGCATGGGAACTCCTTTCAAGCTGGCGGCCGGACAGGGCCGCGCCGGATCGCCATCACCCTACCCCGCAAGCGACGGCAGGTAGAGCACGATTGCCGGAAACGCGACCAGCAGGGCAATGGTGATCCCGTCGGCCACGAAGAACGGCATCACGCCGCGGAACACATCCTGCACGCTCAGATCCGGGCGCACCCCGGCGACCACGAAACAGTTGAGGCCGATGGGCGGCGTGATCAGGCAGAACTCGGCCATCTTGACCACCAGGATGCCGAACCAGATCGCGCACATCGGCCCCGACATGCCGAAGGCGCTGTCGGCGGCCGCCACCGTCTCGCCCCCGTTCAGCGCCATGACCGCGGGATAGACCACCGGCAGCGTCAAGAGCAGCATTCCGATCGCATCCATGAACATGCCCAGCACCGCATAGGCCAGCAGGATGCAGACCAGGATCAGCATCGGCGACAGGGTGAGCGAGGTGATCCAGTCCGAGAACGCGCCCGGCAGGTCGGCAAAGCCCAGGAACCGCACATAGATCAGCACGCCCCAGATGATCGAGAAGATCATCGCGGTCAGCTTGGCGGTCTCCAGCAGCGCCGATTTCAGCTGCCCCCAGCGCATCCCGCGCCACAGCGCGAAGCAGAACACGATGAAGGCACCGATGGCCCCGCCTTCGGTGGGCGTACCCCAGGCCTGCTCGCCGAACGGGTTGTAGACGAAGCCGATGATGATCAGGATCACCGCCACGATGGGCAGCGCGCCGGGCAGCGCGGCAAAGCGCTGGCCCCAGGTGAAGCCGCCCACGGGCGGGCCGACATTCTTGAAGATCACCGCGATGCCGACGATCAGCAGCCCATAGACCAGCGCCGAGAACGCGCCGGGAATGAACCCCGCCAGCAGCAGCCGGCCCACGTCCTGTTCGACGATAATCGCATAGATCACCAGGATCGCCGAGGGCGGGATCAGCGAGGCCAGCGTGCCGCCTGCCGCCACCACGCCGGCGGCGAACTGCTTGTTGTAGCCGATCTTGAGCATCTCGGGGATGGCGATGCGCGCGAACACCGCCGAGGTCGCCACCGACGCCCCCGACACCGCCGCGAACCCGGCAGTGGCGAAAACGGTCGACACCGCCAGCCCGCCCGGCACCCAGGCGACCCAGCGTTTCGCGGCCTCGAACAGCGCCCGTGTCAGACCCGCGTAATAGGCGAGGTAGCCGATCAGGATGAAGGTGGGGATCAGGCTGAGCGTATGGGTCGAGACCTTGGAATGGGGCACCTGCCCCGCGGTCTTGATCGCCACCGTCAGCGCCCAGCCCAGATCCTCGGAGGCGTAGCCCTTCTTGGACCAGAAGATCCAGACCAGGCCGACCAGCCCGGCCAGCGCCGCGGCAAAGGCCACGCGCATCCCGACGATCACCAGCACCAGCAAGCCGCCGGTGACCCAGAGCCCGATATCGATTGTCTCCATTCCTCAGCCCTGCCCGTCCAGCTGTTCGGCCTCGGCCATTGCCTGTTTCGCGGCATCCTGAATGAGGGGGACCGCAACCGGCGTCTCGAGCCCCAGAACAAGGGCGCGGCCGAACCCCCAGACCTGCAGTGCCAGCCGCAGGCACAGGACCGAGAAGGCGACCGGCGCCAGCAGCTTGGCCGGCCAGAGCGGAATGCCGATATCGATCGAGCTGTCGCGGCTCCAAAGCGGCGCTCCGAAATCGAAGCTGCGCAGGAAATGCGCCCAGCTGCCCCAGACCAGCGCCATCATCAGCACCAGGATCAGCAGCACCGACACCAGTTCGAACAGCCACAGCGCCCGGCCGCGCAGGCGGCTGATGAAGATGTCCATGCGGATGTGCCCGCCCTCGCGCTGCACGAAGGAAATGCCCAGGAAGGCGATCAGCGGCATCGCCTGCTCGATCCAGTCCACATAGCCCGGCAGGGGCGCGTTGATCGCGTTGCGCCCGCTGACCGACACCACGGCCATCAGCATCAGGCTGAAGACCGCCAGCCCGCTCAACAGCGCAAACGCCCGTTCCAGCCGCAGCAGGGCGCGGTCGAGACGGCTCAGAATGCTGAGATCCTCCAGCACCGAGGCATGTCCGGCCATTGCTCAGTCCCCTTCTATTCCAAGTTCTGCCCGCAGCTTGCGCGTGAGCTTGGCCGCGACCAGTTCGTATGACACTTCGAGATTCTGGCGCATCTCGTCGTCCGGGACCTGCGCCGGGTCATGCACCTGCAGCCAGGTCATGCCGCGCGAGGCCAGGTAGGGCGCCGGTCGGTATCCCGGCGCATCGCGCATGAGGTCGAACACCATTTCCGTCACCTTGAAGGAATACGCATCCCCGCCGTCTTTCCAGCCGCCCACGGCAAAGACCTTGCCACCGACCTTCCAGACGTCCGAATTGCCCCATTGCACGACGTGGCTCGTGCCGCGCATTGCGCCGCAGAAGGCGTTGAAGCCGTCCCTGTTCACTGCGCCCCTCCGGCGGCCCGAGGGCGCGCGTGCCCGCGCGCCCCCGATTTGCCTTGTGCGATCAGTTCCCCGCCTTGGCGGTCTTGAGAGTCTCCATCACAAGGTCATAGAGGTCCTGGGCCGGAATCCCCTGCGCGGACATGTCCGCGATCCACGCCTCGCGGATCGGATCGGCGGCCTTGGCGCGGAACTCCTCGATGACCGCGTCGTCGATCATCACCTTCTGCACGCCCTTCTCCTCGAGCACGCCATCCCATTTCTTGAGCAGTTCGCCGTAATTGGCCAGGTAGTGGTCGATGGCCTCGTCGATCGAGCTGTCCAGCGCCTCGCGATGTTCCGCCGGCAGCGCCTCGTAGGCGTCGATATTGACCACCACGGGGCAGTTCACCGTGCCGGGGTTCAGGTTCGCGGTCCACCAGTCGGCCTTGTTGATGGTGCCGAAGCTGAGATGGGCATGCTGGGCAAAGGCCACGGTGTCCACCACGCCCGATTCCATCGCGTTGAACGCCTCGGTCGCGGGCACCGAGGTGGGCACGCCGCCGACAGCCTCGAAGGCCTGGCCGAGCCCGCCGGTGGCGCGCACCCTCATGCCGTCGAAATCGGCCAGCTCGTCGCGCGGTTCGCCGGTGCCGACGATGTTGTATTGCGGCATGGGCGAGGTCATGATGATGCGCGCGTTCCACTGCGCCATCTCCTCCATCACCGCGGGATGGTCATAGACGGCGTGGCTGACGGCCACTTCCTCGTCCAGGTTGCTCACGCCCAGGAACGGCAGTTCCAGAACGGTGATCGCGCGGTTCTTGTCGCGGTGGTAGCCGGCGCAGAACTGCGCCATCTCGAAGGCGCCGATGCTGATGCCGTCCAGGTTCTCGCGCGGCTTGCTGAGCCCGCCATAGCTGACGTTGATGGTGAACTCGCCGCCGGTCTTCTCGGCCACCAGCTCGGCCAGCTTCTCGACATGCTCGGTAAAGGCGCGCCGCTTGCCCCAGACCGAGGCGTTCCACTCGGTCGCGGCGGCATCGGCCACGAAGGCCACGCTGAGCAGGGCGGCGGATGTGCCGGTCAAAATCTTGTTCATGAAGTCCTCCCGTATTGCGCGCAGGCCTTCGGCGGCCCGCTTGGCCCCACGCTAGTGCGTGAACCGGTCTCTGCCAAGCCTCGCATCCGCGACTCACCTAGCGTCAAGGCGAAGGATTGTTGCCGCTAACGTGCGCCCCGCGAAACGATGTGTCACACGGATGGCCGGTCAGATACACTGCCGGCACCGGCCGCGGGGGCCGCGGGGGTGGCTTCGGGCCCTGGTGATCGTTGACTCGCAATCCTCAATTCCGGCAGGCGTTTGCGCCGATATCTGCGCCAAGAGTTTACAGTTACCGCTTTCACTGTGAAACTACTTTACAGTTAATATGTTCATTTACATACAGTTATTTCAATATTTTCAGTTTTGCGTATTATCTGGGCAGGTTCGGAACATGATCGACAAATCCTAATCGCCGGGTGAAAACGATCTTCGAATGACAGTCGTAGGGAGGAGCCACGCATGACAACCGCCGCACAGACCGATTCCAAGGTCTTTACCCCCTCTGCCGAAACCGTTGCACGCGCCCATGTGGATGCCGCGAAATACGATGAGATGTATGCCGCCTCTGTCGCGGACCCCGAGGCCTTCTGGCAGGAGCACGGCAAGCGGATCGACTGGATCCAGCCTTACAGCACGGTCAAGAACACGACATTCGAATTCGGCAAGGTCGCCATCAAGTGGTTCGAGGACGGCACGCTGAACGTCAGCGCGAACTGCATCGACCGTCACCTCAAGACCCGCGGCGACCAGACCGCGATCATCTGGGAGCCGGACGAGCCCACCGACGAAGCCCAGCACATCAGCTATAACGAGCTGCACCGCCGCACCTGCCGGATGGCCAACATCCTGGAGAGCATGGGCGTGCGCAAGGGCGACCGGGTGGTGATCTACTTGCCGATGATCCCCGAGGCGGCCTATGCCATGCTGGCCTGCGCGCGCATCGGCGCGATCCATTCCATCGTCTTCGCGGGCTTCTCGCCCGACGCGCTGGGCGCACGGATCAACGGCTGCGACGCCAAGGTAGTCATCACCGCCGACGAGGCGCCGCGCGGCGGCCGCAAGACGCCGCTGAAATCCAACGCGGATGCGGCGCTGCTGCATTGCAAGGACACCGTCAAATGCCTGGTCGTGAAGCGCACCGGCGGGCAGACCACTTGGATCGACGGGCGCGACTACGACTACAACGAGATGGCGCTGGAGGCCGACGACTATTGCGCCCCCGCCGAGATGAACGCCGAGGATCCGCTGTTCATCCTCTATACCTCCGGCTCGACCGGGCAGCCCAAGGGCGTGGTCCACAGCTCAGGCGGCTACCTGGTCTATGCGGCGATGACGCATGAGATCACCTTCGACTATCACGAGGGCGACATCTACTGGTGCACCGCCGATGTCGGCTGGGTCACCGGGCACAGCTATATCGTCTATGGCCCGCTGGCCAATGGCGGCACCACGCTGATGTTCGAGGGCGTCCCGACCTATCCCGATGCCAGCCGGTTCTGGCAGGTCTGCGAGAAGCACAAGGTCAACCAGTTCTACACCGCGCCCACCGCGATCCGCGCGCTTATGGGCCAGGGCAGCGAATATGTCGAGAAGTGCGACCTGAGCGACCTGCGCCTGCTGGGCACCGTGGGCGAGCCGATCAACCCCGAGGCCTGGACGTGGTACAACGAGGTGGTGGGCCAGGGCCGCTGCCCGATCGTCGACACCTGGTGGCAGACCGAGACCGGCGGCCACATGATGACCCCCCTGCCCGGCGCGCATGCGCTCAAGCCGGGCGCGGCGCAGAAGCCGTTCTTCGGCGTGCAGCCGGTGGTCCTGGACCCGCAATCGGGCGTCGAGATCCAGGGCAACGGCGTCGAGGGCGTGCTGTGCATCAAGGACAGCTGGCCGGGCCAGATGCGCACCGTCTGGGGCGACCACGAACGGTTCGAGAAGACCTATTTCAGCGACTACAAGGGCTACTACTTCACCGGCGACGGCTGCCGCCGCGACGCGGATGGCGATTACTGGATCACCGGCCGGGTCGATGACGTGATCAACGTCTCGGGCCACCGCATGGGCACCGCCGAGGTGGAAAGCGCGCTGGTCGCCCATGCCGCCGTGGCCGAGGCCGCCGTAGTGGGATATCCCCACGACATCAAGGGCCAGGGTATCTATTGCTACGTCACCCTGATGAACGACCGCGAGCCCAGCGAGGAGCTGCGCAAGGAGCTGCGCAGCTGGGTCCGCACAGAGATCGGCCCGATCGCGTCCCCCGACGTGATCCAGTGGGCGCCGGGCCTGCCCAAGACCCGCTCGGGCAAGATCATGCGTCGCATCCTGCGCAAGATCGCCGAGAACGATTTCGGCGCGCTCGGCGACACCTCGACCCTGGCCGATCCCTCGGTGGTCGAGAACCTGATCGAAAACCGGGCGGGACAGTAAGATCATGGCGGGCGTTGACGTGATGACCACCCCGGCCGTCCTGATCCTGCTGGGCCCTCCGGGGGCCGGCAAGGGCACCCAGGCGCGCAAGCTGGAGGAGGCCTTCGGGCTGGTTCAGCTGAGCACCGGCGACCTGCTGCGCGCCGCGGTCGCGGCCGGCACACCGGCCGGCCAGAAGGCCCAGGCGGTGATGGAGGCCGGCGACCTGGTCAGCGACGAGATCGTCATCGCCATCCTGCGCGACCGGCTGGCCGAGCCGGACTGTACCAAGGGCGTGATCCTCGACGGGTTTCCGCGCACCACCGTCCAGGCCGAGGCGCTCGACCGGTTGCTGGCCGAGACCGGCCAGCGGATCGACGGTGCCATCAGCCTCGAGGTCGAGGATGCCGAGATGGTGACGCGGATATCGGGCCGCTACACCTGTGCCGGCTGCGGCGAGGGGTATCACGACACGTTCAAGACACCCGCGCAGGCGGGCCTGTGCGACACCTGCGGCAAGACCGAGTTCCTGCGCCGCGCCGACGACAACGCCGAGACCGTGGCCAGCCGCCTGGCCGCCTATCACGCGCAGACCGCACCGCTGATCGCCTATTACGACGGCAAGGGCGTGCTGAAGAGAATCGACGCCATGGGCGGGATCGACGAGATCGCCCAGGGCCTCGCCACCATCGTCAAGGGGGCGATGGGCAAGGCTTGATACGCGGGTCCGGCAGGACGCCGGCCCCGCCCCCCTACAACGGCTGACCCCGGTTACCCGCCCTGGCGGATCCGGCAAGGCTTGCCCGATGCCGGGGTCCGGCGCGGGGATCGAAGGGCGCAACGCCGGTCGGGCGCGCGCTCAGGAGGAAGCAAGGAGGAACCGCCATGGCGGATCAACGCACCACCACCGCGCAGGCTGCCGAGGCCGGAAAGGGCTATTGGCAGGCCAACGTGCGGATCATTCTCATCAGCCTGGTGATCTGGGCTCTTGTCTCGTTCGGGTTCGGCATCCTGCTGCGCCCCATGCTGTCCGGCATCAGCGTCGGTGGCACCGATCTTGGCTTCTGGTTCGCCCAGCAAGGCTCGATCCTCGTCTTCCTGGCGCTGATCTTCTTCTACGCCTGGCGGATGAACCGTCTCGACCGTGAATTCGGCGTGGAAGAGGAGTAAGCCGCCATGGATCAGTTCACCATCAACCTGCTGTTCGTGGGCGCGAGTTTCGCGCTCTACATCGGCATCGCGATCTGGGCCCGTGCCGGGTCCACATCCGAGTTCTACGCCGCCGGGCGCGGCGTGCACCCGGTCACCAACGGCATGGCGACCGCGGCCGATTGGATGTCGGCGGCCTCGTTCATCTCGATGGCCGGCCTCATCGCCTTCACCGGCTACGACAACTCGACCTTCCTGATGGGTTGGACCGGTGGCTACGTGCTGCTGGCGCTGCTGCTTGCGCCCTATCTGCGCAAGTTCGGGAAATACACCGTGTCCGAGTTCATCGGTGACCGGTTCTACTCACCCACCGCGCGCCTTGTCGCGGTGATCTGCCTGGTCGTCGCCTCGGTGACCTACGTGATCGGCCAGATGACCGGCGTCGGTGTGGCGTTCGGCCGCTTCCTGGAAGTGTCCAACACCGCCGGCCTGCTGATCGGTGCCTGTGTCGTCTTCGCCTATGCGGTGTTCGGCGGCATGAAGGGCGTGACCTACACGCAGGTGGCGCAGTACTGCGTGCTGATCATGGCCTACACGATCCCGGCCGTGTTCATCTCGCTGCAGCTCACCGGCAACCCGATCCCGGCGCTGGGCCTCTTCGGCGAGCACCAGGCCTCGGGCGAACCGCTGCTGGCCAAGCTGGACGCGATCGTCGCGGAACTGGGCTTCAACGAATACACCGCCCATCACGGCGACACGTTCAACATGGTGCTGTTCACGCTCTCGCTGATGATCGGCACCGCCGGTCTGCCGCACGTGATCATGCGCTTCTTCACCGTGCCCCGCGTGGCCGACGCCCGCTGGTCGGCCGGCTGGACGCTGGTGTTCATCGCCCTGCTCTATCTGACCGCCCCGGCTGTCGGCGCCATGGCACGGCTGAACATCACCGACATGATGTGGCCCAACGGCACCAATGGCGAGGCCGTGTCGGTCGAGATGATCGAGACGGATCCGCGCTATGACTGGATGGCAACCTGGCAGAAGACCGGTCTGCTGGACTGGGAGGACAAGAACGGCGACGGCAAGATCCAGTACTACAACGACGCCTCCGAGGAGATGCAGGCGAAGGCCGCCGAGAACGGCTGGACCGGCAACGAGTTGACCAAGTTCAACCGCGACATCCTGGTCCTGGCCAATCCCGAGATCGCCAACCTTCCGGGCTGGGTGATCGGCCTGGTCGCCGCGGGCGGTCTCGCCGCCGCGCTGTCCACCGCCGCCGGCCTGTTGCTGGCGATCTCCTCGGCGGTCAGCCACGACCTGATCAAGGGGTCGATCAACCCGCAGATCAGCGAAAAGGGCGAGCTTCTCTCGGCCCGGATCGCGATGGCGGTGGCGATCGTGGTGGCGACCTACCTGGGTCTGAACCCGCCGGGCTTTGCCGCGCAGACGGTTGCCCTGGCCTTCGGACTGGCCGCGGCGTCGATCTTCCCGGCGCTGATGATGGGGATCTTCACCAAGGTCAACAACAAGGGCGCGGTCGCAGGCATGATCTCGGGTCTCGTCGTGACGCTGATCTACATCTTCCTGCACAAGGGCTGGTTCTTCATCCCCGACACCAACAGCTTCACGGACTCCGATCCGCTGCTGGGCACGATCAAGTCGACCTCGTTCGGCGCGGTCGGTGCGATGGTCAACTTCGCGGTGGCCTACATGGTGTCGAGATCGACCGAGGCGATCCCCGCCGAGATCGAAGAGCTGGTGGAAAGCGTGCGCATCCCGCGCGGCGCCGGCGTGGCACAGGATCACTGAACCTCGGCGCGGGCGGGCCGGTCACTCCCCGATTAGTCGCCCGTCCGCGCCACAACCGGTCCCGCCCCGCACCTGCGGGGCGGGACCGGACCGTTTCAAGCCCGAGTTCCGGAGCCCCTGCCCATGCCGCCGACCGCCACTGCCCCCGATCGCGCCGCGCTGACCCGGTTCCTGTCCTCGGTGCACCCTTATGACAGTCTCGACGCCGAGGCGCTGAACGCGCTGGCGCCCGACTTCCGGCAGGTCGACCTGCCTGCGGATGCGCCGGTCTATGCGTTGGGCGACCGGCTGGAGGGGCTTTACCTGATCCAGGACGGCGAGGTCGAGATCACCGACGAGAACAGCAACCCGGTGTCGCTGCTCGGACCGCGCAACTCGTTCGGGGAACGCGGATTGCTGCGCGATGGCCAGGCGGTGACGCAGGCGCGCACGACCGCCGCGACGCGGCTGCTGCTGCTGCCGGCCGAGGCGTTCCATGCGCTGATCGCGTCGGAGCCCGCCGTGGCGCGGTTCTTCGACCGGCGCCGGGCCGACACGCCGCGCGGCAGCGACCTGGCGACCAGCCGGGTCGAGACGCTCATGGCCGCCGACCCGGTCACCTGCGCCCCCGACACAAGCGTGCAGGATGCCGCGGCGCTGATGCGCGACCACCACATCTCGTCGCTCTGCGTGACCGAGGGCGACCGGCTGGAAGGCATCGTCACCGTGCGCGACCTGTCCAACAAGGTCGTGGCCACGGGCCTGCCCGCCGACACCGCCATCGCCCGGGTGATGACCGCCGCGCCGCTGACCCTGTCGCCGGCGGCGGTCGGGTCGGACGTGCTGCACACGATGATGGAACACCGGATCGGCCATGTCCCGATCACCGAGGGCGGCCGCCTGGTGGGCATCGTCACCCAGACCGACCTGACCCGGTTCCAGGCGGTCAGCTCGGCCGAACTGGTCTCGCGGCTGGCGCGGGCGGACACGGCCGATGAGATGGCCAGGGTCACCGCCGAGATCCCGCGCCTGCTGGTGCAGCTGGTTGCCGGCGGCAACCGGCACGAGGTGGTAACGCGCCTGATCACCGACATCGCCGACACCGCCACGCGCCGCCTGCTGGCGCTGGCCGAGGCGCAGCTGGGTCCGCCGCCCGTGCCCTACCTGTGGCTGGCCTGCGGCAGCCAGGGCCGCCAGGAACAGACCGGGGTCAGCGACCAGGACAACTGCCTGATGCTGGACGATGCGGTGACCGAAGCCCAGATGCCCTATTTCGCCGATCTGGCGAAATTCGTCAGCGACGGGCTGGACGCCTGCGGCTATTTCCACTGTCCCGGCGACATGATGGCCACCAACCCGCGCTGGTGCCAGCCGGTGCGGGTCTGGCGCGATTATTTCGCCGGCTGGATCGCCAGGCCGAACCCCGAGGCGCAGATGCTGGCCTCTGTGATGTTCGACCTGCGCCCGATCGGCGGCGCGGCCGAGCTGTTCCGCGACCTGCAGGAGGAGACGCTGGCGGCGGCCTCGAAGAACTCGATCTTCGTGGCGCACATGATCTCCAATTCGCTGAAACACACGCCGCCGCTGGGTCTGCTGCGCGGGCTTGCGACGATCCGGTCCGGCGAGCACCGCAACACGGTGGACATGAAGCACAACGGCGTGGTGCCGGTGGTCGATCTGGGCCGCATCTATGCGCTGCAGGGGCGGCTGACCGAGGTGAACACGCGCGCCCGGCTGCAGGCCGCGGAATCCGCCGGCGTGCTGAGCGCGTCGGGTGGCCGCGACCTGCTGGACGCCTATGACCTGATCGCCGAGACCCGGCTGAACCACCAGGTCGCGCGGGTCCGGCAGGGTGCGGCGCCCGACAATTTCCTGGCGCCCGGCGATCTGTCGGATTTTGAGCGAAGTCATCTGCGCGACGCCTTCGTCGTGGTAAAGACGATGCAGTCGGCGGTGGGGCAAGGCAAGGGCATGCTCGGCTGACCGCCGCGCCCGCGGCACGGTCGGAACGCCTCCGGCTGGAGTATTTGAAGAACGATGAATGCGGCCGAGGGGCCGCCGGGAGGTGCGATGTTTCTGGAGCTGATCGGAACCGTGTTCGCCGGTCTGGCCATGGCCGGGGTGGTCATGGCGCTCAACCGCGCGACCGGCGGGCGGCTGCCGCGCTGGCTGGTGCCGGTGGCGGCGGGCCTGGCGATGATTGCGGTGACCATTTCCAGCGAATACAGCTGGTATGACCGCACCCGCGCCAACCTGCCCGACGGCTTGCAGGTGGTGCAGGAGGTCGAGAGCCGCGCCTTCTACCGGCCCTGGACCTATGTCGTGCCCTACGTGGACCGGTTCGCGGCGGTGGACACCGCCTCGGTGCAGTCCAACGCGGAGCTGCCGGGCCAGCACCTGGCGGATCTCTATTTCTTCGGCCGCTGGGCGCCGGTCTCGAAACTGCCGGTGCTGGTCGATTGCGCTGGCGGGCGTCGGGCCAGCCTGGCCGACGGGGCCGAATTCGGCGACGACGGCGCGGTTCTGGACGCTGAATGGGTGCAGGTGGGCGCCGAGGATCCGGTGCTGCGCGCGATCTGCGAGGCGTCGTGATGTTCACCGGGCTGAGCCTGCGGCTGCGGATCTTCTTGTTCTTCTGCCTGCTGGCTCTTGGCGGTCTGGTGCTGACCGGCGGCGCGCTGACGCTGGCCTATGGCCGGGCGGAGATGCCGGACCTGCTGGACCCGCTGGTCTTTGCCGGCCTGCTGATCGGCTTTGGCCAGGTCGCGCTGATCGCCGGTGTCTGGCTCTTGTTCGACGAGAACGTGGCCCGCCCGATCGAGCGGCTGGCGGCGCAGATGCGCGCCCGCGCCCATGCAGGCATCGACGCCGAGATGGACCTGCATTCCGCGCGCTACCTGGGCGACCTGGCCCCCGCGGCCGCGGGCCTGGCCGGCCGGCTGAGCGAGAGCGCGATGGGCACCGCCGAGGCGGTGATGGCCGAAACCACGCGGCTGGCCTCGGAGAAGGAGCGGCTGACCGCGCTCCTGACCGAGATCCCGCTGGCGATGGTGCTGGTCAACCCGTCGCATCAGATCGTGCTCTATGACGGGCAGGCCGCGGCGGTGCTGGCGCAGATCGCCCATCCCAGGCTCAACGCGTCGCTGTTCGACTACCTGGACCGGCGCGCGGTCGAAGCCGCCTATGCCAGGCTGGTCAAGACCGGGCTGGAGCAGAGCTGCACCCTGACCGGCAGCGATGGCGCGCAGCAATATGCCGCGCGGATGAAACCGCTGGGCCACACGCCAGGATACATGCTGATCTTCGACGACAGCCAGGCGCGGATCGCCCCGGAGGACGCGCGCCCGCTGGTCTATGACTTCGACCTGCTGGACACCGCCGGCGACGACGCCTTCGAGGACCGCCGCCTGTCGGACCTGTGTTTCGTGGTGTTCGACACCGAGACAACCGGCCTGCTGCCGCACAAGGACGAGGTGGTGCAGATCGGCGCGGTCCGGGTGCTGCGCGGCCGCATCGTCGAGGGCGAGACGATGGACCAGCTGGTCGATCCCGGGATCCCGATCCCGCCCGCCTCGACCAGGGTGCATGGCGTCAGCGACGCGATGGTGCGCGGTGCGCCGGACATTACCGAGGCCGGGCGGCAGTTCCACCAATTCGCCCGCGACGCGGTGATCGTCGCCCATAACGCGCCGTTCGACATGGCGTTCCTGCGCCGGCATGCCGGGCGGATGGGGGTGGAATGGGATCATCCGATCCTCGACACCGTGCTGCTGTCGGCGGTGCTGTTCGGCGCCGGCGAAACGCATACGCTGGACGCGCTGTGCGCGCGGCTGGGCGTGACGATCCCCGAGCGGTTGCGCCACACCGCCCTGGGCGACGCGCAGGCCACCGCCGAGGTCCTGGTGCGCATGCTGCCGATGCTCGAGGCGCGCGGGATGGAACGCTTCGGCGACGTGATTGCCGAGACCCGCAAGCACGGCCGGCTGCTGGAAGACCTCAACTGAGGATCCGCGCGGCACAACCCGCCCCGGCATGGACAATTCCCTCGGCCCGTGGCACGTCAGGTCCGAACCCGAGCCGCGGACGGCCCAAGATGACCGAAACCAGTTTCACCCCCGGCCCCGAAACCGCCCGCGCCTTTCGCGAGGCGCTGGGCTGCTTCGGCACCGGGGTGACGGTCGTCACCGCCGCCACCGCCGAGGGGCCGCTGGCGATCACGGTAAACTCCTTCACCTCGGTCTCGCTGGACCCGCCGCTGATCCTGTGGTGCGTGGCGACCGGGACCAACCGGTATCCCGGCTTTGCCGCCGCCGAGCGCTTTGCGGTCCACGTCATGGCCGAGGACCAGCAGGATACCGCGCTGTCCTTTGCCCGTGATGGGGTGGATTTCGACCATGCGGACTGGACCGAGGATGCCCACGGCACGCCGGTTCTGCGCGACTGCCTGGCCCGCTTCGACTGCCGCCGCCACTCGCTGCACCAAGCGGGCGATCACGCGATCATCGTGGGCGAAGTGCTGCGCGCCATGCATCGCCCCGGCAAGGGGCTGATGTTCAAGCGTGGCCAGTATGGCGGGTTCACAGGCCTGGTCTGACCGGGCCGGCCCCAAGTGCCGCCGCGACGGATCCCACGCAGGGGCGCGGCTCAGTGCGCCTCGGCCCAGTTGGCGCCCTGCCCGGCATCCGCGACCAGGTCCACGTCCAGCTTCACCGCCGGATCGGCGGCCCCCTCCATCACCGCGCGGGCGGCGGCGATGGTGTCGTCCACCGCGTCCTCGGCCACCTCGAACAGCAATTCGTCATGCACCTGCAGCAGCATCCTGGCAGGCAGGCCGTCGATCGCCGCAGGCATCCGAACCATCGCCCGCCGGATCACATCCGCCGCCGTGCCCTGGATCGGCGCATTGATCGCCGCGCGCTTGGCGAAACCGGCATGCGGGCCCTTGGCGTTGATCTCGGGCGTGTGGATGCGGCGCCCGAACAGGGTCTGCACGTATCCGTTCTCCTTCGCAAAGGCGATGGTGTCGTCCATATAGGCCCGGATGCCCGGGAAGCGTTCGAAATAGCGGTCGATGAAGCCCTGCGCCTCGCCGCGCGGGATGCGCAGGTTGCGCGCCAGGCCGAAGCCCGAGATGCCGTAGATCACCCCGAAATTGATCGCCTTGGCGCGGCGGCGCACCTCGGGCGTCATCTCGTCCAGCGGCACGTCGAACATCTCGCTGGCGGTCATCGCGTGAATGTCCAGCCCGTCGGAAAACGCCTGTTTCAGCGCGTCGATCCCGGCGATGTGGGCAAGGATGCGCAGCTCGATCTGGGAATAGTCGAGGCTGACCAGCACGTTGCCCGGCTCGGCCACGAAGGCCTCGCGGATGCGGCGGCCCTCGTCAGTGCGCACGGGGATGTTCTGCAGGTTGGGATCGGTCGAGGCCAGCCGGCCGGTATTCGCCCCGGTGATCGAATAGGACGTATGCACCCGGCCGGTGTCGCCGTTGATATGGGTCTGCAGCGCATCGGTATAGGTCGATTTCAGCTTGGACAGCTGCCGCCAGTCCAGCACCCGGCCCGGCAGCTCATGTTCGGTCGCCAGATCCTCGAGCACATCGGCCGGCGTCGAATAGGCGCCGGTCTTGCCGCGCTTGCCGCCGGGCAGCGACATCTTGTCGAACAGGATCTCGCCCAGCTGCTTGGGAGAGCCCACGTTGAATTCCTCGCCCGCCAGCTCGTGGATCTCGGCCTCCAGCCCCGCCATTTTCTGCGCAAAGGCGTTCGACATGCGGCTCAGCACCTCGCGGTCGACCTTGATGCCGTGCATCTCCATTTCGGCCAGCACCGGCACCAGCGGGCGTTCCAGCGTCTCGTAGACGGTGGTCACCTTCTCGCGGTGCAGCCGCGGCTTGAAGGTCTGCCACAGGCGCAGGGTGATGTCGGCATCCTCGGCGGCATAGGCGGTGGCCTCGTCGATGCCCACCTTGTCGAAGGTGATCGCCGACTTGCCCGAGCCCAGAAGCGGCTTGATCGGGATCGGCGTGTGGCTCAGATAGCGCTCGCTCAGCGCGTCCATCCCGTGTCCGTGCAGCCCGCCATACATTGCATAGCTCAGCAGCATCGTATCGTCGATCGGCGCCACGTCCACGCCGTGGCGGCGAAAGATCTTGGCGTCATACTTGATGTTCTGCCCGATCTTCAGGATCGCGTCGTCCTCCAGCACCGGCTTGAGCAGCGCCAGCGCATCTTCCATCGCCATCTGCCCCTCGGCCAGCGCGTCCGAGCCAAAGAGGTCATCCGCCGCCCCGTCGCGATGGGCTAGCGGGACATAGCAGGCATGGCCCGGCTCCACCGCCAGCGAGATGCCCACCAGACCGGCGGTCATCTCGTTGAGCCCGGTGGTCTCGGTGTCCACGGCCACATAGCCGCGCTCGCGGATCTGCGCGATCCACGCATCCAGCGTCTCGGTGTCGCGCACGCAGACATAGTTGGCCGGATCAAAGGCGATCTCCTCGGCGCTGTCCTCGGGCTCGGGCGCGGGCGTGTCCTCGATCACCGGCGGCTCCACGCCCAGCTTGTCGGCGATCCGCTTGGTCAGGGTGCGGAACTCCATCTCGGCCAGGAACGGCATCAGCGCCTCGGGGTCGGGGTCGCGCACCTCCAGATCGTCCAGCGTGAAATCCAGCGGCGTGTCGCAATCGAGCTGCACAAGCCGCTTCGACAGCTCGATCTGCTCGCGCTTGTCGATCAGGGTCTGGCGCCGCTTGGGCTGCTTGATCTCGTCGGCGCGGTCCAGCAGATCCTCCAACGAGCCGAACTCGTTGATCAGCAGGGCGGCGGTCTTGACCCCGATGCCCGGTGCGCCCGGCACGTTGTCGACGCTGTCCCCGGCCAGCGCCTGCACGTCGACCACCTGATCCGGCCAGACGCCGAACTTCTCGAACACCCCGTCGCGGTCGATGCGGCGGTTCTTCATCGCGTCCAGCATCTCGACCCCGTCGCCGACCAGCTGCATCAGGTCCTTGTCGCTGCTGATGATCGTCACCCGCCCGCCCGCGTCGCGCGCCTGGCAGGCGAGCGTCGCGATGATGTCGTCGGCCTCGTAATTCTCCATCTCCTTGCACGCGATGTTGAACGCCTCGGTCGCGCGCCGGGTCAGCGGGATCTGCGGGCGCAGATCCTCGGGCATCTCGTCGCGGTTGGCCTTGTAGAGATCATAGAGATCGTTGCGGAACGTGTGGCTGCCCTTGTCGAAGATCACTGCCACATGGGTCGGCGCGTCGGGGCCTGCATTGTCCTCGACATAGCGGTAGATCATGTTGCAGAACCCGCTGACCGCCCCGATCGGCAGACCGTCGGACTTGCGCGTCAGGGGCGGCAGCGCGTGATAGGCCCGGAAGATGAAGGCCGATCCGTCGATCAGGTGCAGGTGACTCCCCTTGCCGAAACTGCTGCTCATCGCGCGCCCCTCGTCCTGACTCGTCCCGGCCGGTCCGCCCGCGCGAATCCCGGCCCTTCATCTTTTTCCAAATACTCGCGGCGCACCGGTTCGGCTGGGCGTGCCGGTCAGGCGGATGCCTCCCGCCCCTTCAGCACGAAGCGGCAATCGCAATACGGGCACTCGACCCAGCCGGTATCCTCGGGGATCTGCAGCCAGACCCGGGGATGGCCCAGCGCCCCCTCGCCCCCGTCGCAGGCCACGCGGGAGGTCTCGACGATTTTCGTTTCCGGCGCTTCGATCGTCATCGGCTTTGCGGTCCTTTCGGCAGTTGTCGGCCACGCGGGCATGGATTAGGAGCGTTTATGAGCCAAGCCAAGCTGAGGGGCAAGAGGATCGGATGACCGGGGACGCGATCCGCATCGACGGACTGACCAAGACCTATGGCGCGGGACGCAAGACGCCCGAGAAGCGCGCGCTCGACGGCATCGACCTTTCGGTGCCGCGCGGATCGGTCTTCGGGCTGCTGGGGCCCAACGGGGCGGGCAAGTCGACGCTGATCAACATCCTGGCCGGGCTGGTGGTCAAGACCAGCGGCAAGGTGACGATCTGGGGCTTCGACCAGGACGCCAACCCGCGCCAGTCGCGCGCCGCCATCGGGGTGATGCCGCAGGAGCTGAACCTCGATCCCTTCTTCACCCCGCGCGGCGCGCTTGAGGTGCAGGCCGGGCTCTACGGCGTACCCAAGGCGCAGCGCCGCAGCGACGAGATCCTGGCGATGGTCGGGCTTTCCGACAAGGCCGAGGCCTATGCCCGCACCCTCTCGGGCGGGATGCGCCGGCGCCTGCTGCTGGGCAAGGCGCTGGTCCACGCACCGCATGTGCTGGTGCTGGACGAGCCGACCGCCGGCGTCGATATCGAGCTGCGCCAGATGCTGTGGACCAATGTGCGCAAGCTGAACCAGCAGGGCATGACCATCATCCTGACCACCCATTACCTGGAGGAGGCGCAGGAGATGTGCGACGAGATCGCCATCATCAACCACGGCCGGCTGGTGGCCCAGGACAGCACCGCCAACCTGCTGGGCCGGCTGGACGCGCGCGCCATGGTGATCGCGCCGGATGGGCCGGTCGGCGCGTTGCCCCGCGCCGAGGGGATCGAGGCGACGCTGCGCGAGGACGGCGCGCTGGTCCTGCGCTACCGCAGCGGCACGACCCGCGCCGAAGAGGTGCTGGAGGCCGTGCGCGCCGCCGGAATCGCGATCCGCGACGTCAAGACCGAGGAAGCCGATCTCGAGGACGTGTTCCTGTCGCTGACCGCCTCGCGCTGACCTCGGGACGCACGGCGTCCCGTCACCCCGCGTCCCGGTCGATCCGCGCCTGGTAGCAGTTGTTGCGGGCCGAGCGCACATGGACATAGGCCACGTCCGGACGGGCAAACACCCGGTCCACCGCCGCGGCGATCTCTGGCGTGGGCGTGACCGCACCGGTGCCATAGACGATGCGGTCATCGGCGCCATAGCCCTTGATCAGGTAATCCGGCGAGCTGGTCAGCACCTCGGGCAGATCGCCGTCATCCTGGTGACGCTCGCAAGGCGCCGCGCACAGGAAGATCGGGCCGGTCTCGGCATAGGGCTGCGGCGCGGCAAAGGGCCGGTGGGCCAGGATCAGCATGCCCGCGTCCTCGGGGATGTTGCGCAGGCAATGGCGGCAGGGCTTGCCCTGTCCGTCCGAGACGGTGCGCTCGGGCGGCTGGCCGTGGGCGTCGGGGGCGCCGGACTGGTAGGCGCGGGCGATGTCGGTGGGCAGGGCCGAGATTCTCATGACGTGTCTCCTTGGTCCGAACGTGATGTGCGGGTCCAGCCTGCCCTGCCGCGGCGGCCCCGGCGACCCGGTTCCTGCGGAAGGACTCGAAATGGAACAAAAGGTGAATATACTATCCCCCAGCCATGTTTGCCGAATTGTCCATAACCTCGAACTTCACCTTCCTCATCGGGGCCTCGCACCCCGAGGACTATGTCGAGCGCGCCGTGCGGCTGGGCCTGCCCGCCCTTGCCATCGCCGACGACAACTCGGTGGCGGGCATCGTGCGCGCCCATACCGAGACGCGCCATGTCGCCCGCCGGGTCCGCGAGCGGCTGGACTGGGAGGCCGCCAACACCCCCATCGGCCCGCCGCGCCCCGAACACCTGCCGAAACCGCCCTCCTACCCGATCCGTGATGTGCCGCGGCTGATCCCGGCGGCGCGGCTGGTCTTCACCGACGCACCCCCGGTGACGGCGCTGCCGATGGACCGGCAGGGCTGGGCCAGCCTGTGCCGGATCCTCTCGCTCGGTCGGCTGAGGGCCGAAAAGGGCGACTGCATCCTGCAGCTGGAGGACCTGCTGGATCATGCCGACGGGCTCCACCTGCTGCTCTGGCCACGGGCGGCCCCCTCGCCGGACGGCGCGTGCGGATGGCAGTCACGGGCGGAACGGCTGTCGCGCCGCTTTGCCGGGCGGATGCACCTGCTGCTGACGCCGCGCTATGACGGCACCGATCCGGCGCGGTTCGACGCGCTGGCCGACGAGGCGCGGCGGCTGGGCCTGCCGACCCTGGCCAGCGCCGCGCCGCGGATGCATCGCGGGCGGCGGCGCCGGCTGGCCGACGTGCTCAGCGCCATCCGCCTGCGCTGCAAGGTCGAGGAGCTGGGCCGCGCGGCGCTGGCCAATGGCGAGCAGCGGTTGCGCTCGGGGGCCGAGATGAGGCGCCTCTTCAAGGGTCACGAAGACGCGGTGGCGCGGGCCCGGGACCTGGCGGACAGCCTGAGCTTTTCGCTGGACCAGCTGCGTTATGAATATCCCAGCGAGATCGCCGGCGGAGAAACCCCCTCGGACCGGCTGGACCGGCTGGCCCACGAAGGGCTGGAGTGGCGCTATCCCGCGGGCGCGCCGGCCTCCGTGCGCAGGATGCTGGCGCATGAGCTCGACCTGATCGCCCGGCTGAACTACGAGCCCTATTTCCTCACCGTCCGCGACATCGTGCATTTCGCCCGTTCGCGCGACATCCTCTGCCAGGGGCGCGGCTCGGCTGCCAATTCGGTGGTCTGCTACTGCCTGGGCGTCACCAGCGTCTCGCCCGAGATCGGCACCATGGTCTTCGAACGCTTCGTTTCCGAGGCGCGCGACGAGCCGCCCGATATCGACGTCGATTTCGAGCATGAGCGCCGCGAGGAGGTGATCCAGTGGATCTATGAGCGTTATGGCCGTCACCGTGCCGGGCTTTGCGCCACGGTGATCCACTACCGCGGCAAGCGCGCCATCCGCGAGGTCGGCCGCGCCATGGGCCTGACCGAGGACACCATATCGGCGCTCTCCTCGCAGCTCTGGGGCTTCTTCTCGACCGACGGGCTCGAGGCGCAGCGGATGCGCGAGATCGGCCTCGACCCCGAGGACCGCCGCCTGAAACAGACCATGGCGCTGGTCCACGAGATCGTGGGCTTCCCCCGCCACCTCAGCCAGCATGTGGGCGGCTTCATCATCACCGAGGGGCGGCTGGACGAGCTGGTGCCGATCGAGAACGCCACGATGGAGGACCGCACCGTCATCTGCTGGGACAAGGACGACATCGATTCGCTGGGCATCCTCAAGGTCGATGTGCTGTCGCTCGGGATGCTCACCTGCATCCGCAAGGCCTTCGACCTGATCGAACGGCATCACCAGACCCGGTTCGGCCTGGCCACCCTGCCGCCCGAGGATCCGGAAGTCTATGACATGCTCTGCCGCGCCGACAGCGTGGGCGTGTTCCAGGTCGAGAGCCGGGCGCAGATGAACTTCCTGCCGCGGATGAAGCCGCGCTGCTTCTACGACCTGGTGATCGAGGTGGCGATCATCCGTCCCGGCCCGATCCAGGGCGACATGGTGCATCCCTATATCCGCCGCCGCAACGGCGAGGAGGAGGTCAGCTTTCCCTCGGACGCGCTGGGCGCGGTGCTGGGCAAGACGCTGGGCGTGCCGCTGTTCCAGGAACAGGCGATGCAGATCGCCATCGTCGGCGCGGGCTTCACCCCCGAACAGGCCGACCGCCTGCGCCGGTCGCTCGCCACCTTCAAGAAGCACGGCAATGTCAGCGAGTTCCGCACGCTGTTCCTGCGCGGGATGAAGCGCAACGGCTATGACGCCGAGTTCGCGGAACGCTGCTTTTCGCAGATCGAGGGGTTCGGGTCCTACGGTTTTCCCGAAAGCCACGCCGCCAGCTTCGCGCTGCTGGTCTATGCCTCGGCCTGGATCAAGTGCCACCATCCCGGCCTCTTCGCCTGTGCGCTGCTGAACTCGCAGCCGATGGGCTTCTACGCGCCGGCGCAGATCGTGCGGGACGCGCGCGAGCACGGGGTCACCGTGCGCCCGGTCTGCGTCAATGCCAGCTACTGGGACAACGCGATGGAGCCCGATGGCCAGGGCGGGCTGGCCCTGCGCCTGGGGTTCCGGCAGATCAAGGGGCTGAGCGAGGAGGATGCCGGCTGGCTGACCGCCGCGCGCGGCAACGGCTATACCGAGGTCCAGGATGTCTGGCGCCGCGCCGGGCTGACGCCCGCCGCGATCGAGCGGCTGGCCGAGGCCGACGCCTTCGCCGGCTGCGGGCTCACCCGGCGCGAGGCGCTCTGGGCCGCCAAGGCCATCGCCCAGGACCGTCCGCTGCCGCTCTTTGCGCAGGACATGGACGGCGAGGCCATCGACGAGCCCGCCGCGCATCTGCCCCGGATGAGCTTGGGCGAGGAGGTGGTCGAGGATTACGTCGCCCTGCGCCTCAGCCTCAAGGCGCATCCCGTGGCACTGTTGCGCCACCTGCTGACGCCGGGGGCCGGAACCGGCGGGATCGAACACGGAAATCCGCCCCCGCGCACCGACGCCGCCCGCGACGCTTGATCCTGCCACAACCGGCAGGGGCGGAAAAAGATGGTTCACCCCGCTGCGGGCAAAGGGTAGAAGGCGGGCAGGAGCAGCCCCCGGAGGATCGACATGACCGTGCCCAAGCCCGTTTGCCTGTGCATCCTCGACGGTTGGGGCCTGTCCGAGGGAACGCAGGCCAACGCGCCGCACCTGGCGCGCACCCCGACCTTCGACGCGATCATGCAGGGGCCACATGCCACGCTGACCACCCACGGCCCCGATGTGGGCCTGCCCAGCGGCCAGATGGGCAATTCCGAGGTCGGCCACACCAATATCGGCGCCGGCCGGGTGGTGGCGATGGACCTGGGCCAGATCGACCTGGCGATCGAGGACGGATCGTTCTTCGAGAACCCCAATCTGCTCGCCTTCATCGACCGGCTCAAAAAGACCGGCGGCACCGCGCATCTGATGGGGCTGGTCTCGGACGGCGGAGTGCACGGGCACCTCGACCACATCGTCGCCGCAACCCAGGCCGTGACCCGCGCCGGAGTGCCGGTGGCGCTGCACGCAATGACCGACGGGCGCGACGTGGCGCCGAAATCCGCCGAGGGCTTCATCGCCACGCTGGAGAAGCGCCTGCCCGAGGGCGCGCGCATCGTCACCATCACCGGGCGCTATTTTGCGATGGACCGCGACAACCGCTGGGAGCGCGTGGGCGCCGCCTATGCCGCGATGATACGCGCCGACGGGCAGCATGCCGACAGCGCGGCGCAGGCGGTCGCGCAGGCCTATGAGCGGGGCGAGACCGACGAGTTCATCGCCGCCACCGTGATCGGCGACTATGCCGGGGTGCAGAGCGGCGACGGCATGTTCTGCCTCAACTTCCGGGCCGACCGCGCCCGCGAGATCCTGAGCGCCATCGGCGAACCCGGTTTTTCGGAGTTCGACACCGGCCCGCGGCCGGACCTGGCCGCCCTTCTGGGGATGGTGGAGTATTCCCAGGGCCACAACGCCTATATGACCACGGTCTTCCCGCCCCGCGACATCGTGAACACGCTGGGCGCCTGGGTGGCCGGGCACGGGCTGCGGCAGTTCCGGCTGGCCGAGACCGAGAAATACCCGCATGTGACCTTCTTCCTCAACGGCGGCAAGGAAGAGCCCGAGCCGGGCGAGGACAGGCATATGCCGAAATCGCCCAAGGTGGCGACCTATGACCTGCAGCCCGAGATGTCGGCCCCCGACGTGACCGAGAAATTCGTCGAGGCGATCGGCGAAGGCTATGACCTGATCGTCACCAACTACGCCAATCCCGACATGGTGGGCCATACCGGAGACCTGGACGCGGCGATCAAGGCCTGCGAAGCGGTCGATCAAGGGCTGGCGCAGGTTCTGGCCGCGCTGGAGAAGGCCGGCGGCGCGATGATCGTCACCGCCGATCACGGCAATTGCGAGGTCATGGTCGATCCCGAGACCGGCGGGCCGCACACCGCCCACACCCTGAACCCGGTGCCGGTGGCACTGGTCGGCGGCCCCGCCGACGCACGCCTGCGCGACGGGCGGCTGTCGGACCTGGCGCCGACGATCCTCGACCTGATGGGCCTTGCGCCACCGCCCGAGATGACCGGCAAGAGCCTGATCGAATGAGGCTGGCCGCGCTCATATCCGGCGCGTTTCTCTGGGCCAGCGCAGCCGGCGCGCAGGAGGATCCGGCCGGCGCCGCGCGCGCGGCCGCGCAGATGCTGGAACAGGCCTCGGTCGCGCTGGACGAGGCCGAAAGTGCCCGCGACCGGGTCAAGGCGCTGACCGAGACGGTCAAGGCATACGAGGCTGGCTTGGGCGCGATGCGCAAGGGCCTGCGCCAGGCCTCGCTGCGCGAACGCGCGCTGACCCAACAGCTGAGCGCCCGCGAGGGCGAGGTGGCGCGCCTGCTGGGCGTGCTGCAGACCATCGAGACCTCGCCGCCGCCGCTGCTGATGCTGCATCCCTCGGGCCCGATGGGCGCCGCGCGCTCGGCGATGATGCTGGCCGAGGTGACACCGGCGCTGAACACCCGCACCCAGGCATTGGCACGGGACCTGGAGGAGGTGCGCACCTTGCGCCAGCTGCAGCACAACGCCGCCGAGACGCTGCAGGACGGTCTGGCGGGCGTACAGCAGGCCCGCGCGGAGCTGAGCAAGGCCATCGCCGACCGCACCGACCTGCCCCGCCGCTTTACCGCCGACCCGGTGCGCACCGCGATCCTGATCGATTCCACCGAGACGCTGGCCGGGTTCGCCGACGGCCTGTCGCTGATCGGCACCGGCGAGATCGGCGATACCGCGATGTCCATTGCGTCTCGCAAGGGCCAGCTGCCCTGGCCGGTGCAGGGCGTGCTGCTGCACCGGGCGGGCCAGGCCGATGCCGCCGGCATCTCGCGCGAGGGCGTGATCCTGGCGACACGGCCCCGCGCGCTGGTCACGTCGCCGGCACCGGCCACGATCCGCTATCGCGGCCCCCTGCTGGATCTGGGGAACGTGGTGATTCTGGAGCCGCAGCAGGACGTGCTCTTCGTGCTCTCCGGCCTGGCCGAGGTCTTCGGCGAGGCCGGTCAGGTGATCCCCGAGGGCGCGCCGGTCGGCCTGATGGGCGGTCAGACGCCCGAAATCGGCGCAATCCTGTCAACAAGCGGTGAGGGTACTGGAACTGACCGGTCAGAAACGCTCTATATAGAGGTCCGGGAAGGGGGCAGCCCCGTGGACCCCGCAACGTGGTTCAGAACCGAAATGGATGGATAGACGAGCATGCAAAAATTCGTGATGGCCGCCGCCGGCGGCATTCTGGCGGGGATCGTGGCGACGACGCAGATCGCCGGACCGCTGGTGGCGCAAGAGGCCAAGGGGAACGCCAATGTCTACGAGCAGCTCGACCTGTTCGGCGACATCTTCGAGCGGATCCGGGCGCAATATGTCGAGGAGGTCGAGGCCGGCGAGCTGATCGAGGCCGCGATCGACGGAATGCTGACATCGCTGGATCCGCATTCCAGCTATCTCTCGCCCGACGACGCCGAGAACATGCGGGTGCAGACCCGCGGCGAATTCGGCGGCCTGGGCATCGAGGTCACGCAGGAGGACGGGTTCGTCAAGGTGGTCTCGCCCATCGACAGCACGCCCGCCGACGAGGCCGGGGTCGAGGCCGGCGACTTCATCACCCATGTGGACGGCGAAAGCCTGCTGGGCCTGACGCTGGACAAGGCGGTCGAGATGATGCGCGGCCCGGTGGGATCCGAAATCATCATCACCGTGGTGCGCGAGGGCGAGGACGAACCCTTCGACATCTCGATCATCCGCGACACGATCAAGCTCACCGCCGTGCGCGCCCGCACCCAGGGCGAAAGCGTGGTGCTGCGCGTCACCACCTTCAACGACCAGACCTATCCCAACCTCGAAGAGGGGCTGAAAAAACAAGTCGAGGAAGCCGGCGGCATGGATCAGGTCAACGGCATCGTGCTGGACCTGCGCAACAATCCCGGCGGGTTGCTGACCCAGGCGATCAAGGTCTCGGACGCGTTCCTCGACAGTGGCGAGATCGTCTCGACCCGGGGCCGCCAGGCCGCCGATGGCGAGCGGTTCAACGCCTCCGAGGGCGACCTGGCCTCGGGCAAGCCCATCGTCGTGCTGATCAATGGCGGCTCGGCCTCGGCCTCGGAAATCGTCGCCGGCGCCCTGCAGGACCACCGCCGCGCCATCGTCGTGGGCACCAAGAGCTTCGGCAAGGGCTCGGTCCAGACCGTCATGCCGCTCAGGGGCGACGGCGCCATGCGCCTGACCACCGCGCGCTACTACACGCCCTCGGGCCGGTCGATCCAGGCGCTGGGCGTCAGCCCCGACATCGTGGTGCAGCAACCGCGCCGCCGCCCCAATGAGGCCGAGGAAGAGGAAAACGGCGACCGCCCCAGCCGCTCCGAGGCGGATCTGCGCGGGCGGCTGAACAACGACAGCCTGAGCGAGGACGAGATCCGCCAGATCGAGGAAGACCGCGCCAAGGCCGACGCCGCCGCCGAACTGCGCGAAGAGGACTACCAGCTGGCCTATGCCATCGACATCCTCAAGGGCCTCTCGGCCTTCGGCCCGGCCGACTGAGGCGGGCCACACGGGACTCTTTGGGGGCAGCGGCAGGGTCGCTGCCCCTTGTTTTTGGAGTGGTGGATCTTGGCGGAATGCGGTCAGCTGTGCGCACGACCACGACGGTGGTGGAATGCAAACCATCCATTGGGAAGGCCGGGAAACTGAAATTCACTGCATCGAGAACGAAAGCCGGCCCGGTCGGCAAAGCTGCGTCACCAGCCATCATCGGGGCAGCGCTAATCAGCCTCCGTCGCTCGTCATGCCGAGCAGCCAGTCCCGCACATGCAACGAGGCGTCAGAAGCGCCCTGTCGCGGCGTCAGCAGATAGAAGTCCAGTCCAGCCTCAAGAGCACCGTCGATCGGTTGCACAAGACGACCGGTCTCCAGGTCGCGCTGAACGAGGTAGCGGCTTGCCAGGGCGATCCCCTGCCCAGCCAGGGCCGCGTCGAGGCTCAACGTTGTCTGGTTGAACCGGAGCCCGCGCGGCTGCTCGGCGTCGTCCCCGAAGGTCAAGCCGATGAACTTCGGCCAGAGATCGTGTGTGTCGTGCAGCAGTGTCATGCGCGCCAAGCCCGCCGCGTCGAGCGGCAGGGTATGAGCGGCAACCAGGCTTGGCGAGCAGACCGCAATGACGTCCTGTCGGAACATTAGATCGGCGCGCAAGCTCGCCCCGAACGGCGGTCGTCCCTGTCGGACCGCCAGGTCGATCCCGTCTGAATGGAAGCTCGAGACGCGCTCCGTGGCGGTGATGCGGAGATCGATCCCGGGATGGGCTGCGGTGAACTCCGCAAGCCGCGGGATGAGCCATTTCGACGCGAAGGTAGGGGTGACGCTGATTGTCACCCGAGACGGTGCCGACCGAAGCGCCGCGGTCGCATCGGAGAGCTGGGAGAAAGCGCGCGAGACCGGCGCGTGGTAGGCGCGCCCCTCCTCGGTGAACGCCAGGCCGCGCGGCTCCCTCAGGAACAGGCGGAGGCCGAGATGCTCCTCGAGTCCACGCACCTGCTGAGCAACCGCACCTTGGGTCACGCCCAGATCGTCGGCCGCCGCGCGGAAGCTCAGATGTCTGCCCGCCGCTGCGAATGCCCGGAGGCCGTTCAGCGGAGGCAAGCCGATTTCGTTCGACACAATAGATTTCCTACACTCAAGCAACAACCCATCTGGCTGGTCAGAGCATCATAAACCCCTTAACTGCTGAAATACAGGTGAAGCCGGACCTCTCCGGCAAGTAAGGAGCATAGGATCATGACGACAGAAAAAGTGGCATTGATCACGGCAGGTGGCAGCGGCATGGGCGCCGGTGCCGCGAAACGCTTGGCCGCCGATGGTTTCAAGGTCGGCATCCTGTCGTCCTCCGGCAAGGGGGAGGCCCTTGCCGAAGATCTCGGCGGCTTCGGCGTCACCGGATCGAACCAATCGGTCGAGGATCTTGCGCGCCTCGTCGACGGCGCGACGGACCGGTGGGGCCGCGTCGACGTTCTCGTGAATTCGGCCGGGCACGGCCCCAAGGGTGATATTCTCGAGATGACGGACGAGGACTGGCACGCAGGGCTCGACGTCTACCTTCTGAACGTGATCCGTCCCACCCGCCTCGTCACGCCGGTCATGGCGGCCCAGGGCGGCGGCGCGATCATCAACATCTCCACATTCGCGGCATTCGAACCCGACCCGCTCTTTCCGACCTCCGGCATCTTCCGGGCCGGGCTCGCCGGCTTCGCCAAGCTCTACGCGGACAAGTATGCCGCGCAGAACATCCGCATGAACAACATCCTGCCGGGCTTCATCGACAGTCTTCCGGAGACGGAGGAGCGCCGGTCACGCATCCCGATGGGTCGCTACGGCAAGGAAGACGAGGTCTCTTCCCTGATCGGCTGGCTCGCCTCCGAGGGTGGCGGCTACGTCACCGGGCAAAACTGGCGGATCGACGGAGGGCTGACCCGTGGCGTGTGAGGCGACCAATATCATCGAGACCGGACGGACCGCGTTCGCCGTGAAATGGGTGGCCTCGTTCATGCAAATCATGGGCTATGCGGCCACCGGGTTCGGGTTGACGCCTTGGAACCTGTACCTGTTTCTCGTCGGTGTGTTGGGCTGGTTGATGGTGGGTGTGCTGTGGAACGACCGGGCGCTGGTGCTGGTGCACCTCGTTGCGTTCGGCTCGATGCTGGTTGGAATGGCAAGCCAATGACGTGATTGGTCTCGCAGCGGAGGTTTGGCATGGAAGGTGTGACCGTCGGCCAAGGGACGTTCGCACTTCTTCGCGAAACACCATCGAAAGTCCGGAAATCCTGCAAGATCGAAAACGCACCACACTTTGACGCACCACCGGCAGCTCACCCCGCCCCCTACTCCTCCAGCGAGCCATGCACAGCCAGGATATCGAGCGCCGCGCCCTGGGGTTCGATCACGCGGTAGGTTTCGCGCACGCCGTCGTCGTCCAGCTCGCGGGTGACGGTCAGGAGGGTGTTGGCGGCATGGGCTTCGCACAGGTCGCACATCTGGGCGATCTCCTCGCGGGCCACGCCCAGCGCCGCCTCGACCGAGGGGGCGCCGTAGAGATCGACGAAATGCTGCGCCAGATCCTGTTCGAGCGCCGCGCGCTCCTCGGGCTGGATCTGCGTCACCGCGACGAAGGTGACGCGGCCGAAGGTCTCGAGCCCGAGCCAGCCGTTGATGAAGGCCTGGCGCGGCTTGCCTTCCAGGTCGGCCTCGCCCCAGTTCGAGAATTCGAACCCGCCCGAGATGCACCATTCGCCGGTCCGGGCCGGAGAGTGGAACACGCGCTGGTCGCTCTCGTCGAAATGGATCGCACGGGCCAGTTTCATCACCGATCTCCCAGAAGTGTGGTCAGCGGCAGCAGGTGGGTCTGGTCGCCGTCGCGCAGGAGCATCCCGAACCGCTCGTCGACGCCCAGGAAGGTGCCGGTCAGGCCGCCCTGCTCGACGGCCTCGCCGACGCCATGCGCCAGCCCCATCCATTCGCCGTGCAGCGGCGCATTGCCCGCGCCGTCCCAGCGGTTGATCCAGTTCAGCGTGTGGCGCGCCCAGGCCTCGAGCAGGGTTTGCGGATCCACCTCGGCGCAGCCCTCGTCATGGAGCGCGGTGACATCCGGCGTGGCGCCCGGCGCCTGCGCGGTCTGCAGGATCGCAACATCCAGCCCCACCACCAGCCAGTCGGGCACGGCATCCGGCGCATCCGTCGCTGCGGCCACGCGCAGGGTGCCGCAGCGCGCACCGTTGACGCGGATCGTCCCGTCCCAGCCCAGATGCACCGCCACCTCGGGCGGGGCGAGCGCGCCCAGCGCGTTCTGGAACCCGACACCGCAGAGCGGCATCATCGCCATCGCGTCGGCCAGCGGCACCTCGGGCGCGACGACCAGCGCCGCGCGCAGCCGGTCGGCCTGCACGTTGTGCACCACCGTCCCGGCATCGCAGCCCAGCGCCGCCAGCGCGCGGGCCCGGTCGAACGGGTCCGCGCCCGCGGTGACGGCCTGGCCCTGCATCAGCGGCGGGAACGTGGGCTGCGCCATGCTCAGGCCTGGCCCTGCGCGACCAGATCGCGGGCGATCCGGCGGAACGCCTCGGCCTGGGAGCTGTCGGGCCTGGTCACCACGATGGGCGCACCGCTGTCGCTGGTGACGCGGATGTCCAGGTGCAGCGGGATCTCGCCCAGCAGAGGCACGTCCAGCGCCCGCGCCTCGGCCGCCACGCCGCCATGCCCGAACACATGCTCCTCGTGCCCGCAGTTCGAGCAGATATGGGTGGACATGTTCTCGATCATGCCGACGATCGGCACCTTGAGCTGGCGGAACATGTCGATGCCCTTGCGCGCGTCGATCAGCGCCACGTCCTGCGGGGTCGAGACGACGATCACGCCGTCGACCACGAATTTCTGGCTCAGCGTCATCTGCACGTCGCCGGTGCCCGGCGGCAGGTCGACGATCAGCACGTCCAGCGCGCCCCATTGCACCTGGTTCATCATCTGCTGCAGCGCGCCCATCAGCATCGGACCGCGCCACACCACCGCCTGCGCCTCGTTCACCATCAGCCCCATGGACATCATGGTGACGCCGTGGTTGCGCAGCGGCAGGATGGTCTTTCCGTCCGGGCTGGCGGGCCGGCCGGACACGCCCAGCATCCTGGGCTGCGACGGCCCGTAGACATCGGCATCCAGCAGCCCAACGCGCCGCCCCTCGGCGGCCAGGGCACAGGCCAGGTTGGCCGAGATCGTGGACTTGCCGACCCCGCCCTTGCCGCTGGCCACCGCGATGATGCGATCCACACCGGCCACCGGCTGCGGGCCGGTCTGCGAGGGTTTCGGCTTGGGCTTGAGGTCCGGCGGCGCCTTTTCGGAATGTGCCGTCATCATCGCCGAGACCGTCTCGACGCCCGCTACCTCGCGCGCGGCCGCTTCGGCGGTGGCGCGCACGGGCTCCATCTTGTCGGCCTGTTTCGGGTCGATCTCGAGCACGAAACGCACCGTGCCGCCCTCGACATTCAGCGCCCGCACCAGGCCGGCGCTGACGATATCCTGCCCCGAGACCGGATCGGTGATCTTCCTGAGGTTCGCAAGAACCGCATCGCGTGTGCTCATGCCTCGCCGTCCTTGATCCGGCCGTGGACCACGTGCTCGACCTCCAGCCCGTCGATGGTCAGCACCATCTTGGCCTCGAAGTCGCCGCCGGGCGGGGTGCCGGCCTTGCGCAACCCCTCTTCGATGGCCTGCTGGCTGGTCACGCCGACCTGCTTGAGGAACTTGCGCATCGACATGTTGTAATCGCCGCTCATGGTTCTCGGACCTCCTTCCGGGGTTTCAAAACAATTGACGCACGCGCATCGCCGACCCTAGGCTGAGTGCCCATGCGTTCGGTCCTCTTGTGCCTGACCCTGCTCCTGGCTGCCAGTGCCTCCTGGTCGCAGGAACCGCTTGGCCTGGCCGCACCCGAGGCCGTCGCGCGGACCGGGCTTCTCAAACATATTCTGCCGCGCTTCTCGCTCAAGACCGGAATCCGGGTTCGTCCCGACGAAAACGGCGCGATGCGGCTGGCCGAAGCGGGCGCGGGCCCGCCGGTGTTCCGGCGCGGAGGGGCGGTCTATCACCTCGAGATCGGCGACGATCCGCGGCAGGTGCGATTCCGCGACTGGCTCATCTCCGAGATCGGGCGCCGGACGATCGAAAGTTTCCAGCCCGATGGAGAGCCGATGTTCACCGCCCGTTTCGACGCCCAAGTCGAAGAGGAGACCGTCGGTTTCGAGGGCGACAGCGCGGCGGGCGCGCGGCTCTCCCTGACCCATTGCGGGCGCTGCCATGTGATCGGGCCGCAGAACCGGATGAACGGGCTCGGCTCCACGCCCTCCTTCGCGGTTCTGCGCACGCTGCCCGACTGGGCCGAGCGGTTTCAGCAGTTCTACGTGCTCAAGCCGCATGGCGCCTTCACCCAGATCGAGGGAGTCACCCCGCCCTTCGACATCGAACGCCCGTCTCCGATCCATCCCGTGCGCATGACGCTGGACGATCTCGAAGCGATCCTGGCCTTCGTGGCGACGACATCCGCCGCTGATCTCGGCGCGCCGCTGCAACTTCAGTGATCCTTGCGCGTCGAGTAGTAATCCTCGGTGGTTCGCGGCCTGGGCCTGGGCGCGCCTGTGAAGGGATTGTTCTCGCTGTGGAACTGCGCCTGCACCCGGCAATCGTCGCACATCTGGATCATCCGCGCCTGCTCTGACGAGGCAAAGGCCGGGTGAGTGCCGGCCAGCTTGTCCATGATCCGCTCAACTGTGGATTTCACTCCGAACAGCGCGCCGCATTCGACGCAGGCGAACGGCTCCTCCTCGTTCAGGACGCGCTGGCCCAGCGCCGCATCGGACAGGTCGAACCGCGGCTCCAGCGCGATCGCATCCTCCGGGCAGACGCTGCGGCAGATGCCGCATTGCAGGCAGGCATCCTCCTGGAAGTTCAGTTGCGGCTTGTCGGGGTTGTCCATCAGCGCGCCCGACGGGCAAAGCGACACGCAGCTCAGGCACAGCGTGCAGGCGTCGGTATCCACCAGAACCGCACCATAGGGGGCGTGTTCGGGCAACGGCAGCGGCGCCTCGGCCTGCGGGTTGAGCGCCTGCGCCGCCAGCCGCGCGACCTGGCGCCGGTTGCCCAGCGGCAGCACCGGCTGGGCCAGGGGCGCGGGCGCGTCGGCCGCATAGAGCAGATCGGCCAGCGCGTCCGGATCGGCCTCGTCGATCAGACCCAGACGCCCCGGCCCGGCAATCGCCTCGGCCAGGGCCAGGTCGCGGCTCAGGGCATCGCGCTCGGTCGTGGGCGCGAGCACGACATCGACGCGGGCAAAGCCATGCGCCAGCCCGGCCAGCATCTCGGCATGGCCGAAGCCCGACACCACCTCCAGTTCCAGCGGGATCACATCGGCCGGCAGGCCGCGCCCGAAGCGGGCGGCCAGCCGGATCATCTCGGCCCCGTGCGCCTCGTGCACCAGCAGGCGCGGCGCATCCCCGCCGGCCTGCCGGTAGGTCCGGGACAGCACCTCCATCCGGCGCAGCAGGGTCGAAATCGCCGGATCCTCGTAGGTGATCGCGGTCGAGGGGCAGAGCGCCGCGCAGGACCCGCACCCGGCGCAGACCATCGGGTCGATGGCCACGTGGTCGCCGGCGGGCACAATCGCGCCGGTGGGGCAGATGTCGAGGCAGTTGGTGCACCCCACCTGCCCGGCGCGGGAATGGGCACACAGGCTTTCGTCCAGCCGCACATAGAGCGGCTTTTCGAACGTGCCGACCAGCTGCGCCGCGTCATTCGCCAACCGCGCCACGGCCAGCGGATCGCGCGGATCGGCCCGCAGATAGCCTTCGCGCTTGTCCGGCGCCGGAACCATCGCCGCCGCGCCGGTCAGGTCGATCACGATGTCGCAATCCGAGCGCGCGCCGTCGCGCGGTTCGGTCAACGTGAAGTCGCCACGCCCCGAGGGCGAGACCGACCGAAACCCGTCGAGCCGCAACGCGAACCCGCCCAGCGCGCCGCTGAGCTGACGCACCCGGCCCCGGATCACGTCGAAATCGCGCCGCGCTGGCAGGTCCGCCGCGTCGGTGACAAGCACCGTGACCGCGAGCGTCCCGCACAGGCGGGCGGCCAGATCGAAGGCGACATCGCCGGGGCCGGCGATGAGGCAGACGCCCTCGCTGATCACGTCCACCGCAGGCGTGATCGGAGCGGGCAAAAGCGCCTCGGCGGCCAGAGCGGCCATCTTGGGCCCGGCCCGGTCGCCCTGGTCGGACCACCCCGCCCGGTCGCGCAGATCGACGAAGCCCGGCGCCTCGACGCCCAGTTCTTCGGCCAGCGCCTCGAACGTCGCGCGCTCCTGCTGGCAGGCGATCACGGCGTCGCCCTGCCCGATCAGCCGCGCGGCCTGGTCCAGCTCGGCCCCGCACAGCTCGGTATGGACCCGCGAACAGCTGGTGCCGCATCCCTGCGCGATCCGCTCGGCATCGACCGCCTGCGATCCGGCGCAATCGCAAAGAATCAACGATTTGACCATGTTTCTCCCTCGGGGTTCGATGCACGGCATCACCGCGCGCCCCGGCAGCAGACTAGGCCCTTGCACGGCACCGCGTAAAGCCCGCACGCGCGCTGCGGTCAAAGACCCGGTTGTCGCGGCGGCCCCGGGGTGCTGCGCAATCGGAAAAGGCTTGGCACACGGTGGTATTCTGTTTCATACTTGTCGCAACGGAAGGCTGGGGCGAGCCTTCCAGGGAGGGAAGATTGGCGTCAGCCGCCATACACATCGACATGCCGCTGGGCGTCATTGTCCGGAAGATACCGGGCGTCACCCGCTGGGCGCAGTGGAACTGGCGCGCGGTAGCGGTGCTGCCGGGCGCCGGACCTGCCGATTGGGTCGAGCTGCGCCGCGAGGGCGATGCGGTGGAATACCACGCCGCGACCCTTCCGCTGACGCTCTGGGCGGCCGAGGCCGAGGCCTACCTGGCAAATCTCTCGGACAAGCAGCCGTCGATCTACCTGGTCCTGCGGGACGAGGCGCGCGACGGGCAGCCGCTGGACGCGGTTCTCGTCACCGCCTCGCCCTACGAGGCGCAGGACTATGCCGATACCGGCGAGGAGATCGTCGAGAAGATCCCCATGACCGAGGGGCTGATCGCCTGGGTCCGGGATTTCGCGCTGGAACATCACCGCGACGAGCATTTCGTCAAGCGCAAGCGCGACAAGGCGCGGGTCGATCGGGTCGAGGACGGCAAGGGCGACGCCCGGATCCGCCAGCCCGCGGATGTCTACCGCGCGCCGCGGAGGGCGATGCAATGAGCGCGGGGTCGGATTTCTGGTCACGCCGCCGCGCCTCGGTCGCCGCCGAGCAAGAGGCCGAGCACGCCGCGCTGGCCGCCGAGCAGGCCGAGGCCGAACGGGCCGCATTGGCCGACCGCAGCGATGCAGAGATCCTGGAAGAGCTGGACCTGCCCGATCCCGACAGCCTGCAGCCGGGCGACGATGTGTCGGGCTTCATGGCCCGTGCCGTGCCCGATCGTCTGCGCCGTCGCGCGCTGCGCCGGCTGTGGCGGCTCAACCCGGTGCTGGCCAATGTCGACGGGCTGGTGGATTACGGCGGGGACTATACCGACGCCGCCTGCATGATCGAGAACCTGCAGACCGCCTATCAGGTCGGGCGCGGCATGCTGGCCCATGCCGAGACGCTGGCCCGGCAGGAAGAGGCGGCGGAGGTCGCTGCGGCAGAGCCCGAGGATCCGGATGCCCGGAAGCCGGTGGAGGCGCCGGAAGAGCCGGCGCCCGCCTATGCCGCGACGCCCATGGCCCAAACCGGCGACGAGGCTCCCCCCGCCCCGCGCCGCATGCGGTTCGAATTCGAAGGATAGAGAATGGACACGGCCACGACCCAGACCCCGGAGATCAGCGAGGAAGACCGCCTGCGCGCGGATTTCTACAACTTTCTCGGCCTGGTGCTGGCCGGACCGCCGGACCAGGGGCTGCTGGACCAGATCGCGGGGCTGAGCGGCGACGACACCGATCTGGGCCAGGCCGTCGGCGCGATGGCCCGGGTCGCCGGCGTCACCGGACCCGCCGCCGCCGAACGCGAATACAACGCGCTGTTCGTGGGGCTGGGCCGGGGCGAGTTGCTGCCCTATGCCAGCTACTACCTGACCGGGTTCCTCAACGAGAAGCCGCTGGCGCAGCTGCGCCAGGACATGGCGGCACAGGGCATCACGCGGGCGCGCGCCGTGCACGAGCCCGAAGACAACATCGCCTCGCTGATGGAGGTCATGGCCGGGCTGATCGTCGGCCGTTTCGGCGGCGCACCGGCGCCGCAGGACGTGCAAAAGACCTTCTGGAACCGGCATATCGGCCCCTGGGCGGGGCATTTCTATTCGGATCTCGAGGCCGCCGAGGCGTCGGTCCTCTATGCCTCGGTCGGCACAGCCGGCCGGGTGTTCATGGAGATCGAGCGCGAGGCGTTCCGGATGTCGGCGGCCTGAGCCGCATTTCGCCGGCACCCGCGCAGGGTGCCGAAACCGCAACAGGGAGGAGGATCCCGATGAAGAAGACGGAAAAGCAGGGCGCAAGCCGCCGCGATTTCCTCAAGCTCGCCGGCACGGCGGCACCCGCGGCCGCGGCCGTGGTGGCCACGTCCGGCACGGCCGAGGCGTCCCCGGAGCCGGTCGAGGACGGCCGGATGCAGGACACCGCGCATACCCGCGCCTATTACGACAGCGCGCGCTTCTGACGCGCTGACCGAGACAGGACGCCGCCCGGTCTGATCCCCGGACGCTGTCGCCCCCGGCCGACGGTTGCGAAAGGCCCCGACGCCGGTTTCTCACAGGTACCAAGCCAGCCACGCAAGCCGTGGCGCGCAAGGGAGGAAAGACATGCTTAGGAAAAAGACCAACGGGGTTGCGCGACGCCCCCAGCGGACAAGTATCCTGTCCAAGGCCGGCGATTCATGCGTCGACCGCCGCGCGTTTCTGCGCGGATCGGGACTGGCGATCGGCGGCCTGGCCGCGATCAGCGCCACCGGAGGCACGGTGACACCGGCCTCTGCCCAAAGCGCGGCGGCCACCGCCGTTGATACCGTCAAATCGGTCTGCACGCATTGTTCGGTCGGCTGCACGGTCGTGGCCGAGGTTCAGAACGGCGTCTGGATCGGTCAGGAACCCGGCTGGGACAGCCCGTTCAACCTGGGCGCCCATTGCGCCAAGGGGGCTTCGGTGCGCGAACACGCGCATGGCGAGCGCCGGCTCAAGTACCCGATGAAGAAAGAGGGCGGCGAGTGGAAGCGCATCAGCTGGGACGAGGCGATCAACGAGATCGGCGACGGCATGATGAAGATCCGCGAGGAAAGCGGACCTGACAGCGTCTACTGGCTGGGCAGCGCCAAGCACAACAACGAACAGGCCTACCTGTTCCGCAAGTTCGCCGCCTACTGGGGCACCAACAACGTCGACCACCAGGCGCGGATCTGCCACTCGACCACCGTTGCGGGCGTTGCGAACACATGGGGCTACGGCGCCATGACCAACAGCTACAACGACATCCACAATTCCCAGGCGATCTTCATCATCGGCGGCAATCCGGCCGAGGCGCATCCCGTCTCGCTGCTGCACGTGCTGCGCGCCAAGGAGCAGAACAACGCGCCGCTGATCGTCTGCGATCCGCGCTTTACCCGCACCGCGGCGCATGCGGACGAATATGTCCGTTTCCGCCCCGGCACCGACGTGGGGCTGATCTGGGGCATCCTGTGGCACATCTTCGAGAACGGATGGGAGGACAAGGAGTTCATCCGCACCCGTGTCTGGGGCATGGACCAGATCAAGACCGAGGTGGCCAAGTGGACCCCCGAAGAGGTCGAACGCGTCACCGGCGCACCCGGCAGCCAGTTGCGCCGCGTGGCCCGCACCCTGGCCAACAACCGTCCCGGCACCGTGATCTGGTGCATGGGCGGCACACAGCACACCAACGGCAACAACAACACCCGTGCGTACTGCATCCTGCAGCTGGCCCTTGGCAACATGGGCATCAGCGGAGGCGGCACCAACATCTTCCGCGGCCATGACAACGTGCAGGGCGCCACCGATCTGGGCGTGCTCAGCCATACCTTGCCCGGCTATTACGGCCTGAGCGCCGGCGCCTGGGGACACTGGGCGCGTGTCTGGGGCGAGGATCTGGACTGGCTCAAGGGGCAGTTCGCCACGATCAAGGCCAAGGACGGCAAGGACAAGCCGCTGATGAACGAGAGCGGCATCCCGGTCAGCCGCTGGATCGACGGCGTGCTCGAGGATCCCGAGAACATGGACCAGGACAACAATGTCCGCGCTATGGTGCTCTGGGGTCACGCGCCGAACTCGCAGACGCGCATGACCGAGATGAAGACGGCGATGGAGAAGCTGGACATGCTGGTCGTGGTCGACCCGTATCCCACCGTCTCGGCCGTTCTGCATGACCGCACCGACGGGGTCTACCTGCTGCCCGCGTGCACGCAGTTCGAGACGCGCGGCTCGGTCACGGCCTCCAACCGCTCGCTGCAATGGCGCGACCGGGTGGTCGAGCCGCTGTTCGAGAGCCTGCCGGACGAGATCATCATGGCCAAGTTCGCCAACAAGTTCGGCTGGGCGGACCGCCTGTTCCGCAATATCGAGATGGAGGATGCCGAGACCCCGAATGTCGAGAGCATCACGCGCGAGTTCAACTCGGGCCTCTGGACCATCGGCTATACCGGCCAGAGCCCGGAGAGGATGAAGCTGCACATGGCCAACCAGCACACGTTCGACCGGACGACGCTGCAGGCGGTGGGCGGCCCGGCGGATGGCGACTATTACGGGTTGCCCTGGCCCTGCTGGGGCACGGCCGAGATGGGTCATCCCGGCACGCCGAACCTCTACGACATGTCGAAACCCGTGGCCGAGGGCGGGCTTACGTTCCGCGCGCGGTTCGGGGTGGAACGCGACGGCGAAAACCTGCTGGCCGAAGGCGTCTACTCGGTGGGTTCGGAGATCCAGGACGGATATCCCGAATTCACGATGCAGATGCTGATGGATCTCGGCTGGGACGGCGATCTGACGCCCGAGGAGCGGGCCACGATCGACGCAATCGCGGGCGAAAAAACCAACTGGAAGACCGACCTCAGCGGCGGCATCCAGAGGGTCGCCATCGCACATGGCTGCGCGCCCTTCGGCAATGCCAAGGCGCGAACGGTGGTCTGGACTTTCCCGGATCCGATCCCGCTGCACCGCGAGCCGCTCTATACCCCGCGGCGCGACCTGGTGGCCGACTATCCCACCTATGAGGACCGGCATGCCTATCGCCTTCCGACGCTCTATGCCTCGATCCAGAAGAACGACTTTTCAAAGGATTACCCGTTAATCCTCACGTCGGGTCGCCTGGTCGAATACGAGGGCGGCGGCGACGAGTCGCGGTCGAACCCGTGGCTGGCCGAGCTGCAGCAGGACATGTTCGTCGAGATCAACCCCCGCGACGCCAACGATCTGGGCGTGCGCGACGGGGCGCAGGTCTGGCTCGAAGGGCCCGAGGGCGGCAAGGTCAAGGTGATGGCGATGGTGACCGAGCGGGTGGGCGCGGGCGTTGCCTTCATGCCCTTCCATTTCGGCGGCCATTTCCAGGGCGAGGACCAGCGGTCGAAATACCCCAAGGGGGCGGATCCCTATGTGCTGGGCGAAAGCTCCAACACCGCCCAGACCTATGGCTATGACTCGGTGACGCAGATGCAGGAGACCAAGGCCACTCTCTGCAAGATCTGGTCAGCGTAAGGAGGAGATGACACATGGCAAGAGCGAAGTTTCTCGTCGACGCCGAACGCTGCATTGAGTGCAATGCCTGCGTGACCGCGTGCAAGAACGAGCACGAGGTGCCCTGGGGCATCAACCGCCGGAAGGTCGTCACCATCAACGACGGCAAGCCGGGCGAGCGGTCGATCTCGGTCGCCTGCATGCATTGTTCGGACGCTCCCTGCATGGCGGTGTGCCCGGTCGACGTCTTCTACCAGAACGAGGAAGGCATCGTCCTGCACTCCAAGGATCTGTGCATCGGCTGCGGCTACTGCTTCTACGCGTGCCCGTTCGGCGCGCCGCAGTTCCCGCAGGCCGGCAATTTCGGATCGCGTGGCAAGATGGACAAGTGCACCTTCTGCGCCGGCGGACCGGAAGAGAACCATTCGACGGCCGAGTTCGCCAAATACGGGCGCAACCGGATCGCCGAGGGCAAGCTGCCGATCTGCGCCGAGATGTGCTCCACCAAGGCGCTTCTGGCCGGCGATGGCGACGTGGTCTCGGGCATCTACCGCGAGCGCGTGGTCGCGCGCGGTTTCGGCTCGGGCGCCTGGGGCTGGGGCACAGCCTATGACCAGAAGGACGGCTGAGCCGACCTTCCGCACCTGACACGATCGGGCGGCCCGGATATCCGGGCCGTCCCCGTCCCTGTCCGACCGAGGCACCCATGTTCCGATTGCTGTTCACCATCACCCTTGTTCTGGGCCTGGCCTCGGCCGCAACAGCCCAGGAAGCCGACGCCCCGGACACCGCCGAGTCCGCGCCGCGCGCGCAGACCGGGGGCGCCACGACGCTCGAAGACATCCTGGCCCGGCAGCGCGGCGAGACGGTGGACAACTCCTACAGGTCGTCGAACACCGGCGCCGGCAATGTCGAGGCCCTGATCGGGCAGCTGCGCAGCCAGGGCACCGCCTCGAACAGCGACATCTACCGATCGCTGCGGTTCGGGTCGGCCGATGTCAACGTCTCGTCGCGCGGCCCGGCCGATGGCGTGCTTATCCAGGACGACGGCATGTGGTGGCTGCAGTTCCGCACCGGGCCGCTGCGCGACTACGGCACCTACGCGCTAGCCGGCATGCTGTTCATTCTGGCACTGTTCTACGTGATCCGCGGGCGCATCCGCATCGACGGCGAACGGACCGGCCGCACCGTCACCCGATTTCGCGGGTTCGAGAGGTTCGGCCACTGGCTGTTCGGCGTCTCGTTCCTGGTGCTGGGCGCGACCGGCCTGATCTCGCTCTACGGCCGGGATTTCCTGATACCACTGGTCGGCAAGAACACGTTTGCCACCCTCGCGCTGGCCAGCAAGTGGCTGCACAACAACCTGGCCTGGGCGTTCATGCTGGGGCTGGTCATCATCATCGTGAACTGGGTCGCCCACAACATCCCCAACCGGCACGATCTGGTCTGGCTGGCCAAAGCCGGCGGGCTGTTCTCGAAACACAGCCACCCGCCCGCGCGCAAGTTCAACGCCGGGCAGAAGATCATCTTCTGGGCCTGCGTGCTTCTCGGCATTTCCATCTCTCTGTCCGGTCTGTCGCTGCTGTTTCCCTTCGAGCTGCCGATGTTCGCCAAGACCTTCGCGCTGGCCAACGAGACCGGCCTGCCGCAGGCGATGGGGCTGAATCTGCCCGAAGAGATGAGCCCGCACCAGGAGATGCAATATGCCCAGATGTGGCACGTGATCGTCGCCTATGCCTTCCTGGCCATCATCCTCGCCCATATCTACCTTGGATCCCTCGGCATGGAGGGCGCGTTCGACGCGATGGGCTCGGGCGAGGTCGAGGAGCAATGGGCGCGCGAGCACCATTCGCTCTGGCTGGACGAGGTGAAGCAGGCCGAGGCGGCGCAGGAAGGGGACAAGAGCCCCTCGCCCGCCGAGTGACATGCGCGCGCTGGCCCTTGTGCTGACGCTGCTGCCCTGGCCGTCCGCGGCCTCCGAGTTCTACACGCTCAAGGGCCATGGCGGCCCGATCATGGCGATCGCGGTCGCGCCGGACGGCCGCATCGTCACGGCCAGTTTCGACAATTCCGTGGGCCTTTGGCGGGACCGAAATCCGCGTTGGCTCGACGGGCACGAGGCCGCGGTGAACGCCGTGGCGGTGAACGGCACGGCGATCTACTCGGGCGGCGACGATTTCACCCTGCGCCGCTGGCCCGGCGGTGAGGTGATCGGGCGGCACACGGGCAAGATCGTCGGGTTGGCGGTGTCAGACAGCCTTGTCGCCTCGGCCAGCTGGGACGGCACCATCGGCCTCTGGCCCGCGGATGGCGGACCCGGCCGGTCGCTGCCGGCAGGCAGCGGCGTCAACGCGGTGGCGTTCACCCCGGATGGCGACCGCCTCTACTCCGCCGGCATGGACGGCGTTCTGCGGCTCTGGGATGTGGCCACTGGGCAGGAGCTGCGCCAGATCGTCCGCCACGGGTTCGGCCTGAACGAATTGGTGCTGAACACGCAGGACGGCTGGCTGGCCTATGGCGCGGTCGATGGCGGCACCCGCGTGGTCGATCTTGGGACCGGCGAACAGCGCGACTTCACCCTCGACCGCCGCCCGATCCTGGCCCTGGCGCTCAGCCCCGACCGCCGCCACCTCGCGGTCGGCGATGGCGAGGGCTATATCATGATCATCGACACGCAGGCGTGGCGCATCGCCCATGATTTCCGCGCCACCCTGCGCGGCCCGGTCTGGGCGCTGGCCTTCTCGCCCGACGGCGCGAACCTGCATGCGGGCGGCATAGACGACACGCTCTACAGCTGGCCGATGGATGGGCTGGACGGGGCCGAGAAGATGGCAAGCGCCCAGCCCAGCTTCCTCCGGGATCCCGAAGAGATGGACAATGGCGAGCGCCAGTTCGCCCGCAAATGCTCGATCTGCCACAGCCTGACCCCGGACGGCCAGCGCCGCGCGGGCCCGACCCTGCACGGGGTGTTCGGGCGGCAGGCCGGCACGGTGCCCGGCTACCTCTATTCCGAGCGGCTGGATGGATCGGACATTGTCTGGTCCGAACGGACCATCGACGCCCTGTTCGACCTCGGCCCGGATCACTATATTCCGGGTACAAAGATGCCCATGCAGCGGATCGTGCGGGCGCAGGACCGGGCCGATCTGATCGCCTATATGCGCCGCGCCACATCCTCAGGAGAGACCCGATGAAAGCCTTCCTCGCCGCCGTTGCGGCCATGATCGTCATCACCGCCGCCGCGCCCTTGGTCCTGCAAGAGGTCGGCTTCTCCGCCGCCGACGCCACCACCGGGCCGGACGTGCGGCTGGACTGACCGCCCTCCCGGTCCACACACTGATCCCTCATTCCTCTTGCCGAAAATATCCTGGGGGGTCTGGGGGGCAACGCCCCCCGGCCGGTCGCCGCCGCAGGCGGCGAAATACCAAACGAATGGGCGCGGCCCGACCACGGACCGCGCCCCTTGCTCACCTCGATCCGGATCAGTTCAGCGCCGCATCCGTGATCGCATGGGTCCAGGCCCCCTCGGGTTCCTTGGTGATGACCGGATCCGACCCGCCGGCCAGCAGCGTGTCGACCGTGCGCTGGTAATCGGCCGGGTCCAGCGCGCCGTTCGAACCGGCGGTCAGCTTGGCCACCTCGCCCATCATCCGCTTCTGGTGCTTCTCGGTCTGCGCCCCGGTCTGGTCATTGTCCAGAACGATCATCGCCGCCTCCTCGGGGTTCTCCTCGGCGTATTTCCAGCCCTTCATCGACGCGCGGACAAAGCGCGCCATCTTGTCGGCAAAGGCGGCGTCGTCGAGATTCCCCTCGAGCACGTAAAGCCCGTCCTCCAGCGTCGCCACACCCTGGTCCTCGTACTTGAACGTCACCAGCTCGTCCGGGTTCACGCCCGCGTCGATGACCTGCCAATACTCGTTATAGGTCATGGTCGAGATGCAATCGGCCTGACGCTGCAGCAGCGGATCGACGTTGAAGCCCTGCTTCAATACCTCGACCCCGTTCTCGCCCTTGCCGTCGGTCGAGATGCCCATACTGCTCATCCAGCTCATGAACGGGAACTCGTTACCGAAGAACCAGACCCCCAGGGTACGGTTCTTCAGGTCGTCGGGCGTCTCGATGCCGGCATCCTTCCAGCAGGTCAGCATCATGCCCGAGCTCTTGAACGGCTGGGCGATGTTGACCAGCGGCAGGCCCTTCTCGCGCGCGGCCAGCGCGGCGGGCATCCATTCGACCACCACGTCGGCCCCGCCGCCCGCGATCACCTGCGTGGGCGCGATGTCCGGCCCGCCGGGCAGGATTGTGACATCCAGCCCCTCTTCGTCATAAAACCCCTGGTCCTCGGCCACGTAGTAGCCCGCGAACTGGGCCTGCGTGACCCATTTCAGCTGCAATGTCACCTCGTCTGCGGCCACGCCGCCGCCGGCTGCCAGGCTCAGGGCGACAATGGCCCCGCTCAGTCGCTTCGTCATGCTGTCTTCTCCTTGTTGATGATTCTGCCCCGTTTGCCGGGGGTCTTGCTTGTGGTTGCGCGTTATCTCCTGCGTTGAGAGGGATGCCAGAATGTCACCGCCCGTTCGGCCAGCGCCACGAGAGAGTAGAACGCCGTGCCCGCCAGAGCGGCCACCGCGATCTCGGCCCAGACCAGGTCGATGGACAGGCTACCCACCCCGGTCGAAATGCGAAAGCCCATGCCGCGGGTGGGCGAGCCGAAATATTCCGCCACGATGGCACCGATCAGCGCCAGCGTCGTGGCGATCTTCAGACCGTTGAAGATGAAGGGCATCGCCGCCGGCAGGCGCAGCTTCAGCAGCGTGTGCCAGTAGCCGGCCGCATAGGTGCGCATCAGGTCGCGCTGCATCGCGTCGGTCTCGCGCAGGCCCTGCACCGTGTTCACCAGGATCGGGAAGAACACCATGACGACGACGACCGCGGCCTTCGACTGCCAGTCGAAGCCGAACCAGCTGACCAGGATCGGCGCGATGCCGATGATGGGCAGCGCGGCCACGAAATTTCCGATGGGCAGCAGGCCCCGGGTCAGGAAGGCCGACCGGTCGATGGCGACCGAGGTGAGCAGCGCGGCGCTGGCTCCGATGGCGAATCCGGTCAGCGCGCCCTTCAGCACGGTCTGGCGGAAATCCTCCCACAGGGTCTCGGTCGAGGCCGCGAAGGTCTGCGCCACGACCGAGGGCGCCGGCAGGATAACCGGCGAGACGCCCAGGCCGCGCACCATGCCCTCCCACAGCACCAGGAGGGTCACGCCGAACAGCACCGGCACCGCGATGCGCACAACGCGGGTGTCGCGCCAGCGCGACCGCGCCAGGGCGGCGTTCAGCGCCCAGGCCCCGGCCCAGAATGCCAATGCAAAGATCAGCCACATCATGCCTGCATCCCCATGCGTTTCAGCGTGATCCGCTGCAACAGGTCCAGCAGCGTCACCAGCGCCCCCGCCATAAGCGCCGCGGCCAGAAGCGCCGCCCATATCGCCAGCGGCGTGCCGAACTGGTCACCGATCAGGATCCGCGCGCCAAGCCCCGAGATCGCGCCGGTCGGCAGCTCGCCCACGATCGTGCCTACCAGAGACGCCGCGATGCCGATCTTGAGCGAGGTGAACAGATACGGCACCGAGGACGGCAACCGCAGCTTCAGGAACACCTGCAACCCGCTTGCGCTGTAGGTCTGCAGCAGGTCCAGCTGTGACGGCGCCGGGGCGCGCAGCCCCTTGACCATGCCGACCAGGACCGGGAAATAGCACAGATAGGCGGCGATGATCGCCTTCGGCACGCCGCGCCCCTCGATCCCCAGCTGCGAGCTCAGCACGATGATCATCGGCGCCAGGGCGACGATGGGAATGGTCTGGCTGATGATCGCCCAGGGCATCAGGCTCATGTCCACGACCCGGGAATAGACGATGGCGACCGCGCCCAGGATGCCGAGCGCGGTGCCCAGCACAAAGCCCCACAAGGTCGAGCGCAGGGTCACCGCGGCGTGGTAGATCAGCGAGCGTTTCGACATCGCCCGCCCCCGCAGCGCCATCTCGCCCGTGGTCTTCCAAAGCTCGCCCCCGACCTGCTGCGGCGTGGGCAGACGTGGCCGGTCCAATTCATAGGCCGCCGCAATCTGGCCCGGGTTCTGCGCCATCAGCCGCCAAACCGACACGTCCTGCCGTGCCAACGGGGTCTCGGGCGTCACCGCCCGGCCGGAACGTTCGGCCAAGTCGAGCGCACCTCGAATGTTCATCGGCGCCACCGCCAGGTACCACAGCAGCAGGATGGCCGCGAGCACGGTCAGAACCGGAAGGGCCGCCCTCATGCCCGACCCTCCCTGATTTCACTGTTCCGCAAATACTCGATCGGCGACACGGAATTCACCGGCGCGCGTTTGAGTATTTTAAGAACGATGAAAGGTTTATGGGCTTTTCTGGTCCCACGGTACAGGCTGGAGAGCCGATGACCGTGAACGGTGAAAGGGGAGCCCGCGTCCTCACCCGAACCGCGGGGCGGCACCCGGGCGGGGCGGATCCGATCCGCCCTGGCCCGGGCCGCAGTCATCCGTTCAACCGTCATAGGCATGCCCCGCCCTCAGCCCTTCGCGCACACGGTGGGCGACATCGAGGAATTCCGGCGTATCGCGGATGTCCAGCGGCCGTTCCTTCGGCAGCGGGCTTTCGATCACGTCGGTAATGCGACCCGGCCGCGGACTCATCACCACGATGCGGGTGCTGAGATAGACCGCCTCGGGGATGGAATGGGTGACGAACCCGATGGTCTTTTCGGTCCGCGCCCAAAGCGCCAGGAGCTGCTCGTTGAGATGGTCGCGCACGATCTCGTCCAGCGCGCCGAACGGTTCGTCCATCAACAGGATGCCGGCATCGAAGGCCAGCGCGCGGGCGATGCTGGCCCGCTGCTGCATGCCGCCCGACAATTGCCAGGGATACTTGGCCCCGAACCCCTTGAGGTCGACAAGCTCCAGCACCCGGTCGGCGCGGCGCTCCTGCTCCTCGCGGGAAAACCCCATGATCTCGAGTGGCAGCTTGACGTTCTTTGCGATGGTGCGCCACGGGTAGAGTCCCGCCGCCTGGAAGACATAGCCATAGGCCCGCTTGCGCCGCGCCTCGTCCGGCGTCATGCCATTGACCGACAGGCTGCCGCCGGTCGGCGTCTCGAGCCCTGCGATGCAGCGCAGGAAGGTCGTCTTGCCACAGCCCGACGGGCCGATGAAGCTGACAAAATCGCCCTTGCCGATGGTCAGGCTCACGTCCTTGAGCGCGTGGACCGGGCCGTCATTGGTCTGGAATGTCAGGTCCAGCCCCTGCGCGTCGATGATCGTTTCGTTCAATTTCCCCCCCTGACGATTTGCCAGGCCTCGGCGATTTCCGAGACCAGCAGATCCGCATGTGCCTTTTGCGTGGCGTATCCGATCACCGAGACCCGGATGATGTCGCGACCCTGCCACGTGCCGTGCGAGGGGTACACCCGCCCCCTGCGCTGCACCTGGCGCAGAACCTCGCGGGTCTGCGCGTCGCCCTCGGCGTCCTCGCCGCAGCGGATCGCGACCTGGTTCGACGCGACCTCGTTGAGAACCGACAGCCCCGGCAGGTCCGAGATCTCAGCCGCGATTCCTTTGGCAAGGGCGCAGTGGCGAGCGACCATCTCGCGGACGCCGGCGCGCCCCAGGTGGCGCAGGATGGCATAGCTCGGCACGCCGCGCGCCCGACGCGAGAGTTCCGGAACGCTGTCCGTGGGCTCCCAATGGCCGGTCAGATCCGGAAGGTAGGCGCCCCGCGCCGACATCGACGCCACCAGCGCGGTCCGGTCGCGGACGATGGCCATGCCCGCATCGAAGGGCGCGTTGAGCCATTTGTGCAGGTCGACGGCCCAGCTGTCCGCCTCCTGCACGCCGGCAAGCCTCGGTGCCAGCTCCGGCACCGCGGCCAGCCACAGGCCAAAGGCGCCGTCCACATGCACCCAGGCGTCCCGCGCCCGGGCCATCGGGATCAGCTCGGCAAACGGGTCGGACGCGCCGCTGTTGATCTGTCCGGCCTGCAGCACCACCAGGACCGGGCCGTCGACCGACGCCAGGCAGCGTTCGAAACTCTCGGGCCGGATCCGGCCCTGGTCGTCGGTATCGGCCAGCAATGTGCGCTCGGTCCCGAAGCCGGCATATCTGAGCGCGGCGCTTGGCGCTGAATGGGCATCGGCGCCCATGATCACGGCGATCCCGGGTGCGCCGAACAGGCCGCGCGCCTCGACATCCCATCCGGCGCGCGCGCAGAGCGCGTTGCGGGCGGCCAAAATGGCCGCGGTGTTGCCGACCGTGGCGCCGGTGGTGATGCCGGCGCCGCTCTCGGGCGGCAGGCCCAACAGGTCGATGACCCAGTCGCAGACCGCGCGTTCCAGGCCGGTGACGGCGGGCGTCTCGGCCGAAGAGCCGGCGTTCTGCCCCCAGGCCGAGACCAGCATGTCCGCGGCCACGCCCACCGGATGCGAGCCGCCCAGGACATAGCCGTAGAACCCGGGCGAGGTCATCTGGTTCAGACCGTCATCGGTCTCGTGGACCAGGGTCTCGATCACCTCCGCCGCCGGGATGCCCGCCTCGGCCAGCGGTGTGCGGAACCGGGCAACGGCAGTATCGAGGTCGCAGGCCGGCGGAACCGGGCGGTCGGGCACGCCCAGCCGATAGGCGATGGCCGCCTCGGCGGCCAGGCGCATGGCCTTTTCCTCTCCACTGCTCAGCCCCGCCGGCACCGATCAGACCCCGGTGGCCGGAATGCCGCTGCGCTCCACCGGGCGGGGCGCGGTCAGCTCCTTCCAGGTCGACAGGGCCTTGTTGACCACCATGTTCGCCTCGCGCGGCACGAACTTGCCATGCCCCTCCTCGGTGCGGATCTCGCCATCGTTCACCGCGACCTGGCCGCGGGTCAGGGTAAAGCGCGGCAGGCCCTGGACCTCCTTGCCCTCGAACACGTTGTAGTCGATCGCCGATTGCTGCGTCTTGGCCGAGATCGTCTTGCGCCGCTCAGGATCCCAGACCACCAGATCGGCATCGGCGCCCACCAGAACGGCGCCCTTTTTCGGATAGCAATTCAGGATCTTGGCGATGTTCGTTGACGTGATCGCGACGAACTCGTTCGGCGTCAACCGCCCGGTCTCGACCCCGTGGGTCCACAGCATCGGCATCCGGTCCTCCAGGCCGCCGGTGCCGTTGGGGATCTTGGTGAAATCGCCCACGCCATAGCGCTTCTGCTCGGTGGTGAAGGCGCAGTGATCGGTCGCCACCACCGACAGGCTGCCCGATTGCAACCCGGCCCACAGGCTGTCCTGGTGCTGCTTGTTGCGGAAGGGCGGGCTCATCACGCGGCGCGCGGCATGGTCCCAGTCCTTGTTGAAATACTCGCTTTCGTCCAGCGTCAGGTGCTGGATCAGCGGCTCGCCCCAGACCCGCTTGCCCTGCATCCGCGCACGGCGGATCGCCTCGTGGCTTTCCTCGCAGGACGTGTGCACCACGTAGAGCGGCACGCCGGCCATGTCGGCGATCATGATGGCGCGGTTGGTGGCCTCGCCCTCGACCTGGGGCGGGCGGGAATAGGCATGCGCCTCGGGGCCGGTATTGCCCTGGGCCAGCAGCTTGGCGCTGAGTTCTGCCACGACATCGCCGTTCTCGGCATGCACCATCGCGATTCCGCCCAGCTCGGCCAGGCGCTGGAACGAGGCGTAGAGCTCGTCGTCATTGACCATCAACGCGCCCTTGTAGGCCATGAAATGCTTGAACGTGTTGATGCCGCGGGTCTCGATCACGGTCTTGATGTCGTCGAACACCTGCTCGCCCCACCAGGTCACCGCCATGTGGAAGGAGTAGTCGCAATTGGCCCGGGTCGACTTGTTGTCCCAGCGCTTCAGCGCGTCCAGCAGGCTTTCGCCGGGGCTGGGCAGCGCGAAATCGACCACCATCGTGGTGCCCCCGGCCAGCGCCGCACGGGTGCCGGATTCGAAATCGTCGCTGGAATAGGTGCCCATGAAGGGCATCTCCAGATGCGTATGCGGGTCGATCCCGCCGGGCATCACGTAGCAGCCGGTCGCGTCCAGTTCCTCACCGCCTTTGAGGTCGGGTCCGATTTCGGTGATCACCCCGTTCTCGACCTTCACATCCGCCTTGTAGGTCAGGTCGGCGGTGACAACGGTTCCGTTCTTGATGATGGTGCTCATGCCCTAGTCTCCCTGTCTGTGCCCGTCCCGGCCCTGAGCCGGGACCTCTCGCCGGCTCAGTCGGGGACGTGGGCTGTCATGTCTTTCCAGTCCGGGTTGGACCGGGTGATCAACGCGATCTTCCAATCGCGCCGCCATCGCTTGATCTGGCGCTCGCGGGCGAGAGATGCTTCGAAATCGTCCAGCCCCTCGAACCAGACCAGCGTACGGATCTTGTATTTCGCGGTGTGATTTGAAAACCCGGCACGATGCGCCTCGACCCTGCGACGCAGGTCGCGTGTGCGCCCGGTATAGAGCGCGCCGGCCGGGCGCGAGGCCATGATATAGACAAAATGCGGCATCGCCCGACACTCGCGCATGGCGGTTAACGGGTGGTGAAACCCGCACCGGGCCTGACCCGGTGCCTCGGGCCAGGAGGTCCCGGGTCAAGCCCGGGACGTGGCGGCCGGGCGTCGCGCTCACTCCACGATCTCCGCCGTCTCGACCACTGCGTGGAACAGCACATCCGCGCCGGCCCGCGCCCAGTCGGGGCTGATCTCCTCGGCCTCGTTATGTGACAGCCCGTCGACACAGGGGCACATCACCATCGCGGTAGGTGCCACGCGGTTGATCCAGCAGGCGTCATGCCCGGCGCCCGAGATCAGGTCGCGATGGGAATAGCCCAGCCGCTCGGCCGCGCTGCGCACCGCGGCCACGCAGCCTGCGTCGAACTCCACGGGGTCGAAGCCGCCGACCTTCTCGAACTCCACCTCCAGCCCCATGTCACCCACGATCGCCTGGGCCTCGGTCCGCAGCCGCGCCTCCATGTCCTGAATCACGCTCAGGTCGGGCGAGCGGAAATCGACCGTGAACACCGCCTTGCCGGGGATCACGTTGCGCGAGTTGGGATAGACGTCGATATGCCCCGCCGCGCCCACCGCGTGCGGCTTGTGCGACCAGGCGATTTCGTCGACCTTCTCCAGGATCCGCGCCATCGCCAGCCCGGCATTCTTGCGCATCGGCATGGGGGTCGAGCCGGTATGGCTCTCCTTGCCGGTCACCGTCACCTGCGTCCAGCTCAGCCCTTGGCCGTGGGTGACAACGCCGATATCCTTGCCCTCGGCCTCGAGGATCGGGCCCTGTTCGATATGCAGTTCGAAGAAGGCGTGCATCTTGCGCGCGCCGACCTCTTCCTCGCCGCGCCAGCCGATGCGCTGCAGCTCGTCGCCGAAACTCTTGCCCTCGGCATCCTCGCGCGCATAGGCCCAGTCCTGCGTGTGCATCCCCGCGAAGACGCCCGAGGACAGCATCGCCGGGGCAAACCGCGTGCCCTCCTCGTTGGTCCAGTTGGTCACCACGATGGGATGCTTGGTCTTGATCCCCAGGTCGTTGAGCGTGCGGATGATCTCCAGCCCGCCCAGCACGCCCAGCACGCCGTCATATTTGCCCCCCGTGGGCTGGGTGTCGAGATGGCTGCCCACATAGACCGGCAACGCGTCCGGGTCGGTGCCTTCGCGCCGGGCGAACATGTTGCCCATCTGGTCCAGCCCCATGGAACAGCCCGCCTCCTCGCACCAGCGCTGGAACAAGGCGCGTCCCTCGCCATCCTCGTCGGTCACCGTCTGGCGGTTGTTTCCGCCCGCCACGCCGGGGCCGATCTTGGCCATTTCCATCAGGCTGTCCCACAGCCGTTCGCCGTTGATCCTGAGATTCTGCGCCGGAGCCGCCATGATTCTCCCCTGTCGGTTTGTCGCGGTTGGTCCGCGTTCTGGAATGATTTGACCAACTGGTCAAAGTCACGCTATCACGGCAAGACCACCAGTCAAGAAATTGCAGCCCCTGCCCGCGCAACCGGCCCTGATTTCCGGATAACGGGCCGAAAACCAGGCACCGCCGCGCATGCCGACCGATCCCGCGCCGACCCGGATCCAGAAGAAGAACCGCGCCGCCATCCTGGAGGCCGCGCTGAACGTGTTCTCGGCGCAAGGGTTCCGCGGGGCGACGGTGGACCAGATCGCCGCCGAGGCCGGGCTGAGCAAGCCCAACCTGCTCTACTACTTCCCGTCCAAGGAGGCGATGCACAACGCGCTGCTCGAGGCGCTGCTCGACACCTGGCTCGACCCGCTGCGCGCGCTGGACGAGGACGGAGACCCGCTCGAGGAGATCCTGGCCTATATCCGCCGCAAGCTGCAGATGAGCCGCGACTTTCCCCGCGAGAGCCGGCTCTTCGCCAACGAGATCGTGCAGGGCGCGCCGCGCATCCACGCGGCGCTGTCGCAGGATCTCAAGGCGCTGGTCGATGACAAGGTGACGCTGCTGCGGGGCTGGATGGCGGCCGGGCGGATCGCCCCGGTCCACCCCTATCACCTGATCTTCTCGATCTGGGCGCTGACCCAGCACTATGCCGATTTCGACACCCAGGTCCGCGCCGTGCTGGGCGAGGAGGATCCGTTCGACGGGGCCGAGGCGTTCATCGACACGCTCTACCGGCGGCTGCTGCACCCCCCGGGCTGATCACCGTTCCTCTTCGGCCGGCGCGTCATCCTCGCCCACGGCCAGCGCGGCGGTCTCCGGCGTCGAGGCGCGGGCCGCCGGGGCCGGGACGAACACGCCCTTGTCGGCGTCTTCCACCGGTGCGCGCTGCGCGATGCGCAGGATGGCGAAGGCGATCAGCAGCAGATGCGCCCCGGCCGAGGTCAGGAACAGCCCCGCACCGCCCAGCATCCCCATGCCGACCCCGGCCAGCGTCGGCCCCGCGATCGAGCCCAGACCGTAGACCATCAGCAACCCGCCGCTGACCTGGATCGCCATGCCCTCGGCGGCATGGTCATTGGCATGGGCGACGATGATCGGATACATGGCGAAGATCGCCGCGCCGAAGGATGCCGACAGGATCAGGTTCAGGCCCAGCGCCTCGGGGCGCAGGAAGATGAAGACCAGGTCCACCGCCAGCGCCGCGGCGACCACCCCGACCAGCACGACGCGCCGGTCCATGCGGTCCGACAGCCAACCGATGGGGATCTGCGACACCGCGCCCGCCAGCACCGGCAGGCTGGCGAAAAGCGCCACCGAGGTCACCGCCAGGCCCACCCGGTCGGCATAGACCGCGGCCAGCGTGCCGAAGGCGCTGTTTGAGATGCCGACGCAGAACACGCCGAACACAGCCACCGGCGAGTTGCGCCACAGCGCGCGCAGATCCAGGCGCACATTGACCAGCGGCTTGGGCATCGCCGTGGTGGACATCGCCGTCGGCACCAGCGCCAGGCAATAGAAGATCGCCGGCAGGATGAAGAACAGGATGCCGGTCGCATCCCCCAGGGTCAGCACCAGCTGCCCGGCGGTCGAGGCGATCAGGTTGACCATCGTGTAGAGGCCGAAGATCCGCCCGCGCGAGCTCGGGTCGGCGCGTTCGCTCAACCAGCTTTCCACGATCATCGCCGCGCCGGCGAAACAGAAGCCCGACAGCGCCCTGAGCGGGATCCAGGCATAGGGCGACAGGATCAGCAGCGACAGCAGCATCGCCACGGCGGCAAATGCCGACATCACGCTGAAGGCGCGGATATGGCCCACCTTGCCCACCAGCGGCGGGGTCAGGATGCAGCCCGCGACATAGCCCAGCGCCCAACCGGTGCCCAAGAGCCCCAGCGACGCCGCGCTGAACCCTTCCGCGGTGCCGCGGATCGGCAGGATCAGGCTGTTCATCCCGCCCGCGAACAGCAGCAGGGCCGAGCCCAGCAGCAGCGCGCTTACGGGAAGCAGTTGCCGGATCACCCGGACACCGACAGGACGGCGGACAGCTCTACGCGCCCGTACTTCCTCTTGCCTGAAATATCCCCGCCGGAGGCACGCGCCGCAGGCGCGTCCGGCCTATTCGGCCGCCTTGGCCGCCGGGTTGTTGGGATGCGTGGTCCAGTTGGCATATCCCGCCTCTACCACCTTGCCGGTCCTCGGGTCCACCTCGCCGGGCTGCATCGGCACCATCGAGATGCAGCCCTCGACCGGGCAGACATCCACGCACAGGTTGCAGGCCACGCATTCCTCGTCGATCACCTCGAACACCCGGTCGGGCGACATCGAGATCGCCTGGTGGCTGGTGTCCTCGCAGGCGGCGTAGCAGCGGCCGCACTTGATGCACTGGTCCTGGTCGATCTTCGCCTTGGCGACATAGTTGAGATTGAGATACTGCCAGTCGGTGACATTGGGTACCGCGCGGCCGACGACCTCGCGCGTGCTGGCATATCCCTTCTCATCCATCCACTGGCTCAGCCCGGTCGCCAGTTCCTCGACGATGCGGAACCCGTAGGTCATCGCGGCGGTGCAGACCTGCACGTTGCCGCAGCCCAGCGCCATGAACTCGGCCGCGTCGCGCCAGGTGGTCACACCGCCGATACCGCTGATTGGCAGGAGGTGGGTGTCGGGATTGCGCGCGATCTCGGACACCATGCTGAGCGCGATCGGCTTGACCGCCGGCCCGCAATAGCCGCCATGACTGCCCTTGCCGTCGATCGAGGGCTCGGGGCTCATCGTGTCCAGGTTCACGTTTGTGATCGAGTTGATCGTGTTGATCAGGCTGACCGCATCGGCGCCGCCATTCTTCGCCGCCGTTGCCGGCTTGCGGATATCGGCGATATTGGGCGTCAGCTTCACGATCACCGGGCGGTCATAGTATTTCTTGCACCAGCGGGTGACCATCTCGATATATTCCGGCACCTGGCCGACCGCAGATCCCATGCCGCGCTCGGACATGCCGTGCGGGCAGCCGAAATTCAGCTCGATCCCGTCGGCGCCGGTCTCGGCCACGCGCGGCAGGATCGCCTTCCACGCGCCTTCCTCGCAGGGCACCATGATCGAGGCGATCAGCGCCCGGTCGGGGTAATCCGCCTTCACGCGCGCCATTTCCTCCAGGTTCACCTCCAGCGGCCGGTCGGTGATCAGCTCGATATTGTTCAGCCCCAGCAGCCGCCGGTCGGCGCCGTAGATCGCGCCATAGCGCGGGCCGTTCACGTTCACCACCGGCGGGCCCTCGGCGCCCAGCGTCTTCCAGACCACCCCGCCCCATCCGGCCTCGAAGGCGCGGCGCACGTTGTATTCCTTGTCCGTGGGCGGCGCCGAGGCCAGCCAGAACGGGTTGGGCGTGGTGATGCCAAGAAATTCGGTCGTCAGATCGGCCATTTCATCGGCTCCTTTCAGACAGGCTTGCGAAAAATCAGTTCGAAGGGGGCGATCAGCTCGGCCTTCACGCAGGCGACGTAGTTCCCCTGCTTCTCGGTCGCGGTGTCGGGCATCAGCAGATGCAGGCCCAGCGGCGGCGGGCCGCCGGCCGCCTCGACGCGGGCGGCAATCTCGCGGAAGAATTCCAGCGCGAAATCGCCCCGGTTGCGGATCGACTTGAAGATGAATCCCACCTCCTCGCCGGCCTCGACATAGTCCATCGCCGGCGCGACAAACGAGGTCTCGGCGGTCTCGGCCCAGGGGAAGGGAAAGGTCAGATCGCCATCCCCGCCCGCGCGCATGACGTCGAACAGGGCAAAGATCCCGCCCGGCGCCAGCACGCGGTTCACCTCGGAGAACAGCTTTTGCTTGTCGGGCAGGTTCATGCCGACATGGAACATCGTCGCCACGTCCACGGTGTCCTCGACCAGCGGCAGGTCCAGCGCGCTGCCGCGCATCAAGGTGACCTTGTCGTCCAGCCCGACCATGCGGGTCAGTTCCTTGCCGACCTCGATGAAATGCGGTGTCAGATCGACACCGATGACCTGCGCGCCGGTGCGGGCCGCGATGTGGCGCGCCGTGCCGCCCAGACCGCAGCCGATATCCAGAACCCGCGTGCGCGGCCCGATCGGCAGCTGGTCCAGCAGGTCATCGGTGGCCAGGACGCCGCCGGTGTGGAACTCGTCCACCCCCTTGAGGTCCTCGGGCCCGGGCCGGTCCGGATCGGCCCCGGCCCGGCGCAACCCCTCACGGATCCGGTCCAGCAGATCGTCCGTCGTGTAATGGGCGGCCACGTTCTTTTCCAGGCTCATCCGTCCGGCCTCCTGCACTGCGTGAGAGGCCAGTGTAACAGGTTTCGCCGGTAGCCGCGCGTCAATCACCGGACAGGGCATCGTGGATGTCCATCGCCGCATCGCGCCCCTCGGCCACCGCGGTCACGGTCAGGTCCTCGCCGCCGGCGGCGCAATCGCCCCCGGCCCAGACGCCGGGCAACGATGTGCGGCCGCGGTCGTCGACGGCGATCTTGCGGCCGTCGAGTGCCAACGCATCCGGCGCGCCCTGCAGGCTCTGGCCGATGGCCCGGAACACCTGGTCGGCGGGCAGGCGCAGCGTCTCGCCGGTGCCGGTCAGGCGGCCACCCTCGCTGCGCGTGTATTCCAGTTCGACCTGGGCCGCCGCGCCCTTGCCATGCACCGCGACCGGCCGGAGGTTGAACATCACCTTCACGCCTTTCGAGGCGGCAAGGTCCTGTTCGAACCGGCTGGCGCCCATCTCGTCGCGCGACCGGCGATAGGCCACGGTCACGTTCTCGGCGCCCAGCAGCTTGGACTGCACGGCGGCGTCGATGGCGGTCATGCCGCCACCGATCACCACCACGTTGCGCCCGACCGGCAGGCTGGACAGATCCTCGGCCTGCCGCAGTTCGGCGATGAAATCCACGGCGTCGCGCACACCGTCCCTGTCATCCCCGTCGACCGTCAGCGCATTGACCCCGGCCAGACCGATGGACAGGAACACCGCGTCATATTCGGCCTTCAGCGCCTCCAGGGTCAGCCCGTCGCCCAGAGCACGACCGGATTCCATCGTGATGCCGCCGATCTTCATTAACCAGTCGACCTCGCGCGCGGCGAAATCCTCGGTCGTCTTGTAGGCGGCGATGCCGAACTCGTTGAGGCCGCCGGGCTTTGGCTTGGCCTCGTGGATCACCACGTCATGCCCGAGCATGGCCAGCCGGTGCGCACAGGCCAGACCCGCCGGCCCCGCCCCCACCACGGCCACGCGCTTGCCGGTTGGGGCCGCGCGGGTGAATGGGTGGATGTCCTGCGCCATCAGCGTGTCGGTGGCATAGCGTTGCAGCCGTCCGATCTCGACCGGCTTGCCCTCGGCCACCTCACGCACGCAGACCTCCTCGCACAGCGTCTCGGTCGGGCAGACCCGGGCGCACATGCCGCCCAGGATGTTCTGGTTTAGGATCGTCTCGGCCGCGCCCTCGGGATTGCCCGCCTGGATCTGCCGGATGAACAAGGGGATGTCGATATCGGTGGGACACGCCGTCACGCAGGGCGCGTCGTGGCAGAAATAGCAGCGATCCGCCGCCACCGCCGCCTCATGCGGGGCATAGGCGGGATGCAGGTCGCCGAAATTCGCGGTCAGGTCTTCGCTGGAGAGCCGCCCGGCAACGATGCCAGGGGCCGTCTGGCCCTGTGCCATGTCTCTACTCCCTGTAGATATGTTCGTTCTTGCCACCCAGACTGCCACAACTGGATTTTTTATCAATTGGTAAAATTTGGCACCGGACAGGTTTTTTCCGCCCCGATTGCAGAAGGCCCCGCGCCACGGTATGCCCCTGTTTTCAAACTGTTGTCTGGCCCGGCAGACCGACACTGGCCGAGTGAAAACGGATTCCCTGATGGCCAATCGCGCAGGTATCCGGATTTTTTATACCTGAATCCGCATAATCGACTTGCCGCAGCGACCTGCCGGGCGCGACCCTGACCCGGGACAATCGGGGAGGACATCATGGGACGTCTTGCGGCCTTCAACTTCCAGAAATGGATCGACGAGCACAGGCATCTGCTGAAACCGCCCGTGGGCAACCAGCAGATCTGGGAGGATGCGGACCTGATGGTGACGGTGGTCGGCGGGCCCAACAAGCGCACCGACTATCACGACGACCCGGTCGAGGAATTCTTCTACCAGCTGCAGGGCGACATGCTGCTCAAGCTCTATGACGGCGACGAATTCTATGACGTGCCGATCCGCGAGGGCGACATCTTCCTGCTGCCGCCGCATATGCGCCACTCGCCCCAGCGCCCGCAGGAAGGCTCCATCGGGCTGGTGATCGAACCCAAGCGCCCCGAGGGCGCGCATGACGCGATCGAGTGGTATTGCTTCAACTGCGGCACCCGCGTGCACCGGGCCGAACTGATCCTGGAGAGCATCGTGCGCGACCTGCCGCCCGTCTACCAGGCCTTCTATGCCGACGAGGCGGCGCGCACCTGTCCCGACTGCCGAGAGGTCCATCCGGGCAAGGAACCGCCAGAGGGTTGGGTAAATCTCTGATCCTCGCCTAAACTGCCAAAAAACAATGATTCTGTTCAGGGGAGTATGACATGACCATCACCTTCAAGGGGCTGGCCCGCGGGGCCGCCTGTGCCGCCGTGATGCTGGCCGCGCTGCCGGCTGCGGCCAAGGAATTCCGGCTGGGGCTGATCACCCCGCCGCCGCATGTCTGGACCAAGGCCGCCGAGGCCTTTGGCGCAGAACTGGCCGAGAAATCGGGCGGCGAACACAGCGTGTCGGTGTTCCCGGCGCGCCAGCTGGGCAACGAGGCGCAGATGCTGCAGCAATTGCAGACCGGCGCGCTGGACATGGCCTTCATGACCGTGGCCGAGGTGTCCAACCGGGTGCCCAACATGGGCGCCTTCTATGCCCCCTACCTGGCCGACGACATCGGCCACGCCGCGCGTATTCTGCGCTCGGACACCGCGCGCGGCATGCTCGAGGTGCTGCCGCAGGAGGCGGGCGTCGTGGGCGTGGGCTATGGCAGCGCCGGCCTGCGCCAGATCGTCAGCCGGGGCGAGATCAACTCGGCCGAGGACCTGAGCGGTCTCAAGCTGCGGATCACGCCCTTCGACCCGATCCTCGATTTCTACAACGCGCTGGGTGCCGCGCCCACGCCGATGCCGCTGCCGGCGGTCTATGACGCGCTGGCCAACGGCCAGGTGGACGCCATCGACATGGATGTCGAGCTGATCGACGTGCTGAAATACTACGAGCACGCCGACACGATCCTGTTCTCCAACCACATGATGTTCCCGATGGTCGGCCTGATCTCGGCGCGGGTCTATGGCAGTCTCTCGGACGAGGACAAGGCGCTGATCACCGAGCTGATGGCCAAGCACGTGGACAGCACGCTCGACACCTATACCGAGAAGGAGCCGGTCTGGACCGAGAACCTGATGGGCGTCGGCAAGACCACCAAGGAGGCGGGCCCGGACTTCTTCGGCGATGCCATCACCGAATGGGAAGCCATCTGGTCCGAGAAGGCGCCGTCGCTGCCCGACTTGCGGGCCGCGGCCGAGGCCACCAAGTAAGCCCGGCAACGGGGCAAGAACGGGCCGGGTTCCGCCCGGCCCGTTTCGCATGAAGGCCATCGCATGCTGTATCGGGCATCCTCAATCTGGGCACGGGTGGAGATCACCGCCGCCGCGACGCTGGCGGCGTCGGTCACCGGTCTGATCCTGCTCAACGTGGTCACACGCGCGGCCGGCAACGCGATCTACTGGGTCGACGAGGCGGCGATCTATGCGATGGTCTGGATGACCGTCCTCGCCGCCTCGGCCGCGCTGCATTTCCGCAGCGCCATCGCCGTCACAGTGGTCAAGGAGATCCTGCCCCATCACGCCTGCCGCTGGCTCGACCGGTTCGTCGATCTGACCGCCTTCGTCTTCGCCTGCCTGATGGTGTGGATCTGCCTGCGCTGGTTCATGCCGCTGCAGCTGATGCAGACCGGCTGGGACGTGAAGGCGTTCCAGGGCCAGACTTTCAACTTCATCTATGCCGAGCCGACCAACACGCTGGGCCTGCCCAAGGTCTGGGTCTGGCTGGTGATGCCGCTCTTCACCCTGGGCGCGCTGCTGCATTCGGCGGCCAACCTGCTGCACCCCGAGGCCACGCCCCGGTCCGAGGGCGACGCATGACCCCTCTGGTCTTTCTTGTCCTGATGTTCGCCTCGGTGCCCATCGCGCTGGTGCTGGCGCTGACCGCGATGTGGTATGTGCAGGAAAGCGGCAACATCGTACTTTACGACAGCTTTGCCCAGCAAGTCTTTGCAGGAATTGAAAATTACGGCCTGCTGGCCATCCCGCTCTTCATCCTGACCGGAGAGCTGATGAACGAGGGCGGCATGACCCAGCGGCTGGTGCGCGCCGCCCGCGTTTTTGTCGGCGGATTCCGTGGCGGGCTGGCCTATATCAACCTGCTGGCAAACATGTTCATGGCCGCCATCATCGGCTCGGCCGCCAGCCAGATCGCGGTGATGAGCCGGGCGATGGTGCCCGCGATGGTCAAGGAAGGCTATGACCCCGGTTTCGCCGCCGCCACCACCGCCGCGGGCGGGTTGCTGGCGCCGGTGATCCCGCCCTCGATGCTGTTCGTGATCTACGGGGTGCTGGCGCAATTGCCAATCGGGGACATGTTCATCGCCGGCATCATCCCGGGCCTGATCCTGTCGGTGGCGTTTTTCGTGGTGATCGCGCTGGTGGGCTTCACGCAGAACTTCCCCAAGGGCGAATGGATGACCCTGGGCGCGGCGGCGCTGGCCTTGCGTGATGCCCTGCCGGCGGTGCTGATCCCCGTGGCCATCGTCGGCGGCATCATCTTCGGTATCGCCACCCCAACCGAAAGCGCCGCAGTCGCCTCGCTGATCGCGTTTGCCGTGGGCTGGGGCATCTATCGCGAGATCCGGCCCGGCCAGCTGGGCAAGCTCTTCGTGCGCACCGCCACCAATTCCTCGCTGGTGATCTTCATGATCGCCGCGGCCAACGTGTTCGGCTGGGTCGTGGTCTACGAGGAGTTGCCGCAGAAGCTGGCGGCCTTCATCACCACGCTTACCGAAAACCCGTTCCTGTTCCTGCTGATCGTCAACCTGTGCCTGCTGGTGGTGGGGATGCTGATCGACGGGATCGCCGCGCTGATCCTGGTCACGCCGATCCTGCTGCCCATCGCGATGAACAGCTACGACATCAGCCCGTTCCAGTTCGGCGTGGTCATCAGCCTCAACCTCGTGCTCGGCCTGCTGACGCCGCCCGTGGGTGTGGGCCTCTACATCGCCTCGGCCATGTCGGGCGTGCGCCCGTTCCAGATCTTCGGCGCGCTCTGGCCGTTCCTGCTGGCGGTGTCGGTGGTGCTGATCCTGCTCAGCTATTTCCCCGCCCTCAGCACCGCGTTGATCTAGTCTCAGAACCGGAACATCGCGCCCTCGGCGATCCGCCCGAGGACCACCGGCCGAAGCTCCTGCGGCACGAGGGCGGGCGGCGGGAGCGCGGTCCGGCCGGACAAGCGTGGCGGTGTAACCCGCGAGATTCGCGGTAAATTCGCCTCTTCAGCCGGAACCGGCAGCGCACCGCCCGCGCGATCTGCCGCGCCGCTGAACCACGGCACGAACAGCGCCGCCAGAACGGTCAGGGCAATCACGGCGACCGGACGCATGACCGGTTCGGGGTCTTTGTCGGCGGTCATTCACACGCCTCCCTCTCCTGGGGTTGCGGTCCGCCTGCGTGTCTGCCTCGGCCGGTCGTCGTCAGGGCATGAGCACCGCCTGACGTTCGAACCGGGCCTGCTCCTCACTCAAGTCGTCGAAGGTTAAGATCACGTCAACAACGGCCACCGAGCCCGGCGCGTAGCTGCGGAACGGCAGGCCGTCCTCCTCGAGGATCATGTTGGGCGCCGGCTGGTCCTCGCGGCAGGGCGGCAGGGGCCAGGGCTCGGGCGGGGCGCCGTTGACGCCGATGCGCATCTGCACCAGCCCGCAGCGCCACGACCAGAGTTGCGTCACATAGAGCAGGTCCTGCCCGTCATATTCGCGCACGGCGATCCAGTTTGCACGGGTGGCCGCCAGGATCGGGCGCACCTCGGTCGCGGTGGTGAACTTGCCGCTGGGCACCTGCGGCTCGGCCACCAGCTGCGGCGCGGGGGCCAGGAACGCAGGCGGTGCGGGCGCCTCCTCCGGCGCCAGAAAGGCCGGCGGCGCGGCGGCCGCCTGCGGGGCGGCCGGCCCACCCGATGAGCCTGCCGCCGCGCTGGCTGCCGCCACCATGACAAGAAAGAAATCCAACATCGCAATGCCTCCATCGAAATTCCGCGCCGAAATCGGGGTTTTCGTGCACAGGCCCCTGTGCCTATAGTGCCCGCAAACGGCAGTCGCCGCAGCAAAAACGATGCGGCCGGGACGGAAAATGGCAGCGAAACGGGCACGCCCCCACCCTTTCAACATCGTGATCGTGGGCCAGAACAACCGCCTGCAATACGAGGCGCTGCTGTTCGCCGCCTCGCTGCGCCATGCCGCGCCCGACTTTGCCGGGCGCCTGCTGGTCGCGGTGCCGCAGCCCGGCCCGCTCTGGCCGTCGGACCCGTCGATCCGCAATACCGAGCTGCTGGCCGCGCTCGACCGGCTGGGGGCCGAGATCGTGCCCTTCGACAACACGGTGTTCGGCGCGGACTATCCCCAGGGCAACAAGATCGAGGCGCTTCTGGCCCTGCCCGAGGGCGAGCCCTTCGTGTTCTTCGACACCGACACGCTGATCACCGGCGACATCGCGCGAGTGCCTTTCGATTTCGACCGTCCCACCGCATCGCTCAAGCGCGAGGGCACCTGGCCGGAACCCACGCTTTACGGGCCGGGATACGCGCAGATCTGGAAATCTCTCTACGACCGGTTCGGGCTGGAATTCGAAAGCTCGCTGGACCTGGACCAGCCCGACGAATACTGGGCGCGCTACCTCTATTTCAACGCCGGCTGGTTCTTCTACCGTTGCCCCCGTGCCTTCGGGCACCGCTTCCTGGACTACGCTCGCGAGATCCGCGACGACCCGCCGGCGGAACTGATCTGCCAGAACCTCGACCCTTGGCTCGACCAGGTGGCCCTGCCGCTGGTGATCCATTCCTTCGGCGGCGGCCGAGACCCCCTGCCCGCGCAGGCGCTGGACGGCGATGTCAGCTGCCACTACCGCCTGTTTCCGCTGCTCTACGCGCGCGAGGACGACCGCGTGGTCGAGATGCTGGAGACGGTGGCCGCGCCGAACTGGATCAAGAAGGTGCTCAAGCAATACGAGCCGATCCGCAAACTGGTGTTGCAGCGCAAGGGCGAGCGGGTGCGCGCGCTGTTCGACCAGGCGAACCTGCCCCGCCGCGAACAGGCGATCCGCAACCGCATCAAGTCCGCGGGTCTCTGGCTGCGCTGAGCCCGCGCCGCTCGCCGTCGCAGTTGTGGCAAGCCTGCGGATGCCCTAAACCTTGGCGTCGAACCGTTACCCCAAGGGAGAGACAACATGGCCCACGGCTTCGACACGCTGCAGATCCACGCGGGCAGCCGCCCCGACCCCGCGACCGGCGCGCGGCAGACGCCGATCTACCAGACCACCGCCTATGTGTTCCGGGATGCCGACCACGCCGCGGCGCTGTTCAACCTGCAGGAGGTCGGGTTCATCTATTCGCGCCTGACCAACCCCACCGTGGCCGTGCTGCAGGAGCGCATCGCCACGCTCGAGGGCGGCGTCGGCGCGGTCTGCTGTTCCTCGGGCCATGCGGCGCAGATCATGGCGCTGTTCCCGCTGATGGGACCGGGCCGCAACGTGGTGGTCTCGACCCGGCTCTACGGTGGTTCGATCACCCAGTTCAGCCAGACCATCAAGCGCTTCGGCTGGTCGGCCCGGTTCGTCGATTTCGACGACATGGAGGCCGTCGCCGGGGCCATCGACGACGACACCCGCGCGATCTTCTGCGAATCCATCGCCAATCCGGGCGGCTATGTCACCGACCTGGATGCGGCGGCCAAGGTCGCCAATGACGCCGGGCTGCCGCTGATCGTCGACAACACCTCGGCCACGCCCTATCTCTGCCGCCCGATCGACCACGGCGCGACGCTGGTCGTGCATTCCATGACCAAGTACCTGACCGGCAACGGCACCGTGACCGGCGGTTGCGTGGTGGATTCGGGCAATTTCGACTGGTCGGCCAGCGGCAAGTTCCCCTCGCTCAGCGAGCCGGAGCCGGCCTATCACGGGCTGAAGTTCCACGAAACCTTCGGCCCGCTGGCCTTCACCTTCCACGGCATCGCCATCGGGCTGCGCGACCTGGGGATGACGCTGAACCCGCAGGCGGCGCATTACACGCTGATGGGGATCGAGACGCTGAGCCTCAGGATGCAGCGGCATTGCGAGAATGCAATGGAGATCGCCCAGTGGCTTGAAACCCACGATGCGGTGGCGGCGGTGACATTTGCCGGCCTGCCCTCCTCGCCGAGCCACGAAAAGGCGCAGCGGATCTGCCCCAAGGGCGCCGGCGGGCTGTTCACCGTCACGCTCAAGGGCGGCTATGACGCCTGCATCAAGCTGGTGGATTCGCTGGAGATCTTCAGCCACGTGGCGAACCTGGGCGACACGCGGTCGCTGGTCATTCACTCGGCCTCGACCACGCACCGGCAGCTGACCGAGGAACAGCAGATCGCCGCCGGGGCGGCGCCGGACGTGGTGCGGTTCTCAATCGGGATCGAGGATCCCAAGGACCTGATCGCCGATCTGAACCAGGCGCTGGCCAAGGCCACGGCCTGAACCCGCGCGGGCGGGCCGGAAAGGCCCGCCCCCTGTTGCCTCACTCGGCGATTTCGAACACCATCGACACCGAGACCGAGACCGACACCTCGCCCGCGGCCACTGGCACGGCACCGGAATCGGCCATCGCCATCTCGGCCATGCGCGGCACGGGGCGCGGCCCGCCGCCGCCCTCGGTGATCGAGACGACCGGACCCAGCGTCACGCCGGCCGCCGCGGCCAATTGCCCGGCCTTGTCGACCGCGTCGGCAACGGCCTTGGCCCGCGCGGCATCCGTCAGCGGTTTCGGCTCGGCAACAGAGAACTGCAGGCCATTGAAATCATTGGCGCCATCCGTGATCGCGGCATCGAGGATCCTGCCCAACGCGCTCAGCTCGCGCACCCGCACGACGACTCGGTTCGAGGCGACATATCCGGTGATCTCCGGCGGCGCCTCCTGGTTGGCGCGGCGGTTGGACCAGACCGGCGACAGGCTCAGGTCGCGGGTCTGAACGTCGCGTGATTCCACGCCCATGTCGGCCAGCCGCTCCAGAACCCGCGCCACGGCCTCCGAGTTCGCGCGCATCGCCTCCTGCGCCTGGGGCGCCTGCTCGGTCACGCCCAGCGTGATGACCGCCATGTCCGGCGCGGCCTCGACCTGGCCGGTTCCGGTGACGGCAATCCGGCGCTCATCCGCCTGTGCCAGCCCTGCAACCGCGGCAACGATAACGGCGGCGGTCAGAAAAACCAATTTTCTCAAGCCTCTCACTCCTTCTCAAGACATGCCGATCATGGGTGCGCGGCACATTGCCCGACAAGGGGGAATCCCGGCGTTCTTCTTTCCCTCGGCAAGATCCTGCACTATGGTTGCGGCAAGGGGCAGTCACCACCTGAAACCGAACCGGAATCGGACGGGAAACCCATCGCATGAAACCCGCCTTCGCGCTGTCTTTGTCCTATCAGGGGATCGTCCTGCTGCACCGTGCCGCCGGCGGATGGCGCTGCGTGGGCGAGGTGGCGCCGGATGCGCCCGACCTGCACGCGGAACTGGACGGGCTGCGCGCGCAGGCGGCGGCGCTGCAGCCCGACCTGCGGTGCAAGCTGATCCTGCCCAACGACCAGATCCGCTACATGACGGTCGAAACAGACAGCGCCGACGCCGACCGCACCCGCAGTGCCGTCGAGCGCGCGCTGGACGACGCCACGCCCTATCCGCTGGAGGATCTGGCCTTCGACACCGCGCAGGATGGCGAGGTGACCCATGTCGCCGCCGTCGCGCGCGAGACCCTGGCCGAGGCCGAAGCCTTTGCCGTGGATCACGGGTTCGAGCCGGTCAGCTTTGTCGCGATTCCTGGCGACAACCCGTTCTTGGGCGAGCCGTTTTTCGGCCCGACCGACCTGGCCCGTGCGCAGCCCGGCGCCGAAACGGTCGAGGCCGATGGAATTGCCGTGGTCGTGATCGGCCCGGCGGTCATGCCGCCCGAGGAGGACACCGACACCGCCGACGAGCCGCCCTCGGACCCACCCGCGCAGGATGCCGAGGAGCCCGAGGCCCCGCCGCTCCAGTTTTCAAGCCGCCGATCCGGCTCGGACACACACGAGGCCACGGACGAGCCGGCTGAGGACGAGGTTGCAGTAGAACCCGAGCCGGTTGCCGGGGCCGAGGACACGCTGCCGAAGACCGAAACGCAGCCCGACGCGCCTGCGCCGGACGCACAGCCAGAACCGGAACCGCAGCCCGAACCTCAGGCTAAATCGGAACCGGACCCTGAACCACGGTCCGAAACGGAACAGGATCCCGGGCCGGATCCCGAAAAGGAACCGGAGCCAGAACCGGAACAGTTGGCCGCGCCTCGATCTCCGGGATTGACCATCCCCAAGGCGCCGCCGCTGCCCGGTGACACCACACCGATCCCGGTGGCCGGCCCCGGTCCCGGCGCAGGGCTCGACCCCGAGGAGGAGGAGCGGCGGCTGACGATATTCGGCGCGCGCGATTCCGACCTGGAAGGTGACCGCCGCAAGCGCGTGGCACTGGCCGCCGCCGCGGTGGCCCTGCTGCTGCTGGCCGGCATCGCCGCGCTGGCGGCGCTTTCGCCCGATGGCGGCCTCGCCGGCTGGCTGGACGACGAGGCGGCCGAACCTGCGCTGACACCTGCCCCGCGCGCCAAGGTCGATCCGGCACCCGCCGAAACCGCCGAGGTCCGCGAGCTTTATCAGGCCGGTCCGGCGCCGACGGCTCCCGCCGTGCCGGATGTGCTGGCGTCGCTGCCGGCCCCCACGTCGGTTCCCCTGCAAGACGCACCTGCCGATCCGCAAAGCGGGACCGCACAGGACACGCCGCCCGACGCGCCGGCGCTCAGCGATACCGACAGCGCGGTTCTGGACGCGTTGCAGGATGAGGCCGAGGCCGAGGCACCGCCCGAACCGTCAGGTGATCCGCTGGCGCAGGGTTCGGAATCCACCGCGCTTTATGCCGCGACCGGGATCTGGCCTGTGCCGCCGGCCAGGCCGGAAACGCCGGGCGTGATCGCGCTCGACGATCTCTACCTCGCCTCGATCGACCCCAACGACCTGTCGCAGGATGCGGTCGCGCTGCCGCCGGCGGCCGGCTATGACGGTGACGGTCTGCCCGACACCTCGCCGACGCCTGCCAGCCCCGGCCGCCGCTTCGACCTGGACGACCAGGGCCTGGTCGAGGCCACGCCCGATGGCACCCGCAATCCCGATGGCGTGATGGTCTTTCTCGGCGCCCCGCCGACGTTGCCGCCGCCGGCACCGCTGCGCTTTGCCGAAGAGCCGCAGGCCGACGAGGACCGCGCGCGGCTGGCCGCCTTCCGGCCCCGGTCGCGGCCCGACGGGCTGGCGGAATCGAACGAGCGCGCGCGGCTTGGCGGCCGGTCGCTGGACGAACTGGCCACGTTGCGGCCGCGGACCCGGCCCGCCTCGCTGCAGGCAGAGGCCGAGGCGCTTGCGGTGGCCGCCGCCGCGTCCCAGGCCGCCCAGGACGCCGCCGCCGAGTTCGAGGCCACGCGCATGGTCGTTCTGCGGCCGAAGCAGCGGCCCGCCAACCTGGATACCACACCGCGCCGAACGGCCAGCCTGGGCTCGGCCGTTCCACAGCAAAGCGCTGCGCGGGAACCCGACAGTTTCGTGCCGCGCGCAGTCAAGCCGCGGGCACCCTCGCCGACCTCGGTGGCGCGGCAGGCAACCATGAACAACGCCATCAACCTGCGGCGGATGAACCTGATCGGGGTCTACGGCAAGCCGTCGAACCGCCGCGCGCTGATCCGCCTGCCCTCGGGCCGCTACAAGAAGGTCAAGGTCGGCGACCGGCTCGACGGCGGGCGCATCGTGGCCATCGGCGACAGCGAGCTGCGCTACCAGAAAAGCGGGCGCAGCGTGACCCTGAAGATGCCGCGCGGCTGACCGGCCAACCGGGGCGTTTTACGTCTGGTCAATCCCCCGGGGCGGTCCTAGCGTGCCGCCATGACCCACGAGATCCACGACAGCGCCTATTCCTGGCTGCGCCTGCTGGTCACACTGGCCATCGCGACCGTGGCCAATGTGGGCATGTGGGCGGTAATCGTGGTGATGCCGGCCATCGAGGCCGAATTCGGCGCCGGCCGGGCCGAGGCCTCGCTGCCCTATACGCTGACCATGATCGGGTTTGCGCTGGGCAACCTCTGGCTGGGGCAGCTGGTCGACCGGCTGGGCGTGACGGCAGCGTTGATCGGGGCGGCGGCGCTCAGCGCGGCAAGCTATGTCGCGGCCACGGTGATGCCGTCGATCCTGACGCTTTCGGCCGTGCATCTGGCGCTGGGCCTGGGCACGGCGGTGGGGTTCGGGCCGCTGATCGCCGACATCTCGCACTGGTTCTCGCGCCGGCGCGGTATCGCGGTGGCGCTGGTGGCCAGCGGCAATTACCTCTCCGGCGCGGTCTGGCCCACGCTGCTTGCCGACATGCTGGCCGACAGCGGCTGGAACCGGGTCTACCTGGCGCTGGCCGTCATCACCCTGGTCACCATCATCCCGCTGTCGCTGCTGCTGCGCCGGCGCGTCCCGCTCGAAGCGCATGGCGCGGCGCAGGCGGCGGCGCAGCTGAGAGCAAAGAGCGCCGGTCTCAGCCCGCGGGCGCTGCAGCTGTTGCTTGGGCTGGCCGGCATCGGCTGCTGCGTGGCGATGGCGATGCCCCAGGTTCATATCGTCGCCTATAGTGTGGGCCTGGGATATGGCCCGGCGGTGGGCGCCGAGATGCTGGCACTGATGCTGTTGGGCGGAGTGGTGAGCCGGGTGATCTCGGGTCTGGTGGCCGACCGGTTCGGCGGTGTGCGCACGCTGCTGGCGGGGTCGGTCCTGCAATGCCTGGCGCTATTCCTGTTCCTGCCCTGGGACGGCATGGTGCCGCTCTACCTCATCAGCGCGCTGTTCGGCCTGGCCCAGGGCGGCATCGTGCCCAGCTATGCGCTGGTGGTGCGCGAATACCTGCCCGCGCGCGAGGCCGGGGCGCGGGTCGGGTTCGTGATGATGATGACCATTCTCGGCATGGCGCTTGGCGGCTGGATGTCGGGCTGGATCTACGACATCAGCGGCAGCTACCAGGCGGCCTTCGTCAACGGCATCCTGTGGAACGGGTTGAACATCGCGCTGATGCTCTACCTTCTGTCGCGCAGCCGGCCGCGCCAGCGGATGCAGCCGGCGTGACCCCGAGGAGCCCGTGCCATGACCCGCCCGTCCCGCCGCATGGTCCTGCACGCCCTGGCCGGGGCCTGCCTGGCGCCCTGGCTCGCCACGCCGTCCGCGGCGGCGCGGCGGCGCTACCGGCTGGATCCGGCGGCCTCGCGCGTGGGCTTTGCCTTCACGCTGTCGGGCCTGCGCCAGACCGGCACGATGCCGGTGCGGCGCGCCGACATCCTGGTCGATACCGACCGGCTGGAGCGCAGCCGCGTGGACGTGACGCTGGATGCCGCCCGCGCCCGCACCGCGCTGAGCTTTGCGCAGACCGCCATGCTGGGCCCCGGCGTGCTGGAGGTGGCGCGGTTTCCCACCATCCGCTTCGTCTCGACCTCGATCGCTTTGGGGTCCGGGGGCCGGATCTCGGACGGGGCGCTGATCCGCGGCGATCTGACCCTGCGCGGCATCACGCGGCCGGTGGCCCTGGCGGCGGCGCTCTACCGTCCGGCGGGCAGCGCGCCCGACGACCTGTCGCGGCTGGACATCCGCCTGCGCGGAGCGATCAGCCGATCCGCCTTCGGCGCCACGGCCCATGCCGACCTGGTGGCCGACACGGTCGAACTGGACATCGCAGCCGGTATCCGCGCGACAGGCTGAGGCCCGGCGGAAAGGTTCAAAACCGACGCCTATCGGTCGAGAACACGCGCGCGCCCGGCCAGGGCCGCGCCATTCTGGGGCCGCCATGCGCCTGATCATCTCGCTTGCAGCCCTGTTCATGTCGGTCATCCTGCTGCAGCTGTCCACCGGCGGTGTCGGCCCCCTCGACGCGATCTCGGGCATCACGCTGGGTTTTACCACCGAGCAGATCGGCCTGCTGGGCTCGGCGCATTTCCTGGGCTTCTTCGCCGGCTGCTGGTGGGCGCCGCGGCTGATGGGCTCGATCGGCCATTCCCGTGCCTTCGCGGTCTGCACCGCACTGGGTGCAATGGGCCTGCTGGGCCATACCCTGACCGAGAACCCGGCGATCTGGGCGGCGCTGCGCGTGGCCTCGGGCCTGTGCGTCGCCGGGTGCTACACGGTGATCGAGGCCTGGCTCAACGCCAAGGTCACCAACGCGACGCGCGGCCGCGCGATGGGCACCTACCGGATCGCCGACCTGGGCGCGTCGCTGGTCGCGCAGCTGCTGATCGCGGTGCTGCCGCCGGCCTCCTATGTCTCCTACAACCTGCTGGCGATCCTGTGCTGCGCGGCGCTGCTGCCGCTGACCCTGACCCGGGCCAGCCAGCCCGAGACGCCGGACACCCCGCGCCTGCGTCCGGCATTGGCCTGGCGCTGCTCGCCGCTGGCGGTGGCCGGCGTAATCGTCGCCGCGCTCAGCTCGTCCTCGTTCCGGATGGTCGGCCCGATCTACGGGCAGGAGGTCGGGCTGGCGGTGGACCAGATCGCCTATTTCCTCGCCGCCTTCGTGCTGGGCGGCGCGCTGGCGCAGTACCCGATGGGCTGGCTGGCCGACAAGTACGACCGGCGCTGGGTGCTGATCTGGATGTCGGGCGCGGCGATCGTGTCCTGCGGCATCACCATCGGTGCCAGCACGACCGGCACCGTGGGTGTCATGATCACGGCCACGCTGTTCGGTTTCACCACCTTTCCGATCTTCTCGATCTCGGCGGCCCATGCCAACGACTTCGCCAGTTCCGACCAGCGCGTCGAGCTGGCCGCGGCGCTGATGTTCTTCTTCGCCCTGGGCGCCATCGCCTCGCCCTATGTCACCTCGGCGCTGATCGACCGGTTCGGCCCCCCCGCCCTCTTCGCCTTCGTGGCGTTCGGGCATCTCTTCCTGATCGCCTTCGGCCTGAAGCGGATGCGCGCGCGGCCCTCGCCCGAGGATCGCACCGCCTATGCCTATACCCCGCGCACCTCGTTCACCATCGGGCGGCTGCTGAAACGCTCGCGCAAGCGGCGCTAGGGCTTCCCTCTGCCTGCCGATCTGCGATAGACGGGCGCGGACAAGCGACGGACGGGACCACATGGCACGCATCCTCATCACCTCGGCGATCCCCTATATCAACGGGATCAAGCACCTGGGCAACCTGGTGGGCAGCCAGCTTCCCGCCGATCTCTATGCCCGCTACCAGCGTGGACGGGGCAACGAGGTGATGTTCCTCTGCGCCACCGACGAGCACGGGACGCCCGCGGAACTGGCCGCCGCGAAGGCGGGCAAGCCGGTGGCGGAGTATTGCGCCGAGATGTGGGAGGTGCAGAACCGTCTGGGACAGGGGTTCGGGCTCAGCTTCGACCATTTCGGGCGGTCCTCCAGCAAGCAGAACCACCGGTTGACCCAGCATTTCGCCGGCAAGCTGGCCGAGGCCGGGCTGATCCGCGAGGTGAGCGAGAAACAGGTCTTTTCCAACGCCGACAAGCGGTTCCTGCCCGACCGCTACATCGAGGGCACCTGCCCCAATTGCGGCTATGACCGCGCCCGCGGCGACCAGTGCGAGAACTGCACCAAGCAGCTCGACCCGACCGACCTGATCGAGCCGCGCAGCGCGATCTCGGGCTCCACCGACCTGGAGGTGCGCGAGACCAAGCATCTGTACCTGTGCCAGTCGCAGCTGAAGGACAGGCTGGACGCCTGGATCGACAGCAAGTCGGACTGGCCGCTGCTGACCACGTCCATCGCCAAGAAATGGCTGCATGACGGCGACGGTCTGCAGGATCGCGGCATCACCCGCGATCTGGACTGGGGCATTCCGGTCAAGAAGGGCGACGAGGACTGGCCCGGAATGGAAGGCAAGGTCTTCTATGTCTGGTTCGACGCGCCCATCGAATACATCGCCTGCGCCGGCGAATGGGCCGAGGCCAACGGCAAGACCGAGGCCGACTGGCAGCGCTGGTGGCGCACCGACAAGGGCGCGGACGACGTGCGCTATGTGCAGTTCATGGGCAAGGACAACGTGCCCTTCCACACGCTGAGCTTTCCGGCGACGATCCTGGGCTCGGGGGAGCCGTGGAAGCTGGTCGATCACCTCAAGTCGTTCAACTATCTCAACTATGATGGCGGCCAGTTCTCGACCAGCCAGGGGCGCGGCGTGTTCATGGACCAGGCGCTGGAGATCCTGCCGGCGGATTACTGGCGCTGGTGGCTGCTGAGTCATGCGCCCGAGTCGAGCGACAGCGAATTCACCTGGGAGAATTTCCAGTCCTCGGTGAACAAGGACCTGGCCGATGTGCTGGGCAACTTCGTCAGCCGTATCACCAAGTTCTGCCGCTCGAAATTCGGCGAGGCGGTGCCGGAGGGCGGCGAATTCGGCCCACAGGAGCAGGCGCTGATCGAGGAACTGACCACCCGCGTGCGCGCCTATGAGCGTCACATGGAGGCGATGGACGTCCGCAAATCCGCGCAAGAGCTGCGGGCGATCTGGGTCGCCGGCAATGAATATCTGCAAAGCGCGGCGCCCTGGGCCACGTTCAAGACCGATCCCGACCGGGCCGCCGCGCAGGTGCGGCTGGGGCTGAACCTGATCCGCCTCTACGCGGTGCTGTCGGCGCCCTTCATCCCCTTCGCCTCGGCACGGATGCTCGAGGCGATGCGCACCGAAGACGCAAGCTGGCCCGATGACGTGGCCACGGCGTTGCAGGCGTTGCCGCCGGGGCATACGTTCACCGTGCCGGACGTGCTATTCGCCAAGATCACCGACGAGGAGCGCGAAAGCTGGCAGGCCCGATTTGCCGGCGGCCGGTCGTGATCCGGTGCGGGCCGTGGCAATTGTCGACAATACGGAAACAATACCGGATGCCGGTAACACCTGTTTCTGAGTTCGCCGCAGTCGTTTCGGTTACAGATCTCCGCTGCAATGGGTTGTGCGTTGCGGGGAATGCGGCCATTCTCGCCTGATCCGACATCATCGGCCCGCCAGTGGCGCGCGATCCTTTCGAGGCGATTGAAATGACGCATTTTCCCCCCTTTTTTCCGCCCCGTCTGCAACTTCGTGCCGCGCCGCTCTGGGCGGCTCTGGTCGGTGCCATCCTGGCCGGTCCCCTGGTGGCGCAGGACGCGCCCAAGGTCACGATCGCGGCGGCCTTTTCCGCCGAGGTGACGCAGGAGGTCACCTTCATCGGGCGGGGCGAGGCCATCGACAAGGTCGATATCGTCGCCCGCGTGTCCGGATACCTGCAGGAGCGCGCCGTCGATGACGGGGCCAGCATCGAAGAGGGGCAGCTTCTGTTCCGCATCGAGCCCGATCTCTACGAGGCGACGCTGCAGGCACGCAAGGCGGATCTGGACCGCGCCGAGGCCAACCTGGAACTGGCGCGGGTCGAACTGGCGCGCAAGGAGGAGTTGCTCAAACGCGACGCGGTGCCGGTCTCGGAGCGCGACATCGCGCGCGCAAACGAGCTGGTCGCCGAGGCCGAGGTGAAATCCGCCGAGGCGGCGATCCGCCAGGCCGAGCTGGACCTGAGCTATACCGAGATCACGGCGCCTTTCGCGGGCCGGATCGGCCAGATCTCGACCAGTATCGGCGACGTGGTCGGCCCGAACACCGCGCCGCTGGTGACACTGGTGCGCGACGCGCCGATCGAGGTGGCCTTCGCGGTCAACGAACGCCAGCTGACCAACACGATGGAAGAGCTGGATGAGACACCGGCGACGCTCCTGACCTCGGACAACAGCCCCGAGGTTCATGTCCGCCTGCCCAACGGCACGCCGCTGGGCGAGACCGGAAAGCTGGTCTTCATCGACAACCGCGTCGATCCGGACACCGGCGCCATCTCGATCCGGGCCAAATTCGACAACGAGCACCGCCTGATCGCCGACGGCTCCTTCGTGCAGGTACAGATCCAGGCACCGCAGCCGGTGGAGCAGGTCCTGGCTCCGCAAGCGGCCCTGCAACGCGACCAGCGCGGCGAATTCGTTCTGGTCGTGACCGACCAGCAGATGGTCGAGCAGCGTTACGTGCAGACCGGCCAACTGGTCGACCGGGGCATCGTCATCCTCGACGGGCTGCGCGCCGGCGAAAGCGTGATCGTCGAAGGGTTGCAACGGGTGCGGCCCGGCGTGGCGGTGGATGCGGTTCTGGCCTCGGACGCGGCGGGGAACTAGAGGATGTTCTCAGCCCTGTTCATCAGCCGGCCCAAGCTGGCGCTGGTCATCTCGCTGGTGCTGACGATCCTCGGCGGCATTGCCTACATGGTCCTGCCGGTGGCGCAGTTCCCCGACATCACACCCCCAGTGGTCAGCGTCTCGACCAACTATACCGGCGCCAATGCCGAGACCGTCGAAAATGCCGTCGCCGCGCCGATCGAGGCGCAGGTCAACGGCGTCGACGACATGATCTACATGACCTCGACCTCGGCCGACAACGGGGGCTATTCGCTGAACGTCACCTTCGAGGTGGGCACGGACCCCGACATCGCATCGGTCAACGTGCAGAACCGGGTGGCGCAGGCGATGTCGTCGCTGCCCACCGAAGTCACGTCGTCGGGTGTCGTCACCCAGAAAGCGTCGACCAACATGCTGCTGGTGGTCACGCTGACCTCGCCGGGCGGCACCTATGACGACGTGTTCCTGTCGAACTACGCCGCGATCAACCTCAAGGACGCGCTGGCGCGGGTGCAGGGTGTGGGCAAGGCCGACATCCTGACCAACCTGGAATACGCCATGCGGGTCTGGATGGACCCCGACCGCATGGCCGCGCTGTCGATCACGCCCGGCGACGTGATATCGGCCATCCGCGAGCAGAATGTCGAGGTCTCGGCCGGCCAGGTCGGATCGCCCCCCGCGCCCGAGGGCCAGACGTTTCAGTATACGATCAAGACCAAGGGCAAGCTGTCCAGCGCCGAGGAGTTCGGCGCCATCGTCGTGCGCGCCGGCAGCGAAGGCGCGGTGGTCCGCGTCCGCGACGTGGCCAGGGTCGAGCTGGGCGCGCGGGTCTATTCCGCCTCGGGCTTCTTCGACGGCACACCGGCCACCGTGCTGGGCATCTACCAGGCGCCCGGCGCCAACGCGCTGGCGGTGGCCGACCGCGTCCGCGCCGAGCTGGAGCGGCTGTCGCGCAGCTTTCCCGACGACGTGGAATACGCCCTACCCTTCGACACCACGGATTTCGTCCAGCAATCGCTCAACGACGTGATCGTCACCCTGATGATGACCTTCGCGCTGGTCATCACCGTCGTGTTCGTCTTCCTGGGCAGCTGGCGCGCCACGATCATCCCGGCGGTTGCGATCCCGGTGTCGCTGATCGGCACCTTCGCGGTGCTGCTGGCGCTGGGCATGTCGCTCAACACCATTTCGCTCTTCGCGCTGGTGCTGGCCATCGGAATCGTCGTGGACGACGCGATCATCGTGGTCGAGAATGTCGAGCGCATCATCGCCGAGGAAGGCCTGCCACCGGCCGAAGCCACCCGGCAGGCGATGGGCCAGATCACCGGCCCGATCATCGCAACCACTCTGGTGCTGCTGGCGGTGTTCGTGCCCGTCACTTTCATGCCCGGCATCACCGGGCGGCTCTACTCGCAATTCGCCATCACCATCTCGGCGGCGGTGCTGATTTCGTCGATCAACGCGCTGACTCTGTCGCCGGCGCTGTGCGGGCTGGTCCTGCGCGCCCGGTCGGGCCCGCCGGGCGGGCTTCTGGCGGTCTTCGAGAAGGTCATCGGCGGGGCACGCGGCGCTTATGTCGGCATCGTGCGCCGCCTCTTGCGCCTGCCGATCCTCGGGATCGCGATCATCGCGGGGTTCGCGCTGGCTTCGGGCGCGGTGTTCACCAACACCTCCAAGGGGTTCCTGCCGCTCGAGGATAACGGCTATCTCTTTGTCGACGTGCAACTGCCCGACGCCGCCACCCTGGGGCGCACGGAATCGGTGACCGCCCGGCTCAACGCGCAGATCCTCGAAATCCCCGGCGTCGCCAATTCGGTGCTGGTCAACGGGTTCTCATTGCTCAACGGCTCGGCCTCGAACGGCGCGATGATCATCGTCAACCTCACCAGCTGGGAAGAGCGGCAGACCAAGCCGCTCAGCGCCAACGGGATCCTGGGGCAGATCCAGCAGATCGCCAACGGCGAGGCCGCGGCCTCGGTCCTGGCCTTCAACCCGCCACCGATCCAGGGTCTGGGCATGTCGGCCGGCGTCGAGATGCAGGTCCAGCAGACCGCCGGCGGCAGCCCGCAGGACCTGTCCGCGGCGGTCGGTTCGCTGGTCTATGCCGCCAACCAACGCTCCGAGATCGCCCAGTCCTATACCACGTTCCGGGCCAACGTGCCGCAGGTCTTCGTGGACCTGGACCGCGAAAAGGCCAAGACGCTGAACGTCTCGGTGGCCGAGGTGTTCCAGACCATGCAGGCGCATCTGGGGTCCTACTATGTGAACGACTTCAACCTGTTCGGGCGCGTCTACCGGGTGATGGTGCAGGCTGACACCTCCTATCGCGACAAGGTGGACGACATCTCGAACCTCTACGTGCGGTCGGCCGCGGGAGCGATGGTGCCGCTGGGCACGCTGATCAATGTCGAGAATGTTCTGGGCCCGATCCTGTTGAAACGCCACAACCTGTTCCGTTCGGCCACGGTCACGGCGGTTCCTGCGCCGGGCCTGTCGACCGGCGACGCGATCCGGGTGATGGGCGAAGAGACCGCCACCGCCCTGCCGCCCGGCTATGCCTTCGAATGGACCGGCACGGCGCAGCAGCAGCTGGCGACCGGTGGCCTGGTGCAGATCATCCTGGGGCTTGCGGTGCTGTTCGGTTACCTGTTCCTGGTGGGCCAGTACGAGAGCTGGTCGATGCCGGTGTCGATCCTGCTGTCGGTGATCGTGGCGCTGTTCGGCGCGGTGGCCGCGGTCGCCGTGGTTGGCAGCGACATCAACCTCTACACCCAGATCGGGATGATCATGCTGGTGGGGCTGGCCTCGAAGAACGGTATCCTGATCGTCGAATTCGCGATGGAACAGCGCGCGCACGGCCTGTCGATCCGCGAGGCCGCCGCCGCGGCCGCGCAGCAGCGGTTCCGCGCGGTGATGATGACCGCGCTGTCCTTCCTGCTGGGGGTGGTGCCGCTGCTGATCGCCGATGGCGCCGGCGCGGCCAGCCAAAGGGCGATCGGTGTCGCCGTGTTCGGCGGCATGCTGGCGGCCACGGTCGTGGGCGTCGTCCTCGTGCCGGTGCTCTATGCGGCGATGCAGGGCTTGCGCGAAAAGGTCCACGGCAAGGGGGCCGAGGCCGCCGACTGACGGCCCGCAAGCCTCAGTCGCGGTGATACGGCCCGCCGGCCAGGATGGTCGCGGCGCGATAGAGTTGCTCGGCCAGCATGACACGCACCAGCATGTGCGGCCAGACCATCCGCCCGAAGGACAGCGCCATGTCCGCCTCGGCCCGCAGGCCCGGGTCGATCCCGTCGGCCCCGCCGATCACAAGCGCAAGGTCGCCCCGACCCTGGTCGCGCCACGCCCCCAGGCGCTGGGCAAGCTCGGGCGAGGACAGCGCCTTGCCGCGTTCATCCAGCGTGCACAGAACTGCGCCCGTCGGTGCCGCCCTGCGCAGCAACCCGGCCTCGGCCCCCATACCGCCGCCCTTGCGGTCCTCGACCTCGACAACCCGTGCGGGACCAAGCCCGAGGGCGCGGCCCGTCCGGTCGAACCGGGTCAGATAGTCGTCAATCAGGGTTTTCTCCGGTCCGGCCCTCAGGCGGCCGACCGCGCAAATGCTGATCCGCATTCCTCTCCGCCTCCGGCCTCGTCAAATCCGGGCCGTCCGGCGCCTCAGCTTGCCGGGACGTTGGCTCCCTGGGGCTGCCACATCTTTTCCAGCTGATAGAATTCGCGCACCTCGGGGCGGAAGATATGGACGATGACATCGCCGGTATCGATCAGAACCCAGTCGCCGGCATCCTTGCCTTCGACCTTCGAGGTCACGCCGAATTCCTGCTTGATGCGATCCGCCAGTTTCTCGGCCAGGGCCGAAACCTGCCGCGACGACCGGCCCGAAGCGATCACCATGTAATCGCCCATCGAGGATTTGCCGCGCAGGTCGATCTGCACGACCTCTTCGGCCTTGTCATCAGTCAGGGAGGTCAGGATACGCGCCAGCAGCGTTTCGCTGGTCAGCGGAGTTCGGGCCATCACGATGGCCCCGTCATCGGCGGAAATTGCCGACTCTGCAAAAGTGGACAGGACATGGTCCTCCTTGGTAGCGCGCCGCCACAACCCTGCGGCGCCCGGGTATGGAAAAGGTAGCAATCCGGGCCGGTCATTTCAATGAACCGCCCCGATGCCACGGCCCACCTGTGTCATTTTGTGAACCATGCGGCCGGTCCCGTGCCACAGCGCACGCCCCGGCACAAGCCCGATTCCGCCTGCCCCCGCTAGAGTTTCGACGAGATCACGCCGGTCGCGAAACCGCCCATGCGCAGCTCTCCGAACAGGCGCTGATACTCGATCTTGGGACAGCGGTTCTGGATCACGTCGATCCCCCGCGCCTGCGCCACAGCCGCGGCCCCGGCATGTTCGACCCCGATCTGCATCCAGATCGTGCGCAGCCCCGGCAGATGCTCAAGCGCGTCGTCCACGATCGGTGGGACGGCCTCGGACCGCCGAAAGATATCCACCATATCAACGGGTTCCGGGATGTCCTTTAGCCCCGCACGCACGGTTTCGCCGAACAGCACCTTGCCGGCATGGCCGGGATTGACCGGGATGACCTTGTAGCCCTTGAGCGACAGATACCGCGCCACGTAATAGCTGGGGCGCACCGGGTTCATCGACACGCCGACAACCGCGATCACCCTGGTCCGTTGCAGGATCCGTTTCAGCCAGCTGTCGGAATAGGTGCTCATTGCGTCACCCTAGCGCCATGGCGGGAAAGAAAAAAGCGCCCGGAATGATCCGGGCGCTAGGTATGGAACGAGGGACAGTGAAATGATCTACGGAGGTTCCAATCCGCAGACACCGTGACATTTAGGCACTCGTTTCCCAAAATAAAGGGGTGGTCTCATATTCGTGATTGGCAAATGCGCTCAATCATAAAGCACGGCCGGCCAATGCGCCTCGGCCCGGATGATATTGCCGGACATATCGGCCTCCCAAACCCTTGCCACGCTGCGCGAATGCACAAGGTAAAGCTTGCCGTCAACGATTCGCCACGCCTCGGGGTCGGTGGTCGATTTGCGGCCCAGCGACATGGCATAGGCGCAGTACCCGCCGAATTGCGGCGCATAGGCGCGGGGATTGGCCTCGAACGCGGCGCGGTTGGCCTGGCTATCGAAATGCCACTCGGCCCCCTTCCAGCGCACCGAGATCTCCGCCCGCCCGAGCGTCGGCGCATTGTCGCGGAAATAGGCAACCGGGTCATAGCCGCCTATGGCCACGCCTGCGGGGGCGTAGTAGACCGGGGTCTCGGCCCAGACCGCCGGGGCCAGTGCGATTGCGGCCAACCCGGCCAGGAAACTGCGTCGTCTCTGCATGCGCGTCCGTCATTTGAGAATGCGATGCCGTCAACATGCCCCCGCGCGCCCGGCCGGGGAAGTGGGGTGACAGGGTTGTGAACGCAAAGTGTCCGGAAAGACCGGCATCCTAGTCGAAAATGTCCTCGACCACGTCCCAGGCCTCGTCGAGGAACCGCACCAACACGCTCTTGCGCTTTTTCGGCTTCCTGTATTTCGGCTTTTTCTTGCGGGCCGGGGGTGGCGCCGAGGGTTTCGGGCGGCCGGGCTGCGTGCGGCCCGAATTGCGGTCGGGCAGCATCTTGAGATTGCGCAGCGGCGCGCCGCAGGCCGCGCAGCTCAGCTCGTGGCGCGTGTCGCCGGCCAGGACCAGCGCGGCGCGGGTGCCGCAATAGCAGCACGTGGCGATCTTGCGGGGGGCGGGAATAGCGGCCTCCTATCTCGGTTGAGAGGCATATAGGGCAATCGCCGCCGCATTTGAGACGTTGAGCGAGCCAAACCCGCCCGACGCGTCGATTTTGACCAGCAGATCCACGGTCTCGCGGGTCTTTTGCCGCAATCCCGGGCCCTCGGCGCCAAGCACCAGCGCCACCGGCCGGTCGCGCCGGCCTTCCAGCGCCTGCTCGACGGTCTGTTCGGCCTCGCCATCGAGGCCCAGCACCACGAATCCCATGCGCTGCAGCTCGGTGATCGCCTCGGCCAGGTTGCGCACGCGCAGATAGGGCTGGCGCTCCAGCGCGCCGCTGGCGGTCTTGGCCAGCGCGCCGGTCTCGGGTGCCGAATGATGGCGGGTGCCGATCACCGCGCTGGCGCCCAGAACCTCGGCCGAGCGCAGGATCGCGCCCACGTTATGCGGGTCCGTGACCCGGTCCAGCAGAATCACCCGCGGCATCTCGCGGCCGACGCAGGTCTCGGCCAACCCGCCCCAGTCCAGCGGCTTCACCTCCAGCGCGGCGCCCTGGTGCACCGAACCGGGGTCGATGGGCGCGGCAAACTTGCGCGGGTCCGACAGTTCGGGCTCGATCCCGGCCGTGTCGATCGCTTCGGCCAGCTTGTCGCGGGCATTGAGCGTGACCACAAGGCGCAGCTTTTCCCGGCGCGGGTTTTCCAGCGCATCGCGCACCGCGTGCAGACCGAACAGCCACACGGTCTCGGCCCCGGCGGCCTTGCGCGCCTGCTCCTTCTCGACGACCCATTTCGGTTTCCTGGCCATGTGCGTCCCGCATATTTCGGATAGCAAGCCGCATAGCAGATGCCCGGCCCGGTCGAAACCATCATGCGGGCGCCACGCCCTGGATCAAGGCCGGAGAATTCGCCACTTTTCCGGTTGACGCCCCCCGCGCAGATTGGCTAAGTCCGCGCCAGATGGGCGACAGGCCGCAAGGTGTGGCAGGGGACTGTAACTCCCTCGCGGAGACGCACGCCTGGTTCGATTCCAGGGTCGCCCACCATCTTCCTTTTCCTCGGAACACGCCCGCGATGCGCGGGTCAGGCGGCGGCGGTGCCCTCGGGCGCGACGCGGTTCAGCCAGGTTTCGATGGATTCGATCTCGGGCGACAGCTGTTCGGCCGCGCCATCGGTGAATTCCAGGAACCGTTCGGCGTTCAGGCCGTTCAGCCCCACCAGAACCGGGATGTCGCGGGCCAGCGCCTCGCCGATCAGCGGGCGAAAGCCGCGCCCGTCGGCCTCGTGCTTGCCGAACTTGTTGACGATCAGCAGGCGCGGCCCGGCATCCAGCGACCGCCCCACCAGCCCGACCGCCAGCTCCAGCCCGGCCGGGTCCAGGCGACAGCCGCGCGACCCCGCGCCCAGCGATTGCGAGATGCGGATGGTCTCGCCATCGGGCAGCACCTTGAGGTCCATGTCGCATTTGCTGCTGTCGGCGCATTCGGTGTTGCTCTGCACGACGCCGGCCAGAGCCACGCCCCTTGCGGCCAGATGCGCCGCCGCGGCGCTCAGCAGCCGGTCGGTGGCGCCGCGTTCGGTGGTGGAGACATAGGCCAGGTTCATCTCGGGGTCCTTTCGCGCCGTCTCGGGCGGTCAGAGTTTGGCACAGGTCACGGCAGGGGCGAAAGCCCTATCACGAGGGGATGCGCGGCCAGCAGCAGCAGGTAGAGCGCCGCCGCCGCCAGCCAGATGCCAGCGCCCGGCACCCAGCCCCGCGCGGCGGGATCGAAACGCGCGGTTCGCCGCGCCAGGCGGTCCCACTCCGCCCCCATCTCGCGCCGCTTGCGCCGGTCGATCAGCGCCATGCCGATCACCGAAAAGCCCGCGAACAGGCCGAAGAGCAGCACATGCGCCAGGCTGCCATTGGCCAGCAGATGCGAAAGCGCCCAGAGGAACGCGGCCAGCAGCAGCGGATGCCGCGTCAACGCCAGCAGGCCGGGTTGCGCGGGATCGAAGGGCCGCCGCCCCATGCCGCCAAAGGAGAGAGGATTGCGGATCGCCATGCCACCCGCCGCCAGCAGGCAGACCACGGGCATCACCAGGAGCGGCAGCCAGCGCAGCGCCGGCCAGGGCGGGATCACCTCAACATAGGGCGCGCGCGCGGCGGCCAGGATCAGCCAGCCCAGCACGGCCAGGGACAGCGCCGAATAGGCGGCGAAATAGCGCGTTCCCAGCCGCGCGATCAGCCAGGGCCGCACCGGCGGACGCACCGGGACCGCATGGCTGAGCAGAAAGACCGCCAGCGCAAGGCTGAATTCGCCCCATCCCAACATGTGACCTCCGCGTCTGGTTCCGGGTTCCGGGCGGGTTGTGACATCCCGCCTGCCCTGCCGCCTTGCGCAAAGTCAAGTGCCCGGGCAGGCTGATCCTCGCCCGGCACCGGACACCGAAGCCGGGCACCAGGAGGACGGCCAACGTGACGACAGACCCCGCGCCAGAGCCGATGACCCCGCAAGACGTGCAGCGCGTGCTCGACGAGAATTTCGCCGCCTGGGTGCTGGCGCTGGATCTGAGCGTGACCGAGGCCGGTCCCGACGGCGTGACCCTGCGCATGCCGATGGCCGAGCACCTGGCGCGGGTGGGCGGCATCGTCTCGGGACAGGCGCTGGCGGCCTTGGCCGACACCGCGATGGTGCTGGCCGCGATCGCCCATGCCGGCGCCCCCGGCTCTTTGCCACGACCGACCTGCACACCCAGTTCCTGCGCCCCGGCACCGGGCGGGCGATCCTGTGCCGGGCGCATGTGGTGCGGGCCGGGCGCGCGCTGGTCTTCGCCCGGGCCGAGATGAGCGACGCGGACAGCGCCAAGCTGGTCGCCACGGCAACCGCCAGTTTCTACGCCGCGTGACGCGCCGGCGTTCGGAGATTCGGTCTACCCGGCGACAGGCCAACCCGATAGGCTCGGGTCATGGTCACGCGTTTCCTGTTGATTTGCATCTTCCTGATCTCCTGCGGTCGCCCGCTGAGCGAAACCGAGCGGGCCTTTGCCGGACAGATCCACGGCGACGCGCTGGATCTCGACCGGGTCCGCCTAGTCGAAGGCGCGCCGGTCGCCGCAATCACCTTTCGCCGCCAGCCGCGCCCGCGCGTGACCTGCCGCGAGCGGATCCTGCCGCCGGTCAGGGAAGAGATAGTGACGTCGAAACCGGCCGCGGTCGCGCTGTTCAACCGGATCTTTTTCGTGCGCGAATGGTATCTGAAGAACTACACCCCGGATTATCCCGACAGCCTTCCGCTGATCGAGGCGATGCTGCTTGCGCATGAGCTGACCCATGTCTGGCAGTGGCAGAACCGGGACCGCACCGGATACACGCCGCTGCGCGCGGCCACCGAACACGGGCGGGTGGATGATCCGTACCTGTTCGACCTGTCCGGCGCCCCGGATTTGCTGAGCTTCGGATACGAACAGCAGGGCGCCATCGTCGAGGAATATGTCTGCTGCCGGGCGCTTGCACCCGGCGCCGAGCGCACCCGGCGGCTGCACAGGATGCTTTCGGGTGCGTTTCCCGTCTCGGACCTGCCGCAAAGCCGCGAAAGCGATGTCTACCTGCCGTGGCGGGGGGCCGAGCTGCGCGACATCTGCGACTGAGCGGCGTCAGAGCGCGGCGGGCTGGATGCTTTCGAGATAGAACAGCAATGCCGCCAGCGGGCGGGGCGTCGGCGTCATCGTGCCGTCGACCTCGACCGGCACCGTTGGCCCTTCGAGCAGGGCGCCGAATTCCGGCATCACGTCGCTGGGCACCCGGCCGCGGCCATAGCCGTCGATTCGCGACAGGGTATCGGCGCGCGGCAGGGTACCGCCGTTGCGCGCCGCGATGGTGGTCAGGTCCGGCGCCCGGCCGCCGGCGGGCAACACCCGGCCTTTGGCATCCGACCCGTGGCACGCCGCGCAGTTCTCGGCAAAGATGGCGGCCCCGTCCGACGCGGTGGGCATCTCGTTTTCCGGGCCGCAGGCGGCCAGAAAGGCGGCCGCGGCGAGGGCGGAGAAGGCGGCGGGTCGGGTCATGGGCGTCGGTCCTTTCAGTGGCGTTGCAAGGTCTTCATATACGCCACAAGATCCAGGATCGGAACGCTTGTCAGGATCGGCTGGCCCGACGCGGTCTTGGCCGCGACATCCTCGCCCTCGAAGAAGAAGCCGTAGACCGGCATCGGGCTGCCGTGGCTGACAAGCGGGTCGCGCCCGTCGATGCGCTTGATCACCCGTTCCAGCGGAAATTCGCCGCCCTCGGGCGTGAGGGCGGTCAGATCGGCGGGTTTGATGACCAGAACGCCCGTCATCGGCCCCTGCCCGGTCGCCTCCAGCCCGTGGCAGGTGGCGCAATGGCGCAGGAACAGCTCTTCTCCGCGTTCGGCATCCTGCGCGCCCAGCGGTGTCGCCAGGGCCATCAGGATCGCGGCTATCGCTTTGTATTTCATGGTCGCTTCATCCTTCGAGCTTTGCCCCTCGGTACTCACAGGCTTGTGGATTCCGGTCGGCGCCGCAATGATCCACGTCAAATCGAACCGCCAATCGCCGGAGATCTGCCATGACCCACTACGCCCTGATCATGCTGGCCGCCGGGATCGGGATTCCCGTGCTGGCGGCGCTGAATGCCGCGCTGGGCCGGGTGATCGGCTCGCCCACCACCGCGGGGGCGGTACTTTTCCTGATCGCGTTCCTGGCCTCGGGCGCGCTGATGCTGGCCTTTTCCGGACCGCAGGCGCTGGGCCGGCTGGCCGAGGCGCCGCGGCACCTGTTCCTCGCCGGCCTCCTGGTGGCGTTCTACGTGCTGACCATCACGCATATCGCACCGCATTTCGGCGTCGGAAACGCGGTGTTCTTCGTGTTGCTGGGCCAGTTGCTCTCGGCCGCGGCGATCGACCATTTCGGACTGTTCGGCGCCCAGGTCAGCCCGCTGAGCCTGAGCCGCGCGGCGGGAATCGCCCTGATGGCGGCGGGCGTGGCGGTCACGCAGCTGGCGTGATCCGGCCCGCGTCCAGGTGCACCACGCGATCCATCCGCGCCGCCAGGTCGTGATTGTGGGTGGCGATCAGCGCCGAAAGGCCGGTATCGGCCACCAGCCCCATCAGCGCCGCGAACACCCGGTCCGAAGTTTCGGGATCGAGGTTGCCGGTCGGCTCGTCGGCCAGCAGCAGGCGCGGCGCGTTGGCCAGCGCGCGGCAGAAGGCGACACGCTGCTGCTCGCCGCCCGAGAGCGCCGCGGGCCGGTGGCCCGCGCGCTCGGCCACCCCGACCCGGCCCAGAAGCTCCATCGCGCGGGCCTCGGCCTCGGCCGGTGAGGTGCCGTTGGCCAGCTGCGGCAGCACCACATTCTCGACGGCGGTGAATTCGGGCAGCAGGTGGTGGAACTGGTAGACGAAGCCCACGTCGCGGCGACGGGCAGCGGTGCGCGCGCGGTCGCCGCGCCCGGCCATGTCGGCGCCGCCGATCTCGACCCGGCCGCGGTCGGGCGTGTCCAGCAGGCCCGCCATGTGCAGCAGCGTCGACTTGCCCGCCCCCGAGGGCGCCACCAGCGCCACGGTCTCGCCCGCGCGCAGTTCCAGGTCGGAGCCGCGCAGCACCTGGACCTCGTTCGGCCGTCCCGAATTGTAGGTCTTGGTCAAACCCTCCAGCCGCAGAACCGTCTCACTCATAGCGCAGCGCCTCCACCGGGTTCATCCGCGCCGCGCGGCGGGCGGGAAAGTAGGTGACGAGAAAAGACAGGCCCAGCGACAGCGACACCGCCTTGAGCACGTCCGACAGGTGCAGCTGCGCCGGCAGGGCATAGATGCCCCGGATCGCCGGATCCCAGACGCCGCCGCCCATCGCGTAGTTCACGAAGGAGAAGATCGGATCGATGTAGATGGCAAAGAGGCACCCAAGGATCACGCCCAGCGCGGTGCCGATCAGCCCGGTGAAGGCGCCGCAGATGAAGAACACCCGCAGAACCGAGCCTTCGCTCAGCCCGATGGTGCGCAGGATGCCGATGTCGCGGCCCTTGTTCTTGACCAGCATGATCAGCCCCGAGACGATGTTCATCGCCGCGATCAGCACCAGGATCGACAGGATCACGAACATCACGTTGTCTTCGACCTCGAGCGCGCGCAGGAACCCGCCCGAGGCGTCCTGCCAGGTCCAGACCCGGGCACGCTCGCCCGCGGCGGTCAGGATCGGGACAACAACCTTGTCCAGCGCCTCCGGCTCTTCGACCATCACTTCAAGTTCGTCGGCTACCCCCTCGCGATTGAAGTAGATCTGCGCCTCGGAGAACGGCATGTAGACGCGGGTGCGGTCGATGTCGTAGCGGCCCACCGAGAACACATAGACCACCTCGTAGGCGCTGACCCGGGGGCTGGTGCCGAAGGCGGTCTTGACCCCGTTGGGCGAGATCAGCTTGATCCGGTCGCCTGCCACCACGCCCAGTTCGCGCGCCACGCCCGAGCCGATGGCGACACCTTCGCCAAAGCGCGACAGGTCGCCCTGCGCCGCCTCGCCGTCGGCGATGCCCGGCAGGTCGGCCAGGTCGTCGGGCGCGATGCCATAGACCTGCACGCCGGCGTTGCGGTCGCCATGCGAGGCCAGCACCTGCCCGCGCACCAGCGGCGCGGCGCGGGTCACGCCCGGCACCTCGGCCACCCGCGCGGCCATCTCGGCATAGTCGGGAATGCTGCGGTCGGCGGCGCCGGTCTCGCCGATCATGGTGGCGTTGTAGACCGTCACATGGGCGTTCGCGCCCAGGATCGTGTCGACGAACTCGGCCCGGAAGCCCGAACGCACCGCCAGCGTTGCGATCAGCGCGAAGACCGCCAGGGTGATCCCGATGAGCGAGATCCAGGTCATCACGCTGACCCCGCCCTCGGACCGGCGGGCGCGCAGATAGCGCCAGGCGATCATCCACTCGTGCCTGGCAAAGGGGGGCGGGCTTTGGGCCATGTTCCGTCCTGTCGTGGTTTCGCGGCGAACCTGTGCGTTTCGACCGGTATCGTCAAGCCGTGAACGCCACGCCCGCCGGGGTCGTCCTGCGCCGGAACCGCTCGCGCGGAACGTGCGACGGCCCCGAACAAAGCAGCCATGGCCGCTGGCATTGTGTCGTTTTAGACAACACTTGCGCGTTATGTGACTTTTTACCTTTGGGATTCGCCGGGCGTCAGGCAGGCTTTAACCCGTGATGTGCTTTACCTGGGGTGACAAGTGAACTGGTGTTATGAAACAGACGCGAACCGAAGACATGGCCGGCAAGGTTTTGCCGCCATCCATGGCGCCCAAGCCGGACTGTGAAACAGCGGCCCTGCTGCGCGCCAGCCTCAACCCGATCTTCGACCGGTCCAACACATGGGGTGGCCTGCTGAGCCGCCTGGCCCGCAAGGGCTATGGCCTGGCCTTCTATGGCGGGCGCCTGGTGCTGACCAGCCTGCCCGGCAAGGAGCGGGTCTGTTCGGACCGTTTCCTGGGCCAGCCCTTCGGCGAGCTGGTCAGGAGACTGGGCCGGCCCGCGGTGCGGCCCCTGCCCGGCGGTCGCGCGGATGGCGAACTGATCGCGACCGGCCCGCGCCGCCCGGCCTGACCGCCCTTCAGCGGTGCGGCTCGTAGATGGCCGCGATCCGGCGCACCGCCTCTTCGGGGCTCACCTCCTCGCTGTCGCCCGTGCGGCGCGAGGTCAGCTCGACCACACCATTCTTCAGCCCACGCGGACCCACGGTGATGCGCCAGGGCAGACCGATCAGGTCCATCGTGGCGAACTTGCCGCCGGCGCGCTCGTTGCGGTCGTCATAGAGCGGCTCCAGCCCGATCGCGGTCAGCGCCGAATAGAGCTGCTCGCAGGCCGCGTCGGCCTCGGCGTCGCCCTGTTTCAGGTTCACGATCCCGCAATGGAACGGCGTCACGCCCTCGGGCCAGATGATGCCCCTGTCGTCATGGCTGGCCTCGATGATCGCGCCGACCAGCCGGCTGACGCCGATGCCGTGGCTGCCCATGTGCACCGGCGACTGCTTGCCGTCCGGCCCCTGCACCACGGCTCCCAGCGGCTCGGAATACTTGGTGCCGAAGTAGAAGATCTGGCCCACCTCGATTCCGCGCGCGTTGCGGCGCCGGTCCTCGGGCACCTCGTTGAACCGCGCCTCGTCATGGGTCTCGTCGGTGCGCGCATAGAGCGCGGTGAACTCCTCCATCACCGCGCGGCACTGGTCCACGTTATCGTAGTCGATCTCGCGCTCGCCCAGGCGGATGTCGGTCACCGCGCTGTCATAGAACACCTCGGATTCGCCGGTCTCGGCCAGCACCAGGAACTCATGCGTGTCGTCGCCGCCGATCGGGCCGGAATCCGCGCGCATCGGGATCGCCTGCAGCCCCATCCGCTCGTAGGTGCGCAGATAGCTGACCAGGTGACGGTTATAGGCGTGCAGCGCGTCCTCCTTGGTCAGGTCGAAATTGTAGCCGTCCTTCATCAGGAACTCGCGGCCGCGCATGACGCCGAAACGCGGGCGGATCTCGTCGCGGAACTTCCACTGGATGTGGTAGAGCGTCAGTGGCAGGTCCTTGTAGCTGCTGACATGGCCGCGGAAGATGTCGGTGATCAGCTCCTCGTTGGTCGGGCCATAGAGCATATCGCGCCCGTGCCGGTCGGTGATGCGCAGCATCTCCTGCCCATAGTCGTCATAGCGCCCGCTCTCGCGCCACAGGTCCGCCGATTGCAGGGTCGGCATCAACAGCGGGATGTGACCCGCGCGCACCTGCTCCTCGTGCACGATCTGCTCGATCCGGCGCAGCACCTTGTAGCCCAGCGGCAGCCACGAGTAGATCCCCGCCGCGGCCTGCTTGATCATGCCCGCGCGCAGCATCAGGCGGTGGCTGACGATCTGCGCCTCGCTGGGCGTCTCCTTGAGAACAGGCAGAAAGTAACGGGTCAGGCGCATCGGACCTCTCTTGTCTCGCAACGTTTCGCTGTGTCGCGGTCTACGGCATCGCCGCGTGACAGGCAATCGGCCAATACGCTTGGGCCGCCGCCACTTGCGCCCGCCGGGGGATTGGGCGATGTCTAGGTCAACCGACGAGAGGGCCGATGGCGCTTCCGACTTCGACACAGTTCCGATACTGGGGCATCGCCACGGCCATCTTCGTGGTCGTGATGTGGTTTCTGGGCGACGTTCTGCTGCCGTTCATCATCGGCAGCGCGATCGCCTATTTCGTGGACCCGGTGGCCGACCGTTTGGAAAGCTGGGGCCTCTCGCGGGTCGCCGCGACCTTCGTCATCACGGTGGCGTCCATCCTGGTGGTGGTGATCCTGCTGCTGGCGGTGGTGCCGGCACTGATCACGCAGATGGTGGACCTGGCCAACACCATGCCGCAGCTGTTCCAGGACCTGCGCGGCTTCATCAACAAGCATTTCCCGTCCCTGCTGGACCAGAACTCGGAAGCGCACAAGGCCCTCACCGAGATCGGCCAGACCCTGAAGTCGCGCATCGGCGACGTGCTGAAGACAGTGCTGGGCTCGGCCGCCTCGGCGATCAACGTGGTGGTGCTGCTGGTCATCGTGCCGGTGGTGTCGGTCTACATGCTGCTGGACTGGGACCGGATGATCGGGCGCATCGACCAACTGCTGCCGCGCGACCATGCGCCGGTGATCCGGCAACTGGCGACGGATATCGACCGGGTGCTGGCCTCGTTCGTGCGCGGCATGGGCACCGTCTGCCTGATCCTGGGCACCTATTACGCCGTGGCGCTGATGGCGGTCGGGCTGCAATTCGGGCTGGTGGTCGGCTTCATCGCCGGGCTGGTCACGTTCATCCCCTACTTGGGCGCGCTGATCGGCGGGCTGCTGGCCATCGGGCTGGCGCTGTTCCAGTTCTGGGGGTCCTGGGGCTCGATCGCGCTGGTGGCCGGGATCTTCGCCATCGGCCAGGTGGTCGAGGGCAATTTCCTGACCCCCAAGCTGGTCGGCAACTCGGTCGGCCTGCATCCTGTCTGGCTGCTGCTGGCGCTGTCGGTCTTCGGCTCGATGTTCGGCTTCGTGGGCATGCTGGTTGCCGTGCCGGTGGCGGCGGCGCTGGGCGTGCTGGCCCGGTTCGGTACCGAGCAATACCTGCAAAGCCGTCTCTACAAGGGATTGAGCGAGCAGGACGCCGAATGATGGCCCAGCAGCTCAGTTTCGACCTGCCGGCCCACACCGCGCTCGGGCGCGAGGATTTCTTCGTCTCGCCCGCGAACAGCCAGGCGGTGGCGGCGATCTCGGCGCCGCACTGGCCGGGCAACAAGCTGGTGCTGTCGGGACCGGCGGGATCGGGCAAGACCCATCTCGCCCATGTCTGGGCGGCGCAGACCGGCGGCCGGATCGTCGCCGCAACCGCGCTGACACCCGAGGCCGTGCCGACCCTGGCGCAGGGGCCAGTTGCGATCGAGGATGTGCCAGAAATCGCCGGAGACGCGCAGGCGCAGGACGCGCTCTTCCACCTGCACAACCTGGCCCTGGCCGAAGGGCGCGCGCTACTGCTCACCGGGCGCGGCGCGCCGCGGTTTTGGGGCCTGACCCTGCCCGACCTGACAAGCCGGATCGAGGGCGCCAATCACGCCGCGCTGAGCGCGCCCGACGACGCGCTGCTGGGCGCGGTGCTGGCCAAGCTCTTCGACGACCGCCAGCTCAGCCCCGGGCCCGAGGTCATCACCTATCTGGTGCGCCGGCTGGAGCGCAGCTTTGACGCCGCCGCCCGTGCGGTTGCGCGGCTCGACCGGGCGGCGCTGGCGGAACGGCGCGGCATCACCCGCAGCCTGGCCGCCGCGGTGGTCGAAGGGATGGCCCCCGCGCCAGAGCAACGGCACGATTGACAAGGACGGGCCGATCGCAGAATCCTGCCGGCGCAAGGATCAAGGACACCATGAACCTGCAGACAGAGACCGCCACGCCCGACTGGGGCCCGCTCGGCAGACCGCTCTTCAACGAACCCAGCGCGCGCGCGCTGTCGCGTGTCGGGGTGGTGGATGTCGGATCGAACTCGGTGCGGATGGTGGTCTTTGACGGCGCGGCGCGCTCGCCCGCCTATTTCTACAACGAAAAGATCATGTGCGGCCTCGGTGCCGGGCTGTCCGAGACCGGCCGCTTGAACCCCGAGGGGCGGGAACGCGCGCTGGCGGCGCTGGAACGGTTCCAGTATCTCGCCCGCGGACTGGAGATGCCGCCGCTGCACGTGGTCGCCACCGCCGCGGTGCGCGATGCCGAGGACGGCGCCGCCTTCTGCGCCGAAGTCCAGGCGCGCACCGGCCTGCAGGTGCAGGTGATCCGCGGCACCGAGGAGGCGCGGCTCTCGGCGCAGGGCGTGCTGCTGGGCTGGCCCGGCGCCTATGGCCTGATCTGCGACATCGGCGGCTCTTCGATGGAATTGGCCGAGATCGGCGGCGGCAAGGTCGGGCGCTGCGTCACCTCTTCGCTCGGCCCGCTCAAGCTGCGCGACATCAAGGGCGGCCGGCGCGGGCGCAAGGCGGCGATCAAGGAAACGCTCGAGGAGTTGCGCGCGCAGATGGGACCGCAGCGCGACCGGCTGTTCCTGGTCGGCGGCAGCTGGCGGGCCATCGCGCGCATCGACATGGTGCGGCGCGGCTATCCGCTCAAGGTGCTGCACGAATACCGCATGTCCACCAAGGACGTGCGCGAGACCGCCAAGTTCATCGAGCAAAGCGACCCCGAGGCGCTGCGCGCCGAGGCCGGAGTGTCGGGCGCGCGCATGGCACTGGTGCCCTATGCCGCCGATGTCCTGGTCCGGCTGGTGCGCGTGTTCAAGCCCAAGGACATCGCGATCTCCTCATACGGCATCCGCGAGGGGCTGCTCTATGAACAGATGCCGCAGCGCCTGCGCGACCGCGACCCGCTGATCGAGGCCTGCCATTTCGCCGAGAACAAGGATGCCCGCCTGCCCGGCTTCGGCAAGACGCTGTTCGAGTTCGTCTCGCCGCTGTTCAAGTCGGCCCCGCCCGCCCGCCTGCGGCTGGTCAAGGCGGCCTGCCTGCTGCACGACGTCAGCTGGCGGGCGCATCCCGACTATCGCGCCGAGGTCTGTTTCGACAACGCCACCCGCGCGAACCTGGGCGGCCTGAAACACTCCGAACGGGTGTTCCTTGGCCTGGCGCTCCTGCATCGCTACCGCAACAAGCGCGAGGGCAACCGGTTCGAGCCTCTTTATGCCCTGCTCGACGAAAAGGGCCAGCAGGAGGCCGAGATCCTGGGCAAGGCGCTGCGCTTCGGCGCCATGCTGTGGATGCAGCCCGACGCCCCGATGGGCCGGCTGCGGTGGTTCCCCAAGAAAAAGCAGCTGGACCTCGTCCTGCCCGAGCAGGCGGAACCCCTGTTCGGAGAAGTGGCGCAGGCACGGCTGAAATCGCTGACATCGGCCCTGGGCGCGGATCTGTCGGTGACGATCCGCGGCTGACACCGGCTTAAAGCTCGATCGCTCCGCCCGGCCCCGGTTCCGGCAGGCTCTCCTCGGGCACGGGGTCCGGCCGGTCCTCAGGCACCTTCCTGCGGATGATGATGTCGCCATTGGGCAGGATCTCGGGCGGGTGATAGACCGACCAGTCCTTCACCTCGTCGGCAAGTTCGGCCAGCGCAGGCCCCATTTCCTGCAGAAAGCCGGCCATCGCCGGTCCGAATTCCCGGGCCAGATCCTGCAGATCCTCCAGCGCCGGCGACATCTCCTGGCGCAGCCCTTCCAGGAACAGCTCGGCGCCCTGCTCCATCAGGGACTTGCCCTCGGGCTCTTCGGCCTGGGCGGGTGCTGCGATCAGGGCGGCGAATGCAAGGGCGGCGAGACGTTTCATGCCTACAATATAGGTCGCCGCGCGACGGGGTTCAAAGCTCAGATGTCGATGTCCAGGCAAACCGGAAAATGGTCCGAGGCGGTCAGCAACGCCTCGCGCAGCTCCACCGCCTGCCAGCATCTCATGTCTTCGAACGGATTCCAGATGCGCCATCGCGGGTTACGCACCCTGAGGCCGGGCGAGATCATCACGTAGTCCAGCAGTGCCTGCAGGAACCGCCCGTCCTCGGATATCTGGAACCGCGCGGTGCTGGGCAGGGCCCCGGCACGGCGGTGGCGCATCTTGTCGGCATGCGGATCATAAAGCCCGGTCTCGACCAGGATCTCGACCGAGGAGCGGCCGAACAGGTTTTCGTACTCGTCCAGGCCCGGCCCGTCGTTGAGATCGCCCAGCAGGATCAGCTCGTCGCCCTGCGACAGATGCGCCTCGACCCGCATGGCCAGCCAGATCGCCTGCGCCAGCTGCTTGCGGCGGTTGGCGATGGAAAGCCGCATGATCTCGTCCCGGGTCTTGGCCCCGTGCGGCGCCTTGGATTTGAGATGCGCACCGATCATGCGCAGCTCGGTCCCCGCCTGCGTGCGCAGCGCCAGTTCCAGAGGCGGCTTGGAGAACCTGACCAGATCCTCGGTTGCGTCGATGTCCAGGTCGATCCGGAACACCCCGTCGAACCGGGGCGCTTCGGGGCTGCCCTTCTTGCCGGTCTCCTCGCCGCGTGGATCGTGCCGGGCGCTCAGACGGTCGGGATCGAACAGCAGCGCGATCTCCTGCTGGGTGTCGTTGACGAATCCCATCACCGCGCGCCGCGTGCGCAGCCCGAACGCCGCGGCGAACTGCTCCAGCGCGCGCACCGTGTTCTGGGTGCGGCCGGTGTTTGGCGCCTCGATCACCAACACCGCGTCAGCATCAAGCGCGGTGAACACCTTGGCCAGCGCCTCGATCTGCTGCGCGCGGGTGACATCGTGCCGGCCCGACCAACCGTCATCCAGCAGCAGCCTGTCGTCACGGTCGAAGAGGTTGGCGAACCATTCCACGTTGTAGGTCGCCAGCCGCATGGCTCAGACCCTTGCGCCGTTCAACTCGTCCCAGGCGCGGTTGATGTCGGCCATGCGGCGCTCGGCCAGCTGGATCGCCTCGGGCGGAACCCCGCGCGCGACCATCGCGTCGGGATGGGTGTCGCGCACGAGCCGGCGCCAGACCTTGCGGATCTCGTCCAGCGGCATGTCGGGGCTGACACCGAGGACGGTATAGGGATCCTTGGGCGCATCCGGCACGAAACGCGCGCGCAGCGCCTGGAACTGGCGGTCGCTCTGGCCGAAGATGCGCGCCACGTCGAGCAGAAAGGCGTCCTCGTCCGGGTGATAGGATCCGTCGGCCAGGGCGATGTGGAACAGCCCCTCCATCAGGTCGCACAGGACTTGCGAATCCTCTCCGAACATCTGGCGGATCTTGCGCGCGTACTCGCGGTAGCCGGCCACGTCCATCCGCGCCAGGTTGAACACCCGCGCGGCGTTGCGTTCCTCCTCGGGCGGGATCCGGAACACCTCGCGAAAGGCCGTGACCTCGTCGCGCGTCACCCGGCCGTCGGCCTTGGCCATCTTGGCGCCCAGCGCGATCACAGCGATGGCAAAGGCCACCGAGCGCTCGGGCGGGGTGCGCAGGCGGTCGAATACCGCCCCCAGGCTTTCGCCTTGGGCCAGCGCGCCCAGCGCGTCGGCGATGCGGGTCCACAGTGACATGGCGCCAGTCTAGCCGCTGGCCGTTGCGGTGTCAGGTACGGCTTGCGGGCGCGGGGACAGGATCTTCTGCATCAGCACCAGGTCCAGCCATTGCCCGGCCTTTCGCCCGACCTGCGGCATCCGCCCGACCTCGGCAAAGCCCAGCCGCGCGTGAAAGCCGATGCCGCCCGCGTTGGCCCCGCTGATGCCGGCGACCAGCACGTGAATGCCGTCGTCCCGCGCGACCGCCTCCAGCCGCGCCATCAGCGCCCGGCCCAGCCCCTGCCCGCGCGCGCGCTCGTCCAGCTGGATGCTGTGCTCGGCGGTGTGGGCATAGCCGGGACCGGTCCGGAACGGGCCATAGGTGGCGTGGCCGACCACCTGCCCGTCGCGCTCGGCCACAAGGAAGCGCGGGGCGCGCGCCGCGATCTGGCGGGCGATGTCCTCGGGCTGGCGCAGGTCGGTGGTGAAGGTGATCAGCGTGTCGCGGATCACCGCGTTGGCGATCCGGGCCACGGCGCCGGCATCGGCGGCGCGGGCCGTGCGCACCGTCACCGCAGTACCCGCAGGCCATGCGGCGTGTCGAACTCGGCCATCAGGCCGGGCTCGCCGGGCTCGATCACGACAAGTGGTATCGGCGCCAGCACCTCCGCCAGCGCAGCCGCGTCGGGATGCGACACGACCAGCCGTCGCAAGGCACAGCCCCGGTCGGTCAGCATGGAGGCGGGATGCAGATCGCCCTGCCACTGGATCAGGGCGGGAAACAGGTTGTCGAAGGGCAGAACGCCGTCATCCGGCACGGCCATGCGCCATTGCAGATCGCCCCGCTCCAGGGCGACCGGCTTCCCGGCCGCCACCGGCAGCGCCGCCAGAGCGGCGTCCAGGTCGCCGGTGCGGCAGATCCAGTTGCCCAGGCGCGGCGGCCCCGAGAACCGGTCCATGTCGAACCAGCGCGCCCGCCCGGGATCCGGCGCGTCGGGATCCACGGCGATGGCCTCGAGGTAGAGCCCGCCGGCCAGGCCCAGCAGCCGATTGTGGGTGCCGAACCGCGCGTGCCGGCCGCCCGACTGCATCGGAACGCCCAAAGCCGTCTCGACCGCCTCTGCCGCCGCCCCCAGGCTTTCCCCGGCCACGGCCAGGTGATCCAGTTGCATCGCGCCGTCCCGCCCTTCCTCTTGCCCGAAATACCTTCGGGGGTGAATTGAGCCGCAGGCTCAAGAGGGGGCAGACAGCCCCCTAGCCCAGCCAGGCCACCAGCGACCACAGTGCCGCCAGGATCGTCGGGTAGAAACTGCCGGCAAAGCCCAGCCCGCGCAAGGGGGGCGACAGGTGATAGCCGACCCAGAACAAGACCCGCATGAGCGCCAGTCCCAGTCCCAGCGCAATCACCACCGCGCCACCCAGGGAATTGGCGACAAACGGCCACAGAACGGCCGCCAGCACCAGCTGTTCGACCGTGTTGGTCAGTACCCTCTGGTCGATCTCGGCGCCCGAGCCGGGGGCGAATCGCGCGCCGTCGATGATCTCGTCGTCGAAGAACCGCCGCTGCGCCAGCCGCCCGATCATCGCCACCATCACCAGGCCCGGCGCCAGAAAGGCCAGCGGCAGGGCGACCGGTGCCGGGATAAACGGCAGCTCCGCGCGTTGCGGCAGCCAGACCAGCGCCACGGCCCAGAGCGCACTGCCGGCCATGCCGGCGAGGACCGTGGCGCGCTTGCTCACGCCGGGGCGTCCTGGCGGATCAGGCCGAGGATGTGCCGCGCCGCCTCGGGGATGTTGGTGCCCGGCCCGAAGATCGCCTTGACCCCGTGATCGTGCAGGAACTGGTAGTCCTGCTGCGGGATGACCCCGCCGCAGATCACCACGATGTCCTCGGCGCCGGCCTTCTTCAGCTCTTCGACCAGCTGCGGCGCCAGGGTCTTGTGACCCGCCGCCTGGCTGGAGATGCCGACCACGTGCACATCGTTGTCGACCGCGTCCTGCGCGGCCTCGGCGGGGGTCTGGAACAGGGGGCCCACATCCACGTCGAAGCCGATATCGGCAAAGGCCGTGGCGATGACCTTGGCGCCGCGGTCATGGCCGTCCTGGCCCATCTTGACCACCAGCAGCCGCGGGCGCCGCCCCTCGGCCTCGGCAAAGGCCTCGATGTCCTTCTGGATTGCGGCGAAATCGGCGTCGCCCTCGTAGGCGGCGCCATAGACCCCGGCCAGCGTCTTGACCTCGGCGCGGTGGCGGCCGAATTCCTTTTCCATCGCCATGCTGATCTCTCCCACGGATGCACGGGCCCGTGCGGCCTCGACCGCCGCCTCGAGCAGGTTGCCGCCGTCTTTCGCGCGGCGGGTCAATTCATCGAGCGCCGCCTCGCAGGCCGAGGCGTCACGGGTTGCACGGATCCGCTCCAGCCGGGCGATCTGCGACTCGCGCACGGCCACGTTGTCGACATCCAGGATGTCGATCGGATCCTCCTTGTCCTTGCGGTACTTGTTGACGCCGACGATCACCTCTTCGCCGCGGTCGATCATCGCCTGGCGGCGCGCGGCGGTCTCCTCGATCCTGAGCTTGGGCAGGCCCGAGATCACCGCCTGGGTCATGCCGCCCATCTCCTCGACCTCCTCGATGAGCGCCCAGGCCTTCTCGGCCAGCTCATGCGTGAGGGTCTCGACATAGTACGACCCGGCCAGGGGATCGACGACATTGGTGATCCCGGTCTCTTCCTGCAGCACCAGCTGGGTGTTGCGGGCGATCCGGGCCGAGAAGTCGGTGGGCAGCGCGATGGCCTCGTCCAGCGCGTTGGTGTGCAGGGACTGGGTGCCGCCCAGCACCGCGCTCATCGCCTCGTAGGCGGTGCGGATCACGTTGTTATAGGGATCCTGCTCCTGCAGGCTGACGCCCGAGGTCTGGCAATGGGTGCGCAGCATCTTGGAGCGGTCGGATCTCGCCCCCGCCTCGGTCATGATCCGGTGCCACAGCAGGCGCGCGGCGCGCAGCTTGGCCGCCTCCATGAAGAAATTCATGCCGATGGCAAAGAAGAAGGACAACCGCCCGGCGAACTTGTCCACATCCATGCCCGCCTCGATCGCCGCGCGCACGTATTCGCGCCCGTCGGCCAGCGTATAGGCCAGCTCCTGCACCAGGTTCGCGCCGGCCTCCTGCATGTGATAGCCGGAAATCGAGATCGAGTTGAACCGGGGCATCTCGTTCGACGTGTATTCGATGATGTCCGAGATGATCCGCATCGAGGGCTTGGGCGGATAGATATAGGTGTTGCGGACCATGAACTCCTTGAGGATGTCGTTCTGGATCGTGCCCGACAGCAGCGACTTGTCGTGGCCCTGCTCCTCGCCCGCGACGATGAAGCTGGCCAGGATCGGGATCACCGCGCCGTTCATCGTCATCGACACGCTGACCTGATCCAGCGGGATGCCGTCGAACAGGATCTTCATGTCCTCGACGCTGTCGATGGCGACGCCGGCTTTGCCCACATCGCCCACCACGCGCGGATGGTCGCTGTCATAGCCGCGATGCGTGGCCAGATCGAAGGCCACCGAAACGCCCTGCTGCCCGGCCGCCAGGTTGCGGCGGTAGAAGGCGTTGGATTCCTCGGCCGTCGAGAAGCCGGCATATTGCCGGATGGTCCAGGGGCGCCCGGCATACATCGTGGCCTTGGGGCCGCGCGTGAAGGGCGCGAAGCCGGGCAGCGAGCCCATATGCGGCAGGTCGCGCGTGTCCGCCTCGGTATAGAGCGGCTTGACGTCGATCCCCTCGAGCGTCTCCCAGGTCAGATCCTCGAGCGCGCGGCCCCGCAATTCCTTCTCAGCCAGCGCCCGCCAGTCGTCTGTCTTGCTCATCGCGTCTTCCTCTTGTCGCATCGGGTGTTGGCGGGTTTTCTCCCGCCGGGGTCTTGTCCGGGTCCGTCACTAGCCGGGCCAGCCCGTCGGCTCCGGCCGTCAGCCAGGCCATGTCGGCCTCGTAGAGCCGGCGCAGCTGCGCCGTCTGGACCGGTGTGAAGGGCTGCCAGCGGCCGCTGCCGTCGGGCAGGTCCAGGTCGGGGCGCAATTGGCGCAGCTCTTCCAGGCGCGGCGTGGGGTTGCGCCAGTCACGGCTGTGCAGGTTCGGCGCGGCGCGGTCGATCAGCGCGGCCAGCTGGGCATCGGGGCGCCCGGCAAAGACCTCGAAGGGCAGCACCAGGATCTGCGCGTTCGGAGCGGCGCAGGCCAGGTCGGTGATCACCTCGCGCCAGCCGCGCCGGGCCGCGGCGATGGCCTCCAGCTCGGCCGATCCGGGCAGCGGCGCACCGCGCGACAGCCCGTAGCCCAGCGCCGAGGGCCACCAGATCTCGGGCGCGCGGATCGTCAGCGCCAGCCGCAGCGGCATGATGCCGAACGCCTCGGCAAAGCGCGCGATCCGCTCACCCGCCGCCGGATAGAGCCCGCCCGCGCGCCGGTTCGCGCCCATCGCACCCAGCATGTTCTCGTCGCTGACCACCAGGCGCTCCAGCCCGGCATCGGCGCTGCGGCGCAGGTTGAGGCGGATCCGCCCCCGCGCCCGGCGCGCGCGCCGCAGGGGGTCGCGCACCGGCCCCGCCGGCGGCGCGTCGGACAGGCCGCTGAACAGCCCGTTGCGGGTGCGGCCCGGTCCCCAGAACCCGGTTCCCTCGCGCGTCAGACGCACCGCATTGAGGCGCAGGTATCCCTGAAAGGTAGTGGTGGCGCAGCGATGCGCGCCGATATGCAGAATGACATCCATGGCTCGGCCTCGGTCCGGGGCCGCGCGGCGCGGCCGGGTTGGAAAAGATGCACGCATGGTCATGCCGCCCCCCTCTCCAGGCCCTTAACGCTCGAATTTTTGATGTCGGGGGCGATTTGTGCGGTCGCAATCACCGGCGGGGGGGTTATATTCATCCCGACAGGAGTGTTCATGAAACGCACGCTAGCCCTTGTTTTCTCGGCCTTTCTTCCGTTGGCCGCAGGCGCCACGGACCCGTCCATCGTGGACGGGGACGCGTATCTGCGGCCCGCGGAAGACAGCGATTTGAGCGAATTTCTATGGATAAACCGGCCGGTGATCGTCTTTGCGGACACGCCGGCGGATCCGCGGTTCCAGGAGCAGATCAAGGCGCTGACCGAAGGCGCCGAGATGATGATCGAGCGCGATGTGGTCGTGCTTACCGATACCGACCCCGACACGCTCTCGCCGCTGCGCAAGAAACTGCGCCCGCGTGGTTTCCAACTGGTGCTGGTGGGCAAGGATGGTAGCGTGAAGCTCCGCAAGCCGTCACCGTGGAGCGTGCGGGAAATCAGCCGGTCCATCGACAAGACGCCGATGCGGCAGCGGGAAATCCGCGACCGGCGCGCCGCCCCCTGAGGGTGCACCCTCTTGTCCGGGTCCGGACGGCACCATATATTGGAGATGAACGCGCGGGAACGGCCCGCGTGGCATGGCGAAAGGGCAAGCATCATGGAAAAGGATCCCAGCATCCCGCTTACCCCGATTCCGGTGACTGGCCGGGGTGGCCCGCGGCCGGGCTACTGAACCGCTTGGCGGCGCTTTCCGCCGCAGCCGCCCCACCTTCGCTATAGGCCTGGATCAGCCGCAAGGCATAGCTTCCCAACTGATATGCGCGCACACGCATCGCCGCGTAGTCCTCGTACATCGCGATCCGGCGCGGTTGCGCCAGCGTCTTGAACGCCTCGCCGCGCATGTCCTCGGCAAAGGCCTGTAGTGCTGCGATCACGCTGTAGAAGGCCACAACGGCGTCGATGGTCTGGCGCGGCAGCACCTCGATCCCGTCCACCAACGCGGAATAGACCAGGTCGTGCCGCTCCTTGGGAATGAACGGCACGAACGCCTCGTCGGCCTGCATCCGTTCTACGATCCGGCCCACCATCTCGTCGGCGCTGCCGTCGGCATAGAAGGCCTCGAGCGTATGCCGGATCTCGGCAAAGAGCGCTTTGTGATAGTCGCGGGTCTTTTCCGCCTTGGCGCGCGCCTTCTCCAGTTCCGAAAAGATCGCAGTGGTCAGCCAGCCGGCGGCGATGATCAGCCCGGCCACCAGCGCCTGCATCAACCGCGGCTCCAGGTCCACATTCAGCGCCAGAACGACCAGCGGCAGGCCCAGCAGCACCACCAGCGGCAGGCCGATATTGAGAAAGAAGCGTCGGAACACCCTGCGCGAAACCGCCGCGTCCTCGGTCAGGAAGAAGGCCACCGCCAGAACGGCGGCCCCTCCCAGCACCAGGATCGGCCAGTATTGCGACAGGGTGTCCTGCATCGCCTATTCGAACTCCATGATCACGTCATCCACCGCCAGGCTGTCGCCGGCGCCGGCATTGATCCTGGACACGACGCCCTTGCGCTCGGCGCGCAGGATGTTCTCCATCTTCATCGCCTCGATGGTGCAAAGCGCCTGGCCTTCCTGCACCTCCTGCCCGGCTTCGACATCCAGCTTGACCACCATGCCCGGCATCGGACAGAGCAGCAGCTTGGACGTGTCGGCCGCCTGTTTCTCGGGCATCAGCGCCGCAAGCTCGGCCTGTCGCGGCGTGCGCACATGCACCCGCAGATCGGCGCCGCGCGACCGCAACCGATAGCCGGCGGTGATCTTGTCGACCTTGAGCACCAGAGGCGCCCCGCCGACGTCCAGCCGCGCGAGGCTGTCGCCGGGCGTCCAGTCCGAGGTGACACGCAGCTTGGCGCCGTCGTCGAAAGTGACGGTCGAGCCCTCCTTGTCGGCGTCGATGGTGACCGCGAACGCCTCGCCCTGAAGCGTCACGACCCAGTTCTCGCCGACCTTGCGCTCGTGGTTGTCCATCCGGCCCGATACGCGCGTGCGGCGGATCTCGGCGACACGGTACATGGCCGCCGCCGCCGCCGCGACCCGGCGCAGGCTGTCGCCGTCCAGCGTCACGCCCTGGAACCCGTCGGGATATTCCTCGGCAATGAAGGCGGTGGTCATGTCGCCCGAGATGAATTTCGGATGGTCCATCACCGCGCTCAGGAACGGCAGGTTGTGGCCGATCCCCTCGACCTCGAAACTGTCCAGCGCCACGCGCATCGCCTCGATGGCCTCGGCCCGGGTCGGCGCCCAGGTGCACAGCTTGGCGATCATCGGGTCGTAGTACATGCTGATCTCGCCGCCCTCGAAGACGCCGGTGTCGTTGCGCACGGCCGTTGCGCCCTCGGGCGCCTCGCCCTGCCATTTTCCGTCGGCCAGCAGCGGCCCGGCGGCCACTTCCTGCGGCGGGCGATAGCGGGTGAGCCGGCCGATGGACGGCAGGAACCCGCGATAGGGATCCTCGGCATAGAGCCGGTTCTCGATGGCCCAGCCGTCGATCTTCACATCCTGCTGGCTGATCGACAGCTTTTCACCCGCCGCCACGCGGATCATCTGCTCGACCAGGTCGACCCCGGTGATCAGCTCGGTCACGGGATGTTCCACCTGCAGGCGGGTGTTCATTTCCAGGAAGTAGAAATTCTTGTCCCCGTCGACGATGAACTCGACCGTGCCGGCGCTGGCATAGTCCACCGCCTGCGCCAGGGCGACGGCCTGTTCGCCCATTGCGCGCCGGGTGGCCTCGTCCAGGAACGGGCTGGGCGCCTCTTCCACGACCTTCTGGTTGCGGCGCTGGATCGAGCATTCGCGTTCGTTGAGGTAGATGCCGTTGCCATGCGTGTCGCACAGCACCTGGATCTCGATATGGCGCGGCTGCGTCACGAATTTCTCGATGAAGATGCGGTCGTCGCCGAAGGAACTGGCCGCCTCGTTCTTGGAGCTTTGGAACCCCTCGCGCGCCTCGTCGTCGGTCCAGGCGATCCGCATGCCCTTGCCGCCGCCGCCGGCGCTGGCCTTGATCATCACCGGATAGCCGATCTCGTTGGAGATCTTCACCGCCTCCTCGGCATCCTCGATCAGGCCCATATAGCCGGGCACGGTACTGACATCGGCCTCCTGCGCGATCTTCTTCGAGGTAATCTTGTCGCCCATCGCCTCGATCGCGCCCTTGGGCGGGCCGATGAAGGCGACGCCTTCGGCCTCCAGCGCCTCGGCGAATTTCGAGTTCTCGGACAGGAAGCCATAGCCGGGATGCACCGCCTGGGCGCCGGATGCGCGGACCGCCTCCATCACCTTGTCGATGACGATATAGGACTGGTTCGCGGGCGGCGGGCCGATATGGATGGCCTCGTCGGCCATCTCGACATGCAGCGCGTTCTTGTCGGCGTCGGAATAGACGGCGACGGTCTTGATTCCCATTTTCCGGGCCGTCTTGATGACCCGGCAGGCGATCTCGCCCCGATTGGCGATCAGGATCTTGTCAAACATCGGCAGTCCCTTGTTCTTGTGGCGCAAAAACGCGGAACCGCCGCCCCGGTGCCCTCGGGCCCGGAACGGCGGTTCCAAAAATCTCGGTCCCCGCCGCGCGGCGGGAGGTCTCTCCGTAGGGCGCGCCGCTCAGATCAGCAGCGGCCGGGGTTCTCTTCGCAATAGATGACGTTGCCCGCGGCACCGACCGCAGCGCCCGCAACCGGGTTGGTGTCGAGCAGCAGCGACCCGGCCAAGCCGGCCCCGCCGCCATAGAGCACGCGTTCCGTCGTGTTGTCTCCGCAGGCCGCCAGGCCGGCAAACAGCGCCAGCCCCGTGACAATCCCTTTTGCTCGCATATCGCCCATCCTTGTTGTTGTGACTTGATGTAACAGACATGGGGGTTTGACCCCGCCATCCGCAAGTCACATCGCCGTGCTTCGCGGCGCTGGGCGAAACCCTGCCCAACCCATTGGCCACGCAAAGGGAAAAGGGTGGGCAGGCCAGCAAGGGCTTTGCGGATCTGCCCACCAAGGGAAGGGGTACGGAATAGATGGTGTGCAAGCAGCGCAGGCATTTTCAAGCTGCTTGCAACCATGACGCTGCCCCAGGTCCGGGGTCGAACCAAGCCCAATTTCGCCGCTTCGCCGGCATGGGCCAGATTCTGCCGATCCGGCGGAAAACAGCGCGAAATCATGCCGATCACCTCTCGAACGCGTCCGGAAACGCGGCCCGGGCTGCGGATTCGTCAATGACCAGCAGCGCCTCGTAGCTTTCGGGGTCGAACGGATCCTCGGCCGGAATCACCTCGCGCCCGAACAGCCAGGACAAGCGGCCCGCATCGAGGTTCCCGCGCTCGAAGGGCTGATCGCCGAAATGCTCCCACAGGGCGGCCATGAAGGCTGCGTCGGCGCGGCGGTCGACGGCCCTTCGGTCGCGATAGCGTTCGCGCCGCACCAGCGGTGTCGCGCCCTTGGGATTGGGCCGGCGGATGACGAATTGGAAATCGGAACCGGGCAGACGCCCGGGAAACCCGCGATGCTTCAGCATGGGCGCACCTCCGGGCCGGACGGCGCGCGTTGCGGGCAAGGGATCGGGACCGGCCCAGCGGCCGGCCCCGCCCGGGTCTTACTTGTACTTACCGGTGTAGACCGGCTCGGTCGTGACGGGCTCGACCACCACGACTTCTTCTTCCTGCTGACCGCATGCGGCAACGGTGCCGACAAAGGCGACCATTGCGACGAACTTGATGCACTTCGACATCTGATACTCCTGATTGTGTTGTTGAAACCAACAGGTCCGGTGGGCCCTGCCTGCCTCAGCGACGTGAATTCGGCCGCGCAAGTGCGGCACGGGCCGAGGATATTCCAATTCCATTCCGAAATACATCCACCTTTCGGGACAGCTGCCGCCTGTGACTCCAAAGCCGCATCCGCAACCGGAGCGGCGGCTCTTGCAGTGCCTGTCCATGCCGGCATCAGAATTCCTCCCAGATGCAGGTCGCGTCCTCAAGCCGGAACGCCTCGAAGAACTGGGTGGCGTCGGGATCGGACTGGCCGAAGGGAACCGTCCGGTCCGACAGCGAAATCACCACACGCGCCGGCTTCAGTCCGTGCAGTTCCGCATAGGGTACGACAAGCGTTCGGCACAGGTATTCCATGTCCCGAGACGCGCTGTCATAGTCGGTCGTCCCGCCGATTTTGGGCGCGCGAAAGCGGAAGCGCAACCACAGCGCGCCGGGGTTCTCGTCGGACAGGATCTCGTCCAGATGCACCGGCTGACCGGAGGGCACGTCCAGCGCCTCGCTGGCCGAAAGCGGCGCGGCGGCAAGCAGCGCGGCACAGACCGGCGCCAGCGGAAATCCGCGCCCGCGCCTCTTTTGCGGGGGGCGGGACACTTCTGCCGGGACCGCACAACCGGGGTTTGCGGCCTGCGATGGTGTGGTGATCGGGTCTTCGGTCATCACTGCGATTCGGACCTTCCGTCGATGTTCCCGCGTTTCGTCTGTCAGCGATTTTCAGGCCTCGCACCGCACTGAAGTGCGGCCGGGCCCCGGGGGTCTACCGCCTCACAGGGGGATGTTGTCGTGCTTCTTCCACGGACGCTCGGTGCGCTTGTTGCGCAACGAGGCGAAGGCGCGTGCCACCCGCTTGCGGGTCGAGTGCGGCATGATCACCTCGTCGATGAACCCCCGCTCGGCCGCCACGAAGGGATTGGCAAAGCGGGCCTCGTAATCCGCGGCATGGGACGCGATCTTCTCGGCATCCTTGAGGTCGGCGCGATGGATGATCTCGGTCGCGCCCTTGGCCCCCATCACCGCGATCTCGGCGGTCGGCCAGGCATAGTTGAGATCGCCGCGCAGGTGCTTGGACGACATCACGTCATAGGCCCCGCCATAGGCCTTGCGGGTGATCACGGTGACCTTGGGCACCGTCGCCTCGCCATAGGCGAAGAGCAGCTTGGCACCGTGCTTGATGACCCCGTTGTACTCCTGGCTGGTGCCCGGAAGGAAGCCGGGTACATCGACCAGTGTCAGCAGCGGGATGTCGAAACAGTCGCAGAACCGGACGAACCGCGCCGCCTTGCGGCTGCTGTCGATGTCCAGGCATCCCGCCAGCACCATCGGCTGGTTGGCCACGACCCCCACTGTCCGCCCCTCGAGCCGGATGAACCCGGTGAGGATGTTCTTGGCGAATTCGCCCTGGATCTCGTAGAAGTCGCCCTCGTCGGCCATCTTCGAGATCAGCTCCTTCATGTCGTAGGGCGAGTTCGGGTTCTCGGGCACCAGCGTGTCCAGCGATTGCTCCAGCCGGCCGGGATCGTCGAAGAACGGGCGCACCGGCGGCTTGGAGCGGTTGTTGAGCGGCAGGAAATCGACCAGCCGCCGCACCTCGGCCAGCGCCTCGACATCGTTCTCGAACGCCGCATCGGCCACAGAACTCTTGCGCGTATGGGTCGCCGCGCCGCCCAGCTCCTCGGCGGTCACGACCTCGTTGGTCACCGTCTTGACCACGTCGGGGCCGGTCACGAACATATAGGACGTGTCCTTGACCATGAAGATGAAGTCGGTCATCGCCGGGGAATAGACCGCCCCGCCCGCGCAGGGGCCCATGATCACGCTGATCTGCGGCACCACGCCCGAGGCCTCGATATTGCGCTGGAACACCTCGCCATAGCCGGCGAGGGAGTCGACGCCCTCCTGGATCCGGGCACCGCCCGAGTCGTTTATGCCGATCACCGGGGCGCCGTTCTGCATCGCCATGTCCATGATCTTGCAGATCTTCTGGGCATGGGTGGCCGAGACCGACCCGCCCAGGACGGTGAAGTCCTGGCTGAACACATAAACCTGCCGGCCGTTGATCGTGCCCCAGCCCGTCACCACGCCGTCGCCATAGGGGCGCTGCTTCTCCATGCCGAAATCGGTGCAGCGATGGGCGACGAACATGTCGAACTCCTCGAAGCTGCCCTCGTCCAGCAACAGTTCGATCCGCTCGCGGGCCGTCAGCTTGCCGCGCCCGTGCTGGGCATCGATGCGTTTCTGTCCGCCGCCCAGGCGGGCACCGCCGCGGCGCTCTTCAAGCTCGGTCAGGATATCTTTCATGGCCGGTGTCCTCTTGTGAACTCGCGCGGACCTTAACCGCAGCAGCGGTGGGGAACAAAGCGCTATTCGGCAAATTTGCAAATACTTGCCAGAGGTGTCAGCGCGAATTGCAAAGATGCTAATTAACAACTTAACGCAACGATGCGGTGGACACTTCCCGAACCCGGGCGTAGAGCCAGAGGATGCAACGCGTCCAGGCCCCGATACCTGGGCGGCGCAGTCCGCCCACGATCGCCACGCTGATCCTGCTGTCAGGGCTGTCCGCCCTGACGATGAACATATTCCTGCCCAGCCTGCCCAACATGACCGAGTATTTCCGCACGGATTACCGGCTGATGCAGCTGTCGGTGGCGCTCTACCTGGCGGTCAACGCCGGCCTGCAGGTGGTGATCGGGCCGATCGCGGACAAGGCCGGGCGGCGGCCGGTGATCCTGTGGGGGATCGGGCTGTTCCTGCTGGCCACTCTGGGCTGCATCTTCGCGCCGAACGCGCAGGTGTTCCTGGCCTTTCGCATGGGCCAGGCGGTGATCGCCGCCGGCATGGTGCTCAGCCGCGCCGCGGTGCGCGACATGTACGACCAGGACCAGGCGGCCTCGATGATCGGCTACGTGACGATGGGCATGGCGGTCGTGCCGATGCTGGGGCCGGCCATCGGCGGGCTGCTGGACGAGTTCCTGGGCTGGAAGGCGAATTTCTGGCTGCTGCTGCTGCTGGGCGGGGCGGCCTTTGCCCTGACCTTTGCCGATTTCGGCGAAACCGCCCTGAAGAGCGGCAAGACGCTGGTCGCGCAGTTCCGCGAGTATCCCGAACTGCTGACCTCGCCGCGCTTCTGGGGCTATTCGATGGCCTCGGGCCTCAGTTCGGGTGCCTTCTTCGCCTATCTCGGCGGTGCCCCCTTTGTCGGAACCGAGGTCTTCGGCATGTCGCCGGGCACGCTGGGCATCTATTTCGGCTCGCCCGCGCTGGGGTATTTCCTGGGCAATTTCGTATCGGGCCGCTACTCGGTGCGGTTCGGGGTCAACCGGATGGTGCTCTGGGGCTGCTGGCTGAACGCGTTCGGCATCACGCTGTCGCTGCTTGTGATGCTGGCCGGCATGGGCACGGCGGTCAGTTTCTTCGGCTTCATGACCTTCGTGGGCCTGGGCAACGGCATGGCCATACCCAACGCAACCGCCGGGGCGCTTTCGGTGCGCCCGCACCTGGCCGGGACCGCCTCGGGGCTGAACGGCGCGATCATGCTGGGCGGCGGCGCAGGCCTCAGCGCGCTGGCCGGCGCCCTGCTCAGCCCCGAGACCGGCGCGCTGCCGCTCTTGTGGCTGATGCTGATCACCGCCGCCGCGGCGGTGGCCTCGATCCTGCTGGTGATCCGGCGCGAAAGGCGGCTTGGGCTCTGACCCCTTGCGCCGGGCGGTTTGCAAAGTTAGCAAGGCTGGAGACGGTCTTTGCAAAGGCACCCCATGTCCACCCAGAAACTCTATGCCGGCGCCAAGCTGCGCGAGATCCGAACCCGCCTGGACTTGACGCAGAAGGACTTCGCCGCCCGGCTGGGCGTGTCGCTGCCCTATCTCAACCAGATGGAGAACAACAACCGCCCGGTCTCGACCACGGTGGTGCTGGCGCTGGCGCAGGAATTCGGGCTGGACGTGACCGAGCTGAGCAGCGGCGACAGCGAGCGGCTGGTCTCGGACATGCGCGAGGCGCTGGCCGATCCGGTCTTTGCCGATGCCATGCCGCCGGTGGCGGACCTGCGGCTGACCGCCTCGAACGCGCCGGCGCTGGCGCGCGCCTTCCTGTCGCTGCACCGCGCCTATCGCCAGACGCATGAGCGGCTGGCCTCGCTGGACGAGGCGCTGGGGCGCGAGGATGCCAGGATCCAAGCCAGCCCGTGGGAAGAGGTGCGCGACTTCTTCCACTATTGCGACAACTACATCGACGCCGTGGACCGCGCCGCCGAGCATTTCGCCGCGCAGGCGGGGCCGGGCGATATCCACGCCGCGGCCCTGGACCAGCTGGCCCGGCGCGACATCCGTGTCGAGATCGCCGACATGCACGCCCTGCGCAGCTATGACGCGCAGGCCCGCGTGCTGCGCCTGTCGGCGCGCGCGGCGCCGCAGACCCGGAATTTCCAGCTGCTGCTGCAACTGGCGCTGCTGACCCAGGACAAGCTGCTGGAGGCGACGCTGGATTTCGCCCGGTTCCAGAGCGACGAGGCCCGCGCCATCGCCAAGATCGGCCTGGCCAACTATTTCGCCGGTGCGGCGCTGATGCCCTATGGCACGCTCTTGGCCGCGGCGCAGGAGTGCCGGCACGACCTGGAGCTGCTCAGCGCACGGTTCGGCGCCTCGATCGAACAGGTGGCGCACCGGCTGTCCACCCTGCAGCGCCCCGGCGCCAAGGGCATCCCGTTCTTTTTCGTGCGCGTCGACCAGGCCGGCACGATCACCAAGCGCCACTCGGCCACCCGGCTGCAATTCGCCCGCTTCGGCGGCGCCTGCCCCCTGTGGAACGTGCACCGCGCCTTCGAGACGCCGGGCCATTTCCTGCGCCAGCTGGCCGAGACCCCCGACGGGGTCCGCTATGTCCTGCTGGCCCGGGACGTGTCGAAATCCGGCGGCTCCTTCGGTGCGCCCGTGCGGCGCTATGCCATCGCCCTGGGCTGCGAGGTGCGCCATGCCGACGCGCTGGTCTATGCCGACGGGCTGGATGTCGGCAACGCCACGGCGTTCGAGCCGATCGGTATCTCCTGCCGGATCTGCGACCGGCCCGATTGCCATCAGCGCTCGGTGCCGCCGCTGGAACGACGGCTGGAGGTCGACACCGACCGGCGCGGCACCCTGCCCTACACGGTCACCTGACAGACTGGCTTCCTCTTGCCGGAAATATCCCGGGTGTGAATGCGCGCGCCGCGCGCAGAGGGGGCTGGCCCCCTCCGGTCCCCCGTCCCCGCCTCAGTGACCCGACAGGATGCCCCAGATCTCGTCCTTGAGCGCCGCGCGCTGCTTGCGCAGCCGGGTCTCGGCCAGTTCGTCCATCGGCTCCACGTTGGTCTCGGCCCGGTGCACGGTTCGGTTGATCTCGTGATACGCGTCGGCCAGCCGGGCGAAATGCGCGTCGGTCTGCTTGAGCTGGCTCATCACCTCGATCTTGTCGGGGAATTCCTCGGCCAGCTCATGCGGGGTATGGGTCATCCGTTCGCTCCTTGTGCTGCGTTGCGAACCTACCCTAGGCAGCTCGGCGCACGGCCACATTGACCGGGATCAAACCGGGTCATTCCCCGCGCGGAAACCGCTGGTTTTCCTCCAGCACGTTGAGGTCCATGTGATTGCGCATGTAGCGCTCGGAGGCATCGCGCAACGGCTGGAAATCCCACGGGTAGTAACCGCCCTGCCGCAACGCTTCATAGACCACCCAACGCCGCGCCTGGCTGGCGCGGACCTCGGCGTCGAACCGGTCGAGATCCCAGCGCGCCAGCGACATCGCCCGCAGGCTTTCCAGGGTCTCGGCATGGGCGGGATCGCCGGCCAGGTTGGTCCGTTCGTGCGGATCGGCCTCGAGGTCGAACAGCTGGTCGGGGTCCAGCGGGCAGCGATTGTATTTCCAGCGCCCGTGGCGCAGCGACACCAGCGGCGCGTCCGAGGCCTCGGCGGCATATTCAATCATCACCGGCGCGGTCCGCTCTGCCCCCTGCGCCAGCGGCACCAGGTCCTCGCCATCCGTCCACGGCGCGATCTCGGCCATGTCCACGCCCGCCAGCGTGCCCAGCGTGGGTGTCAGGTCGATGGTCGAGACGGGCGTGTCGATCCGCCCCGCCGGCAGATCCGGCGCGCTGATCATCAGCGGCACCCGCGCCGACCCTTCGTAGAAGCTCATCTTGAACCACAGCCCGCGCTCGCCCAGCATGTCGCCGTGATCCGAGACGAAGACCACGATGGCCTCCTGCCGGGTGGCCTCCAGCACGTCGAGGATGCCGCCGATCTTGTCATCGAGATACGAGATGTTGGCGAAATAGGCCCGGCGCGACCGGCGGATGTCCTCCTCGGTGATGTCGAAGCTGCGCCAGTCATTGGCGTCGAAGATGCGCTTGGCGTGCGGGTCGTGATTGTCATAGCCCAGATCGCCCACCTCCGGCAGGAGATGTTCGCAATCCTCGTAGAGATCCCAGTATTTCCGCCGCGCCACATAGGGGTCATGCGGGTGGGTGAAGCTGACGGTCAGGCACCACGGCCGCGCATCCGCGCCGCGCGCCAGGTCATAGAGCTTCGCGGTGGCGTTGAAGGCCACCTCGTCGTCATATTCCATCTGGTTCGAGATCTCGGCCACCCCGGCCCCGGTCACCGATCCCATGTTGTGATACCACCAGTCGATGCGCTCGCCCGGCTTGCGGTAATCCGGCGTCCAGCCGAAATCGGCCGGGTAGATGTCGGTGGTCAGCCGGTCCTCGAACCCGTGCAGCTGGTCGGGACCGACGAAATGCATCTTGCCGCTGAGGCAGGTGTAATAGCCCGCCCGGCGTAGGTGATGGGCATAGGTGGGGATGTCGCTGCGGAACTCGGCCGCGTTGTCATAGACCCCGGTGCGCGAGGGCAATTGCCCGGACATGAAGCTGGCCCGCCCCGGCGCGCAGAGCGGGCTGGCGGTATAGGCATTGGCGAACCGCGTGGACCGGGCGGCCAGTTTCTTGAGGTTCGGCGCATGCAGCCAATCAGCGGGACCATCGGGAAAAAGCGTGCCGTTCAGCTGATCCACCATCAGGATCAGGATGTTCGGTTTGGTCATGTCTCGGCCTTGATCAGGGTGTCCAGAACGCGCTGGGCGCGCTCGACCGCCACTTCGGGCGCCTCGGGCGCGCCAAGTGCTGCGTGGATATAAAGCCCGTCGATCAGCGCGACAAGCAACTCGGCGGCCCGGGCCGGATCGGCCATTTGCGGGCGCAGCGCATGGGTCAGGTTCGACCGGATCCGCGCCTGGTAGATCCGCCACAGCCGCAGCGCGTCGTCATTGGTCTGGGCCAGCACGTAGAAGGTCATCCAGGCCGCGATCACGTCCGGCGAGAAACAGGACGGCGCGAAACACGCCCGCAGGATCGCCCGCGCCCGGTCGCCCGGCGCCGCGCGCGACAGCGCCCCGCGCACCTCGGCGCCGAAATCCGACAGGATGCGGCGCATGGCCGCCAGGAACATCTGCTCCTTGCCGCCGAAATAGTGATGCGCCAGCGCGCTGGACATGCCGGCGCGCTTGGCGATCTGGCTGACGGTCACATCGAGGGACCGCGCGGCGCCCAGCTCGGCGATGGTCGCGCGCACGATGGCGTCCCGTCGGATCGGCTCCATCCCAACCTTCGGCATCTTGTCCTCGTGTCGCGTGACTGTCACCACGACGCTAGGAATTTTATATTGACCCGTCAATCAATTACGATCGGCCGGTTACAATTTCGGCCCCACGCTGGGCGGCGTCAACGCGCGCCGGCGCAGCACCGCCTCGCGCCAGGTGATGAAGCTGACGGCGGCAAGGATCAGCGTGCCGCCGGCGACGACCCAGACATCCACCCCCTCGCCGAACACCGCCGCGCCCAGCGCCACCGACCAGATCAGCTGCAGGAAGGTCACAGGCTGCGTCACCGCCACCGGCGCCGCCTGCAGCGCCAGCGTCATGAAGTAATGCCCACCTGTGGCGAAGGTCGCGATCAGGAACAGAATGCCCAGCTCGGCCCAGCTCGGCGGCGACCAGACCGCCGCTGCGAAAGGCGCCAGGAACAGCGTCACCCAGAGCGACAGCTGCGCCAGGACCACCGCGGGGCTGACCTCGTCCACCGTCACCTTGGCCAGCAGGTAGGATCCCCCCAGCAACAGCGACGTGCCCAGCATGGCCAGATGCCCCGGCGCGATCTCGCGGAACCCCGGGCGCAGGATGATCACCGCACCCACCAGCGCCACGATCACCGCGCTGATCCGCCGCGCCGCCAGCGTCTCGCCCAACAGCAGCGCCGCGCCCAGCGTGACATAAACCGGCGTGAGGTAGTTCATCGCCGTGACCTCGGCCAGCGGGATCTGGGTCATCGCGAAGAACCACAGCATCACGCCCACCGCGTGCAATACGCCGCGCAGCCCGAAAAGCCGCCACTGCCGCCCGGTCAGCCGGGTGGCCAGAAGCGGCCGGATCGCCGGCAGCAGAAAGACAAGGCCCAGCAGATAACGCAGAAACCCCGCCTGGATCGGGTGCATGCTCGGCCCCAGCAACTTGACCAGCGCGGTCATGCAGACGAAGCATATGCCGGTCAACAGCATCCACAGGATGCCGGCCAGCGGGCGCGATGAGGTCTGGGTTGCCGAGGACATGGAGCGGTTGAACACCCTATCAGGCGTCGCGGCAACCCTTCACATGAGAAGGAGTTTCAGCGCGATGGCCCACATGACCAGCCCGATCCCCGCATCCAGCACCTGCCAGGCCCGCGGCCGGGCAAAGACCGGCGCCAGCAGCCGCGCGCCATAGCCCAGCCCGAAGAAGAAGACGAAACTGGCCAGCACCGCTCCCGCGCCAAAGGCCAGCCGGTCGGGATACTGCGCAGAGATCGACCCGATCAGCACGACCGTATCCAGGTAGACATGCGGGTTGAGCCAGGTGAAGGCCAGCACCGTCGCCAGCGTCGGCGCCAGCCGTCCCGCCGCCGCGCCGCCCACAGTCAGCGCCGCGCCGCCACGCCGCGCCTGCAGCAGGCTGCGCGCGCCGTACCAGACCAGAAACACCGCCCCGCCATAGCGCATCGCCGGCTCGAACCAGGGCACCGCCGCGGCCAGCGCCCCGAAGCCAGCGACCCCGGCGGCGATCAGCACCGCATCCGACAGGGCGCAGGTCAGACAGACCGGCAGCAGGTGTTCACCCCGCAGCCCCTGCCGCAGGACAAAGGCATTCTGCGCGCCGATGGCGAGGATCAGGCTGAAGCCGAGGGCAAAGCCCGGCACGAGGGAAGCGGTCATGGCGCGGTCTCCGGTCGGTTTCGGGTTTGACTAGCGCCGGCACCTGGATTTATCCAGTTAAAGATCCTCACCTTGAATTAGAGTTGCTAATGTCATTCGACCCCAACCAGCTTGCCGCGCTCTCCGCAATCCTGCGGCTGGGCAGCTTCGATGCCGCCGCCGAGGCGCTGTCGGTCACGCCCTCGGCGGTCTCGCAACGCATCCGCGCGCTGGAGGAACGGGTCGGAACCGCGCTGATCCACCGGGGAACCCCCTGCACCGGCACCCCCGCGGGCCAGCGCGTCGCCCGCCACGCCGAGGATATCGCGCTGCTCGAGGCCGGGCTGTCGCGCGAACTCTCCCTCACGCCCGCCACCGGGCCGGCCCGGCTGCGCATCGCGGTAACCGCCGACAGCCTGGCCACATGGGTCCTGCCGGCCCTGGCCGAGGTCGAGGATGTGCTGTTCGACCTGGTGATCGACGACCAGGACCATTCCGGCGACTGGCTGCGCCGGGGCGAGGTCAGCGCCGCGATCACCGCCGGCGGCCAGGCAGTCGCCGGCTGCGACGCCCATGCCCTGGGATCGATGCGCTACCTCGCCACCGCCAGCCCGGCGTTCCTGCGGCGCTGGTTCCCGGACGGCATCACCGAACCCGCCCTGCGCCACGCGCCCTGCCTGACGTTCAACCTCAAGGACGGGCTGCAACGCGCCTGGATCGCTCGACATTTCGGCACCAGGCTGTCACCGCCCAGCCATTTCCTGCCCGACAGCCACGCCTTCGTGGAGGCCGCCGCGCGCGGCCTCGGCTGGGGAATGAACCCGCACGCGCTGGCCAGGGATCCGATCCGCGCCGGCCGGCTGGTCGGGATGCTGGATGCGGCCCCGCTCGACATACCGCTCACCTGGCAGGTCAGCCGGGTCCTGGCCCCGGCCCTGGCGCCATTGACCCGCACCATCCGGGCGGCCGCCCGCACCGTGCTCATTCCCTGAGACCCAGGTACCGAACACGCCCTGCTTCCTCTCGCCGCAAATACCTTGGAGCGCGAGGCAGAGCCTCGCACCGCGCGCCAGCGCGTCTAAAAAGAGCGCGCCGCAGGCGCTCCGCAAGGTCACGCCCCGCCCCGCTCAGAGCTGCGCCATGACCTCGTCGCTGGCCTCGAAGTTCGTGGTCACGCGCTGCACGTCGTCGTCATCCTCCAGCGCGTCCACCAGCTTCATCAGCTTCTGCATGCTCTCGAGGTCCAGCTCGGTAGTCGTCGTCGGCTTCCACACCAGCTTGGTGGATTCCGACTCGCCCAGGCTGGCCTCCAGCGCGTTGGACACGTCGTTCAGATCGGTGTCGGCGCACCAGATCACGTGGCCGTCCTCGCCGCTCTCGACATCCTCGGCGCCGGCCTCGGTCGCCGCCTCGAAAACGCTGTCGGCATCGCCGGCCTCGGCCGGATACACCACCTCGCCCTTGCGCTCGAACATGAAGCCGACCGAGCCGGTCTCGCCCAGGTTTCCGCCGTTCTTGGAAAAGGTCGAGCGCACGTTCGAGGCGGTGCGGTTGCGGTTGTCGGTCATCGCCTCGACGATCACCGCCACGCCGTTCGGGCCATAGCCCTCATAGCGGATCTCCTCGTAATCGTCGCCGTCGCCGGCCTGGGACTTCTTGATCGCCCGTTCGATCACGTCCTTGGGGACCGAGTTCGACTTGGCCTCCTTCACTGCCAGGCGCAGCCGCGGGTTCTTCTCGGGGTCCGGGTCGCCCATCTTGGCGGCGACGGTGATCTCCTTGCTCAGCTTGGAAAACAGCTTGGAGCGCGCCGCGTCCTGCCGCCCCTTGCGGTGCTGGATATTTGCCCATTTGGAATGGCCGGCCATGTCGCCCCCGTGGATGGTGTTCAGATTCCGCGCCCATATAGACGCGCGGCACGGGCGGGATCAAGGGACCGGCTTGCGGGCCGCGCGCGGTGCCCTATGGTGCAGGCATGAACACCGACCAGATCATCCTGTTCAGCCTCTTCATCCTGGTCTTCGGCCTGCTGCTCTGGGGCCGGTTCCGCTATGACCTGGTAGCCTTCGGCGCGTTGCTGGCCGGCGTGGTGCTGGGCGTGGTGCCGGCGGACCAGGCGTTCTCGGGCTTCGGCCACCCGGCCACCGTCGTCGTCGCGCTGGTGCTGGTGGTCTCGGCCGGGCTGGTGCGCTCGGGCGCGGTGTTCCTGATCACCCGGACACTGGTCGACGCCTCGCGCGGGCTCGGTGCCCATATCGCGCTGATGGGCGGGGTCGGCGCGGTGCTGTCGGCCTTCATGAACAACGTGGCCGCGCTGGCGCTGCTGATGCCGGTGGACATGCAGACCGCCCGCAAGGCCGGCCGCGCGCCCGGCCTGTCGCTGATGGCGCTCAGCTTCGCCACGATCTTGGGCGGCATGGCCACATTGATCGGCACGCCGCCCAACATCATCATCGCCGCGATCCGTGGCGAGGCGCTGGGCGAGCCCTACCGGATGTTCGACTTCGCCCCGGTCGGTGCGGTGGCGGCGCTGGCGGGGCTGGGCTTCGTGGCGCTGGTCGGCTGGCGGCTGATCCCGGAACGCGGCACGACCCGCGAGGCGGCCGAGGCGCTGGCGCAGTATATCGCCGAGCTGACCGTGCCCGAGGGCTCCGACGAGATCGGCAAGCGCCTGGCCGAGCTGGACGCCGAGGCCGACAAGGCCGACGTGGCGATCCTTGGCCTGATCCGCGATGGCAAGCGCCGCTATGGCCGCGCCTCGAACGCCCTTCTGCGCGCCGGCGACACGCTGGTGCTCGAGGCCACGCCCGAGGCGCTCGACGAGTTCCGCTCGGCGCTCAAGCTGGATTTCTCGGACGCCCAGCGCCAGGACAAGCTGACCGCGGCCGGCGAAGGTCTGGAGGTGATCGAGGTGGTGGTGCCGGACTCGGCGCGGATCGCCGGGCGCACCGCCCAGGCGCTGGGTCTGGCCTGGCGCCAGAACTCCATCCTGATGGGCATCTCGCGCCAGGGCCGGCGGATTACCGAGCAGGTGCGCAAGACCGAGGTGCAGCCGGGCGACATCCTGCTGCTCCTGTGTCCGCGCGACCGGGGCCCCGACGTGACCGAATGGCTGGGCTGCCTGCCCCTGGCCCAGCGCGGCCTGAACGTCACGGCCGATGACAAGGTGTGGCTTGCCATCGGCCTGTTCGGCGCCGCGGTTCTGGCCGCCAGCGTCGGGCTGCTCTACCTGCCGGTGGCGCTGGGGCTGGTGGCCGTGGGCTATGTCCTGACCCGGATCCTGCCGATCACCGACATCTACAGCCATATCGAATGGCCCGTCGTGGTCCTGCTGGGCTCGATGATCCCGCTCGGCGCGGCGCTGGAAAGCTCGGGCGGCACCGAGCTGATCGCCGGGAACCTGATCGCTCTGACAGGAGGGCTGCCGGCCTGGGCGATCCTGACCGTGCTCATGGTGGTGACCATGACCCTGTCGGACGTGCTGAACAACACCGCGACAACCATCGTCGCGGCGCCGGTCGGGATCCAGATGGCGCAGTCGCTGGACGTCTCGCCCGATCCGTTCCTGATGGCGGTGGCGGTGGCGGCCTCATCGGCCTTCCTCACGCCGATCGGGCACAAGAACAACACGCTGATCCTCGGACCCGGCGGCTATCACTTCGGTGACTACTGGCGCATGGGCCTGCCGCTCGAGATCCTGATCATCGCGGTCTCGATCCCCGCCATCCTGCTGTTCTGGCCGCTGTGAGGAACGCAGACGTGATCCAATTGCGCGCCTGCGGCGCAAGCCTTTTGTCATAAGCGAGGCTCTGCCTCGCGCTCCGAGGTATTTGGGGCGAGAGGAATGCTGGATCCCCCGCTTCATCTGGCCGGAAATACCTCGGGGGAGACGCCCGGAACGGGCGGCGGGGACAGAGCCCCCATCCGGCCGCCCCGTTGCCAATCGCGCGGGGCGCGGCTAAAGCACCCGGATGAAACGGTTTCTGATCCTGCAGCTGCGTCCCGAGACCGATGCGTCCGACGCCGAGTTCGCCGCGATCCTGGACAAGTGCGGCCTGCCGCAGACGCGGACGCACCGGGTCCGCCTGGACTGCGACGACCTGCCCGCGGGGCTGGATGTCTCGGATTATGCGGGCGTCATTGTCGGGGGCGGTCCGGGCTGCGTCAGCGACGATCCCGCCCAGAAGTCGCCGATGGACGCGCGGATCGAGGCGGCGGTGATGGGGCTTATGCCGCAGATCACCGGGCGCGACCATCCGTTCATGGGCTGTTGTTATGGCCTGGGCGTTCTGGCCGCGCATCTGGGCGGTGTGGTCGACAAGTCGCGCTATGCCGAGCCGGTCGGTCCGTCGACCTGCGCGCTCACCGAGGCCGGGCACGAAGACCCGTTGACCGCGGGGCTGGCGCCGGTCTTCGACGCCTTTGTCGGCCACAAGGAAGCGGTGCAGAGCCTGCCGCCCGGCTGCGTTCATCTGGTGGCCTCGGCGCCCTGTCCGTTCCAGATGATCCGCTGGGGGCAGAACGTCTATGCCACCCAGTTCCACCCCGAGGCCGATGCCGCCGATTTCGAACAGCGCATCGAGATCTACAAGGATCACGGCTATTTCCCGCCCGAGGATGCCGCGCGCCTGGTCGGCCTGTGCCATGCCGCCGACGTCACCGAGCCGGCGCGCATCCTGCGGCGCTTTGCCGAGCGCTATGGCTGACCCGATGGCGGCATTGCCGCGGTGAGGCGACGCAGCTAGGCTCGGGCCAGCCGCAACGGGCAGGAGGCAGCGGGCATGGCCACAGACACCGCGGATGTCATCGTCGTCGGCGCCGGGCTGGCCGGGCTGGCCGCCGCGGCCGAGCTTGCCGACAGGGGCAAGCGGGTCATCGTCCTGGACCAGGAGCCGGAGGGTTTTCTGGGCGGTCAGGCCTTCTGGTCGCTGGGCGGGCTCTTCATGGTCGACACGCCGGAGCAGCGGCGCATGGGCATCCGCGACAGCCGGGACCTGGCGCTGCGCGACTGGCTGGGCAGCGCACAGTTCGACCGGCCCGAGGATGACTGGCCGCGCAAATGGGCCGAGGCCTATGTGGAGTTTGCCGCCGGCGAGATGCGGCCCTGGCTGCACGGCATGGGCCTGCGCTGGTTCCCGGTCGTGGGCTGGGCCGAGCGCGGCGGCGCCTATGCCGGGGGGCACGGCAACTCTGTGCCACGCTTTCACATCAGCTGGGGCACCGGACCGGGCGTGCTGGCACCCTTTGTCGGCCGGGTCCAGCGCCATGCCGATGCCGGCCGCATCGATCTGCGGTTCCGCCACCAGGTCAGCCACATCATCCAGCAGAACGGCCGCACCAAGGGGGTCTCGGGCGAGGTGCTGGCGGGCGATGCTGCACCGCGCGGCGCGCAGACCAACCGCGACGAGATCGGCGAGTTCGAGGTCTATGCGCCCTCGGTGATGATCACCTCGGGCGGGATCGGCGGCAACCTGGAGCTGGTGCGCCGCAACTGGCCGCGCGAGCGACTGGGCGAGCCGCCGGCGCGGATGATCTCGGGCGTGCCCTTTCACGTGGACGGGCGGATGATCCCGATCGCCGAGAAGGCCGGCGGCCATGTGATCAACGGAGACCGGATGTGGCATTACACCGAAGGGGTGCGGAACTGGGATCCGATCTGGCCGGATCACGGCATCCGCATCCTGCCGGGCCCCTCGTCGATGTGGTTCGACGCCACCGGGCGCCGCCTGCCGCCGCCCTGCCTGCCCGGCTTCGACACGCTGTCGACCCTGCGCGAGATCCTGTCCACCGGGCATGACTACAGCTGGTTCGTGCTGACCCAGAAGGTGATCCGCAAGGAATTCGCGCTGTCGGGGTCAGAGCAGAACCCCGATTTCACCTCGGGCAGCTGGGCGCAGGTGATCCGCCAGCGGATCCTGTCGGGCGGGCGGGCGACCGATGCGGTGGAGGCGTTCAAGGCGCATGGCGACGATTTCGTCGTCGCCACCACGCTGGGCGACCTGGTGCGCGGCATGAACCAGCTGGGCGGCGGGCTGATCGACGAGGACAGGCTGCGCGCACAGATCGAGGCGCGCGATGCGCAGGTGGACAACGCCTTTGGCAAGGATGCGCAGATCACCGCGATCCACGCCGCGCGCAACTATCGCGGCGACCGGCTGGTCAGGACCGCCCGGCCGCACCGGTTCCTGGATCCGGCGAACGGCCCGCTGATCGCGGTCAAGCTGCATATCCTGACGCGCAAGACGCTGGGCGGGCTGCAAACCAACCTGGACGGGCAGATGATCGGCGCGGAAGGCCAGGTCGTGCCGGGCCTGTTCGCCGCGGGCGAGGTCGCGGGTTTCGGCGGCGGCGGCTATCACGGCTACAACGCGCTGGAGGGCACGTTCCTGGGCGGCTGCATCTTCTCGGGCCGCAATGCCGGCCGGTCGCGGGCGATCGCCTGAGGCTCAGGGCAACCGCGCAAGCCGCAGAATCGTGACACCCGCCGCGTTGGTCAGCGCCAGGTTGTCACCGGACAGGACGTAGCCGCGCACCTGCGACAGGGCGGCCACGAAATCGGCCTCGAGCTTGTCGGTCGGCGGCGGGCAGGCCATCATCGTTCCGGCCATGTTCTCGGGGAAGCGCAGTGTTCCGTCGCCGATCTCGGCCCGGCCGGTGAACCGGTTGCAGCCGCCCCGCGCGCCAAAGGCGCCGTCGTCCTCGAACCGGATCTCGGGCGGCTGGTCCACGGTCAGCACACGGCCCGAGATCTCGCCCACGCGCCAGCCGGTGCCGCCCAGCCCGACGGGTTCGGGACGCGCGGCGCTGACCAGCACCATGTCGGCGCTGTTGCCAGCATCGCGGGTCAGGACCGGATAGGCCCGGTCGGTGACGAAGAGCAGCTTGCCGTCCAGCGTGATGCTTGCCCTGAGGCCGTAGCTGTTCTTGGGTTCGATCAGCGCGTCATCATAATCGAGCTGGAACGCGGCCGGCACGCCGGTCAGCGCATATCGGCGAAGCGACAGTGTCTCGGCCGGGGCATCCGCGCGGGAGATGTCCTCCAGCCGCACCTCGAGAACCGCCTTGGGTGGCAGCGCGATGCGTTCGCGGTAACTTGCGGTGCCCTCGATCGTTCCGGCCATGGCGATGGTTCCCATCATGCCTGCAATCGCGGCCAGGGCCGCCGATATCCGCGCTTTCATCACATCCCGATCCTCTGTCTGTTGCCTCCGCCAAGATCGTTCCGGCCCGGTGACTTTACAACGGGTCGGGACGTTGCGTCACCTTGGCGGACCCTTTCGTGCCGACGGTGGCCCGCTCAGAGCGGCCAGATCAGCGGGATCAGGGCCGAGGCCAGCAGCCCCACGGTCAGGTTCAGCGGGATGCCCACGCGCAGGAAGTCGGTGAATCGATACCCGCCGGGGCCATAGACCATCATGTTGGTCTGATATCCGATCGGTGTCGCAAACGAGGCCGAGGCTGCCACCATCACTGCCACCACCAGCGGGCGCGCGTCGATGCCCATCGCGTCGGCCAGCCCGATGGCGATGGGCGTCACGACGACCGCAACCGCGTTGTTGCTGACCAGTTCGGTCAATACCGAGGTCAGCAGGTAGACGGCCCAGACCACGGCGAAGGGCGGAACCATCGTCAGCAGCGGCGCGATGCGTTCCACGATCAGCCGCACCGCGCCCGAGCTTTCCAGGGCCGCGCCGATGGCCAGCATCGAGAAGATCAGCGCCAGCAGCCGCCCGTCGATGAACGAGAATGCCTCGTCCGCGTCGATGCAGCGGGTCACCAGCACCACCGCCACCGCCAGCACCGAGAGCATCAGGATCGGCGCCAGGCCCAGCGCCGCGAAGGCCACGATTCCCACCAGCGCGGCGACCGCGATGGGCGCGTGGCTGCGGCGATAGGCGCGGTCGGAGGGTTGCGAGACATCCACCAGGTCCATGTCCTGCGCCAGCCGCTGGATGTCCTCGGGCGCGCCCTCCAGCAGCAGCGTGTCGCCCACGCGCACCACCAACTCGTCCAGCTGCCGGCCGATGTTCTGGTTGCGCCGGTGCACCGCCAGAACGTAGACGCCATAGCGCCGGCGCAGGCGCAGCATGCCCAGAGTGCGACCGACCATGCGGCAGCCCGGCGTGATCAGCACCTCGACCGTGTGGGTCTCGACCGCCGAGACCTGGTCGACGCGGCGCAGTTCCTTGTTGTTCTGCAGGCTGAGCAGTTCCGTCATCTGCGTACGCAGCACGACCCGGTCGCCCACCTGCAGCTCGACCCCCTTGAGGTTGCGCCGCAGCGAGGCATCGCCCCGCACCACGTCCACCAGCCGCACGCCGGGCCGCTTGAACAGCTGCACGCCCGTCACCTCGCGTCCGATCAGGTTGCTGTCGGGCGGGATCACCGCCTCGGTGAAGAACTTCATCTTGGACCTGTCGCTGAGCATCGAGGCCATGCTGTCCCGGTCGGGCAGCAGCCGCGGCGCGATGAAGCGCAGGTAGAGCAGGCCGTAGGCGACAATCGCCAGGCCCAGCGGCGTGACCTCGAAAATGCTGAAGGCCGGCATCCCGTGCGTTCGCGCCACGCCATCGACCAGAAGGTTGGTCGAGGTGCCGATCAGCGTCAGTGTGCCGCCCATGATCGCCGCATAGCTGAGCGGGATCAGCAGGCGCGACGGAGCGACCTCGAGCGTGCGTGCGATCTGCACGAAGACCGGGATCATGACCACAACAACGGGCGTGTTCGACACGAAGGCCGAGGCGATCACGACAAAGGCCATCAGCATCACGATGGCCGTGCGCGGATTGCGCCCCGCCTTGCGTTGCGCGACCGAGGTGAAGGCATCGAGCGCGCCGGTCCGCACCAGCGCCCCCATGATGATGAACATGGCGGCGATGGTCCATGGCGCGGGGTTGGACAACACCTTCAGCCCGGCCTCGTAGGGCAGGATGCCGCTGATCAGCATGAGCGAGACACCGGCGATCGCCACGACCTCGGTGGGGAACGTCTCGCGCAGGAACATGGCGAACATGCCGGCCACGATCACAAGCGAAAGCACCGCGCCGGCGGTGTCGGTAAGCTGGAACAACTGCATCAGGGTTCTGGTGCCCGGGTCCTGGTGGCGGAGTGCGTGGCGGCCATCTTGTTGCATCGAAGGCCCCGGGGCAAGCGCGACATGGGCGCGCCCCGGCAAGACAACAGCCCGGAGACCGAGGGGCCTCCGGGCTGCGTCCGTTCCGGGCCGCGGTACGGCCCGGCCTCCCTGGTCCGTTACTCGGCGGCCTCGATCTCGCCCGCCTCGATCTGCTCGCGCTCGATCGATTCGAAGAGCGCCTTGAAATTGCCCTCGCCGAACCCGTCGTCGCCCTTGCGCTGGATGAACTCGAAGAAGATCGGGCCGATCACGGTCTTCGAGAAGATCTGCAACAGGATCCGCGTCTCGCCGCCATCCACGACGCCTTCGCCGTCGATCAGGATGCCATGCTTCTTCATCCGGTCCACCGGCTCGTCGTGGCCTTGCACCCGGTCAAAGGACATCTCGTAATAGGCGTCGTTCGGCCCGGGCATGAATTTCAGGCCCTTGTCGGCGATCGTGTCCACCGAATCGTAGATGTCGTCGGTGCCCACGGCGATGTGCTGGATGCCCTCGCCATTGTATTTCTTCAGGTAGGACACGATCTGCCCGGTCTCGCCGCGGTCCTCGTTGATCGGGATGCGGATGCGTCCGCAGGGCGAGGTCAGCGCGCGGCTGAAAAGCCCGGTGTACTTGCCTTCGATGTCGAAGAACCGGATCTCGCGGAAGTTGAACAGGTCGCGGTAGAAGGCGAACCACTTGTCCATGTTGCCGGTAAAGACGTTGTGGGTCAGGTGATCGAGATAGTAGAAGCCCACGCCGCGCGGCTTGGACTGCTCCAGCCATTCGAACTCGGCGTTGTAGGGCGAGGTCTCGTAATACTGGTCGATGAAATAGATCAGCGAACCGCCGATGCCCTTGATCGCCGGCACGTCCATCGTCTTGTCGTCGCCCTCATAGGGCTCGGCGCCGTTCTTCACGGCGTGATCGAAGGCATGTTGCGCGTCCACCACGCGCCACCCCATCGCCGGCGCGCAGGGGCCATGCTCGGCCACGAATTTCTCGGCAAAGCTGCCCTTTTCGGCGTTCAGCACATAGGTGATGTCGCCCTGCTGCCACAGCTCGATCCCCGGCTTGCTCTTGTGGCGGGCCACCAGCGCATAGCCCATGCGCGAGAACAGGTCGCGCAGCTCCTGCGGGTCGGGATGGGCGAATTCGACGAATTCGAAACCGTCCGTTCCGGCCGGATTCTCGTCGCTGATGACCGATTTCGGCGCATTGTGCGGGAAAGGTCCCATGGGCGCGTCTCCTGTATCTGAGTGTGTGTGTTCGCTGAGTGCAAAATAGGGCATCACTCATACATCTTCTGCGCGTTCTTTTGCCTATTCGGGTGGCTATGCGCGGGATTTGCGCGTAGAATCTGATCAAGACGAAGGAAACACGCATATGCTGGATGCAATGGACACGCGGTTGCTGGCCGCACTGCAAAAAGACGCCCACCTGACCGCGCATCAGCTGGGCGAGTTGCTTAACCTCTCGGCCAGCCAGGCCGGGCGCCGGCGGCAGCGGCTGGAGGCCGAGGGCATCATCACCGGGTATTCCGCCCGGCTGGACGCGGCGCGGCTGGGGCTGCAGGTGCAGGGATTCGTACAGGTCCAGCTGGGCACGCACGGGCCAGAGCAATCGGCTGCCTTCGCCCGGCTGATCCACACCCGCGCCGAAATCACCAGCGCCTGGACGATGACCGGAGAGGCGGATTATCTGCTAAGGGTGTATTGCGAGGACTTGCCCGCATTGAACCGGTTGCTCCACGAGGTCATCCTGCCGCATCCTGCGGTGGCGCGGGTGCACAGCCAGATCGTCATGGACCAGCTCAAGCGCGACGCGCCCCTGCCCACCTGAGCGCCCGAAAGGACCGGAATGGAAAATTTCCTCTATCAGGCCACGATCTACCTGGCCGCGGCGGTGATCGCGGTGCCGATCTCGGCGCGGCTGGGGCTGGGGTCGGTTCTGGGCTACCTGGCGGCGGGCATCATCATCGGCCCGGTGCTGGGTCTTGTCGGCGCCGAAACCGAGGATCTGCAGCACGTGGCCGAGTTTGGCGTGGTGATGATGCTGTTCCTGATCGGCCTGGAACTGGAACCGCGGGCGCTGTGGAACATGCGCGACCGGCTGATCGGGCTGGGCGGGCTGCAGATCTCGATCTCGACGCTCCTGCTGATGGCGACGGCGATGGCCGCGGGCCAGACCTGGACGGTGGCGCTGGCCATCGGCCTGACCCTGTCGCTCAGCTCGACCGCCATTGTCCTGCAGACGCTGAGCGAAAAGGGGCTGATGCAGACCAATGGCGGGCGGGCCACGTTCTCGGTGCTGCTGACCCAGGATATCGCGGTGATCCCGATTCTGGCGTTCCTGCCATTGCTGGCCGCCGGACCGGTGGCGCAGTTCCTGGGCGATGGATCGATCCGCCGGCCGATCGAGTCGGCGGCCGGACAGGCCGCCGAGGCGGGCGACCATCCCGTCTCGGCATCGCTGGTGCAGGGCCTGCCGGGCTGGGGCGTCACCCTGGTCACGATCGCGGCAGTGGGCTTCATCATCCTGGCGGGCGTCTACCTGACCCGCCCGGTGTTCCGCTTCATTCACGCCACAAGGCTGCGCGAGATGTATACCGCGCTGGCGCTGGTGATCGTCGTGGGCATCTCGCTTCTGATGACGCTGGTGGGCCTGTCGCCGGCACTGGGGGCCTTCCTGGCCGGTGTGGTTCTGGCCAACTCGGAATTCCGGCACGAGCTGGAAAGCGACCTCGAGCCGTTCAAGGGCCTGTTCCTCGGCCTCTTCTTCATCACCGTGGGCGCTGGCATCAACTTCAAGCTGTTCTTCCGTGACCCGCTGGACCTGATCGGGCTGGCGCTGCTTGTGATCCTCGCAAAGGGGATCGTGCTCTACCTGGTCGGCCGCGCCTTCGGCCTGCGCCGGCGCGACAACTGGCTGTTCACGCTGGGCCTGGCCCAGGCCGGGGAATTCGGCTTTGTCCTGCTGGCCTTTTCGACCAAGCAGAACGTGATCCCGACGGACGTGTCGCAGAAACTGCTGATGATCATCGCGCTGACCATGCTGATCACGCCGCTGCTGTTCATCCTCTACGACGTGCTCGAGCGCAACATGCGCGACCGCAAGACCGAGATGAAGCCCGACAAGATCGACGACCAGGCGCCGATCATCATCGCCGGGATCGGCCGCTTCGGGCAGATCGTCAACCGTCTGGTGCGGGCCAGCGGCTTCAAGACCATCGTGCTGGATCACAACATGGAAACCATTCAGCTGATGCGGCGGTTCGGCTACCAGGGGTTCCTGGGCGACCCGACGCGGCCGGAACTGCTGCGCGCGGCCGGGCTGGACAAGGCGCGGATCCTGGTGGCGGCGATGGACCAGCCGGCGCAGGTGACCAAGCTGGTGGCCTATGCCCGGCGCCAGCGGCCCGACCTGCACATCGTCGCCCGCGCCTTCGACCGCAACCATGTCTATGAGCTGTACCAGGCCGGCGCCGACGACATCGTGCGCGAGCTGTTCGACAGCTCGCTCAGGGCCGGGCGCTATGTACTTGAGAATGCAGGGCTATCGGAATACGAGGCCGCCGGGGCAGAACGCACCTTCTACACCCATGACCGGCAATCGCTGCGCGAATTGGCGCAGCTGTGGCAACCCGGCGTACCGCCCAGCGAGAACCCCGAATACATCGCCCGGTCGCGCGAACTGGCCAAGGATCTCGAGACCGCGCTGATGCAGCTGGCCGAGGAGCACGACAAGAAGTCCGCCTGAGCGGGTCAGGAGTCGGACACCCCGGCCTCGGCAAAGGTCGCCATGCCGGAATGACAGGCGAGGGCGGCCTTGAGGATCTGGATCGCCAGCGCCGCGCCCGAACCCTCGCCCAGCCGCAGGCCCAGCGACAGAAGTGGCGGCTTGCCCAGATGCCCCAGCAGCACGCCATGCGCGGCCTCGTCGCTCTGGTGTCCGGCGACAGCGTGGTCCAGCGCACCGGGTGCGACGCGCGTCAGACAAGCGGCGGCGGCGCAACAGATGAACCCGTCCAGGATCACCGGGATGCGCAGGACGCGCGCCGCCGCGATGGCGCCGGCCATGGCGGCGATCTCGCGGCCGCCCAGGCAGCGCAGCAGGTCCAGACCGTCGCCGCCCTGCCCGTGCCGGGCCACGCCCTCGGCCACCACGCGGGTCTTGTTGGCAAGGCCCGCATCGTCGACGCCCGTGCCGCGCCCGGTCCAGTCGGCCGGTTCGCCCCCGTAAAGCGCACAGGACAATGCCGCGGCAGGGGTGGTGTTGCCGATGCCCATCTCGCCCACCACCAGCAGGTCGGCGCCGGGATCGACCGCCTGCCATCCCGTCCGCAGCGCCTCGAGCAGTTCGGCCTTGTCCATGGCCGGGCCTTGGGTGAAATCCGCCGTCGGCCGTTCCAGATCCAGCGCATGCACATCCATCCGCGCCCCGGCCGCGTGCGCGAGCTGGTTGATCGCGGCGCCGCCGGACTGAAAGTTCTGCACCATCTGCGCGGTCACCTCGGGCGGAAAGGCCGAGACGCCCTGGGCCGCGACCCCGTGGTTGCCGGCAAAGACGATGACCTGCGGGGCCTTGATGTCCGGCCGCGCATCGCCGCGCCAGCCGGCATACCAGATCGCAAGATCCTCGAGCCTGCCCAGCGCGCCCGGCGGCTTGGTCAGCTGGCCGTTGCGATCGGCCGCCGCGTCCCTGGCAACGGCATCGGAGGCCGGGGCGGCGGAAAGGGCCGCGCGGAACCGGTCGAGATCGGTCAGGTCGGGGAGCATGAATAGCCTCGTTGCATCAGCGGTTTGTAAGGTGTTTAACCATTGCGCCCGGGCTCACAAGCCCCGCAAGAGGCGCTGACATGAAGAAAAACGACAAGAGCCCGGTCTCGGCCTGGGACGTTCCGCTGGCGCTGGTGCTGCTGACCCGGCTGCCCCTGCCGCATCTGCCGGAGGCGGTGTTCTCGCGTCAGGCGCGCGCGGTCTGGGCTTATCCGTTGGCCGGGGCAGTGGTGGGCGGGCTGGCCGTTCTTTTCGGCTGGGCCGGGCTGGCACTGGGCCTGTCCGCCGGACCTGCGGCCGGAATCGTCCTGGCCGCCGGGATCCTGCTGACCGGCGCGATGCACGAGGACGGGCTGGCCGACAGCGCGGACGGGCTGTGGGGCGGCAACGATCCCGGGCGGCGGCTGGAGATCATGCGCGACAGCCGCATCGGCACCTACGGTGTATTGGCTCTGGTGCTCTCGGCCTTGCTGCGCTGGACCGCGCTGACTGCGCTTCTGGCCAGTGCCGGCCTCTGGGCCCTGCCGGCGGCCGCTCTGTGGTCGCGGGCGCTGATGCCGGTGCTGATGGGCGCGTTGCCCAATGCGCGCGGCGCGGGGCTCAGCCAGTCGGTCGGGCGGCCGGGCCTGGCGCCCGTTGCCGGCGGCCTGCTGCTGGGCGTGGTGCTGGGTTTCCTGCTCGGGGGCGCGGGGTTCGCCGCGCCGGCCCTGCTGGCGGCCCTTGCAGCGCTTTGCGTCGCGGCGCTGGCGCGGGCGCGGATCGGCGGGCAGACCGGCGATATCCTGGGCGCGGCGCAGCAGGTCGCCGAGACGGCGTTCCTGCTGACTGCCAGTGCCATGCTGTAGGCACCTACCAACGCAACAAAAAAGGCCGCCCGAAACCGGGCGACCCAATCAATCCTTGGTGCAGTGCCGGATCAGGCGGCAACGCGCGAGGTCAGCACCTCGTCCACCTGCTTGGCGGCGGCCAGTTCGTCATTGCCGGACACGGCGGCCACTTCGCGGGTCAGCCGCTCCAGCGCGGCCTCGTAGAGCTGGCGCTCGGAATAGCTCTGCTCGCGCTGGTCGTCGGTGCGATGCAGGTCGCGGACCACCTCGGCGATCGAGATCAGGTCGCCCGAGTTGATCTTCTGCTCGTATTCCTGGGCCCGGCGCGACCACATGGCCCGCTTGACCTTGGCCTTGCCCTTGAGCGTCTTCATCGCCTGGCCGATCACGTCCGGCGAGCTGAGCGAGCGCAGGCCCGACTCGGTCGCCTTGTGGGTGGGCACCCGCAAGGTCATCTTGTCCTTCTCGAACGAGATCACGAACAGCTCAAGCTTGTGTCCCGCAACTTCCTGTTCCTCGATCGAGATGATCTGACCCACGCCATGGGCGGGATAGACCACGTAATCGTTGGGGCGGAACTCGAGCTTTTTCGACTTGGTCATACAGGTCTTTCCTTCACTGGACACCGCAAGTGGCGACAAACGACCCGTGCCGGCGTCATGTGACCCCGTCAGGTTGCTGTCTTGAGGCGAGTTTATGAGACCGACGCGTGAGATACGTCAGGATTTTTTCCGGTGTTTGTCATCATCTGTTTTTGATCATAACACAAAAACGGTCCGACCGGAAGCACGACGCATGACGGGGCCGGAAAACCCCTGCGATTCCAGCCGTTTCCGCGATTAAGTGGACCCGGCCCCGAGGGAAATAGGGCCGAATCGCTTACCCTGTTGCCGTCAACCGCCCTCCCCGGGCGCTTCCGAGAAATACTTGTCCAGCTTGCCTTCTTCGCCGTCACGCTCTTCGGCCTCGGGCAGCGGATCCTTCTTGGTCACGATGACCGGCCAGTCCTCGGAATACTTGCGGTTGAACTCGACCCATTTCTCCATGTCCGGCTCGGTGTCGGGCCGGATCGCGTCGGCGGGGCATTCGGGCTCGCACACGCCGCAGTCGATGCACTCGTCGGGGTGGATGACCAGCATGTTCTCGCCTTCGTAGAAGCAATCGACCGGACAGACCTCGACGCAATCGGTGTATTTGCAGGCGATGCAATTGTCGGTGACGATATAGGTCATGGCCGGATCCCGCTTGGCTGTTTGAGGGTCTAGCTAATCCAGCAGGCCCGCCACTTCAAGCCGGGATCAGGGCTTGGGCCGGCGGGAAAGGTCAAGCTTCCTGCGGTCGCGCTTGGTCGGGCGACCTTTTCCCTCAAAGCCGGGATTGGCGGCAGGTTCGTCCCGCGCAACCGGCCGTTCGGGGGTCAGATCGGCATAAAGCGTCTGCGCCTCGGGGGCCGGTCCGCGCCGTGTGCCCGGCGCCTCGACCCGGACCACCCGCACATCGCGGCCCTGGGCAAAGGTCAGAACGTCCCCCGGCCCGACCGGTTGCGCGGGCTTGGTCACCCGCGCACCGTTCAGCCGAACATGCCCGCCGCCCACCAGCTTGGCGGCAAGGCTGCGGGTCTTGAAGAACCGCGCATGCCACAGCCACTTGTCCAGCCGGATCCGGTCGGCGGGGTCCGCCATCGCCCTATTTGCCGTCCTTCAGCCCCATGAGAGCGGCGGCAAACGGGTTGTCGGGGTCGATCTGCTTCTCGCGCTTTGGCGGACGGGAGGAGAAGGTCTTGGCCCCCTGCTCGCGCGCCGGCCCCTTGCCCTTGGGTTTGCCCGGTCCCTTGCCGCGCGGTTTGCCGCTCGCGCCGTCCGGTTTCCGGTCGCGCCTCGGGCCGCGCTGTCCGCCCGGGCGTGCCCGGCCCCAGGTGAAGGTATAGAAGACCTCGACCTCGGGGGCCTCGGCGCCGGCATCGGCGGCAACCCCGACCGGGGTTTCGTCCGGCGCGGTTTCCGGCACCGGCTCGGCCTTGGGCGGATCGTTCGGTTCCTCGGCGATGGGGGCGATGCCGTCATCGGGGATCTGCTCGGTGTTGCCCGGCACGTCGGCGGGGGTCTCCTCGGCCGGCTGGTCCTCGACCGCGGCGGCGGGCGCAGCCTCGGCCTCGGCCGCGGCGTCCATGACCGGCGCATCGCTTTCGGCGGTCTCGCCTTCGGGCTTGGCCTCGGTGGCGATGGCGGCGTCGGCCGGCCGCACCTTCTCGCGCTCGCCCCGCTCGGCCTTGTAGCCCAGCCCCTGCATCAGGTCGGCGAACTGCTCCAGCGTCATCCCGGTGATCGACAGCATGTCGGGCTTGGCCTCGAAGCCGGCGCGGCTGTCCTCGGCGCGCAGCATGTCGGCCAGGCGCTCCAGCATGTCGATGCGGATCATCCGTTCGCCCGCCGCGCGATAGCCGCACATGGTGTCGTGGCCCTGCGGCGCATCCTTGCCCGTGGGCACCGTCACGAGACCCGGCGGCGGCGCTTCGGGAAACTCGCCCAGATCCTGCGACAGCGCCCAGAGCAGCAGGCGCAGCCGCGTCGGCGCGGGCTTGAGCAGGAGCGGCATGAAGATGGTGAACTGGCCAAAGCGGATGCCATGCTTGCGCAGCGCGCCGCGGGCGTCCTGGTCCAGATCCTTGACCTCCTGCGCGACCTGCGCGCGGGGCAGGATGCCCATCGCCTCGACCATGCGGAAGGCAAAGCCGCGGGCCAGGCCCGAAAGCGTCTCGTCCTTCTGCATGGCCAGCAGCGGCTCGAACAGCGCGGCGATCTTGCGGTCGATGAAATGCTGCAGCCGGCGCTGCACCTTCTGCGTCACCTCGGGTCCGGCGGCGTCGTCGACAAAGACCTCGACCTGCGGCTTGAGCGGCTCGGCCCCCGCCACAAGCTTGCCGACGGCCTGGTCGCCCCACATCAGCCCGCCCTGATCGGTATAGTCGATCTCGGTATCGGGCGCGTTGTAGAACCGGTCGGCGCGCAGGTGGAACTGCGGCGCCAGCGCCTGCACCGAGGCCGATTTCAGCGCCTTGGCCTCGGCCCCCTGCGCGGACTTGTCCGGGATGAACCGGAACCCTTCGAGCCGTCCGACGAATTCGCCCTCGACGGTCACGTCACCCTTGTCGTTCACTTCGGCCAAGAGGGCCTCCTTCTGCTTGAGCCGGCGCAACAGCACGGAGGTGCGCCGGTCCACAAATCTCTGGGTCAGACGCTCATGCAGCGCGTCGGACACCCTGTCTTCTACCGCGCGGGTTTCGCCGCGCCAATGGGATTCATCGCCCACCCAGCCGTTTCGCTGCGCGACATAGGTCCATGTGCGGATAAACGCCAATCGCCGCGACAACGTGTCGATGTCACCATCGGTCCGGTCGATGCGGCGGATCTGGCGGGCCATGAAGTCATCGGGGATCTCGCCTCGTTCATGCAGGTGCTGGAAAATAACGTCCAGAAGGCCGGAATGTTCCGCGTGGCTGATGCCGCGGAAATCCGGGATCCGGCAGACATCCCACAACAGGCGCACCGAGGGGCCGTCGCTGGCGCGGGCGCGGATCTCGGCCAGGTCCGCCAGCGACTTGAGCGCATTCAGATCGTCGGCCGGGCGGGCCTTCACAAGGGTCTCGCCCTCCGGCCCCTCCTCCAGCGCCGCGATCAGCGCATCGATCGAGCCGAAGCGCAGGTCCGGGTTGCGCCAGTTCAGCTTTCTGAGCGGGGTGAAGCGGCTGTCCATGATCGCCTGCGCGGTCCCCTCGTCCAGCGGCCGCGCGTCACCGGTGACACCGAAAGTGCCATCGGACATGCCGCGCCCCGCCCGGCCGGCGATCTGGGCCAACTCGTTGGGCGCAAGCGGTCGCATCCTGCGGCCGTCGAACTTGCTCAGCGCCGAGAAGGCCACGTGGTCGATGTCGAGATTCAGGCCCATGCCAATGGCATCGGTGGCCACCAGGTGGTCGACCTCTCCGTTTTGATAAAGCGCCACCTGCGCGTTGCGCGTGCGCGGACTGAGCGCGCCCATGACCACCGCCGCGCCACCCTTCTGGCGTCGGATCAGTTCGGCAATGGCATATACATTTTCAACCGAGAACCCGACGATCGCGCTCCGTGACGGCATTCGACTTATCTTTTTCGAGCCGGAATACAGAAGTTGGCTCATCCGGTCGCGTTGCACGAAGGACGCCTCGGGCACCAGCTGGGAAATCGGCCCGCGCATGGTCGAGGAGCCCAGAAACAGCGTCTCGTGCAGGCCACGGGCGCGCAGCAGGCGGTCGGTGAAGACATGCCCGCGCTCGGGATCGGCGCAGAGCTGGATCTCGTCCACCGCCAGGAAATCGGCCGCCATCCCATCTGGCATCGCCTCGACCGTGCAGACCCAGTATTGCGTGCGCGGCGGCACGATTCGCTCTTCGCCGGTGACCAGTGCCACCACGGACGGGCCGCGCACCGCGACGATCCGGTCATAGACCTCGCGCGCGAGCAGGCGCAGCGGCAGCCCGATGACCCCGGTGCGATGCCCCAGCATCCGTTCGATCGCGTAATGCGTCTTGCCCGTATTGGTCGGGCCCAGAACGGCCACGACCCTGTTCGACCCGCTCACATTTGCCCCCTGCCCGGTTTCCCCGGACCTCAGAGTGACTGACCCGCGACGCCGGATTCCAGCCGATTCATCGCCTTGGTTACTTCCTCGTGGTGGGGATGTATAGCCAGCGCCCGGGAATAGGCGCGATAGGCCTGCTCGGGCCGGTCCACCGACTCGAAGATCAGCCCCAGCCCGAAGATCGCATCGTAATTATGCGGGTTCAGGGCCAGCGCCCGTTCCAGGTCGGCAATCGCCGGGCCATAGAGTCCGGCGGCGAAGAACGCGGATGCCCGGGCGTGCCAGCCTTCGGAGAAGCCGGGCGCGTGATCGGTGAGCGCGGTCAGGTGTTCGATGGCCGCGCGGGTGTTGTCGTCCTCGAGCGCCTCGCGCCCGCGCTTGAGCAAGAGGTCGGCGGCAGCCGAGCCCGATTTCGACCACAGGGCCTGCAACTGGCGGTCGATCTGTTTCGCTTCGGCCGGGTCGGCCTGTGCCAGGCGCGCCAGCAGGTCCGATTCGTCGGTCAGATCCGCCTGTTGCGCGACCGCGGGCGCCGAAAACGCAAGCGCCAACGCGATTGCCGCGACGATACCTTTGAGATTGGGGATTGCAATGCGCATAACAATGTCCAGTTTAGCGTGGCGCGCGAGGTTGTCCAATCACGCCGCCGTTTCATCTGAGAGGACAGGACCACATGAGCGACATTCTGGAAAAGGCCGCGGCAGAGCTGAACGACAAGGTCTCGGCATCCGATTTCGATTCCACCGCGAAATTCGCGATCACCGATCACGGTTCGATCATTCTGGATTCCGATGGCGCCCGTGTCGGCGACGAGGATACCGACGTCACCCTGAGTGCCGACGCCGAGACCTTCGAGCAGATCCTGAACGGCGAGATGAACCCGACCAGCGCCTTCATGTCCGGCAAGCTGTCGGTGGATGGCGACATGGGCGTCGCTATGAAACTGGCGGCGGTCCTGGCCTGATGACGCTTGCCGCGGCGCCGTTCTTCGAGGATCTGCCCGGTGTTCCGGCCGGGGGCCGGGCGCATTGGCTGACCACCGAGGACGGCGTGCGCATCCGGCTGGGCCATTGGCGTCCCGCCGGGCCGGCCACGGGCACCGTGCTGATGTTCCCGGGCCGCACCGAATATGTCGAGAAATACGGCGACTGCGCGCGGGAATTCACCGCCCGCGGCTTTGCCTTCGCGGCGGTGGACTGGCGCGGCCAGGGCCTGGCCGACCGGTTGTTGCCGGACAAGCGCGTGGGCCATGTCGAGAAGTTCACCGACTATCAGCATGACGTGGCCGCCGTGACAGCCGCGGCGGTCGAGCTGGACCTGCCGCGCCCGTGGTTCGTGATCGGCCATTCCATGGGCGGCGCCATCGGTCTGCGGGCGATCCTGCAGGGGATGCCGGTGGCCGCCTGTGCCTTCACCGGGCCGATGTGGGGCATCTATTTCAACACCGTCATGAAACCGCTCAGCTGGGTCACGGCCTATTGGGGCTCGCGCATCGGGCTGGGCAACCGGATCCCGCCGACCACCTCGCTGCTGAGCTATGTCGCCTCGCAGCCCTTCGAGAACAACGTGCTGACCCGCGATCCCGAGATGTTCCAGATGATGAAGGACCAGCTGGCCGCGCAGCCCGACCTGGCGCTCGGGGCGCCGTCGACCACCTGGCTGCGCGAGGCGCTGGACGAATGCCGCTGGCTGATGGCGCAGACGGCGCCCGACCTGCCCTGCCTGACCGTGATGGGCAGCCACGAGCAGATCGTCGACCGCGAGGCGATCAGGGCGCGCATGGCGGCCTGGCCCGGCGGCGACCTTGTCGAGATCCCCGATGGCGAGCATGAGGTGCTGATGGAGCCGCCCGAGGTGCGCGGCCCGGTCTTCGACCTAATGGCCGCCCTGTTCGACGCGGGCAGCCGCCGGCACGAGAACAACGGCACGACGATCCAGGCCTGAGGCGCGGGCGCTGGCCTTGGCAGTCAAAGGCCCTAAACTCGGGCCATGACGCGCAATCCTGTTCTCACCTTCACCGCCCGGGGAATCTACTGCGCCGCCGGGGATTTCTACATCGACCCCTGGCGCCCGGTGGACCGTGCGCTGATCACCCACGGCCATGCCGATCACGCGCGGCCCGGGCATGCCCGCTATCTCGCCACCGCGCAGGCCGCGCCGATCCTGCGGCACCGGCTGGGCGAGATCGACCTGCAGACGGTGGAGTATGGCGCCATCACCACCCTCGGCGATGCGCGGGTGTCGTTCCATCCGGCAGGCCATGTGCCGGGATCGGCGCAGATCCGGGTCGAACAAGCCGGCGAGGTCTGGGTGGTGTCGGGCGACTACAAGACCGAACCGGATGGGTTGAGCGAGCCGTTCGAGCCGGTGCGCGCCGAAGTTTTCGTGACCGAGAGCACATTCGGCCTGCCGGTCTTCCGCTGGCCCGAGCAGGCCAATGTGGCCGACCAGTTGAACACCTGGTGGCGCGACAGCGTGGCGGCGGGCCGGACCCCGGTTCTGGGGGCCTACTCGCTGGGCAAGGCGCAGCGGCTTCTGACGCTGCTGGATGACGGGCCGATCCTGACCCACGGTGCCATCGAGGGCGCCACGCAGATCCTGCGCGACCAGGGCTACAGCCTGCCGCCGACCATTCCGGTCACGCCCGAGACCAACCCCAAGGAGCATCCGGGCGCGCTGGTGCTGGCGCCGCCCTCGGCCCTGGGCAGCGCCTGGGCGCGGCGGTTCGGGCGGGTCTCGGCCGGGTTCGCAAGCGGCTGGATGGCCCTGCGCGGCATCCGCCGGCGCCGGGCGATGGACCGGGGCTTTGTCGTGTCGGATCACGCCGACTGGGACGGGCTGAACCTGGCGATCCGCGAAACCGGCGCCGACAGGGTGTTCGTCACGCATGGCTATACCGAGGTCTTCGCCCGCTGGCTGGAGCATTGCGGGCTTGATGCGCAGGTGGTTCCGACCGAGTTCACCGGCGAGGAGGCCGAGGCGGAATGAGGCGCTTTGCAGAGCTTTTCACCGCCGTCGACGGCAGCACCAGGACCACAGACAAGCTGGCGGCGCTGGCCGGGTATTTCCGCGACGCGCCCGAGGCGGACCGGCTCTGGACCATCGCGCTGTTCTCGGGCCGCCGCCCCAGGCGCAGCGTGACCACGACGCGGCTGCGCGAATGGGCGGCCGAGCACGCCGGGATCCCTCTTTGGCTGTTCGAGGAGACCTATACAATCGTCGGTGACCTGGCCGAGACCATTGCCCTTGTCCTGCCGCCGGCGGAGAGGATGTCGGAGCAAAGCCTGAGCCACTGGATCGCGTTCCTGCGCGACCTGGCGGGCCGGGACGAAGAGGCGCGCAAGGCGGCGATCCTGTCGGCCTGGGAGGAATTGGCAGCGACCGAGCGGCTGCTGTTCAACAAGCTGATCACCGGCGGGTTCCGCATCGGTGTCAGCCGCAAGCTGATGACCCGTGCACTGGCCCAGGCCACCGGGCGGGACGAGGCCGAACTGGCGCATCGCCTGATGGGCGAATGGAGTCCCGACAGCACGACCTGGCACGAGCTGATCGAGGCCGAGGATCCCAGCGCCGACGCCTCGCGCCCCTACCCGTTCTACCTGGCCTATGCGCTGGAGGACGGGCCCGAGACGCTGGGCGATCCCGCCGACTGGGCCGCGGAATGGAAATGGGACGGCATCCGCGGCCAGCTGATCCTGCGGGATGGGCAGCATTTCGTATGGTCGCGCGGCGAAGAACTGATGACTGACCGCTTTCCAGAACTGGCGCGGGCGGCGGATTTCCTGCCGCCGGGCACGGTTCTGGATGGCGAGATCCTGGCCTGGGACGGCGCGGCGCCGATGCCGTTCAACGCCTTGCAGAAACGCATCGGCCGCAAGACCGTGCCCAAGAAGCTGCTCATCGAGGCGCCGGTCATCCTGCGCGCCTATGACCTGCTGGAATGGCAGGGCGAGGATATCCGCGCCCGCCCCTATGGCGAGCGGCGTGACCTGCTGGACCGGGCGGTGGCCGGGCTGCCGGCGGATGCGCCGTTGCAGGCATCCCCGCTGGTCGGCTTCGGCAGCTGGCAGGACCTGGCGCGGCACCGGGACAAGGCCCGCGCCGCCCGGGCCGAGGGGTTGATGCTCAAACGACGCGGCGCGCCCTATCTCGCCGGGCGCAAGAAGGGCGACTGGTGGAAATGGAAGCTGGATCCGCTCAGCATCGACGCGGTGATGATCTATGCCCAGTCCGGCCACGGGCGGCGGGCCAACCTGTTCACCGATTTCACCTTTGCGGTCTGGCATGGCAACGACCTGGTGCCGTTCACCAAGGCCTATTCCGGGCTGACCGATGCCGAGTTCCGCGAGATCACCGCATGGGTCCGCAAGAACACGCTGCAACGCTTCGGGCCGGTGCGCCAGGTGCGGCCCGAGCATGTCTTCGAGATCGCGTTCGAGGGCATCCACGAAAGTCCCCGCCACAAGTCCGGCGTCGCCCTGCGGTTTCCGCGCATGGCCCGGTGGCGGCGCGACAAGCCGCTGGCCGGGGCCAACACGCTGGACGACCTGCGCGAGATGCTGCGGATCTACGGCTAGGCCGGGATCAGCCGTGATCCTTGAGCAGCCGCTGCTTCTGGCGCGACCAGTCGCGCTTGGCCTGAGTCTCGCGCTTGTCGTGAAGCTTCTTGCCCTTGGCGATGCCGATCTTGAGCTTGGCGATGCCCCGGTGGTTGAAATAGAGCACCAGCGGCACCAGCGTCATGCCCTTGCGCTGCGTCGCGTTCCACAGCTGCGCCAGTTCCTTGCGCGACACCAGCAGCTTGCGCCGGCGGCGTTCGTCATGGCCGAAGGTCTTGGCCTGCTCGTAGGGCGCGACATAGCCGTTGACCAGCCACAGCTCGCCGTCATCGACGGCGGCATAGCTCTCGGCGATATTCGCACCGCCATTGCGCAGCGACTTGACCTCGGACCCCTCGAGCACGATTCCGCATTCCAGATCGCTCTCGATCGCGTAATCGAAGCGTGCCCGCCGGTTCTCGGCGATCACCTTGTAGTTGGGGTTTGTCTTCGGCTGGACCATGGGGCGCAGATGTAAGCCGCAGGCCGGCGCTGCACAAGGCCCGCCGGGCAGGCTTCAGGAATGCTCTTCTGCGGCCGTGGCCGCCAGGGCGCGGTTATAGGCCTTGAGCGCATCGACATGGTAGAGCGCGCCGACGAGATCAGTCTCGCCGTCCCGGCGCACGACGACCGGCAGGAACGCCAGGTCGGCCCGGTCGAAATAGGGCATCGCGGATTCCAGCGTGGCCCGCGCCTCGACGAACAGCCCGTCCTCGATCAGGGCTTCGCAGGTGTCGCGGTCGGGACCGCGCGCATCGCCAAGCGGGCGCATCACCGCACCGCTGCGCAGCATCGCCAGCAGATAGGCCTGCGGGCCGGCGGCCAGGTGCACGTTGCGCCGTTCCAGCTGGCTGAGGAAATACGAGCGGTCCACCAGGCGCGAGGCCAGCGCCGTCGACATGCTGACCGACACCATCACGGCAATGCCGATCTGCCAGTCCCCGGTCAGCTCGAACACGATCAGGGTGGTCGAGATCGGCGCGCCCAGCACCGCCGCCGCGACAGCGCCCATGCCGGCGAAGGCATAGAGCGTGTGGGTGCCCGAGACATCCGGCAGGAACCCGGTGGCGATGATGCCGAAGGCCAGCCCGGTCAGCGCGCCGATCATCAGCGAGGGCGAAAAAACGCCGCCGCCCATGCGCCCGCCCAGCGTGATCGCAAGCGCCGCCGTCTTGAGAACCGCGAAGACCACCGCCTCGTGCAGCAGCATGTCGCCGGCCAGCGCCCGAAGCGTCGTCTCGTAGCCCACGCCGATGATATGCGGAAACCAGATCGCCAGCGCGCCCAGCAGGATCCCCGCCAGGGCCGGGCGCAGCCATCTGGGCAGGCCGGTGCGGGCCTGCAAGTGATTGCCCAGATCCTCGGCCAGGAAGGACGAACGCATCAGCACGACCGAGACCAGCCCGCAGATCAGGCCCAGGATCAGGAAGGCGGGCAGCTCGACATAGAATTGCAGCGCGCCCGGGGTTTCGAGCACGAATTCGGTCACGTCGCCATATTCCAGCCGGTTGATCACCGTGCCGGCCACCGCCGCGATCACGATGGGGGCAAAGGCGTGCACGGCGAAATGGCGCAACACCACCTCGAGCGCGAAGAGCGCCCCGGCGATGGGTGCGTTGAAACTGGCCGAGACCGCTGCGGCCACCGCGCATCCCAGCAGGTCGCGCCCGGTGATCCCGTCGGCGTCGATCCGCGCGCAGACCCAGGTCGAGATCACGCCGGCGAAATGCACCACCGGTCCCTCGCGGCCCGACGAGCCGCCGGAACTGAGCGTGACGAGCGAGGCCAGCATCGAGCCGAGACCGGCCTTGACCTCGACCCGGCCATCCTTGATCGCGGCGCCTTCGATCACGTCGGCCACTGTGCGCGCGCGCCCGTCCTCGGTGGTCCAGTGCAAGATCAACCCCACCACCAGCCCGCCGATGACCGGGATCAGAAGGATCCAGTACCAGGGCAGCGACTCGGCATGGGTGTGCAGGAACTGCACATCCTCGGTCCGGTAGACCGTCGCCTGCAACCAGTTGATTCCCTTTCGGAAAAGCAGCGCGGCAAAACCGGCGGCGACACCGATGGCCAGGGCGATGAACCAGAACTGGACCTGGCTGGGGCCGCGTTGGCGCAGGATCTGCCAGCCGTCGCGCAGCGCACCCCGCATCTGGGCGAATTGCTGCACGAGAAGGGAGCGTGTGGATTGCGTCATGATGCCTGGCGGGTCGCGGTCCTTTCCTGTTTAGGCCAGAGGGACCGCGCGGCATAGGGGGCGTGGGCCGGCCGCCCGCGAAACTGTCATGCCCGCAACAGGGCGCGGGCCGCGGCGCGGGCCTCTTCGGTGATCGTGTCGCCGGCCACCATGCGGGCGATCTCGTCCACCCGCGCCTCGGCATCGAGCGGCAGGACGCTGGAAAGCGTGATGCCGTCCGCAATCTTCTTCTGCACCTGCCAGTGATGCGCCCCGCGGGCGGCCACCTGCGGCGAATGCGTCACCACCAGCACCTGCCCGTTCTGCGCCAGCTGCGCCAGCCGTCTGCCCACCGCATCCGCCGTGGCGCCGCCGACACCGCGGTCGATCTCGTCGAAGATCATCGTACGGCGGCTGTCGTCGCCGCTCAGACAGACCTTGAGCGCCAGCAGGAAGCGGCTGAGCTCGCCGCCCGACGCGATCTTGTTCAGCGGCCCGGCCGGTGCGCCCGGGTTCGTGGCGACCGAGAAGGCCACCCCGTCGCGCCCCTCGGGGCCGGGGTCTGCGGCGTCGATCACTGTGCGGAACTCGGCGCGCTCCATCTTGAGCGGGGCCAGCTCGGCCATCACCGCCCTGTCCAGACCCGCGGCGGCCGAGGCCCGGCGGGCCGACAGCGCGTCGGCGGCCTCGTCATAGGCCGCCTCGGCGGCGCGCAGGTCGGATTGCTGTGACGCCAGGTCGGCATCGCCTGCATCCAGCGCCGCCAGCTTGTCGCGCAGCGTGTCGGCAAAGGCGCTCAGATCGTCGGGCGCCACGTCATGCTTGCGGGCCAGCGCGCGGATCGCAAAGAGCCGCTCCTCGGCCTGTTCCAGTTCGGCGGGGTTGAAGTCCAGCGCATCGAGGCAGGCTGCGACACCGGATTCCGCCTCGCCCAGTTCGACCATCGCCCGGCCCAACGCGGCCAGGGGCGCATCCAGCCGCCCATCGGCCCGATCCGACACGCCTTCGAGCCAGCGCAGCGCGTCGCCCATGGCACCTTCGGCCCCTTCGACGCCCAGCAGGGAAAGCGCGCGAGCCACGTCGTCGCGGATGCGCTCGGCCCCCTGCATGGCGCGGCGGCGGGCGTCCAGATCGGCCTCCTCACCCGGCTGCGGATCCAGGTCATCCAACTCGCGCACCGCGTGGCGCAGGAACTCCTCTTCGGCGCGCACCGCGTCCAGCGCGGCTTGCGTCGCCTCGACCTGCCGCCGGGCGCGGCCCATTGCCGTCCAGGCCGCGCGGGTGGCGGTCAGCGCTTCCGCGTTGCCCGCGAAGTCATCCAGAAGCGCCCGGTGGCCGCGTGGGTTCAGAAGGCCGCGGTCATCATGCTGCCCGTGCAGTTCGACCAGGGTGTCCGACAGTGCGCGCAGCACCTCGCCGGAGCACCGCCGGTCATTGACCCAGGCGGTCTTGCGGCCATCCACGGTATTGACCCGGCGCAAGAGCAGCGTGTCCGCGACCGGCAGACCGGCCTCTTCCAGGACAGCGCGGGCGGCATGGCCGGGAGAAAGGTCGAACTCTGCCACCACCTCGCCCTGGTCCGCGCCTTGCCGCACCAGCTCGGCGCGGCCGCGCCATCCCAGCACGAAACCCAGCGCGTCCAGCAGGATCGACTTGCCCGCGCCGGTCTCGCCGGTGAGCACGTTCAGGCCGGGTTGGAAGGCAAGTTCCAGCCGGTCGATGATCAGCATGTCCCGGATATCAAGCCCGCGCAGCATCGGCCCCGCCTGTTCCCTGGGTCAGAGCCATTCGCCCTTGATCGACTGGCGGTAAATCTGGCTGAGCCAGTTGTTGCCGCTGTCCCTGAGCTTGAGTCCCTGTGCCGTGAGCAGTCGATAGCTGTCCTGATACCAATCCGTCGACTGGTAGTTGTGGCCAAGGATCGCCCCGGCGGTCTGCGCCTCGTTGACCAGGCCCAGCGACAGATAGGCCTCGACCAGCCGGTGCAACGCCTCGGCGGTGTGGGTGGTGGTCTGGAAATCCTCGACCACCACGCGGAACCGGTTGATCGCGGCGGTATAATGATCGCGGCGCAGATAATAGCGGCCGATCTCCATCTCCTTGCCCGCCAGGTGATTGAAGGCCAGGTCAAATTTCAGGATCGCCGCGGTGGCGTATTCGCTTTCGGGATAGACCTCGATCACCGTCCTGAGTGCCTGCAGCGCCTGGAAGGTCAGGCCCTGGTCGCGGCCCACCTCGTCGATCTGGTCGTAATAGCTGAGCGCCAGCAGGTACTGGGCATAGGCGGCGTCGTCATCGGCCGGGTAGAAGTCGATGAACCGCTGCGCGGCCGCTCGGCTTTCGGGATAGTCCTTGCCGCTGTGATAGGCGAAGGCCTGCATGATCAGCGCGCGCTTGGCCCAGGAGGAATAGGGATAGAGCCGCTCGATTTCCGAGAAATAAAAGGCCGCGTCCTCGGTGCGGTTCTCGGCCAGTTCGAACTCGCCGCGCTCGAAGATCTGCTCGGGCGTGAAGCCTTCCAGGTCCTGGGTGCGGTCGGCGCCCCGGTTGCCGCAGGCGGACAACGAGACTGCGAGAATCAACACGCCAAGCCCCCTGACCCATGCCCTGCTGCCGATCATATCCGCCTATCCTCGTCGCGTTTTCGTGGGGTGCATCCCCCATCTGCGCCTCGGTCTAGCACATTAATTTCCGCTGCAAAACGCCCTAAACGCGGGCGGCATGGAATGGCTGTTGAAGGGTGTCGTGCCGGCGTCAGGCGACGTGCGGGATCTCGTTCCAGACCAGTCCCTGACCCGGCAGGCGGGCCGCGATCTCGGGCGGGCACAGGATCGGGCGCACCGCGTCCGGCGTCTCGAACAACGTCCGGACAAGGGTGTTGGTCAGCGAATGGCCCGACCGGTCGCCGACATAGCGGCCCAGAAGCGGCCCACCGGCCAGGTAGAGGTCGCCCAGCGCGTCCAGCATCTTGTGGCGCACCGCCTCGTCCGAGTGGCGCAACCCGCCCGGCGTCAGAACGTTGTGGCCGTCGACCACCACGGCATTGTCCAGCGTGCCGCCCAGCGCCAGGCCGTTGTCACGCATCATCTCGACATCGGCGCGGCGGCAGAAGGTGCGGCTGTCGCACAGTTCGCGGGCGAAGGTGCCGTTGGCCATGTCCAGTCGCTTGGCCTGGCGGCCGATGGCGGCGTCCTCGAAGTCGATGGTGAACTCGATCTCCATGCGGTCCGACGGCAGCAGGGTCGCGCTGGCGCCCTCGCGCGCCACCGTCACCGGCTTGAGCACCTTGTAGGCCAGAACCGGGCTGGCCTGCTGGCGTACGCCGCGGGAAACGATGCCGCGCACGAAGGTCACGGACGAGCCGTCCATGATCGGAACTTCGGGCCCGTCGATCTCGATCAGCGCGTTATGCACACCGCAACCGGCCAGCGCCGCCATGACATGCTCGACCGTGGACACCGAGACCCCCGCGCCATTGACCAGGCGGGTGCAGAGCTGGGTGCGCTCGACCGCGTCATAGATGGCCGGAATCATCACGTCGCCCAGATGGATATCGGTACGCTTGAACCAGATGCCGTGGCCGGCTGCGGCCGGGCGCAGCACCATCCGAACCGGCTTGCCACTGTGCAAACCGGTGCCATCGAAGGTGATCGGGCTCTTGAGCGTATGCTGCACGATAGTCCTCAGGGCTTCCCTCCGGGCTTCCGCTCCCGGCTGGCATCTCAGGTAAGCGAGGGGTCCCGTGGGCTCAACTCAATCTTTGCGACCGTTTGAAACATTCATGAAAGCGATCGGCGGGAGAACGCTTACCAGCCATCAAAGCTTTGTATTATAAACAAAAAAGGCCGCCCGAAGGCGACCCTTTCCGATGGTTTTGTGACCGCTATCAGTTGGCCTGTCGCCGCAGGAAGGCCGGGATCTCGATCCGCTCCTGGTCGGGATCCGGCTCGGGCTGCGAGGGTGCCGTAGCGTCGCTGTGGCGCAGGACCGGCTGCTGGCGCACCGGCTGCTGGGTGCGTTCCGCCGGGGCGTCGGCCCCGTGGCCGGTCATCCTGTCGATCAGCCGGTTGAAGCCGAACCGCGCCTTTTCGGCGGGTTCCTGAGCCGGCGCTTGCGGCCGGCTCGCGGTCTCGCGGCTGGTCTGCGTGGGAACCTTGCTGACCGCGACCTGCAGGCGCTGCATCGCTTCGGGCGAGGGGGTACCCGGCGTCTGCGGCTTGGGTGCGACAAAGGTCTCGGCCTGTGGCTCGGCCTCTTCGCTGCGCGGCTCGAAGGCCGGCACCTCGGGCTGGTAGGCCGGCGGCGGCAGATCGTCCGCGGCCGCTTCGGGCTCGGCCTCCTGCACCCGCTCGGAGCGGCGCACGCTGTCGAACAGCCCCGGCTCCTCGGCGGTGGCGGTCGAGGCTGCCTTGGCGACCGGTGCCGGCGCGGGATCTTCCAGCGTCAGCGGCGCGGTGGCGGGCTCCTGGCGGGGCTCTTCGGCGTCCACCTTCTGCTTGAGCGGGGTCGACAGCGGACGGCGCGCAACCGGCGTCTCCGATGCGCCCTCGGTCGCGTCGATGCCGGTGGCCACCACCGACACGCGCATCAGGCCTTCCATGTCGGTGTCCAGCGTCGACCCGACGATGATGTTGGCGTCCGGGTCCACCTCTTCGCGGATCCGGTTGGCGGCCTCGTCCAGCTCGAACAGGGTCAGGTCGTGGCTGCCGGTGATGTTGATCAGAACGCCCTTGGCTCCGCGCAGGCTGATCTCGTCCAGCAGCGGGTTCGCTATGGCCTTCTCGGCCGCCTGAACAGCGCGATCCTCGCCCTCGGCCTCGCCGGTGCCCATCATCGCCTTGCCCATCTCGTCCATCACCGCGCGCACGTCGGCGAAGTCGAGGTTGATCAGGCCAGGCCGCACCATCAGGTCGGTCACGCCCTTGACGCCCTGGTAGAGCACGTCGTCGGCCATCGAGAACGCCTCGGTAAAGGTCGTCTTCTCGTTGGCCAGGCGGAACAGGTTCTGGTTGGGAATGATGATCAGCGTGTCGACCACCTTCTGCAGGCTCTCGACCCCGTCCTCGGCCTGGCGCATCCGCTTGGCGCCCTCGAACTGGAACGGCTTGGTCACGACGCCGACGGTCAGCACGCCCAGCTCGCGGGCGGCCTGCGCGATGATCGGCGCGGCCCCGGTGCCGGTGCCACCGCCCATGCCGGCGGTGATGAAGCACATATGCGCGCCGGCAAGGTGATCGACGATCTGCTCGATGCTTTCCTCGGCGGCGGCGGCGCCCACCGTGGCACGGGCTCCGGCGCCCAGGCCTTCGGTCACTTTAACGCCCAGTTGGATGCGGGCCTCGGAATGGCTTTGCTGAAGCGCCTGCGCGTCGGTGTTGGCCACCACGAAATCCACACCGTCGAGACGTTTTTCAATCATGTTGTTGACGGCATTGCCGCCTGCCCCGCCGACACCGAAAACGGTAATCCGTGGCTTCAAATCGTCCTGACCGGGCATCGAAAGGTTCAATGTCATGCTCTTTCCGCCTGTTGTATACCCGCCACTTTCGGCGGCTTTCCTACCTATCCAAGGGTAATCCTACCGACCCGAAGCCGCGCCGTCACGCCAAAAACGCAAAATCGCCACAAAATATGGGCATTCAACAAGGTTGTCTTAGCGGTATTTTGCCGACTCGCACAGATTTAGCGTATGTGTGGTCCGATGGCACAACGCAAACCTCGCCCGCCGCCCGAAAGGCGTGGGAATCAGCGTCTCTGCTGCGGGGTCTGCCCGACCCTCTCGGCATCTCTTTCGGCGGATGCCCTGTTCGTTATCCTTACCACGTCCCGCGCGGCCTGTCACATGCCTACCAGTTGTCGCGGAACCATTTCACCGCCCGCTTGAACGAGCGCGCGGGGTAGCGGTCCACCGGGATCTCGAAATCCCACCATTCGTCCTGCGGATGCGCGGCAAAGAGGCTCAGGCCCACCGCGCTGGAAAAGCCCGGCCCGGTCGCCGATTGCGGCAGGCCGTGGACGCGCAGCGGGCGGCCCAGGCGCACGCGCTGGCCCAGGATGCGGCTGGCCAGCCCGTCCAGCCCCATGATCTGGCTGCCGCCGCCGGTCAGCACGATCTGCTGGCTGGGCAGGTGGTCGAAGCCGGCGGCATCGAGACGGGCGCGCACCTCTTCCAGGATCTCCTCGACACGGGGGCGCATGATGCCGATCAGCTCGGCGCGGCTGACCGTGCGGCGGTCATGTTCCCAGTCGCCGGTATCGCCGCCAATGTCGATCATGTCGCGGTCGTCGGCGCCGGTGGCGTGCACGCCGCCGCAGAATGTCTTGATCCGCTCGGCATTGGCGGTGGGCACGCCGAGCCCCATCGAGATGTCCCCGGTCACGTGGTCGCCGCCCATGCGCACGCAATCGGCGAATATCATGTGTTTGCGCATGAAGATCGACACGCTGGTGGTGCCGCCGCCCATGTCGATACAGGCCGCGCCCAGTTCCTGCTCATCCTCGACCAGCGCGGAGATGCCCGAGACATAGGCCGAGTTGGCGATGCCCGCCAGTTCCAGGTCGCACCGCTTGATGCAGTGCACGAGGTTGTGGATGGCGCTGGCATCCACGGTCAGCATGTGCATGTCCACCGACAGGGTCTGGCCCAGCTGCCCGCGCGGATCGATCAGGCCCGAGCGGTTGTCGAGCGAGAAATTCACCGGCTGCGCGTGCAGCACCTCGCGGCCCGCGCCGTATTCCGGCACGTCGCAGGCGTTCAGCACCCGGCCGATCTCGGCCTCGGTGACGATCTGTTCGTCCAGCTCGACCTCGGCATCGAGACCGTAGGAGCGCGGATTGGCCCCCGAGAAACAGGCGATGACGTGATCGACACGGATCTCGGCCATCTTCTGCGCTGCCTGCAGGGCGGTGCGGATGGCGCGCTCGGTCTCCTGCATGGCATCGACCTCGCCGAACCTGACGCCGCGGGCGCGGGTGGTGGCGGCGCCGATCACCCGGAACCCGGTCTGTCCGGCCATCGAGCCGATGGAGTTGTCCTCGCTCAGCCGCCCGGTGCCGTCGAAGCGCAGCACCAGGCAGGCGATCTTGGAGCTGCCCACGTCCAGAATGGCCACCACGCCCCGCTGCATCGCCTGGCGGCGCATCTGCCGCATGGCGCGCTGGGACTGATAGAGATCCGTCATCATCGCTTCAATGCCCGTCCCCGTCTGGAGTCTTGATCCGCCACCATTCGCGGTTGGCGTTTTCCGTCATTCTTACCGTCGGACGCTGCGACAGGCGCATGTCGACCACCGCCACGTCGCGTTCCAGAAGATCCTGCACCTCGTTGACCGCCAGCACCCGTTCCAGCGCCGGCACCGGGCGCTCCGAGGGCAGCTGGATGCGCTGGTCGCGGTCCAGCACCACGTCCCAGCGCCGCTTTCCGATGCGCACCAGGCCGCGCAGCCGGTCGCCCAGCGGACGCGCCGCCGTGATCAGCGCCAGCGCCTCTTCGACCCGTTTATCCGCCCCTTCGCCGGCGATCAGCGGCAGATCGGACCGCGCCGCGCGACTGGGCAGCGTGTCGATATGGGCACCGCTCTCGTCCAGCAGCCGCACGCCGCTGCGGGTCCGCCACACGACCACGGGCTGCCGCTCGACGACATCGACCTGCAGGATACCGCCGGGCCGGACGCGGACGGCGACGGATCTCACCTGGCTCAGCTCGGCCACCTGGGCGCGCAGCCGGTCGAGGTCGAGGTCGAAGGAGCTGATCGGGAAATCCAGCGCCGACACCGTGCGGATGTGGCCGGCCAGTTTCGGCCCGGCCCCGTCGATGGCCATGAGCTTGACCATGAATTCGGGGCGCTGCTCGATCGAGGCGCGCATTTCCGCGATTTCGGCAATCAGCGCATCGCGGCGGTCCGCATCGGCCAGGAATGCGCCGCCGGCGATGGCGACCAGGCAGACCGGCACGCCGACCTTCAGGCCCAGCCGGATGCCGGGCGTCAGCATCCAGCGCTGGATCCGGTAGCTCAGGCGCGACGGCGCGGGATCGGAGCGTTTCAGCGATGGCACGAGGCGTCCTCCACCATCCAGGCGCAGAGCTGGCCGAAACTCATGCCGACATGCGCGGCCTGCTCGGGCACCAGCGAGGTCGGCGTCAGGCCCGGCTGGGTGTTCGTCTCCAGCAGGATCAGACCGTCGCGCCCGCGCGCCTCGTCCCAGCGGAAATCGGTGCGGCTGACACCCCGGCACCCCAGGGCCTCATGGGCGCGCAGGGCGAAATCCATGCACAGATCGAAGATCTCGGCCGGGATGTCGGCGGGCAGCACGTGGCGCGACCCGCCGGGCTTGTACTTGGCGTCGTAGTCGTACCAGCCGTCGGTCAGGATGTCGGTCACGGTCAGCGCCCGGTCGCCGACCACGGTTGTGGTCATCTCGCGCCCCGGGGCATAGGTCTCGACCATCACCTGATCGGGCATGGTGGCGGCCAGCTGCGGCGGGCCGTTGGCGGCCTCGTGCACGATATAGATGCCGACCGAAGAGCCCTCGTTGTTGGGCTTGACCACATAGGGCGGCGTCAGCACGTGACCCTTCATCACCGCGGATTTTCCGGCGATCACGCTTTCGACCACCGGCAGCCCGGCGGTCCTGTAGACCTCCTTGCTGCGCTGCTTGTCCATCGCCAGCGCCGAGGCCAGCACGCCGGAATTCGTATAGGGAATGCCCAGCCATTCCAGCAGCCCCTGCACGCAGCCATCCTCGCCCCAGCGGCCATGCAGGGCGTTGAAGACGACAACCGGTTGAAGTTCCTGCAAACGGGCACAGAGATCGGGGCCGGCATCAAGCTCGACCACGTCATACCCTTCACCCCGAAGCGCGGCTGCGCATTCGCGCCCGCTGCTGAGCGATACCTCGCGCTCAGCCGAGGGCCCGCCCATCAATACCGCCACCCTGGGGGTTGTCCCGCTCGACTGACCCACAACAGTGCCTCAATGTCCCCGGGCCTTATTCTGCTGGCCCGTGTTCCTCAATCTGCCGCGCAGCCGCCCCGGTTTGTGCCTGAAGGGGTTATCGCTGCCGGGCTTGATCCTCACCCGGGTCGCCGACCCGCATGATTTCCCACTCTAGCGTTATCCCACTGGACTCGTAAACCTTTTTTCGCACGTCCTCGCCCAGACCTTCGAGGTCGGCGGCCGTGGCATCGCCCGTGTTGATGAGGAAGTTCGAGTGTTTCTCGCTCATTTGCGCGCCACCACGCCGCGCGCCGCGCATGCCGGCGGCGTCGATCACCGCCCAGGCCTTGAGGTCGTGCAAGTCGTCGGCCCGACCGGTCGACGAGAACCCCGCCGGGTTGCGAAAGGTCGAACCCGCGCTGCGGTCCTTGGTGGGCTGGGTCGCATCGCGCCTGGCCAGCTGTTCGGCCATGCGGGCGTGCAGCGTGTCAAGATCACCGGACGGCGCCTGGAAAGTGGCCTCAATCAGCACTGCTCCCTCGGGCAGGTCGGTCTGGCGGTAGCGGAAGTTCAACTCGTCTGCGCTCAGCGTCACGATCTCGCCCGTGCGCAGCACCGCACGGGCCGAGACGAACACATCGGCAACATAAGAGCCGTAGCACCCGGCATTCATCCGCACCGCGCCGCCGATGGACCCGGGAATGGTGCGCAGGAAGGTCAGGTCAATCCCGGCATCCGCGGCCTTGCGCGCCACATGCGCGTCCAGCGCGGCGGCGCCGGCCGTGACCCGGTTGCCCTCGATGGTGATCGCGTTGAACCCGCGCCCAAGCCGGATCACCACCGCCCGCAATCCCCCGTCGCGCACGATCAGGTTGGATCCGACGCCCATCGGAAAGACCGGCGTGGCCGGATCGAGCCGGCCCAGGAAATCCGCCAGATCCTCGGTATCGGCAGGCTGAAAGAAATAGTCCGCCGGTCCACCCACGCGCAGCCAGGTCAGGTCGGCCAGCACCCGGCCTTGCGTCAGGCGCCCGCGCGGAGCCTGATCGGCAGCTGCGGCTGTCACCGCGCCGCCCGCTTGCGCAGCGCCCGGCCGCCCAGCGTGCCCATGGTCGCCGACAGGAGGGCCGGCAGGACGCCGCCGGTCAGGGCGATGAACGGGCCAAAGGCGGACTCTTCCTCGCCGGGGCCGATCGTGGCCAGCCAGACGATCAGGCCCAGCGCCGCAACCGACAGCAGCACCGGCAGCACCCACAGCCCGCGCCCGGTCAGGTAGCGCCCCGCGACAAGGCCCGCGACTGCACCGGTCAGAAAGGCGATCAGCGGCAGATAGGTGATGGTCGAGACTGTATCCATGGCAGGGGCTCCGGTGCGGGCAAGGGGGTTATTTCCTGACCGCGTTCTTGCCCTCCCAGGCCGTCCTTGTCCACCGGGTCAGGTAGATCACCGGCCAGCGCAGCACGGACATGCCCGCAGCCAGCGCGATCAGCCCCACCCAGGGCCCGTTCTCATAGGTGACATAGCCCAGCAGCGGGATGCCGATGGCGATCAGCACATAGGCCCGCCGCCAGTGGTTGTCCCGGCTTGGCAGCATCGCCAGCAGGTTCGCGGTCAGTGCCCAGAAACATGCCATGATCAGAGACAGCGTCATGCCTGCGGTCCTCCTGTCGATACGCCGCGCATCTTCGACCAGAAATGGCGCAGCGGCCTGCGGAACATGGACACGAAGGCCGCCAGTCCCGCCAGCGCCCAGAGCCATCCATGCGCCGCGCCCAGCCAGACGATCAGCACCGGCGCTGCCAGCAGCAGGAGGATCCCCGGCGGGAATTGCAGCCGCATCGGCATCAGCGCCACTACCGTCGCGGCGATGGCCCAGGCGACCGAGAGAAGAACCGGCGTGCTCATAGCAACCCTCCGACAGCGACGGCAAAAGCAGCCAGCGCCAGCACGAGGCCAAGGACCGGCACGGCCATCGGCACCCGGAACGCGGCCTCGGGCGCGCGGCGCTTCTGGACGATCAGGGCCGTGTTCACCAGCACGAACACCGCCAGCAGGATCGCCGAGGTGGTCTCGGCCAACGTGCTGAGCGAGACGTAGAGCGCGGCCAGGATCACCGCCGTTCCGATCAGCGCCGTGGCCAGGACCGGCGTACCGAAACGGGGATGGGCGCGGTGGAACACGGCCAGCGCCGAGCTGCGCTTGCCCAGCCCGAACAAGACCCGGCTGGCCATGACGATCTGTGCCAGCACGCCGTTCAGGGCGGCAAACACCGCGATTGTCGAGAGGAACGCGCCGCCGCCACCTCGCGCGGTCTGCCAGACCAGTGCAAGCGGGCTTTCGGACCCGGCCAATTCGGCAAGCGGCACGGCGCGCACGGCGGCGAAGCTGACCAGTGCGTAAATCGCCGTGGTGATCGCCAGCGAGATCAGGATCGCCAGCGGCAGGGTTCGGGTCGGATTTTCGGTCTCTTCGGCCATGTTGACGATGTCTTCGAAGCCGATGAAGGCGAAGAAGGCCAGCACGCCGGCCAGGCCGATTCCGGTCCATGCGGGCGGTGCCGCCGCAGTCCAGTCCGGCGCAGGGGCGGCCCCCAGCCCGGCCCAGACCACCAGCGCCAGCCCCGCCAGCTCGATCAATGTGAAGACCGCAGCGAGGGCCAGGCTTTCCAGCACGCCGGCAATCGCGACCAATGTCAGCATGCCGCCCAGCAGCCCGATTCCGACGGCCGGAGCGATGTCGATCACCGTGGTCAGATAGCCGACACCGCCGCGCAGGACCGCGCCGGCCGAGACGGTCCCGGCAACGGCAACGCCCAGGCCCACCAGCAGCGCCAGCGCCTGGCTGTTCAGACCGGTACCGACAAAAGCCGCCTCGCCGGCCGCTTCTGGCAGACGAGTGGAGAATTCGGCATAGCTGAGCGCGGTGGGCGCGGCGATGGCCCCGGCGATGAGAAAGGCGAGCGGTGCCCAGATCCCGGCCTGCCCGGCAATGGCGCCGACCAGAACATAGATCCCGGCACCGACCATGACGCCGACCCCGTAGGCCGTGAGCAGGCCCGGACCGATGCGACGCTTGAGCGGTTCGGACACGTCTAGCCCTCCAGTTGCTCCGGCAGTTCGTTGGCCCAGGTGCTGATGGTGCCGGCGCCCAGGCAGACGACCATGTCGCCAGGTCGGGCCTGTTCGCGGACCATGCGCACCAGATCCTCCTGGTTCAATATGGCACGAGCATGGCGATGACCGTGGCGGATCAGCCCGGCCACCAGGTCGTCGCGGCCCGCCCCCGCGATCGGATCCTCGCCGGCGCCGTAGACATCGGCGATGGCGACCACGTCGGCCTCGTTGAAACAGGTGCAGAAATCGTCGAACAGGTTGGACAGGCGGGAATAGCGGTGCGGCTGGTGCACGGCGATCACCCGCCCTTCGCTGGCCTGGCGCGCGGCGCGCAGCACGGCGGCGATCTCGACCGGATGGTGGCCGTAGTCGTCGATGATGGTCACGCCATCCACCTCGCCCACCTTGGTAAAGCGCCGGTTCACGCCGCCGAAGGCCGCCAGCGCCTCGCGGATCTCGGCCGTCTTCATGCCCAGGTGGCGCGCCACCGTCACCGCGCTCAGCGCGTTCGAGACGTTGTGATCGCCGGGCATCGGCAGGGTGCAGCCCTCGATCACCTGGTCCTCGTGCTGCAGATGCACGTCGAAATGCGCCACGCCGCCCTTGTAGGTCAGGTTCACCGCCCGCACATCGGCCTGCGTGTTGAACCCGTAGGTGCGCACGCGGCGGTCGGTGATCCGCCCGACCAGGGCCTGAACCTCGGCATGGTCGGTGCAGCAGACCGCCAGCCCGTAGAACGGAATGTTCGAGACGAATTCGTGGAACCCGTCGCGCAACCGGTCGAAATCGCCCCAATGCTCCATATGCTCGGGGTCGATATTGGTGACCACCGCGATGGTCGCGGGCAGGCGGTTGAACGAGCCGTCGCTCTCGTCGGCCTCGACCACCATCCATTCGCCCTGCCCCATCCGCGCGTTCGAGCCATAGGCGTGGATGATGCCGCCGTTGATCACCGTGGGATCGAAGCCGCCGGCCACCATCAGCTCGGCCATCATCGTCGTGGTGGTGGTCTTGCCGTGCGTACCGGCGATGGCGACGTTGGATTTCAGCCGCATGAGCTCCGCCAGCATGTCGGCCCGGCGCACCACCGGCAGGCCCTGCAGCCGCGCCTCGTCCAGCTCGGGATTGCCCGGCTTGATCGCCGAGGAGATCACGACCACCGCCGCGCCCTCGAGGTTCTCGGCGCGCTGGCCTTCGAAAATCTCGGCCCCCAGACCGGCCAGCCGCTCGGTGATCTTGCTGGATTTGAGGTCGGAGCCCTGCACCCGGTAGCCGAGGTTGAGCAGCACCTCGGCAATGCCCGACATGCCGATCCCGCCGATGCCGACAAAGTGAATCGGGCCCACATCCTGCGGCAGTTTCGTCGCCGGGTTCATGCGCTTTCCTTCCCTGCAAGGGCTTCGACAAAGGCGGCAAGCCGTTCGGTCGCGTCCGGCGTGCCCGCCGACAGCGCGGCATGGGCCATCTGCACGGCGGCGTCGGGGTTCCCGAGCACCGCCGCGATCTGCTCGGTCAGCGCATCCGCGTCAAGCGCCCGTTCGGGGATCATCACGGCGGCATCGGCCTGGGTCAGCATCCGCGCGTTGGCGGTCTGGTGGTCGCCGGCGGCAGCGGCATAGGGGACCAGGATCGCGGGCCGCCCGATCACCGCGATATCGGCAATCGACGAGGCCCCGGCCCGGCTGATCACCAGCTGCGCCTCGGACATGCGGCGCGGCACGTCGCGGAAGAACGGTTGCACATCTGCGTCGATACCATGTTCGGCATAGAACCCCGCGACCCGGTCGCCGTCCTCCTCGCGCGCCTGGTGGCTGACCCGCAGGTGGCGGCGCAGCGGCTCGGGCAGCGCGGCGATGGCCGGCGGCACCACGTCGCTGAGGATGCGCGCGCCCTGGCTGCCGCCCATCACCAGCACCGACATCGGATAGTCGCCCGGCGGAATATAGGGCGCGCCCGCGCGCTCCATCACGGCGGCGCGCACCGGGTTTCCCACATGCGCCCCCTCGGCGCCCTCGGGCAGGTCGGTGGGCCAGACGCCGCAGGCGACCCCGGCGACGCGGGTGGCGAAGACCTGGTTGACCCGGCCCAGAACGCCGTTCTGTTCGTGTATCATGCGCGGCAGCTTGAGCAGGGTCGCCGCCGCCAGCGCCGGGATCGACGGGTAGCCGCCAAAGCCCACGACGGCGTCCGGCCGGTCGCGCGTCAATTGCCAGACCATCCTGGCCACGCCGCCCGCGATCCGCGGCGCGGCCGCCAGCTTGCCCAGCGCACCGCCGCGGGCGAAGGTGGCCGAGCTGACCTGGGTGATCTCGGTGGAATGGGGATAGCCGCCGGTATAGCGCGCGCCGCGCGCGTCGGTCGACAGGCGCACCCGCCAGCCGCGGTTCAGCATCGCCTCGGCCAGCGCCTGGGCGGGGAACATATGCCCGCCGGTACCACCGGCGGCGATCAGCAGATAGGGTCGGCTCATCGCGCCCGTCCGCGCAGAATGTCGCCCAGCTCGCCCTGCGGCCGGGTGCGGGTGAAACAAAGCAGCATGCCCACCGCGATGCCGCCTGCGATCAGCGACGAGCCGCCGTAGCTGACGAAGGGCAGCGTCATGCCCTTGGCCGGCAGCAGGCGCACGGCGACGCCCATGTTGATCATCGCCTGCACCCCGAACATCGCCGCCAGCCCGGTTCCGGCCAGCCGGATGAACGGGTCCCGCTCACGCATCAGCCGCAGCATCGAGCGCACCACGATCAGCGTGTAGAGCGCGATGATGATCAGCACCAGGACCAGCCCGTATTCCTCGGCCGCCACCGCGATGATGAAATCGGTATGGGCATCGGGCAGCGACCATTTCACCTGCCCCTCGCCCACGCCGACGCCGAACAGCCCGCCCTCGCGGATGGCGTTCGTGGCATAGCCCAGCTGCGTCGTCGGATCGACATCCGGGCTGAGGAAGCCGTCGATGCGGCGCGCGAAATGCTCGGAACTGGAATAGGCCAGCATGCCGCCCAGAACCACGATGCCCGCCAAGCCAAGCAGGATCACCATGGGCGCGCCGGCCACGAAATACATCACGCCCCAGCCGAACAGGATCAGACAGGCCTGGCCGAAATCGGGCTGCACGACCAGCATCGCCACGATCGCCAGGCACAGTGCAAAGGACCAAAGCCGCCCCGGCGGGCCGTTGATCTCCTGGCTGGCGGCAAAGAGCCACGCGGCCACCACCACGAAGCCGGGCTTGAGGAATTCCGACGGCTGCAGCGAGGCGAAACCCAGCGAATACCAGCGCACCGCGCCCTTGCCGAAATCGGTACCGAAAAAGGGCAGCAGCGCCAGCGCCACGAAGGACACGAGAAAGCCCAGCACCGCGAGCCGGCGCACCAGCACCGGCGACATCATCGAGGTCAGCAGCATCGCCACGATGGCCAACCCGCCGAAAACCGCCTGCCGCTCCACATAGTAGAACGGCTCGAACCCGTTGCGCGCCGCCAGCGGCGGCGAGGAGGCCAGCCCGAGCAGCAACCCCGTCACGAACAGGAGCAGCACACAGGACATCGACCATTTGTCGAGCGTTCGCCACCATTTGGGAAGAATCGGTTCGCCGCCCCGGTCCGGGACCGCGCCATATACCATCTCGGTCATGAGACCACCGCCAAATCTGCCTCGTTCACGTCCCGTTGTTCGGGATCTGTCGCAACTCTACATCCAATTGCCCGGCCTGACCACCCTCTTCCCCTTGCGCTGCGCGGCATTTCGCGCCACGGGGACGCATGGATTTCGACACCGTCATTCTCGGCGCCGGCGCCGCCGGCATGATGTGCGCGACCCATTGCGGCGGGCGGGTTCTGGTCATCGACCATGCCCGCGCGCCGGGCGAAAAGATCCGTATCTCGGGCGGCGGTCGCTGCAACTTCACCAACCTGCATACCGAGCCGGCCAATTTCCTGTCGGGCAACCCGCATTTCTGCAAATCGGCCCTGGCGCGCTATACCCAGTGGGATTTCATCGACCTGGTGGACCGCCACGGCATCGCCTGGCACGAAAAGACGCTGGGCCAGCTGTTCTGCGACGGCTCGTCGCGGCAGATCGTGTCGCTGCTGCTGTCCGAGATGGAGGCCGCCGGCGCGACCCTGTGGCTGTCGAGCAGCCTGCGCGACCTGGCCCGCACCGAAGGCGGGTTCCGCATGGGTGTCGAGCGCGACGGCACACGGCAGGACCTCACCTGCCGCAACCTCGTGCTCGCCACGGGCGGCAAGTCGATTCCCAGGATGGGCGCCACCGGCCTTGCCTATGACATCGCGCGGCAATTCGGCCTGGCGGTCACCGAGACGCGACCGGCGCTGGTGCCGTTCACCTTTCCCGAGGGCCGGTTCCGCCCGCTGGCCGGCGTGGCGACGCCGGTGCGCCTGTCGAACCGCCGCACCAGCTTCGACGAGGCGATGCTCTTCACCCATCGCGGTCTCTCCGGCCCGGCGGTGCTGCAGCTGTCCTCCTATTGGCGCGAGGGTGAGGAGATCTCGGTCGACCTGGCGCCGGACGGGCAGCTGCTGGACCACCTGCGCCGGGGGCGGCAGGACAACGGGCGCCGGGCGCTCAAGACCGAACTGGCGCAGCACCTGCCAACCCGGCTGGTGGACGAGATCTGCAAGGACCGCGACCTCGCCGGCAACCTCGCCGACCAGTCCGACGCGCGGCTGCAGGCGCTCTGCGACCATCTCCGTGACTGGCGGCTCACCCCGTCGGGCACCGAAGGATACCGCACCGCCGAAGTCACACTGGGCGGCATCGACACCGCTGGCCTGTCCTCGCGCAGCATGGAGGCCAAGACCGTTCCCGGGCTCTACGCCATCGGCGAGGCCGTGGATGTCACCGGCTGGCTGGGGGGCTACAATTTCCAGTGGGCCTGGGCCTCGGGCCATGCCGCGGGCACCGCGATCGCCGCCGCGCGCTGATCCGCCTTCATCTTTTGACAAATACTCCGGGGGAGTCCGCTCGCAGAGCGGACGGGGGCAGCGCCCCCTAACCCGCCAACCGCCTCTGCACCTCGGCCACGAAATCCTCGCCGCGCCGCTCGAAATTGTCATATTGGTCGAAACTGGCCGCGGCCGGGGCCAGAAGCACCGTGTCGCCCGGCTGAGCCTCGGCCATCGCCCGCGCCACGGCCTGGGCCATCGTCGTGCAGATCTCGGCCTCGACATCCAGTTGCAGGGCAAAGCCCGCGGCCTCGCGCCCGATGACATAGGCCTTGGCGACAGCCTCCGTGGCCCCGCGCAGGCCCGCCAGCCCGCCCTCCTTCTCCAGCCCGCCGCAGATCCAGCGGATGCTGCCGAAGGCGCGCAAGGCCTTGGCGGCGCTGTCCACATTGGTGGCCTTGCTGTCGTTCACATAGGTCACGCCACCGGCCTCGGCGACGATCTGGCTGCGATGCGGCAGGCCGGGATAGGAGGCCAGCGCCGCCTCGATCACGCGCGGCGCCAGGCCCAGAGTGCGGCAGGCGGCATAGGCGGCGCAGGCGTTCTGGTGGTTGTGCACGCCCGGCAGCCCCTTGATGGCACGCAGGTCGATGGCGGCCGCCTGGCGGCCCTTGCGGACCTCGGACAGGAAGCCCTTGCGGGCATAGACCTGCCAGCCCGGCCCGGTCAGCTTGCGGGTGACCGACACGCGCAGCACGCGGTCGTCCGCCGCACCCTCGGCCAGCTGGTTGGCCAGGAACGCGCCCTCGCTCTCGTCCACGCCGATCACCGCGCGGTCCGGACCGCCCTCGGTGAAAAGCCGGCGCTTGGCGGCGAAATAACCGCCCATGCCGCCATGCCGGTCCAGGTGGTCGGGGCTCAGGTTGGTGAACACGGCAACATCCGGCGTCAGCGCGCGCGCAAGCTCGGTCTGGTAGCTGCTGAGTTCCAGCACCACGACCGACCCTTCTCCGCCCGGCGAGATGTCGAGGACGCCGCGCCCGATATTTCCGGCCAGCTGCGCCGGCCGGCCGGCCTCGGTCAGGATGTGGTGGATCAGCGCGGCGGTTGTGGACTTGCCGTTCGAGCCGGTCACCGCAACCACGCGCGGCACCACATCCAGCTCGTCCCAGCCCGGCGCCGCGAAGGAGCGGAAGAAGAGCCCGATATCGTTGTCGAGCGGCACGCCCGCTTCCAGCGCGGCGGCCACGACCGGGTTCGGCGCGGGGTAGAGATGCGGAATGCCGGGGCTGACGATCAGCGCCGCCACATCCTCGAGCGCGCCGTGCCGCGTGAGGTCGGAACAGGCATAGCCCTCGGCCTCGGCCTCGGCGCGGGTGGCGGGGTTGTCGTCCCAGCAGACCGGCTCGGCGCCGCCGGCGCGCAGGGCGCGGGCGCTGGCCAGCCCGGACCGGCCAAGCCCCAGGACCGCGACGCGCCGGCCGCGATATCCGCGCACCGGGATCACCGGGCGGCCCTTCGGGGGCTCTGCCCCCGTCGCGCAGGGCGCGACTCCCCCGACGTATTTTCGGCAAGAGGAAAGCTGGGGTGCGGGCGGGTCATGGCGGCGTCAGGATCAGCGAACCTTGAGCGTGGCCAGGCCGATCATGGCGAGGATCACGGAGATGATCCAGAATCGAATCACGATGGTCGGCTCGGCCCAGCCCTTCTTTTCATAGTGGTGATGGATCGGGGCCATCAGGAACACGCGTTTGCCGGTGCGCTTGAAATAGATCACCTGGACGATGACGCTGAGCGCCTCGACCACGAAGAGGCCGCCGACGATGGCCAGTACAAGCTCGTGCTTTGTGGCGACCGCGATGGCGCCCAGCGCGCCGCCAAGAGCGAGGCTGCCGGTATCGCCCATGAACACCGCCGCCGGGGGCGCGTTGTACCACAGGAAGCCCAGCCCGCCGCCGAACAGCGCGGCGGAGAATATCAGGATCTCGCCGGTGCCGGGCACGTAGTGCACGTCGAGATATTCGGTGAAGTCCACCCGGCCCACCGCATAGGCGATCACGCCCAGCGTCGAGGCCGCGATCATCACGGGCATGATCGCCAGCCCGTCCAGCCCGTCGGTCAGGTTCACCGCGTTGGCGGCGCCGACGATCACGCAGATCGAGAACGGCACGTAGAAGAGGCCGAGGTTTATCAGCGTGTTCTTGAAGATCGGCAGCGCCAGCTGGTTCTGCAATTCGGCGGGGTGGTTGTAGGAGGCCCAGACCGCGGCCAGGACCGCGATCACGATGCCCAGCGCCAGCCGCAGCTTGCCGGGCACACCCTTGGTGGTCTGCTTGGACACCTTGGCATAGTCGTCGGCAAAGCCGATCAGCGCATAGGCCAGCGTCACCAGCAGGACCAGCCAGACATATGGGTTGTCCAGCCGCGCCCAGAGCAGCGTCGAGGTGAGCAGCGCGCCAACGATCAGCAACCCGCCCATCGTGGGCGTTCCGGCCTTGGACATATGCCCCTCGGGGCCGTCATCGCGGATCGGCTGGCCCTTGCCCTGCCGCCGGCGCAGCACGCCGATCAGCGGCTTGCCGAACAGGAACCCGAAGACCAGCGCCGTCATGAAGGCCCCGCCGGCCCGGAAGGTGATATAGCGGAAGAGGTTGAAGAAGTCCCCCCCGTCCGACAGGGCGGTCAGCCAATACAGCATGTCAGTACGGTCCCAATCTGTCCTTCAATCCTCTGCCCCGGCCCCATGACCCATTTCCCGGATCGCGTCAACGACGCGGGCCATCCCGACGCTCAGCGAGCCCTTGACCAGCACCACGTCGCCCGCGCGCAGCAGGTCGGGCAGGCGCGCGGCCAGCCCGTCGGCGGTCTCGTCCCATTCGCCGCGCCGGTCGGTCGGCAGCGCGTCATGCAGCGACCGCATCAACGGCCCGATGCAATGGACCACGTCGACGCCGCCCATCGCGGGCAGTTCGGCCAGCTCTGCGTGCAGCTCCGCGGCCTGCGGCCCCAGTTCCTTCATGTCGCCCAGGATGGCGACCCGGCGGCGCCCCTCGGCCGCCGCCAGGACATCGAGCGCCGCGCCGACCGAGGCCGGGTTGGCGTTGTAGCTGTCGTCGAACAGCTCGAGCGCGCCGCCGGTGGCCAGCGCCACCTTGCGGCGCACGCCGCGCCCGCGGTAGGGTCGCCAGTCGCGCAGGCCGGTCAGCGCGCCGATCAGATCGGCGCCGAGCGCCGCGCAGGCGGCCAGCGCGCCCAGCGCGTTCATGGCGAAATGCGCCCCGGCCGAGTTGATGCGGAAGCCCAGGATCGACCCGTAGATATCGGCCTTGGCGCGCGTCACCTGGCCCTCCACCTCGACCTCGGCCAGACGGAAATCGCGGGCGGTGCGGCCAAAGCTGATCGGCGTTGCGCCAAGCCTGGCCGCCTTGTCGCGCAGGATCTGCGCCTGGGGGATATCGGCGTTGAGCACAGCCACGCCGCCCCGGGGCAGTCCGTCATAGATCGCGGCCTTCTCCTGAGCGATACCCTCGATCGAGTCGAAGGCCTCGAGATGTGCGGCCGCCACCGTCGTCACCAGCGCCACATGCGGGCGCGCCATGCGCGCCAGCGGATCGATCTCGCCGGGGTGGTTCATGCCGATCTCGATGATCGCGTAGTCGGTGTCGCGCGGCATCCGGGCCAGCGTCAGCGGAACGCCCCAATGGTTGTTGTAGCTGGCCACGCTGGCATGGGTCTCGCCCTGATCCTGCAGCATGCAGAGCAACATTTCCTTGGTCGAGGTCTTGCCGACGCTGCCGGTCACTGCCACCACGCGCGCGGCGCAACGGTCACGACCCGCGCGGCCCAGCGACTCGAGCGCGGTCTGCACGTCGTCAACGATCAGCAACGGCGCGTCCTCGGCCACGCCCTCGGGCCGGCGCGAGACCAGCGCCGCGGCGGCCCCTTTCTCAAGCGCCTGGGCCACGAATTCATGCCCGTCCCTTGTCGCGGTGAGCGCCACGAACAGGTCGCCCGGCTCCAGTGTCCTTGTGTCGATCGACACGCCCGAGGCCTGCCAGTAGCCGGTCGCCTGCCCGCCGGTGGCGCGGGCGGCCTCGGTTGAGGTCCACAGTGTCATGGCACCCTCCCGTCCAGCGCGGTAACCGCGACGCTGGCCTGTTCGGCGTCGTCGAAGGGCAGCACGTCGTCGCCGACGATCTGCCCGCTTTCATGCCCCTTGCCCGCGATCAGAAGCGCGTCGCCCGGCTGCAGCGCATCGACGCCGCGCAGGATGGCCTCGGCCCGGTCGCCGACCTCGACCGCGCCGGGGGCGCCGGCCAACACCGCGGCGCGGATCGTCGCGGGATCCTCGCTGCGCGGGTTGTCGTCGGTGACAAAGACGATGTCGGCATTCGCCGCGGCGGCCTGACCCATCAGCGGGCGTTTCCCGGCATCCCGGTCGCCGCCGGCGCCGACGATGACCACCAGCCGGCCCATCACATGCGGGCGCAACGCGCGCAGGGCGGTGGTCACGGCATCCGGGGTGTGGGCGAAATCGACGAAGACCGCCGCGCCGTTGTCGCGGGTGGCGGCCAGCTGCATCCGCCCGCGCACGGTGGTCAGATGCGGCAGCGTCTCGAACACGCGATCGGGCGCGTCGCCTGCCGCGATGGCCAGGCCGCAGGCCAGCAGGACGTTCTCGGCCTGGAAGCCGCCGATCAGACCCAGGCGTGCCTGGTGCGCTTGACCCTGCCAGGTGAACCGCAGGTCCTGGCCGGTGGCGTCGAAGCGCTGGTTCATCAGGCTGAGATCGCAGGGCCCGCGCCCCACCGTCAGAACCGTCTGGCCCCGGGCGGCCGCGACGGCGCGCATCTCGGCGCCCTTGGGGTCGTCCATGTTGACGACCGCCGTGCCCTCGGGCGGCAGCACGCGGCGGAACAGGCCGGCCTTGGCGGCGAAATAGGCGTCGAAACTGTCGTGGTAGTCCAGGTGGTCCTGGCTGAAATTCGAGAACCCCGCCGCGGCCAGGCGCACCCCGTCCAGCCGGCGCTGCTCCAGCCCGTGCGAGGACGCCTCCATCGCCGCATGGGTCACGCCCTGTTCCGTGGCCTGCGCCAGGGCACGGTGCAGGGTGATCGGCTCGGGCGTGGTGTGGGCCAGGGGCGCGGTCCAGGCGCCTTCGACACCGGTGGTGCCCAGGTTGACCGCCGCGTGGCCCAGCTCGGTCCAGATCTGGCGCAGGAAGGTCGCCACGGAGGTCTTGCCGTTGGTGCCGGTCACCGCCACCACGGTATCGGGCTGGGCGCCGAACCACAGAGAGGCGGTAAAGGCCAGCGTCTGCCGGGGATCGTCCACCACGACCAAGGCTGCGTCCGAGGCGGCCAGCTCGGTCGCCGCGATGCGCGCGCCTTCGGCGTCGGTCAGGATGGCCGAGGCGCCCATGCGCAGGGCGTATTGGATGAATTCGCCGCCATGCACACGGGTTCCGGGCAGAGCGGCGAAGAGGTGGCCGTCTTTCACGTCGCGGCTGTCCACCGCCAGCCCGGTGATCCGCGGGTCGCGTCCGCCCCGGGCGGTCAGGGCCAGTTGGCTGAGTGGTCTTGCCGTGTCGCCCATGTCGCCCCCGCGCGTCCGTCTAGTTCGAGGTCAGGGTTATACCCGCCTTCTCCCCCGCTGCAAGCTTGGGCCGCAGACCCAGCAGAGGGGCGACACGACCGATCAGCTCGGCCGCCACGGGTACAGCGGTCCAGCCCGCGGTGCGCCGCTTCTCGCCGTAGGCCACGATCGAGGGCTCGTCCAGCGCAACGACCAGGACGAATTGCGGGTCGCTGGAGGGAAAGACCGAGGCGAAGGTGGCGATCACCTTGTCCTCGTAATACCCGCCGCGCGGCCGCGGCTTGTCGGCCGTGCCGGTCTTGCCGCCCACCTCATAGCCGGGAACCTCGCCGAAGCTTGCGGTGCCGCTGGTGACGACCTTGCGCAGCATATCGCGTGCCTGCCCGGCGGCATTGGCCGACATCACGCGGGGGCCATATTGCGCGCCGGACTTCTTCAGGACCGTCGGGCTGACGTAGTACCCGCCATTCGCGATCGCCGCATAGCTGGCGGCCAGGTGCATCGGACTGGTCGACAGCCCGTGTCCATAAGAGATGGTCACGGTGCTCAGCTCGCCCCAGTTCTTGGGCTTGAGCGGATGGCCGCCGGCGGCCTCGACGATCTCGAACGGGGTCGGTTCGAACAGGCCCAGCGCGCCCAGGAACTCCTGCTGCCGCTGCGCGCCGATATGCAGCGCCAGCCGCCCGGTGCCACGGTTCGAGCTCTTGACGATCACGTCGGCGACACTCAGCTTGCCATAGTTCTTGTTGCGGAACTCGCCGATGCGGAAGCCGCCGACCTTCATCGGGCCCGCAGTGTCGATCACCGTGTCGGAATTGACCAGGCCGAGGTCGATGGCCTGCGCCGCGGTGAATATCTTGTAGACCGAACCCAGCTCATAGACGCCCTGTACGTAGCGGTTGAACAGGGGGCTGTCAGAGGGATCGAACCCGCTGGTGGGCGGGTTTGGGCGGTCGTTGGGATCAAAGGACGGCAGCGAGGCGGCGGCCACCACCTCGCCGGTATGCACATTCATCAGGACCGCCGAGGCGCCCTTGGCGTTCATGATCTTCATGCCGCCGAACAGCACCCGCTCGACAGCGGTCTGCACGGTCAGGTCCAGCGACAGCTGCAGCGGCTTGGCGCCGTTGGCGGGGTCGCGCAGATAGCCGTCGAACCGCTTTTCGACACCGGCCACGCCGATCACCTCGGCCGAAGAGACGCCTTCCTTGCCGAAACTGGCGCCGCCCAGGATATGCGCGGCAAGCTGACCATTGGGATAGAGCCGCATCTCGCGCGGGCCGAACAGCAGGCCGGGATCGCCGATGTCGTGAACCGCCTGTTTCTGCTCGGGGCTGATGCGCTTCTTGATCCACAGGAACTTGCGCTTGCCGGTGAAGTCCTTGATCAGCCGGTCGCGGTCGAGATCGGGGAACACCGCGACGAGACCGTCCGCGGCGGCCACCGGATCGACCATCAGAGGCGGCTGGGCATAAAGCGAATGGGTCTCGAAATTGGTGGCCAGGATGCGCCCGTGCCGGTCGACGATATCGGCGCGCTGCGCGGCGATGCGGGCGCCGGGCGCGCTGGCGACCGGTTCGCGCGCCTCGGACAGGGCCAGCGCGCCCATGCGCCCGCCCACGACGCCGAACGCGAGCAGGAAGAACGCCCCCAGCACCAGAAGCCGCCCCTCGGCCCGGGCGCGGGTCTTGTCGCGCATGGCCTCGTGGCGGCGGCGGATGTTCTCGCGTTCGATGGTGTCGGGGTTCTCGCCCTTGTCACGGGCGGCGAGGATGCGGGCCAGCGGCCTGAGCGGCGTGCGGATCATGGAAACTGCTCCTGCGCAAAGGCCGACACGTCAACCGAGTCGAGGATCGGCAGATCGAAGTTCAGCTCCGGCTCGGGCTCGGGCGGATAGGCCACCTGGTCGACCCGGCCGAACTGGTCGGCGCGCAGCGGCAGCAGGCCCAGCCGGTCGAAATTCAGGTCGGCCAGCTCGCGCAGGCGGTCGGGGCGGTTGAGATAGGCCCATTCGGCGCGCAGCACGTTCAACCGGACTTGCGCCGCGCCGATCTCGTGTTGCAGGGTCTTGGTCTGCTTGACCACCAGCTGGGTGCGATAGTTCTCCTGGTAGGCCCAGAGCGCCAGGCCGAACACCGCCAGTGCGGTGAGTACGTAGATCACGCTTTTCATCTCGTCCCCCTCGCCGGCTGCGGCATGCCGATTGATTTCGCGTCCACCGCCCCCGACGGCGCGTCGGTTCGCTCGGCCACGCGCAGCTTGGCCGAGCGCGAGCGCGGATTCTCGGCCAGTTCGCGGTCGTCGGGACCGATGGCCTTGCGCGACAGAAGCCGGAACTGCGGCGCGTCCTCTTCGATCTCCGGCGCAAAGCGGTTGGCCCGCCCGGTCTTGCCCGCGCGGGTCTGGAGGAACCGCTTGACCATGCGGTCCTCGGTGGAGTGGAACGAGACGACCGCCAGCTTGCCGCCGGGCGCAAGCGCGCGTTCGGCGGCCATGAGCCCCTGGAACAACTCGTCATATTCGGCGTTCACTGCGATGCGGATGGCCTGAAAACTGCGGGTCGCCGGGTGCGACTGGCCGGGCTTGGCGCGCGGCAGGCAGCCCTCGATGATGCCCGCCAGGCGCGTTGTCGTGGTAATCGGCTCCGCCGCCCGCTCGCGCAGGATGGCGCGGGCGATGCGGCGGCTCGCACGTTCCTCGCCGTAATGGAACAGGATGTCGGCCAGTTCGGCCTCGGAGGCGGAATTGACCAGATCGGCGGCGCTTTCACCCTCCTGGCTCATGCGCATGTCCAGCGGGCCGTCCTTGAGAAAGGAGAACCCGCGCTCGGCCCGGTCGAGCTGCATCGAGGAGACGCCCAGGTCCAGCACCACGCCGTCCAGGCCGCTGGCATAGTCGTCCATCCGGGAAAACACGCCCTGCTGCATGACCAGACGGTCGCCATAGTCCTGCGCCCAGCCCCGGGCCATCTCGAAGGCCAGCGGGTCACGGTCGACCGCGATGACCTTCTCGGCCCCGGCCTCGAACAACCCGCGGGTATAGCCGCCCGCGCCGAAAGTGCCGTCAAGCCAGGTGCCGCGCACCGGCGCAACCGCCGACAGCAACGGGCGCAGAAGAACGGGAATGTGGGGATCGGCAGGCGGTGTGGCGGCAGCAGCGGACATGGGCCTAGCCGCCCCCCTGCCCGTCAGATGCCGGGCCGTCAAGGAATTGCAACGGATCGAAATCCTCGGGCAGCTCGTCCAGCCACTCCTCGGTGGCGGCCAGCTCCTCGGCCTCGTAGGTCTCGGGCTTCCAGATCTGGAAGGTGTCGCCGGCGGCGATGAAGAACGCCTCGCCCTCGAGCCCGATCTTGCCGCGCAGCTTGGCGGGCAGGACCAGCCGCCCGGTCTCGTCCACGTTGGTGGGAAAGGACTGGCCGTGGAACAGGCGCTGCAGCATCTTGCGCTGCATCGACCCGCGCGGCAGCGCGTCGATCTTGGCATCGACCTCGTCGATCGCCTCCATCGTGTAGCATTCCAGGTATTTGCGGCGGTGATCGCCATAGACGATGACAAGGTCGGGATTGCCGCCGGAGTGCCAGTTGGGATCGCCCGCTTCCAGGACACGGCGAAACGAGGCCGGGATCGACACCCTGCCCTTTGCATCCACCTTGTGGTGGCTTTCGCCTCTGAACCTGCGCGCCAAGCCGACTGTCCCTTTCGCTTTGCGCCGTTGCGACTTGCCCCCGAAACTGAAAACGGCGGGTTGATCTGCTGCCACTGATCAACCCGCCGCATTTACCCGCGCTTGACGGGATGTCCGACTGCGCGCGCCACCTGGGGGGATGTCTGCTCGCTCGCGCGCCGGATCTCTTTGTTCGATGAAAGCGAAGGGCCTGTATGAAACCTGCTTTTTTGTTTTGGTTCGGGGTCGTTTGCTTGCCCCTGCGTCCTCGTCCTCATCGGATGAATTAGGGATGCCATGGGAATTCATGGAAATCAACAACGAAATTCACCCTAAAGCAGATTCGAAGCGACGGTAAGACTCGGGAACCGTATGGAAATACTGACCGTAAGTCCAAACCGACACCATATATGAGACATCTTTTCCAGATGAACACTATATAGAGTGCTCCCAGCCTTGGCCCAGAATCCTCCCATCAATTCCCAAGTTTTTTCACCTCAACCCACACAACTCTTGTATTTTCCTGTTTTGTTCTTTTTGCAAAGGCCGAATCAAGCCTGTCCACAATCAAATCGAACGCGGCTGGCACGCACTTAGGGACGCCTTGCAGCCGCGGCCCATGCTTTCCCGTGCCGGACCCGCCAGAAGAGAAAGCGTTCGAAGCGTGCCTGAATGCCGGGCGGTTCGCACGAATATTGGACCCCCGCCCGCAGCCGGTGTCCGCCCGCGCCGGATCCGACGCTGCGTCAACACCGGCCGGGGCCAATGAAAACCCGCACTTGGCCCGCACTTTGGGGATTTACCCCGTCAATCTATGCACTTGCTGCATAGCGGCATTGATGTTGAAAGGCATTGTGCACTCGCAGCATTTGCCTATCTTCAGCCTCAAGCAACGCCGCGATGCTGCGGCTTAACTGCAAGAAGAAGGTCAAGACTCATGGCTGCTACCAGCGATTTCAGCGCCGCAAAATCCCTCGAAGCATCCGGCTTCGCCACCCTGCTCGACAACCTGGTCACCCGGTTCACCCAGTACCGCCTGTATCGCCAGACGGTGAATGAACTGTCGGAATTGTCGAACCGCGAGCTGGACGATCTGGGCCTCAACCGCTCGATGATCCGCCGCGTGGCCTACCAGGCAGCCTACGAGAACGGCGGCGCCTGAACGAATTTCGATTTCAGATCCGCGCCTCCTCCCTAGCGGATCTGGATTCTGCGGCGGCATCCTCCTCCTCCCTGATGTCGCCGCACCAGATACCGGCCACGCGCCGGCACCAGATGCACCCGGGTCTCTCCTCCTCCCTGGCCCGGATGCAGCACCAGCGGCAGCGCCCCTCCTCCTCCCTGGGCGCTGCCGCCAACCACATACCGGGCCTGACGCCCGGGACCGGACGCATCGGGGTCTCTCCTCCTCCCTGACACCGATGCTGTTGAGAGCGGCGGCACCTTCCTCCTCCCTGGTGCCGCCGCTTCTTTTTCAGCGACAATCACAAAAGAGCAGCCGAACGCGCCGCGACGGGCCCGCCGATGCCTCGGGGTTCGGGATATGCCGGGAACGGATATGCGTCGACAGGACCGCGCCGGACGCTGATCGACGCGGAATGGTCAGCGTGGCGTCAGAACGGCACGTCGTCCTTGGCCGACAGGAACCGGGCGACGACCTTCTTGGTGCCGGCCTTGTCGAACGCGACCTCGACCTTGTCCCCTTCGATCTCGATCACCGCGCCATAGCCGAATTTCTGGTGGAACACCCGCTCGCCGATGGTGAAGCTCGCCACCGCCTCCATGTCGATCACGGTGTTGCGGGATTCGCGGGGCTGCGACATCCCGCGCTGCCCCTGCCGCGCCTGCAGCCGCTTCCAGCCCGGCGAGTTGTAGACATTGGCCTCGGCCGCGCGGGATTCAATCCCCGGGGCCGGCATCCCGCCACCGCCATAGAGGCCGGGCGGGGTCAGCACCTCGACGTGATCCTCGGGCAATTCGTCGATGAACCGCGAGGGCATCGCGTTCTGCCACTGCCCGAACACCCGCCGGTTGGCGGCGAACGAGATCGTGCACAGTTCCTCGGCGCGGGTGATGCCCACATAGGCCAGCCGGCGCTCCTCCTCCAGGCCCTTGAGCCCGCTTTCGTCCATGCTGCGCTGGGATGGGAACAGCCCGTCCTCCCAGCCCGGCAGGAACACCGCGGGAAACTCCAGCCCCTTGGCCGCGTGCAGGGTCATGATCGAGACCTTGCGCTCGGCATCCTGGCTCTCGTTGTCCATGATCAGGCTGACATGCTCCAGGAAACCCTGCAGGTTCTCGAACCCCTCCAGCGCCTTGACCAGTTCCTTGAGGTTTTCCAGCCGCCCCGGCGCCTCGGGCGTCTTGTCGTTCTGCCAATGGGCGGTATAGCCGGATTCGTCCAGCACGATCTCGGCCAGCTCCATATGGCTGAGATCGGCATCCTCGACCATGCGGCCCCAGCGCGCGAGGTCACCCACCAGCTGGCCCAGCGCCGCGCCGCCCTTGCCCTTGATCAGCCCCTGCTCCAGCGCGAGCCGCGCGCCCTCGACGAGGCTGACACCATGCGCGCGGGCGGTGATCTGGATGGTCTGCTGCGCCTTGTCGCCCAGCCCCCGCTTGGGCGTGTTGACGATGCGTTCAAAGGCCAGGTCGTCGGCGGGCGAGACCACCAGCCGGAAATAGGCCATGGCATCGCGGATCTCCATCCGCTCGTAGAAGCGCGGGCCGCCGATCACCCGGTAGGGCAGGCCGATGGTCAGGAACCTGTCCTCGAAGGCGCGCATCTGGTGGCTTGCACGAACCAGGATCGCGATCTCGTCGAGGTGGAAGGACCGCATCCCGCGGGTGCCGCCCTGCATCGCGTCGATCTCCTCGCCGATCCAGCGCGCCTCCTCTTCGCCGTCCCAGTGGCCGATCAGGCGAACCTTCTCGCCACCCTCTGCGTCGGTCCACAGCTCCTTGCCCAGCCGCCCCTCGTTGCCGCGGATCACGTTCGAGGCGGCGGCCAGGATATGCGGGGTCGAGCGGTAGTTCTGCTCCAGCCGCACCACATGGGCGCCGGGAAAGTCCTTTTCGAATCGCAGGATGTTGCCCACCTCGGCACCGCGCCAGCCATAGATGGACTGGTCGTCGTCGCCCACGCAACAGATGTTCCTGTGCGCCCCGGCCAGCAGGCGCAGCCACATGTACTGGGCGACGTTGGTGTCCTGGTATTCGTCCACCAGCACGTAGCGGAACCAGCGCTGGTATTGCTCGAGCACGTCCTGATGGGTCTGGAAGATCGTGACCATGTGCAATAGCAGGTCGCCGAAATCGACCGCGTTCAGCTCGCGCAGGCGGGTCTGGTATTGGGCGTAGAGGTCGACCCCCTTGCGGTTATAGGCCCCCGCATCCGCCGCCGGCACTCTGTCGGGCGTCAGCGCGCGGTTCTTCCAGCCGTCGATGATCCCGGCCAGCATCCGCGCGGGCCAGCGCTTGTCGTCGATGCCGGCCGCCTGCACCAGCTGCTTGAGCAGGCGCAGCTGGTCGTCGGTGTCGAGGATGGTGAAGTTCGATTTCAGCCCCGCCAGTTCCGCGTGCCGTCGCAGCAGCTTGACGCAGATGGCGTGGAAAGTGCCCAGCCAGGGCATGCCCTCGGCGGGCTGGCCCAACATCCGCCCCACGCGGGCCTTCATCTCGCGCGCGGCCTTGTTGGTGAATGTCACCGCCAGGATCTCGTTCGGGCGCGCCTTGCCGGTCATCAGCAGATGCACGATCCGCGCCGTCAGCGCCTTGGTCTTGCCGGTGCCCGCCCCGGCCAGCATCAGCACCGGCCCGTCCAACCGCTCCACCGCCGCGCGTTGCGCCGGGTTGAGATCGTCCAGATAGGGGCTGGGCCGCGCCGCCATCGCACGGGCCGACAGCGAGGCGCCCTCGAAGGCGTCCATTTCGTCGAAACTGCTCATGCCGCGACTCTAGCGGCAATGAGGGGTGAGATAAAGACACGTTCGCACTATGTTCCTGCAAGCCTCACACTGGACAGCGGCAGGCGTTCCAGCCCAGATTGCGGCGCATGGATCTGCACAGCACCTGCCCCGGCCTCGATGATCTGAAATGGCGCGCGAAGCGGCGGCTTCCGCGGTTTGTCTGGGAGTATCTCGACAGCGGCACCGGGGTCGAGGCCACGAAGGCGCGCAACCGGGCCGCTCTGGATGCGGTCGGGTTCGAGCCTTCGATCCTGCACGGGCCGCTGGAATTCGACCTCGGTGTCGATTTCCTGGGACACGCGCGGCCGCTGCCCTTCGGTATCGCGCCGGTGGGCATGTCGGGGCTGATCTGGCCCGGGGCCGAGATCCACCTGGCCCGTTGTGCGGCCGAGGCCGGCCTGCCCTATACGCTTTCCACCGTGGCCAGCCTCAGCCCCGAGGACCTGGCGCCGCATCTGGGTGAGGATGCCTGGTTCCAGCTCTACCCGCCCAAGGACCCCGAGATCCGGGCCGATCTGCTGGAGCGGGCGCGGCGGGCCGGGTTCCGCACGCTTGTCCTGACGGTCGATGTGCCGGTCGCCTCGCGGCGCGAGCGTCAGACCCGCTCGGGGCTGACCCAGCCGCCGAAACTGACGCCGCGGTTGCTGGCGCAGGTTGCGCTGCGGCCGGCCTGGGCTGTCGGCATGGCGCGCGCGGGCATGCCGCGGATGCGGACGCTGGACAAGTATATCACCGGCGCGGCGGCCGGCCTGCCACCCACGGCGCATATCGGATATCTGCTGCGCACTTCGCCGGATCTGGACTATGTCAGGTGGCTGCGCGACCACTGGGACGGGCCGTTCGTGATCAAGGGCGTCCTGCGCGCCCGCGATGCCGCCCCGCTCGAGGCGGCGGGTGTCGATGCGCTCTGGGTGTCGAACCATGCGGGCCGGCAGTTCGACGGCGCCCCGGCCACGATCGAGGCCTTGCCCGAGATCCGGGCCGCAACACGCCTGCCGCTGATCTTCGACAGCGGCGTCGAGGGCGGGCTCGACATCCTGCGCGCCATTTCCCTGGGCGCGGATTACGTGATGCTGGGCCGGGCCTTCCACGTGGCGCTGGCCGCGCTCGGCCCCGGCGGCCCGGCGCATCTGGTCGAGATCCTGCGCCGGGATCTCGAGGCGAACATGGGCCAGTTGGGCGCCGCCCGCCTGTCGGATTTGCCGCCCACGCGGCCGCTCGGTCCGCTCACGCGGCCGGAAACATCTTGACATGATGCGCCAATGCGGCGTGTTTGCAGGTGCAGAAAAAAGCCGGGGAGCCTGCCCTTTCCGCCGATACACATGAACATGGTCCGCCGCCGCGGCCGCGGCCGGGCCTCAATCGACCGGGACATGACATGACCGACTTCAACAAGATCCTCATTGCCAACCGCGGCGAAATCGCAATCCGCGTCATGCGCGCGGCCAACGAGATGGGCAAACGCACCGTCGCCGTCTATGCCGAAGAGGACAAGTTGGGCCTGCACCGGTTCAAGGCCGACGAGGCCTATCGCATCGGCGAGGGCTTGGGTCCGGTCGGGGCCTATCTGTCGATCGACGAGGTCATCCGCGTCGCCAAGGAATGTGGCGCCGACGCGATCCATCCCGGCTATGGCCTGCTGAGCGAGAATCCCGATTTCGTCGATGCCTGCGCGTCGAACGCCATCACCTTCATCGGCCCCCGGGCCGAGACCATGCGCGCGCTCGGCGACAAGGCCAGCGCCCGCAAGGTCGCCATCGAGGCCGGCGTGCCGGTGATCCCGGCGACCGAGGTTCTGGGCGACGACATGGGAAAGATCCGCAAGGAGGCCGAGGAGATCGGCTATCCGCTGATGCTCAAGGCGTCCTGGGGCGGCGGCGGGCGCGGAATGCGCCCGATCACCGGCCCCGACGAGCTGGAGGAGAAGGTGCTGGAGGGCCGGCGCGAGGCCGAAGCGGCCTTCGGCAATGGCGAAGGCTACCTGGAGAAGATGATCACCCGCGCCCGCCATGTCGAGGTGCAGATCCTGGGCGACAAGCACGGGCAGATCTATCACCTATTCGAGCGCGACTGTTCGGTCCAGCGGCGCAACCAGAAGGTCGTGGAACGCGCCCCCGCGCCCTATCTGACCGACGCCCAGCGCGCCGAGATCTGCAACCTGGGATACCGGATCTGCAAGCATGTCGATTACGAATGCGCCGGCACCGTCGAATTCCTGATGGATATGGAGACGGAGCAGTTCTACTTCATCGAGGTCAATCCGCGCGTTCAGGTCGAACACACCGTCACCGAGGAGGTGACCGGCATCGACATCGTCCAGGCGCAGATCCTGATCGCCGAGGGCAAGAGCATCGCCGAGGCCACCGGCAAGGACCGCCAGGAGGACATCCGCCTGAACGGCCACGCGCTGCAGACCCGCGTGACCACCGAGGATCCGCTCAACAACTTCATCCCAGACTATGGCCGCATCACCGCCTATCGCTCGGCCACCGGCATGGGCATCCGGCTGGATGGCGGCACCGCCTATGCCGGCGGGGTCATCACCCGGTTCTACGATTCGCTGCTGACCAAGGTGACGGCCTGGGCGCCGACCCCGGAAAAGGCGATTGCCCGGATGGACCGCGCCCTGCGCGAGTTCCGGGTGCGCGGCGTGTCGACCAACATCGCCTTTGTCGAGAACCTGCTGAAGCATCCGACCTTCCTGTCCAATGAATACAGCACCAAGTTCATCGACGAGACCCCTGACCTGTTCCAGTTCAAGAAACGCCGCGACCGGGGCACCAAGGTGCTGACCTATATCGCCGACATCACGGTGAACGGGCATCCCGAAACCAAGGACCGCCCCCTGCCCCGCACCGACCTCAAGGAGCCGAAGGCGCCCGCGCCCAGGGCCGAACCGCAGATGGGCACCCGCAACCTGCTGGAGCAGAAGGGCCCGCAGGCGGTGGCCGACTGGATGAAGGCGCAGCGGCACCTGCTGATCACCGACACCACCATGCGGGACGGGCACCAGTCGCTGCTGGCCACGCGGATGCGTTCGCTCGACATGATCCGCGTGGCGCCCAGCTATGCCGCCAACCTGCCGCAGCTGTTCAGCGTGGAATGCTGGGGCGGGGCCACGTTCGACGTGGCCTACAGGTTCCTGCAGGAATGCCCCTGGCAGCGCCTGCGCGATCTGCGCGAGCGGATGCCGAACCTGATGACCCAAATGCTGCTGCGCGGATCCAACGGCGTGGGCTACACCAACTACCCCGACAACGTGGTGCGCGAATTCGTCCGCGTTGCCGCCGAGACCGGCATCGACGTGTTCCGAGTCTTCGACAGCCTGAACTGGGTCGAGAACATGCGCGTGGCGATGGACGCGGTGATCGAGCAGGACAAGGTCTGCGAGGGCACGGTCTGCTATACCGGAGACATCAACGACCCGGACCGCGCGAAATACGACCTGAAATACTATGTTGCCATGGGCAAGGAGCTTCGTGATGCGGGCGCTCATGTGCTCGGCCTCAAGGACATGGCCGGCCTGCTCAAACCCGCCGCCGCGCGCCAGCTGATCCGCGCGCTCAAGGAAGAGGTCGGGCTGCCGATCCACTTCCACACCCACGACACCGCCGGTGTCGCCTGCGCCACCATCCTCGCCGCCTCCGAGGCGGGGGTGGATGCGGTCGATTGCGCGATGGACAGTTTCTCGGGCAATACCAGCCAGGCCACGCTGGGCTCGGTGGTCGAGGCGCTGCGCCATACCGACCGCGACACCGGGCTGGATATCAAGGCGATCCGCGAGATCAGCGACTATTTCGAGACCGTGCGCGGGCACTACGCCGCCTTCGAAAGCGGCCTGCAGGCCCCGGCCTCGGAGGTCTATCTGCACGAGATGCCCGGCGGGCAGTTCACCAACCTCAAGGCGCAGGCGCGCAGCATGGGGCTGGAGGAACGCTGGCACGAGGTGGCGCAGATGTATGCCGACGTGAACCGGATGTTCGGCGACATCGTCAAGGTCACACCCAGTTCCAAGGTGGTCGGCGACATGGCGCTGATGATGGTCAGCCAGGGGCTGACGCGGGCCGATGTCGAGGATCCCGACACCGACGTGTCCTTTCCCGACAGCGTCATCGACATGATGCGCGGGAACCTGGGCCAGCCGCCGGGCGGGTTCCCCGAAGCCATCGTGAAGAAGGTCCTGAAGGGCGAGGCGCCCAACACCGAGCGCCCGGGCAAGCACCTGCCCGCGGTCGACCTGGAGGAGGTCCGCGCCCAGGTCTCGGCCGAGCTTGAGGGCAAGGACGTCGATGACGAGGATCTGAGCGGCTACCTGATGTATCCCAAGGTGTTCATGGACTACATGGGCCGCCACCGCCAATACGGTCCGGTCCGGACGCTTCCCACGCGCACCTTCTTCTACGGGATGGAGCCCGGCGAGGAGATATCGGCCGAGATCGACCCGGGAAAGACGCTGGAAATCCGCTGCCAGGCGATCAGCGAAACCGACGAGAACGGCGAAGTGAAAGTGTTCTTCGAGCTGAACGGCCAGCCCCGCGTGATCCGCGCGCCCAACCGTCTGGTCATGTCGCAGGCCGCGCAACGGCCCAAGGCCGAGGTCGGAAACCCGAACCATGTCGGCGCCCCGATGCCCGGTGTCGTCGCGTCGGTCGGCGCGAAGGCCGGCCAGAAGGTCAAGGAAGGCGACCTGCTGCTGACCATCGAGGCGATGAAGATGGAGACCGGCATCCACGCCGAGCGCGACGCCACGATCAAGGCGGTCCATGTCCAGCCGGGCGGGCAGATCGACGCCAAGGACCTGCTGGTCGAGCTGGAGTGAACCGGCCGGCCAGGGCGGGGAGGCACTGCCCCGAGGTATTTTGGGCCAGATGACAGGGGATCGCACAGGGTTGCGATTGTTGCGCCGCACCGGTGAATGTCGTGGTTTCCGCCGCTTTGTGCGCGCCCCGGTTCGCCATTCCGCCCCAGGCTGCGCGTCCGGTGATTTTTTGCCGGATCCCGCACATTTCCACTTGCAGCACCGGGCGGGACTTTATATCTCCCGTCTCACTCAACGGGGCGGGCGTAGCTCAGGGGTAGAGCATTACCTTGCCAAGGTAAGGGTCGTGAGTTCGAATCTCATCGCCCGCTCCAGATTGAGACCCCAGGCCGGAAGGCCGAACAGGATGCGGGCGTAGCTCAGGGGTAGAGCATTACCTTGCCAAGGTAAGGGTCGTGAGTTCGAATCTCATCGCCCGCTCCAGATTTCTCCGGCAGGATTGGCGATAGCCTTCGCGGCAACAGTCGCCATGTCCCCGAGCGCCGCATTGGCATCGGAACAATCGGGATTTACGGCTAAAATGGGCCTATCCGCATTGCAATTTCGATTTGGATGGTGCGGTCGAGAAGACTCGAACTTCCACGGGTGTTACCCCACAGCGACCTCAACGCTGCGCGTCTACCAATTCCGCCACGACCGCACTGTCAGGCTTGGTGTCGCGGCGTATAAACGAGGGTTCGGGCGATGTGAAGAGGCAATTCGCCTGCCGTCCGGATTTCCGAGCGAGGACCGCGGCCGGCCCCGGCAGCCCCTTCCCGCAGCCCCTTCCCCCGGAGGCGCGGGCGCGCTAGGAGGACCGCATGGAATGGATCGTCACACCCGGTCTGACAGACTATGAGGAGGCCGTGGCCTTCATGGAATCCCGCGCCGCCGCGATTGCCGACGGGGCGGCGGAAGAATGTGTCTGGCTGGTCGAGCACCCGTCGCTCTATACCGCCGGGACCTCGGCACGGGACGAGGATCTGACCGCGCCCGACCGCTTTCCGGTCTACCCCACCAAGCGTGGCGGGCAGTACACCTATCACGGTCCCGGTCAGCGCGTCGTCTACGTGATGATGAACGTCGCGCGCCGCGGCCGCGACGTGCGCTGTTTCGTCCGCCAGCTCGAGGAGTGGGTGATCGCGACCCTGGCCGAGTTCGGCCTGCGCGGCGAGATCCGCCCGGGCCGTGTCGGCGTGTGGATCGAACGCCCCGAAAAGCCCCGACTGCCGTCCGGCGAGATGGCCGAGGACAAGATCGCCGCCATCGGCATCCGCCTGCGCCGCTGGGTCAGCTTTCACGGCATCTCGATCAACGTGGAGCCGGACCTTGAGCATTTCTCCGGAATCGTGCCCTGCGGCATCCGCGACCACGGCGTGACCTCGCTGGTCGATCTGGGCCTGCCTGTCACGATGGCGGATCTGGACGTGGCCTTGCGGCGCAATTTCGACGCGGTGTTCGGCGATGACGCCGTCCCGGCGGTTTGCTCCGCATCGTCAGAGTGATTTCTCGAAGAAGATGTCCGGATAGGGGTCGTCGTTGAAGCGCGGGATCTCGTGCCAGCCGCTGCGGCGGTAGAGTGCGACCGCCTCGGGCAGCGCGCTGTTGGTGTCCAGCCGCAATGTGGCGATGCCCAGGTCCTGCGCCACTGATTCCACCGCCGCCATCAGCCGCCGTGCCAGGCCCAGACCACGGGCGGATGGCGACACCCAGAGCCGCTTGACCTCGGCAACCGCGCCGCCCTGCCCCTTGAGACCGACACAGCCCAGAGGCAGACCGTCCGACTGCGCCAGCAGGAAACTACCACGCGGGCGCACCATGTCGCCGGCCTCGGGATCGCGCGACAGCGACACGTCGAAACCGGTGTCGAAGCGGCGCGCCAGCTCGGCATAGTATTCGCCCAGGCAGTAACGCGCCTCCGGACTTCGCGGATCGCTCTCGCTCAGGCGAACCGAGTCCGGTGACAGGGCTGTCGCGACCATGTCCATCGCCGCCAGAAGCGCCTCGGGATCGGGATGCCGGGCCAGCAGCGCCCGGGCCCGGTCGTTGGACAGCGTCTCATAGGCATCGAACTCGCGTCGCCCGGCCGGGGTGAGCGCCGCGATGCGGCGGCGGGCGTCCTCGGGATGGGGCTGCATCTCGATCAGCCCCTCGCCCTCGAGCCCGCGCAGCAACCGGCTCATCAACCCGGAGTCGAGCCGCAGGTAGGCGCGGATCTCGGCCACGTCGCCGGTTCCCTGGCCGATGGCGTTCAGCACCCGCGCCGCGCCGAGCGGACGGCCCCGCCCGAGAAAGGACTGGTCCAGCGCGCCGACCTCGGTCGTGACGGCACGTGCGAAGCGGCGAAAACGGGAGACGGAATCGGGCGGCATGGTATCTGACTTTAGTCAGACACTTCCGCCGATCAAGCGAAAACCCAACCCGTGCCGGCCTCACCCCGCCAGGGCGGCGCGAATGCGCTCTGCATGTCCTGCGATGACCTCCATGTCGCCCATCTGGCCCGGCGCGCGCAGCGCCACGCCGTCATGCCGGGGCAGAACGTGGAGATGCAGGTGAAACACTTCCTGACCGCCCGCGGTCTCGTTGAACTGCTGCACCGTCACGCCACCGGCGTCGAAGGCCTGCATCACCGCGCGGGCGACCCGTTGCGCCGTGGCCATCACCGCGGCCAGTTGATCCGGGCTGGCGTCCAGCAGGTTTCGGCAAGGCGTCTTGGGGATCACCAGCACATGCCCGTCCGCGCGCGGCATGATGTCCATGAAGGCCAGCGTCTGCGCGTCCTCGTAGACGCTTGTGGCGGGAATTTCCCCGCGCAGGATCTTGGCAAAGATGTTGTCGGGATCATAGGCCATGTCGCGCACCTCCTGTAGACTGCGAAGCAGTTCTGCGGGCCCGCCGGGGCGGGGTCAAGCTGCGACCGGGTGAAAACCGCAACAGCGGCGTCCGGCGAACGATCCAGCCGTGGGCAGTCCCGACCTGCAACCGCATGCCGGCCCGCGAGTTCGACGCGCCCCCGGGCAGTGCCGTACAGAGCGGGAATGGCCGGTTCTTCAAGAGGGTGCGGCCATTTATCTTGATCCAGATCAAACTCGGCCATTGAAGGCGCGCGCCCCGCATTCTAAAACCAGCGGGACTCTGCGTGCCCGTCCCGTTCCGTGGCGCGCGCTATCTGCAACAGGAGGCGCCTAAATGGCAGACGCAGCCATTCAAGGTCATGGGCACGAAGACAACCGCGGGTTCTTTACCCGCTGGTTCATGTCCACGAACCACAAGGACATCGGTATCCTCTACCTGGTGTTCTCGGCCCTTGCGGGCTTCATCTCGGTCGCGCTGACCGTCTTCATGCGGCTGGAACTGATGGAGCCGGGGGTGCAGCACATGTGCCTCGAGGGCTTCCGCCTGTTCTCCAGTGGCGAGGTCTGCACGCCCAACGGGCATCTGTGGAACGTGATGATCACCTATCACGGCGTCCTGATGATGTTCTTCGTGGTCATTCCCGCCCTCTTCGGCGGTTTCGGCAACTATTTCATGCCTTTGCAGATCGGCGCGCCGGACATGGCGTTTCCGCGGATGAACAACCTGTCGTTCTGGCTCTATGTCGCGGGCACCACGCTGGGCGTGGTGTCGATGCTGGCGCCGGGCGGCAATGACCAGGCCGGATCCGGCGTGGGCTGGGTGCTCTATCCGCCGCTGTCGACCACCGAGGGCGGCATGTCGATGGACCTGGCGATCTTTGCCGTGCACGTGTCGGGCGCCAGCTCGATCCTGGGCGCGATCAACATGATCACCACCTTCCTGAACATGCGCGCGCCGGGCATGACGCTGTTCAAGGTGCCGCTCTTCTCGTGGTCGATCTTCGTCACAGCGTGGCTGATCCTGCTGTCGCTGCCGGTGCTGGCGGGCGCCATCACAATGCTGCTGATGGACCGAAATTTCGGCTTCACCTTCTTCGATCCGGCCGGCGGCGGCGATCCGGTGCTCTACCAGCACATCCTTTGGTTCTTCGGCCATCCCGAAGTCTACATCGTGATCCTGCCCGGGTTCGGCATCATCAGCCACGTGATCGCCACCTTCAGCCGCAAGCCGGTCTTCGGCTACCTGCCGATGGTCTGGGCGATCATCGCCATCGGCGTGCTGGGCTTCGTCGTCTGGGCGCACCACATGTACACGGTGGGCATGAGCGTGAACCAGCAGGCCTATTTCATGCTGGCCACGATGGTCATCGCGGTGCCCACAGGCGTGAAGGTGTTCAGCTGGATCGCGACGATGTGGGGCGGCTCGATCGAGTTCAAGACGCCGATGCTCTTCGCCTTCGGCTTCCTGTTCCTGTTCACCGTCGGCGGCGTCACCGGCGTTGTGCTCAGCCAGGCGGGCGTCGACCGGGCCTATCACGACACCTACTACGTGGTGGCGCATTTCCACTATGTGATGAGCCTGGGTGCGGTGTTCGCGATCTTTGCCGGTGTCTATTTCTACTTCGCCAAGATCACCGGGCGGCAATATTCCGAGTTCTGGGGCAAGATCCACTTCTGGCTGTTCTTCATCGGCGCCAACGTGACTTTCTTCCCCCAGCATTTCCTGGGCCGTCAGGGTATGCCGCGCCGCTATATCGACTACCCCGAGGCGTTTGCCTACTGGAACAAGATCTCGTCCTGGGGCGCGTTCCTGTCCTTCGCCTCGTTCCTGCTGTTCTTCGGCATCGTCTTCTACGCGCTGTTCCGCGGCGCGCGCGAGACCCGGAACAACTACTGGAACGAATACGCGGACACGCTGGAATGGACCCTGCCGACGCCGCCGCCCGAACACACGTTCGAGCAACTGCCCAAGCGCGAGGACTGGGACCACGGCCACGCGCACTGAGCGCCCGGCCACCCGGAATGAAAGGCCCTGCCGCAAGACGGGGCCTTTTTTTTGGACAACTGTCCACGCGACGAGGGCCAATCGAGAGTGTTTTCCAAGGCATCTGCAGAATTCCCGTTGGCTCAGGTTCGGCCCCTGCAGCCGAAAGCATAGTATGTATCTGCCGCGGTGATGGGCTTGGTGGTCGAAGAGCTGTATCACGCAGACGGCTTCTGGCACTTCAATCAGTGCGGAACTGTCCGGGGGGTACCACCCGATCGCACAATTGAGATCTGCGTTGCTTGTGCTGGCTATCGCGCCGTCGGGTGAATGCCTCGGTATTCGTGTCACCGGGCAATTGCCATGTCGGCTTCGCCCCGCCAGGCACCCCGAGGACGCACCCCGAACCGCCCCATCGCCTTCCTGCCGGATATGGTTTACCATACGTCAACCTGTCCGACGCCGGAGCGGCCCCATGCCCGAAATCGACTTCTGGTATTCCATCGGCAGCACCTACAGCTTCCTGACCGTCATGCGCCTGCCGGACTGGTGCCGCAAACACGACGCGTCGGTGCGCTGGCGGCCCTTCGACGTGCGCCAGGTGATGCAGGCGCAGCAGAACGTGCCGTTCGTGGGCAAGCCGCAAAAGACCGCCTATATGTGGCGCGACATCGAGCGGCGCGCGGCGAAATACGGGCTGCGCGCGCGGCTTCCGGCCCCGTACCCGATTTCGGACCTTTCGCTGGCCAACCGGGTCGCGCTTATGGGCATGTCGGCGGATTGGGGCATCGGATTCACGCGCGCACTCTACCGGCTGTGGTTCGAAGACGGGGTCGAGGCGGGCAGCACCGAGGCGCTGACCGAGGCGCTGCACCGCGCGGGCCAGGATCCGATGCCCGTTCTTGCCCGCGCCGACGATCCGTCGACACGCGAGGCCCTGGACGCGGAAACCGCCGAGGCCGTTCGCCAGGGCGTCTTCGGCGCGCCCAGCTTCGTTGTCCGCGACGAGCTGTTCTGGGGCGATGACCGGCTGGACGATGCGTTCTCCTGGGCGCGGGTCGGCCATGTCGCCTGAGGCCGCAGCCCTCTCGACGCGGACGGAAAACGTGCTACCAAAACGCCATGCCCTATCGCTGGACCACCACCCCCTCTGAAGACCGGCAGGAGCTGCAGCTCTGGCCCCACAACTCGCTGCCGCCGCGGGGGTTCGCCGCGTCGGTCCTGGGGCTGTTCACCCTGGCGATGATTCCGGTCTTCACGCTGCTGGGTTCGGTGCTTCTCTGGGGGATCCTGCCATTCGTCCTGATCGCGATCGGCGGGATCTGGTGGGCGTTGCAGGTAAACTACCGCAGCCGCCGCGTCCTCGAGGTTCTCACGTTATCGCAGGACACGGCGCGGCTGGAACGTCACAACCCGCGTGGGCCGGTGCAGAGCTGGGACTGCAACCGCTACTGGGCCCGGCCCGAGATGCACGAGGCGGACGGTCCGGTGCCCTATTACGTGACGCTCAACGGGTCGGGGCGCGAGGTCGAGATCGGCGCGTTCCTGTCAGAGGAAGAACGTCGCAGCCTCTATGACGATCTCAGCGCCCGGCTGCCCGGGCGCCCGGCACCGCTCAGCACTGGCCCGGGGCGGCCTGGCACAGGCGATCCTTGACCATCGGGCCGACCTTGCCGAAATCCATCTGCCCGGTATAGCGCGACTTCAACTCTCCCATGACCTTGCCCATGTCGCGGATCGACTGGGCTCCGGTCGCGGAAATCGCCGTGCCGATCGCCTTCGACACCTCGTCCTCGTCCAACTGCTTGGGCAGGAACTCCTCGATCACCTCGATCTCGCGCCGCTCCCGCTCGGCCAGGTCCAGGCGCCCGCCCTCCTCATAGGCGCGCGCGCTCTCCTGGCGCTGCTTGGTCATTTTGCCAAGGATCGCAAGCACATCGCCGTCACCACAGCCCTGCGCCTCGTCGTCGCCGGCGCCGCGCGCGGCGATGTCCTTGTCCTTTATCGCGGCATTGATCAGACGCAAGGTCGAGACCCTCTCGGCGTCCTTGTCCTTCATCGCCTGTTTCAAAACCGCGTTGACCTTGGCACGCATATCCATCTGCTGATCCATCCCCATGGAAATCGAAGACCCCGACCATACCCAAAGAAAAAGACAGGCACAACCGGTGGCAACATGGCTTAAGTCACTGACAATAAACGATATGCGAGAATCGCAACAGGCTTGACCCGGACCCGGAACCCCCTTAGGTATGCGCCGATTTAGCCACATAAGAGGAGCCGCGTCATGGCCCGTTTCGCCTCGTCCAAGCCCACCGCGTGTCTTGCCTTGGCCGATGGGACCATCTTTTACGGACGCGGCTTCGGGGCGACCGGACAGACGGTGGCCGAACTTTGCTTCAACACCGCGATGACCGGGTACCAGGAAATCATGACCGACCCCTCCTATGCCGGTCAGGTCGTGACCTTCACCTTTCCGCATGTGGGCAATGTCGGGGTGAACCCCGAGGATGACGAAACCGCCGATCCGGTGGCCTCGGGCATGGTGGTGAAGTGGGATCCGACCGTGCCGTCGAACTGGCGCGCGGCCGAGAACCTGGCCGACTGGCTGGCCCGCCGCGGGCGCATCGCCATCGGCGGGGTCGACACCCGCCGCCTGACGCGGGCGATCCGCCAGCAGGGCGCACCGCATGTGGCGCTGGCCCATGATCCGGACGGAAATTTCGACCTCGAGGCGTTGGTGAGCGCCGCACGCGGCTTTGCCGGTCTCGAGGGCATGGACCTGGCCCGCGACGTGACCTGCGCCCAGAGCTACCGCTGGGACGAGATGCGCTGGGCCTGGCCCGACGGCTACACCCGGCAGGAGGCGCCACAACACAAGGTCGTGGCGATCGACTATGGCGCCAAGCGCAACATCCTGCGCTGTCTGGCCTCGGCCGGGTGCGACGTGACGGTTCTGCCGGCCACCGCCACCGCCGCCGATGTGCTGGCCCATGCGCCGGACGGGCTGTTCCTGTCGAACGGTCCCGGCGATCCGGCGGCGACCGGCGAATACGTGGTGCCGATGATCCGGGAGATCCTGGAGGGCAGCGACATGCCGGTCTTCGGGATCTGCCTGGGCCACCAGATGCTGGCGCTGGCGCTGGGGGCGAAGACCGTCAAGATGAACCACGGCCACCACGGCGCCAACCACCCGGTCAAGGACCTGGAAACCGGCAAGGTCGAGATCACATCGATGAATCACGGCTTTGCCGTGGACGGGCAATCGCTGCCCGAGGGTGTAATCGAAACCCACCGGTCGCTGTTCGACGGTTCCAATTGCGGTATCCGCATGGCCGATCGCCCGGTCTATTCGGTGCAATACCACCCCGAGGCCAGCCCTGGCCCGCAGGACAGCTTCTACCTGTTCGAGCGGTTCTCGGCCGCGATGACGGCGCGCAAACCGGCGGCCTGACCCGTGTTTTTCCGGCTTTAACCGCGCGTTAACCACGCCGCGCCCACCCTGACGCCGTCACAGCGCAGGGTGCCGCGGATGAGCGATCAGAAACTGAACCTGGCGACGCCGCTTCCCGCCGCGGTTCCGGCGCGGTCGCGCTTGCCGCTTGGCCGGCACCTGGTCGAGAGCGGCGCCATCACCCAGGATCAACTGGTTCAGGCCCTGCGGATGCAGCTGCACCTGAACGCGCCTCTGGGCGAGATCCTGGAGGCCGAGGGCTGGGTCGCGCCGGATCAGGTGACCGCTGCGCTGGCTGGCCAGCACGGGATCGACACCGCCGATCTTGCCACACAGCCGCCGCCCGACGACCTTTGCGACCTGCTGCCCTGCCGGGACTGGCTCGACCTCGGCGCGCTGCCCTGGCAGCGGATCGGACCGCTTCTGCTGGTCGCCACGTCGCGCCCGGACCGGTTCCAGTCGGTGCGCGACCGGCTGGCGGATCCCGCGTCCGGCCTGACACCGGTGCCGGTCTTCGCCCGCGAGAGGGACATTCACGCCGCCCTGTCCCGTGCCTTTGGTCCGCATCTGGCGCAATGTGCAGAGACCCGGGTCGCGCTCCGGTTCAGCTGCCGGGACTGGCATGCCGGGCGGCGGTTTTCGGCTGTTCTGGTGGCATTGGTCGCGGTGGCTGCGGCCTGTTGGGCGCCGGTGGCGGCCCTGGCCGTCCTGCTGGGGCTGGGACTGGCCACGCTGCTGCTGTTCAGCGGGCTGAGGGGCTGTGCCCTGATCGCCCAGATGCTGAACCAATCTCAACTGCTTGCGCCGCAAAAGGCGCAAAACACTCCGGCCGAGGGCACCCGCCTGCCCCGCGTCTCGGTGATGGTCCCGCTCTACAAGGAGCGCGAGATCGCCGGCGCGCTGATCCGCAGGCTGACCCGGTTGACCTATCCCAAGGCCCTGCTGGAGGTCGTCCTGGTGCTGGAAGAGCATGACGCCGTCACACAGGACACCCTGGCCCGGACCGATCTGCCGGGCTGGATGCGGGTCGTCACGGTTCCCGCCCTGTCCGGGCTGACGACAAAGCCGCGCGCGATGAACTATGCGCTGGATTTCTGCCGGGGCGAGATCATCGGGGTCTGGGATGCCGAGGACGCCCCGCTGCCAGACCAGATCGAAACGGTGGTCGGGCAATTCGAACAGGCGGGCGAGGATGTCGCCTGCCTGCAGGGGATCCTGGATTTCTACAATCCCAGGACCAACTGGCGGGCGCGCTGCTTCACCATCGAATATGCCAGCTGGTTCCGGATCATCCTGCCGGGCATCGCGCGGCTGGGCCTGGTGGTGCCGCTGGGTGGCACGACGCTGTTCTTCCGGCGCGATGTGCTGGAAAAGCTGGGTGGCTGGGATGCCCATAACGTGACCGAGGACGCCGACCTGGGGGTGCGCCTGTCCCGCGCCGGCTATCGCACCGAGATGATCGGCACCGTCACCTATGAAGAGGCCAACCACCGCGCCTGGCCCTGGGTGCGGCAGCGGTCGCGCTGGCTCAAGGGGTTCATGGTCACCTACCTGGTGCATATGCGTGCGCCGCTGCAATTGCTGCGCGATCTCGGCTTGGCCCGGTTCCTGGGATTCCAGGCCTTCTTTCTGGGCACGCTGGGCCAGTTCCTGCTGGCCCCGGTGCTCTGGTCGCTGTGGCTGGCCGCCCTGGGCATGCCGCACCCGCTGGTCGACGCACTGCCGCCCGGCGCGCTGACCGGCACTTTCGCGGTCTTCGCGGCGTCCGAGCTGCTGGCGTTCCTTGCCGGGCTGTGCGCCGTCTCGGGGCGTGAGCGGCGGTTCCTCCTGCCGTTCGTACCGACCATGCCGCTCTATTTCCCGCTGGGCGTGCTGGCGGCCTACAAGGCGCTGTGGGAAATGGCGTTCCGGCCCTTTTTCTGGGACAAGACCCAGCACGGCCAGGCCGCAGAGGACATCCCACCCGCGTGATCAGCCACGCTCGCGCCGGCCGGCATCCTGTTTCAGCCGGGTCATGAAGGCGATCGATATGTGGTCGCGGAGCGCCTCGGCCGCCGCCTCCTCGTCGCGGGCACTGATCGCCTCGACGATGCCGCGATGTTCGGATTGCGCGATCTCGCCGCGCCCCTGCGCCGCCAGCGAGGTCGTGGCCATCAGCGCCATGGTGCGATGCACCAGGTCCAGCTGCTGTACCAGATAGCGGTTGTGCGAGGCCAGGTGGATCTGCTCGTGGAAGCGGCGATTGGCCCGGCTCAGCGCCACCGGATCGTCCACCAGCGCGTCATCGGCCTCAACCATGTCGCGCAGCACGCGCACTTCCTCGTCGGTGGCGTGGCGCGCGGCCAGGCGCGCGGCCAGCCCCTCCAGTTCGCGGCGCACCACGTAAAGCTCGGCCATCTGGTTATGATCCAGCGAGGCGACGATCAACGACCGGCCGTCACGTTCCAGGAGCGATTGCGTCTCGAGCCGCTGCAACGCCTCGCGGATCGGCGTGCGCGAGACCCCAAAGCGTTCGGCCAGGTCGCTTTCGACCAGCCTGTCGCCGGGCTTGTAGATGCCCATGTCGATCGCCTCGAGGATCAGGTGATAGGCGTCCTTGTTGTTGGTCTGCGAGCGCGGCATCGGCGGAACTTTCCTTGGATCGGACCTGTCTAGACCCCGGCACCCCCTGCGATCAAGCCCGCCCGTTGCCATGGCGGGCGAACTGGCCTAGGTCATGGCGCATGGTCAGGACCAGCTTCAGCCACGTCCGGGATTGGGTGTTCGATCTCGACAACACCCTCTACCCGCCCGAAATGCGGCTCTTCGATCAGATCGAGGTGCTGATGACGGATTACGTGATGCAGGCGCTTGGGGTGGAACATGCGCAGGCCAATCATCTGCGCACACATTACTGGCGCAGCTATGGCACCACACTCGCCGGGCTGATGCGCGAGCACGACCTGGACCCCGAGCCCTATCTGGTCGCGGTGCATGCGATCGACATGAGCCATGTCGCCCCCGATCCGGACCTGGCCGCGCGGCTGCGCGAGTTGCCGGGCCGGCGCATCGTCTATACCAACGGCAGCGCGCCCTATGCCGAGCGGGTGCTCGCGGCGCGCGGCCTAACCGGGCTGTTCGACGCGATCTACGGAGTCGAGCATGCGGGCTTCCGCCCCAAGCCCGAGCGCGAGGCCTTCGAGGCCGTGTTCGCCCGCGACGGGATGCGGCCCGACACCGCGGCGATGTTCGAGGACGACACCCGCAATCTGGCCGCGCCGCACGCGATGGGCATGCGAACCGTCCATGTCGCGCCGGAGCCGCAGGCGGCCGACCATATCCATCACCACACCGACGACCTCGCAGACTTCCTCGCCCGGCTCGTCTGAGCCCGCGGCCTGCGACGAAACGCGCCGCTGCCCTGCGGCGCGGAATACCTACATCCCGTTCATATCTTTTGATCCTGCCCTGAACGGAGACCCCATGACCGCCATCGACATGCCGCGCCGCGACCCGATCCTGCGGCGGATCCTCTTTGCCGTCCCGATCCTCGGGCGCATGGCCCGCGAAATCGCCGAGGGCGACGACGAGAACATCCTCTATGCGGTGCTGGCCTTCGTCAGCCTGTGGGGCTGCGCGATCCTGATCTTTGGCCTTCCCGGCCTCTACATCCCGGCGCTGGCGCTTGTCCCGGTGATCTGGATCGTGCTGATCGCCATGGCCGGGATCTGACCGGCAGGACAGGATGTCGCTTGGCCTTGCCCCGGCCACGGCCCTAGTGTTCCGGCCAAGACGGAGGCCGATGCGATGACCGAATCCTGCGACATCCTGATTTCCGGCGGTGGCATCGCCGGTCTGACCGCGGCGGCCGCCTTCGGCAGCGCCGGGTTCTCGGTGATCTGCGTCGATCCGGCGCCGCCGGTGACCGAGCGCGATGCCGAAGGGTCCGACCTGCGGACGACAGCCTTCCTGCAACCGGCGCGCGCGCTGCTGGACGAATGCGGGCTCTGGGCGCGGCTCGACGATCACGCCGCCCCGCTCGATGTGATGCGCATCGTCGATGCCGGCGGCGAGACCTATCAGCCGCGCCTCACCCGCGAGTTCCGGTCCGCCGACATCTCGGATCAACCGTTCGGATGGAACCTGCCGAACTGGCTGCTGCGGCGCGAGATGCTGGCCCGGCTGGAGGCGCTGCCCAATGTCGATTTCCGCCCCGGCACAGCCACCACCCGCCTTTTCACCCGCGAGGGCGAGGCCCGCGTCGGGTTGAGCGACGGTGCGACACTGCGCACCCGGCTGGTGGTGGCCGCTGACGGGCGCGAGTCACCCATGCGGCGTGCCGCCGGCATCGACGTGCACACCACGCGATACGGCCAGAAGGCATTGGCTTTCGCCACCACCCACGACATCCCGCATGACAATGTCTCGACCGAGATCCACCGCTCGGGCGGGCCCTTCACGCTGGTGCCGCTGCCCGACTGGGATGGACGGCCCTCCTCGGCCGTAGTCTGGATGGAGCGGGGCCCGCGCGCCAAGGAATTGCTTGCGCTCGACAGGCCCGCCTTCGAGGCGGCGATGACGGAACGGTCCTGCGGGCTGTTCGGGCCGCTGACCCTGGCCTCGCGCCGCACGATCTGGCCGATCATCAGCCAGTCCGCCGCGCGCCTGTCGGGGGAACGCATCGCGCTGATGGCCGAGGCCGCGCATGTGGTGCCACCCATCGGCGCGCAGGGGTTGAACATGTCCCTGCGCGACCTGCGCTGCCTGCTGGACCTGGCCCAGGCCCATCGCGCCGATCCCGGCACCGCGCAGGTGCTGGAGGCCTATCACGCGGCGCGCATCCGCGACGTGGAACTCCGGGTCCGGGGCATCGACCTGCTCAACCGCGCGTCGATGGCCGGCGCGCAACCGCTGCGCGACGCCCGCGCCCTGGGTCTGGGCGCGCTCTACGGGCTGGCCCCGGTGCGCCACACGCTGATGCGGATGGGCCTTGGCGTCAGCTGAGCCGCCCTAGAGAACCTGGGCGATCACCCGCCGCAACCGCGCCAGGGTGCCATCCACGTCATACAGCTTGTCGAGACCGAAGAGGCCCAGGCGGAACGTGCGGAAATCCTCGGGTTCGTCGCATTGCAGCGGCACACCGGCCGCGATCTGCATGCCCTGGGCGGCAAACGCCCGGCCGGACTGGATCTCGGGGTCCTCGGTATAGCTGACCACGACGCCGGGCGCGCCGAACCCTTCCGCCGCGACCGAGACGACGCCCTTGTCCTTGAGCATCGCGCGCACCCCGTTGCCCAGGGCCCATTGCGCCTCGCGCAGCCGCTCGGTGCCATAGGCGCGCGTCTCGCCCATCGTGTCGCGGAAGGCCCGAAGCGCATCGGTCGGCATGGTCGCGTGATAGGCGTGACCGCCGCCCTCATAGGCCTTCATGATGTCGCGCCATTTCTTCAGATCGATCGAGAAACTGTCCGACTCGGTCTGCTGCAGACGGGCCTCTGCACGCCCGGACAGCATCACCAGCCCCGCGCAGGGCGACGCGCTCCAGCCCTTTTGCGGGGCCGAGATCAGCACGTCCACCCCGGTCGCCGCCATGTCCAGCCAGACACAGCCCGAGGCGATGCAATCCAGGACCATGAGCGCGCCCACCTCATGCGCCGCCGCGGCCATCGCGGTCACGTAGTCGTCGGGCAGGATCACCCCGGCCGAGGTTTCCACATGCGGGGCGAACACCACGTCCGGCCTGCGTTCGCGGATCGCCGCCACCACCTCGTCGATCGGGGCCGGGGCAAAGGGGCGCGGGGTGTCGTTGCCGACCTGGCACGCCTTCATCACATGCGCGCCCGCCGTCAGCCCGCCGGTCTCGAAGATCTGGCTCCACCGGTAGGAGAACCAGCCGTTGCGCACGACAAGGACCTGCGCGCCGCGGGCGAATTGCCGGGCCACCGCCTCCATCCCGTAGGTGCCGCCACCGGGGATCACCGCCACGGCCTGCGCGCCATAGACCTCGCGCAGCATCTCCGAGATGTCGCGCATCACCTGCTGGAACGCGGCCGACATGTGGTTGAGCGAGCGGTCGGTGAACACGACCGAGAATTCCTCGAGCCCCTGCGGATCGACGGTATCGAGCAATGCGGGCATGGGCGGCCTCCTTCTGACTGTCCCCGGTGTTGTCACCCGCGAACAATCCAAGGTAAAGGCCCCTTTCCGTTCCCGCAACGCGAAGGGCCCGCAGGCCGGATCCATCCCGCGCAACCGGACTTGCCGTTACGTCACCAGGGAAATCCTCGTAAGCCGCTGCAAAATCGCGCTATTCAGGCTTGCCCCGTCAAGCCGGCATTCTCTAGAAACAACCTGTGCGTATACCGGACGGGCGAATTCAACCGCCGTGCCCGGACCAGTAACGAGGGAACCCGGTCATCTTGCCACGGCACAGACGCATCAGCTTTCACACCGTCCGGGACGAGGTCAAACGCCGGATCGAGGACCGGATCTGGCCGCAGGGCACGCTTCTGCCGACGGAAACCGAATTGGCGCAGGAATTCGAATGTGCCCGGGCGACAGTCAACCGCGCGCTGCGGGAGCTGGCCGACCAGGGGTTCATCGAACGCCGCCGCCGCAGCGGAACACGGGTGATGCGCGCGCCGGTCAAGCAGGCCCGGATCGAGATAGCCGTCGTCCGCCACGTGATCGAGGAGCAGAATGCCGAGTACCGCTATGCGCTGGTCGACCGGCAAACCGGCCCGGCCCCCGCCTGGCTGTGTTCGCAGCTGGGCCTGGACCGCGCGGCGCCGGTCCTGCACGTGCTGTGCATGCACTACGCCGACAACCGCCCCTTCCAGTTCGAGGAGCGCTGGATCAACCTCGCCGCGGTGCCCGAGATCGAAAAGGCCGACCTGACCTGCGCCGGTCCCAACGAATGGCTGTTGGATGCAGTACCCTTCACCGAGGCCGAGATCAGCTTTGCCGCCGTCGCCGCCGACGCGCGGCTGGCGGAATTCCTGGCCACGCCCACAGGCACGCCGGTGATGCAGATGGAACGCACGACCTGGCTGCCGGAGAACCCCGTGACCCTGGCGCGGATGACCCATCATCCGGGCTTCCGCCTGCGCACCCGCTACTGATCGCCCTACCCGATCGGCCCCGGAAGCCGTTCCTCGCTCAGCAGCACATTGGCCTCGACATCGCCCGCCCCCGGCAGCGTCATGATCCGCCGCCGCAGGACCCGTTCGAAATCCGACAGATCCCGCGCCACGACCCGCAACCGGTAGTCGTAAAGACCCAGCACATGCTCGACCGTCTGCACCTCGGGTATGGCGCTGACCGCGCGCTCGAAATCCTCCAGGCTCACCCGGCCCTTGCGCGCCAGTTTCACGCCCAGGAACACCGTGACCCCGAAGCCCAGCGCCTGCCCGTCCAGCCGCAGCCGGCGCCCGTTGAGGATGCCGGCCGCCTCCAGCCGCCGGATGCGCCGCCACGCCGCCGGCTGCGACAGGCCGAACCGCCGGCCCAGGGCGCTGGCGCTCTGCCCGGCATCCACTGCCAGCGCCCGTATGAGCTTGCGGTCCAGGTCATCCAGCCCGGTCATACCGGCAGCACCTCGTCGCGCTTGACCCGTGCGATATGCATCAGCGCCTCGATGTCGGCGATATGCGGCAGGGTCAGGATCCGGTCCCGGTAAAGCTGCTGGTAGTGGCCCATGTCCCGCGCGATCACCGACAGGCGCACATCGACCCGGCCCAGGAAGGTCTGGATCTCCAGCACCTCGGGCACCTCGCGCGCCGCGGCCAGGAACTCGTCGAAGGCGCGCGGCTGGGTCTTGTCCAGGGTGAAGCGCAGGCTGACCTCGACCGCATAGCCCAGCGCCGCCCAGTCGATCACCGCCTCCTGTCCGCGCAGGATCCCCGCCGCCTGCATCCGGTCCAGCCGCCGCACGCAGGTGCTTGCGGTGATGCGGCAGCGCTCGGCCAGCTCGCCGGCCGTCAGGCTCGGCTCGGCCTGGTAGTGCCGCAGGATCCGGCGGTCGATGTCATCAAGCATGATTTCTCCGGATATCTCCGCTACTGCGAATGATCTTTCACCATTTTTTCAAATACTCAAGGCGCAACCTCTCGAATCCGGCGCAAGATCCGGGATAGAAGCGCGTCAGAGACAAACCGGAAGGACCAGACATGCGCGTTTATTACGATCGCGATTGCGACATCAACCTGATCAAGGACAAGAAAGTGGCCATCCTGGGCTATGGCAGCCAGGGCCACGCCCACGCGCTGAACCTGCGCGACTCGGGCGCCAAGAACGTCGTCGTCGCCCTGCGCGAGGGCTCGGCCAGCGCCAGGAAGGCCGAGGGCGAAGGCCTCAAGGTCATGGGCATCGCCGAGGCCGCGGCCTGGTGCGACCTGATCATGTTCACCATGCCCGACGAGCTGCAGGCCGAAACCTACAGGAAATATGTCCATGACAACCTGAAGGACGGCGCCGCCATCGCCTTCGCCCACGGCCTGAACGTGCATTTCGGCCTGATCGAGCCCAAGCCCGGCGTCGATGTCATCATGATGGCGCCCAAGGGGCCCGGCCACACCGTGCGCGGCGAATACACCAAGGGCGGCGGCGTGCCCTGCCTGGTCGCGGTGCACCAGGACGCCAGCGGCAAGGCGCTGGAGCTGGGCCTCAGCTACTGCTCGGCCATTGGTGGCGGCCGCTCGGGCATCATCGAGACCAATTTCCGCGAGGAATGCGAGACCGACCTCTTCGGCGAGCAGGCGGTGCTCTGCGGCGGGCTGGTCGAGCTTATCCGGATGGGCTTCGAAACCCTGGTCGAGGCGGGCTACGAGCCCGAGATGGCCTATTTCGAGTGTCTGCACGAGGTCAAGCTGATCGTCGACCTGATCTATGAGGGCGGCATCGCCAACATGAACTATTCGATCTCGAACACCGCCGAATACGGCGAATACGTCTCGGGACCGCGCATCCTGCCCTATGACGAGACCAAGGCACGGATGAAGGCGGTTCTGCACGACATCCAGACCGGCCGCTTCGTGCGCGACTTCATGCAGGAAAACGCCGTCGGCCAGCCCTTCTTCAAGGGCACCCGCCGGATGAACGACGAACACCAGATCGAGCAGGTCGGCGAGAAGCTGCGCGGCATGATGCCCTGGATCTCGGCCGGCAAGATGGTCGACAAGGAAAAGAACTGAGCGCGCCCGCGCATCGGCACATTCAGGACGGGGCGGCGGATCACGCCGCCCCCTACGTTGTCCCGGCCCGGGCCGCGGGCGGTTCGGCGGGGGCATCTTCCTGGCAGAATGCACCCGGCTTCACGCGCACGACGGCATCCGGCCCCCTGGGGCCGACTTTGAAGATCTGCGGCCGGTTTCCAAGGTATGTCCGCCAGTTCTTCTCAGGATAGGTGCTGATCCTCGTGCCGTAGCGGGCCCGCATAAGTCCGTTCAGGTCCTTCAAAAGCAATGTGGCGCCTTCGCTCCCATTTTTCTCGATCACGTCCTTGATGCGCCGATCGAGCGCCGAAACTTCGACTTTTGGGGCGGGAGCAGCAGGACGCGATCGCTGTAGCAATTCGAAGTCGGAACAAGCGGCCCGGAACCGTGTCGGTGTCTTGTCCTCACCCATTCCGACCACGCACACGCCGCGTTCGACCAGTCGGGCGGCCAGATGCGAATGGTCACCGTCCGAGCTGCAGATCACCACGACTTCGAACCCATGACTGCAGGAAAATTCCATCCCATCGATTGCCATCAACAGGTCAGCAGAATTCTTTCCCGAACCGGAATGGATCAAACGGAACCCGTTGACCTGATCCCAACGCGGCAGGCTGGCGGCGTTGCCATAGACACGCTTGACATCGACACGTCCCAGGCCATCGATACGGCGGAGAATTTCCGCCGCGAAGTCTGCGCTCAGGTTTTCACCATCGACCAATACGGCAACGCGCTTCATCGAATCCCCATCGCTTGGCTTGCGTCGAGGCGAAGCCGACCACCCTCATCGGGCGAAAACTTGGCAAGGTGTGGATCATTTTTCGTCCGTCATCGAAGCGATCCTGCTTGACCCCGGTGCGGCGCGCGGCTCTTGTCGCCGCGGCACGAAACCGGAGCGCGCATGACGCAACTGCCTGAAATCACCGCCCGAAGCTGGATCATGGTCGCCCTGTTGGGCCTGACCTGGGGCGGGACGTTCCTGGTGATCGAACTGGCTCTCGAGGGGATCACGCCGTTCTGGCTGGCTGCGGGGCGGGTGACCTTCGGCGCGCTGCTCAGCGGACTGGTCTGGCGCCTGCGGGGCGGGCGGCTGTTTCTCGGCCCCGCGGATTCGGCGGCCTGGGCTTCGCTCTCGACGATTGCCGTGCTCAGTTCAGCGGTGCCGTTTTCGCTGATCTCATGGGGACAGCAATTCGTCACCTCGGGCTTCACCGGTGTCGCCATGGCCAGCATCGCGCTGATGATCCTGCCGCTGGCCCACCTGTTCATTCCCGGCGAGCGGATGAGCCTGCGGCGGCTTCTGGGATTCCTGATCGGCTTTGCCGGGGTGACGCTGCTCATCGGTGCGCAGGCCTTCGGATCGACCGGCGCGGCCTTGGAGATGCAGGGTCGGGTTGCGATCCTCGGCGCTACCGGCTGCTACGCGGTCAGTTCGATCCTGATGCGCCGCCTGCCCCCGGTGGACCCCGTGGGCCTGTCCTCGGTTCTGCTGCTGATCGGCGCGCTGGCGATCCTTCCCGCCGCCTGGATCGCCGAGGGGCCTCCGCCCCTGCCTGACACGCGCACGATCTGGATCGTGGCCTTTCTGGGCCTGGTGCCCACGGCGGCGGCCAACCTGCTGCGGGTCACTTTGGTGCGCAGCGCCGGGCCGGTTTTCATGAGCCTGACGAACTACCAGGTGCCGGTCTGGGCGGTGCTGCTGGGCTGGGTGTTCCTGGGCGAACCGCTGCCGCCATCGCTGATCTGGTCGCTGCTGCTGATCCTGGGCGGCGTTGCGCTCAGCCAGTTCGGGGCGCTGCGCCGGTTGTTCGGCGCAGGCGCATGACATCTCCGCAGTCACGGCGCGGGGTCACTTCAGCTGGCTGTCCTTCGACCCGCGCCGGTTGATCCCGCCGCGCGGCCGGGACGCGCCGTCACGCTCCTGCTGGCAGTCGATGCACAGCTTCACGCCGGGCAGCGCCGCACGCCGCGCCTCGGGAATGGGCTCTTCGCATTCCGCGCAATGACTCAGGCTTTCGCCCACCGGCGCGCGGCGCGCCTTCATCCGCGCCAGTTCGTCCGAGATCGAGGCTTCGATCTGTTCGTTCACAGCGCCGTCGCGCGACCATCCTCCGGCCATGTTCCTCTCTCCGATGCCCCGTCGGCCTGACCTCGGCCTGCCGCGCTGAACGCGGAGGCCGGTCCCAGCATGATCCCGTATTCGAGTTTCGCAGTCCAGACCGATCCAGAGGCGGTTCCAGGACGAGAGTGCCGCCCGGCAAGGGTTTCGCTCGCGCACGACAGGATCCCGGGTCCCGGCCGGGGGCCGGCAGGATCGATCTCGGCGGGATCGCCCCAATGCCAAGTATGTCCGCCGGCCCGGATCGCTCCGGCGGAGAAAACGGGTCGGGCGGGTATCAGCCCGGGGTCAGCATACCCCGCTCGCGCGCCAGTTCGCGCATCTTCTTCTGAAGCTTCTCGAAGGCGCGCACCTCGATCTGGCGGATGCGTTCGCGGCTCACGTTGTATTGCCCGCTCAACTCCTCCAGCGTCACCGGCTGATCCATCAGCCGCCGCTGGGTCAGGATGTCCTTTTCGCGGTCGTTCAGCACGTCCAGCGCCTCGGCCATCAGCTCGCGCCGCGCCGTCAGCTCGTCCCGCGCCTCGTAATCGCTGGCCTGGTCGGCATCCTCGTCCTCCAGCCAGTCCTGCCACTGCATCGACCCTTCGCCCTCCTGCCCGACCTGGGCATTGAGCGAAGCGTCCCCGCCGGACATGCGGCGGTTCATGCTGATGACCTCGTCCTCGGTCACGCCGAGATCGTTGGCGATCTGGGCAACGTTCTCGGGGCGCAGATCGCCTTCCTCAAGTGCGCCGATGCGTGCCTTGGCCTTGCGCAGGTTGAAGAACAGCTTTTTCTGCGCGCTCGTTGTGCCCAGCTTGACCAGCGACCAGGACCGCAGGATGTATTCCTGGATCGCCGCGCGGATCCACCACATCGCATAGGTGGCCAGCCGGAAACCCTTTTCGGGGTCGAAGCGCTTGACCGCCTGCATCAGGCCGACATTGGCCTCCGAGATCACCTCGGCCTGTGGCAGGCCGTAGCCGCGATAGCCCATGGCGATCTTTGCCGCCAGCCGCAGGTGGCTGGTGACCATCTTGTGCGCGGACTCGGCGTCCTGCTCCTCGACCCAGCGCTTGGCCAGCATGTATTCCTCTTCCGGCTCCAGCAGGGGAAACTTGCGAATCTCTTGCAAATAGCGGTTCAAACCGCCTTCGGGCGTCGGCGCGGGAAGATTTCCATAGTTTGCCATTTCGGAAGTCCCTATCGGAGAATGTTTATGGTCTTAACATACCATATGTGGTGAGGCCGGGGTCTTTCAAGAAGACAACTCCCAGTTTGCGATTAAGTTTCCATTAAGAAAACGCAAAGGCCCGTGTTTCACGCGGTTGTGCGGTCCGTGTCATCCGCCGCCGCAGAACGCAGCGTGTCCAGAAGCACCGCGAAATCGGCAGGCGGCGGCGCCTCGAAGCGCAGCGCCTGGCCCGAAACCGGGTGATCGAACCCCAGCACCGCGGCATGCAGCGCCTGCCGCGAGAACGCCCGGACGGCCTCAGTCGCGGCGGGGCCCAGCGCGCGCTCGGCCGGCTTGCGCCGCCCGCCATAGACCGGATCGCCCACCAGCCCGTGCCCGGCATGGGCCATGTGCACCCGGATCTGGTGCGTGCGTCCGGTTTCCAGCCAGCACTCCAGCAGCGCCAGTGCTGGCGGCCGACCGAACCTTTCGCGGACCCGCGCGCGCGTCACCGCGTGCCGGCCGCCATGAAACACCACCGCCTGCTTCTGCCGGTCGGTCTTGTGGCGGGCCAGCTGCGTGGTCAGCCGCAGCACGTTGCCGGGCTCGAAACTGGCCCCCCTGACGCCGCGCAGGCGCGGGTCGCTTGCCTCGGGCACGCCGTGACACAGCGCCAGGTAGCGGCGCTCGGCGCTGTGCGCCTCAAACTGCGCGGCCAGCCCGTGATGGGCGGCGTCCGACTTGGCCACCACCAGCAGGCCGCTGGTGTCCTTGTCGATGCGATGCACGATCCCCGGCCGCCTGACCCCGCCGACCCCCGACAGGTCCGCGCCGCAATGGTGCAGCAGCGCATTGACCAGCGTGCCGTGGGGGGTGCCGGGCGCTGGGTGCACCACCATCCCGGCGGGCTTGTTCACGACAATCAGGTCGGCATCCTCGTGCACCACCTCGAGCGGGATCGCCTCGGCCCCGATGTGGCTCTCTTCGGCCGCCTCCACGGTGATCGTCACCTCGGCACCGGCGGCCACGCGCGCCTTGGCATCGGTGACCACGATACCATCCACCCGCACCGCGCCCTCGGCGATCAGCCGGGCCAACCGGGTGCGCGACAGGGCCGCGCTCTCTGGCACATCGCGCGAAAGCGCCTTATCAAGGCGCGGCGGCGGCGCGTCCGCGATCGTGAAACCTATCTGGCGGGTGCCCATGTCCAACCCTTCCGAGCCCGAGATCCCGCAGGAAACGCCCCAGCTGCGCCTGCTTCGGCGCATGGTCATGGGGCTGACCGCGGTGATGATTGGCGGGGTTCTAGTGACATTCGCGCTGATTGTCATCCGCCTCGCAGACCGCACCCCCACCCTGCCCGACCAGGTCGAGCTGCCGGATGGCGCGCATGCGGTCGCGGTCACCATCGGAACGAACTGGTATGCGGTGGTCACCGACGATGACCGCATCCTGATCTTCGACAAGACAACCGGCAAGCTGCGTCAGAGCGTCGACGTCGAGTAGCCGGGCGTATGCGGGTCGGGAAGCCGGAGGATGGTACCGCCTCCCTGGCTTGAACAGGGGACCTCTGGATCCACAATCCAGCGCTCTAACCAACTGAGCTAAGGCGGCACTGGCGCCCATTTAGCTTCCGGTCCCGCGGATTGCAAGGGCTAACCCGGAGCAAAAACGCGACCTGTCGCAGCCATTGCACGTGGCCGAGAAACGGCCCGATCCGCGGCCCCGGACCGGCAATTCGCCTACAGGTCGATGGACCAGCTCTGCTCCACCAGATCCACCCCGAAGGACCGCACCGGCTTGCTGTCCAGCAGGCGCCACCCGGCGGCGCGGTAGAGCGCGCAGGCGGCGGCGTGGCTTTCGTGGGTCCACAGAACCATGCGCCCATAGCCCGCCGCGCGGGCAAAACCCATGCAGGTCCGCAGCATGTGGCGTCCCAGCCCCCGGCGCCGCGCGCACGGCAGCAGCAGAAACAGCCGGAGCTTGGCCGTCTGCCCGTCCTGCGCCACGCAGAAGATGCTGCCCAGGCGCTGCCCGGCCTCCTCGGCGATCCAGCCGCGTTCGCGCACCGGATCGTGTCCGGCCGCGAAATCGGCGAGGATCTCTTCGACGAGTTCGGCAAAGGAAGCGTCGAACCCCTCGTCCCGGGCGTAGAGCGCACCGTGCTGCGCCACCAGCCAGGGGGCGTCATCAGCACGGAACGGGCGCAGGGTCGCGGTGGTCATGGCGCATTTGAGCCCTGCGCCGCTTGATTATCAACCCCGCGCGGGATAGCACGGCCGCAGCCACCCGGAGACCGCCATGAGCATCAACACCGAACGCGACATCGAGGCAAACCTGCAGATCGGCCCGACCGACCAGGGCATGGTCCGGCTGTTCATCGAGGCGGGCGGCACCGAGATCCCGATGGATTTCGACCCCGACGAGGCCGATGACATCGCCGAGGAGATCCGCGCCGCCGCCGAGGCCGCGCGGGCGGTGAAGCGCTAGACCCGGAACCTGACGACCAAAGCCGTCACCGCGTGGCCGGGTCGAAGTCGAAGACGCCGTGGCCTTCGGGGTCGCGCAGCACATGCAGCCGCCGCGCCGCGTGTGCGGCGAATTTCCGGATCAGCACCTGGCGCCGCGCCGGGGCCAGCTTGCCCTCCGGGGCCATCCGCACGATCTCGGCATCATAGCCATCCGCAATGATCAGTCCTGTCTCCGGCGGCAGCAGCTCGGTGGGAAACGCGGTGTCGACCGCCCAGAAGTAGCGGTCGCACCACTCCAGATATCCCTGCCACTTGCCGTCCGACTGGAAATCGGCGCGGCTCGACTTGCATTCGATCACCCACAGCTCTCCCTTGGGGCCCAGCCCCAGCACATCCACGCGCAGCCCGCGGGCGGGCACGAATTCCTCGACCGACACGAAGCCGTGCCCCGCCAGATGCCGGGCGACGCCGCGGGCCAGCCGCTGGCCGGGTTGGAGATCGAGTGTCATTCGACAAATGTGAACAAGTCGTGAACAAAAATCAAGGATCAACCCGGCACTTGACATGATACCATTTGGTATCTATTCAATTATGAAACCGAACGGTATCGCAACAGGAAGCCGCAGATGACCGATCCGACACAACTGGCCTTTCGCGCCCTGGCCGACCCGACGCGGCGCGACATCGTGCGCCTGCTGGCCCGGGACGAGATGACCATCGGCCAGCTGACCGACAAGTTCGACATGACCCGCGCCGCGGTGCGCAAGCATCTCACCGTGCTGGGCGACGGCGGGCTGGTCACGGTCCGGACGCGCGGGCGCGAACGGGTCACTCGCCTCGACCCCGCCGGCATGGCGCCGGTCCTGGACTGGTTGCGTTATTTCGACCGGTTCTGGGACGACCGCCTCAACGACCTTCAGAAAGCCATTGAAAGGAAACCGAAATGACCGATGCCATCCTGCGCAAGACGATCTATCTGCGGGCCGATCCCGACACCGTCTGGGCCTACCTGACCCAGCCCGATCGCCTGGGCGAGTGGTTCCACAAGCCCGAACGCCCGCTGACCCAGGGCAACCGGTTCGAGATGTTCGGCCGCGACAGCGGCGACCTGCTGATCTGGGGCGACGTGCGCGAGGCGCGGGCGCCGGACTACCTGGAGTACACCTTTACCGTGAAACCGATGGGCGACGCGGTCAGCGTGGTCAAATGGCGCCTTGCTCCGGTCGAGGGTGGCACGCAACTCACGCTGGAACACGAGGGGTTGCCGCAGGGTGCCGAGGCCTTCGACATGATCCTGGCGCTGGACAAGGGCTGGGACGGGCATTTTGCCGAGATGCGCGCGGCCCTGCACGAACCGCAGCCCGCCTGACTGACCGGCCCCCCTTGTCACCGCCCACGCCAACCCCTAGTTAGGCGTGTGGCGGGTTCTGCCCTTCTCGTGACAGGCAGCATTCCGGTGGCCTTAACTACTTCCGAGGGAGCTGGCTCTGTTCAGGCCCTGGTCTGATTACCTGGCACCCACCTGTGCAAACAGGTCCTCGGGAATCAACGCCGCACGGTCGATCCTGGTGGTCCCGCCACATTTTTCCTTCAGAGAAGTGCTCAGCGCTTGCGGCGCCCGGTTGCCGGCACCAGCGCCGGCTCGGGATCGCGCGCCACGGGCGTTCCGCCGCGCGGGCCGTCCTTCTTTTCGGCCATGCCCATCACCGCCAGCGCGAACTGCACACCGGCAAAGACGATCCCGTTTGCGAACCACAGCACGAACACCGCCATCAGGCCGATATCCGACGTGCTGATCAGGTGCCACAGGTTGCCGACATTCAGCCACAGCAGGCCACCGATGAACAGGGCGGCCACCCCGAACCCGATCAGGACATGGGTGATGTAAAGGCGGATCAGCTTGGGCATCGGTCTGCTCCTTTTCGGCTCCATATTCAATCTAGAGCATGCATGGCGCTTGTAAACCGGCCCGGCCTGCGTCGAAATGGTCCGGGTGCGGCAGACGGCGCGGGCGGTGGCGATGCGGGACGAAGCCGCCGTTCGCGCGCTAAGTCAAGTCCTCGATCAGCCTGTTATACACCATGTCTCGCGGCGTTGTGTCGAACGGTGTCGAGACCCAATACCGATCAACTTCCAGTCTACGGACTGGTACTATCTGCCGCGCGATTTCAGGCGGCGTCGTTTGATCGGTTGATCCTGATTCCCAATCGTGAAGTGCAGAGGAGTAGCGAACAACAGCTCCGCTTGTCGGCAGTTCGATGAGCCCACCTTCCGCAAAGAACTTCAAGCAATCGCCCATTTCTTCCCCGACGATCCGTAGCTTGTGCCCGAGCCGATACTTGAGGATCGCGACAAAGACGATTGCTGCGGAGAAGGTAAACTTGTCCACGAGCACAGCGCAACCGCTCTCCCGGGCGCTCTCGGTGATTGCATAAATCAACGGCATTGCCCGCAGGAAGTCGCCTCCGGTATTGCCTCGAACATCAATCACGAGGAAACTCCCTTGGCGTGACTGCACCAATGTGGCGGCTCTGTCGATTGCTTCGGGGTACGCGCTTTCGTCAGGATCGAAGAAGCTCGGCAGCCTCAAAGCGAGGCCATTATCGGTACATTCGTGAACTTTCACGTAGCCATCGAATTGCCAGACGGGATCAACCTGGCCGTGCTCGTTCCTTGGGTACATCTCTGACGCCGGAACTGTCTTGGCGTTTGGAACCTTGACGCTGGTGATGCGTCCGTCGGCACTTTGAAGTTGGTAACTGGTCTCATCACCGGTGGACGCGAATCCCAAATGCGCCAGTGCCGCAGGCCAGGCCAGCAGGAGAGGTCCAATCACGCGCTGCCTTTGCCGTGTCCCCGCCAGAAGGCAGGCTCCGGCGCGTTCGATCCTGTCGACGGGCGAGTCATTCACGGCGATCAGCTTGTGGGGAGCGCATTCAACGTTTGGAGATAACGTCTTGGTCAGAAAGACCGATCTGCCGATGGTCACGAACCGAAGCGGCAGAACCGAGATTGCATCATTTGGGATCAGACGTGTGTGCCCATTGCCAGAAAGGGCCAAGAGACGCATAACCGAAAACAGGAACTGGTCTTTCGCATTCTGAGACGCGTGGCTTCGGGCGTCTTCGACAAGAGAAGCAATGGTTTCTGGATCGACCGTCGCAAAGCTTGGATCGACACGTTCGACAATGTCCAGAATTGGTTTGAGGTCTTGGCTCAGCGACACCGATCGATCCTAGCGTCTTGGCAAAACGAATGTCCACCTTGGCCTCAGCCCCGCGCGCTCAGAACGCCTCGGGCCTGGCCTCGCGCGCCATGTGGTCGAGCACGGCATTGACGAATTTGGGTTCCTGACCCTCGGGAAAGAAGGCGCGCGCGATGTCGACGAACTCGGTGATGACCACCTTGGGCGGCGTGTCGCCCTGCACCATCTCGGCGCCGGCCGCCCGGAAGAGCGCGCGCAGGGTCGGGTCGATCCGTGCGATCGGCCATTTCGCCACCAGCGCCCGGTCGGTCATCTGGTCGATCCTCGCCTGATAGCTGACCGCATCCTCGACCAGCTTGCGGAAATGGCCGGTGTCGCCGTCGATCATCTCGTCGCCGTCATAGACCGCGCCGAAGCGGTGATCGAGGAACTCCGCGATCACCTGGTCAGTGATCTGCCCGGACCGCTCCATCTGGAACAGCGCCTGAACGGCGTAGAGCCGGGCGGCCGATCTCATCTTGCGCTTGTCGGTGCCCTTCTTGGGCGCGGTGCTGGGGGTCATGCGGTGCTGGGTCCGTTCTTGTCGCCGGCGATCTGGTAGGACTCGGAGGGGGGCTTGAATCCCACCCCCTTCGAGGAAGCGCCCCACTTACGGCCCAGCGCGATCAGATGCAAGGCCGCGGCGGCCGCCCCGCCGCCCTTGTTCTGGCCGGTCACGTCGGCGCGCACCTCGGCCTGTTTGCGGGTCTCAACCGTCAGGATGCCGTTGCCGATGCACAGACCCTGAAGGCCCATCAGCTGCAAGGCCCGGCTGCTGTCGTTGCACACGGTCTCGTAATGCGTGGTCTCGCCCCGGATCACGCAGCCCAACGCCACGTAGCCGTCGAAATTGCTGCGCCGGTCGGCGATGCCGATGGCGGTCGGCACCTCGAGTGCGCCGGGCACGAAGGCAACGTCCCAGGTGCCGCCCACGGCCTCGATCTCGGCCTTGGCGCCGGCGACCAGGTTGTCGGCGATGTCCTTGTAATAGGGCGCCACCACGATCAGCAGCTTCACCGGCTTGTCGAATTCGGGGCGCGGCAGGGTATGGTGGGTCTCGTGTCCGGCCATGTCAGGTCTCCGTCAGGATCGGGCGGGTGCCGACGATCGACAACCCGTAGGCGTCCAGCCCAAGATACTTGGTGCTGGGTGAATCGGTCAGCAGGATCAACTCGTGCAGCCCCATCTTGGACAGGATCTGCGCGCCCAGCCCGGTCTGCTTGATCGTGCGCACGCCGTCCTCGTCGGTGGCGTAGAGCGAATTGCGCGGCTGGCGGAACAGGCAGACGACACCCCGCCCCTCGGCCGCGATCTTCTCCATCGCCACCGGCAATTCGCGCGGCGATTTCGGCCCCAGGCCCAGCACGTCCGACGCCTCGTGCAGCGCATGGGTGCGGGTCAGCACCGGTTCGGGTGTCGAGAGGTCGCCCTTGACCAGGACCACATGCTCGATCCCGTGGGTCTGGTCGGTGAATATCCGCATCTCCCACGCGCCGCCATAGCTCGACTCGACCGTCTCGCGCCGGGTCTCGACCACCAGGTTGTCGTTGCGGGCGCGATAGGCGATGAGGTCGCTGATCGTGCCGATCTTCAGCCCGTGTTCGGCGGCGAATTCCACCAGATCCGGCAGTCGCGCCATCTCGCCATCGGGTTTCATGATCTCGCAGATCACGCCGGATGGGTTCAGCCCGGCCAGGCGGGCAATGTCCACCGCCGCCTCGGTATGGCCCGCGCGCACCAGCACGCCCCCGCGCCGCGCCCGCAGCGGGAAGACGTGGCCGGGCGTCGCCAGCTTGGTCATGGTGTTCTGCTCGTTGATCGCGGTGGCCACGGTCAGCGCGCGGTCCGCGGCGGAAATGCCCGTGGACACCCCTTCGCGCGCCTCGATCGACACGGTGAACGCGGTCTCGTGGCGCGACGAGTTGTTCACCGCCATCATCGGCAGGCCCAGCCGGTCGATCCGCTCGGCGGTCATCGGCAGGCAGATCAGGCCGCGGCCGTGCAGGGCCATGAAGTTGATCGCCTCGGCATCCGCGAATTCCGCCGCGATCACCAGATCGCCCTCGTTCTCGCGATCCTCGTGATCGACCAGGATGAACATCTCGCCGGCGCGGGCAGCGTCGATGATCTCTTCTATCGGACTGATCGCGTCGCGCAGTTCGGCCTCGACCGGGCCGGGGGTCTCATAGCTCATGGGGCAGCCTTTCGCAGAGCACTCCTGCGTCGCGGGATAGACCAGCCCGCCGGCAAAGGCCAGCCCGCGATGCGCCGACGCCGCGTCTCAGAACCGGTAGGTGACACCCAGGATCGGACCCGATTGCTCGAACTCGAAATCATTGCCGTTGTCCAGCCGGTGGTCGGCCGAAATGATCCGGTAACCGCCGCGCAGCAACCAGTTCGCGTTCAGCTCGTAATCCGCGGTCAGCAGGACCTGCCAGGTCTCGTCGTCGCTGCTGAAACCGCCATAATCCACCAGCGCGGTTCCGGACCAGCGGTCGGAAAAGCGGGCGCGCAGCCGGGCGACGATGACCGGATCCACCCAGCTCTCGTTGGCCGCCGCGCTGATCTGGGGTGAGGTCCCGGGCAGCAGGGTCAGGCTTGTGTCGGTGTCCATCCAGCGCAGGCCGGCGCCCAGATCCACCTGCACATCGCCGGTCTGGTGGGCCCGGTAGGTGACGTAGCCGTTGAAGATCTGGAGTTTGAGGGTGGTATTGATCCCGCCAAAAGCCGGATCCGGCGAGGGCGCGCCGAAGGACAGGTCGGTGAGCATGTAATCGGCCAGGACGCTCCACCGCCCGTTGCTGGCCGAGACCGCGCCCATGAAGGCCATGTCGAGGTTGTCCAGCGCATCGCCGAAACTCAGCGTGGATTCCAACCGCCGCGTGGGCGTGGTGATGGCCGTGGTGGATTCCGGCATGAAGAGGTAGATGCTGGCGGCATATTGCCAATCCGACTGTTGCGCACGGGCGGGGCCCACAACGAGGCCGGCGCAGAAGGTGAGGATCGTGAGAATGGAAGACGGTTTCATGAGGCCTCCGGCGCTGACCCGGCCATTAGCCCCGATCGCGCGCCGCCTGACAAGCCCGGCGTGCCGTCGGCGGCTCAGCCCCGGCCCAGTGGAAACACGAAGCAGCGGTCGCGCCGCACCGTCAGCCACATGACCCGGCCCGTCTGCGGGACGAAGACATTGGGCACCGTCGCGGTCAGCCGCGAGCCGTCCGAGGCCATGCGGAACTCAACCAGGCTTTCATTGCCCAGGAACCGCGCCCGCTCGACGATCCCACGCGCCGGTACGCCGTCGCTGGGCGTGGGCAGCGGGCCGCGCCCGCCACGGTCGAAATCCAGCTTCACATGCTGCGGGCGAAAGACGATCTCGACATCGGTGCCGTCCGGCAGGCCGGGTGCCAGAAACTGGCCGAACGGCGTCTGCGCCAGCGCCCCGTTCACCTGCGCGCGCAACACGTTGATATCGCTGAAAAACGCCACTGCCGCCTTGTCCACAGGCCTTGTGTAGACATTGTAGGGCGCGCCCTGCTGCACGATCCGGCCGCGGCGCATCAGCGCGATCTCGTCGGCCATGCGCATCGCCTCGTCCGGCTCATGCGTGACCAGCAGGACGGCGGTATCCTCTTCCTTGAGCAGGCGCAGGGTCTCGTCGCGGATACCGTCGCGCAAACGGTTGTCGAGGCCCGAGAACGGCTCGTCCATCAGCATGATCCGCGGTCGTGGCGCCAGGGCGCGCGCCAGAGCCACGCGCTGCTGCTCACCCCCGGACAGCTCATGCGGATAGGCGTCGATATGGCGCAGGAGGTCGACCCGGTCCAGCAGCTCTTCGACACGGGCCCGGCGCTCCTCCTTTGCCCCCTTGAGCCCGAAGGCGACATTGTCGGCCACGCTCAGATGCGGGAACAGGGCGAAATCCTGGAACATCAGCCCGATCTGGCGCCGTTCGGGCGGCACCCGGACCACCGTGTCGCAGATCAGCCGTCCGTCGACATGGATCTCGCCCGCGTCCTGCATCTCGACCCCGGCGATCATCCGCAGCGTCGTGGACTTGCCGCAGCCCGACGGGCCCAGCAGGCAGGTCACCTGCCCGGCCCCGATCCTGAGGGACACGTCATCGACGACGACGCGACCCTCGTAGCGGCGCACGAGGTTGCGGATCTCAAGTCGTGGTGGTTGCGTGTTGTCCGTCACCGCCCGTGCCTCGCCTCGGTTCCCGATCAAAACCATCGGGCTTGGGCGGGGATAACAACCCCCGCCCCCCCACGCAAGCGCCATCCCCACGCGGCGCGGCCCGTGCTAGGATGGGTCATGGGACATGACACCATCGACGCCTGGCACGCCGCGCAAGCATCGGCAGACAGGCCGATCTGCGACCTGCTCAGGGCAGAGATCGACCGCCACCTGACCGGCGCCGAGAGCAGGGTCTGGCACGCCCATCCGGTCTGGTTTCTGAGCGGCAACCCTATCGTGGGATACAGCAAGCTGAAACATTGCGTCCGCCTGCTGTTCTGGAGCGGGCAATCGTTCGAGGCCCCCGGCCTGTCGGCCGAAGGCAGTTTCAAGGCGGCCGAGAAGCGTTTTACCGCGCCGGACCAGATCGACCGCGATGCGCTGCGCCGATGGCTTGTCGAGGCGCAGAGCGTTCAGTGGGACTATCGCAACATCGTCAAGCGCAAGGGCAAGTTGGTGCGGCTGTTGTGATGGCGGGCTTTGCCGACCCGGTGTGGGACTGCGGAGCGCCTGCGGCGCGCTCGATCTATTGATGCGAGGCTCTGCCTCGCGCTCCGAGGTATTTGGCGCGAGAGGAATGCAGGAGTCCGGGGGAGCCCGCCGCGTTGGTCGGCGGGTCTATGTGACGAATTCCACTTCGCCGCTGGCGCGGACGCGTCCATTGACCATCACTTCGACCCGGTGCGGCCCGGGCACCAGCCGGAAGGTTGTGGCGTCGGCCTTCAGCCTGTGCGTCTTTGCGAGCCGCAACTCGCCGCGGCACGCCGCCTGTTTCAGCTTGTGGACCTTGGCCGACACCTTGCCACCCGGCCGCTGGAAGTGGATCACGTAGTCCACCAGCACCCAGACGTCGCCTTTTGCTTGAAGCTGTACCACCAGGTCGAACGCCCCGCCGATACGCGCTGATTGCGGGAGCGTCAGCGTTACCGAGACCGGCGCGTCGGGGTCATAGCCCAGCATTCGCATCGCGCCGGGATGTCCCGCCTTGACCAGCCCGCGCAGGGCATGGCCGGTCATCCAATCGAGTTCGCCCGGGTCCTGCCGCCCCTCGGCCCGCCAGCGCGCCAGACGGTCCAGAACGGCGTCTGGATCGCCCCGCGCGATATCGTTGAGATGGTTGGCGACCGAGCGCGTGACATAGCGCGTGGGATCGGCATGGAGCCGGTCGAGAAGCGGCAGGGTCTGCGCCGCGGTCAGGCCGATGCCTTGCCCCCAGGGCAGGTGCGGCCGGCTGCCCTCGCTCACCAGGCGGCGCACGTGATAGTGCGGATGATCCGTCCAGGCGTGCAGGCGGGCGAGCACCACATCGGGCCAGCGGTTCAGGAAGGGCCGGATCGCCCATTCCATCGAGAACCTCTGGGTGATCTCCTCGATCAGGTCCAGCGCAAGCTCCGGCCTGTCCAGCCCGACCTTGACCACCCATTCCCCGAGCGGGGCATAGATGAATTCGCCGAAATCGTCATCGGCGCGCGCGGGATCGCAGGGCGGCGGCAGCGCGCGGAGGATCACCGGGGCGATCGCGTCGAGGTCTCCGGGCACCTGCTGCGCCAGGCAGTCCGCGATCCAGTCGATCCGCGCCTTCAGCTCCAGCTCGGGAAAGCGGTCCAGCACCTCGGCCCGGAACGCCTTGGCATCGAAACCGGGGCTCGCCGCGGCGAAGCGCGCGGCCAGCCCGTCCACCGTTTCGGCATTGAACAGCTGGTCCTTGAGCGAAAACCCCTGCGCCATGTCACATCGTGAGATTGGTGGCGCCGCCATCCAGCAGGATGTTCTGACCGACGATGAAGCCGGCATGCCGGGAACACAGGAAGGCGCAGGCCGCCCCGAATTCCTCGGCCTGCCCATAGCGGCGCGCCGGGATCGTGGCCTGGCGTTCGGCGCGCGCCTCGTCCAGCGATATGCCCTTCTGTTCGGCCACACCTCCATCGAGAGCGTCGGCCCGGTCGGTTGCGTGGATGCCCGGCAGCAGGTTGTTGATGGTCACGCCGGACGGGGCCACCTGCCGGGCGGTGCCGGCGACATAGCCGGTCAGCCCGGTCCGCGCCGCGTTCGACAGGCCCAGAACCGGGATCGGCGCGCGCACGGATTGCGAGGTGATGTTGACCACGCGCCCCCAGCCGCGCGCCATCATACCCGGCAGCAGAACCCGCATCAGCGCGATGGGTGTCAGCATGTTGGCATCCAGCGCGGCGATGAAATCGTCCCGATCCCAGTCCGACCACAGGCCCGGCGGCGGCCCGCCGGCATTGGTCACCAGGATGTCCACTTCGCCGGCCGCGCCCAGAAGCTGTGACTGCCCCTCGGCGCTGGTCACGTCGCAGGCCACGGTCTCGACCGCCACGCCATGCGCGTCGCGGATCTCTCGCGCGGCGGCCTCAAGCGCCTGCTCGCCACGGGCGTTCATCACCAGGTCGACCCCGGCGGCCGCCAGCGCCTGCGCGCATCCCAGGCCCAGGCCCTTGCTGGACGCGCAGACGAGCGCCCGCTTGCCGGCAATTCCAAGATCCATCTTTTGCCTCCTCTTCGGTTTCCGGCGCCGAGTAGACACTGCCGCGCGGGCCTGCGCCAGCCCCCTCCGGCCGGCCCGCGCCGATGGAGCTAGTAGAAGAACTCCTCGCGTACGATCTTGCCATCGGCCACGTGATAGACGGCGACCTCCTTCATCTCGAAGTCCTTGCCGCTTTCCTTTTCGCGGCCCTTCACCTCGAAGATCACCGCGAACCGGTCCTCGCCATGCAGCATCGGGTCGCTGACATCGCCGCCACTCACCTCCATCGCGTTTTCCCACCAGTCATGCTTGCCCTTGATCCCGTCCAGCCCCCTGGTCTCGCGCGGCATACCTTGATCGCTGGCCTCGACCGAGACCGCATCGGGCGCATAGAGCTTGTCCAGATTGGCCCGGGCGCGGTTTTCGCGGCATCCCGCGACCAGTTCTTCGGCAATGTCCTTGAGCGACATATCGAGACTCCCTGCAGTTTGTTCATGAATTGTTCTCATACCACGGCCGATCGATTCGTTAAAGGGCGGCGGTTGTCCGACGACAGGAGATTCCGCCATCAAGGCGCGGATGCACGCCATGGATGTGATCGGCGACAAGACCCGGCAGCTTGGCGCCATGGCCAGGGGAAGGAGCGCATTCGATGCCGCCACCGCGCAGGCTGCTGCCGTCGGGATCGCCGAGCAGGCCCCGTCCCGGCACGGTTCGAGGCGCCCGAGACCGACCCGAAGTCCGAGGCATTGCCGGCCATCTGGAACGACTTCGACGACTGAACGGGCAAGGCAAAGCCATTGGAGACGGCCGCGAAGGCTGCGAACATCGCCACGCAGGACGATCTGAGGGCCGCGCTTTCTCGTATCGGCAGACGCGAAGCCGCCGGCCGTAGGATGGGGTTGAACCCCATCCTACGCACCGTCGGCCTCCGGATACGCCAATTTTCTTGCACGCCCCCCAAAGCTTACCTATACGCCCGCACATGCTTGACCCGTCGCCGAACCGTCCCGAACTGCCGCCCGAAATCGCGCGGCGTCGCACTTTCGCGATCATCTCGCACCCGGACGCGGGCAAGACGACGCTGACCGAGAAGTTCCTGCTTTACGGCGGCGCGATCCAGATGGCCGGACAGGTCCGGGCCAAGGGCGAGGCGCGGCGCACCCGGTCGGATTTCATGGCGATGGAGAAGGACCGCGGGATCTCCGTCTCGGCCTCGGCCATGTCGTTCGACTTCGACAGGTTCCGCTTCAACCTCGTCGACACGCCGGGCCACTCGGATTTCTCCGAGGACACCTATCGCACGCTGACCGCCGTGGATGCGGCGGTGATGGTGGTCGACGGCGCCAAGGGGGTCGAGAGCCAGACGCGCAAGCTGTTCGAAGTCTGCCGGCTGCGCGACCTGCCGATCCTGACCTTCTGCAACAAGATGGACCGCGAGAGCCGCGACACGTTCGACATCATCGACGAGATCCAGGAGACGCTGGCGATCGACGTGACCCCGGCCAGCTGGCCCATCGGCGTGGGCCGCGATTTCATCGGCTGCTACGACATCCTGCGCGACCGGCTGGAACTGATGGACCGGGCCGACCGCAACAAGGTCGCGGAAAGCATTGAGATCAACGGGCTTGACGACCCCAAGCTGGCCGAGAACGTGCCCGGGCATCTGCTGGCGCAGCTGCTGGAAGAGGTCGAGATGGCCCGCGAACTCTTGCCCGCGCTCGATCCGCAGGCCGTGCTCGAGGGGCACATGACGCCGATCTGGTTCGGGTCCGCGATCAATTCCTTCGGGGTCAAGGAGCTGATGAACGGCATCGGAGCCTACGGCCCGGAACCGCAGGTGCAATCGGCGGAGCCGCGCCAGATTTCCCCGGAGGAGTCAAAGGTTTCGGGCTTCGTGTTCAAGGTTCAGGCCAACATGGACCCCAAGCATCGTGACCGGGTGGCGTTCGTCCGCATGGCCTCGGGGCATTTCCGGCGCGGCATGAAGCTGACCCATGTGCGCTCGAAGAAACCGATGGCGATCTCGAACCCGGTGCTTTTTCTCGCCTCCGACCGGGAGCTGGCCGAAGAGGCCTGGGCCGGCGATATCATCGGCATCCCGAACCACGGCCAGCTGCGCATCGGCGACACGCTGACCGAGGGCGAACCGTTGCGCGTGACAGGCATCCCCAGCTTTGCGCCGGAGCTGCTGCAAGGGGTGCGCGCGGGCGATCCGATGAAGGCCAAGCACCTGGAAAAGGCGCTGATGCAATTCGCCGAAGAGGGCGCCGCCAAGGTGTTCAAGCCCTCGATCGGCTCGGGCTTTGTCGTGGGCGTCGTCGGCGCGCTGCAATTCGAGGTGCTGGCCAGCAGGATCGAGCTGGAATACGGCCTGCCGGTGCGCTTCGAGGCGTCGCAATTCACCTCCGCCCGCTGGGTCTCGGGCGACAAGGCAGCGGTCGACAAGTTCACCGCTGCCAACAAGCAGCACATCGCCCACGACCATGACGGCGACATCGTTTACCTGACCCGCCTGCAATGGGATATCGACCGGGTGGAACGCGATTACCCCGAGGTGACGCTGAGCGCCACCAAGGAGATGATGGTGTGACCGCCACCTGGGGCCTCGTTGCGACCGTCAAGGCCCCGACACGCGACATACTGCGCTTTGCCGCCCATCACATCGAGCTGGGCGCGCACCGGCTCTATATCCATCTCGACGCGGCGGATCCGCAGGCACATGCCGCGCTCAAGGCGCATCCCAAGGTTCGGGTCTTCGACTGCGACGCGGATTTCTGGGCCCGCACCGGCAAGCCGCGCCCGGACAAGCACCAGGTTCGCCAGAGCGCCAACGCGACCCGCACCTATGCCAGGGCCGAGGTCGATTGGCTGGCGCATATCGACGTGGATGAATTCCTCTGGTCCGACCGCCCCGTGGCCACGCAACTGGCGGCGCTGCCTTCGGACATCTTCTGCGCCCGCGTCCGGCCGATCGAGGCGCTGGCCGGCGATGGCGGCGCGTTCAAGGCGCCGGTTCCACCCGGGCCCGGTCGCGCCGCCATCGCAGAGCGGATCTATCCCGGGATCGGGGCGCATGTGCCCGCAGGCTTTCTCAGCCATGTCCAGGGCAAGCTGTTCCTGCGCACCGGCCGCCCCGACGTGTCGTTCCGCATCCACAACGTCTATGCAGGCGGCGTCGAAAATCCCGGCCAGACCGAGTTGGCGGGCATGGATCTGTGCCACTTTCATGCCGCGGATTGGGAGCATTGGCTGTCGCTCTACCGCTATCGGCTGGCGCAGGGCTCCTACCGGTCCGAATTGAGGCCCGGCCGGCCCCGCCCGCAGGGTGGCATGACCCTGCACGACCTGATGTCCCTCGCCGAACGGACCGACGGGCCGGAGGGGCTGCGCAAGATCTTCGACACGCTCTGCGTCGATACGCCCGCGCTGCGCGAAAGGCTGTCGGCCGAGGGGTTGCTGCGCCTGCGCGAACTCAACCTGAACGAAAGTCTGGCCCGGCATTTCCCCCGACACGCGCAGCCTGTGCCCTGAAAACCGCGAGAAGCCCGGAAAACGCGGCCTTTTTGCATCGGCATTTGACCCTCCCGGGGCATTTTGCTATTCCGCGCTCATCAGCCGAAGGGTGCACTGACGCGCCCGGTCAAACGGACCCGGCTCACATGCACGCGCGGGCCAGGTCAGTGTCCGCAACCATCGGACACATATGACAAAGTTTAGCGAACTCAACCTGAATCCCAAGGTTCTCAAGGCCGTCGAAGAAGCCGGCTATGAAACGCCCACACCGATCCAGGCGGGCGCGATTCCCCCCGCACTCGAAGGCCGCGACGTTCTGGGCATTGCCCAGACCGGCACCGGCAAGACGGCAGGCTTCGTGCTGCCGATGATCACGCTCTTGGCCCGTGGCCGCGCCCGCGCCCGGATGCCGCGCAGCCTGGTGCTGTGTCCGACGCGCGAACTGGCCGCCCAGGTGGCCGAGAATTTCGACACCTATTCCAAGCATGTGAAGCTGACCAAGGCGCTGCTGATCGGCGGCGTCAGCTTCAAGGAACAGGACAAGCTGATCGACAAGGGCGTCGACGTACTGATCGCCACGCCGGGCCGCCTGCTGGACCATTTCGAGCGCGGCAAGCTGCTGCTGACCGGTGTTCAGGTGATGGTGGTGGACGAAGCCGACCGGATGCTCGACATGGGCTTCATCCCGGATATCGAGCGGATCTTCTCGCTGACGCCATTCACCCGCCAGACGCTGTTCTTCTCGGCCACGATGGCGCCCGAGATCGAGCGCATCACCAACACTTTCCTGACCGCCCCCGCGCGGGTCGAGGTGGCCCGCCAGGCCACCGCCTCCGAGACCATCGAGCAGGGCGTGCTGATGTTCAAGGGTTCGCGCCGCGACCGCGAGGCCAGCGAAAAACGCAAGGTCCTGCGCGCGCTGATCGACGGCGAGGGCGACAAGTGCAAGAACGCGATCATCTTCTGCAACCGCAAGACGGATGTGGATATCGTGGCGAAATCGCTCAAGAAATACGGCTATGACGCTGCCCCAATCCACGGCGACCTGGACCAGTCGCAGCGCACGCGCACGCTGGACGGGTTCCGCGACGGCTCGCTGCGGCTGCTGATCGCGTCGGATGTGGCCGCGCGCGGCCTGGACGTGCCGGCGGTCAGCCATGTGATCAACTACGACGTGCCGGGCCATCCCGAGGATTACGTGCACCGGATCGGCCGCACCGGCCGCGCCGGGCGCGACGGCAAGGCGATCACCATCTGCATCCCGCGCGACGAGAAGGCACTGGCGGCGGTCGAGAAGCTGATCCAGAAGGACATCCCGCGCCTCGACAACCCGTTGAAATCCGACGCCCCCGCCGAGGTGGAGGAGGTGACGGAAGCCGCCAAACCGTCCCGTCGCCGGAAATCCGGACCCAGGACCGAGGCGCCAGCCGAGCAGAAGGCCGAGACGCCACCCAAGGCTCCGGCCGAGACCGAGCAGGCCGACGCGCCCGAAAAGCAGGCCGAACCAGCGCCCGCGCGCGCCGAAAGCGGCGAGGACCGGTCGCGCGGACGCGGCAAGCGCGAGCGCGGAGAGTCCAAGAAGGTCGTCGGACTGGGCGACCACCTGCCCCGGTTCATCGCGCTGAGCTTTGACGAACGCCGGACCGGCTGACCGCCCTCAGATCGCCAGCACCAGTGCCAGGATCGACAGGCCCAGCAGGGCCATGCCGCTGATCTCGCGCGCGGTGATCGTCTCGCGGAAGAACAGGATCGAGGCCAGCAGACTGAACACCAGTTCGACCTGCCCCAGCGCCTTGACATAGGCCGCGTTCTGCAAGGTGAAGGCCAGAAACCAGCAGAACGAGCCGCCCATGCTGGTCAACCCCACGAAGACACCTGTGCCGCGCGTTTGCCAGACCGCCCGAAGCTGGTCGCGGTCGCGCCAGGCCAGGTAGATCGCCATGCTGAGCAACTGGAAGCCGACCACCGCCGCCAGCGTGATCGCCGCGCGCAGCACCGGCTCGGTCTCAGCCAGTTCCAGCGATGCGCCGCGATAGGTGACCGAGGAGATGGCGAACAACACGCCCGAGGCGAGCCCCAGAAGCGACGCCGGGCCGGTCAGGTGGCGCCACCAGGCGCCGGTGACATCGGGCGTCCTGGACAGCACCAGCACCGCCAGCAACCCCAGCAGGATCGCCACCATGCCGCCCGCGCTCACCCCCTCGCCCAGGACAAGGAATCCGACGATCGCCGTCTGGATCACCTCGGTCTTCTTGAAGGTGATGCCGACCGCGAAATTGCGTTGCTTGAACAGGGCCACGACGCAGATCGTCGCGAGGATCTGCGCGGTGCCCCCGATCACCGCGAACAGCCAGAACGTGCCGCTCAGCGCCGGCAGCGCCCGCCCGCTGAACCACAGATAAGCACCAAGGCCGGTCAGGATGAAGGGCGCGGAATAGGCGAACCGCGCGAATGTCGCCCCCGCCGGGCTCAGCCGCACGGTGCTGAGAGACTTCTGCAGCATGAACCGCACCGTCTGGAACAGCGCGGCCGCCAGGGTGACGGGGATCCAGAGACTCATGGCGGCCGGTATGGCGCGAATTCAGCGCTGCGGCCAGAGCGGATGCGGCACCGGGTCCTTTGCCCGCCACAGGTGTTGCCGGAACAGCTGCGGGTACGAGGCGATCACATAGCCCTCGTTGGCGCGACGATACCGGTCCTTGCCGCGCGCATAGAGCTCGGGCAGGCGATACCAGGGCGCGCGCGGGTGCATGTGGTGGACCACGTGCAGGTTGTTGTTGAGAAACAGCAGCGCCAGCGGGCCCCGATCCTCGACGATCACGGTGCGCCCGCGCGCCTTTTCATGGGCGCGGTGCTCGGCAAAGGTGCGGATCTTGAGCAGCGACAGGCCCAGATAGGCCGAGACGAGGTAGGCCCAGAGCGGCATCTGCGTCTGCGCCACGATCCACAGCACCGCGACCACCCCCGGCAGGTGCAGCGCCCAGGCCAGCCAGATCTCGCGGTCGCCGCGCAGCGCCCCGCGCAGGTCGTCGTGCATGAACGCGACCTGGCCCAGGGCCGGCCCCAGCAGCATCCGGCCCAGCAACGTGTTGTTGACCCGATAGACCAGCCGCAGCCAGCCGGGCATCCGGTGCCATCTGGCCGGATCGAGGTAATTCGACTCCGGGTCGTCATAGGGATCGGTCAGGTTGGCGTCCTGGTGATGGGCCAGATGCAGATCCCGGAACCGGTTGTAGGGGATGCACAGGTTCAGCGGCAGCGCCATCAGCGCCTCGTTCAGTGCCTGGTTCGGGAACGGGTGCCCGTGCAGGGCCTCATGCGTCAGCGAGGAATGGAAGGCCACCAGAACCGCCGCCGCCAGCACCGCCGCGATCAGCGAAACCGGCGCGAGCCAGATCAGGACCGCCCCCCAAAAAACGTAGCAGGCCAGGATCAGGACAAACGTGCCCCATTCGGCGGATTTCGGGGTTCCGGCGGATCTAGACATGCCGCCCCCAGCGGATGCCCGCCCAGACACGCTCATAGGTCAGGTACATCACGAAGCCGAGCGCCGTGTTGGCCAGCGCCATGGTCCCGCCCAACGCCGCCGACCCGGTCGCCGCAAGCCCGACCAGCGTCATGACGCCAAGACCGATCACATTCCAAACGATCGCTTTGACAAGCGAGCGCCACCGCGTTTCCATTCCGTTACCCATGTGTTGCTTCACATGATCGTTACACGAGCGCGCAGGGCGTGAGAATTCTGGAAACAGTTAACAAAACTTACTTGCCGTGATATTTATAACCATATGGTTGAAAAAATCGACAAACGCCTGCGCGCCGCACAGTTCCGCACCCGTCTGGCCCGCGCCATGTCCGAGACCGGCACCAGCCAGAGCGCGCTGGCCCGCGCCACCGGCGTCGATCGGTCGACCGTCTCGCAACTGCTGACCGATGACGGCGCGCGTCTGCCCAATGCCCATGTGGTCGGGGCCTGTGCCTCGGCGCTGGGGGTGTCGGCGGACTGGCTGCTCAGCCTCAGCGACCGGCCCGAAAGCGCCGCCGAGCTGCTGGCCGGGTCGCTGACACTGACCGAGGCGCCGCGCGCGCTGGTGGACGAGCGGATCTTCGACTGGCACCGCGAGGCGGCGGGCTACAAGATCCGCCACGTGCCGGCGGCCCTGCCCGACATGCTCAAGACGCGCGCGGTGCTGGAATGGGAATACACGCCGCATCTGGGACGCACGACGACCCAGGCCATCGGCGCGTCCGAGGATCGGCTGGCCTTCATGCGCGGCGCGCAATCGGACTATGAGATCGCCGTTCCGCTTTACGAACTCGACAGCTTCGCCGGCGCGACGGGCTATTACCACGGACTGCCGGCGCAGGACCGGCTGGACCAGATCGACCACCTGCTGAGCCTGGCCGACCAGCTCTATCCGCGCCTGCGCATCTACCTGTTCGACGCCCGGCGGCTCTATGCCGCGCCGATCACCATCTTCGGGCCGCTGCTCTGCGTTCTCTATGCGGGCGGGCACTACGTGGCCTTCCGTGACCGCGACCGGATCGAGACCTTCACCACCCATTTCGACCGGCTGGTGCGCGAGGCGACCATCACCGCCCGCGCCCTGCCGGCGCATCTGCAACTGCTGCGGGACGGGGTGGTTGCGTAAAGGGCATCGCAACCCCGGCACCCGGCCAACGCAGCTTTCGCCTTCGGTCGCCGCGCGGATCGGTCCGGGCGCTAGGCTGCGTCCGGGCCCGGCCGCGTCTGCATGTCGGATATCCAGCGGGCAGTTGCCGCGGATTCTGCCTTGACCCATTCGACAAAGCGCCGCATCTGCGGGCGACGGTGTCCGGTTTCACGCTGCCAGAGCCGATAGGGACAAGGTGCCGTCAGCCCCATGCTGGCCGGGTAAGGCAGCACCAGACTGCCGGTGTCCAGATCGCCTTCGATCAGGGAAATGCCGCAGAGCAGGAAACCGACATCCTGCCGGACCGCGTCGAGCGCCATATTTGCCCGCCGGTAATAGGGGCCACGGTCGGTTCCCGAGCGGCGCATGCCGAATTTGTCGAACCAGTCCGCAAATCCGGGGCGGTCCGGCTCGGCCCGGTGACCTTCCAGGTGCAGCAGCGGCATCCCTTCAATCTCGTGTTCCTGGTCGTAATCGGCGATCCGTCTGAGATTGTCGGGGCTGCATACTGGAACCAGGTAGTCCGTGAACAGCGCGTCGCCGCGTTCCGCGCCGCCATATTCGACGCGGATGTCGGGCGCGCCGAGGCGCGTGGGTACATCGCCCGCACCGTTGATGCAGAACAGAATGTTCTGATGGGCCTCGCGGAACGCCGGCAACCTCGGGGCCAGCCAAAGTTCGGACCAGTCCGGGTCGGCAACGATGTGGATCTCGCTGATGCGCTGAAAGTCGAGCGTGGACGAAACCCGGTCGAGCGACTGGAATGCGGCCTGAAGATCCGGCAGCGCAGCGGCCAGTTCGGGTGTCGGCTGCAGGCCGGACCGGCCACGCACCAGAAGATCGGACCCGAGATAATCCTCGAGCGCACGGATTCTCTGGCCGACAGCCGCCGCGGTGATACCCAGTCGGCCGGCTGCGGCCTTCAGGGATCCCTCGCGGATCGCCATTTCGACCGCCTGAAGGGACTTCAGATGTGTTGTCGCCGGCATTTGCGAAAGCTTTTCTTTATGGACATCGTGTTTCTTCATCAACCTACAAGGAAAGCTTTACCAAGATAAAGAAAACTTGCCTCGCAGATTGACAGACATCCCGGCACAGTTGTTGCACACACCAAAGGGAGGCCAAGAAATGCTGAAACGGTTTGTTATCGAACGCGACATCGCGGGTATCGGTGAGTTCTCACTGACCGAGTTGTGTGCGGCCTCGCGTGCATCCAACAAGGCGCTGGCCGATATGGGGCCGAAGATCCAATGGCAACATTCCTACGTGGCGGCCGACAAGACGTTTTGCGTGTATCTCGCCGAGAACGAGGACGAGATCCGCCGCCATTCCGAACTGTCCGGCATACCGGTCGGAAAGATCACCGAAGCGCCGCAGATCATCGACCCTCTGACCGCCAACAACTAGACCCGGCAATCCCGGCGTCGTGACCGCCATGCCATCGCATGGCGGTCACCGGCGATCGGGTTCGAGACCGCGCCGGAAGCGCTCGTTCACAGGCGTGTCCCGCCTCTGTAAAGCTAGATTTTCGGATCGGGATTCACCGTAAACCCGTCCACGGCGATCACCTGCCCCGAAACGCGCCGCGCCGCGTCGGATGCCAGGAACACCGCCATCTCCGCGATGTCGCGGGCCTCGACGAACTGGCCCATGGCCGTGCCCGAGGCATAGCCGGCATGGACCTGGTCGCGGGTCATGCCCTTGGCTTCGGCCTCGCGCGCCAGAACGCCCTCCATCCGCGGCCCCTCGACCGCGCCGGGACAGAGCGCGTTGCAGCGCACGCCGTACGGGCCAAGCTCCATCGCCAGCGTCTTGGCCAACCCGATCACACCCCATTTCGCGGCGGCATAGGGCGCACGGTTGGGATAGCCGTAAAGCCCGGCCGTCGACGAGGTCATCAGGATCACGCCCGCGCCCTGCGCCTTCATCATCGGTGCTGCCTGTGCGGCGGAAAGGAACGCACCGTCGAGATTGACCGCCAGGCAGCGACGCCATTCCTGCAGGTCTACATCCTCGACCCGGGCGGTCGGCCCCGGGGTGCCCGCATTTGCGCAAAGCACGTCTATCCCAGCCCAGTCGGCGCCAACCGCCCCGAACAGCGCCGCCACCGATCCGGCATCCGAGACATCGGCGCGGGTCGCCCGCCAGTCACCGGGGCATGCGGACAATGCGGCCTCATCGACATCGGCGACCCAGATCCGCGCCCCGGTGGCCGCAAACGCCTCGGCCATCGCCCGCCCGATCCCCGAGGCGCCGGCGGTAATCAGCACCCGCCGGCTCATGACGGGCCACGGATCGACGCGCCGGCCCCCTCGGGCAGGGGCAACCCGGCTCGCGCCTGCGCGATCCGCGCCATTGCCGCCTCGATCCGGTCGGATGGCGGGCATGGCTTGCGTGTCTCGAGGTCGACATGCAGCAGGAAATGCTCGCCCGTGGCCAGCAACCGGTCGCCCGCGTGCATCTCGTGGAACAGGTGCAGCTTCTTGCCCGACCCCAGCAACATCTGCGTGCGCACTTCGATCCGGGCCCCGGCATTCACCTCGTCCAGGTGCCGGATATGGGTCTCGGCGGTGAAATAGCTGCCGCCGCCGGCGATATACTCGGCATCGCAGCCGATCAGCTCCATGAACCGGTCGGTGGCCGCGGCAAAGGCCTCGAGGTATTTCGCCTCGTTCATGTGGCCGTTGTAGTCGGTCCAGTCGAGCGGCACCGCGCGCGCCAACGTCAGGATCGGGCGGCCGGGATCCTCCAGCGCGTCGATGTCACCGGCCAGCGGTGTGCCCGCCTTCAGCCGCCGGTCCTGGCCGTTCAGCACCGCGCCCGCGCCCCAGTCGCGCGCCTTGAGCGCGCGCATCATGCCGACCAGGTTCCCGTCCCGGATCCGCTCCAGCGCGCGGATCGAATGCTTGCCCGATTGCGCGTCCGACTGCTCCGCGATCCTGTCGACCAGATCCTCGGTGAACTCCGGCACATCCATCAGCTTGGTCCAGGGCCATTTCAGCGCCGGGCCGAACTGCGCCATGAAGTGCCGCATCCCGGCCTCACCACCGGCCACGCGATAGGTCTCGAACAGGCCCATCTGCGCCCAGCGGATGCCGAAGCCCATGCGGATCGCCTCATCGACCTCCTCGGTGGTGGCGATGCCGTCCCGGATCAGCCATAACGCCTCGCGCCAGACCGCCTCCAGGAACCGGTCGGCGATATGGGCGTCGATCTCCTTTTTCACATGCAGCGGGAACAGGCCAAGGCCGCGCAGCAGATCCTGCGCGCGGTCGATCAGCCCGGCCTGGTTGGCGCCGGTGGTCACCAGCTCGATCAGCGGCAGCAGGTAGACCGGGTTGAACGGATGCGTCACTACGATCTGGCCCGGGCGGGCGCTGCCCTGCTGCAACTCCGACGGCTTGAACCCGCTGGTGGAGGATCCCAGGATGGCACTCACATCACATGCGCCCTGTATCTCCTTGTAAACCTTCAGTTTCAGATCCAACCGCTCGGGCACGCTCTCCTGGATCCAGATCGCGTCGCGCACCGCTTCGGCCAGATCGTCATGAAAGCTCAACCGCCCCTCGGGCGGCAGCGGCGCATCGCTCAGGCCCGGCAGCGACCGGCGGGCATTGTCCAGCACCTCGCCGATCTTGCGCTGCGCCTGCGGGTCGGGATCGAACACCCGCACGTCCCAGCCGTTGAGCAGGAACCGCGCGGCCCATCCGCCACCGATCACCCCGCCGCCGACGATGGCGGCCACACGCTGCTTCATCCGTCACTCCTCAAGTTGCGGCACCCTCTTGAGGGCGCTCGTGTCATACCCGTTCTTCTGCAGAACCTTCGCGGCGGCCTGGAATGTGCGCTCGTCGATCTGCGGATCGCGCGCCAGGATCCACCCGGTCGAGCCATCTGGGTTGCCGATCACCGCGACATCGTAATCCTCGGTCACGTCCAGCACCCAGTAGTCGCCCCAGAGAAACGGCAGGAAGGACAGGAACGGCACGAATGTCACCTCCAGCCGTCCCGGCGCTGCCACCCGCGCCACGCCCCTGGCCTGTTCCGCCGGCCCGTCCGGCGCGCCCTTGCGGCAGGTGTTCACGACGCGCACCTTGCCGTCCTCGCGCAGCGCATAATCGGCCGTCACCCCCTGACAGCCCTTCTCGAAGCGGTTGGGAAACCGCGCGATCTCGTACCAGCGGCCCATATAGCGCTTCACGTCCAGATCGGTTTCGACGCTCATCGGCACCGACCGGTCGCGGTATTCGGCGGCCGAGACGCCGGTGCTAGGCAGGATCAACAAGGCGGCCAGCAAGGAACGGAGCATCGGGATTTCCTTTCGTTCGGATCGGTTGCCCGACCCAACGCGCGGCGGGCCGATCGGGTCCGCGGCGGCGCGTCATTTCCCCGCCGGCACCCGCTTGACCAGCCCCAGCTTCTCGCGCACTTCGGCCGGTCCGATCACCCGCGCGCCCATGTTCTCGACGATGCTGCCCGCACGCTCCACCAGTTGCCAGTTCTCGGCCAGCACGCCCTTGTCCAGCCACAGGTTGTCCTCCAGCCCGACGCGCACATGCCCGCCCGCCAGAACGCTGGCGGCGACATAGGCCATCTGGTTTCGGCCCAGCGAAAACGCGCTGAAGGTCCAGTCGTCGGGCACATTGTTGACCATCGCCATGAAGGTGTTGAGGTCATCCGGCGCGCCCCAGGGCACGCCCATGCACAGCTGCACCAGCGCGGGCGCGTCCAGCACGCCATCCTTGACCAGTTGCTTGGCATACCAGAGGTGCCCGGTGTCGAAGGCCTCGATCTCGGGCTTCACGCCCATCCCGGTCATCATGCGCCCCATCGCCTGCAACATGCCCGGCGTGTTGGTCATCACATAGTCGGCCTCGGCGAAGTTCATCGTGCCGCAATCCAGCGTGCAGATCTCGGGCCGGCACTCGGCCACATGCGCCACCCGCTCGGCCGCGCCCACCATGTCGGTGCCCTCGGCCAGCGGCAACGGCGCGTCGGTGCCGGCGAACATCATGTCGCCGCCCATGCCGGCGGTCAGGTTCAGCACCATGTCCACCTCGGCCGCACGGATCCGCTCGGTCACCTCGCGATAAAGCGCCAGGTCGCGCGACGGCGCGCCGGTGTCGGGGTCGCGCACATGGCAATGCACCACCGCCGCCCCGGCCTTGGCCGCGGCAATCGCACTGTCGGCGATCTGCGCGGGCGAGCGCGGCACATGCGGGCTGCGGTCCTGGGTGCCGCCCGAGCCGGTGACGGCACAGGTGATGAAGACCTCGCGATTCATGGCAAGCGGCATGGTTTATCCCCCGTCTTATCCCCGGATTCCGATTTGCAAGTGATCGCGACTCTGACGCAGCCTGAGGTCATGCACTTGCCGCAACGCGAATCGAACTTGATGAAATCCGCAAAAAACATCCTGCAGCCGGAACACCGGGCCCTGAAGACCGGGCTCCTGGTTCTGGACGATTGCAACACGCTCAGCTTCGCTGCGGCGGTGGACCCGATGCGCGCGGCCAATCGGCTGGCCGATCGTCCCGCTTTCGACTGGGACTATGTCACCGCCGGCGACAGCCCGGCCCGTCTGACCTCGATGCTTCAGGTCCCCGGCGTTCCGCTGGCCCGGTTCGAGCAATGCGAGCTGATGATCGTCGTCGCGGGGTTCCAGCTGGCGCGCCACGCGCGGCCCTCGCTCCTGTCCGGGCTGCGCCGGATCGCCGGGACCGGCGCGGCGATGGCCGGCATCGACGGCGGGCCGTGGCTCTTGGCCGAGGCCGGGCTGCTGGACGGCCATGCCGCCACCACCCATTGGGAGGATCTCGAGAACTTCGCCATCCGCTTCCCGCAGGTCGATGTCCGGCCCGACCGGTTCGTGGCCTCGGACACGCGGCTGACCAGCGGCGGCGCCACGCCGGCGATCGAGATGATGCTGCACGTCATCGCCGCCCGCCACGGTGCGGGCTTCGCTGCGCGCGTGGCCGGCCTCTTTCTCTATGACGGCCCGCAGCCGGCGACGCGCCCGCAAAGCCGCTTGGGCCATCACCGCCACACCGCCCTGACGGCCCGGGCGCATGCGCTGATGGAGGCGGCGCTGGACGACCCGCTGCCGCTGGCCGAGATCGCGCGCCAGCTCGGCAGCTCGGCGCGCAGCCTGCAACAGCAGTTCCGCCTGCGCCTCGACACCACGCCGCAGGATCATTACCTGCAGCTGCGCCTGGCCGAGGCGCGCCGGCTGGTGACAGACACCGACATGCCGCTGATGCAGGTCGCCATGGCCACCGGATTCACCTCGCAATCCAGCTTCGCCCGCGCCTTCCGCACCGCGCATGGCCTGTCCGCGCGCGACCTTCGCGCATCGCGCGCCACCGCGGCGGAATGATCTTCCTCTTGCCGGAAATACCTCGGGGGTAAGGCCGCAGGCCGAGGGGGCAGCGCCCCCTAATAGGGCATCGGATGCGCCCGGTGCGCCGCGTCGATCTCGGCCAGAACCTCGTCGCCCAGAACGACATCAACCGCCCCCAGCGCATGTTCGAGCTGCGCCAGCGTGGTCGCGCCGAAGATCGCCGACATCATGAAGGGCCGCGTCCGGCACCAGGCCAGCGCCATGTGCACCGGGTCCAGCCCGTGACGCCGCGCGATCTCCAGATAGGCGTCCACCGCGCCGTGAACCCGCGCGCTGTCACGCCCGCCCAACTCCGGGCTGAACGACTTGCGCGAGCCCTCGGGCACCGCCCCGCCCCGGTACTTGCCGGTCAGCAGCCCGGTGCCCAAGGGCGAGAAGGCCATCAGGCCCACATCCTCGTTGACCGACAGCTCGGCCATGTCGGTGTCATAGAGTCGGCACAGAAGCGAGTATTCGTTCTGGACCGAGGCCACCCGCGGCCCCGCCCCCGCGTCGGCCAGCCGCAGCCATTGCGCGGTGCCCCAGGCGCTTTCGTTGGAAAGCCCGAAGGCGCGGATGCGCCCCGCCTCGACCTCGCGCTGCAGGGTGTGCAGGCATTCCTCCATGTTGGCCAGTGTCGCGTCGCTGTCCTGCCCCGAGGGGTCATAGGTCCAGTTCTTGCGGAACATGTAGCTGCCGCGGTTGGGCCAGTGGAACTGGTAGAGGTCGATGTAATCGGTCTGCAGGCGCTTCAGCGAGTCCTCGATGGTCTGGGGGATCGTCGCCGCCGAGATCGGCGCGCCGTCGCGCACGATGGCCAGCCCCTCGCCGGAATGCTTGGTGGCCAGGATGTAGGCGCCGCGCCGGCCCGGGTTGGCGGCGTTCCAGGTGCCCAGGATCTCTTCGGTGCGTCCGATGGTCTCCTTCGCGACGGGGTTGACCGGGTACATCTCGGCGGTGTCGACGAAATTGATGCCGGCATCCAGCGCCATGTCCATCTGGGCATGGCCCTCGGTCTCGCCGGTCTGGGTGCCGAAGGTCATCGTGCCCAGGCACAGCTCGGTCACGTCGAGGCCGGTGCGGCCCAGCGGTCGGGTTCTCATCGGGGATCTCCTGTTCGCGGTCGGGCAGAGCCTAGCGGTCCTGACGCGCGGGGCAACCCCTGCATCGCGCCCCATATCGGGATTGAGAACATATGGGGAACATGCCAGGATCGACCCCATGCCGACTCATCTGCTCGACCGTTCGCGCGACCGCGCCGCGCCGCACCTGTCCCCGGCCCCCGGCGTCTCCCTGCGGCTGGCCCGCACGCATGAGGCCTGCGGCCCCGCGCGGCGCAGCTTCGCCCTGTGGATCGCCGGCCGGATGACCGGGCCGGTGCTGTGGATCTCGCCCGACTGGGAAGTGGACCGCCCCAATCCCGACGGCATGCTGCCCTTTGCCGATCCCGCGCGCTTCGTCTTCGTGCATCCGCGCCGGAGCGAGGACCTGTTGTGGTGCGCCGAAGAGGCGTTGCGCGCGGGCGCGGTGCCGCTGGTGGTGGCCGACCTGCCCGGCGCGCCCGCGCTGACCCCGGTGCGCCGGCTGCACCTGGCCGCCGAGCAGGGTGGTACGCAGGGATCCGCGCCGCTGGGGCTGTTGCTGACCCCCGGCGACGGCGGCGCGCAGGGCATCGAAAGCCGCTGGCACATGGCCCCCGCGCATCGGGGCAAGGCGCGCCGCTGGGTGCTCGAGCGCCGCCGCGCCCGCACCCTGCCGCCGGCGCGCTGGACGGCCGAGCAGACCCGTCCCCGGGCCGGGCTCGAACTGAGCGATCCGGGCATACCCGAACCGGCCTGACCGGTCAGGGGGTTGCCGGCTCCAGCCGCCCGCCGAGGCGGACCATGGCGATGCGCGTCGCCGCGCCGCTGCGGTCGTCAGTCTCGACATAGACGCCCGACAGGGTGGCCTCGCCGCGCGCGGGGCTGAAGCGTTCCTTCTGCATGCCGGTGACGAAGCGGCGCATCGGCTCGGCCTTGTCCATGCCGATCACCGAATCATAGTCGCCGCACATGCCGGCATCGCTGAGATACCCGGTGCCGCCGGGCAGCACCTGCGCGTCCGCCGTGGGAACATGGGTGTGGGTGCCGACGACAAGGCTGGCCCGGCCGTCGCAATAATGCCCCATCGCCATCTTCTCCGAGGTCGCCTCGCAATGCATGTCGACGATCACTGCCTGGGCCAGACCGCCGCGCGGATGCGCCTTGAGCACCGGCTCGATCCCCGAGAACGGGTCGTCGAAGGGCCGTTTCATGAACACCTGACCCAGCGCCTGCGCGACCAGCACCTTGCGCCCGCCCGACGCCTCGAACAGCCGGTGTCCGCGCCCCGGCGCGCCCTTGGCATAGTTCAGCGGCCGGATGATGCGCGGCTCGGTCTCGATGAACTGCAGCATGTCCTTCTGGTCGAAGGCGTGATCGCCCAGTGTGATGCAATCGGCGCCGGCCTGCAGCAGCAGCCGCGCGTGATCCGGCGTCAGCCCCATGCCGCCCGAGGCGTTCTCGCCATTTACCACCACGAAATCCAGCCGCCAGTCGGCCCGCAGACCCGGCAGCCGGTCGCGCACCGCCGCCCGGCCGGACCGGCCCATGACATCCCCGAGAAACAGAATTTTCATGTCCCGGTCCTAGGACGCCGACCGGCCGAGAACAAGCGCCAATCGGTGCCCTGGCGCGTCATCGGGCGCCCCTGCCGACGCGCGGCGGGTCCGGGTTCGCAACAATCCGTCAGACCGCGCGCGATCGTCCACGCCCCCGCACAGTCGGCTGCACGACACCCCGGATCACCCCAAGACGGTTGACAAGACACGGCCCACGGCAGGAACTTGATTTCATATTGACGGTCATTGCACCAACAACGCCATTTCCCGGGGGAAATCCGATCATGCCGACACCCGTTCTGGCCCTTGATCCCGACACGCTGCTCGTCTCCAGCCGCGCGGCCCGCGCGGCTGGAAAGACGCTTGCCGGCGACTACCAGTCGAAGACGCCGTTCCACTACGGCGGCTATGACGGGTTTCTCGATCCGGCCATCCTCGAGCGGGTGATCGCCGAGCTGGACGAACTGCCTGAGGCCGAAACCAGCTTCGACCGGCCGCAGGAGAAGCTCAAGACGAGCTATGTGCCCGAGCGGCTGCCCGACTACACCCGCCGGCTGTTCTACGCGCTGAACTCGCGCCCGGTTCTGGGCTTTCTAGAAGAGTTGACCGGCATCAAGGGGCTGATTCCGGACCCTTATTTCGCCGGCGGCGGCATCCATGTGGTGGCGAATGGCGGCCATCTCGACATCCATGCCGATTTCAATCACCACGCCGGGCTGAACCTGGAGCGCCGGGTCAACCTGCTGATCTATCTCAACAAAGGCTGGAAGGCCGACTATGGCGGGTCCTTCGAGGTCTGGAACGACGACATGACCGAGCGCATGGCCAGCTTCGTGCCCGAGTTCAACCGAATGTGCATCTTCTCGACCAGCTCGACCAGCTGGCACGGCAATCCCGAGCCGGTGAACCATCCCGACGGCCAGCCGCGCCGGTCGATCGCGCTTTACTACTACACCGCGACCTGGGACAGCACGCGCAAGTCGCACGACACGCTGTTCAAGCCGCGCCCCGGCACTGCCGATCAGCCCGACCGGGTGGTCGCCCGCCGCGCGCTGCTGCAAGAGATCCTGCCACCCTTCATCCACCGAAGAGTGGCCTGGCGACTGCAAAAGCTGGGGTTCTGACAGGACCGGCCCACGCTGCCGTCGCGCTATCCCGGGAAGCTCAACACCCGGCTCTCCGTCACCACCATGTCCAGCGGCTGATCCATGGCCTCCAGCGGCAGCGCATCGGCCTCCTGCGCATCGAAGGCAAAGCCGATGGCCAGTGTCGGGCGCCGGGCGCGCAGCCGTTCCAACGTGCGGTCGTAAAAGCCGCCGCCATAGCCCAGCCTGCCGCCGCGCGCGTCGAAAGCCACAAGGGGCACGATCAGGATCTCGGGCTCGAAAAACCGGTCCTGTTCGGGAACCATCGCGCCGAACGGGCCCGCACGCAGGGGGCCGTCCGGTTCCCAGCGCGAGAAATCCAGGGCCAGTCCGGCACCGGCGATGACCGGCACCCCGACCGGGCCGTGCGCCGCCGCCTCGGCCATGGCCGGCAGCGGATCGATCTCGGTACGGATCGGCATGTAGCCGGCCAGCGGCACGCCGCGATACCCGGCCAGCACCTCCGACAGACGCCCCGCCGCGCCGGGCGGGCGCGCGGCGAAGGCGGCCTTGCGGCGGGCGAAGGCCGCCTTGCGCGCCGCCGCCTTGACCGCGCCCGGGTCGCTCACAGCAGCACCACCGCCGCAAGCCCCAGGAAGGCGAAGAAGCCCACGACATCGGTGACCGTGGTGACGAATGCACCCGACGCCAGCGCCGGGTCGATGCCGATCCGCTCGAGGATCACCGGGATCACGGTGCCGGCCAGGCCGGCCACGACAAGGTTGATGACCATCGCCGCCCCGATGACATAGCCCAGCGTCATCGTTCCGTACCAGGCCGCGCCGAGCACCCCCATCGCCACCGCGAAGATCGTGCCGTTCACCAGTCCGACCAGCACCTCGCGCCGGATCACTCGCCAGACATTGGACCCGGTCAGGTCCTTGGTGGCAATGGCGCGCACGGCCACGGTCAGACTCTGGGTGCCGGCATTGCCGCCCATCGAGGCGACGATCGGCATCAGCACCGCCAGCGCCACGAATTGCGCGATGGTCTCGTCGAACTGCGCGATCACCACCGAGGCGAGGATCGCCGTCGCCAGGTTCACCGCCAGCCAGGGAAAGCGGCGCTTGGTGGTCTCGATCACCCGGTCGGACAGCGAGCTTTCGTCGCTGACACCCGCCAGGCGCAGGATGTCCTCTTCATGCTCCTCGTCCAGCACGATCATCGCGTCGTCGATGGTGATCATGCCGACCAGCCGCCCGTCGCCATCGACCACCGGGGCCGAGATCAGGTGATACTGGTTGAAGGCATAGGCCACGTCCTCTTCGTCCTGGTCGGCGGGGATCACCCGGAACAGTTCTTCGGCGATGTCCCTGAGCGCCGTCGCACGCGGCGAGGACATGATCCGCCCCAGCGTGACATTGGCCACCGGATGCATCCGGGGATCGACCAGCACCACATGATAGAACTGATCCGGCAACTCGTCCGAACCGCGCATGAAGTCGATGGCCTGCCCCACGGTCCAGTCCTCTGGGGCCATGACCACCTCGCGCTGCATCAGGCGGCCGGCGGAGCCCTCGGGAAAGCTCAGCGCCTGTTCGACGGCAACCCGGTCGGCATCCTCGAGCGCGTCCAGGATGGCCTCCTGCTGCGGCTCCTCCAGGTCTTCGACCAGATCGACCACGTCGTCGCTGTCGAGATCGCGCACCGCGTCGGCGAGCACGTTGGGATGCAGAACCGCGATGACCTCCTCGCGGATCGATTCGTCCAGTTCCGACAGGATGTCGCCGTCGAACTCGTGGCCGTAGAGCCGGATCAGCCGGTCCCGTTCCTCGGCGTCGATCTGCTCCAGCAGGTCGGCGATGTCGGCCGCATGCAGCGGCTCCATCAGCTCGGTCAGCTTGGCCTGATCGCCGGTTTCGACCGCCTGCAGGATCGCGGCGACCAGCTTGCGGTCAAGCTGATAGGCATCCTCGTCGCGGGGCCGCTCCTGCTCGATGACGTCGTCGTCCTGATCCATGCCCCTGCCCCTTTCCGGTTGCCGGCAAAATAGAAGAAGCTGCTGACGGCAAACAATGCTAAAGCCGAAAAAACCGACGCGCACGGCCTGCCTATCCTGTCGCGCGGCGTTTTCCAAGCGAGGGGGTGGCGCGCGATGACCACGACCGAAATCCTGACCGGCCGGGTGCTGTCCTTCACCCGCTCACCCTTCGAGGCCGCGCCCGAGGCGGGTGCCGAAATCCACGAGGCGGTGGCGGTCGCGGATGGCAAGGTCGCGGGGCTGGGAAGCGCGGCCACCCTGCGCGCGGCACATCCACAGGCCCCCGTCACCGACCATGGCGACCGGTTGATCCTGGCGGGCTTCGTCGATGCCCATGCCCACTATCCGCAGGCCGCGATCATCGCCAGCTGGGGCAAACGGCTGATCGACTGGCTGAATACCTATACCTTCCCCGAAGAGATGCGCTTTGCCGATCCGGACTATGCCGCCGAAATCGCCGCCCGCTATCTGGACCTGACCGCGGCGCATGGCACCACCACCATGTGCAGCTTCTGCACCATCCACCCCGAAAGCGTGGAGGCGCTGTTCGCGCAGGCGCAGGCGCGCGGGCAGCGAGTGACGGCCGGCAAGACCTGCATGGACCGCAACGCGCCCGAGGGGCTGCGCGACACCGTGCAATCGGCCCATGACGACAGCAAGGCGCTGCTGGAGCGCTGGCACGGGGTGGACCGTCTGTCCTATGCCATCACCCCGCGATTCTCGCCCACATCGACGCCCGAACAGCTGGAGGCGCTGGGCGCGCTCTGGGCCGCGCATCCCGACTGCCTGATGCAGACGCATCTGAGCGAACAGACCGACGAGATCGCCTGGGTCAGATCTCTCTACCCGCAGGCGCGGGACTATCTCGACACCTACGAGGCGCACGGGCTTCTGGGCCCGCGCGGGCTTTATGGTCACGCCATCCACCTGGAGCCGCGCGAACGCGACCGGCTGCGCGAGACCGGCGCGGCGCTGGTGCATTGCCCGACTTCGAACACCTTCATCGGCTCGGGGCTCTTCGACATGGCCGGGCTGATGGCCGAGGGTCAGCGCGTGGGTCTGGCCACCGATACCGGCGGCGGGTCGTCGTTTTCGATGCTGCGTACCATGGCCGCGGCCTACGAGATCGGCCAGCTGCGCGGCACCGCCCTGCATCCCGCGCAGCTTCTGTGGCTGGCGACCTGCGGCGCGGCGCAGGCGCTGCATCTGGGCGACCGGATCGGCAACATCGCGGTGGGAATGGAGGCCGACCTGGTGGTGCTCGACCTTGGCTCGACCCCGGCCATCGCCCAACGCGCGGAGCGGGCCGAAGATCTGTGGGAGGCGGTGTTCCCGACGATCATGATGGGCGATGACCGCGCCGTGGCCGAGGTCCGGATCGGCGGCCGCCGGGTTTGAACGCGCCTTGCGGCGCGTGCCTCCGGCGGGAGTATTTGCCAAAAAGATGAAGATCACTCGCGCAGGGCGCGGGCCAGCCGGTTCTGCCGTTCGATCACGCGCGGCAGGTCGATGGTGGTGACCTGCCCGTCGCGCACGATCTGGCGGCCCTCGACGAAGAGATGCGTGACCTTCGTGGGCCCAGCCAGCAGCAGCGCCGCGGGATCCCAGCTGCCGGCGCTGTCGATACCGGATATGTCCCAGAGCGCGATGTCCGCGCGCGCGCCGGGCACCAGCCGCCCGCAATCGGGCCGGCCCAGAACGTCGGCGCCGCCCCGCGTGGCGATCTCGAGCGCCTCGCGCGCCGACATGGCATCTGCGCCCCGCGCGACCCGCTGCAGCAGCATGGCCTGGCGCGCCTCGGCCATCAGGTTGCCGCTGTCGTTGCTGGCCGAGCCGTCGACGCCCAGCGCCACCGGCACGCCGGCGTCCCGCATCGCCCGGACGGGCGCGATCCCGCTGCCCAGGCGGCAGTTGGAACAGGGACAATGGGCGACGCCGGTGCGGGATCTGGCAAAGAGATCGATCTCCTGGCCGTCGAGCTTCACGCAATGCGCGTGCCACACATCCGGGCCGGTCCAGCCCAGATCCTCGGCATACTGGCCCGGCCGGCAGCCGAAATTGGCCTGGGAATAGGCGATGTCCTCGTCGTTCTCGGCCAGGTGCGTGTGCAGCATCACCCCCTTGTCGCGGGCCAGCAGCGCGGCGTCGCGCATCAGGTCGCGGCTGACCGAGAAGGGCGAACAGGGCGCCAGGCCCACCCGGCACATCGCCCCCTCGGACGGATCATGGAAAGCGTCGATCACCCGGATGGCATCCTCGAGGATCGCCGCCTCGCGCTCGACCAGGCTGTCGGGCGGAAGGCCGCCATCGCTCTCTCCGATGCTCATCGCGCCGCGCGTGGGGTGAAACCGCATCCCGATCTCGGCCGCCGCGGCGATGGTGTCGTCGAGCCGCGCGCCGTTCGGGTAGAGGTAGAGGTGGTCGGAACTGAGCGTGCAGCCCGACAGCGCCAGCTCGGCCAGCCCGGCCTGTGCCGAGATGAACATCTCCTCGGGGCCGAAGCGCGCCCAGATCGGATAGAGCGTCTGCAGCCAGCCGAAGAGCAACGCGTCCTGCCCGCCGGGCACCGCGCGGGTCAGCGTCTGGTAAAGATGGTGGTGGGTGTTCACCAGGCCGGGCGTGACCACGCAGTTGCGCGCATCGACCACCTCGCCATCGGTCTGCAGGTCCGGGCCGATGGCCGAGATTGCGCCATCGCGGAGCAGCAGGTCGGCCCCGGCAAGCTCCTGCCGGGTGTCATTCATGGTCAGGACGGTATGGGCATTTCGGATGAGGGTTTCGGGCATGTCTACACTCCTGTCTGTGCCCGTCTCATAGGAGTGTTGCCGCGCGCCGTTGGAAAACGGGCCGGAAGAACCGGGCACCGGTGCAGACTAGTGCCGGCCGGGCGGCCCGGTCAATACCGGCTCAGGATATCGAGCGCCGCCACGTGCAGCACCGGGTTCGCCGCGGCCAGTACACGCCCGCCCAGATGCGCGGACCCGCCCCGCCAGTCGGTGACCACGCCGCCGGCGGCCTCGATCACCGCGATCGGCGCCTGGATGTCATAGGCGTTCAGCCCGGCCTCGATCACCAGGTCCACCTGCCCGGCCGCCAACAGCGCATAGGCATAGCAATCCATGCCGTAGCGTGTCAGCCGCACCTGTTCCGACACGGCGCGAAACCCGGCGCCGTCTTCGGCGGTGCCGACCTCGGGAAAGGTCGTGAAGAGGATGGCGTCGGCCAGCGCCGCCGTGGGGCGGGTGGCCAGCGTGCCGTGCCCCTGCGGACCGGTGACGGTGGCGCGGCCGTTCTGGCCCACGAAGCGCTCGCCGATATAGGGTTGGTCGATCACACCGAGGATCGGGCCGTTTTCGTGCGATAGCGCGATCAGGACCCCCCAGGTCGGCGTGCCGCTGATGAACCCGCGGGTGCCGTCGATGGGGTCCAGCACCCAGACCCGGCCGCTGCTGCCCTCGGTCCGGCCAAGCTCCTCGCCCCAGATCCCGTCCTCGGGCCTATGGCGGGCCAGGACGTCACGCATCGCCTGTTCGGCGGCGCGGTCGGCCACGGTCACCGGGTCGAACCCGGCATCGAGCTTGTTATCGGCCAGCAGGCCGGGATGGCGGAAATGCGGCAGGATGGCCGCGCGCGCGGCCTCTGCCAGTTCCTCGGCGATGTCCAGATCGCTGCGCACGGATTGTGTCATGCGCGGCACCTAGCCATCTGCGGCGCGGATAATCAAGCGCCCGCGGGACCGGCGGGCACGGATCGCCGTGGCCGGTTCAGGCCACGTCGCTCAGCACCCGGGCCAGTTCGAACAGCCTGCGGCGCTGGTTTTCGGGGATCGCATAGTAGGAGCGCACCAGGTCCAGCGCCTCCTTGTCGCCCATGATGTCGGCGGGGATACCGGGCTTTTCCGGCGCGGCCTTTTGACTTTCCTCCAGGCCCTCGAAGAAGAACGAGACCGAGACCTCCAGCGCCTCGGCGATGTCCCACAGGCGCGACGCGCTGATACGGTTGGCACCGGTTTCGTATTTCTGGATCTGCTGGAACTTGATGCCGACCTGCTCAGCCAGTTGCTGTTGGGTCATGCCGATCAGCCAACGGCGATGGCGAACGCGCTTGCCCACATGGACATCGACAGGATGGGTCATACGAATCTCCTCGTTTTTCACTGACAACTGCCCGGGCATTCGTATTGGCCACGGCTCCACCCGCTTACAGGATCGCCGTTTAAAAAGCCCCTAACCTGACCATACCCACCCAGACCGCACCTTGTCGGAAACTATTACGAAGAATTCGGTTGAATTCAAGCTTGTCGAATCGCGTATCGCCTGCAAAGGCCCGCGCGCCCTTGCCGTGGGTCATGTCCCCGCCCGGCCCGGCCTGCCGTCCGCGACAGGCCGCCATGTGCGAGCAGGACACCTGCCCGGGCCGCAGAAGAACGGGTTTGACAGCGCCGGAAAACCCGCCAGTTTCGGGGAGGGTCAACAGGGGACGAACATGCGCGCCTTTCAAGTTTTACAAGCCGGATCGCCACCGCAGCTGGTCGAGATCGACCGGCCAGAACCGGGGCCCGGCCAGGTCTCGGTGCGTATCCGTGCCTGCGGTCTGAACTTCGCCGATCTGCTCATGGTCAAGGGCACCTATCAGGACACGCCCGAGCCCCCCTTCACCCTCGGAATGGAAATCGCCGGAGAGGTCACGAAACTGGGCGACCGGGTGACCGATCTGGACGTCAGGGACCGAATCGCCGCCTTTGGCGGGCACGGCGGGCTGGCCGAACACGGGGTGTTCGACGTGGCGCGCTCGGTGCGCCTGCCGGACGCGATGTCCGACACCGACGCCGCGGCCTTGCAGATCGCCTATGGCACCTCGCATGTGGCGCTGGCGCATCGTGCCCGGCTGCAGCCGGGCGAGACGCTGTTGGTCACCGGGGCGGCCGGCGGGGTCGGGCTGACCGCGGTCGAGATCGGCAAACTGCTGGGCGCGCGTGTCATCGCGCAGGCCCGCGGCGCGGCCAAGCTGGAGGTGGCGCGCGAGGCGGGCGCGGATCACCTGATCGACGCCGGCGAGGACCTGCGCGCCCGGGTGCTGGATCTGGGCGGTGCCGACGTGGTCTATGACGCCATTGGCGGCGACGTGTTCAAGGCCGCGTTCCGCGCCACCAATCCCGAGGGCCGGCTCTTGCCGATCGGATTCGCCGGCGGCGAGGTGCCGCAGATCCCGGCCAATCACCTGCTGGTCAAGAATCTCAGCGTGTTGGGCGTCTATTTCGGGGCTTACCTGGGCTTCCGTCCCGAAGTGGTGCGGGACAGTTTCGAGACGCTGATCGGGTGGTACTTGGCCGGTCGGCTCAGGCCGCATGTGAGCCACGTGCTGCCGCTCGACCGCGCCGATGAGGGGCTGGCGCTGCTGCGCGAGCGCAAATCGACGGGAAAGGTCGTCATCACACCCGGCGGGTGATCCCAGCCTAGCCCGCCGCCGGGGCCGAAGCCAGACGCGGCGCGCCGAACCGGCAGAATCCGGCCTGCAGCATGGCGACCAGTTCGCCCAGAACATCGTCACCCGATCCGTCGCGGACATGCAGGTTGATCTTCTGCACGTTCAAATCCGGCAACCCGTGCCCCGCCGGCAGGGGTTCGGATCCCGGCACGGCATGTCCTTCCAGCAGGGCGAACACGGCCAGGTCGGCGCTGACAACCGCTTCGACGCTGCGGTCGGAGTCGGAATCGACGGCCATTTCCCAATCCAGCCCGGCCTCTTCGAGGTGGCGGATGACCTGCGGGCGGAACGCGCAGTTGCGCGAATAGGCCAGCCGCAGCGGCCGCTGTTTCCAGGCGCTGCCGCCCGCCGCGCCGTACCAGCGCAGCGGCACCTCGGCCAGGGTCTGCCCGCCGGGGCGCAACTCGGCCTCGGTTGTCAGGATGGCATCGGCCTCGCCGCGTTCGAAGATCTCGTGCAGGCGCGTGGTGAAGGACGACAGAAGCTGGATCTTGACCCGGGGAAAGGCGCGGTTGAACTGCTGCAGGACCTGCGGGATGACCGGATAGATCAGGTCATGCGGCACCCCCAGGATCAACTCGCCCTCATAGACATCGTCGGTCAGCCGCCCCACCACCTCGTCGTTCAGCGCAACGATCCGGCGCGCATAGGACAAAAGCTGCTCGCCGGCGCCGGTCAGACCGATGCGCCGGTTGCTGCGGTCCAAAAGCGCGATGCCCAGCACCTCCTCCAGCCGCTTGAGCTGCATCGACACCGCCGACTGGGTCAGGTTCAGTACCGCTGCCGCCCGGGTCACGCCGCCCTGTTCAGCCACCGCCAGAAAGGACCGCAGCGTTGTGATGTCGAGATTCCTTATCATGACGAATCCTGATCCCCATCATCAAAAACATTCGTTTCCCTGATGCTACAGGGATTGCCATATATATCAAGAAAATTGATGTCGAGCCAGCTTGGCATCACCAAACGAGAGAATACGACCATGCACAGCCCTTCCCCGAATGCGACCGTCTCCAATCGGACGACCGCCGCCCGCCCTGCCCTGTTCCGCCTGCGGGAACGTCTGAGCCTCAGGCTTGCACTTTGGCGCTCGCGCCGGGCGCTTGACAAGCTGGACGCGCGCCAGCTCCGCGATATCGGTCTCTCCCGCGACGAGGCCCGGCGCGAGGCACGCAAACCGATCTGGGATGCCCCGGATAACTGGCTGCGATAGGGTCAAAATGCGGCGCCGGTGCGGCGCCGCGGCACCAAACCCGCCGAAGGGTCCGAAAAACCACCCGATCCCGTCGGAAATACTTGAAACGGGCGCGTTGCTTGCCGATATTCACCAAGGAACCCCACGGGCCTGCGCCCGCGGAAGGCAACGCATTGGATGGAGACCCTAATGGCAGAACTCAACACGATCCGGACAGCTGCCGGCGCGCGCTCAGCCGAGATCGACGAGGGGCTGCGCGCCCACATGAACAAGGTCTACGGCACGATGTCCGTGGGCATGCTCATCACCTTCGCGGCGGCATGGGCCGTCTCGGGGCTGGCGGTGACGACCGACCCGTCGGCCGCCGTTGCCCAGCTGAGCGCTGACAAGTACCTGACCCAGTTCGGCTACACCCTTTACGGGTCGCCGCTGAAATGGCTGGTCATGTTCGCCCCGCTGATCTTCGTCTTCGGCTTCAGCGCCGCGATCAACCGCATGTCGGCGGCCACCGCGCAGACCGTGTTCTACGCGTTTTCGGCGGTCATGGGCCTGTCGATCAGCTCGATCTTCCTGGTCTTCACCGGTCAGTCGATCGTGCAGGTGTTCCTGATCACCGCGATCTCCTTCGCCGGCCTGTCGCTCTATGGCTACACGACCAAGAAGGATCTGAGCGGTCTGGGCACCTTCCTGATCATGGGCGTGATCGGCCTGATCGTCGCGATGATCGTGAACATCTTCCTCGCCTCCTCGGCGATGGCCTTCGCGATCTCGGTGATCGGCGTGCTGATCTTTGCCGGCCTGACGGCCTATGACACGCAGAAGATCAAGACCACCTATATCCAGCACGCGGCGCATGGCGACCAGGAGTGGCTGGGCAAGGCGGCCATCATGGGCGCGCTGAGCCTCTACCTGGACTTCATCAACATGTTCATGTTCCTGCTGCAGCTGTTCGGCAGCCGCGAGTGATCCGGAACCAGGACACGAATACAAGCCAGGGGCGGGTCCGGTTGGACCCGCCCCTTTTTCGTTACCGAAGGTGACATGTGGCAGAAGCTGCCCGCGGTCAGCGGCAGTTGATCGGCACCGCAAAGCCACTGGACGACCGCCCCGACCGCGACGCGCCATAAGCGTTGCCCGCGGGCAGGCATCCGGTCAGCTTGGGAACCGAGCCGACAAAGGCCTGGCCGGTGCTGGGCTCCATCGGGGTCAGGTCGGAGTCGGGTGTGCGCAGCACCGCGAAGAGCACGTTGTTCACCGCAACCGTGCTCAGCATCAGCGGCCGGCGGTTGCCGCCCACCTCGACCGCGTTGGCCGGGCTGCGGCCCCCGTTCGAGATGGCGGTGCGGGCCAGCTTGGCCAGATCCGCCTCGTCCGTGGCCACGCGCACCGTCGGCAGGCGCCCCAGGGCAACCGGGACGGTCATGTTGCGCGATACCTGGCCGGCGCGGGCTTCGGCCTCGGCCAGCGTTCGAGGTTCACCATCGATACCGGTGAAACCGACCCCTTCGCGGTTGAACAGGCCGGTACAGGCCGACAATGCGGCAAATGCAAATGCGGGCAGCAGAATTTTTTTCATGGCTCTCAGGACTTGTTGGCAGACTGCACAAGCGTAGCGGCAGCCGGCCCGTCATGACAAGCGCCGTTTCATCCGCACCGCCGGAAAGCGTATGCCGGGTCCCAGCTCCACCTGCATCGGCCCCAACGTCTCGAACCCCAGCGCGGCATAGAAGGGCACGGCGGTTCGGGTCGACCAGCATGCCATCTCGGTCACGCCGGCGGCACGGGCCATGTCCAGCGCGTGTCGCAGGATCGCCCGGCCCACCCCGCGCCGCAGCGCACGATGGTCGGTCGCGACGTGGCGGATATGGCCCAGATCCGCGCGTTTGCCGTCCCGCGTCCAGCCACCCGCGCCCAGGATCTCAGCCGCTTCCTCGGCGACGTAATAGGTACCGCTGGCCAGCAGCGCCGGCTGCGCGCGCGAGATCAGGGGCAGCGCCGTAACCAGCACCGAAGGCGGGTAGTCCGCCTTGAGCAGCCTGGGATAACTCCGCGCCAGCAGGGCATCCACCGCCGCCAGATCCGCCTTTGAGGTCGGGCGCACGACGAAGCTCATGTCAACGCATCCCCAATGCGGCGGACCAGCCTGCGATCATCATAGGTTTCATGCCCGCCCCTCCCGGAACGCAAAAGGGCCACGCGCGCGGCGTGGCCCCAGACCTGTCGTGCTGTCGGATCAGGCTTACTTGATCTTGCCTTCCTTGTACTCGACATGCTTGCGGACCACGGGGTCGTACTTCCGCACCGACATCTTCTCGGTCATGGTGCGGGCGTTCTTCTTGGTCACGTAGAAATGGCCCGTTCCCGCGGTCGAGTTCAGACGGATCTTGATGGTCGTCGGCTTCGCCATGCTCTCTCTCCTGCGCCCGAAAAGGCGCCGGGCCTCTCGGTTGAATTCCTATGAGCGTGCGCTTCTACGCCATGACGCCCGGGTGTCAAGCCCATTTGCCCGACCGCCGCGCGCAATTCCCGGCGCCAGCCTCAGCCCGGCAGCGGCGGCACGCCCATATGCGCGTGAATCTGGTCGCGATCGGCATCGCTCAGCCCCAGCGCGGTCGCCAGCTGGCGCAGATAGGCCGCCTCGTTGGCGTTGTCGACACGAATCGCCGCCAGCGAGGTGGCGTAGATCTGCGCCTTCATCGGCGCCCCGGCATCGGCGGCCAGCCCCATCACGTCCACCGGCGCATCCAGTTCGGCCTGCACGAAGGCGCGCTCTTCGGCGCTGATGTCGTCGCCCAGCTGGTCGAGGATCGCGGCCTTCTCCTGCGGGTCGATCTGGCCGTCGGCCTTGGCCGCCTGGATCATAGCCCGCAGCATCAGCTTGGCCTGCGCCTCCATCGCGGCACCCGCCGGTGTGCCCGAGAAGATGGCGTCCATCATCCCCGCCGTCTGTTCACCGCCGGCCCGCGCCGCGCCCTGCATGGCGTTCATCAGCCCGCCGAGCCCCGCGGTGCCGGCCGCCGCCGCGCCCGCGCCGCCGGTCATCTGGCCGAGGAAGTTGCGCACCGCCTCGGAACCGCCGGGAAAGCCCATCCGGTCGGCCAGCTGGCCCAGCTGATCGGCGGCGGGACTGTCCGCACCGCCCTTCATCATGTCCTGCAACCCGGACATGCCGCCCATCTGGCGATACTTGTCGATGCCCTTTGCGGCGGCGAACCCCACCGCGACCGAGGCCAGCGTCTTCATGAAACTCATTTTGTCCCTCCTCCCGAACCGGTTGGCTGTGCCGCAGCCTAGCAGAGAGGTCGGATCGACGTTACCCGGTTTTCGCGGCGACCGACCTTGCCGGGCCAGGAGCCCAAGGGCATTGGTGAGATCACGGAGCCGTGATACACTCCCGCTGTCAGGTCCCAGACACGGACAACCACGGCACTTCGGCGCGCTTGAGGCATGCACGCAATGCGTCCTGACCGCCTGACCGCGACCGGTAATTCGCCCGGTTGGCAGATGTAACCCGATTTCCGATTTCACGGCATGTCCGCCGGGCCCGTCAGGCACTGACGCCGACGCCGGGCCGCTTTCATCGGCAGGCATGGCCCGCCGCATGGTGCCGATTTCCGGCGCCGTTAATCCTTGGGAGGGGACAATGGCACTTTTCATCACCTACGCATCCTATTCGCAATCCGGCATTCAGGGGCTGATGAGCAAACCCGAAGATCGCAGCGCAGCGATCCAGGCGCTGCTCGACAAGGTCGGCGGCAAGGTCGTGGCGCTCTATATGACCACCGGATCCAACGACATCGTGATGGTCACCGACGCGCCTGACGGCTCGGACGCGGTTGCGGTCGGAATGGCCGTGGCCTCGACCGGTGCGATTGACAGGATCGAAACCGTCCGGGCCTGGACCGGGGCAGAGTTCGCCGCCATCGCCGAAAGGGCCGGAGGGCTGACCGGCGCCTATCGGAAGCCGGGATCGTAACAGGCAAGAGACGCGCGGAGGGCCTGTAAGCCGGATTCTGTTCCCCCCGGACCGTGATCCGGGGTTCGACGACCATTCCTCTGGGCCGCGGATCGCTCCGCGGCTCAAGCTGCCAACCCGGTCCCTCTCGGCCAAGACGCACCTAGCGGCGGTATCCCGGGTCAGACCCGGGACCGGCCCGCGCGGGGACCCTATTCGGCATTGCTCCCGGTGGGGCTTGCCAGGCCGCCCCCGTTGCCGGGGACGCGGTGGGCTCTTACCCCACCGTTTCACCTTTTCCGCCGCAAGCGGCGGTAGTCTGTTTTCTGTGGCGCTTTCCGTCGGGTTTCCCCGCCCGGGCGTTACCCGGCACCGTTGCCTTGTGGAGTCCGGACTTTCCTCGGCATCGCTGCCGCGGCCATCCGGCCCTCCGCGCAGCGCTCAGTTAGGCAGTGGGCGTGGTGCGGTCAATGCCCAATGTTTCGGCGGCCCCGAGGGCCAGCGCCAGATCGCCCCGGCTGGGCGAACCCATGCGCTGCGGCCGAAACCGCATCAGGAACGCGCCGATCCGGGTCTCCAGCGGCACGTTGCCGGAATAGCCGAGGGCGCGCAGCGGGGCGTCGAACGCATCTGGCGGCGCCGGCCGGCTGTCGCGCAAGGCGGCCGGATCCACGTCCGGATCGAGGGCCAGCCCCTGCCGCGCCAGCCGCCGCCAGTCGAATTTGCGCCCCGGATCGCGCTTGCGGCCGGGTGCCATGTCGGAATGGCCGATCACCCCATGCGCGGGGATCGACCACCGCCCCATGATCTCGGGCAGCAGCCGTTCCAGCGCCGCCATCTGTGCCTCGGCAAAGGGGTGATCACCGCGATTGTCCAGCTCGATCCCGACCGAGCGCGAGTTCACGTCCCCATGCCCGCGCCATTCCCCCTGCCCGGCATGCCAGGCCCGGTCCGCTTCGCGCACCAACTGCCACAGCGTGCCGTCGGCGCCGATCAGGTAATGCGCCGACACTTCGGCATCCGGGTCGCTCAGACGGTCCAGCGCGGCCTCGGCGCTGGCCATCGCCGTGTAGTGCAGCACCACCAGCGACGGTTCCAGACCGTCGCGTCGCGGGCCGAAATTGGGGGACGGGTGCCAGATCGGCAAGGCTCAGTTCTGGACCGCCCGGCGGAACGGCGCCGGATCCCAGCGGCAGGCATAGCCGTCGCCATCGGGGTCCAGCCCTTTGCGGTCGCGCTCGGGTCCGCCATTCGACAAAAAGGCGATCTGCGCCTGGTCGGGCGAGCTATAGCCCGCGCAGGCCCGCTGCGCCTTGGCCTCCAGGTTGAAGCCCGACCGCGAGTAGAGCTGCGTGCCGCGCGGATGCGAGGTGTTGAGCGCATATTGCACGATGTTCGGATCGGAATTGCCGCTGCGCTCGGGCACGGCGGTGGGCTGAACCACCTCGTATTGCGCGCGATTGCGTTCGATCAGCGCCGCGTCGCCCTCGATGCTGCGCCGCGAGGACACCGCGTCGAAATCCTGTTCGGCCGAGATGCCGGTGCTGGTCTCGGCCAGCGGCGCGCCGGCCTGGGCCGTCGCCGGCGGCTGGATCTGGTTCCCGGCGCCGCCGGATTGCTCCAGCGCCCGCGCGGTCTGCTGGGCGATATCCTCGGCCGAGGCCGCGCCGGCCGGGCCGGAGAGCGGCGCGCTGCCTGCCGGTGGCAATTCCTCTGACGAGACCACAGAACCGGGCACCAGCGGTTCCCCGGTCACGGTCTGCCCGGTCAGCGCCGCGTCGCGCTGTGCCTGGTATTCCGGCGTGTTGAAGCCCACGCCCTGACCGGAATCCGGCACCGTCGCGGCACAACCCGCCGCCAGACCCAATACCGAGACCAGTAATACTGCGCGCATTGCTGCCATCCTGTCGTCCTTGCCGTCGCCGAGGCCGGGTTCTACCACCATTTGACGGGCTTTTCCACAAAGCCCGCCGCCTGCTCCAGCGCATAGGCCGTATTCAGCAGATCGCCCTCTTCCCAGGGCCGCCCGATCAGTTGCAGCCCCAGCGGCAGTCCCCGCTTGTCCAACCCGGCGGGCACCGCGATGCCCGGCAGGCCGGCCAGGTTCACGGTGACGGTGAACACGTCGTTGAGATACATCTGCACCGGGTCGGCGTCCGTCATCTTGCCCAGGCCAAATGCCGCCGAGGGCGTGGCCGGCGTCAGGATCGCATCGACGCCGTCGGCGAAGACATCCTCGAAGTCCTTCTTGATCAGCGTCCGCACCTTGCGCGCCCGGTTGTAATAGGCGTCGTAGAACCCCGCCGACAGCACATAGGTTCCGATCATCACCCGGCGCTGCACCTCGGGGCCGAAGCCCTCGGCGCGGGTCTTCTCGTACATCTCGGTGATGCCGTCGCCCTGCGCCAGCCTGGCGCGGCGGCCGTAGCGTACCCCGTCATAGCGCGCGAGATTGCTCGACGCCTCGGCCGGCGCGATCACGTAATAGGCGGGCAGCGCGTATTTGGTGTGCGGCAGCGAGATATCGACGATCTTCGCGCCCGCGTCCTTGAGCATCTCGGTGCCCTTGGCCCATAGTTCCTCGATCTCCTCGGGCATCCCCTCCATGCGGTATTCGCGCGGAATGCCGATCACCTTGCCGTTGATGTCGCCCGTCAGCATTGCCTCGAAATCCGGCACCGGAAGGTCGGCGCTGGTGGAATCCTTGGGGTCATGCCCGCACATCGCCTGCAGCATGATCGCGGCGTCGCGCACATCCCTGGTCATCGGCCCGGCCTGGTCCAGCGAAGAGGCAAAGGCCACGATGCCCCAGCGCGAGCAGCGGCCATAGGTCGGCTTGATGCCGGTGATGCCGGTGAAGGCCGCCGGCTGCCGGATCGACCCGCCGGTGTCGGTGCCGGTGGCCGCAAGGCACAGATCGGCCGCCACCGCGCTGGCCGAGCCGCCGGACGAGCCGCCGGGCGTCAGCTGCGCGTCGTCATTGCCGCGCCGCCAGGGGTTCACGGCGTTGCCATAGGTGCTGGTCTCGTTGCTGGAGCCCATGGCGAACTCGTCCATGTTCAGCTTGCCCAGCATCACCGCCCCGGCATCGGCCAGCTGCTGGCTGACAGTTGATTCGTATTCCGGCCGGAAACCGTCCAGGATCCGGCTGGCCGCCTGGCTCGGCACGCCCCTGGTGCAGAACAGGTCCTTGATGCCGATGGGCAGCCCGCACATGGAGGGCGCATCGCCCGCCCGGATCCGCGCATCCGCCGCCCTGGCCCGCTCCAGCGCGATCTCGGGGGTCTTGTGGACAAAGGCGTTCAAGGCATCCGCCGCGTCGATCGCCTCCAGGCAGGCCTCGGTCAGCTCGACCGAGGTGACCTCGCCCTTGCGCAGGGCGTCGCGGGCCTCGGCCAGCCGCAGGGTGTTCAGCTTGCTCATGTCCTACTCCACCACCTTGGGAACCGCGAAGAACCCCTCGCGGGCATCGGGCGCGTTGGACAGCACCTTGTCCTGCTGCCCGCCCTCCTTGACCACGTCCGCCCGCCGCTTCAGCCGCATCGGCGTGACCGAGACCATGGGCTCCACGCCCTCGACATCCACCTCGCCCAGCTGCTCGATGAACCCCAGGATGGTGTTGAACTCCGAGGCCAGCGCCGGCAGCGCGTCCTCCTCGACCTTGATCCGGGCCAGCTTGGCCACTTTCGCGGCGGTGTTCTGATCTATCGACATGCGGTTACCCCTGTCTGGCGTCACCGGGGCATTTACTCTTCCCGCGCAGCACCCGCAAGCCTCGCGGCACGCCCCTGCTTCCTCTTGCCCGAAATATCCCGGGGGAGTCCGCCGACAAGGCGGACGGGGGCAGCGCCCCCGGAAAGCGCCGATGGATTTTTGCCCGCCCGATGTTAGGCTCGGCGCGACAGCAAACGAGGGAGAGCACTCATGAAGATCATCTGGATGGGCCACGGCAGTTTCCGCATCGAGACCGAAGGCCAGACCCTGCTGGTCGATCCCTGGCTGACCGGCAATCCCGTCCTGCCCGAGGACCGGCATGACGAGGCGGTGTCCGGCGCCACCCACATCCTGCTCACTCATGCCCATTTCGACCATGTGGTCGACGTGCTGCCCCTGGCCACCAGGCTCGGCGTTCCGGTGGTCGGTCAATACGACCTGATGGGGCTCTGGGCCGAGTCCGAGGGCATCGAGACCGTGGGCTTCAACAAGGGCGGCACGGTCGACCTGAACGGGGTGCGCGTCACTATGGTGCCGGCCTCGCACAGCTCGACCTTCGCCACGCCCGACGGGCTGCGCACCGGCGGCTCCGAGGTGGGTTTCATGATCGCGGCCGAAGGGCACATGCTCTACCTGTCCGGCGACACCGACATCATGGCCGACATGGACTGGATGGGCGCCTATTACAAACCCGATATCGGGATCCTCTCGGCGGGCGGCCATTTCACCATGGACATGAAGGCCACGGCCTGGGCCGCCAAGCGCTATTTCGACTTCAAGACGGTGATCCCCTGCCACTACAAGACCTTCCCGATCCTCGAGCAATCGGCGCAGGATCTGGTCGACGGCCTGCCCGGCGTGGACGTGATCGAACCCGAGGTAATGCGGGCGATCGAGGTGTGATCACCGTGTACGCGAATGCCTGACATAGCGCCCTCGCCCGAGATCGATGCCGTTGTCCGGCGCTGGCTGGCGGCTTCCACCAACCGGAATCCGCGGGCGGTCGCCAACCTGTTTTCGGCGTCCTCCGCATTAACCTATGTCGGGTCGGCACCGGGCGAGATCTGGACGGACGACGCCCTACGTGCGGGCTTTGCCGCCATGCCGGACAACATACTGCCATTCTCCTACGACGACCTACGGATCACGGGCTATGAAAGCGGGCCCTTCGGGTGGGCGCTGTGGACCGGAACCATGGTCATACCAGAGATCGGCAAACGCACCGACTTCCGCGGAACGGTCATCCTGACGCTGGAGGACTCGGTCTGGCGCGTTGTGCATTCCCACAATTCCACGCCGGTCTCGAACCTGGAGTCGCTGGGGCAGGATCCCGGGAATTTCGACGATCTGGTCCGCGCGGCCACCGCAAGCGCGCCGGGGATCGCCGGGTCTGGCATGGCCTCGGTCATGTTCACCGACATCGCCGACAGCACATCGGTCGCCCAGGCCATCGGTGACGGCGCCTGGCGCACGCTCGTCAAGCGCCATGTCGCGCTCGTCGGCGACCTGATCCGATCCTCGGACGGCACCCTGGTCAAATCCCTCGGCGACGGCACAATGTCGACCTTTCAGACCGCGCGTGCAGCCTTGTCCGCCGCCCAGGCGATACAACACGCGATCAGCGCCGAACGGACCGAGCCCCGCCTGAGCGTCCGCATCGGCATCCACACCGGCGAGGTCGTCGAAGACGACGGCGACTTCTTCGGCACCGTCGTCAACAAGGCCGCCCGTGTCGCCGCCGCCGCGCGCCCCGGCGAGATCCGCATCTCCGAGGCCACCCGCATCATGGTCGGCGGCGCCCGCGACTTCACGTTCTCCGACGCCGCAACGATCCCGCTCAAGGGCCTCGAAGGCGACCACCTGATTCACCGGCTGGAGTGGCGGGAATGACCCGACCATCGCCGGAATTGCTGGCGGTGGCGCGGCGCTGGATAGAGGCCATCCCGGGTCGGCGCGAGAATGAGCTTCGAAACCTGATGACCGAGCAGGCGCATCTGCTGTTCATCGGCACCGGGGAGGACGAGCTTTGGACCGGCAGCGCCGTCCGAGAAGGTGTCGCGGAGTTCTTCGGTGTCATCCCGCCCTTTCTCCGGCACCAGGAAACCTTTGCCGAGGCATTTGAAAACGGCGACACCGGCTGGGCCTGCATGACCCATGAGGTCATATTGGCCGACCAACCCGACAGGCTCTTCAAACCGCGCACAACGCTGATTTTCGCGCTTGAGGACGGCGCCTGGAAAATCGTTCACCGGCACGGCTCGGTGCCTCTCCCGAACAGGGACTTCACCGGGACCGAACAGACCGCGATCGCCGACCTGGTCGCGGCCGCCAAACAGGGCTTTGCGCTGGATCAGCGCGACGGCTTCGCCTCGGTGATGTTCACCGATATCGTCAATTCCTCCCGCCTCGCGTCGGTCATGGGCGACCGGCTCTGGTCATCGGAAATGGCAAAGCATTTTGCCGCCCTGCGCCGGATCATCGAAAATGCAGGCGGTCAGTTCGTGAAATCCATGGGCGACGGCACGATGTCGAGTTTTCCGTCCCCCGAGCAATCGCTGCGCGCGGCGCAGGCGATCCTGCGCGACGGGGACGGCGCCGACGGTCCGGCCATTTCCCTGCGCATCGGCATCCATACCGGCGACGTGGTGCAGACCGACGAGGATTTCTTCGGCAGCGTGGTCAACAAGGCCGCCCGCATCACGACGCTTGCGGACCGCGGAGAGATCCGGGTCAGTGACGCCACCCGAGCTGCGCTCGCCCCCGGTGAGGATTTCACGTTTGCCGATCGGACGGTGGTGCCGCTCAAGGGGCTGGACGGGGATCACGTGATCTTCCGGCTGGAGTGGCGCGAGTGATCCGCCCCTCGCCCGAACTGGTCGCCGTGGTGCGACGCTGGAACGAAGCGGTGCGCGGCAAGAACGGCGCCTTCCTGACCAACATGCTGTCGGCGTCGGAGCATCTGCGCTACCAGGGCACCGCCGAGGGCGAGGCCTGGTCAGGGCAGATCTTTCGCCGTGGATTTGCCGACCACGCCGCCGAGATCCCCGATTTCGACTGGCAGGAGCACAGCCTGGAAGCCTTCGAATGCGGCGAAGTCGGCTGGGCCCATTGCCTGGCCACACTGAGCTTTCCCAGCAATGGCTCATCCGTCCTGCATCGCTTTACCTTCGTGCTGCATCTCGAGGACGGGGTGTGGAAGATGATCCAGCTGCACGTGTCCAACCCGATGGCCAATCTCGAAAAGATCGGCATCGAGCACAAGGCGCTCGACGCGCTGGTGCAGGCGGCGCGCGACGGGTTCCGGCACGACCAGAGCGCGGGCATGGCCTCGGTGATGTTCACCGATGTCGCCAATTCCTCGGCCATCGCCCAGACGCTTGGTGACGCCGCCTGGACCCGCGAGATCCGCCGCCACCTGGACCTGGCCCGCGAGGTGATCGAGGGCCAGGGGGGGCGGCTGGTCAAATCGCTGGGCGACGGCACGATGTCCACCTTCGCCTCGGCCGACATCGCGCTGAGCGCCGCCCGGGCGCTGATGCGCGCCAATCACGAGGCCGCCGGCGCGCCGCCCCTGCACCTGCGCATCGGCCTGCACACCGGCGACGTGATCCGGACCGAGGACGACTTCTTCGGAACGGTGGTGAACAAGGCGGCGCGGATCGCGGCCACCACTCCCGCCGACGAAATCCGCGTCAGCGACGCCACCAGGATCCTCGCCGGCGATCTGCGCGGCTTCACCTTCACCGACCCGGCCGAGGTCCGGCTGCGCGGCCTCGACGGAGAACACGTGATCTTTCGGCTGGAGTGGCGCGAGTGAGCCCGTTTCGAGACCCTGTTAACTGTGCGTCGCAGGTCATGCGGGAAGGATCGCAACCGGCCTGACTGGCCCGCTCCAGGCGTTGGAAGTCCGGGCGACATCGCCGCTATCGGGCCATGAGGAGGCGCGGTCTTGGGTGGAAGCGGGTGCGGAGGGTCTGTCAACGGGTGGAGCAGATTCGGATGGGCGGTCGTGCATGCAGGCCAAGGCGTCATAGGTCCTAGCCAGGCGCCGGATAGCTGCGTTACAGTCCCGGAAAACCAATCGGGGGGCAGATCCACATGAACAATCGTTTGCGCAAAATCACCATCGTGGGCGGCGGCACGGCAGGTTGGATGACCGCGCTGATTCTGGACACCGAATTCTCCCGCACGTCAGCGACCAAGGATCGCCCGCATATCTGCTTGATCGAGAGCCCCAATATCGCCACCGTGGGTGTCGGCGAGGCCACCGTGCCGCGCATGCCAAAGACGCTCCGCGAGGCGGGCATTTCAGAGCGGGCCTTTTTCCGCGAGACCAACGCGTCCTTCAAGCTGGGTGTGAAATTCTGCAACTGGAACACCGACGCCAAGGGCAAACGCATCGACTACGTGAATCCCTTTGCCCATGGCCAGATGCTGGGTGGGTTGGAAGCCGCCGAATACTTCCTGCGCTTCGGCAACGGGGACCGGGATTTCACGCAGTCCATTTCGCCGCACGACGATCTCGGTCGCCTGTGCAAAGGTGCGCGGCCCTTGGGTCAGCCCGAATTCGAGCAGCGGTTCGGCTATGCCTATCACCTGGACGCCGTGAAATTCGCCGGCATGCTTACCGATGTCTGCACCAAACGCGGCGTCGAGCATATCCGGGACGAGGTGAAATCGGTCGAGCTGGATGAGCAGGGCAACGTCAGCCATCTGATGCTGGAGCACAAGGGCCGCCACGATATCGAGATGGTCATAGATTGCACCGGGTTCCGCGGGTTGATCATCAACAAGGCTCTTGGCGAGCCGTTCAAGGATTATTCGGACTACCTGCCCAACGACCGCGCGCTGGCGCTGCAGATCGAGCATCCGGATCCCGAGAAGATCGAAAGCCTCACACGGTCGACCGCGCTTGGCGCGGGCTGGACCTGGCGGGTGCCGCTCTACAATCGTGTCGGCACCGGCTATGTGTTTTCCTCCGCGCATCGTACGGACGATCAGGCGGCGGATGAATATCTCGAATGGCTGGGCGACAGCGGCAAGGGCGCGACGCCGCGCGTGATCCCGATGCGCATCGGGCGCGTGCGCAATGCCTGGGTCAAGAACTGCGTGGCGATCGGTCTGTCCGGCGGGTTCATCGAGCCGTTGGAGAGCACCGCTATCCATATGATCGATCATGCGGTGCGCTGGTTCGCCGAGCACCTGCCCACGCGAGACATCGCGCCGTCGCTGCGGTCACGGTATAACCGGCAGATGAACAAGCTCTATGACGAGGTACTGGAGTTCATCTGCCTGCACTATCGATTGGGCAACCGCACGGATGACCAATACTGGATCGACGCGCGAACGGAGATGAAGATTCCGGACCGGTTGGCCGAGAACCTGGAGCTATGGCAGCACCGCCTGCCGATGGCGCACGATGTCGAGTTTGCCACGCTATTCGACTTTCGCGTTTTTTTTAGACGGTTCTGTTGGGCAAGCAGGTCTATGACACGGGCTATGGTCCCGGCATCCGGGATCGCCTGCGTCCGCTGAAAAAGCCGATCTGGTTCCAGTATTGGAAAGAGGCAAAGGTCGACCTTGCAAGGATCCTCAAGACGATGCCGGATCACAAGACGCTGCTGCGCGACATCCGGGGCGAGCTGGAGCAACCGGCCTTCGGCATGGCGGCGGCAATGCAGCCCACTGTGCCGATGCCCGGCGCGGCACGGCCACCCGTGGTGATCCAGAACATGCCGAGCCACGCCGAAATTCAACGCGGCGAGAAGGATCTGCAACTCTTCTAGAACGTTCTTTGCGCGCCGGGTGGTGCGTTTTCCGGAGAAACGGATAGCGGGTCGGCAAGGCTCTCGAAGCTTCGGTATATTGTGGGCAACCGCCACCAAGCAGTCCTTTGTGGCGGCTGACCTATAGCCCGGTCTGGCCGGCGCACCCGATCTGCGCACTCCCCTTGCCCGGGCCTTTGAGCGGTCGAATTATTCCTTCGATGACCGCATGCCCCGAAAATCCCTTCCCATTTTCTGCAATCAAGACGGAGTCGAACCGGTGAACCCCTGTTCGGCCCCATCGCCACGGCGCTGCGCGAAGAACCTTTTGAGCAACGCTTCGCTTTCGCGGCCGGCGATCCCGTCATAGACCTCGGGCTTGTGGTGGCATTGCGGGTGGCTGAAGACCCGCGCCCCATGCGCCACGCCACCGGATTTGGGATCCGCCGCGCCATAGTAGACCCGGGCGATCCGGGCGGACGCGATCGCGGCGGCGCACATCGCACATGGCTCCAGCGTCACGTAGAGGTCATGCCCCACCAACCGCTCGGACCCGGCGGCGGCGCAGGCCGCGCGCAGGGCGACGATCTCGGCATGGGCAGTGGGGTCGGACCATTCGCAGGTGCGGTTTCCTGCCGCCGCGACCACCTGACCGCCGGGCGAGACGATGACTGCCCCCACCGGCACCTCACCGCGTTCGGCGGCGGCGGCGGCCTCTTCAAGTGCCTGATTCATATGGGATTTGAACACCATGCCCCACCCTGCCCCGCAATGCGCGCTTTCGCAAGGCGCGGAAATGCTTTAAGGCGCGGCCATGAGCAACACCCCCCCTCCCGGCGACCGGATCGCCAAGGTTCTGGCCCGCGCCGGCATCGCCTCGCGCCGCGAGGCCGAGCGCATGATCGAGGCGGGCCGCGTTTCGGTCAACGGCACGCGGATCGACAGCCCGGCGCTGAACGTCACCGACCGCGATCGTGTCACCGTCGACGGCAAGCCGCTGGCCGCGCCCGAGCCTGCCCGGCTCTGGCTCTATCACAAGCCGCCGGGCCTGGTGACGACCACGCGCGACGAAAAGGGCCGGCCGACCATTTTCGACGACCTGCCCGAGGACATGCCGCGGGTGATGAGCGTGGGCCGGCTCGACCTGAATTCCGAGGGTCTGCTGCTGCTGACCAATGACGGCGGCATCAAGCGGCGGCTGGAACTGCCCTCGACCGGGTGGCTGCGCAAATACCGGGTCCGGCTGAACGGACGGCCGCGCGACGAGGATTTCGCCCCGTTGCGGCAGGGCCTGATGATCGAGGGCGAGCAGTTCCAGCCGATGGAGGTCGCTCTGGACCGCCAGCAGGGCGCGAATGCCTGGGTCACGGTCGGCCTGCGCGAGGGCAAGAACCGCGAGGTGCGCCGCGCGATGGAGGACCTGGGGTTCGCCGTGAACCGCCTGATCCGGGTGTCCTACGGGCCGTTCCAGCTGGGCACGCTCAAGCCCGGCGCGGTCGAGGAGATCCGGCGCAAGGTGCTGCGTGACCAGCTGGGGCTGGAATCTGCCGAGGCAACGACTGCGCAGCCCGGCAGAGGAGCGCCGCGCAAGCGGCCGGTGAAACGGAAAAAACCCCGCCGTGACGCGGGTTGAGCCAGCTTCCCCCTAGCAAGCGTCGGGTGCAGTCGCTAGATTTCGGCTGAACGCGGGCGGAACCGGGAAATCGTGATGTCTCAGAGCGGAGTGCAGAAAACGGCCTATGCGGCACTGATCGTGCTGCTGTTCGGGGTCTGCACCGGCTGGCTCGGAGGGCTTTGACCGGTGGCCCGGCGCTATGGCGGCAAATACAGCCCCGACGGCGAGGCGACCGGGGAGGATACCCAACCGCCGCGCGGGCAATATGACGGCGCCCGGGTCGATCCGGCCGGGGCGCGCGCGAACCTGATGTTCGTGCCGCCGATTCCGTTGGTGTTCCTGTCGCTGAACGATGGCGCGATCGGCATGACGCTGGGACTGGCGGCCGCCGGTCTGCTCACGGCCGCCGCCCTGTTGCTGCGCGAGGGGCTCAGGGCCGAATCCGCCTATCGCGCCCGGCGCAGCGCCCGCCGCCCGGCCTTTCCCCGCAAGATCTTCGCCAGCGTGCTGACCGGCCTGGGTGTCGGGCTGGCAGCCTGGCGCAACGCCTATCTGGACACTGGCGGGGCCGAGCAGGTCAGCCTGCTGGTGCCGCTTCTGTTCGGACTGGCGGGCGGCGCGCTGCATGTCATCGCCTTCGGCCCCGACCCGCTCAGGGACAAGGGGATGGAGGGCGTCGACAGCTTTCAGCAGGACCGGGTCGCCCGCGCCGTGGACGAGGCGGAATCCCACCTGCAGCAGATGTCCGACGCGATCCGCCGCGCCGGAAACCGCCAGGTCGAGGCGCGGGTCGAGCGGTTCCAGCTGACCGCGCGCGACCTGTTCCGCACCGTCGAGGAGGATCCGCGCGACCTGACCGGCGCGCGCAAGTACCTGACCGTCTACCTTCAGGGCGCGCGGGATGCCACGATCAAGTTCGCCGATGTCTATGCCCGCACCCGCGATGCGCGGGCACTGGAGGATTACACCGCGCTGCTCGACGACCTGGAACAGAATTTTGCCGCGCGCACCCGCAAGATGCTGCTGGACGACCGCAGCGACCTGACCGTCGAAATCGAGGTGCTGCGCGATCGGCTGCAGCGCGAAGGCGTCCGGACGAATACGCCGGACCAATCCTGAACGAGGGCCCATTGCCATGTCAGATACAATTCGCCAGAAGGCCGAAGAGGTGAAAACCCAGGTCGAGGAGGTCACCGCCGTGGTCCTGCCGGAGCCGCAGAACGACATCGTCTCACTTGAGGAGGCCGACGCGCCGGTGGGCGCCGAGATTCGCAAGCGGATGGAAGAGATCGACATCGGCGACACCAATTCGATCGTCGCCTTCGGCTCGGGCGCGCAGGCCGAGCTGCAGGAGATCAGCCAGGCCATGCTGGCCGATGTGCGCAACAAGGATGTGGGCCCCGCCGGCGACAGCCTGCGCGACATCGTGACCACGATCCGCGGCTTCTCGGTCAGCGAACTGGACGTGCGCCGGGACCGGAGCTGGTGGGAACGGCTGCTGGGCCGCGCCGCCCCGTTCGCCAAGTTCACCGCCCGCTACGAGGAGGTGCAGGGACAGATCGACCGCATCACCGACAGCCTTCTGGGCCACGAGCACACGCTGCTCAAGGACATCAAGTCGCTGGACCTGCTCTATGACCGGACGCTGGACTTCTACCAGGAACTGGCGCTCTACATCGCCGCCGGCGAGGAAAAGCTGAAGGTGCTCGACGAGACCGACATCCCCGCCAAGGAGGCCGAGGTGCAGGCCGCGCCCGAGGGCGACCAGGTGATGAAGGCGCAGGAACTGCGCGACCTGCGCGCCGCGCGCGACGACCTGGAGCGCCGGGTGCACGACCTGAAACTGACCCGGCAGGTGACGATGCAGTCGCTGCCCTCGATCCGGCTGGTGCAGGAGAACGACAAGTCGCTGGTGACCAAGATCAACTCGACCCTGGTGAACACCGTGCCGCTGTGGGAGACCCAGCTGGCCCAGGCCGTCACGATCCAGCGCAGCGCCGAGGCCGCGGCGGCGGTGCGCGACGCCAATGACCTGACCAACGAGCTGCTGACCTCGAACGCCGCCAACCTGCGCGAGAGCAACAAGATGATCCGCCAGGAGATGGAGCGCGGCGTGTTCGACATCGAGGCGGTCAAGAAGGCCAACGCGGACCTTATCGGCACGATCCAGGAAAGCCTGTCCATCGCAGACGAGGGCAAGGCCAAGAGGGCCGCCGCCGAGGAGGATCTCAGGAAGATGGAGGCCGAACTGCGCGACACGCTGGCCTCGGCCAAGGCCCGGCGCGACGGCACCGGCGATACCGCGGCCACCGCCGTTCCGACCTGACTTGCGGCGCGCGCGGAGCATCCCCGGCCGGGCGGCCGCCCTGCTCGCCACGCTGGCGATCCTGTCGGCCTGCGAACCGCTGGGGCCGGCGACCTCGCCCGTGCCGCAACCGCGTCCGGCCGGGCTGGGCCCTGCGGGCGATGCCGTGACGCCACAATCGGCGGCCAGCCGCGATCTCGCGCGCTACTACGAGAAGGTGCAGAACGACCTTCTGACCCGGGGCTTGCTGCGTACCGATGGCGGCGGGCCCGATGCGCCCTTCGACGCCGACGACCTGGCGCGGAATTTCGAGACCATCGCCTTCTTCGACGAATACGCCAAGGGCGGCTTCGGAACCTCGGGGCGGGGCGCCAGCGGGCAGCTCAGCCGCTGGTCGGGGCCGGTGCGGGTCAACGCCGAATTCGGCCCCAGCGTCCCGCGCGACCAGCGCGAGAGCGACCGCGCGCGGATCGACGCCTATGCCGCGCGGCTGGGCCGGCTGACCGGGCACCCGATCACCGCCACCGAACGCGGCGGGAACTTTCACGTGCTGGTCGCGGGCGAGGATGACAAGGCCTATGTCAAGTCGCGGCTGCGCCGCCTGATCCCCTCGATCAGCGCCGAGGAACTGGCGCTCTTCGACAACCTGCCGCGCTCGTTCTACTGCCTCGTGGTGGCGGTCTCGGGCGGCGGATCCAGCTACAACTACACCCGCGCCGTGGCGCTGATCCGGGCCGAGCATCCCGAGCTGGTGCGCCGCAGCTGCATTCACGAGGAAATCGCGCAAGGCCTGGGCCTGCCCAATGACAGCCCCGCCGCGCGCCCCTCGATCTTCAACGACGACGACGAGTTTGCCCTGCTGACCAGCCATGACGAGATGCTGCTGAGGATGCTCTACGACGACCGGCTGAAACAGGGCATGAGCGCGGACGAGGCCCGCCCGGTGACCCGCATCATCGCGCGCGAGCTGATGGGGCAGCCGCTCTAGCGCCCCCGACAACAGGAGACCGAGCCCATGGGCATTTTCGACTTTCTTTCCGGCGAATTCATCGACGTCATCCACTGGACCGACGACACCCGCGACACGATGGTCTGGCGGTTTCAGCGCGAGGGCCACGAGATCAAGTATGGCGCCAAGCTGACTGTGCGCGAGGGCCAGGCGGCGGTCTTCGTGCACGAGGGGCAGCTGGCGGATGTGTTCACCCCCGGCCTCTACATGCTGGAAACCAACAACATGCCGGTGATGACGACGCTGCAGCACTGGGATCACGGCTTCCGCTCGCCGTTCAAGTCCGAGGTGTATTTCGTCAACACAACCCGGTTCAACGGCCTGAAATGGGGCACCAAGAACCCGATCATGCTGCGCGATCCGGAGTTTGGGCCGACCCGCATCCGCGCCTTCGGCACCTATACGATCCGGGTGAAGGATCCGGCACGTTTCCTGGTCGAGATCGTGGGCACCGATGGCGAGTTCACCATGGACGAGATCAGCTATCAGATCCGCAACATCATCGTGCAGGAGTTTTCCCGCGTGATCGCCGGCTCCGGCATCCCGGTGCTGGACATGGCCGCCAATACCGCCGATCTGGGCAAGCTGATCGCCGCCGAGGTGTCGCCGGTGCTGGAGGGCTACGGGCTGGTGATGCCGGAATTCTATATCGAGAACATCTCGCTGCCGCCGGCGGTCGAGGCGGCACTGGACAAGCGCACCTCGATGGGGCTGGCGGGCGATCTGGGCAAGTTCACGCAGTATTCCGCGGCCGAGGCGATGACCGCGGCCGCCAGCAACCCCGCGGGCGGCGGCATGGCCGCGGGGCTGGGCGCCGGCATGGGCATGGCGATGGCGCAGAACTTGGCAGCGGGCCAGCAGGGCGGGCCGTGGGGCCGGCCCGGCCCGTCCGCCTCCGCCGGGCAGACGCCACCGCCGCCCCCGCCGCCGGTCGAGCATGTCTGGCATATCGCCGAGAACGGCCAGACCCAAGGCCCCTATTCCAAGGCGCGGCTGGGCCGGATGGCCACCGAGGGCAAGCTCACGCGCGACACCCATGTCTGGACCCCGGGACAGGACGGCTGGATGCGGGCCGAGGACGTGGCCGAACTGGCGCAGCTTTTCACCATCCTGCCCCCGCCGCCGCCGGGGGCGTGACCGCCGCCTTTTCCTCTTGCTGAAAATATCCCCGCCGGAGGCCAGAAACCCATGACCGACGCCGCCCGCACCGAGCACCGGTTTCCCTGCGCGCAATGCGGCGCCGACTACCGCTTCAGCCCCGAACAGGGCGCGCTGATCTGCGACCATTGCGGCGACCGGCAGGAGGTCACGGCCGGGCCCTGGGGCGGCGGAAGCCTGCGCGAGCTGGATTTCGACACCGCCCTTGCCCAGAAGCTGCCCGACAGCGAGATCGAGGAGACCCGCGTCCTCAGCTGTCCGAACTGTGCCGCCCAGGTCGAGTTCGACCCCGCCACCCATGCCGCAGAATGCCCGTTCTGCGCCACGCCGGTGGTCACCGATACCGGGATCAACCGGCATATCAAGCCGCGCGGCGTCCTGCCCTTTGCGCTGGACGAGCGCAGCGCCCACAAGGCGATGTCGGATTGGCTGGGGCGGCTGTGGTTCGCACCGAACGGGCTGCGCGACTATGCCCGCAAGGGCCGCCGGATGCAGGGGATCTATGTGCCCTACTGGACCTTCGATGCCGACACGAAGAGCCGCTATCGCGGCGAGCGGGGCGTGGTATATTACGTGACCCGGACGGTGATGGTGGACGGCAAGAAGCAGACCCGCCAGGTGCCCAAGGTCCGCTGGAGCCCGAAATCGGGCCGGGTCGCCCGGTTCTTCGACGACGTGCTGGTCCTGGCCTCGCATGCGCTGCCCAAGACCTATACCGACGCGCTGGAACCCTGGGACCTGGCCGCGCTGGAGCCGTACCAGCCGGAATACCTGGCCGGGTTCCGGGCCGAGGCCTATACCGTGGAGCTGTCCGAGGGATACACCGAAGCGCGCGAGCACATGGCCCGCGTGATCGAACGCGACGTGCGGTTCGATATCGGCGGCGACCGGCAGCGGGTGCACGACATCGACACCTCGGTGCGTGACGTGACCTTCAAGCATATCCTTCTGCCGGTCTGGCTTGCCGCCTACAAGTATCGCGGCCAGACCTATCGCTTCGTGGTGAACGGGCGCTCGGGCCGGGTGCAGGGCGAGCGCCCTTGGTCGGCCCTCAAGATCACCCTTGCCGTCCTGGCCGGCCTGATCCTGGCCGCGGCGGTGGGTTATGTGCTGGCGCAGAACCGCTGAGGATCAGCCGCGCGAGATCTGGATCCGCTGCGCCGGTTCCTCCCGCTCCTGCGGCAGCTTGGGCACGCTGATCTTCAGAACGCCGTCCTTCATCCGGGCGCTGGCATTTGCACCGTCGGCATCCTCGGGCAGCCTGAACGAGCGCCGAAACGCGCCGTATTGACGTTCCGAGAAATACCAGGTGTCGCCCTTGCGTTCCGTTTCGGTCTTCTTCTCGCCGCGGATCGTCACCACGCCGTTCTCGACCGTCAGCTCGATATCGCTCTCGGACACGCCGGGCAGTTCCATCGAGATGTCGTAGCTGCCGTCGCTACCCGAGGCTTCCGCGGCCGGGTTCAGCCATTCGGCCAGACGCGTGCCGATATTGCGGAACGGGTCATAGATCGATGGCCAGAAACTGCCATGCTCGGATTTTTCAACCATGATAGCCTCCTTTTCTGAACAGGTGCCGAATCTCGCATATATACCTGTGAACCGCCTTGATCCGCGTCAAGGTGCGGCCGCCTGCCCGCTCTTGAACCGGCATCGCCGCGCGGTCATGGTGCAGCCAGCGCAATTCGGGGGAATCCATGTCCGCCCAGGTTCTGGACGATCTGCTGTGGCGCCGGCATTCCTGCCGGGCCTTCCTGCCCGATCCGGTGCCGCGCGCCGCGATCCGCACGGACCGTGCCGATCTGGACGCGTTCGTCAGCTTTCACGGAAATGACCCATGCGTGCCCTGATCCAACGTGTCTCGCAGGCCTCGGTCACGGTCGAGAGGGACATGATCGCCCGGATCGGCCCCGGCCTGCTGGTGCTTGTCTGTGCGATGCGCGGCGACGACGCGGCCTGTGCGGCGCAATTGGCGGCCAAGATCGCCCGGCTGCGGATCTTCACGGACGAGGGTGGCAAGATGAACCGGTCGGTCCTGGATACCGGCGGCGCCGCGCTGGTGGTCAGCCAGTTCACCCTGGCCGCCGATACTGCGCGCGGCAACCGCCCCGGATTCTCGGCCGCGGCGCCGCCGGCCGAGGGCGAACACCTGTATCAGGTCTTTGCCGCACAACTCTCGGCGCAGGGTGTGCCGGTCCAGACCGGGCGGTTCGGCGCGGAGATGGCGGTGGATCTGACCAATGACGGGCCGGTGACGATCTGGATGGAGATATGAGCGACGCGCCGCGCAGCCTGCCCCATTGCAAGCGCGACGCCCGAGCCGAACAACAACGCCGACCGCGTGCCTTCCGGCTGCCCTTTCCCAGGCCTGCAGGCCACTGATCCGGCCCTCGCCCGGGACCGCTAAGCTGGCTCTGACCGGCGGCCGAATCGAGTGCCGCCCGCGCACCAAAGCGCACTGCGAGGTGCGGTCGGACCCGGCCCATTTCCACCTGTCGCCCATGTTGGGGGGCCATGGGGCGGCACGCTGGCCTTCGACCGGGACCGGACCGACAGCATCCCCCCGCAACGGGATGTGACCGTCGCAGGCGAAGTTTTCCGGGCAACGGGGTTGCCCGAAGGAGGTAAATGGGCAAGTCTTGACCCATCAATCAACAAAAACCGTGCCGAAGCGGCACTTGAACCGGGGAGTTCAATTATCATGAACCAACATCTTCGTTACCTGTCGAGCCGCGTCCTGGCCGGCGCCATGTCGCGGCGCGAGTTCATGGGCCGCGCGGCGGCCCTTGGCTTGACCGCGGCGACCGCCAGCACCTTCTTGTCGAGCGCGGCGCGCGCAGCCGGACCGCGCAAGGGCGGCACCATCAAGGTCGGCATCCAGGGTGGCGGCTCGTCCGACAGCCTCGATCCGGCGCTTGCGGCCAATGCGACCGCGACCAGCGTGAGCCGCCTCTGGGGCGAGCCGCTGGTCGAGCTTGACCCGCAAGGCGGGCTGTGGCCGCGCCTGGCCGAAAGCTTCGAAGCCTCGGCCGACGCCCGCGTCTGGACCTTCAAGATCCGGTCCGGCGTGAATTTCTCGAACGGCAAGACCATGACGCCCGAGGATGTGCTGGCGACGATGGAGCGTCATTCCGGCGAGGACACCAAGTCGGGCGCGCTGGGAATCATGCGCGGCATCAAGGCGATGTCGGTGGATGGCCAGAACTTCATCGTCGAGCTGGAATCGCCCAATGCAGACCTGCCCTATCTGCTGACCGACTATCACCTGCTGATCCAGCCCAATGGCGGCAAGGACGACCCGGCCGCCGGGATCGGCACCGGACCCTACGTCCTCAAGACCGTGGAACCGGGCGTGCGGTTCGTGGGCGAGAAGAACCCCGACTACTGGGACGACAGCCTGGGCCATGCCGACACGATCGAGTTCATCGTCATCAACGACGACACCGCCCGCGTCGCGGCGGTGCAGTCGGGACAGGTCGACATGATCAACCGGGTGCCGCCGCGCACCGCGGGCCTGGTGGACCGCGCGCCCAACATCAACGTGCGCACCACGGCCGGCCCCGGGCACTACGTGTTCATCATGCATTGCGACACCGCGCCCTTCGACAACATGGACCTGCGGATGGCGCTGAAATACGGCATCAACCGGCAGGAGATGGTAGAGAAGATCCTGTTCGGCTACGGCTCTGTCGGCAACGACACACCGATCAACAGCTCCTACCCGCTCTATACCGAGCTGGAGCAGCGCAGCTACGATCCCGACAAGGCCAAGTTCCACCTGGAGAAGTCCGGCTTTGACGGAACCGTCCTGCTGCGCACCTCGGACAATTCGTTCCCCGGTGCGCCGGATGCGGCGGCGCTGTTCCAGCAGTCCTGCGGCGCGGCCGGCATCAATGTCGAGATCAAGCGCGAGCCCAATGACGGCTACTGGTCCGAGGTCTGGAACAAGAAGCCCTTCGTCACCAGCTACTGGGGCGGGCGTCCGACCCAGGACTCGATGTTCTCGACCGCCTACCTGTCGACCGCCGACTGGAACGACACGCGGTTCAAGAACGAGCAGTTCGACCAGTTGCTCTATGCCGCGCGGGCCGAGCTGGACGAGGCCAAGCGCAAGCAGATGTACGCCGACATGTCGCTGCTGGTGCATAACGAGGGCGGTCTGATCTGCCCGATGTTCAACCAGTTCATCGACGCCGTCGGCGAAGGCGTCGAAGGCTGGGTCGATGCCAAGACCGGCTTCGAGCTGAACAACTTCTACGCGCCGATGAAGATGTGGGTCGCCGCCTGATATGGGACCCGCATTGAGACTGGTGGCCCAGCGACTTGCGCTGGGCCTCCTCCTTCTGCTGATGGTGTCGGTGGTGATCTTCGCCGGCACCATGATCCTGCCGGGCGATGTGGCGCAATCCATCCTCGGCCAATCCGCGACACCCGAGGCGCTGGCCAACCTGCGCGAGGAGCTGGGCGTGAACGACCCGGCGCTCACACGCTATTTCGAATGGCTGTTCGGGGTCTTCCGGGGCGACCTGGGCACCGCACTGACCAACAACCAGGACATTCTGACCTCGATCGTCGGGCGCATGCAGAATACGCTTTTCCTGGCGTTCTGGGCCGCGCTGATCTCGGTGCCGCTGGCGATCTTCCTGGGGCTGCTGGCCGTGCGCTATCGCAACCGCTGGCCCGACAAGCTGATCTCGGCGGTGACGCTGACCTCGATCTCGATCCCGGAATTCCTGATCGGTTACGTGCTGATGTATTTCATCGGCGTGCAGCTGGGCTGGGCGCCGACCGTGGCCACCGTCTATGACGGAATGAGCCTGGGCGAGAAACTGCACGCCATCGCCCTGCCGGTGGCGGTGCTGACGCTGGTGGTGCTGGCCCACATGATGCGCATGACCCGCGCCGCGATCCTGAACGTGATGCAATCGGCCTATGTCGAGACGGCCGAACTGAAGGGCCTGACCATGTTCAAGATCATCTGGCGGCATGCCTTCCCCAACTCGATCGCGCCCATCGTCAACGTGGTGATGCTGAACCTGGCCTACCTTGTGGTGGGCGTGGTGGTGATCGAGGTGGTGTTCACCTATCCCGGCATGGGCCAATACCTGGTCGATCACGTGGCCAAGCGCGATATCCCGGTGGTGCAGGCCTGCGGCCTGATCTTCGCCGCCGTCTATATCGGGCTGAACATGGTCGCCGACATCGTGTCGATCCTGTCCAACCCGCGTCTGAGGCACCCGAAATGATTGCGAATACTCCGGTTTCCGCCCTGATCGGGCTGTTCCTCATGGCGCTGTATTTCCTGATGGCGATCTTCGCGCCGCTGATCGCCCCCTACGGCATGGCCGAGGTGGTCGGCGGCGTGTGGGAGCCCGCCAGTGCCAATCACCTTCTGGGCACCGACAATATCGGGCGCGACCTGCTGACCCGGATGATCTATGGCGGGCGCACGACGATCTTCATCGCGACCGCGGCCACACTGGTCAGCTTCACTACCGGCTCGGTTCTGGGCTTCTTCGCCGCCGTGGCCGGCGGCTGGGTGGATCAGGTGCTGTCGCGTTTCGTCGATCTCATCATGTCGATCCCAACCCTGATCTTTGCGCTGGTCGTGCTGTCGGTGATGCCGGTGACGATCCCGGTGCTGATCGTGGTGATGGGCCTGCTGGATTCCACCCGCGTCTATCGCCTGGCGCGCGCCGTCGCAGTGGATATCGAGGTGATGGATTTCGTCGAGGCCGCCCGGCTGCGCGGTGAGAAAACCCGCTGGATCATCTTCCGCGAGATCCTGCCCAATGCGCTCAGCCCGCTGGTGGCCGAGATGGGGCTGCGCTTCATCTTCATGGTGCTGTTCGTCTCGACCCTCTCCTTCCTGGGGCTGGGCGTGCAGCCGCCGGCCGCCGACTGGGGCGGTATCGTGAAAGAGAACAAGGACGGCATCGTCTACGGCATTGGCGCGGCGCTCTGGCCCGCCGTGGCCATCGCCACGCTGGCGATTTCGGTCAACCTTGTGGCCGACTGGGTGCTCAACCGCACGACGTCGCTGAAAGGAGGCCGGGGATGAGCGATCCGCTGGTAAAGGTCCGCAACCTCAAGATCGGCGCCACGGTCTATCCGCCGGGCGAGCGCCCGCGCGACATCGAGATCGTGCACGGGGTGGATTTCGACCTGGCCCCCGGCAAGGTGCTGGGGCTGATCGGCGAATCCGGCGCCGGGAAATCCACCATCGGACTGGCCACCATGGCCTATGGCCGCGGCGGGGTGACGATCACCGGCGGCGAGGTGTGGGTGAACGGCCGCGACATCCTCAAGAGCGGGCTGCGCGACGTGCGCAACCTGCGCGGCGGCGAGGTGACCTATGTCAGCCAGTCCGCCGCGGCCTCGTTCAACCCCGCCAAGAAGATCATGGAACAGGTGATCGAGGCGTCGGTGGAACATGGCAAGTATTCCCGCAGCCAGGCCGAGGAGCGCGCGCGGGCGCTGTTTGCCAAGCTGGGCCTGCCGGATCCCGACAATATCGGCAACCGCTATCCCCACCAGGTCTCGGGCGGCCAGTTGCAGCGCTGCATGACCGCGCTGGCGCTCTGCCCCGAACCGGACCTGGTGGTCTTCGACGAGCCGACCACAGCGCTGGACGTGACAACGCAGATCGACGTTCTGATGGCGATCAAGGACGCCATTCGCGACACCGGCGTCGCCGCGCTCTACATCACGCATGACCTGGCGGTCGTGGCGCAGGTGAGCGACGAGATCATGGTTCTCAAAATGGGTGACATGGTCGAGCACGGCCAGACCGACCAGATCATCAACGCGCCGCGCGAGGACTATACCAAGGCGCTGGTCTCGGTCCGCTCCATCGAGCACGAGGAGAAGAAACCGACCCCAGATCCGGTGCTGCGCGTCCAGGACATCACCGCGCGCTATTCGGGCACGAAGTTCGACGTTCTGCACAATGTCTCGGTGGATCTGCATCCCGGCCAGACCCTGGCCGTGGTGGGCGAATCCGGGTCCGGGAAATCGACCCTGGCGCGGGTCATCACCGGCCTGCTGCCGCCGCGCGCGGGCAATATCGACTTTGCCGGGCGCAGCCTGTCGCCGGACCTGGCCGGGCGCACCCGCGAGGATCTGCGCGAATTGCAGATGATCTACCAGATGGCCGACGTGGCGATGAACCCGCGCCAGACGGTCGGCACGATCATCGGGCGGCCGCTGGAGTTCTATTTCGGCATTCGAGGCAGCGAAAAGCGCAAGCGGATCATCGAGCTTCTGGACGAGATCGAGCTGGGTAAGGAGTTCATGGACCGCTACCCCGCCGAACTCAGCGGCGGGCAGAAGCAGCGGGTCTGCATCGCCCGTTCGCTGGCGGCCAAGCCCAAGATGATCATCTGCGACGAGGTGACATCGGCGCTGGACCCTCTGGTGGCCGACGGGATCCTGAAACTGCTGCTCGACCTGCAGAAGATCGAGGATGTGGCGTACCTGTTCATCACCCACGACCTGGCGACCGTGCGCGCGATCAGTGACTCGATCGCGGTGATGTACCAGGGCAAGGTGGTCCGCTATGGCACCAAGAGCGAAGTTCTCAGCCCGCCTTTCGACGACTATACCGACCTCCTGCTCAGCTCGGTCCCCGAGATGCGACTTGGCTGGCTGGAAGAGGTGGTGGCGCATCGCAAGATGGAAAGTGCCGGCAACTGACCGACCCGCCGCCCGACCGGCGGGTGGCGGGGTAGCCGCCAACGCGCCAGGCCGTCCGGCGCAGACCCACGGGTGGAAATCCCCGAGCCAAGGCGGGATGCTGCGCGCGATTCGCAGTTCGGACACCGGGAGACCTCCATGAACCGCAAACTCCTTCTGATCGTCCTCGACGGTGTGCCCTGGCGCAATTTCCGCCGCCTGTTCGGCAATCTGGAAGGCTGGGTCGATACCGGCGAGGCACGCGTGTGGAAGCTGCGCGCGGTACTGCCGTCGATCTCGGCCAGCTGCTATGCCTCGATCCACACCGGGGTTGCGCCGGCGGAACATGGCTGCACCGGCAACGGCAACGTCTTTCGCCTGTCGCACGCGGATATCTTCAGCCAGGTGCGCGGCGCGGGCGGCGTGACCGGGGCGGTCGCGCATTCCTTCTGGTCGCAGTTCTTCAACCGCCATCCGTTCGATTTCGTGCGCGACGTGGAATATGACGAACCCGACAGCGACACCATCAACCACGGTCGGTTCCACAGCATGACCGGCTATGGCCCCGCCAACCAGATGACGCCCTCGGATGTGGACCTGTTCGGCACGCTGACCAGCCTGTGCCTGCGTTTCGGTCTGGATTACGGGATGCTGCATAGCTGCACCCTGGACAGCATGGGCCACCGCTTCTTTCACGACTGCCAGGAGATGGATCACGCCTGCCTGGTGATGGACGAGATGCTGGCGCCCTTCATCACCCGCTGGCGGCAACTGGGCTACGAGGTCATCGTCACCGCCGATCACGGGCAGGACGCGCGCGGCCATCACGGCGGACGCGACCCGTTGCAGCAGGAGACCGCGCTCTACTATTTCGGCGAAGGTCAGGGACCCGAGGCCGACACGGTGATCGACCAGCTGCAACTGGCGCCGACGATCCTGACGCGTCTGGGTGCCCCGGTGGCCGACACGATGAAGGCGGGCGCTTTCCTGACCTGACGGGCTGTGGCGGGCTCGGGCGGCACACGCGCAACCGGGTCAGTCGTAGGGCCAGAGCCCCTGCCCCAGCGCCTCGATGGCGATAACGATGCACTCGAAACTGTGGCGGGCGCGTTCCGAGGCGTGGCGCGCGCGCAGGTAGCCATGCACCAGGCCCGGTTCGTTGACCAGGTGAACCTTGACCCCGGCCTCGGACAGCCGGTCGCGATAGAGCGTCCCGTCATCCCGCAGCGGATCGCAATCGGCGGTAAAGATCACCGTGGGCGGCAGGCCCGAGAAATCGTCGTCCTGCAGGGGGGCATAGGTCGGGTCGCCCTGCGGTTCCGTGCCGTCATGGCGGATCCGGTCATAGAACCGAACGTCGTCGCGGCCCAGCATCGGGGCATTCGCATGTTCGATGTAGGACCGCGCATCGGTCGGCCCGCCGAGACCGGGATAGATCAGCACCTGACCCAGTACATGATCGAGCTTGCCGCGGGCATGATGCGCCACGGCGGCGGCCAGGTTTCCGCCGGCGCTGTCGCCGGCCATGACCAGCGGCTCGCCGAAATCCGCCGCGACCCACTCGGCCACATGCCAACAATCCTCGAACGCCGCCGGATGGGGGTGCTCGGGGCACAGCCGGTAGTCCACCGCGACCACGCGGTACCCGGTCTGGGCGCAGATCTCGGCGCAGATGTCGTCATGGCTGTCCAGCCCGCCGACGACGAACCCGCCGCCATGCAAAAAGATCACCGAGCGTGTCGGCTGGCCGGCGTTGTAGATCCGCACCGGCACGCCATCGACCGACAAGTCCTCGGAGGCGATTCCGTCGGGGCGCGGCTGGCGGAAGGCGGCGCACATGCCATCGTAGATGCGACGCTGTTCGGTATAGGACAGATCGACCGCATGGTCGGGGTAATGCACGCCGGTCTTGGCGACAAAAGCCCGGATCTCGTCATCGAGCAGCGCGTCGTAGTCCATTCAATCTCCGGTTCAGGAGGCCCATTCCCAGGGCCGGGTATAGTCACCCAGCACCTTCCCCACATCCTGTTCCGACGCCCCGTTCGCGTCAAGCTGCGCGACAAGCCCGCGCTTCTTGTCGTCTATAACCGACACCACGCGGGCCGCCACGCCAGCCTCTTCCAGCGCGCCGTTGTAGATGCGGGTGATCGCGTGTTTGCGCAGGTCCGGCTTGAACACCTTGCCCACGGCGGTCTTGGGCAGTTCCGGCAGGATCGTCAGATGCTTGGGCCGCGCCGCGCGTTCATGAACATGCACCTTGCAATACTCCATCAGCTCGGCCTCGGTGACGCTGGCCCCGTCCACCAGTTCGACGAAGGCACAGGGCACTTCGCCGGAATGGGCATCGGGCTGGCCGATGGCCCCGGCAAACGCCACGGCCTCGTGGCCCAGAAGCGCCTCTTCGATCTCGGCGGGGTCGATGTTGTGCCCGCCGCGGATGATCAGGTCCTTGGCCCGCCCGGTGATCCAGAGATAGCCGTCGGCGTCGATCCGGCCCAGGTCGCCGGTGCGCAGGAACCTGTCATGGTGGTAAAGGTCGCGGTTCTTGGCGGTCTCGGTATAGGTATTGCCGGCAAAGACGCCGGGGTTCGAGACGCAGATCTCGCCCACCTCGTCCACGCCGCATTCGCGGGGGCCGTCTTCGGTGGCGGTGATGATCTTCACCTCGGTATAGGGGAACGGCACGCCGACCGAGCCCACCTTCTTTTCACCCTCGGGCGGGTTGCAGGACACCAGGCAGGTCGCCTCGGTCAGCCCATAGCCCTCGACGATGGTCACGCCGGATGTCGCCTCGAACCGCTTGAACAACTCCATCGGCATCGGCGCGGATCCCGAGAAGGCGGTCTTGACCGACGAGATGTCGGCATCCACCGGACGCTGCATCAGCGCCGAGACGGCGGTCGGCACGGTGATGATGAAGCTGATCTTCCAGCGCTCGATCAGCTTCCAGAAATTGTCGAACACGCCGTCGCCGCGATAGCCTTGCGGCGTCGGAAACACCACATGCGCCCCCGAGGCGACCGCCGCCATCACGATGACGTGGCAGGCAAAGACATGGAACAGCGGCAGCGGGCACATGATGTTGTCGTTTTCGGTGAACAGCAGCCGATGCCCCAGCCAGCCGTTATAGATCAGGCCGGAATACTTGTGCTGCGCCACCTTGGGCATGCCGGTCGTGCCGCCGGTGTGGAAGTAGCAGGCGACCCGGTCACTCTCGCTGTCGGCAAAGCTCAACTCGGTGGGCTGTTTGGCCATTTCCTTGTTGAACGACAGGTAGTCGGCGTGGGCCACCAGTTCCTTGTTCTCGATCTTGGGCCGGATCAGCGGCACGATCCAGGATTTCGGCGGCGTCAGGTAGCGGTTGAGATCGACCTCCAGAACCTTGTTGACCTGAGGTGCATGGCGCACGGCTTCGGCAACCTTCTGGGCGACATCGGTCTTGGGGAAGGGCTTGAGCGTGACCACGACCTTGGCCTTGGTCTCGCGCAGGATCGCGGCGATCTGTTCGGGTTCGAGCAGCGGGTTGATCGGGTTGACGATCCCCGCCACCGCGCCGCCCAGCATGGTGACAAGGGTCTCGTTGCAATTGGGCAGGACATAGGCCACGACATCGCTTTCGCCGATGCCCAGGGACCGGAACAGGTTGGCCGCCTGCGCCACCTGTCCGCGCAGTGCCTTCCAGGTCAGGGTCTCGGCCTTGTCGCCCGCGCCCGAGAAGATCTGGTAGCTGGCGGCGCGGTGATCGGGAAACTTCTGCGCCGTGTTCGACAAGAGCGCATAGAGCGTCTGCGGCAGGTCCCGCTGCTCCCACGGCATTTCGTTCTCGATTGCGTTGCGATCCGCGATCCCCGCAAAAGCCATTGGCTGTCCTCCCCTGGTCGGGTCCGTTGGCCGGACCCCTGAATTCCTCGTGCACAGGATGGGTGCAAAACCGCCCCTGCGCAAGAAACGCCTTAGCGTCATTTTGGGAAACGGTCGCCCGTGACGTTGCGACGGAACCGCACGCCGGGCGGCCTCGCGTCAGGCCGCGTTGGCGCCGTCGGTGAACTGCAGCCGCGCCAGCCGGGCATAGAGCCCGCCCTCGCCCACCAGCTTGTCATGGGTTCCCTGCGCGACGATGCGGCCGTTTTCCATCACCACGATCCGGTCGGCCTTCTTCACCGTGGCCAGGCGGTGCGCCACGATCAACGTCGTGCGGTCCGCGCTCAGCCGGTCCACTGCCTCTTGTACTGCGCGTTCGCTTTCGGCGTCCAGCGCGCTGGTCGCCTCATCCAGCAGCAGGACCGGCGCATCGCGCAGGATCGCGCGGGCGATGGCGATGCGCTGTTTCTGGCCGCCCGAAAGCATCACGCCCCGCTCGCCGAGATAGGCGTCGAAGCTTTCGGGCAGCGCGGCGATGAAGTCATGCGCGGCGGCGGCCTGTGCGGCGGCCTCGACCTCCTCGTCCGAGGCATCCAGCCGGCCGAACCGGATATTCTCGCGCGCCGACGTGGCGAAGATCACCGGATCCTGCGGCACCAGGGCGACATGCTGGCGGAAGTCATGCCGCGCCATCTCGCGCAGGTCCACCCCGTCCAGCCTCACCGCGCCGCTGAGCGGATCGTAGAACCGCTCGATCATCTGGATCACCGTGGTCTTGCCGGCTCCGGACGGGCCGACCAGCGCCACGGTCTCGCCCGGCTCGACGGTCAGGTTCAGGTCGTCCAGCGCGGGGATGTCCGGGCGCGAGGGATAATGAAAGCTGACGGCGTCGAACTCGATCCGCCCGCGCACCGGGTTCGGGGCCGGCACCGGGCGCGCCGGATCGGTCACCGCATCGCCCGCCTGCAACAGCTCGACCAGCCGCTCGGTCGCGCCGGCGGCGCGCTGCAGCTCGCTCCAGATCTCGGAAAGCGCGGCGACGGAGCCCGCCATGATGACCGAGTAGATCACGAACTGAATCAGCGTGCCCTCGGTCATCGTGCCGGCGCGCACGGCATTGGCACCCATCCACAGGACACCCACGATGCCGCTGAAGACCAGGAAGATCACGATCACGGTCAGCACCGCGCGGGTCCGGATGCGGCGGCGCGAGACGTCATAGGCGGTCTCGGTTATGGTGCCGAAGCGGGTGCGGCTTTCGCCTTCATGGGTATAGGCCTGCACTGTCTGCACCGCGCCCAGCGCCTCGCCTGCGTTGCCCGAGGAGGCGGCGATCCAGTCCTGGTTCTCGCGGCTGATCTTGCGCAGGCGCCGGCCCAGCACCAGGATCGGCACGACGACGGCCGGCACGATCAGCAGCACCATCGCCGTCAGCTTGGCCGAGGTCAGCAGCATCAGCGCCAGGCCGCCGAAGAACAGCAGAACATTGCGCAGTGCCACCGAGGCCGACGAGCCCAGCACCGACTGGATCAGTGTGGTGTCGGTGGTGATCCGGCTGAGCACCTCGCCGGTCATGATACGCTCGTAGAAGGCCGGGCTCATGCCGATGACGCGGTTGAACACCGCCTTGCGGATATCGGCCACCACCCGCTCGCCCAGAAGCGTGACCAGCGCATAGCGCAGCCCGGTGCCCAGCGCGAGGATTCCGGCGATGCCCAGCGCGGCCAGGAAGTAGCGATCCAGCAGCGAGCCGTCCTCGACCCGGAAATTGTCGACCACCCGGCGCACCGCCAGCGGCAGCGCCAGCGAGGTCGCGGCGGTCAGCGTCAGCGCCAACAGGGCGCCGGCCATCAGCGCCCGATAGGGCGACAGGAAAGGCCAGAGAGAGGCCAGCACGCCCAGCTGCCGGGAGCCTTCCCGCTCGTCGCTGGCGCCCGGCGCCATCACTCCTGCCGAATCTCGTCTTGCCATGCCGTGCCCTTTGATCGCCCGCGGAATCCGCTGTTGACCCCGGTTCTTGGCCCCGCACGCGGCGCGGGTCAAGCCGAAGCCCGGCGAAAGGACGGATTGCCACGTCCAAAACGGGTGCGAGGGGGCCGATCGGTGTTCCGGAGATCCTGGAGCGGGCGGCGGGAATCGAACCCGCGTCATCAGCTTGGAAGGCTGGTGCAGCGAGTCCTTTTAATTCCTACATATCAATATATTAGCAGCGACATCGGCGCGGTTTTGTAGGATTCTTGCAGGTTTTGAACTTTTGGAGCGGGCGACGGGAATCGAACCCGTATCTCTTGCTTGGAAGGCAAGGGTCTTACCATTACACAACGCCCGCTGGACGCCACGGGGTTAATTGATGCGGCTCGGAGGGTCAAGCAGGTCTTTGATACGAGGAGACCCTGCCGATCAACCTCGAGTGTCTCAGATACGATAGGAATCGCGCGTTATCGCTACTGTCCCGGACAAGGTAAGCGGCCAGAGAACCATTTGGCTAAGCCGTTATAGTGAGCTAATGGGATGAACTGCCTTCCCACCAACCCGCTGCTACCGTGGCGGGCATAGGTGGAGAGAGGAGCATCTGATGGACATCAAGGTTCTGGGC
>NZ_FNYD01000011.1 GCF_900109035.1 Cribrihabitans marinus
ATCGCTGCCGTCAGCGTCGTCTTGCCGTGGTCAACATGGCCAACCGTGCCGATGTTCACATGCGGCTTGTTACGCTCAAACTTTTCCTTTGCCATCCTCGGGCGCCCTTTTGCGATTTGGGGGACGTTGCGTCCCGGTTACCTACTGCGCGCGCGGGATATTGGGTTCACAAGGGAAAATCAAGCACATCCTGCCGGGTGGCCGGCGACTCGGCCGGGTTCGACGCATCCTGACCGGCCCCGAGGACCGTGCGCGGCTTGAACCAGCCCTTCTCGGCATGTTCCTCGGCCAACCAGAGCTCGATCCGCTCGGCCACGTTCTCGGCCAGTCCGGACAGTTGCTCTTCGCGCTCGCGCGCAAGACCGGAACCGACAACGAAGCTCTCCTGCGTGGTATCCTCGAACACCTGCAGCTGGTGCGACCGGGCCAGGAACTTCTCGCGCTGCACGTCATAGACATGGACCAGGACGATCGCGGTGCTCTTGGGGCTGTAGAGGACCGGAACGCCCGGCGGCGCCAGCATGTATCCTTCGAGGCTGACGCCGATATCGTAATGCTGCGGCCCGTCATAACGGCCGAGCCGATCCTCAAGCGCGGATTCGAGCGCCGCGACCCATTCTTGGGGCGTGGCCGGGCGCGAAATCGGCCCCTTCACCGCCTTGTCGGCGAAGACGTAATTGACCCGCAGGTCGAACGCGCCCAGGTCCTTGGGCGCGGCGTTCTGTTCGGGCGTCGTGCAGGCCGCCACCAGGGCAAGCCCCAGCGACAGGACGGTCAGGCGGAATGTCGGCACGTCGGAAGAAACCTCTTGTCTGCTGCGTTCACGTCTGGACCTGTAACCTAGCCCTGACGGGCCCGTCAGTCGAACTTGTAGCTACGCGGAAAGCCATAGGGCGGACGCTTGCCGACGCTGGCCCGTTTCGACAGCCAGGGGCTCAGATCGGGTTCGTGCCGGGTCTTGTCCCCGCCCATACCCCATTTGAGGCCGGACGCCCAGTCGAAGGTGGTGAGGTCGGACAGCCCCCCGTCAAGCTCCAGCGCGCCCTGCTTGCCGCGCGCCATGTTGTATTTCTGCAGCCGTACGCCCTTGCCGCGGCCCATCTCGGGCAGTTCGGACAGCGGGAACACCAGGAACTTGCCGTTCTGCGAGACCACCGCCACATGGTCGCCGCTGACCGGGCGGCAGATCACCGCGCGTTCGCCGCCCCGCACGTTCAACACCTGCTTGCCGTTGCGGGTCTGGGCCACGACCTCGGCCTCGGGCACCACGAATCCGTTGCCGGCATCCGAGGCCACGACGAGCTTGCGGTCGGGCTGGTGGATCAGGATGTCGACGATCTCGGCCTCGTTGGGCAGATCGACCATGAGCCGCAGCGGCTCGCCCATGCCGCGCCCGCCGGGCAGGTTGGCGGCGCTCACCGTGTAGAACCGGCCGTTCGAGGCGAAAACCAGAAGCCGGTCGGTGGTCTCGGCGTGGAAGACGAAGCGCGGCCCGTCGCCGTCCTTGAACTTCAACTCGCGGTTCAGGTCGATATGGCCGGTCATGGCGCGGATCCAGCCCATCTGCGAACAGACCACGGTGATCGGCTCGCGGTCGATCATCGCCTCGAGCGGCACCTCTTCGACCTCTCCCGCCTCGGCAAAGCGGGTGCGGCGGGCGCCGCCCTCGTAGTCCTTGCCAAAGGTCTTCTTGGTCTCCTTCAGCTGTTCGGCGATGCGGGCCCATTGCAGGTCGGGATCGGCCAGCAGATCCTCGATCTGAGCGCGTTCCTCCATCAGGGCATCGCGCTCGCGGACCAGTTCCATCTCTTCCAGCCGCCGCAGGGAGCGCAGGCGCATGTTCAGGATGGCGTCGACCTGAAGCTCGCTCAACTCGCCCTCGCCCGGCGGCGGCGAGACATAGTCCGCCTCGCTCGTCGCGCGCACGTGGTCGCGCGCCCATTCCTCGCGCATCAGCGCCGCCTTGGGGTCGTCGTCATAGCGGATGATGTCGATCACCCGGTCGAGGTTCAGAAAGGCGACGATGAATCCCTCGAGCACTTCCAGCCGGCGGTCGATCTTGCCCAGCCGGTGCCGCGAGCGGCGCAATAGCACCTCTTGCCGGTGGTCGAGGAAGGCGCGCAGCACCTCCTTCATCGAGCAGACCTTGGGCGTCAGCCCGTCGATCAGCACGTTCATGTTCAGCGAGAACCGCAGCTCCAGATCCGAGTTGCGGTAGAGCATGTTCATCAGGACCTCGGGCTCCACGTTCTTGGAGCGCGGCTCCAGCACGACGCGGATGTCGTCGGCGCTCTCGTCGCGGACATCGGCGAGGATCGGCACCTTCTTGGTCTGGATCAGCTCGGCCAGCTTCTCGATCAGCTTGGACTTCTGCACCTGATAGGGGATCTCGGTGACCACGATCTGCCACTGGCCGCGGCCCAGATCCTCCTTCTCCCACATGCAGCGCAGGCGGAACGACCCGCGGCCGGTGCGATAGGCCTGCGCGATGTTCTCGCGCGGCTCGACGATCACCCCGCCGGTGGGAAAGTCGGGGCCGGGCACGTAGTTCAACAGCGTGTCGTCGCGCGCGTCGGGCGTCTTGATCAGATGCAGGCAGGCGTCGCACAGCTCGGAGATGTTGTGCGGCGGGATGTTGGTCGCCATGCCCACCGCGATGCCGCTGGACCCGTTGGCCAGCAGGTTCGGGAACTGCGCCGGCAGCACCACCGGCTCGGTCAGGGTGCCGTCGTAATTCTCGCGGAAATCGACCGCGTCCTCGTTCAACCCCTCGAGCAGCGCCTCGGCCACGAGGGTCATCCGCGCCTCGGTGTAGCGGCTGGCCGCCGGGTTGTCGCCGTCGATATTGCCGAAATTGCCCTGCCCGTCGACCAGCGGGTAGCGGACGTTGAAATCCTGCGCCAGACGCGCCATCGCGTCATAGATCGCGGCGTCGCCATGCGGGTGATAGTTGCCCATCACGTCGCCCGAGATCTTGGCGGATTTGCGGAATCCGCCGGTCGCGCTCAGCTTCAGTTCGCGCATCGCGAACAATATGCGCCGATGCACCGGCTTTAGCCCGTCGCGCGCATCGGGCAGCGCGCGGTGCATGATGGTGCTCAGCGCATAGGTCAGATACCGCTCGCCGATCGCCCGGCGCAGCGGTTCGGCCACTTCGGAACCCGGATCAGGTGCCTTCATATTGGGGTCGTCGATGATATCCGTCATAGATGATGTGATACGCCGCGTGTGATGCGTCGTAAAGCGTTCTGCGCAGATTTTGCCGCGTAAACCGTTCGACCCGAGCATGACGAGGAGGAATCGGGTTTTCTTTCCCCGGCTTTCGACTCGCGGGTCGCGCTATGCTATCCTTGATGAGCGGATAGCTGCCGATTCCGCATTGTTTTTGATTTTGTCCTGGGGGGCGCCATTATGCGCTTTGTTTTTCTGTCTTTTGCTTTCATGGGCTGGGCGTTTTACGAGCTCAGCGGCGGCGCCGATTTCCAGCCGCGTGGTGTGCGCGATACCGCACCCGTTCAAATCGCCGAAGCCACCGATCCGCAACCCGCGCCGCCTGTTGTTGAACCTGTCCGCAACGTCGAGCCGGTGCTGAAACCTCGCGCACCCAAACAAGCGCCGGAGAGGATCGCGCGCCAGGTGCCCCCGCCCGACCGCGAGGAGATCGTGGCGCGGCTGGCGCAGGCCGGCACCGGCGCCGACCTGTTCGCGACCGACACGACGCAAGGACTGACCCTGGTCTCGTTGGAGCAGGGCGCCGCGAGCCTGCGCCAGTTCGATGATGTCGAGACCACCGCCGATGCGGCCGAGCCATTTGTCGCGCCGGCCCCGGATATCCGCGAGGTCGCCGGCACGCGCGTCAACATGCGCAACGGGCCCGGCACCAATTTTCCCGTCATTTCGCGCGTGAGCCTCGGTGACGAGGTGCTGGTGCTCAGCGATCCCGGCAACGGCTGGCTGCGGCTGCGTGTGCTGCCCGAGCAACAGGTCGGATGGATCTCGGCCTCGCTGATCCGCAAAAAGGCCGACTGACCCGGCTTCCACATTGCGTGGCGTCCCGCCCGCCGCCATAGGTTGTGGCAAAACGGCGGGACGGTCATGAAAAAATCCCTTCTCATCACCGGGTGTTCATCGGGGATCGGGCTGGACGCGGCGCACGGCATGCGGGCGCGCGGCTGGCGGGTCTTCGCATCGTGCCGGCAGCAGCGCGACTGCGACCGGCTGCGCGCGCAAGGCTTCGACAGCCCGCGCATCGACTACACCGACCCCGACAGCATCACCAGCGGGCTGCACGAGGTGCTGGAGGCCACAGGCGGCACGCTGGATGCACTGTTCAACAACGGAGCGCACCAGCTGAACGCCCGGGTCGAGGACCTGCCCACAGACGGGCTGCGCGCGATCTTCGAGGCGAATTTCTTTGGCTGGCACGAGTTGACCCGGCAGGTCGTGCCGGTGATGCGGGCGCAGGGGCATGGGCGGATCGTGCAATGCTCGTCCACGCTGGGTCTGGTCTACATGCGCTGGCGCGGCGCCTATTCTGCCACCAAACACGCGCTGGAGGCGTTGAGCGACACGCTGCGGCTGGAATTGCGCGACACCGGCATCAAGGTGGTGCTGATCGAACCCGGCCCCATCACCACCAAGCTGCGCGAAAAGGGCATCGCCCCGTTCGAGCGATTCATCGACTGGCAGGCCTCGCCCTGCCGCGACCAGTATGAGAGCCACCTGTTACCGCGCATGTATCACCCCACGGGCAAAGACACGTTCGAGCTGCCGCCCTCGGCCGTGACCGCCAAGCTGGCGCGGGCGCTGGAGGCGCGCAATCCCAGCCCGCGCTACTATGTGACGCTGGCCACCCATGCCGCCGGGTTCCTGCGCCGCATCCTGACCACCCGCGCCACCGACCGCATCGTGAACCGCATCTGAGGCAATTTACCGGGTTCGCTTTTTGCGCCCGGCCCGCTAGATGGACGGGCACCAAGGCAGAAAGGCGGGAACGATATGAGCAACGTGGTTTACGCAGTGATTCTGCTGGCGATGGCAGCGGTCGTGATCGTGTTGATGATCGGCGTCGGCGGCTTCGCCAAGGGCGGGCGGTTCAACGCCAAGTACGGAAACAAGATGATGCAGCTGCGCCTTCTGTTCCAGTTCATCGCCGTGGCGCTGATCGTGCTGTTCGTCTTTCTGCGCGGAATCGGAGGGCAGTGACATGGTGGTTCTCAACAAGATCTACACCCGCACCGGCGACAAGGGGCAGACGGCGCTGGGCAATGGCGACCGGGTTGCGAAATACGCGCCGCGGGTCGAGGCCTATGGCACCGTGGACGAGCTGAACGCCTGTCTGGGTGTCGCCCGGCTGTCGGCCGAGGCCGAGACCGACGCGGCGCTGGCGATGATCCAGAACGACCTGTTCGACCTGGGCGCGGATCTCTGCCGCCCGGAAATGGACAAGGACGCCGAGGCCGAATACCCGCCGCTGCGCGTCGCACAGGCGCAGGTCGACCGGCTGGAATCCGAGATCGACCTGATGAACGAGACCCTGGATCCGCTGCGCAGTTTCATCCTGCCCGGCGGCACCGCGCTGGCGGCGCAGCTGCATGTCTGTCGAACAGTGGCACGTCGGGCCGAGCGGCTGGCCGTGGAACTGGCCGCGGCCGAGCCGGTGAACCCGGCCGCCGTCACATATCTCAACCGCCTGAGCGACTGGTTCTTCGTCGCGGCCCGCACGGCCAATAACGGCGGCAAGGACGACGTTTTGTGGAAGCCCGGCGCCAACCGATAGGTGCGTTCGCGGTTCAAGCCGGCTGCCACAGCTCGATCGGATTGCCCTCGGGATCGTTGAGCCAGGCGAAGCTGCCATTTGGATAGGGGGAGTCCGGGTCCCGCCGAACCTCGATGCCGGCGGCCTCCAGCTGCGCGATCATCGCCTCCAGGTTCCGCACCCGGAAATTCAGCATGAACTGCTTTTCGGCATTGCCGAAATAGTCGGTCACCTTGTCGAAGGGGGCAAACACCGTCTCGCCCTCGGCCTGCCGCCAGCAGGGCGTTTCGTAATCGCCCGGCACCTTGTCGATGCCCAGATGCCGGGCATACCAGTCGGCCAGCGCCGCAGGGTCTTCCGCACGAAAGAAGAAGCCTCCGAATCCCAGAACCTTTTCCATCGCGTTCCCCGGCGTGCCATTGCGGTCCCGGCCGCGGGCCCAGCCTATCACGGCGGTCCCGAATCCGGAAACGCGACGTCGGTGACCGGAAACGTGACGATTTTGCCCTGTTGCGCAATGCATTTGCGCGGTATCTACCCCCGGGAGTGCAGTGGAGGAGTCGCCCCAGCGGCTTGCCGATTGAGATAGGAGACAACGCAGCAATGAAGGTACTCGTGCCTGTCAAGCGCGTGATCGACTACAACGTGAAGGTTCGCGTCAAGGCGGACGGAAGCGGTGTCGATCTCGCCAACGTGAAGATGTCGATGAACCCGTTCGACGAGATCGCGGTCGAAGAGGCGATCCGCCTGAAGGAAGCCGGCAAGGCCGAAGAGGTCATCGCGGTGTCGATCGGTGTGAAGCAGGCGCAGGAGACGCTGCGCACCGCGCTGGCGATGGGCGCGGACCGGGCGATCCTGGTCGTGGCCGCCGATGACGTGCATACCGATATCGAGCCGCTGGCGGTCGCCAAGATCCTCAAGGCCGTGATCGACGAGGAGCAGCCCGGGCTGGTGCTCTGCGGCAAGCAGGCCATCGACAACGACATGAACGCCACCGGGCAGATGCTGTCGGCGCTGCTGGGCTGGTCCCAGGCGACCTTTGCCTCGAAGCTGGACATCGAGGGCGATCACGCCCTGGTCACGCGCGAGGTCGATGGCGGGCTGCAGACCATCAAGGTCAAGATGCCGACCATCGTCTCGGTCGACCTGCGCCTGAACGAGCCGCGCTATGCGTCGCTGCCCAACATCATGAAGGCCAAGAAGAAGCCGCTGGACGAGAAGACCGCCGCCGACTACGGCGTCGACGTCACGCCCCGCCTCGAGATCGTCAAGACCGAGGAGCCGCCGGCGCGCGCTGCCGGCATCATCGTCGGCTCGGTGGACGAGCTTGTTGCGAAACTCAAAGAAGCGGGGGCTGTGTGATGGCTGTTCTGCTGATTGCCGAAGTGACCAATGGCGAGCTGGCGATGGATGCCACCGCCAAGGCGCTGACCGCCGCCAAGGCACTGGGCGATGTGACCGTCCTGGCCGCAGGTGCACATGCCGCATCCGCCGGCGAGGCCGCCGCCAAGCTGGACGGCGTGGCCAAGGTGCTGGTGGCCGAGGATGCCTCGCTGGGCCACCGGTTGGCGGAAGCCACCGCCGCGCTGATTGCCGGCCTGGCGGATGACTACGAGCATATCGTGGCGCCCGCGACCACCGACGCCAAGAACGTGATGCCGCGTGTGGCCGCGCTTCTGGACGTGATGGTGATCTCGGACGTGTCGGGCGTGGTCGACGGATCGACCTTCGAACGTCCGATCTATGCCGGCAACGCGGTGCAGACGGTCAAATCCTCGGACGCCAAGAAGGTGGTCACCATCCGCACCTCGACCTTCGACGCCGCGGGCGAAGGCGGGGCGGCTTCGGTTGATACCGTTCCTGTCGGTGACAATCCGGGCCTCAGCGAATGGGTCGAGGACAAGGTGGCCGAAAGCGACCGTCCCGAACTGACCAGCGCGGGCGTGGTTGTCTCGGGCGGCCGCGGCGTCGGCTCGGAAGAGGATTTCCACCTGATCGAGAAGCTGGCCGACAAGCTGGGCGCCGCCGTGGGCGCCTCGCGGGCGGCAGTCGATTCGGGCTATGCGCCGAACGACTGGCAGGTGGGCCAGACCGGCAAGGTGGTGGCCCCGGACCTTTATATCGCCGTGGGCATCTCGGGCGCGATCCAGCACCTGGCCGGCATGAAGGACAGCAAGGTGATCGTCGCCATCAACAAGGACGAGGAGGCGCCGATCTTCCAGGTTGCCGATTACGGCCTCGTGGCGGACCTGTTCACTGCGGTTCCGGAACTGACCGAAAAGCTCGACTGAGCGCTCCGACACAACTCGCGCAAGGCCCGCCCCTCCGGCGGGCCTTCGTCATTCCAGGTCCCGCAACACGCCCAGCAGCTGCCCCGCGATACTCCGGTGTGTGGCCGGGCCGAGCATTTGGGCGGCCGCGGGCTCCTGCAACGCGCCGAAGATCATGTCGTCCAGCTCGTCGGAGTCGACCGCGCCCCTGACCGCCAGTTCCACCGTCGCGGCGGAACCGCCGGCCAGCGCGGCAACCATATCCCGGTCCACGAGCAGCGGCGCGGCGCCCAATGGTGCAACCGCGTCCGAGGGCGGCTCCTGACGCAGCCACAAGAGCACGGTCGGCCGGTCGACGGCCGAGAGCAGCCGGCGCATCCGGGCAACCCACGCCCTTTGCAACTCGGCCATGACCGCCGCGAACCGATCCGGTGAGTGCTGGAACAGGCGCAGCATGAGGTGTCTCGTGAAGTGGAATTCGGTGAAATCCACTTCGGGATAGAGGGCGACCAGGTTTTCGGACGCGGTGAGAAACCTGTCATTGCGCCTCGGATGCACCCGGTAGAACCGGTTCGACAGGTTCTGCGCGCAGGGCAGCTGCAATATGCAGCGCTCGGCCGCACGGGCCAGGCCCAGCAGGTCCGGATCGCCCAGCATCGCGTCCAGGCCGCATTGCACGCTGCCGAAATTGACGCAGGCCATGCCCAACCGCTGTTCCAGGAGCTGCGGATAGGGGTCTGCCACGAAGCGACCGAAGGTTTCCGCCCCGCCGAGGCAAGCCACATAGGGGTCGCGCAGGCGCCGTTTCGGCCCCCGGAACCGCAACCTTGACGCGCCATAGCGGCATGTCGGATCGACCGGCGCACCCGCGCCGTGAAGCTGAAAGCTCATGTTTCCCACCGTGATTTCGTTTCACCCGGGCGACAGTGTTCGGCGGCGCCGGTTTCGATTCGGCTAATGTTCGGGTTTGAGGCGAATTGCGCGCGTCGCGGCCCCTTGCCGTTGCCCGCCCGCTGCCGATATGGTCCCGGCGACGCACAAAAGGCAGTGGATTTCATGGATATCGAAAAGGTCGGAGTGATCGGCGCAGGCCAGATGGGCAACGGCATCGCCCATGTGATGGCGCTGGCCGGCTATGACGTGGTTCTCAGCGACGTCAAGCAGGAGGCGCTGGACGGCGCGATGGAAACGATCCGCGCCAACCTCTCCCGCCAGAGCTCGCGCGGGAAGATCACCGAGGACGAGATGAACGCGGCGCTCAAGCGGATCCGCACCACGCTGAAACTGCCCGAGATCGGCCTGACCGACCTGGTGATCGAGGCCGCGACCGAGCGCGAGACAATCAAGCACGCGATCTTCGAGGACCTGCTGCCGCATCTGCAGCCGCACACGATCCTGACCTCGAACACCTCGTCGATCTCGATCACCCGGCTGGCCAGCCGCACCGACCGTCCCGAGCGGTTCATGGGGTTCCATTTCATGAACCCGGTGCCGGTGATGCAGTTGGTCGAGCTGATCCGCGGCATCGCCACCGACGAGCCGACCTTTGCCGCCTGCAAGGCGGTGGTCGACAAGCTGGGCAAGACCGCGGCCAGCGCCGAGGATTTCCCCGCCTTCATCGTGAACCGCATCCTGATGCCGATGATCAACGAGGCGGTCTATACGCTTTACGAGGGGGTCGGGAACGTCCGCTCGATCGACCAGTCGATGAAGCTGGGCGCGAACCACCCGATGGGGCCGCTGGAGCTGGCGGATTTCATCGGTCTGGACACCTGCCTGGCGATCATGAACGTGCTGCATGACGGGCTGGCGGACACGAAATACCGGCCCTGCCCGCTGCTGACGAAATATGTCGAGGCCGGCTGGCTGGGCCGCAAGACCGATCGCGGATTCTACGATTATCGCGGCGAGGAGCCGGTGCCGACGCGCTGAACGTCCGGGGCGGCTGTGACCGCCGCCCCGCGCAGTTGATTCAGCTGTGGATGGGACCGTCGCCGCAGGCCAGTGCCGCCTCGCGGACGGCTTCGGAATAGGTCGGGTGGGCGTGGCAGGTCAGCGCCAGATCCTCGGCCGCGGCGCCGAATTCCATCGCCACGCAGATCTCGTGGATCAGGTCGCCCGCCGACGGCCCGATGATGTGGGCGCCCAGGATGCGGTCGGTCTCCTTGTCGGCGAGGATCTTGACGAATCCGTCAGCGGCGAAATTGGCCTTGGCGCGGCCATTGCCCATGAACATGAACTTGCCCACCTTGTAGGCGCGGCCCGCCTCCTTGAGCGTTTCCTCGGTCTCGCCCACATTGGCGACCTCGGGATGGGTGTAGATCACGCCGGGGATCACCCCGTAATTGACATGGCCGTGCTTGCCCGCGACCTGTTCGGCAGCGGCCATGCCCTCGTCCTCGGCCTTGTGCGCCAGCATCGGCCCGTCGATGCAGTCGCCGATGGCATAGATGCCGTTGACCGATGTCTGCCAGTCCTTGCCGACCTTGATCTGGCCGCCCTTGCTGGTCTCGATCCCCAGCGCGTCCAGGCCCAGCCCCTCGGTATAGGGCCGCCGCCCGGTGGCGACCAGCACCACGTCGGCGTCGATCTCGTGCTCGCTGTCATCCTTGCGCAGCTTGTAGCTGACCTTGGCCTTGGTCTTGAGCGCCTCGGTCTTCTGCACCGCCGCGCCCATGATGAATTTCAGCCCCTGCTTCTTGAGGATGCGCTGAAATGCCTTCTGCACCTCGCCATCCATGCCGGGCGTGATCGCGTCGAGATATTCGATCACCGTCACCTCGGCGCCCAGGCGGGAATAGACCGAGCCGAGCTCCAGCCCGATCACGCCGGCGCCGATCACCACCATCTTCTTGGGCACCTTGCCCAGCTCCAGCGCGCCGGTCGAGGTCACCACGACCTTCTCGTCCACTTCGACGCCGGGCAGCGAGGACGCCTCGGAGCCTGACGCGATGATGATGTTCTTGGCGGTATGGGTCTCGTCCCCGACCTTGACCTTGCCGGCCTCGGGGATGGAACCCCAGCCCTTGAGCCAGTCGATCTTGTTCTTCTTGAACAGGAACTCGATGCCCTTGGTGTTGCCCTCGATCACTTCCGTCTTGTAGGCCAGCATCTGTTTCCAGTCCACCGAGGGGCTTTTGCCCTTGAGGCCCATCTTGGCGAAATTGTGCTCGGCCTCGTGCAGCTGGTGGCTGGCGTGAAGCAGCGCCTTTGACGGGATGCAGCCGACGTTCAGGCAGGTGCCGCCCAGCGTCTCGCGGCCCTCGACACAGGCGGTCTTGAGGCCCAGCTGCGCGCAGCGGATGGCGCAGACATAGCCGCCGGGGCCGGAGCCGATGATGATGACGTCATATTCAGCCATGGGTGTTGTCCTTTGTGTTGGGCGGGGTTGGGGGCTCTGCCCCCGGCCCTGCGGGCCTCCCCCGAGGTATTTCAAGCGAGAGGAAGGTCATAGGAGCGCCGCCAGCAGCATCAGCGTGGTGGCCAGAAACCCCACGAACCAGATCAGCGAGCGCCAGGGCACCCAGCCGAAGGCATAGGCCGGGATGTAGAGCACGCGCGCGGCGAGGTAGGTGTAGGCGAAGGCGGCGGTGAGGGCGGTGGACTGGCCCGTGACCGAGATCACCACGCAGGCGATGGAGAACAGGATCAGGCCCTCGAAATGGTTGTTGAGCGCCCGGTAGAGCCGCCCGGTGCGCGGGCTGAGCTGCTCGATCAGCGGCTTGCCCAGCCGGCCGGGGTCGCGGGGGCCGAGGGTCTTGCCCTGGCCCAGTTCCAGGTTCGCCGGGACCGACATCAGGACATATTGCACGACCTGCAGCAGCGCGGCGAGAGTGAGAGCGGTGAGTTCGGGGGTCACTGCGTTTCGGGGTCCCTTCTTTCGGGTGGCGGACCCGCGCATGGCGGACCCGGGTCAAAATCATGCGGGTTCCAGCAATTTCACCGTCACATGGGCCACGCCGCCGCGTTCGTGGTGCATGGCCAGTTCCTCGGAGTCGAAGAAGGCCCGCGCCTTGTCGAGGTCGGTGATCTCGAACAGGACGACCGCATGATCGGTGCGATCGGGGTCGCGCCAGACATGCAGTTCGCGGATGCCCACCGCCTTGCGCGCGCGGGCATCCTCGCGGAACACCTTGAGCCAGGCGTCGAAATCGGCCACATCGGCCTGCCAGATTGCGTGTTCGGCCATGTCAGAGGTCCATCAGCAGGCGGCGCGGATCCTCCAGCGCCTCTTTCACGCGCACCAGGAAGGTAACCGCGCCCTTGCCGTCGACGATGCGGTGATCATAGCTGAGCGCCAGATACATCATCGGACGGGCCACGATCTCGCCATTCACGACCATCGGGCGCTGCTGGATCTTGTGCATGCCCAGGATGCCCGATTGCGGCGGGTTCAGGATGGGCGAGGACATCAGCGAGCCGTAGACGCCGCCGTTGGACAGGGTGAAGGTGCCGCCCTGCATCTCGGCCATGCTGAGCTTGCCGTCGCGCGCGCGGCGGCCCTTTTCGGCAATAGCCTTTTCGATCTCGGCAAAGGACATGCTGTCGGCATCGCGGATCACCGGCACGACAAGGCCGGTGGGCGTGCCGGCGGCGACCCCCATATGCACGAAGTTCTTGTAGACGATGTCGGTGCCGTCGATCTCGGCATTGACCTCGGGAACCTCTTTCAGGGCGTGGCAGCAGGCCTTGGTGAAGAAGGACATGAAGCCGAGCCGGACGCCGTGCTTCTTCTCGAACTCGTCCTTGTACTGGCTGCGCAGTTCCATGACCTCGCCCATGTCCACCTCGTTATAGGTGGTCAGCATGGCGGCGGTGTTCTGACTGTCCTTGAGGCGCTTGGCGATGGTCTGGCGCAGGCGGGTCATCTTGACCCGTTCCTCGCGCGAGGCGTCATCGGCGCTGACCGGGGCGCGCGGCGCGCTGGCCTGCGGCGCCGCGGCCTCGGCCGGTGCGCTGGCGGCAGCCTGAACGGCGCGGGCCACGTCCTCTTTCATCACCCGCCCGTCACGACCGGACCCGGACACCTGGTCGCGCGAGACGCCGGATTCCGCCATCGCCTTTTTCGCGCTGGGGGCATCCTCGACATCCTGGGCGCCGCCGCCGGGTCGTGGTTCCTGGTATTGCTTGCCGTGGGCGGTTTCCTCGTCCTTCGGTGTCGGTTCGATCGCCCCGTTGCTGCCAGAGATCACCGCCAGTTCCGCCGACGCGTCGACCGTGCTGCCTTCCTCGGCAATGATCTCGGACAGAACGCCGGCCACCGGCGCGGGCACCTCGACCGACACCTTGTCGGTCTCGAGTTCGCACAGCATCTCGTCCGCGGCGACGCTGTCTCCGACCTTCTTGAACCAGGTGGACACCGTGGCCTCGGACACCGACTCGCCCAGCGACGGCACGGTCACATAGGTCTTGTCGCCTTCGGTGGGCGGCTCCTTTCCGGCGGGTTTCTCTGACGGGCGCTCTTCGGGCTTGGCCGATCCGGCCTCGCCGGCTTCGGCGATATTGGCCAGGAGCGCGTCGACACCCACGGTCTCGCCTTCCTGCGCAACGATATCGGCCAGCTTGCCGGTGGCGGGCGACGGCACTTCGACCGTTACCTTGTCGGTTTCCAGCTCGCACAACATCTCGTCCGCGGCAACGGAGTCGCCCGGCTTCTTGAACCAGGTGGCGACAGTGGCCTCGGTCACGGATTCGCCAAGCGTGGGGACTCGAACTTCGATCGTCATCGCTTACTTTCCTTCAATGCTCAGCGCTTCGTCGACAAGCGCCTCTTGTTGGGCTTTGTGTTGGCTGGCCAGGCCCGTCGCGGGCGAGGCCGAGGTGGCGCGGCCGACATAGCGCGGCCTTGTGTGCTTGGCCTTGATGCGGGTCAGCACCCATTCGATATTGGGCTCGATGAAGCTCCAGGCGCCTTGGTTCTTGGGCTCTTCCTGGCACCAGATCATCTCGGCCCCCTTGAACCGCTCAAGCTCGTTGATCAGGGCATGGGCGGGAAACGGGTAGAACTGCTCGATCCGCATCAGATAGACATCGTCGATCCCGCGGGCGTCGCGCTCTTCCAGCAGGTCGAAATAGACCTTGCCGGAACACAGCACCACGCGCTTGATCTTCTTGTCGTCTACCAGCTTGGTATCCGAGTTGCCGTATTGCGCGTCGTCCCACAGCACACGGTGGAAGGACGAGCCGGTGGTGAACTCCTCGGCCCGGCTCACCGCCAGCTTGTGGCGCAAGAGCGATTTGGGCGTCATCATGATCAGCGGTTTGCGGAAGGTCCGGTGCAGCTGCCGGCGCAGGATGTGGAAGTAGTTGGCCGGCGTGGTGCAGTTGGCCACGATCCAGTTGTCCTGGCCGCACATCTGCAGGAAGCGTTCGAGCCGGGCCGAGCTGTGCTCGGGCCCCTGCCCCTCGAAGCCGTGCGGCAGCAGGCAGACCAGGCCAGACATGCGCAGCCACTTACTTTCGCCCGAACTGACGAACTGGTCGAACATGATCTGCGCGCCATTGGCGAAATCGCCGAACTGCGCCTCCCACAGGGTCAGGGCGTTGGGCTCGGCCAGCGAATAGCCGTATTCGAAGCCCAGCACCGCGTATTCCGAGAGCATCGAGTCGATGACCTCGTAATTCGCCTGCCCCTCGCGGATGTGGTTGAGCGGGTGATACCGTTCCTCGGTCTCCTGGTTCACAAGGGCCGAGTGGCGCTGCGAAAACGTGCCGCGGGTGGAATCCTGGCCCGACAGGCGGACCGGATAACCCTCGGTCAGCAAGGAGCCGAAGGCCAGCGCTTCGCTCGTGGCCCAGTCGAAGCCCTTGCCGCTGTCGAACATCGCCTTCTTTGCCTCGAGCAGGCGGCCCACGGTCTTGTGCAGGCCGAAGCCCTCGGGCACGCGGGTCAGCGCCGCGCCCACTTCGGCCAGTGTCTCGGGCTTGATCGCGGTTTCGCCACGGACATATTCGTCCTTGCTCTTGTCCATGTGCGACCAGCGCCCGTCCAGCCAGTCGGCCTTGTTGGGCTTGTAGTCCTTGCCGGCCTCGAACTCCTCGTTCAGATGCGCCTGGAAGGCAGCCTTCATGTCCTCGATCTCGCCCTCGGGGATCAGGCCGTCCTTGACCAGCCGCTCGGTATAGAGGCTGAGCGTGGTTTTGTGGGTCTTGATCTTCTTGTACATGATCGGGTTGGTGAACATGGGCTCGTCGCCCTCGTTATGCCCGAACCGGCGGTAGCAGATGATGTCGATCACCACGTCCTTGTGGAACTTCTGCCGGAACTCGGTGGCCACCTTGGCGGCATGAACCACCGCCTCGGGGTCGTCGCCGTTGACGTGGAAGATCGGCGCCTCGACCATCAGCGCGATGTCGGTGGGATAGGGGCTGGAGCGGCTGAAATGCGGCGCGGTGGTAAAGCCGATCTGGTTGTTCACCACGATATGCATGGTGCCACCCGTCCGGTGCCCGCGCAGACCCGACAGACCAAAGCCTTCAGCCACCACGCCCTGCCCCGCAAAGGCGGCATCGCCATGCAGGAGGATGCCCATGACCTGCGTGCGTTCGCGGTCCTTGAACTGATCCTGCTTGGCGCGCACCTTGCCCAGGACGACCGGGTTCACCGCCTCGAGATGCGAGGGGTTGGCGGTCAGGGACAGGTGCACGCTGTTGCCGTCGAATTCGCGGTCGCTGGAGGCACCGAGGTGGTATTTCACGTCGCCAGAGCCGTCCACGTCCTCGGGCTTGAAGCTGCCGCCCTGGAACTCGTTGAAGATGGCGCGATAGGGTTTGGCCATCACGTTGGCCAGGATGTTCAGCCGGCCGCGATGCGGCATGCCGATCACGATGTCCTTGAGCCCAAGCGCGCCGCCGCGCTTGATGATCTGTTCCATCGCCGGGATCAGGCTTTCGCCGCCGTCCAGCCCGAACCGCTTGGTGCCCATATACTTGACGTGCAGGAACTTCTCGAAGCCCTCGGCCTCGACCATCTTGTTCAGGATGGCCTTGCGCCCCTCGCGGGTGAACCTGACCTCCTTGCCGAACCCTTCGATCCGTTCCTTCAGCCAGCCGGCCTCTTCGGGGTTCGAGATGTGCATGTATTGCAGCGCGAAGGTGCCGCAATAGGTGCGCTGGACGATCTCGAGGATCTGGCGGATCGTGGCGACCTGCAGGCCCAGCACGTTGTCGATGAAGATCGGGCGGTCCATGTCGGCGTCGGTGAAGCCGTAGGTCTTGGGATCCAGCTCGGGATGCGGGGTGTTCTTGCGCATGCCCAGCGGGTCCAGATCGGCCACCAGGTGGCCGCGGATGCGATAGGCGCGGATCAGCATCAGCGCCCGGATGCTGTCGAGGACCGCGCGTTTGATCGCGTCGTCGCTGACCTCGACCCCGGCCTCCTTTGCCTTGCCCTTGATCTTGTCGCCCGCGGCCTTGGCCTCGGCAACGGGCCATTCGCCGGTCAGGGCGCCGGTGACCTCGTCATTCAGCGCCGGCGGCCAGTCACTGCGCGCCCAGGACGGCCCCTGCGCCTCTTTCTGCACATCCGTTCCGGCATCCCCCATCGCCTTGAAGAACTCGGCCCAGGCGGCATCGACCGCGTTGGGATCCTCGGCATATCTCGCGTAGAGCTGTTCGAGATACTCGGCATTGTGCCCCTGCATGAAGCTTGAGGCATGAAACAGCTCGTTGGGGCTTTGGTCGGTCATTGGGTTACCTCATGTGGGTTGGGACCGTATTCGTTGGTGCCGGGCTGGCTGGGGCGGGTCAGCCACCAGATCACCAGCAGCGGCGACAGGAACAGCACCACCAGCGTCGGGATCAGAACGATCAGCGTGGCGCGGGTGAACAGCAGGTCGAGCGAGCCGCCGTGCTGGAAATGGCTGGCCAGCCCGATACCAAAGACCAGGACCAGGCCCGCACCGATCATCAGCAGGATCGGGAACAGCGCATAGAGCCCACTGCGCCCGGTATCGTGCATCCGCCGCCAGGCCACGGCCAGATGCGGCAGGAACACGATCAGGCTGACGATTGACTGGATCGGCCGGGGAGAACTGGCTGCAACCGCCGTCATGTCAGACGTTTCCTGGACGGACACGGTGCCGAAAAGCGTCAGGTCGATCGTGCCGGCAATGGAATTCACCAGGAAGACGAACAGGAAGAAATACCAGTATTCCGGCCGGCTCGCGCGCCCCGAGAAGGTCACGTATTTCGCGAAACAGGTGCGGATTGCGGTTGAGAAGGTCATCGTCACTCCTGGAGCAGCGGCGGCGCCGGGCGGTCCCGGCGCCCGTCCGTTCAACCCTTTATCGCGGCCAGCACCGCCTCGCCCAGGCCGGCCGGGCTTTCGGCGACGACGATGCCCGCGGATTTCATCGCCTCGATCTTGTCATCCGCACCGCCCTTGCCGCCCGCGACGATGGCGCCCGCGTGGCCCATGCGGCGGCCCGGAGGCGCCGTGCGGCCCGCGATGAAGCCCGCGGTGGGTTTCCAGCGGCCCTTCTTCTTTTCGCTGGCCAGGAAGGCGGCGGCATCTTCCTCCGCCGACCCGCCGATCTCGCCGATCATGATGATGCTCTCGGTCTCGTCATCGGCCAGGAACCACTCCAGCACGTCGATATGCTCGGTCCCCTTGATCGGATCGCCGCCGATGCCGACGCAGGTGGACTGGCCCAGCCCCACATCGGTGGTCTGTTTCACCGCCTCGTAGGTCAGCGTGCCCGAGCGGCTGACCACGCCCACCTTGCCGCGCTTGTGGATATGGCCCGGCATGATGCCGATCTTGCAGGCATCCGGGGTGATGACACCGGGGCAGTTCGGCCCGATCAGCGTCGACTTCGACCCCTCCAACGCACGCTTCACCTTCATCATGTCCAGCACCGGGATGCCTTCGGTGATACAGACGATCACCTCCATCTCGGCGTCGATCGCCTCGAGGATCGAGTCGGCGGCAAAGGGCGGCGGCACGTAGATCACCGACGCGTTGGCCTGGGTCTCGTGCCGGGCCTCGTGCACCGAGTTGAACACCGGCAGGTCCAGGTGGGTCTGGCCGCCCTTGCCGGGCGTCACGCCGCCGACCATCTTGGTGCCATAGGCGATGGCCTGCTCGGAGTGGAAAGTGCCCTGAGAGCCGGTGAAGCCCTGACAGATGACCTTGGTGTTTTCGTCGATGAGGACTGCCATGTTGTCCCTTTCTTCAGGCAAGATGTGTTTGTGAAAGCTCCGGCGCCGGCAGCGCGCGCGGCTCGAAGCGGATTCGTTCGAGGCTGGCCCGACCGAGGGCCAGATCCAGTGTCGTTCTCAGGCCGCTGCCGATCTCGGCGCGGGCGCGTCGCAGCTTCTGGCGCAGCAGCGCCGGACCGGTCGGACGGTGGCGCGGCGGACCTTCGCCCACCTCGCCCGGGGCCTCGTTGCCCTGTTCGGCCATTGCGGGCTGCACCTGATAGATCGCGACCTTGCGCGCGGCGCGCGACGCCGAGGGATTGAACAGCAATCCGTCAAGGGTGATGTCGAACGGGCGTTGATCCAGGAACAGGCGGGCGGCATCGCGGCTGATCGCATAGGCCGCCCCGCCGGGATTGCGCGAGCGCATCCGGCGGATGTCGCGACCCAGATGGCTGCGCCCGCCGCGCCCCAGCGTCACCCGCAGCCGCGGGCTGCGCCAACGTTCGAACCGGACGAGACCGGCATCCTCCGGCCACCAGGACATATCCGCCAGCCAGTCGCCCAGTTCCGGCGACAGGAACACGTCATCCTCGAGGATCAGCGCCACTTCGGCCCCTGAGGCGAGGAACGCCAGCCACGCCTTGGCGTGGCTCAGCGTGCAGGCCATGTCCTTGGTCTGGAAATAGCCCCACGGCCCCTCGGGGCGGCAGTCGCGCAGCAGGTCGTCGCGGCTCAGCTGGGCGCAATCCACCGCGTCGATGCGCGTCGCCGACAGCCCGGCCCGGTGCAGCTCTCGCTCCATCAGGGCGGCGCGGCCGGTCGCCTGCCGCAATCCTATGAGGAATACCGGTGTGCTCACGCCCGCGCCCGTGCTCAGCCCTTCACCGCCTTCACGATCTTCTGCGCGCCGTCCTTGAGGTCGTCGGCGGCGATCACGTCGAGGCCGGAGCTGTTGATGATCTCCTTGCCCTTGTCGACATTGGTGCCCTCCAGGCGCACCACCAGCGGCACTTTCAGGCCGACCTCCTTGACCGCGGCCACCACACCCTCGGCGATCACGTCGCAGCGCATGATGCCGCCGAAGATGTTGACCAGGATGCCCTTCACCTGGTCGTCCGAGGTGATGATCTTGAACGCCTCGGTCACCTTCTCCTTGGTGGCGCCGCCGCCCACGTCGAGGAAGTTGGCCGGCTCGGCCCCGTAGAGTTTGATGATATCCATCGTCGCCATCGCCAGGCCGGCGCCGTTGACCATGCAGCCGATCTCGCCATCCAGCGCGATGTAGTTCAGGTCGTACTTGCTGGCCTGCAACTCCTTGGGGTCTTCCTCTGTCGTGTCGCGCAGCTCGGCGATATCCGGGTGGCGATAGACCGCGTTGCTGTCGAAACCCATCTTGGCGTCGAGGCATTTCAGGTCGCCGCCATCGGTCACGATCAGCGGGTTGATTTCCAGCATCTCCATGTCGTTCTCGACGAACATCTTGTAGAGTGTGCCCATCAGCGCGACGCATTGCTTCACCTGCTTGCCTTCCAGGCCCAGGTTAAAGGCGATGCGGCGGCCGTGATACGCCTGATAGCCGGTTGCGGGATCGACCGAGAAGGACAGGATCTTCTCGGGCGTCTTCTCGGCCACTTCCTCGATATCCATGCCGCCCTCGGTCGAAGCGACGAAGGACACGCGGCTTGTCACGCGATCCACCAGCAGCGCCAGGTACATCTCGGTCTCGATGCCCGAGCCATCCTCGATATAGATCCGGTTGACCTGCTTGCCCGCCGGTCCGGTCTGTTTGGTCACCAGGGTGCGGCCCAGCATCCGCTTGGCCTCGTCGGCGGCCTCTTCAACGGATTTGGTCAGCCGCACGCCGCCCTTGTCGCCGGAATCGGCTTCCTTGAACGTCCCCTTGCCGCGCCCGCCGGCATGGATCTGCGCCTTGACGACCCAAAGCGGCCCGTCCAGCGCGCCGGCAGCGGTCTTTGCCTCCTCCGCGCGCAACACGACGCGCCCGTCACTGACCGGTGCGCCGTAGCTGCGCAGAAGGGCCTTGGCCTGATATTCGTGGATGTTCATGGAAAACCTGTCTCCGTGTAACTGCGTTCCCGACGATATAGAGGGGTTTGGCTGCCATTCTTAAGGGGTTTGTTCAAGGAGGGCGGTTTTTCGGCCGGATTTCAGCGATTTGTGATCACACGAAAAATCGTGTGATCACAAAAGCCGATCTCGGGCATCATGATTCGCGAACCCGGGCTCGGGACACCGGGTGAAACCGGGGCGGAGCGACTTAAACGGCGGTCAGCCCAGCAAATTCGGAACCCGCGACCGGTTCCGTTCGTCACTTCCGGGATGTGCGGCCCTACCGGAAAGGCCGGCCTCGCGGTCCGTCCCGACAAAAAAGGCGCGGAACCGATGGTCCCGCGCCCTGCAACTTGCCGATCTGTCTGCCCGACGATCAACCGAGGGAGTTGTCGATGCCCTTGCAGGCCTCGACCAGACCCTTCACGGCGTTGACCGAGTTGTCGAACATCTCCTGCTCTTCCTTGGTCAGCTTGACGTCGACGATGCGTTCGATGCCACCCGCGCCGATCACGGTGGGCACACCAACATACATGCCCTTCACCCCCAGTTCACCGTCGCAATAGGCGGCGCAGGGCAGCACGCGCTTCTGGTCCTTCAGATACGCTTCGGCCATCTCGATCGCCGAGGTTGCCGGCGCGTAATAGGCCGATCCGGTCTTGAGAAGGCCGACGATCTCGGCACCGCCGTCGCGGGTGCGCTGCACGATGGCATCCAGCTTTTCCTGCGTGGTCCAGCCCATCTTGACCAGGTCGGGCAGCGGGATGCCGGCGACGGTTGAATAGCGCACGGACGGCACCATCGTGTCGCCATGCCCGCCCAGAACGAAACCGCTCACGTCGCGCATGCTGACCTCGAATTCCTCGGCCAGGAAGTGGCGGAACCGCGCCGAATCCAGGACGCCGGCCATGCCGCAGACCTTCTTGTGCGGCAGGCCCGAGAACTCGCGCAGGGCCCAGACCATCGCGTCGAGCGGGTTGGTGATGCAGATCACGAAGGCGTCGGGCGCGTTGTCGCGGATGCCTTCACCCACCGACTTCATGACCTTCAGGTTGATGCCCAGCAGATCGTCGCGGCTCATGCCAGGTTTGCGCGGAACGCCGGCGGTGACGATACAGACATCCGCCCCGGCGATATCGGAGTAGGACTGCGTGCCCTTGAGCTTGGCGTCGAACCCCTCGGCGGGGCCGGATTCGGCGATGTCGAGCGCCTTGCCCTCGGGGGTGCCTTCGGCGATGTCGAACAGGACGACGTCGCCAAGTTCCTTCAGGGCAACGAGGTGGGCGAGCGTGCCGCCGATCTGACCTGCGCCGATCAGCGCGATCTTGGGTCTGGCCATTGGATAGTCTCCGATCCGAATGAAAATCGCCGTTTTGCTAGTCGCTAAACGAACCGCTGGCAAGTGTTCTGCGCCGCGGCATGGCGGCGCGACCCCCTACCGGCAGCGCGCGGCTTGCGCTAAGGCACTTGCGGACAAGGACGTTTCACGGGGCACGCGATGCTGGAATTCGATCTCGCCTTCTTCGCGGTCGCAGTACCGGCGGTGATCTTCGCGGGGATCTCGAAGGCGGGTTTCGGATCCGGGGCGGCCTTTGCCAGCGCCTCGATTCTGGCGATCCTGCTGCCGCCCGGGCTGGCGCTGGGGATCATGCTGCCGTTGCTGATGCTGGTGGACGTGGCCAGCCTGCGGCCCTATTGGCGGCGCTGGGCGGGACCCGAAGCGCGCATCCTGATCCTGGGCGCGATGCCGGGCGTGGCGCTTGGCGCGCTGCTCTACCGCGTGGCGAATGACGACGTGATCCGCCTGCTGATCGGCGCGGTGGCCCTGGGCTTCGTGGCCTGGCAGCTGTCGGTTGCGCGCGGCTGGGTGCGGCTGGGCGCCAGCCCCCTGCCCCGGTCCAGCGGATATCTGGCGGGCCTGTTCGCGGGTTTCACCAGCTTCGTCAGCCATGCCGGCGGGCCGCCGGCGGCGGTCTACCTGCTGGGCCGGCGTCTGGACAAGTCCACCTATCAGGCCACGACGGTGATCGTCTTCTGGGCGATCAACATCGCCAAGTTCATACCCTACAGCTTTCTCGGGATCTTCACGGCGCGCACCTTTCTGGCCGACCTGATGCTGGCGCCGGCCGCGCTGTTGGGTGCGTGGCTGGGCGTCCGGGCACATCGCATGATCCCCGAACGCGCCTTCTTCGCGGTGACCTACACGCTGCTCACGGCCACCGGGACCAAGCTGATCTGGGACGCCCTGACCTGACCCGGAACCGGTCAGGCATCGTCGCCCGCCGGCGGCAGTGCCTCAGCCAGGGTCTCATATGCCTCGCCGGCGGCAACCAGGCAGGTGACGCCGCTGGGCAGGGTCACCGTGATCGTCCAGCTGCCGCTCCCGTCCGAGGCGAACACCTCCATCACCGAGCCCTCCTGCACCAGGCCGATGCCCCGTCGGGTCTCGCCGAACTCCTCGGCCAGCTTCTTCATCACCACCTCGCGCGGGGCGCAGTTGCGCGGCTGCGCCTGCAATTGCTGCGCGGCCAGCGCCATCACCCCCAGCCCCATCGTCATTCCGAACATCATCCGTGTCATCTCGGCCCCTTTCCCACTGTCTCCTCCGGCACGGCGCGGATTGCCCCGGGCCGACAGCAAGACACTGGTTCAGGTGGTGTTCGAACGCGGTAAACCCGCCGGCCCGCCCCCGCGCAACAGCCGCGATGCTGCGCCGCGGCACATTCCGCTTGAACTTTCCGGCCAAAGATGCCCCTCTCTGCGCAATAAAGTTTCGCAGGAGACCCCGATGAACCCGCGCCACCGCCCCTATCGCTCTGTCCTCTACATCCCCGGTTCGAACACGCGGGCGCTTGAAAAGGCCCGCACGCTGCCGGTGGATGCGATCATCTTCGATCTCGAGGACGCCGTGGCCGCTGACGGCAAGCGGGCCGCGCGCGAAACCTTGGCGGCGGCGCTGGCCGAGGACGGATACGGCCCGCGCATGCGGATCGTCCGGATCAACGGGCTTGATACGCCCTGGGGAAGGGACGACGCCGCCGCGGTGCGCGAGATGCGCCCCGACGCCGTGCTGCTGCCCAAGGTCGGCGCGCCCTCGGATGTGGACGCGCTGGCAGAGATCACCGGCGAGCTGCCGATCTGGGCGATGATGGAAACCCCGCGCGGGATGCTCAATGCGGCCGCCATTGCCGCGCACCCGGCGATGGCGGGTTTCGTGATGGGCACCAACGACCTGGCCAAGGATCTCGGCACGCGCTTTCGCGCGGATCGCGAGCCGCTTTTGACCGCGCTGGGCCTGTGCCTGCTGGCGGCCAGGGCCGAGGGGCTTGTGATCGTCGATGGCGTCTACAACGCGTTCAAGGATGACGCTGGCCTGGATGCCGAATGCCGGCAGGGGCGGGACATGGGCTTTGACGGCAAGACCCTGATCCATCCCGCCCAGGTCGCGATCGCCAATGCCGCCTTTGCGCCCTCGGCCGAAGAGGTCGACCTGGCCCGCCGCCAGATCGCCGCTTTCGAAGAGGTCGAGGCGCAGGGCAAGGGCGTCGCCGTGGTCGATGGCCGGATCGTCGAGAACCTTCACGTTGCCACCGCACGGGAAACTCTGGCAAAAGCGGAGGCAATCGAGGCTTTGCAAACGGAGTAGCCAACATGGGATATGTGGTGTTGATCTTGGGCCTGGCCCTGTGGTGGGGGGCGCATCTGTTCAAGCGGATGGCACCGGCACACCGCGCGGAGATGGGCGATCGCGGCAAGGGGCTGGTCGCCCTGGGAATCGCGGGCAGCATCCTCCTGATGGTGCTGGGCTACAGCTGGGCGGAGTCCTACGACACCGTGGCCTTTCCGCCGTTCCTGCGGCACGTGAACAACCTGCTGGTTCTCATCGCCATCTGGCTGATGAGCCCCGCCGGCCAGAAGGGGAAGCTGCTGCACAATGTGCGCCACCCGATGCTGCTGGGCTTCGCGCTCTGGGCCGCCGCACATCTGCTGGTCAATTACGATCCGGCCTCGCTGATCCTATTCGGCGGGCTGCTGATCTGGGCCCTGGCCGAGATCGTCGTCATCAACCGCGCCGAGCCCGACTGGACACCCGGTGAGCCCGGCACGCTGGCCAAGGACGGGATGTTCATGGTGGCGTCGGTGGTTCTGCTGGCGGTGATCGGCTGGATCCACGGGCTGGTGGGACCGTCACCGTTCCCGATGTAAGGACGACCAGGCATGACCACGCTCTATCGCCTCCTCACGGAGGAGGACACATCCGCCTTTTGCCACAAGGTCAGCAAAGCGCTGGCGCGCGGCTGGGTGTTGCATGGCAGCCCGGCCTACGCCTTCGACGCCGAGAGCGGCAAGATGCGCTGCGCGCAAGCGGTCACCAAGCAGGTCGAGGCCGACTATGCGCACGAGATGAAACTGGGAGAGCAATGATGACGACCCAAAGGCGGCACAAGACCAATCCGGGGCGTTTCTTCGAGGATTACCGGGTCGGCCAGACCATCGAACATGCAGTGCCGCGCACGGTCTCGGGGGGCGAGCGGGCACTCTATCACGCGCTCTACCCGGCCCGGCATGCGCTCTATTCCTCAGACACGTTTGCCGGCGCCTGCGGGTTGCCGGCCAGCCCGCTGGACGATCTGGCGGCCTTTCACGTGGTCTTCGGCAAGACGGTGCCCGACGTGTCGCTGAACGCGGTGGCCAATCTGGGTTATGCCGAGGGGCGCTGGCTGAAACCGGTCTGGCCGGGCGACACGCTGCGATCGGTGTCCGAAGTGATCGGGCTGAAACCCAATTCCAACGGCAAGACCGGCGTTGTCTGGGTCCGCACCACTGGACTGAACCAGAACGACGAGGCCGTGCTGGAGTATGTGCGCTGGGTCATGGTGCGCAAGGCCGATCCGGGCGCTCAGGTCCCGGAACCGGTCGTGCCCGACCTGGCCAAGGCGGTGCCCGCAGACCGGCTGGTGATTCCCGATGGCCTGGACTTCTCGACCTACGATTTCACCCTGGCCGGCGAGCCGCATCGCTGGGGCGATTACGAGATCGGCGAGACCATCGACCATGTCGACGGCGTGACCGTCGAAGAGGCCGAGCACATGCTCGCGACCCGGCTATGGCAGAACACCGCCAAGGTGCATTTCGACCTGACCTTCCGCCCCGAGGGACGGCTGATCTATGGCGGGCACGTGATCTCGATGGCCCGCGCGCTCAGCTTCAACGGGCTGGCGAACGCGCAGATGATCGTCGGACTGAACGGCGGCGCGCATGCCAATCCCTGCTTTGCCGGCGACACGATCAAGGCCTGGTCCGAGGTGCTGGACAAGGCCGAGACCCCGGCCCCGGGCGTCGGCGCGATCCGGCTGCGGCTGGTCGCCACCAAGGGCGGCGATCCGTTCCGCCTGAAGAACGACGAGGGGCGGTATCTGCCCGAGGTGCTGCTCGATCTCGACTACTGGGCCCTGATGCCGCTCTGACCCGGTTCCGGGATCGGGAATACAAGGTCATAGGCCCAGTTGAACACGAAGGCATAGACCACGAAGAACGCGGCAAAGCCCAGGTCCATGACCAGTGCCTGCACCAGCCCGATCCCGAGGTAGAGCGCAAAGACCGGCAGCAGCAGGATCAGCAGGCCAAGCTCGAACAGCACGGCGTGCAGGATGCGCAGGCCGGGCGTCTTGGCGACATGGCCGCGAAGGCGCAGCATCGCGTGATCGAACAGCAGGTTATAGACATAGTTCCACGCCATCGCCAGGGTCGCCCCGGCAACACCGACAACGCCGATATCCTGCATCGGCTTGTCGAACACCCACGCCCCCAGCGGGATCACGGTCATCAAACCGATCACTTCGAAGGACACGGCGTGGCGGATACGGTCTGCGGTGCGACGCATGTGGGGACTCCTCGGTTTTCGCCGGGTCGTCCCGGTCTGGCGGCCCGGTGGTCCGGGGGAGGTCGTCCTCGCTTGACCCGTCAACATAGGTGCTGGCGCTTGCGGTGCAACCGCGACAATTGATTTCGCCCGCGATAGACTGACGGTCATGCGCGTGCTGCTATCCGCATTTGCCTCTTTCTGGGCCGGACCGCTGGTCGCCTGCGACCTGGCGCTTGTGCTGGCCGTGGACGTCTCCGGCTCGGTCGATGCAGGCGAATACCGAATCCAGATGGACGGGCTGGCAACGGCGCTGCGCGACCCCGTCATCTCCGAGGCACTGGTGCGGGCACAGGCCAAGCTGATGCTTTTGCAATGGACCGGCGCCTCGCGCCAGCGGATCACAATCCCCTGGACGGTGATAGATTCGTTCGAGGCCGCCGACGCCTATGCCGATGCGGTTCAGTCCGATCCGCGGATCTGGCGCAACTTCTCGACCGCCATCGGCGAGGCACTGGAGATCAGCATGGCCAGTTTCGACGATGTCCCCGAGTGCAAGCGTTACCTCATTGACGTCTCGGGCGACGGCAGCTCGAACGAGGGGATAGAGCCGACCGAGCTGCATGCCGAACTGAGGGCCCGCGGCATCACCGTCAACGCAATCGCCATCGAAGAGAGCGAGCCGGAGCTGACCGCCTATTTCTATGAAAACGTCATTGTCGGCGACGGCGCCTTCGTGGTTTCGGCGTCGGGATTTCTGGACTATCCCGAACGAATCCGCCGCAAGCTGCTGCGCGAAGTTACCGAGCAAACCTCGGACCTGCCCGGCCAGATTCGTGATCACAGGGACGACGTATTGATAACGCTCACATCTTCGCCCCACGCGAAATAACGTGATCACAGCCCGCCAAACTGTGATCACATGTGCCGAAAATCTGCCGCACCGTGCCAAAAAACCGCGTTCCAGACCCAAGCCGATGCGTGACAGACCTGTAAAAACCGCTAGAAACGGAAGCAGCCAACGGAAAAGGAGCCATCATGGCCGATGTCAATCGGGGCGACCGCCCGCTTTCGCCGCACCTGTCGATCTACCGTCCGCAGCTGACCTCGATCACTTCGATCCTGACCCGCATCACCGGCAACGCCCTGCTGCTGGCCGCGCTGCTGACGGTGTGGTGGTTCCTGGCGGCCGCGACCTCGCCCGAGTATTTCGCCACGGCCGATGCGGTCATCACCTCCTTCCTGGGTGACCTGGTCATGTTCGCCTCGCTCTGGGCGCTGTGGTATCACACGCTGGCCGGCATACGGCACCTGATCTGGGACAACGCGATGGGCCTGGAACTGCCCATCGCCGAGAAGCTCGGCTGGGCGGTCGTCGCGGGGTCGGCCCTGCTGACCATCGTCACCGTCATCATCATCTGAGGAGCCGCACATGCGTTACCTGACCGACCGCAAACGCGCCGTGGGCATGGGCTCGGCCAAGTCCGGCGTGCATCATTTCTGGACCATGAAGGTGCAGAGCGTCGCGCTGCTGATCCTGATCCCGCTCTTCGTCTTCACCTACGGCCCGATGCTGGGCGCGCCGCATGACGCGGTGCTGGACTATTTCTCGCGTCCGTTCCCGGCCATCGTGGCCGCCCTGACCATGATCGTCGGGTTCAAGCATTTTGCCGACGGCGCACAGGTGCTGATCGAAGACTATGTGCATGGCACCGCCCAGAAGGTCGTCATCATCCTGGTCACCTGCCTGTCCTATGCCGCAATGGTCACGGGCCTTTTCGCAATCGCCCGCATCGCCCTCTGAGATCGGAGCTCAAGACACATGGCTGAATACGAATACGAGACCCACGAATACGATGTCGTGGTGGTGGGTGCCGGCGGCGCCGGGCTGCGGGCGACGCTGGGCATGGCCGAACAGGGGCTGCGCACGGCCTGCGTGACCAAGGTGTTCCCGACCCGCTCGCACACTGTCGCCGCACAGGGCGGGATTGCCGCGTCGCTTTCCAACATGGGCCCCGACCACTGGCAGTGGCACATGTACGACACCGTGAAAGGGTCGGACTGGCTGGGCGACACCGACGCGATGGAATATCTGGCGCGCGAGGCGCCCAAGGCGGTCTATGAGCTGGAGCATTACGGGGTGCCGTTCTCGCGCACCGAAGAAGGCAAGATCTATCAGCGCCCGTTCGGCGGCCACACCACCGAGTTCGGCGAAGGCCCTGCGGTGCAGCGCACCTGCGCCGCCGCCGACCGAACCGGCCACGCCATCCTGCACACGCTCTATGGCCAGTCGCTCAAGAACAACGCCGAGTTCTATGTCGAGTATTTCGCCATCGACCTGATCATGTCCGAGGACGGGCAGTGCCAGGGCGTCGTCTGCTGGAAGCTCGATGACGGCACCATGCATGTGTTCAACGCCAAGATGGTGGTGCTGGCCACCGGCGGCTATGGGCGCGCGTATTTCAGCGCCACCAGCGCCCATACCTGCACCGGCGACGGCGGCGGCATGGTGGCCCGCGCCGGCCTGCCGCTTCAGGACATGGAATTCGTGCAGTTCCACCCCACCGGCATCTACGGTTCGGGCTGCCTGATCACCGAGGGCGCGCGCGGCGAGGGCGGGTATCTCACCAATTCCGAGGGCGAGCGATTCATGGAACGCTACGCCCCGCAATACAAGGACCTGGCGCCGCGCGATTACGTCTCGCGCTCGATGACGATGGAGATCCGCGAGGGCCGGGGCGTGGGCGCCGAGGGCGACCATATCCATCTCAACCTTTCCCACCTGCCGGCCGAGGCGCTGGCCGAGCGTCTGCCGGGTATCTCGGAATCGGCCAAGATCTTTGCCGGTGTCGATGTCACCAAGGAACCGATCCCCGTCCTGCCCACGGTGCACTACAACATGGGCGGCATCCCCACCAACTACTGGGGCGAGGTGCTGAACCCCACCAAGGATGACCCCACCGCCGTGGTCCCCGGCCTGATGGCCGTGGGCGAGGCCGGCTGTGCCAGCGTGCACGGCGCCAACCGGCTGGGCTCGAACTCGCTGATCGACCTGGTGGTCTTCGGCCGCGCGGCGGCGATCCGGGCCGGCAAGGTGGTGGATCCCGAGACGGGTAACCCGGCGCTGAACCAGACCAGCGTCGATCGGGCCTTCGACCGGTTCGACAGCGTTCGCAATGCCAAGGGCGGCACGCCCACGGCCGAGCTCCGGCTGGAGATGCAGAAGACCATGCAGGAGGATGCCGCCGTCTTCCGCACTGCCAAGACCATGGCCGAAGGGCTGGAGAAGATGACCGCCATCGCCGGGAAGCTGGACGATCTGAAGGTCACCGACCGCAGCCTGATCTGGAACTCTGACCTGATGGAGACGCTGGAGCTGACCAACCTGATGCCCAACGCGCTGGCCACGATCGCCGGCGCCGAGGCACGCAAGGAAAGCCGCGGCGCGCATGCCCATGAGGACCATCCCGAGCGTGACGACAAGAAATGGCGCGTTCACACGGTTGCCCGCGTGGACGGCACATCGGTCGATCTGAGCTATCGTCCGGTCATCACCGACCCGCTGACCACAGAGAAACAAGGCGGCATCAACCTCAAACGCATCGCGCCAAAGGCGCGGACGTTCTAGGGTAGGCGCCGGGGAGAGCGGAGTGTTTGGCGTTCGAGATGATCTTCTAAAATTGCCCGGGATCCGTCGCAAGTTGCGCGGAGAGTCTAGGATCGTGCCCGAAGAGGGGTTTCCCCGCATGGGGCCCGATCACTATTTCACATTGCTCGAAAGGATGCACCGGGAACTCAAGCCCAAAACGTATTTCGAGATCGGCACGGAGTCCGGGGCCAGTCTGCATTTGTCCCAGTGCACCTCTTACGCCGTTGACCCCACGTTCCGCCTTGCCGCAGATGTGACCGGAACCAAGCCGGAGCTCTATCTCTTCCAGGGAACCAGCGACGAATTCTTCGAATCGGACATGCTGCGTCGCATGGATCCAAGCTTCGACCTTGCCTTTCTCGACGGCATGCACCTGTTCGAGTTCCTTTTGCGCGACTTCATGAACAGTGAAAAGCGTATGACGCCGACGGGCTGCATTGCCATGCATGACTGCGTCCCGATGAGCATGGCTGCCGCCGATCGCGACTGGGACAAGACAGTCACTCGCCAATGGGTCGGCGACGTGTGGAAGGTGGTTTTGATCCTTCGTAAATACCGTCCCGATCTTTACATGGAAGTGGTGAATGTGGCGCCCTCGGGGCTGGTTGTTGTCCGCAATCTGGATCCCACCAATAGTATACTCGACACTGAATATGACCGGATTGTCCGCGACTGGTCAAAGCTTTCGCTCGCCGACTACGGACTGCCCCGCCTGCTCGACGATCTCGATATCCAACCCAATGACACAAATGACGGACAACACGGCGAGCCGGTCCCGGCGCGCCGAAAGACTCAAAAGGCCCGAAGCATCGCCATCAAGACAGCGGTGAAATCACGCCGGCAGCGTCGTTACTGGGGAGACTGGCATTTTGCCTTGAGTTTCTCGGAGGCGCTGGAACGGCAAGGTATCAATAGTCATGTCCAGTGCTTGCCGGAATGGGAGGAGAGTTCTGTCGAAGCCGATCTGGACCTATTCATACTCGGGGCGCCTTCGATGCCCGCTCCAAGTGGCAGGCCCCGCGTTTTGTGGTTGATCTATCCCGGCAAGACAGAAGGAGACGTTGCCCGCATCATGCGTGAGGCCGCATCGTCGGACCTTGTCCTGGTCGCCTCCGAATCCTTTGCTACCAAGTTGCGCGGCTTGGGGCTCAACGCAGAAGTTCTGCATCAAGCATTTGATCCCAATAAGATGTTCCCTGACCCGTCACGCAGACGCGAAGGCTTTCATTTTGTTGGTTCCAATTACAGCAGAGGCGATCGAATGAGGCCGATAGCCGAAATGGCGGTCGAAGCTGGACATTATCCCAACGTTTATGGCCCGCGCTGGGCGGCGACACCGCTTGGCGAGAAACTCGTGGCGGATTATGTTCCTAACGACGAACTGGGTGATCTTTATCGTGGGGCCGAAGCAATCCTGTGTGACCATCTCCCATCGATGCGTGAAAATGGATTTATTTCCAATCGCATCTTCGATGCACTTGCCTGCGGGACACCGGTCATTTGTGACGATGTGGATGCACTGCTGCCGGAATTTCGCCCGTTTGTTTATTGTTGTCGCACTGCAAAGGAGTTTTCCGACGCGGTCGACGCTATTCGGAACGAAGGCGAAGAGAAGCGCCGATCGAGGTTTGAACATGCGCAAGACATGGTGCTGAAGCACTCATTCGTTGCCCGCGCAAAAGCGATGACTGATATCCTGACCGCTCTTCTGGAGAAGAAATGAAACAGCTATTGTTCTCAGCCCCAGTGTCCCGGAGCCCGACATGATCCCCACCCCCCGCATCCTGTGCATCGGTACGCATCACAAATGCGGCACCGTCTGGATGCGGCGGGTGTGGCGGTTGATCGGGCAGGCGCTGGACATTCCCATGCGGCCCCTGCATCGCCCGCGGAAGTGGACGGATCTGCCCGAGGAGGGCCGGGTCATCTGCGTGAACTGGTCGAGCCGTTTCGCGCCGGGCCTGATGGAGCGCGAGGATGCGCGGTTCCTGCACATCATCCGCGACCCTCGCGACGTGTTGCTGTCCGGCGCCAGATACCATGAAACGGCGCCGGGACGGCAGGAGAACTTCCTGCACGTTCCGAACCCCGACTGGAACGGGCGTACCTACCAGCAACAGATCCGGCACCTGCCCACCCGGGAAGAGAAACTCGCCTTCGAGATGGCGCAGCACCATGCCAGCGTGCTGGCGGAGATGACGGCCTGGCCCTATGGTCATCCCAGGGCCATCGACCTGCGCTACGAGGACCTGATCGAGGACACCGATTGCGCGATCTTCGGCCGCGTGCTCGACCACTTCGGGTTCCAGGGCGCGGAACACGATACCGCGCTCGAGATCTACCACCAAAACTCCCTGTTCGGGGGATTGAAGGACAGGTCCGATGTCGGGCGGCTCAAGACGCATGTGTCCTCGGGCAAGACACGCCGATGGCTGACCGAGTTGCCGCCCCGGACCGCCGCGCTCTATCTTGAGCGGCATGGCGACGATCTGATCAAGCTGGGCTACGAGTCCGACCGGACCTGGCTCGACAAGCTGAGACCGGACGCCATGTCCGGCTCGGAAACCCAAGCAGAAGGGTAACACATCATGGTTCAACTGACGCTGCCCAAGAACAGCCGCATGACCACCGGCAAGACCTGGCCGAAACCGCAAGGCGCCGGCAACGTCCGCAAGTTCCAGATCTATCGCTGGAATCCCGATGACGGCCAGAACCCGCGCGTCGACACCTATTTCGTCGACATGGACAGCTGCGGTCCGATGGTCCTGGATGCGCTGATCAAGATCAAGAACGAGATCGACCCCACCCTGACCTTCCGCCGGTCCTGCCGCGAGGGGATCTGCGGGTCGTGCGCGATGAACATCGACGGCATCAACACGCTGGCCTGCATCTACGGCATGGACGAGATCAAGGGCGACGTGAAGATCTATCCGCTGCCGCACATGCCGGTGGTCAAGGACCTGATCCCGGACCTTACGCATTTCTACGCCCAGCACGCTTCGATCATGCCGTGGCTGGAAACCAAGACCAACCGCCCCGCCAAGGAGTGGAAACAGTCGATCGAGGACCGCAAGAAGCTCGATGGCCTCTATGAATGTGTGATGTGCGCCTCCTGCTCGACCGCCTGCCCGTCCTACTGGTGGAACGGCGACCGCTACCTCGGCCCCGCTGCGCTGCTGCACGCGTATCGCTGGATCATCGACAGCCGCGACGAGGCCACCGGCGAGCGGCTGGACGATCTGGAGGATCCCTTCAAGCTCTATCGCTGCCACACGATCATGAACTGCACCAAGACCTGCCCCAAGGGCCTGAACCCGGCCAAGGCCATTGCAGAGATCAAGAAGATGATGGTCGAGCGGGCGGTCTGATCCGCCCGGCGCGTTGGAAATCTCGGTCTATCACGCCCTGATCCTGGCCCTGCTGGCCGGGCTGGCGATCCCGCTGGGGGGCGTACTGGCCCGCTGCGAACTGGCGGTCGAGCGTCATGTGCCGGCCGACCTGGTCCTGGGCATCGCGGCCTTCGGTGGCGGCGCGCTTTTGTCGGCGGTGGCCCTGGTGCTGATCCCCGAGGGGGTGGAGGCCCTGCATCCGGCCTCGGCGGTCATCCTGTTCGCTACCGGTGGCCTCCTCTTCTTCGCCATCGACCGGGCGCTGGAACGGGCCGGCGGCGGAGGCGCGCTCTTGCTGGCCATGCTGCTCGATTTCGTGCCCGAAGCGATGGCGCTCGGGGCGCTGCTGATCTCGGACCCCGCCACGGCGATCCTGCTGGCGGGGATGATCTTTCTGCAAAACGTGCCCGAAGGCTTTGCCGCCTTCCGCGAGGTGTTCGTGGCGGGGCGGCACAATGTCCGGCACATCCTGCTGCTGTTCCTGGGTCTGGCCGCCATTGGACCCGTCTGCGCGGGGATCGGGTTCCTGTTCCTGGTGGACCAGCCGGTTCCACTGGGCGCGATCATGGTCTTCTCTGCGGGCGGCATCCTCTACCTGCTGTTCCAGGATGTCGCGCCGGCGGCCCATCGCCACGGGCACTGGCTTCCGGCTTTGGGCAGTGTCGGCGGCTTTGCCCTGGGCCTGGCCGGGCATCTGGCAACCGTCTGACCCGGCGTCACCATGCAGCAACCGCATGACAAGATTGCGAATTCATGGGATGCACCGGCGCATCGGTGCGCCTATCTTCGATCTCGGGGAGGGGCAGACCATACGCAGGATGACGCCCATGAAACTCGTCAAATCCAAGACCGCACCCGCCGAGGCGCTGAAGCTGCTGGACCAGGCATGGGCCTATTACACGCCCGAGCCCCTGCCCGTGGCGGCAGAAACGCCCGAGTTGTTCCAATACGCCAACGCGGCCTGACCGGCCCGCCGGGCGGACACCATACCGGATTGCGGGGCTTGGCGCCCGGCCCCGGCATGGGCTAGGGGTCGCCGCATGGTGGTGCTGGTGATCCTCGCAATCGGTGTGCTGGCCTATTTCATCTGGCGGGCCCGCACATCCTCGCTGACGCGGGCCTGTCGCTGGCGACAGGACAAGGCCGCCCAACAATGGCGCTGCGCCTATTGCGGCGCGGTGCAGCCCGGCCTGGATCCACCGCGCGCCTGCCACTGCCGCTGACGCTTGCATCCCGCGCTCGGATCGGGCCACCTGATCCCGGAGCCGAGGAGACGCGCCATGACCCAAGCCCCCGACGACGCCGACGCCCGCCGCGCCGTGGCGCCGGTGATCTGCTATCCCGACGATACGCTGCCGAAACCAGACCTGGACCTTTATGCGGCGGCCCGCGCCACCGCGCGCAAATCCGGCGAGATCCTGGTGCCACCCCGCGACGCTCGCTGCTTCGAGGTTCCGCGCGGGCAGTTCTTTCGCATCACCTCGGTAGGTGGGCCGCAGGTCGGCGACCTGAACTTGTGGAACGCCGAGGATCTGACCGAACGGTTCTACTCGGGCAAGACCCGCGCCCTGCATGGCACGCACCTGACCACCGGCGAGCGGATGTGGAGCAGCTTTCCGCATCTGCGCCCGATGGCCACGATCACCTGGGACAGCCTGGACTGGTACGGGATCGACGCGTTCGGCGGATCGGTCCATGACGTGATCGGCACCCGTTGCGATCCCTATACCGGCAACCTTCTGTCCGGAACGCAATACCACCACTGCTGCCACTCCAACCTGATCCGCGCCCTGGCCGGGCATCTGGGGGTCTCCGCGGTCGAGGCCGAGCCGCACGTGCATGATGTGCTCAACGTGTTCATGTGCACCGGGTTCACCCGCGATACCGGGCAGTATTTCATGAAGGCCTCTCCGGTGCGCCCCGGCGACCACCTGGAGTTCTTCGCCGAGATCGACCTTCTGGGCGGGCTCAGCGCCTGCCCCGGCGGCGATTGCGGCTCGGGTCACTCCTCTGACGCGGCCGCCTGCCATCCGCTGCTGGTCGAGATCTTTGCCCCCGCACCGGGGTCTCTGGAAGGCTGGCAACCGCGCGAACCGAGCCAGTATGACCGCAGCCATGGTCTTTGAGCCCCGCCGTCGCGCGATGGTTTGCGGCCGGATCGCGGGCCGAGCCCCGGCAACGCCTGTGGCGGCAAGATGGACGCGCCCTATCCGTGGTTCGAAGTGGGCGCCCTGGCTGTTACCCGGCGCACCTGCCCCCAGATGCCGGCCGAACGCCGCTTCCTCGCGGCGCTTGGCGAGATGAGCCAAGCCGAAGTGTCGGGCGATATCCTCATCCTGCGCAACGCGGCGGGCGGCGAGATGGTCTTTACGGCGACCGGGCCAGGAGGTCGATAAGCCGCCCGCGGGCCTGCGGCAGCGGCCTGTGCGCAACTTCCATCGCCAACCGCGATTCAAGGAAATGACCCGTGGTGCCCAGCGCCTTGACGATCTCGGCATCCGATTCCGGCCCCCGCCCCAACAGGCAGGGCGGCAATGGCAGCATGCGATCGGCCCAGTCACCGGCCCCCGCCGCCGTAACTGCCCGGCCCGATTTCGGCGAGACATAGACCAACCCCTCGGTCGCCCCGGTGACGGCGCAGGCGGCCAGGTCCAGGCCGAACCCGAGATCCTCCAGCAAGGCCTGCTCCCACCGCAGATAGGCCAGCGGCCAGATCTCGTCCTGGCCCAGCAGGTCCATAAGCTGTTCGGTCTGGCGATAAAGCCGCGGATGCGACTCGCGCTCGGGCAGGCTGTAAGACAGAAGGGCCACCACCGCGTTCAGCCCCGCAAGCGCCATGCGCCCCGAGAAGGCCGCCGCCGCCCGGCTGCGCAGGGGTTCGACCGCGTAGGTTCCGATATGCGCGTCCAGCCGCGCCCGCCACGTCACGTCGAGCTGCGCGCCCGGTTGCAAAAGCGGAGCGATCTTCCGGCTGGTGCCGCCGCGCACGACACCGGCATGACGGCCATGTGCCTCGGTGAACACCTCGATGATCGCAGAGGTCTCGCCGTGGCGCCGCACCGTCAGCAGGATGCCGTGATCGCGCCAGTCCATTCCCCTACTCCAGCCCGTCCTCGCCCAGAAGATGACGCCCCTGGCGGTCCTCGACCTCGATCACCCAGAGATCGGGGTCGAAATCGCGTTGGCGGGCAATCGCCGCATCCACGTCACGCTCGTCGCCGCCGGCCAATTCGACCCAGGCGCGCGCACCGCTCATCAGATCATACTCGCGGTGAAAGGCAACCGCCTGCCCGTTCAGCGTGTTCAGCTTGACCAGAACCGCGCCGGCAGTGTCGTCGCCATGTGCGGTCACGAAGGCCGGAATGTCATTGAGCCGAAGCCGCGTGAGATAGGCCTGAACCCAGAAATCCGCCGTGAGCCGGGTCATCGCAGCCCCGCGCCTCTGACCGCCGCAGGCGCCTCCGGCGGGGATATGAAGACGCCCATCGGCCGCGGCATGGATCACCCGCCGTCCTTGAAGTCGAGGCCCATCTCGGAATAGCGCTCGGCCTCGTCCAGCCAGTTGGGCCGGACCTTGACCTGAAGGAACAGGTGCACCTTGCGGTCGAGAAAGGCCTCGAGCTCGGCGCGGGCGGCCTGGCCCACCGCCTTGATGGTCTCTCCCTTGTGACCCAGCAGGATCCCCTTGTGCCCGTCGCGCGCTACATAGATCACCTGGTCGACGCGCGCCGAGCCGTCCTTGCGTTCCTGCCAGTTCTCGGTCTCGACGGTCAGCTGATAGGGCAGTTCCTGGTGCAGCCGCAGGGTCAGTTTCTCGCGCGTCATCTCGGCGGCGATCATCCGCATGGGCAGGTCGGCGATCTGATCCTCGGGATAGAGCCAGGGCCCCTCGGGCAGCGCGCCGGCGAGCCACTTGCGCAGGTCGTCGACGCCGTGGCCCTTCTCGGCCGAGATCATGAAGGTCTCGGCAAAGTCGAAACGCTCGTTCAGGTCCCGCGCGAGGCCCAGCAGCGCCTTGGAGGCCACCCGGTCGATCTTGTTGATGGCCAGCGCCACGGTGCGGCCCTGTCCGATATCGCCCAGGCCATCGAGGATGCGCTCGACCCCTTCGGTGATGCCGCGATGCGCCTCGACCAACAGCACGACGATATCGGCATCCGCGGCCCCGCCCCAGGCGGCGGCGACCATCGCCCGGTCCAGCCGCCGGCGCGGCTTGAACAGGCCCGGCGTGTCGACAAAGACCAGCTGCGCCTCGCCCTCCATCGCGACACCGCGGATGCGGGCGCGGGTGGTCTGGACCTTGTGGGTGACGATCGAGACCTTGGCGCCCACCATGCGGTTGAGCAGGGTGGACTTGCCCGCATTGGGCTCTCCGATCAGGGCAATGAAACCGGCGCGGGTGGTCATGGGGCGATCCTGAAGTTGCAACGAGGCTGTGACCTACAGGATATTGCCGCCACCGGCCAGATGCGATCGTGCGGTCGGGGTCAATCCGCGCTCCGGTGCGAGCGCGCCAGCGTGTAGAGCCCGCTGCCGACGATCAGCGCGGCACCGGTCAGCACCAGGGCATCGGGACGCTCGTCAAAGAACACGACCGCAAAGACCAGCGCCACCAGAAGGCGGCTGTAGCGGAACGGCGCGACAACGGCCACCTCTCCGGTGCGCATCGCCCGGGTGAGAGCAGTGTAAGCCGCGACCCCGACGCAGCCGGTGAGCAGCAGCTTGCCCGCCTCGGCGGACGCCGGAAGCCGGGGCGGCGCGGCATCGAAGGGCAGGATCAGAAAGCCCGCACAGGTCACAACCAGAAAGCCCAGCGTGCCAAGCTGCCGCGCCGACACCGTGACCGGGCTGGCGCGCGTGGCTAGGTCGCGCCCGGCGAATCCGATCATGCCGGCCAGGGCGAACAGGGCCTCGGGTCGGAACTGCTCCGGTGTCGGGCGCAGGATCAGCAGCACGCCGACAAAGCCGACCGACATCGCGGTCCAGCGCCGCCGGCCCACGGTCTCGCCCAGAAACAGCGCCGCGCCGGCCACCACGACAAGCGGCGCCGCCTGCAGGATAGCCGACGTGATCGACAGCGGCGCGAAGGCCAGCGCCAGGGCAAAGAACAGGCGCCCGACGATCTCGAATCCGGTGCGGATCAGCAGGTGCGGGCGCAGGATCTCGGGCGTGAGAACCGGCTCTTTCGCGCGGCGGGACAAGGCGACGTAGATCGCCAGCCCGGCCAGGCCGAACAGCACCGTTGCCTGGCCCGGCCCCATCGTCACGGTCACGGATTTGAACAGCGCGTCCTCGACCGCGAAAAGGGACATGGCGGCCACCATGAAACCCGCCCCGAACAGGTTCCGGCCCGGCAGGGCGTTCTCAGCCACCGCCCGAGACCGTGTCGAGCAGCGCGGCGGCGGCCTCCTGTTCGGCCTGGCGTTTCGATCCGGCGGTGGCGCGGGCCTCGGTGCCGTCCTGCAGGCGGGCGGCGATGGCAAAGACCGGTGCGTGATCGGGGCCGCTGCGCGACAGCTGAACATAGGTCGGCGGGGTCATCCCCCGGGCCTGCGCCCATTCCTGCAACGCGGTCTTGGCATCGCGGGCATCGGCTTCGACCTTGTGGACACGGTCGCCCCACAGGCGTAGGATCATGGCGCGCGCGGCCTCGAACCCGGCATCGCGGTGAACGGCGGCGATCACCGCCTCCATCGCGTCGCCCAGCAGCGCCTGCTTGCGCCGGCCGCCGCTGCGCATCTCGGAGCGGCCCAGTTTCAGCACCGCGCCCAGTTCGACCTCGCGGGCCACGTCGGCGCAGGTCTCCTTGCGCACCAGCGCGTTGAACCGCGGCGCAAGCTGGCCCTCCGCGGCGGACTTGTCCTGGTCAAGAAGCGCCTCGGCCATGACCAGGCCCAGCACCCGGTCGCCGAGGAATTCCAGACGCTGGTTGTCGCCGCGCGTGGGCGAAGAGATCGACCCGTGGGTCAGCGCGCGCACCAACAACTCGGGCCGGAAGAATTCGTGGCCGATCCGGGCCTGAAAGGCCTTCAGATCCGCCGAAAGCTTCACTGGATCGCCTTGAAAAACCGGTCGCCGCGCCAGGTCCAGAAGAACAGCATGGACCGGCCCGCGGACGAGAACATGATGCGATCGGCACGGCCGATCAGGTTTTCGTAGGGCACGAACCCGACGCCACCGGCCGATTGCGGCAGGCGCGAGTCGCTGGAATTGTCGCGATTGTCACCCATGAAGAAGTAATTGCCCTCGGGAACGGTGTAGACGCCGGTGTTGTCCGAGGCCTGGTTGCCGATGTTCAGGATCGTGTGCTCGACACCGTTGGGCAGGGTCTCGGTCAGGCGGGTTTTCTGGCAGATCCCGCCGGCACCCACGGGCCCGTTCTCGCAGCGCGGGCGCAACTGCTGCGGCCCCTGCGGTTCGGCCACTTCCTCGAAGACGCCGGCGTCATCCAGTTTCACCGGCTCGCTGTTGATCTGCAGGACACCGGCCTTGACCTGGATCCTGTCGCCCGGCATGCCGACCAGCCGCTTGATGAAATCTCGCCCGGAAGTGGGGTGACGGAACACCACGACATCGCCGCGCTCGGGCTCGCCCCCGAACACACGGGTGTTGTCGCCGTCGAGAAAGCCGCAGATGTTCTTGGCGTCGATATCGATGCCGAAACGCGGCATCTTCAGGTTCGGGCAGGACGCATAGGAATAGCCATAGGCCATCTTGTTGACGAACAGGAAATCGCCGATCAGCAGCGTTTCCTTCATCGAGCCCGACGGGATCCAGAACGGCTGAAAGAAGAGCGTCCGGAACACGCCCGCGATCAGCAGGGCATAGACGATGGTCTTGATCGTCTCCCAGATCGCGTGTCCGGGCTTGGCTTTGCTGGCCATTGAGGTCTCCAGTCCTTATGGGTCGGGCGCTACATGCGGGCGGGGCCGGGGTAAGTCAAGGGATCGCCCACCTCGTCCAGGGGGCGCGCCTCGATCACCACGAAGGCCTGCGCCCAGGGGTGGTCATCGGTCAGCGTGACGTGGATCAGCGCCTCGTGGCCCGGCGGGGTCATCTCGCGCAGCCGCTCGGCGGCCCAGCCGGTGACATGCATCACCGGCTGCCCGGTCGCCAGGTTGCTCACGGCCATGTCCTTCCAGGCGATTCCCATGCGCAAACCGGTGCCCAGCGCCTTGGAACAGGCCTCCTTGGCGGCCCAGCGCTTGGCATAGGTGCCGGGCGTGTCGGCACGGCGTTCGGCCTTGCGCTGTTCGATTTCGGTGAAGACACGGTTGCGGAACCGGTCGCCGAAACGGTCCAGCGTCCGTTCGATCCGTTCGATATTGGCCAGGTCGGTGCCGATGCCGAGGATCAAGGGCGTCCCCCGTCGTCGAGATCACGGAGGGTCACGCGCGGGCCTCATCCATCAGGCGGCGCATTTCCCGGATGGCAGGGTCCAGACCCAGAAAGATCGCCTCGCCCACCAGGAAATGCCCGATGTTCAACTCGCGCACCTCGGGAAAGGACGCGACGGGTTTCACCGTGTCATAGGTCAGGCCGTGTCCGGCATGCACCTCGAGGCCCAGCGAGTGGGCATAGGCCGACATCTCGCGCAGGGCCTCCAACTCGCGGTCGCAAATATCCGCTTGGCCCTCGGCATGAGCATCGCAATAGGCGCCGGTGTGAAGCTCGATCACCTGGGCGCCGATGCGGTGCGCGGCCTCGATCTGGCGATTGTCGGCGGCAATGAAGATCGACACCCGGCAGCCAGCGTCGCGCAGGGGCGCGATGAAATGGGCCAGCCGGTTCTCCTCGCGCGCGACCTCAAGCCCGCCCTCGGTTGTGCGCTCCTCGCGCTTTTCCGGCACGATGCAGACCGCGTGGGGTTTGTGGCGCAGGGCGATCTGCTGCATCTCGTCGGTCGCCGCCATCTCGAAGTTCAGCGGCACCGTCAGCACGTCCATCAGCCCCTCGATATCGGCATCCGAGATATGCCGGCGGTCTTCGCGCAAATGCGCTGTGATGCCGTCGGCACCGGCCTCCTCGGCCAGTTTCGCCGCGCGCAGCGGGTCGGGATAGGCGCCGCCACGGGCGTTCCGCACGGTGGCCACATGGTCGATGTTGATCCCGAGACGCAGATGGTTTTCCGGCATCGTTTGCCCCTCACCTTGATTTCGGACGCGACCGTAGCGGGGTTTTCTCCAGAGCGGCACCCCCCGCCCCGGCCTTTTTCTTGATCGCCTCGAACTTGGCCTTGATCTTGGCCCGGCGGCGCAGCTGATAGGCACGGATCAGCGGTACGCTAAGCCAATAGCAGACCACGCCGGCCACCAGGCCGGGCAGGATGCCGCCGACCAGATAGGGATAGAACACCTCGTCATAGAACAGGTGCAACCCCCGCCAATCTGCCTCGCGCCCGGTGAAGATCGACAGGAAATTGTCGCGCAGGTCCCCCGAGGCGTTGGCGATCTTGCGCATCAGGCCGCGGCGTTGGCCCTCCTCGAAGGTGGTTCCCAGCAGGAAATGCCCGGTCTCCAGGCTGACCACCGCGATCGGGACATAGGTGAACGGATTGCCGAAGAAGGTGCCGCTGAGCGAGGCGAGCAGGTTGCCGTTGATCAGCCGCGCCAGCAGCACGGCAATCAGGAAATGCAGCCCGTAGAACGGCGTGAAGGCGGCGAAGACCCCGGCCCCGATGCCGCGCGCAATGCGTTCGGGCGTATCCGGCAGGCGCCTGACACGGTGCTTCACGTAGTGGAAAGCGCGCGTCCAGCCGCCGCGCGGATACACGAACTCCGAAGCGGCCTGAACCGGCGAGCGGCGATCTCGGCGCTTGAATACCACGCTGGTCTGTCCTTTCCGAGCTGCCCGAACCTATCCCCGCACCAATGTGTCCGCGCCTTCCCGGTGACGTTCGACCGATGCAACGTCGCTTTCCGCCTCCAGCATCAGCATCAGCGAATGCAACTGCTCCAGATCGCGCAGTTCGACGCTGATGAGCAGGCGGTAGAAGTCGGGTTTCCGGTCCACGAACACAAGGTTCGAGATATTGGCCTTCTTCTCGCCGATCAACGTGCAAATACGTCCCAGCACACCCGCGTCATTGCCGATCGTCACCTCGAGCGAGGCGTCATAGGCCGCCGGGTGGGTGCCCGACTGCCAGTGCAGATCGACCCAGCGGTCGGGCTGATCTTCGAAGGCGCTCAGCTTCTGGCAGTCGATGGCGTGCACGACCACGCCCTTGCCGCGATAGGTGATGCCGACGATCCGTTCGCCCGGCAGCGGCTGGCAACAGGGCGCGCGTTCGAATTTCTGCCCCGGCTCCAGGCCGATCACCGCGCGGCGCGGCGAGATCGCGTCGCCCTCGTCCGGGGCCAGGTCGGGATAGACCGCCTGCACCACGTCATGCGCGGTCAACTCGGCGCTGCCCAGCCGGGCCAGCAACTCGCCCCGGTCCTTCAGCCGCAGCGCGCGGGCCGCCGTCTCGAGCACCTTGTCGGTGGCCTTGCGCCCGACATTCTCGAAGGCCGAACGCGCCAGTTCGCGTCCCAGCTTGATGAACCGCTCGCGGTCAACCTCGCGCAGCGCGCGGCGGATCGCGGTGCGGGCCTTGCCGGTGACCGCGATCTCCAGCCAGCTGACCTGCGGCGTCTGGCCCTCGGCGGTGATGATGTCCACCGACTGTCCGTTCTTGAGCCGGGTCCAGAGCGGCACGCGGATGCCATCGACCTTGGCGCCCACGCAGGCATGGCCGATCCGCGTGTGGATGGCATAGGCAAAGTCGATCGGCGTCGCGCCCCGCGGCTGCTTGACGACATCGCCCTTGGGGGTGAAGCAGAACACCTGGTCGGAATACATCTCGAGCTTCACCGCCTCGAGGAAATCCTCGTGATCCTCCTCGTTGTCGAACTGCTCGGTCAGCGAGGCGATCCACTTGGCGGGGTCGACCGCGAACGGGTTTTCCGACCGCACCCCGTCGCGATAGGACCAATGCGCCGCCACACCGGTCTCGGCCACGTCATGCATCTGACGGGTGCGGATCTGCACCTCGACGCGTTTGCCGTCGCGACCCGACACGGTGGTGTGGATGGAGCGATAGCCGTTCGACTTGGGCTGGCTGATATAATCCTTGAACCGGCCCGGCACCGCGCGCCAGCGCTGGTGGATGGCGCCCAGCGCGCGATAGCAATCCTCTTCCGACCCGGTGATGACGCGGAAGCCGTAGATGTCGCTGAGCCGCGAGAAGCCCTGTTCCTTTTCCTGCATCTTGCGCCAGATGGAATAGGGTTTCTTGGCCCGGCCGAACACCTCGGCCTCGATCCCGGCCTTGTCCAGCTCGCCGCGCATGTCGCCGGTGATGCGGTGGATCACGTCGCCGGTTTCGCGCTGCAGTGTGATGAAGCGGCGGATGATCGACTGCCGCCCCTCGGGGTTGAGGACTCGGAATGCCAGATCCTCCAACTCCTCGCGCATCCACTGCATGCCCATTCGGCCGGCAAGCGGCGCGAAGATGTCCATGGTCTCGCGCGCCTTCTGCACCTGCTTTTCCGGCTTCATCGCCTTGATGGTGCGCATGTTGTGCAGTCGGTCGGCCAGCTTGACCAGGATCACCCGCAGATCCTTGGACATGGCCATGAACAGCTTGCGGAAGTTTTCGGCCTGCTTCGTCTCCAGGCTCGAGAGTTGCAGGTTGGTCAGCTTGGTGACGCCATCGACCAGCACCGCCACCTCGTCGCCGAAATGCTCGGCGATCTGGCCGTAACTGGCCTTGGTGTCCTCGATCGTGTCGTGCAGCAGCGCGGTGATGATGGTGGCATCATCCAGCCGCTGCTCGGTCAGGATGGCGGCCACGGCCACGGGGTGCGAGAAATAGGGCTCGCCGGAATGCCGGGTCTGCCCCTCGTGCATCGCCTTGCCGAACTCGTAGGCCGCGGTCAGCCGCTTGGCATTGGTCTTGGGGTTGTAGTTGCGGACCAGCGCAATCAGGTCATCGGCGGCAATCATCCGGTCCGCATCCTTGTCGTCGGGCGGCTCAGCCCTGCCCCTGCGCCTCCATCAGCGCGCGCAGCAGCTTCTCCTCGGACAGGTCGTCCTCGGCGGGCTTGTCGGATTCGGCACCCATCAGCAGGGCCATCTGGTCCTCTTCCGGCTCGTCGACCTCGATCTGGGACTGGTTGCTTTCGATCAGCCGTTCGCGCAGGTCGTCGGCCGCCTGCGTCTCGTCGGCGATCTCGCGCAGCGCCACGACCGGGTTCTTGTCGTTGTCGCGGTCGATGGTGATCGCGGCCCCGGCCGAGATCTCTCGCGCACGGTGGGCGGCGAGCATCACCAGCTCGAACCGGTTCGGAACCTTGTCTACGCAGTCTTCAACCGTCACGCGGGCCATTGGCGGATCTCCAAGTTCGTCATCTGATCAGAAGGCGTGGTTCTATGCGCGAATCCACTGCTTGACAAGCAGGAAATAGGGGAACTTCCGATCAGATCGGCGTGACCGCGGCACGGTCGGCCGCCGGCAGCGCGGAGCACATTTCCGCGATGCTCCACCCCGAGACCGGGTGACGCCAGCCGGGCGCGACATCCGCCGCCGGGATCAGGACAAAGGCGCGGTCCTGCAGACGCGGATGCGGCAGGATCAACCGGTCTGGCGTGTGCTGCCGCTGCTCCTCGCCCCGCAGGTCGCGCCACCTGGAATATATCCCGGCGTCCGGCAGAACGGCGTCGCCGAATGCGACGATATCCATATCCAGCGTGCGCATGCCCCAGCGGCGGACCCGCTCGCGCCCATGTTCGCGCTCGATCCGGTGCAGCAGGGCCAGCAGGTCGGACGGATCGTCCCCGGCATCGACGGCAAGCACCGCGTTCACGTAATCCGGCCCGGCACCGGCCGGAAAACAGGGCGTGGCATAGAACCGGCTGACAGCGCGAATCACCACGCCGGCATCGGACAGCGCCACGCAGGCCCGACCCAAGGTCAACTCAGGGCTGAACCGTCCCTGTGGAAGGTTCGCACCAAGCGCGATCAGCGAAACGGACCGGAATTCGGTCATTTTTGTGAACAACTCGGGTTTACAGAATACGTCAGATGCATGACAATTCTCTTACTCACTCTTGCGATAGATGCCAGTTCAACTTAATTTTCGGGAATTATCCCGCCAGAATTTATCGCTCACTCACGGAACTAGCGGTGGGATGGTTCACACCGGAAGGAACAATTATGTTTTACAAAGACGAACGGCTGGCGCTGTTCATCGACGGTTCGAATCTTTATGCAGCGGCCAAGGCACTCGGGTTTGACATAGATTACAAGCTGTTGCGCCAGGAATTCATGCGCCGGGGAAAGCTTTTGCGGGCCTTCTATTATACTGCTCTTCTGGAAAACGACGAGTATTCGCCGATCCGCCCGCTTGTCGATTGGCTGCACTACAACGGTTTCTCGATGGTCACGAAACCGGCCAAGGAATACACCGACAGCATGGGGCGACGTAAGGTCAAGGGCAACATGGATATCGAACTGACCGTGGATGCCATGGAACTGGCGCCGCGGGTCGATCATATCGTTCTGTTTTCCGGTGATGGCGATTTCCGTCCGCTTGTGGCCAGCCTGCAGCGTCAGGGTGTCCGGGTCTCTGTCGTCTCGACGATCCGCAGCCAGCCGCCGATGATCTCGGACGACCTGCGTCGGCAAGCCGACAACTTCATCGAACTGGAAGAGCTCAAGGACGTGATCGGACGTCCGCCGCGCGACACGACCGGCGAACAACGCAGCAACGTGGCGACCGCGGGCCGCTGACCCGGACAAGGGCGGAACCACGGCCGGAGCTAAAGGCACCCGGCCGTGGTCCGTAGACAATAACTTGCTATGAAACAGGGATTTTCTAGCAAGTGGCCATGTCGGAATTGTGACGCCCCGCAGGCGCTTTCTTGAAATGCTGGACCCGGGCGCGCGAATTGCATACCTCTCGCGTGCAAGGAGGTGCCCCGATGGCCAAACCGCCCCTGACGCTATATCTGGCCGCGCCGCGCGGGTTCTGCGCCGGTGTGGACCGCGCCATAAAGGTGGTCGAGATGGCGCTCCGGAAATGGGGCGCGCCGGTCTATGTCCGCCATGAGATCGTGCACAACAAATTTGTCGTCGATTCGCTGCGCGAGCAGGGCGCGGTCTTTGTCGAGGAGCTGGAGGAATGCCCCGATGACCGGCCGGTGGTGTTTTCGGCGCATGGCGTGCCGAAATCGGTCCCGGCAGAGGCGGCGCGGCGCCAGATGATCTATGTCGACGCCACCTGCCCGCTGGTCAGCAAGGTCCATATCGAGGCGCAGCGCCATTCCGAGAACGGATTGCAGATGATCATGATCGGCCATCGCGGCCACCCGGAAACCGTGGGCACGATGGGCCAGCTGCCCGAGGGCGAGGTCTTGCTGGTCGAAACCGTCGAGGACGTGGCGCATGTGCAGGTCCGCGACCCCGAGCGCCTCGCCTTCGTCACCCAGACCACGCTGTCGGTGGATGACACCAAGGATATCGTCGCCGCGCTCAAGGCGCGGTTCCCCGCCATTGTCGGCCCGCACAAGGAAGACATCTGCTACGCCACCACCAACCGGCAGGAGGCCGTGAAGGCGATGGCGCCGCAGGTCGAGGCGATGCTGGTCGTGGGCGCGCCGAATTCGTCCAATTCGCGGCGGCTGGTCGAGGTTGGCGCCAAGTCCGGCTGCGGCTATGCCCAGCTGGTGCAGCGCGCCGGCGACATCGACTGGCGCGCGCTGGACGGGATCTCGACCCTGGGGGTCACCGCCGGCGCCTCGGCGCCCGAAGAGCTTGTGACCGAGGTGATCGACGCCTTCCGCAGCCGCTATGACGTGACCGTCGAGCAGATCGAAACCGCGACGGAAAACGTCGAATTCAAGGTTCCGCGCGTGCTGCGCAGCTGAACCGGAGGCCCGCCCATGATCTCGCTGCATTTCCTGCTGACCGCCTTCGTTGTCGTTCTGGCGCCGGGCACCGGTGTCGTCTACACGCTGGCGCTGGGCCTGGGTCAGGGGCGCGCGGCGGCGGCCTGGGCGGCGCTGGGCTGCACCATCGGCATCGTGCCGCACCTGCTGGCCGCGATGCTGGGACTGGCGGCGATCCTGCACAGCTCGGCCCTGCTGTTCCAGGCCGTCAAGCTGGCCGGTGTCGCCTATCTGCTCTATCTCGCCTGGCAGGCGTTGAAATCCGGTGGCGTTCTGTCGATCCGGTCGGACCGGCAGTCGCAGCCCGGGCCGCGCATCGCCGGGCGCGGGGCCCTGATCAACATCCTGAACCCCAAGCTCTCGGTCTTCTTCCTGGCGCTGCTGCCGCCGTTCCTCAGCGGCGATCCCACAGCCGCCACGGCAGAGATGATCATGATGGGCGGCGTGTTCATGGCAATGACCTTCGCGGTCTTCCTGCTCTACGGCGTGTTCGCGGCGACCGCGCGCACCTATGTGCTGGGCTCGGACCGCGCCCTGCGCTGGCTCAACCGCGGCTTTGCGGCGGTGTTCGCCGGTCTTGCCGCCCGGCTGGCGGCGGAGCGGGCATGAGGCGCATACCCGCCGCACCGCTGCTGCTGGGCCTGGCCGGGCTGATCCCCTTTGTCTGGGGGGCCGCCACCTATCTGCATGACGGGTTGCAGGCCTGGGGCGCGGCCCAGCTGGGTCCACGCTTCGTCGGGCGCGATATGCCTATCTTCTATGGTTCGGTGATCCTCAGCTTCATGTCCGGGGTGCTGTGGGGCTTTGCCACACGCGCCAGCCGCGGTCAGGCGGCTGCGGGATACGCGCTGTCGGTGCTGCCCGCGCTCTGGGCGTTCTTCATGACCGGTGGCGGACCTGTAAGCGACGGGATGAACCTGATCTTCGGCTTTGCGGGGCTCCTGCTTCTGGATGCCGCCTTTGCCCATTGGGGCCTGACCCCGCCCTGGTGGATGCCGCTGCGGGTGCTGCTGACGGTGATCGTGATCGCCTGTCTTGCCGTCGGAGTATTCCTGTGAGCGATCCGCGCACCCTTGCCGTCTACAACAGCCAGGCCGACGCCTATGTCGAGATGATGGAGCGCGAGGCCAGCGACGATCAGATGATCGGGCGATTCATCGCGGCCTGCCCCGAGGGTGGCCGGGTTCTCGATCTGGGCTGCGGGCCGGGACACTATGCCCGGCGGATGGCCGAGACCGGCTTGCAGGTCGAGGCGATCGACGCCTCCGAGGCGATGGTGGACCGCGCAAGCCGTTTGCCCGGCGTATCGGTCCGGCTTGGCCGGTTCGAGGACCTGACCACCACCGCGCGCTATGACGGGATCTGGGCCTATTTCAGCCTGTTGCACGCGTCGCGCGCAGAACTTCCGGCCCATCTCGACCGGATCGCACGGGCGCTGAAACCGGGAGGCGTGCTGTTCCTTGGCATGAAACGTGGCAACGGCGGTGGCCGGGACCGGCTGGACCGATACTACGAGTATTACCAGCGCGACGAGCTGGAGTCGCTTCTGACCGACGCGGGCCTGACCCCGCGCGCCCACTGGCTGGGACAGGGCGCGGGGCTGGCGGGCTCGGTGTCGGGCTGGATCGTGATCCGTGCCGATGCCTGAGCTCTTCGCCTATACCGACGGTGCCTGCTCCGGCAATCCCGGCCCCGGCGGCTGGGGCGTTCTGATGCAGGCCAAGGAGGGCGGCTCCGTCGTCAAGGAACGCACCCTGTGTGGCGGCGAGGCGCTGACCACCAACAACCGGATGGAGTTGCTGGCCGCGATCACCGCGCTCGAGACCCTGGTTCGCCCCTCGTCCATCACCATCGTCACCGACAGCGCCTATGTGAAGAACGGCGTCACCGGCTGGATCCACGGCTGGAAGCGCAACGGCTGGAAGACCGCCGGAAAGAAACCGGTGAAGAACGTCGAACTGTGGCAGAGGCTCGACGCGGCACGCCAACGCCATGACGTGACCTGGGAATGGGTCAAGGGCCATGCCGGCCACCCCGAGAACGAGCGCGCCGACGAATTGGCGCGCGAGGGCATGGCCCCCTTCAAACCGTCCAAGGCCAAGACATGACCATCCTGGCGCTGCTCGACTACGGCTCGGTGCTGGTGTTTGCCCTGACCGGGGCGCTGGTCGCCAGCCGGGCGCAGCTGGATCTGGTGGGCTTTGCCTTCATCGCCTGCCTGACGGCGGTGGGCGGCGGCACCCTGCGCGACCTGCTGCTGGACCGCAACCCGGTGTTCTGGATGGGCGACAGCCGGTATATCCTGATCGCCACCGGCGCCGCCGTGCTGGTGTTCTTCACCGCGCATCTGGTCGAAAGCCGCTATCGCTGGCTGATCTGGCTGGACAGTTTCGCGCTGTCCATCGCGGTCGCCGCCGGAACCGGCGTGGCGCTCAGCTTCTACCAGTCGCCGGTGACCGTGGTGCTGATGGGCATGACGACCGGCTGCATGGGCGGGCTGATGCGCGATGTCGTCGTGGGCGAGGTGCCGCTGGTGCTGAAACAGGGCGAGCTTTATGTCACCTGCGCCTTTGCCGGGGCGACGGCGGCGGTGCTGGCGGATCGCGCCGGGCTGGACCAGCTGCCGACCCTCGCCCTCTGCGCCGGCATCTGCTGGGCGTTGCGGGCCGGGTCGCTGCTCTTCGGCTGGCGCCTGCCGGCCTACAAGAGCCGCCCGCCGCGCGTTTGACTCAGCGCCGACCGCGGTATTTCTGCCAGAGCCAGATCAGCAGCAGCGCGCCCAGAACGGCGCCCACGAATCCCGACAGCATGCCCATTACCGCGACCAAAGCGTTCAGGATGAAGCCGCCCACCAGCGCGCCGGCGATCCCGATCAGCATGGTCGTGGGGATATCGGCCTCGATCCGCATCAGCCTGGTCGCCAGGAATCCCGCCGCGGCGCCGACGACGATCAGGTAGATTACCAGCATTTCATTTCCTCCAGTGGAACGGCACGATGATCAGCGCCCCCACCGAGGACACGATGGCATTCACCCCCGGAGAGCCGAAGCCGATCCCGAACATGATCCGCAGGAAATAGGCCAGAAACGCGCCGCCGATGCAAATGATGATGCTCTGCAGGTATCCGTTGCGGGTGAAGCCGGTCTTTTCCGAGGCATATCCGACGATCCCCGCGATCACCACCGTGCCCATCAATGTCGGGAACATCGCTTCTCTCCTCACTCCACCCGGGCCGGCGGCGACCAGCCGCGCAGCACCTCGCCCACGGGTGCGGGCCGCTTGCCCTCCCGCTGCAGCTCCAGCACCGACACCGCGCCATCGGCGGTGCCGATGCGCAATTCGTCCTCGGTCACACCGACCGCGCCGGGATCGGGATCCGCCGCCGTCGCAGGAGCCGCCCGAAGCAGCTTGAGCCGTTCGCCACCCAGCATCACCCAGGCGCCGGGAAAGGGCGAGAGCCCGTTTATTCGCCGCACGATCCGCGCCGTGGTGTCGGTCCAGTCCAGCCGCGCCTCGGCCTTGTCGATCTTTGCGGCATAGGTCACGCCGGAGTCGGGTTGCGCCTCGGGGCGCAGCTCGTCCAACCGGTCGAGCGCGGCGACGATCAGGCCGGCCCCCATCCGCGCCAGCCGGTCATGCAGGTCCCCGGTGGTCTCGGTCGCGCCGACCGGCGTGGCCTCGCGCAGCAACACCGGGCCGGTGTCCAGCCCCGCCTCCATCTGCATGATGCAGATGCCGGTCTCGGCGTCGCCCTCCATCACCGCCCGGTGGATCGGCGCCGCCCCGCGCCAGCGTGGCAACAGGCTGGCATGGATGTTCAGGCAACCGTAGCGCGGCGCGTCCAGCACCGGTTGCGGCAGGATCAGCCCATAGGCCACCACCACCGCCACATCGGCCTCAAGCGCGGCAAAACCGGCCTGCGCTTCGGCGGGCTTCAAAGACACCGGGTGGCGCACCTCCAGACCCAGCGCCTCGGCGCGGGCCTGCACCGGGCTGGGCCGGTCCTTCTTGCCGCGGCCCGCCGGGCGGGGCGGCTGGCAATAGACCGCCACGACCTCGTGCCCGGCAGCAACCAGCGCCTCCAGCACCGGCACCGAGAAATCCGGCGTTCCCATGAAGATCACGCGCATGCCGCCTCCGTAGGATGGGGTTTCACCCCATCTTCCTCGCCTTGCGCAACAGCATGTCGCGCTTCACCTTGCTCAGCCGGTCGAAATACATGCGCCCGTCCAGATGGTCGATCTGGTGCTGCACGCAGGTCGCCTCGATGCCGACGAAATCGCGGCGGTCCACCATGCCCCGGTCGTTGAGAAACCGCACCGTGACCGCGCGCGGGCGCTTGAGCTTGGCCGATACCCCCGGCAGATTCGGACTGGCCTCCTCGTGCTCGCGCAGCTCGACCGAAGCATGCAGGATCTCGGGATTGGCCAAACGCACCGCGCGTCCGCGCTCGGTGGACCCGTCGACCACCGCCAGGCGCAGCATCACACCGATCTGCGGCGCCGCCAGGCCAACACCGGGCATCGCCTCCATCGTGTCGATCATGTCGTCCCAGATACCGCGGATCTCGTCGGTGATCTCATCCACCGGATCTGCCGCCACGCGCAGCCGCCTGTCCGGCCAGGGCAGGCAGGGCCGCACGCTCATGCGCGCGCCAGCTCGCGCTTGAGCTTGACCATCTTGCGGGTGATCATCTGGCGCTTGAGCGGTTTGAGGTAGTCGATGAAGAGCTTGCCGTTCAGGTGGTCGATCTCGTGCTGCACGCAGGTCGCCCAGAGCCCGTCAAAAGTCTCTTGCCGGGGATTTCCGTCGCGGTCCATCCATTCGACATCGACCACCCTGGGCCGCGTCACCTCGGCATATTGCTCGGGGATCGACAGGCAGCCCTCCTCATAGACATTGGTCTCGTCCGAGGCCGCCACTACCTGCGGGTTGAACATCACCAGCGGCCGCGGCGCCTCGCCCTCTTCCTTGATGCAGTCCAGCACGATCAGCCGGTCCAGCACCCCGACCTGCGGCGCGGCCAGGCCGATGCCGGGCGCGTCATACATTGTCTCCAGCATGTCGTCGGCCAGCTGCCGCAGATCGTCGGTGACATCGGCCACCGGCGCGCACAGCTTTTTCAGCCGCGGGTCGGGATGGATCAGGATCGAGCGTTTCATGGACCCGATTTAGGCGATCGGCCGCCGCACCGCAACGCCCCCTTGCACCCGTCGATCAACGGTTTAGCGTATGCGCGACCTGCGCAGACCGGAGACCTGCATGACTTTCGACGACCTGATCGACCGCCGCGGCACACACAGTTCCAAATGGGACAAGATGGAGCACCTCTTCGGCGTCTCGGCCGAGGACGGGCTGGCGATGTGGACGGCCGATTCCGATTATGCCACCGCACCCTGCGTCATCCGCGCGGTGCGCGATGCGGCCGATCGAGGCGTGTTCGGGTATTCCTGGGAATATCCCGAATACAAGCAGGCCATCGCCTGGTGGATGGCCAACCGCCACGACTGGCGGATCGAGACCGACTGGATCCTGACCTCGCAAGGGCTGGGCAATGCCATCGCGCTCTGCCTCGATGTCTGGACCCGGCCGGGGGATGGGGTGGTGATCTTCTCGCCGGTCTATCACGAATTCGCGCACAAGATCGGCAAGTCGGGGCGGCGCGTGGTGGAATGCCCGCTGGCGCGCGATGGCGACAGCTATGCGCTCGACCTCGACGACGCGCAGGCGCGGCTGGACGGGTCCGAGACAATGCTGATCTGGTGTTCGCCGCAAAACCCGTCGGGCCGGATCTGGACCGAGGCCGAACTGCGCGCCGTGGCCGGTTTCGCCCGGCGCAACGACCTGAAGCTGGTCTCGGACGAGATCCATCACGACCTGGTCTATCCCGGCAACAGGTTCGTGCCGATGGACGTGGCCGCGCCCGAGCACCGCGACCGCAGCATCACGCTCACCGCGGCGTCCAAGACCTTCAACATCGCCGGTCAGCGCACCGGAAACATGATCATCCCCGACCGCGATCTGCGCACCGACATGTATCAGCGGCTCAACACGCTGGACTATGCGCCCGCCGGGCTGGGCGTGGACATGATCACCGCGGCCTATTCGCCTGACGGCGCCGAATGGGTGGACGCGCAGGTGGCGCATCTCGATGGCAACCGGCAGGCGCTGGATGCCGCGCTCAACGCGATTCCCGGCGTGTGGTCGATGCCGTTGCAGGCGACCTATCTGGCCTGGGTGGATTTCTCGGGCACCGGCATGACACAGGACGAGATTGCCGCCCGAATCCGCGACGACGCCCGCATCGCGGTCTCGCCGGGGCCGAGCTTCGGCAGCCCCGGGGCGCTGTTCCAGCGGATCAATTTCGCCACGTCCCGCGCCCGAGTCGAAGAGGCCGGCGCGCGGCTTCAGGCCGCCTTTGCCGACCTGCAATAGAGGGGCAATCGATCAGTCGCCAGGCCCCAGCAGGGCGATCGGCGCGTCGGGGTCGCGGTAGAAATCCAGCGGAGCCTTGTCGGTGGCGGCGGTGTTGCGCTTGAATTCATAGCACATCTCGCCGGCATCCTCCTCGGCGGCGACGATCAGGCATTGATAGAGATGGTTCGCCCCGTCAAAGAGATCGACCAGACCGCGCAGCCGCGGCACCGATCCCGCCTCGACGGAAAATCCGTTCCGCCACAGACGCAGAACCGGGTAATGCGCCTCATCCATCTCGACCCGCAGGCGGCTGATCTTCTTCAGCCCCGCGATCCGCGCCGCATCCAGGCCCTCGCGGACCTCCTTCGAAACATAGGTACTCATTACGTATCTCCCCCAGGAAACCGATTCCCAGTTTGTTGTTGTGGCGAAATAAATCAAGGTTTTCCCGCGATGGCGCACGACAGGTTCACGCCCCTATTCCCTGCAGTGTGCAGAAGCGCAGACCAGTTGCGCGGCCGCCACGCTGGGCGCCGGGCCGCCCGTCGCCTAGATTGAAAGAGGACGCGACAAGGAGGACGCAATGGGATTGCTCATCGACGGCACCTGGCACGACAAATGGTATGACACCGCCTCCACCGGCGGCGCGTTCAAGCGCTCCGAGGCGGGATACCGGAACTGGATCACCGCCGACGGCGCGCCCGGGCCCAGCGGCGAGGGCGGGTTCGCGGCGGAAGCCGACCGCTACCACCTCTATGTCAGCCTCGCCTGCCCCTGGGCGCATCGCACACTTATCTTCCGGCAGATCAAGGGTTTGGCTAATCTCATCTCGGTCTCCGTCGTGCATCCCGACATGCTGGACGAGGGCTGGACCTTCGAGACGGACCACTCCGGCGCAACCGGCGACACGCTTTATGGGCTGGACCGGCTGCACCGGATCTATACCAGGGTCGACCCGTCCTATACCGGCCGCGTCACCGTGCCGGTCCTGTGGGACAAGAGCCGCGAAACCATCGTCTCCAACGAAAGCTCCGAGATCATCCGGATGTTCAACTCGGCCTTCGACGGGTTGACCGGGAATACCGAAGACTACTGGCCCGAGGCGCTGCGGGACGGGATCGAGGAGGTCAACGCCCGGGTCTACGACACCGTCAACAATGGCGTCTACAAGAGCGGATTTGCCACGACGCAAGAGGCCTATGACGCCGCGGTGGGGCCACTGTTCGACAGTCTCGACTGGCTCGAGGCGCGGCTGTCCGACAACCGCTATCTGATGGGCGACCGGATCACCGAGGCCGACTGGCGGCTCTTTACCACGCTGATCCGCTTCGATCCGGTCTATCACCTGCATTTCAAGTGCAACCGGCGCCGTCTGATCGACTATCCCAACCTCTGGGCCTACACCCGCGAGCTCTATCAATGGCCCGGCGTCGCGCAGACGGTGAATTTCGACCATATCGTGCGCCACTATCACTACAGCCACGAGTCCATCAATCCGCACCGGATCATCCCGATCAACCCGGTCCTGGACCACGACGCGCCGCATGGGCGGGATCAGCGCGGCAAGGCGTAGTGTTCGACCATCGCCGCCAGGTCCTCGGGCGGCGTGCCGCTGGGCAGATAGGCGCAGGCGTTCGGACTATGCGCGAAGATCGAGCCGTCCGAGAAGAAGCTGGTATTGGTGACGAAGATCACCCGCGCCTCGGGGCGGCGGTAGCTGGCGAAATCTGCCACCGCCAGCGCGCTGCCGTATTCGAGGACGAGGTCCAGAACGATGATGTCGAAGCTTTCGCCGTAGAGCGACAGGATCGCGCCCTCCTGCGAGCTTGCGCGCTCAACTTCCGCGCCCTGCCGCTCCAGGTGGCGCTGCCACAGCAGGCCCAGGTCCGGATTGCTTTCAACGATCAGAACTCTCATCTCAGACTGCCGGCCATGCGCGAAAGACGCTGAAAGTCATGCCGCTCCCTTGATCCGGTCTCGGCCGATTTGCTTAACAAACCCTTAACGGCTTCGGCCCTTGGCGGGATTCCGTCACCGGCGCTTGTGCGTCCGGCAGAAATCCGCTTGAAAGACCCTCGGGAGTTGAAAGGCGCAGCGCGATGACGATCCACGCGGGACATATGGTCGGGGGACAGGCCGGACTGGGTGCGGAGACGCCCGGGTGACGGCGTTCGTCCTGGCCTGCGCGATGCTGCTGGATGCGATGCTGGGCGAGCCCGACTGGCTGTGGTCGCGCCTGCGCCACCCGGCGGTCCTGATGGGCGATTGCGTGCGCTGGCTGGACATGCGGCTGAACCGCGGCCGGCACCGCCGCCTTCGCGGAATTGTCGCGGTGGCCGCGCTGGGCTCGGGTGCACTGGCGCTTGGTGGCCTGCTGTCGATGCTGGGCCCCGTGGCCGAGATCCTGGCCTGCGCCATCCTGCTCGCCCAGCGCTCGCTTGTCGGCCACGTGACCGAGGTGGCCGATGCCCTGCGCCTGTCCCTGCCCGAAGCGCGGCGCATGGTGGCGCGTATCGTCACCCGCGACACCGCCGATATGGACGGCCCGCGCGTCGCCCGCTCGGCCATCGAAAGCGCCGCCGAAAACCTCAGCGACGGGGTGATCGCGCCGGCCTTCTGGTTCCTTGTCGGCGGGCTGCCGGGGCTGCTGTTCTACAAGGCGATCAACACAGCCGACAGCATGATCGGCTATCTGAACGACCGCTATGCCCGGTTCGGCTGGGCGGCGGCACGGCTCGACGATCTGCTCAACCTGGTGCCCGCCCGGCTGACCTGTATCCTGCTGATGGCCGTCTCGGGGCGCTGGGCGGACTGGCGCGGCATTGTCGAGGACGCCCAGCGCCACGTCTCGCCCAATGCCGGGTGGCCCGAGGCGGCGATGGCGCGCGCGCTGAATATCGCGCTGGCCGGACCGCGCAGCTATCACGGCCGCATCCGCCACCTGGCCTGGGTCAACGAGGACGCCCGCAAGGATATCGGCGCACGCGAGATCGAACGGGCCGCCACCCTGCTCTGGCAGGTCTGGTCGCTGGCACTGGGGCTGGTCATGTTGGGGCTGGCAGTCGCGCTGGTGTTCTGACATGGGTGAGGGCATGAAACAGATCGCACGCCGCCTCCTGCCCGCCTGTCTTGCCCTGACCCTCACCGGTCCCGCCCTGGCCCAGTGCGGCGGCGGGTTTTCCGAGTTTGTCGCCGGCCTGAAATCCGAGGCGCGGGAAAGGGGCTTCGACGCCGCCACCATCGACGGGTTCTTCCGCGGCGTCCGGCAGGATCCCAAGGTGCTGCGCGCCGACCGGGCCCAGGGTGTGTTCCAGAAACCGTTCATCGATTTCTCGCGCCACCTGATCTCGCAGAACCGGATCGACAAGGGCCGCGCGATGGCGCGCAAATACGCAGCCGTCTTCGACCGGATCGAGGCAGAATACGGCGTCTCGCGCGGGGTGCTGCTGGCCTTCTGGGCGTTCGAGACCGACTACGGCGGCTTCCAGGGCGATTTCAACACCCGCGATGCGCTGGTCACGCTGGCGCATGACTGCCGGCGGCCCGAACTGTTCCGCCCGCAGATCTTCTCGGCGCTCAAGCTCCACCAGCAGGGCGATTTCGATCCCGCCCGCACCACCGGCGCCTGGGCGGGCGAGATCGGGATGGTGCAGATGCTGCCCAGCGACATCCTGGAAAACGGCGTCGATGCCGATGGCGACGGCAAGGTGTCGCTCAAGACCTCGGCTCCGGATGCGCTGGTGTCGGGCGGCAAGATGCTGTCGCATCTGGGCTGGCGGCCCGGGACGCCCTGGCTGCAGGAGGTCGTGGTGCCCGACGATATGGACTGGTCGCGCACCGGCACGGAGCATGCCGCCAGCGTCGCGGACTGGTCGGCGATGGGTGTGCGGGCGCGCAATGGCGATCTGGCCGATCCCGCGCTGCAGGCGTCGATCCTGCTGCCCCAGGGGCGCAAGGGACCGGCGTTCATCGCCTATCCCAATTTCAACGTCTTCTTCGAGTGGAACCAGAGTTTCACCTATGTCCTGACCGCCGCCTATTTCGCCACCCGGCTGGAGGGCGCGCCGGTCTATGACGCGGGCAATCCCGAGCCGGGCCTGTCCGGGGACCAGCTGAAGAACCTGCAACGCGAGCTGCAGGCGCGCGGCCATGACGTGGGCGAGATCGACGGCATCCTGGGCGCCGGCACCCGCGCGGCGGTACAGGCCGAACAGGCCCGACTGGGCTTGCCGGCGGATGCCTGGCCCACGGCAGAACTGCTGAACCGGCTTTAGAGTATCGCCCAGGCCTCACTGGGGCCGCACGGGAAACCTCCGGCCTTCCTCGTCGATCAGGATCAGCCGGTCACCGCTGTGGACGTAGAGGTCGCAGCGGCTGAACCCGTTGCGGAAGGCGGTGCAGATGCTGCCCTCCTCGGTGATCCGGTAGGTTCCAAATGCGGTGCCGCCGCCATTGGCCTCGGAGAAGGTATAGGAATAGGCGCCGCCCGCGGAATACTTGGACCGTCCGTCGTCATAGAAGGTCAGCGTGCGGCCGGCCAGCGCCCGCAGCTCGCCCTGGCTGAGCGGCACGTCGCCGTCACGCAGGTCCCACTCGGCGGCCGGGGCGGGCATGGCGGCAAGGCAGGCAATCAGGAAAATCGGGAATTTCATAGCGCCATCATGACGCCGCGCGGCCGCAATCGGGAATCACGATGGGGTGAGCCGCGTCGCGGTCAGGCGACCATGGCCTCGGCCTTCTTCAGGTCGACCGACACCAGCTGGCTGACGCCCTGCTCCTGCATCGTCACCCCGAACAGGCGGTCCATGCGCGCCATCGTCACCGCGTGGTGGGTGATGATCAGGAACCGCGTGTCGGTCTGGCGGCACATCTCGTCCAGCAGGTCGCAGAACCGGTTCACGTTGGCATCGTCCAGCGGGGCGTCGACCTCGTCCAGCACGCAGATCGGCGCCGGGTTGGCCAGGAACACCGCAAAGATCAGCGCCATCGCGGTCAGCGTCTGCTCGCCCCCCGACAGCAGGCTGAGCGTCGACAGTTTCTTGCCCGGCGGCTGGCACATGATCTCAAGGCCGGCATCCAGAGGATCGTCGCTTTCGACCATCACCAGGTTGGCCTCGCCCCCGCCGAACAGGTGCTTGAACAGCATCGAGAAATTGGCGTTGACCTGCTCGAAGGCGGTCAGCAGCCGCTCGCGCCCCTCGCGGTTGAGGCTGGCGATCCCGCTGCGCAGCGCCTTGACCGCCTCCTCCAGGTCGGCCTTTTCGCTGGACAGGGTGTCGAACTCCTCCTGCACCTCGCGCGCGTCCTCTTCGGCGCGCAGGTTGACCGCGCCCATCGCGTCGCGCTGGCGCTTGTGGCGGTTGACCTCGGCCTCCAGCGCCTCGGCGCCGGGCATGGATTCGGGATCGGTGTCCAGCGCGGCCAGCAATTGCCCGGGGGTCTGTTCGCGCTCATCGCGGATACGCGCGGCGCTCGCCTCGACGGCTTCGCGGGCGGCCTCGGCGCGGGCTTCGGCGGCGGCACGGGCCTCGCGCGCCTCCGAGGCCAGGCGCGCCGCCTCGCGTTCGGCGACGGTCGCCTCGCGCAGCGCCGTTTCGGCCTCGGCCAGACGGTCGGCGGCCTGGGCACGCCGCCCCTCGGCAGCCTCGATCTGCTCGGCCAGCTCCTCGCGCTGCTCGGTGATCTCGGCGGGTGCGGCCATCGCCTCGGTCAATTCCTCTTCCGAGGCGCTCTTGCGCTCGGCCAGCTCCGCGATGCGCTTGTCCGCGCTCTCGAGCCGGTGCCGCCAGCCGCTCAGCTCCTTGGTCACTTCCTGGCTGCGGCGGGTGCGCGCCTCGCCCTCGCGGCGCACCTCGTCCAGGGTCGAGCGATGGGTCAGCATGGTGATCCGCGCCGCCTCGACCGTCTGCTTCACGCTCTCGACCTGCGCCCGGGCGGTGTCCAGATCGCCAAGCTCCTGCAGGGCCGCCTCGGCCTCGCGCAGGCGGATGCGCGCCTCCATCGCGTCTTCCTTGTGGCGCTCCACCGCCATGGACAGGTTTTCCAGCTTGCCCTGCGCCAGGCTGCGATCGGCCTCGGCACGGCTCTGTGCACGGGCGGCTTCGGCGACGCGCTGATCCGCGGCGCGGCGGGCCTCGCGCGCCCGGCGGTCGGCCTCGGTCACCTCGGCCAGCTGCCGCGACAGCGCCTCATGCGCGCCGCGCGCCCCGTCCGCGCGGGCGTTGGCGGCGGCCAGGTCCTGCTTCAACGCCTCCAGCCGGTTGAGCTGTTCCAGGCGCAAGGCGGCGGCGCTCGGCGCGTCCTCGGCCCAGGCGCGGAACCCGTCCCAGCGCCACAGATCACCCTCGCGCGAGACCAGGCGTTGACCCGGGCGCAGCTCGGCCTGCAACCGGGCGCCGGCCTCGGCATCGACCAGGCCGATCTGGCCGATCCGCCGGCCCAGGCGCTCGGGCCCGGCCACGTGCAGCGCCAGCGGCTCGGCCCCCTCGGGCAGCGGCTGATCGACCTCGTATTCCTGAACCGATGTCCATCCCGAGGGGCCGTCCGCATCGACCAACGGTGCGCGCAGATCGTCGGCCAGAGCCGCCCCCAGGGCCTTTTCATATCCCGGCGAGACGCGGATCAGATCCAGCACCTGGCCACCTTCGGCGGTGTCGCGCTCGACCAGTTTGGCGAGGGCCGTTGTCTCGGCGCTCAATGCGCTGACCTCGCCCTCGGCCTCGGATCGTTGCGCCCGCGCCTCGGCCTCGCGGGCCTGGGTGTCGGCGCGCAGCTCATCGGCGGCGGCCAACGCCTCCTCGGCAGACTCGGCGGCCGCTTCGGCCTCTTCCTGCGCGACGGTCGCCGTGTCCTGCGCCGCGCTTGCCTCCTCGAGCGTCGTGCGGGCGGTGTCCATGGCCGTGCGAGCCCGGGCTTCCTCCTGCTCGGAACGGGTCAGCGTCTTGCGCCCGTCCTCGACCAGGCGTTGGGCCGAGTGGTGCCGCGCGGCCAGCCGCGCCACGTCCTCGGTGATCTCCGACAGGTGATCCTCGCGCGATTGCAGGACGGACGCCGCCTCGCGCGCGGCCTCGGCCGCCTCGTTCAGCCGTTCGGAATGGCCGGCGCCGGCCTTCTCCAGCTCGCGCGCCTCCCATTCCAGCCGCTCGATGGTCTCGCCCGCATCACGGTTCAGCCCGGTCTCGCGCTCGATGTCGCGGGTCAGCTGTGCGATCCGCGCATTCAGGGTCTCGATCTGCTGGCGCGCGCGGGCCTCCTTGTCGGTCAGCTGGTCGCGCTGCACCGACAACCTCTGCAGCACCGCCGCGGCAATCGCCTCCTCCTCGCGCCGGGGCGGCACCGTCGTGTCGGCTTCGGCACGGGCGGCCTCGGTCTGGCGCACCGCGTGCTCGGCCTTCGAGGCCTCGGTCACCCGGCCGCGCAGGAGCTCTTCGGCGGCAAGGCGGGCCGCGTCGGCCTCTTTCCAGCGGCGATAGAGCAGCATCCCCTCGGCCTGGCGCAGCTGCGCACCGATCTCGCGATAGCGCGCCGCCTGCCGGGCCTGGCGGGCCAGCTGCGCCAGCTGCGCGCCCAGCTGTTCGATCACGTCATCGACCCGCAGCAGGTTCGATTCGGTGGCCTTGAGCTTCAGCTCGGCCTCGTGCCGTCGCTGGTAGAGCCCCGAGATCCCCGCCGCTTCTTCCAGGATCCGGCGGCGCGCCTTGGGCTTGGCATTGATCAGCTCGGCGATCTGGCCCTGGCGCACGAGGGCAGGCGAATGGGCGCCGGTCGAGGCGTCCGCGAACAGCATCTGCACGTCGCGGGCGCGGACATCTCGGCCATTGGTCTTGTAGGCGCTGCCGACATCGCGCGTGATCCGGCGCACGACTTCCAGCGCGTCGCTGTCGTTGAAGCCCGAGGGCGCAAGGCGGTCGGAATTGTCCAGGATCAGCGAGACCTCGGCAAAGTTGCGCGCAGGGCGCGTTGCCGCACCGGCAAAGATCACGTCCTCCATGCCGCCGCCGCGCATCGCGGTGGGCCGGTTCTCGCCCATCACCCAGCGCAGCGCCTCAAGCAGGTTCGACTTGCCGCAGCCGTTCGGGCCCACCACCCCGGTCAGCCCGTCGGCAATGATCAGGTCGGTCGGATCGACGAAGCTCTTGAAGCCGGTCAGTCTGAGTTTGTTGAAGCGCAAGTGCGGCACCCGGTGATTCTCATGTCGGGAAACTCTGCGGGAGGCACCGCCCCCGAGTCAACGCTCGGGCGCTGTATCTGGGGTCCCAGGCGTAGTTATCCACAATATCTCGCCAATATTCGCCTATCTTGGGGAGCATTCGAACTCGGCGTAATCCGGGCCGGGGCCCCGGTTGACCCATCCCGAGACCTCGATGCAGTCATAGCCCGGCGTCGCCAGCGCCGTGCGCAACAGCCAGTCGCCATCGGCCCGGTTGCAGCCCAGAACGCCCGTGGCGACCGCCGCATCGCCCAGCACTTCGAGAACCGGGCAACCGGACACATGCGCCATCGCCACGCCCGCGCGGTGGCGGATCGGCCCGAATCGCGGCGCGTATTGCATGTCCAGCCGCACGGCCTCGGCCAGGTTGCCGCGAACCCGCACGTCGAACAGGTTGCCGTCGACCGCGACCCGCGTGGCGGGTGCAGATCCGAAATAGGGGCTGGCCGTGGAACAGGCCGCCAACCAGAGCAGGGGTACCCATCGAAACATCACGCCCCCAACCCTCGCGCGGATCGGTTAAGAAAGCCTTGCCTCAGACCGCTGCCACGGCTTGCAGCCGCCGGGGCTGCGTGGTCATATGATTTGACCAAAACCCCGCGAGAGACCCATGCCCTTCCGTCCCGTGCAGTCCGAGAAGCTCTCAGCCGCCGTGGTGAAACAGATCCAGATGCTGATCCTGCGCGGCATCCTGCGCCCCGGCGAGCGCCTGCCGGCCGAGCGCGAATTGTCCGAGCGCCTGGGCGTGTCTCGCCCCAGCCTGCGCGACGCCGTGGCCGAGTTGCAGGAGCAGGGTTTGCTGACCTCGCGCGCGGGGTCGGGGATCTATGTGGCCGAAGTGTTGGGCTCGGCCTTCTCGCCCGCGCTGATCCGGCTGTTCTCGGTGCATGACGAGGCGGTGTTCGACTATATCGCCTTCCGCCGCGACCTCGAAGGGCTGGCGGCGGCGCGGGCCGCGCGGCTGGGGTCGGATGGTGATCTGGCGGTGATCGCAACGATCTTCGAGCGGATGCAGGCCGCGCAGCCCGGCCGCGATGCCGAGGCCGAGGCGCAACTGGACGCGCAGTTCCACATGGCGATCATCGAGGCCAGCCACAATGTCGTCATGCTGCACATGATGCGGTCGATGTTCGACCTGCTGCGGCAGGGAGTCTTCTACAACCGGCAGGTCATGTTTGCCCAACCGGCGCGGCGGCAGGCCTTGCTGGACCAGCACCGCGCCATAAACGATGCGCTGCAGGCCCGCGACGCTGAGGCGGCGCGGGCGGCGGTCGAGACGCATCTCGATTTCGTCGGCGCGGCGCTGGCCGACCAGCGGCGGTCGGAGCGCAACGAGGATATCGCACAGCAGCGGCTGGAGCAGGAAACCGGCCGCTGCAGTCAGACCTCGTAATAGCTGCGATACCACTCGACGAATTCAGCCAACCCGGCGCGCAGGTCGGTTTGCGGGCGAAACCCCGTCAGCCGGTGCAGAAGCTCGGAATCCGCCCAGGTTGCCGGCACGTCGCCCTTCTGCATCTCCATGAAGTTGCAGACCGCCTTGCGGCCCAGCGCCTCTTCCAGCGCGGCGATGAACTCCATCAGGCCGATCTTGCGCGACGTGCCGATATTGACCACGCGGTAGGGGGCCACCGGCGACAGGCTGTCGCCCTCAGGGATGTCCTCGGGCCCGCCCGGCCGCACTGGCACGGCGTCCACCAGCAGCCGGATCCCGCGCACCAGGTCCCCGACATAGGTGAAGTCGCGGAACATCTGCCCGTTGTTGTAGACGTCGATCGGCCGCCCGGCCAGGATCGCCTCGGTGAACTTGAAATAGGCCAGGTCAGGCCGCCCCCAGGCACCGTAGACGGTGAAGAACCGGAACATCGTCGTCGGAATGTCCCACAGATGCGCATAGGAATGGGCCAGCGCCTCGCCGGCCATCTTGGTGGCAGCGTAGATGCTCAGCGGTGTCGCGGTGCGGTCGGTCTCGGTGAACGGCATCCGCTTGTTCGCGCCATAGACCGAGCTGGAGGACGAGATCAGCAGGTGACGCACGCGCAGACGCCGCGCCGCCTCGATCACGTTGAATGTCCCGGTCACGTTGCTGTCGAGATATGAGCGCGGTGCCTCGAGGCTGTAGCGCACGCCGGCCTGGGCGGCCAGGTGAACGATCACGTCCGGGGCGAAAGCGTCCACCGCAGCGTCGAACCCGGCGCGATCCTCCAGCATGACCTCGCTTGCGCCGAAGCGCGGATGCGCCCGAAGCAGGGCATGACGGCGCTGTTTAAGCGACACGTCATAGTAGGGCGTCATCCCGTCCAACCCGTGCACGTCGAAACCTTCGTCCAGCAACAGACGGCAGAGGTGGAAGCCGATGAAACCGGCGCTGCCGGTGACGAGGATGCGTGTCATGTGGGGCCGTTGGATCTGGATCGGGCGTCGGGCAAGCACCTATCGCCATTCGGCGCGGGACGCCACCGGGCAAAATCGCCGGCCGGGGACGGCACGAAAAAACCGGCGCGTCTGGCGCGCCGGTTCGTCGGAGGCTGTCCGATATCTCGCAGCTCAGTGCAGCTTGGCATCCACGTCGGCAATGGCCGCGTCGATCAGCTTGTTGGCATCGGCCGCGCTCATCTGCTTGGCGATCACGTCGCCCGCGGCAGCCACTGCGATTGCAACCGCCTTGTCGCGGACTTCCTTCACCGCGGCGGACTGCGCCGAGGCGATCTGGTCCTCGGCCGCGGCCATTCGGCGTTCGATCGACACTTCCAGGTCCTTCTTGGCCTGTTCCGCCGACAGCGCCGCATCCTCTCGCGCGGCCTTGACGATCGCGTCGGCCTGCGACTGGACCTCGGACTGCTTGCGCTCGAACGAAGCCAGCAGCGTCTGCGCCTCTTCGCGCAGGGCTCGGGCCTCGTCCAGTTCCGACTGGATACCCGAGGCACGCTTGTCCAGCATACCGCCGATCAGTGTCGGCACCTTGAAATAGACCAGTACGCCGATGAAGACGAGGAAGGCGATCAGGACGATGAAGTCGGTGTTGCCCAGCGAAAAGAACGCGCCACCGGCGGCCAGCGCGGGGCTGGCGGCGCCGGCGGACAGGACAAGGGCGAGGAAGTTGCGCATGTCGCTTATCCTTTCATCCGCGAATCGACCGCGGCGGTCACGGCGTCGGCATCGGCCTTGCCGCCCAGCGCGGTGACGATGTCGCCGGTCGTGTCCTTGGCCACGGCCTCGATGCTTTCCAGCGCACCGGCACGGATCTCGGCGATGGCCTTCTCCGACTCGGCGGACTTGGCGGCAATCTCGGCATCGGCCTTGGCGATGGCATCGTCCAGCCCGGCCTGTATCTCGGCGCGGGTTTCGGCGGCGATGCGCTGCGCCTCGGCGCGGGCATCGGCCAACGCCTTGTCATAGGCTTTCTCGGCCTCGGCCGCACGGGCCTTGAGATCCTCGGCGGCGGCTATGTCGTTGGTGATCGTGCCCTGGCGCTCGGCCAGGATGGCGCCGATGCGGGGCAGGGCCACGCGGGACAGCACCAGGAAGATCACGACCAGCGTGACAACGAGCCAGAAGATCTGGTTCGGGAACCATTCGAAGCACAGCTGCGGCATGCCGATGGCGCTGCCACCCGCATCGACGCAGGAGCCGACGGCTGCTGTGGTATCTGTCGCCATTTTGTCCTCCGTCGGAACGTTATCTTATCCACGGGCAGGCCGCTATGGCCGCGGCCCGCCCGTGCGTAAGGATCAGGTTCCGCGGATCAGACGGCGAACATCAGCAGCAGCGAGACGAGGAATGCGAAGATCCCCAACGCTTCCGCGAACGCGATACCGATGAACAGGGTTGCGGTCTGGCCGGCGGCGGCCGACGGGTTGCGCAGGGCGCCGGACAGGAAGTTGCCGGCCACGTTGCCCACCCCGATTGCGGCTGCGCCGGAACCGATTGCTGCCAGGCCTGCGCCGATATGTGCGAGATCGCCTTCCATGATGAGTTCTCCTTACGATTGGAAGTTTCGATGTTGGGATGATGCGGAACGGCGGGGTTCCCCGCCGTCAGTGTGAGGGATGAAGCGCGTCCTTGAGGTAGACGCAGGTCAGAATGGTGAAGACATAGGCCTGGATGAAGGACACCAGCACCTCGAGCCCGAACATGGCGGTGATCGCCAGGACCGAGACCGGCGAGATCACGGCCACCGCGGCGAAGCCCGCAAACACCTTGATCACGGCGTGGCCGGCCATGAGGTTTCCGGCAAGACGGATGGAATGGCTGACCGGGCGAACGAAATACGAGATCAGCTCGATCACGGCCAGGATCGGGCGCAGCGCCAGCGGCGCGCTCGACACCCAGAACAGGCCCAGGAACGCCGTTCCGTTCTTGACGAAGCCCAGAATCGTCACCGTCAGGAAGACCGCCAACGCCAGGACCACCGTCACCGCGAAATGCGAGGTGGTCGTGAAGGCGGTCGGGATCAGGCCCAGGAAGTTCGCGCTGACGATGAACATGAACAGCGTCATGATATAGGGGAAATACTTCAGCCCTTCCTTGCCGCAGATGTCCTCGACCATCTTGTAGATGAAGCCATAGGCCAGCTCGGCGATCGACTGGCTGCGGCCCGGCACGATAGCGCGTTTGGAGGTGCCCAGCACCAGCAGGGCAACCACCGCCAGCACCGCCAGCGCCAGCCAAAGAGTGACATTCGTCAGGGTGTACCAGGCGATCGTGTCACCGCCGAACAGCGGCTTGACGATGAACTGGTCCATCGGGTGGAAAACCAGGCCACCCTTTTCCGCGCCATCTGCCGCAGTCTCCGCTTGCCCTGCCACGTTCTAGTCCCTCTCGTCTCTCTCGGCCGCGTCATCAGCCATCTTCTTCGCCTGGACCTCCTTGGCGCTGCGCAGCATCACGTTGATGCCCGCCGCGAAGCCCAGCAATGTGAACAGCACCAGGAAGATCGGGATCGTCCCGAACAGGCTGTCCAGCCCGTACCCGATGCCGAAGCCGATCGCGATGCCGGCCGTCATCTCGATGACCATCCGCCAGGCCAACTCGCCCTGCGAATAGTGCTTGTCCGCGCGTTCGGCCGGGGCCTGCGTCTTTTTCGCCGCTGCGATCCGTGCCTCAAGCTGCGACAGGCGCTGCTTTTGGTCGTCTTCGGACACCGGTTTTCCCCGCACGTTTGCTGAGCAAGGTGCTATGCGCGCAGCGGCACGGAGTCAACGGCCCTGTTTGTCGCGGCAGAGTGCCGGTAATGATTTGATTATGCTTGATTTTCTCTGGACAGTTTCGGCCTGCGCCCGTCTGCCGCGAGCCCCTCCGGACCGCAACCGGACCATTCAGTATATTCAACCGAATGGTTGACGATGCTTTGCGCCTGTGGTTCTGCCATCTCATGTCCGACCGGCTCGATAGCGTCTTTGCGGCCCTCGCCGACCCGACGCGGCGCGCGATCCTCGCGATGCTGCTCGAGGATGACATGGCCGTGACCGACGTGGCCGAGCCGTTCGAGATGTCGCTGGCGGCGATCTCGAAACATCTGGGCATCCTCAGTCGCGCCGGGCTGATCCAGCAGGAGAAGCGCGGCCGGGTCAAGTGGTGCAAGCTCGACCCCGACGCGCTGCGCGAGGCCAGCGTCTGGATGCAGGGCTTCGGCCAGTTCGAGGCGGTGAACCTGGACGCGTTCGAGCGGTTCCTGGCCAGCGAACTGCCCGACGACCCACCGCCGCACGGGTGAAGCGGCGCTTCAGGCCGATTTGACGATCAGGAACACCCGGGCCGGTCCGTCCTCGGCGAGGATCGCATGCACGATGTCGGCGGCATAGCGTGCGGTGTCTCCGGGGCCAAGCCGTTCGCGCGCCGTGCCGGCCTCGACCGTCACCGTGCCTTCCAGCACGGTCAGCTGTTCGAGTGATCCGCGCGCATGCGGCTGGCTGCGCAGCGCGCCTCGGCGGGCAAAGGTGATGTCGTAAACCTCGTGCCCACCGGCCTCTTCGGGCGGCGACAGGATGCGGATGCGGCAGCCCTGCCCCATGTTGTCGATGCTGGGCACGTCATCGCGGCGCAACAGCTCGATCCGGTCGGTGCCGTCGCCATCTTCCAAAAGCCCGGCGAAATCGACCTGCAGCGCGCGGGTCAGGTTCCACAGGGTCGCGATGGTCGGGCTGCTCTCGCCGCGCTCGATCTGGCTGACCATCGAGCGCGAGACGCCGCTGAGATTGGCGACGGCCTCCAGCGACAGGCCCTGGGCCCGGCGGGCATCCTTGAGCCGCGCGGGCAGGCGCGTCAAGATATCGTCCGTGTCTTCCGTCATGACGGAATTCCTGCGCCCACCGGCGGCATTTGTCAATTCCCCCGTGGCCGAATGACGGCCGGGGCGGATCTTTCGGTGACGACACGTCTCAGGCGACAAACCACGCTGCAGGTGCATACTGCGCAAAACCTAAAGGAGGAGCACCATGACCGACATCGTGATTCTGGACGGCGCCCGGACCGCCATCGGAACATTCGGGGGGGCGCTGGCCTCGACCGCGCCCATCGACCTGGCCACCGTCGCGACCGAAGCCGCGCTGGCGCGGTCCGGCGTCGAGGGCGGCCAGATCGGGCATGTGGTCTTTGGCCATGTCATCAACACCGAGCCGCGCGACATGTATCTCAGCCGGGTCGCCGCGATGCAGGCCGGCATTCCCGAAGGCGTGCCGGCGATGAACGTGAACCGGCTCTGCGGATCCGGCGCGCAGGCGATCGTCTCGGCGGTCCAGGCACTGTCGATGGGCGACGCCGACTTCGCCCTGGCCGGTGGCGCCGAGAGCATGTCGCGCAGCCCCTATATCGTGCCCTCGACCCGTTGGGGCCAGAAGATGGGCGATATCAGCGCGCTCGACATGATGCTGGGGGCGCTGAACTGCCCGTTCGGCACCGGCCATATGGGCGTCACCGCCGAGAACGTGGCCGACGAACACCAGATCAGCCGCAAGGACATGGACAGCTTCGCCCTGACCAGCCAGCAGCGCACCGCGGCGGCGATCGAGGCCGGCCATTTCGACAGCCAGATCGCACCGGTGCAGGTCAAGGTCCGGCGGGACACTGTGGATTTCAAGACCGACGAACATCCCAAGGCGACCACCGCCGAGGCGCTGGCCGGTCTGCGCCCGGTGTTCAAAAAGGACGGCCGCGTGACGGCGGGCAATGCCAGCGGGATCAATGACGGCGCGGCCGCCCTGGTCCTGGCCAGTGCCGACGCCGCCGAGAAGGCCGGCCTGAAGCCGCGCGCCCGCGTGCTGGGCTATGCCCATGCCGGTGTGCGGCCCGAGGTGATGGGCATAGGGCCGGTGCCCGCGGTGCGCAACCTGCTGGAGCGCACCGGGCTGTCAGCCGGGGATTTCGACGTGATCGAGTCGAACGAGGCCTTTGCCGCCCAGGCACTGGCGGTCAACAAGGAGCTGGGGCTGGATGCCGCGCGGGTAAACCCCAATGGTGGCGCCATTGCGCTGGGCCACCCGGTCGGGGCGACCGGCGCCATCATCACCATCAAGGCGCTTTACGAGCTGGAACGGATCGGCGGGCGCAAGGCGCTGATCACCATGTGCATCGGCGGCGGCCAGGGCATCGCGATCGCCATCGAACGACTCTGACCGGCACCGCTGGGGGGCTGTCTGCCCCCCAGACCCCCCGAAGGTATTTTCAGCGAGAGGAAATGCCGATCAGCCGAGGGTCTGGACGGCCAGCACCAGCGCCCCGCCCAGGGCCGCGCCGGCCAGGCCGGGCCAGACCCAGGACCGCCAGCCGGGGCGTTCCGGCTCGGGATCGGCGGCCTGGGCAATGAGCGCGCGTTCGACCAGGCCCGGCAGGCGGGGGCCGAACCGCGCCAGCACCCGCGCCGTCTTGCCCAGATCCGAGGCCAGGGCGCGCGGGCCGATGGATTTCTTGATGTAATCCTCGACCACCGGCCGCGCGACCTGCCAGATGTTCATATGCGGGTTGAGCGACCGGGCCACGCCCTCGACCACGACCATCGTGCGTTGCAGCAGGATCAACTCGGTCCGGGTCTCCATGCCGAAACGCTCGGTCACCTCGAACAGGTAGCTGAGCAGCCGGCCCATCGAGATGTGGCTGGCATCCATGCCGAAGATCGGCTCGCCCACCGCGCGCAGGGCGCGGGCGAATTCGTCGACATCCTGGGTGGCAGGCACGTAGCCGGCCTCGAAATGCACCTCGGCCACGCGCTGATAGTCGCGGCGGATGAAGCCGAACAGGATCTCGGCATAGACCCGGCGGGTGTATTCGTCGATATGGCCCATGATGCCGAAATCATAGGCGATGATATCGCCGTTCGGCGCGACCTTGAGGTTGCCCTGGTGCATGTCGGCGTGGAAATACCCGTCGCGCAGAGCGTGCAGCAGGAACAGGCGCAGCACACGCTCGCTCAGGTCCACGCGGTCATGGCCGGCCAGGTCGAGGGCGGTGTTGTCGCCCAGCGGCACGCCATCGGCCCAGCCAAGCGTCATCACCCGCCGGGCGGAGTAGTTCCACAGGATCGGCGGCAGGGCGAATCCGGCGTCATTGCCGGTATTGGCGGCGAATTCCGAGGCCGCCGAGCTTTCCAGCCGCAGATCCAGCTCGCCGCGCACGACACCGTGGAAATGCTCGATCACCTCCATCGGACGCAGCCGCCGGGCGCCCGGAGCGAACAGGTCGACGATGCGGGCCGCGAGGTAGAAGGCGTCGATGTCCTTCTGAAAGGCACGCTCGATGCGCGGCCGCAGAACCTTGACGGCCACTGCCTGGCCGTCGCTGACCAGCCGCGCCTTGTGCACCTGGGCGATCGAGGCCGCGGCGATCGGTTCGCTGAAGGAATCGAACATATTGGAGACCGGCTGGCCCAGCGCGCGCTCGACCTCGGCCATCGCCTCGTCCCGCGGAAACGGCGGCAGCTTGTCCTGCAGCACCCGCAGCTGCGCCGCCAGTTCGTCGCCGACCACATCGGGCCGCGTCGAGAGCACCTGGCCGAACTTGATATAGGCCGGGCCGAGCGCGGTCAGCGCGCGGGTGGCCGGCGGCATGGCGGGGTCACCCTTGTAGCCCAGCCACTGGAACGGCCAGCCCAGCGCGCGGGCGACGAAGCGCAGCGCCGGCGGCGCCTCGAAGGCGTCCAGCACCACGTTCATCGCCCCGGTGCGCTCCAGCGTCGCGCCTGTGCGGATCAGGCGGATGATGTTGTGGGGTCCGCGCATCCTAGAGCTTCCAGCCCGAGTGCAGCGCGGCGATGCCCATGCTGAGGTTGCGGTACTTGGCGTTTCCGAACCCCGCGGCGCGGATCATCGACAGGAACGCCTCCTGGTCGGGGAAGTTGCGGATCGATTCCACCAGGTATTGATAGCTGTCGCGGTCGCCCGCGATCAGCTGGCCCATGCGGGGAATCACGTTGAAACTGTAGAGGTCGTATAGCTTCTGCAGCCCGTCATTCGGCAGCTGGCTGAATTCCAGCACCATCAGCCGCCCGCCGGGTTTCAGCACGCGGAAGGCCTCGGCCAGCGCGTCGGCGGGGCGGGTGACGTTCCGGATACCAAAGGAGATGGTGTAGACGTCAAAGCTGTTGGCCTCGAAGGGCAGCGCCATCGCGTCGCCCACGACCCAGTCCAGGCTGTCGGCCAGGCGCTCGGCCTCGGCGCGCTTGCGGCCCGCCTCCAGCATCGGGGCGGTCAGGTCCAGCACCGTGGCGTGGCCGTGACCGGCGCGGCGCAGGAAGCGGAACGCGATGTCGCCGGTGCCGCCGGCCACGTCCAGAAGGCGCTGGCCGGGCCGGGGCGCCAGCCAGTCCATCATCGCGTCCTTCCAGACGCGGTGGATGCCCGCGCTCATCACGTCGTTCATGATGTCGTATTTCGACGCCACCGAGTTGAACACGCCCTGAACCCGGCCGGCCTTGTCGGATTCCGGGACCGTTTCGAACCCGAAATGTGTGGTCTTGTCTTTCTGGTCGGACATACGCCTTGCCGTTCTGGAATTTCGCCCTTGTTATAGGCCGCCACGGGCCGGACACAATGCGGCCCTGCGAATCTGGGAGAGCAAAATGCCGGAATTGCCCGAGGTCGAGACAGTCCGTCGCGGATTGGCCCCGGTCATGGAAGGTGTCGAGATCGCCCGCGCCGAGGTGAACCGCCCGGATCTGCGCTGGCCCTTCCCCGAGCGGATGGCCCGGCGGCTGACCGGCCAGCGGATCGTGCAACTGCGCCGGCGGTCGAAATACATCCTGGCGGATCTGGACGGGGGCGAGACGCTGCTCATCCACCTGGGCATGTCCGGGCGGATGACGGTGTCGGGCGACCCGCTGGGCCGGTTCGTCCATGACCACCCGCCGAAGGCGCGGCACGATCATGTCGTGCTCCACATGGCCAACGGGGCCCGCGTGACCTTCAACGATGCGCGACGGTTCGGGGTGATGGACCTGATGTCGACCGAACACGCCGCCGATCACCGGCTGCTGCGCGCGCTGGGCCCCGAACCGCTGGGCAACGATTTCCACGAGGCGCATCTGGTCGCCGCCTTCCAGGGCCGGAACACGCCGGCCAAGGCGGCGCTGCTGGATCAGGGAATCGTCGCAGGGCTAGGCAATATCTATGTCTGCGAGGCGCTCTATCGCGGGAGGGTGTCGCCACGTCGCAAGGCCGGCCGGATCGCACCGGCGCGGGTCGCGGCGCTGGTGCCGATCATCCGGCAGGTGCTGGCCGATGCGATCGCGGCGGGCGGATCGAGCCTGCGGGATTTTCGCCAAGCCGATGGCGAGCTTGGATATTTCCAGCACCGCTTCGACGTCTACGGCCGCGAGGGCGCCCCGTGTCGGACCCCCGGATGCGGCGCGATCGTCAGGCGGATCGTGCAGTCCGGGCGCTCCTCCTTCTACTGCGCGCAATGCCAAAGATAGCTTGAACCGCGCGGCTTGCGTGGTAAGGACTCGGGACTGAACGGAACAACCGAAAGCACCTCGCTCATGGCTTTTGAGACGATCATCGTCGAAATCGAAGACCACGTCGCCGTCATCAAGCTGAACCGGCCCGATGCCCTGAACGCCCTGAACACCCAGCTGCTGGGCGAGTTGTGCTCGGCGCTGGAGGACGCGGATGGCAATGACAAGGTCCGCTGCATCGTCGTCACCGGGTCCGACAAGGCCTTTGCCGCCGGCGCCGACATCAAGGAGATGTCGGAAAAGGGCTTTGTCGGGGTCTTTTTCGAGAACCTCTTTGCGCGGACCAATGACCGGATCTCGGCGATCCGCAAGCCGATCATCGCCGCGGTCGGTGGCTATGCGCTGGGCGGCGGGTGCGAGCTTGCGATGATGTGCGATTTCATCATCGCCGCCGACAGCGCCAAGTTCGGGCAGCCGGAGATCAACCTCGGCGTGATCGCGGGCATGGGCGGCACCCAACGGTTGACGCGCTATGTGGGCAAGTCCAAGTCGATGGACATGAACCTGACCGGCCGGTTCATGGATGCCGACGAGGCCGAGCGCGCCGGGCTGGTCAGCCGCGTGGTGCCCGCCAAGAAGCTGATGGACGAGGCGCTGGGCGCGGCCCAGAAGATCGCCGAGAAATCACTGCTGACCACGATGGCGGCCAAGGAGGCGGTCGACCGCTCTTTCGAGACGACGCTGAGCGAGGGCATCCTGTTCGAGCGGCGCGTGTTCCATTCGATGTTCGCCACCGAGGATCAGAAGGAGGGCATGGCGGCCTTCCTGGAGAAGCGTCAGGCGCAGTTCCGCGACAAGTGAACCGGTTTGCACCGGTGGTCTCGAAGGGTCGGTTTCAGCCGGCCCTTTTTCTTTTCGAAGAATCGGCTTGGCAAAAGCCGCGAACTTGACTAAACGCGGCGCTCAGACATGCGCGTGCGGCCCGCTCTGGCCAGAGTCTCACCTGGGATCGTTCCGTCCGGACAGGGCCGCCGATTGCGCGACAACACTGAAGACCCGGACCCGAAAGGTAGACCAGCATGGCAAATACGCCCCAGGCCAAGAAACGCGCCCGTCAGAACGAAAAGCGTTTCGCAATCAACAAGGCGCGCCGCTCGCGCATCCGCACCCACCTGCGCAAGGTCGAAGAGGCCATCGCCTCGGGTGACAAGGATGCCGCCACCGCAGCCCTGCGCGCCGCCCAGCCCGAACTGATGCGTGGCGTCACCAAAGGCGTCTTTCACAAGAACACGGCATCGCGGAAGATGTCGCGCCTGTCGGCCCGCGTCAAAGCGCTGGGCTGAGACCGGGCTGGGCGGCCCGAGTCGCCACCCCGGATCACGCAAATTCGAATTCGTCAAAGGCGCCGCGCAACGTGGCGCCTTTTTGCGTGTGCTGTTGCACCGCTGCCGCGGCTTCTGCGGGGCCGGAGATTCTTTGCGCCGAAAGCCTGAGTCAATATCATAGTTTCGTTGCCGCTTTGCGACGGAAGTTGCTACCACCTATGCAGCGATTCACTCGCTTGGGGGGACAGGCTGTTTCCGGGGTATCCTGACGGGCATCGGGATTTCAAGGAAACGAATGTCGGCACCCGGCTTCCGCCGGGACTGCTGGTCTGCTTTGGGTTCGGCGCAACCGGATTCTGGCCCTGTCTGTAGATGAAGCAACGGGTAGCGTGCTTTCGGCCCGTCCGCCGCAAGAGCGGATGTGTTGACGTGCATCGTGCCCGGACGCATCGGAACCGATCGTCCGCATCCGGGTTCACCGGTGTGGTGCCTCATGGCCTATGCGCGTGAGTCCGGCCGGTCGAACCGGTCAGGATGGGCAATAAGAGCCGGTTTCAGGCTCACTATAAGGGACGCGTGAGGCGCTTGATGACACAAGAGAAATGGGGACTACTTCGCCGCAAACTGCTCAAGACGGTTGGCCAGAACAACTACAAGACCTGGATCGAACCGCTGGAGTTCGAGAACCTCGAGGACGGCGTGGCCGTGTTCTCGGTTCCAACGAATTTCATGGGCAACTATGTCAGCCGCAATTTCTCGGACCTCATCCTCTATGAGCTGAACAAGTCCGGCGAAGCCGTGCAGCGCCTGTCCTTCCGCGTCGCCGCCAACCTGCCAGAACGCCCCAGCAAGCCCACCGCTGCCAAAGCGCCCGTTTCCGCCGAGACACCGGCCGTCGCCGCCGATCCGGTCGCATCCGTCGACGCGGCCAAGTCGGGCGAGCCGTCGGACCTGTTCCAGACCGCGCCGCTGGACAAGCGTTTCACCTTTGACAGCTTCGTGGTGGGCAAGCCGAACGAATTGGCCCACGCCGCCGCGCGCCGAGTGTCCGAGGGCGGGCCGGTCACCTTCAATCCGCTGGTCCTCTATGGCGGGGTCGGCCTGGGCAAGACCCACCTTATGCACGCCATCGCCTGGGAGCTGAAGACCCGGCAGCCCGAGCTGAACGTGCTCTACCTGTCGGCCGAACAGTTCATGTACCGTTTCGTGCAGGCGCTGCGCGAGCGTCGGATGATGGATTTCAAGCACCTGTTCCGCTCGGTCGATGTGCTGATGGTCGATGACGTGCAGTTCATCGCCGGCAAGGACAGCACCCAGGAAGAGTTCTTTCACACCTTCAACGCGCTGGTGGACCAGAACAAGCAGATCATCATCTCGGCCGACCGCGCGCCGGGCGAGATCAAGGACCTGGAGGACCGGGTGAAATCCCGCCTGCAATGCGGGCTGGTCGTGGACTTGCACCCCACCGACTACGAGCTGCGGCTGGGCATCCTGCAGTCCAAGGTCCAGGCGCACCGGCAGACCTATCCCGATCTCCAGGTTGCCGACGGGGTCCTGGAATTCCTCGCCCACCGCATCTCGACCAATGTGCGGGTGCTGGAGGGCGCGCTGACCCGCCTTTTCGCCTTTGCCTCGCTGGTCGGGCGCGAGATCGACATGGGGCTGACCCAGGATTGCCTGGCCGACGTTCTGCGCGCCTCGGAACGCAAGATCACCGTCGAGGAGATCCAGCGCAAGGTCTCGGAATACTACAACATCCGGATGAGCGACATCATCGGGCCCAAGCGCCTGCGGGCCTTTGCGCGGCCGCGGCAGGTGGCGATGTATCTCTGCAAGCAGCTGACCAGCCGGTCACTGCCCGAGATCGGCCGCCGCTTCGGCGGGCGCGACCACACCACGGTCATGCACGGGGTGCGCCGCATCGAAGAGCTGAAATCGACCGACGGCCAGATCGCCGAGGATGTCGAGATGCTGCGCCGCGCGCTGGAAGCCTGACGGCAGGGCGCGGGCGCCGGTCCCGCGCCGCCGCCCCTGTGGGCCGTATTGCACGGTTGCCGATCAAGTTCGGAGCGTCGGGCCGCTGCCCCTTGACGCTTCTCCAATTCCAACCGACAAATTCCGAAAAACCTTGTGCCGCGGGTGTCAGGCGTTAATTTGCCGGTCCCGGCCCATGTCAAAGGAAACGAGGGTATGAAGATCAGCATCGAACGCGGCGCGCTGCTCAAGGCCGTGTCCCAGGCGCAGTCGGTCGTCGAACGACGCAACACGATCCCGATCCTGGCAAACGTGCTGATCGAGGCCGAGGGCGACCAGGTCCAGTTCCGGGCCACCGATCTGGATATCGAGGTGCTCGACAAGGCCCCCGCCCAGGTCGAGCGCGCCGGATCGACCACGGTGGCCGCCACCACGCTGCACGAGATCGTGCGCAAGCTGCCCGACGGGGCGCTGGTCACGCTCAATGCCGACAGCGCCGCGGGGCGCCTGACGGTCGAGGCGGGCCGGTCGAACTTCTCGCTGGCGACCCTGCCGAAAGAGGATTTTCCGGTGATGGCCTCGTCGGAATACGAGACCAATTTCACCGCCAACGCCGCCGTTCTGCGCCGGCTGTTCGACAAGTCGAAATTCGCCATCTCGACCGAAGAGACGCGCTATTACCTCAACGGCGTCTACATGCATGTGGCCGATGGCGAGAACGGCAAGGCGCTGCGCTGCGTGGCGACCGACGGGCACCGGCTGGCGCGGATCGACGCCGAGCTGCCCGAGGGCGCAGCCGACATGGCCGGGGTGATCGTGCCGCGCAAGACCGTGGGCGAGCTGCGCAAGCTGCTGGATGACGACGAAATGGACATCGCCGTCTCGGTCAGCGAGACCAAGGTGCGGTTTGCGACACCCGACATCACGCTGACATCCAAGGTGATCGATGGCACCTTCCCGGACTACACCCGTGTTATCCCGCAGGCCAACACCCGCCGGATGGAAGTCGATGCCTCGGAATTCGCCCATGCGGTCGACCGGGTCGCCACCGTCTCGTCGGAACGGTCGCGGGCGGTCAAGCTGCAGCTGGAAGAGGACCGGCTGATCCTGTCGGTCAACGCGCCCGACAGCGGCGCGGCCGAGGAAGAACTGGCCGTGGCCTATGGCGACGAGCGGCTGGAGATCGGGTTCAACGCCAAGTACCTGCTGGAGATCGCCAGCCAGGTGGACCGCGAGAACGCGGTCTTCCTGTTCAACTCGTCGGGCGACCCGACGCTGATGCGGGAAGGCAACGACCAGAGCGCCGTCTATGTCGTGATGCCGATGCGCGTATGATATCGCGCTGCCGCGCGATGCCTCCGGCGGGAGTACTTCGGGAACGATGAAGGGAGGGGTCATGGCACTGGCCCTGACCGAGTTGACCGTATCGCATTTCCGCTCGCACAGGCTGGCCCGTCTGTCGCTGGATGGCCAACCGGTGGCGATCCACGGCCCCAATGGCGCGGGCAAGACCAACATCCTGGAAGCGGTGTCGCTGTTCTCGCCGGGCCGCGGTCTGCGGCGGGCCGGCGCGGCCGAGATGGCGCGACGGCCCGAGGGGCTGGGCTGGAAGCTGTCAGGCGTGCTGGCCGCGGAGGAGCGGCGGCACGAGATCGAGATCTGGTCCGAGGGCGGCGGTGCACGGCAGGTGCGCATTGACGGGAAATCGGCCAGCCAACTGGCGCTGGGCAGCTTGGCGCGGGTGGTCTGGCTGATCCCGTCCATGGACCGGTTGTGGATCGAGGGGGCCGAAGGGCGGCGGCGCTTCCTCGACCGTATCGCTCTGAGCTTCGACCCTGACCACGCCGAGATGTCGCTGACCTATGAGAAATCCATGCGCGAGCGCAACCGGCTTCTGAAGGAGCAGATCCGCGACGATCACTGGTATGGCGCGTTGGAGGCGCGGATGGCCGAGACCGGCGCGCGCATCCATCACGGGCGGCTTGCGGCGCTGGAGCTGATCCGCGCGGCGCAGGAGGCCGCCGAGACCGCCTTTCCGGCGGCGGACCTGGAGTTGCAGCAGGGTGACGGCGACATGCCGGACAACGCGGCGGACCTGCGCGCGGCCCTGGCAGATGGCCGGACCCGCGACATGGCGGCCGGGCGGACGCTGGTCGGGCCGCACCGCACCGACCTCTTCGCGGTCTATGCCGCCAAGGGCGTGCCGGCGCGGGACTGCTCCACCGGCGAGCAGAAGGCCCTGCTGATCTCGCTCATCCTGGCCAATGCACGGGCCCTGGCGGCCCGCGTCGGCGCGCCGCCCATCGTCCTGCTGGACGAGGTTGCCGCGCACCTGGATGCCGGCCGGCGCGCGGCGCTATTCGACGAGATCTGCGCCTTGGGCGCCCAGGCCTGGATGACCGGCACCGGACCCGAGCTGTTCGACGGCCTGGACGGCCGGGCGCAGATGTTCGCGGTGGACGAGCGCGACGGCCTGTCCTCGGTACTTCCGGCCTGATTCGGGCGCCCCTGGAGCGCCGCGAATCGCCATGCCGACAGCACCTTTCCGAGGTCGAAAAACAGGGGCAATACGCGTGACATTCCCCCCGCGGAAGACTATAAAATGACAAAAATACAAAGGAAGGCATGTATGTCCGGCAACGAGCAAACCCCCGCAGAATACGGCGCGGAATCCATCAAGGTTCTTAAGGGGTTGGAGGCCGTGCGCAAGCGGCCCGGCATGTATATCGGCGACACCGATGACGGGTCCGGCCTGCACCACATGGTCTATGAGGTGGTCGACAACGGCATCGACGAGGCGCTGGCCGGTCATGCCGATCACGTGAGCGTCAAGATCCATGCCGACAGCAGCGTTTCGGTCAGCGACAACGGTCGCGGCATCCCGGTCGACATCCATGCCGGCGAAGGCGTGTCGGCGGCCGAAGTGATCATGACCCAGCTGCATGCCGGCGGGAAGTTCGACAGCAATTCCTACAAGGTGTCGGGCGGTCTGCACGGTGTCGGCGTGTCCGTGGTCAACGCGCTGAGCGACTGGCTGGAACTGCGGGTCTGGCGCAACGGCAAGGAGCATGTCGCGCGGTTCGAGGGTGGCGAGACGACCGAGCATCTCAAGGTGGTCGGTGATGCGGGCGACCGCACCGGGACCGAGGTTCGGTTCCTGGCCTCGACCAAGACCTTCAGCAACCTGGAGTATTCCTTCGAGATCCTGGAGAAGCGCCTGCGCGAGCTGGCGTTCCTGAATTCCGGCGTGCGCATCATCCTGGAGGATGAACGCCCGGCGGAGGCGCTGAGGACCGAGCTGTTCTACGAGGGCGGGGTCAAGGAATTCGTCAAGTATCTCGACCGCCACAAGACCCCGGCAATGGATGCCCCGATCTATATCCGGGGGGAGCGCGACGACATCGGCGTCGAGATCGCGATGTGGTGGAACGACAGCTATCACGAGACTGTCCTGCCCTTCACCAACAACATCCCGCAGCGCGACGGCGGCACCCATGTCGCCGGCTTCCGCGGGGCATTGACCCGGACGATCAACAGCTATGCCCAGTCCAGCGGGATCGCCAAGAAGGAGAAGGTGAGTTTTACCGGCGACGACGCGCGCGAGGGGCTGACCTGCGTGTTGTCGGTCAAGGTGCCGGATCCGAAATTCTCGTCCCAGACCAAGGACAAGCTGGTCAGTTCCGAGGTCCGCCCGGCGGTCGAGAGCATGATGAACGAAAAACTGGCGGAGTGGTTCGAGGAGAATCCCAACGAGGCGCGGTTGATCGTCGGCAAGATCATCGAGGCGGCCCTGGCCCGCGAGGCGGCGCGAAAGGCACGCGAGCTGACCCGCCGCAAGACCGCGATGGACGTGAATTTCCTGGCCGGCAAGCTCAAGGACTGTTCCGAGAAGGACGCCACCAAGACCGAGTTGTTCCTGGTCGAGGGCGACAGCGCCGGGGGCTCGGCCCAGACCGGCCGCGACCGCCGCACCCAGGCGATCCTGCCGCTCAAGGGCAAGATCCTGAACGTGGAACGCGCGCGGTTCGACCGTATGCTCGGCAGCCAGGAGATCGGCAACCTGGTGATGGCGCTGGGCACCGGGATCGGCCGCGACGAGTTCGACATCTCGAAACTGCGCTACCACAAGATCGTCATCATGACCGACGCCGATGTCGACGGCGCGCATATCCGCACGCTGCTGCTGACGTTCTTCTACCGGCAGATGCCCGAGCTGATCGAGGGGGGATATCTCTATATCGCGCAACCGCCGCTCTACAAGGTGAGCCGCGGCAAGTCCGAGGTCTATCTCAAGGACGAGTCCGAGATGGAGGAATACCTGGTGGCGCAGGGCGTCGAGGGCGCGGTCCTGCAGCTGGGCAGCGGCGAAGAGATCGTCGGCACCGACCTGATGCGCGTGGTTGGAGAGGCGCGGCAGCTCAAGCGCGTGTTGGATGCATTCCCGACGCATTACCCGCGCCATATCCTGGAACAGGCCGCCATCGCCGGCGCCTTCGTGCCGGGCGTGGTGGATGCCGACCTGCAGGGCGCGGCCGACAAGGTGGCCGCCCGGCTGGACCTGATCGCACTGGAGTACGAGCGCGGCTGGCAGGGCCGGATCACCCAGGACCACGGCATCCGGCTGGCCCGCATCCTGCGCGGCGTCGAAGAGGTGCGAACCCTGGACGGCCCGATGCTGCGTTCTGGCGAGGCGCGCAAGACCGGCAGCTTCACCAAGAGCCTGCAAGACATCTATGACACTCCGGCCACGCTGATCCGCCGCGACCGGAAACAGCTGATCCACGGGCCGCTGACCCTGCTTCGGGCGATCCTCGAGGAGGGCGAGAAGGGCCTGTCGCTGCAACGCTACAAGGGTCTGGGCGAGATGAACCCCGACCAGCTGTGGGAAACCACGCTGGATCCCGACGCCCGCACGCTGCTGCGGGTCCGCGTGGACGACATGGTCGAGGCCGACGACCTGTTCACCAAGCTGATGGGCGACGTGGTCGAGCCGCGCCGCGAGTTCATCCAGAAGAACGCGCTCAGCGTGGAAAACCTGGATTTCTGACGGCGGCATCCGAACCGGTATCGCGGGCCTGTAACGGGCCCGCATCGTCCAAGACCGACCCACGCCCGGTTGGCCGCCGTGGTTTTCCGGGAAGGAGAGAAAGTGGTGAGCCGTGCAGGATTCGAACCTGCGACCCACTGATTAAAAGTCAGTTGCTCTACCAACTGAGCTAACGGCCCACTCTCTGTTCGGACTGCCGAACCTGCGCGATGTCTAGGCCACTTTCAACCACCGGTTCAAGGGCAAAACAACCGCTGTCCGGCCCCCGGTTCAGATCGTCCCGGGGCCCCGATAGGCGGCCTAATTATGGGCAGGTCGCAAGTGGGTCAACCCCTTTTTTCCTCCAATTCGCGGGCCCGTCTGGATAAACCGCTGCGCCGGCGTTATATGCCCGGCATGAGCGATCGGACGGACAGCGAACTGCAATTCATGAAGATGCACGGGCTGGGCAACGACTTTGTCGTGGTCGATGCCCGCGCGCGGGCGGTGGAACTGTCGGAAACCGCGATCCGCGCGATATCCGATCGCCGTCGCGGTGTCGGGTTCGACCAGCTTGCGGTGATCCGAGAGGCCGCGGACGGCATTCACTTGACATTCTACAATGCCGACGGCTCGACCTCCGCAGCCTGCGGCAATGCCACTCGCTGTATAGCCCGCTACCTGATGGACGAAACCGGCAAGAGCGCGCTGAGTCTCGCCACCGATCGCGGTGTTCTGCAGGCGCGCGACGCCGGGGACGGGCTCACCTCGGTCAACATGGGTCTGCCGCAACTGGACTGGCAGGAGATTCCGCTGGCCGAAGCCGCCGACACGCTGGAACTGCCGATCGAGGGCGGGCCGGTGGCGACCGGAATGGGAAATCCGCACTGCACCTTCTTTGTCGACGATGCCGAGGCCATACCGCTGGAGGAATTCGGCGCGCGCTATGAACACCACCCGCTCTACCCCGAGCGGACCAACGTTCAGGTCGCGCAGATCACCGGACCCGACCGGATCCGGATGCGTGTCTGGGAACGTGGCGTGGGCGTCACGCTGGCCTCGGGCTCGTCCTCCTGCGCCACGGCCGTGGCGGCGGCGCGGCGCGGGCTGACCGGACGGAGCGTGCAGGTGGATCTGGACGGAGGCACCCTGTGGGTGGAGTGGCGCGAGGATGGCGTCTGGATGACCGGACCCACGGCGCACGTGTTTACCGGCGTGTTGCGGCCCGACTTTCCGGAAGGCCCGGCATGAGCGCGCCGCGTTTCACAACCCTAGGCTGCCGCCTGAACGCCTATGAGACCGAGGCGATGAAGGAGATGACCGGTCAGGCCGGGCTGCGCGATGCGGTGGTCGTCAACACCTGCGCGGTGACCGCCGAGGCGGTGCGCAAGGCCAGGCAAGAGATCCGACGCCTCCGGCGCGAAAACCCGCAGGCCCGGCTGATCGTCACCGGCTGCGCCGCCCAGACCGAACCGCAGACCTTCGCCGCAATGGAGGAGGTGGATGCAGTGATCGGGAACACCGAGAAGATGCGGCCCGAGACCTGGGCCGGACTTGCGGCGGACTTCATCGGCACGACCGAGGCCGTGCAGGTCGACGACATCATGAGCGTGACCGAGACCGCCGGACATTTGATCGACGGTTTCGGCACCCGCAGCCGCGCCTATGTGCAGGTCCAGAACGGCTGTGACCACCGCTGCACCTTCTGCATCATCCCCTACGGTCGCGGCAACTCGCGCAGCGTCCCCGCGGGCGTTGTGGTGGACCAGATCAAGCGGCTGGTGGATCGCGGCTATAACGAGGTGGTGCTGACCGGCGTGGACCTGACCAGCTGGGGCGCCGATCTGCCGGCCCAGCCGAAACTGGGCGATCTGGTGATGCGGATCCTGCGGCTGGTGCCTGATCTGCCACGCCTGCGGATCTCGTCCATCGACTCGATCGAGGTGGACGACAACCTGATGCAGGCCATCGCCACCGAGCCGCGCCTGATGCCGCATCTGCACCTGTCGCTGCAGCATGGCGACGACCTGATCCTGAAACGCATGAAACGCCGCCACCTGCGCGACGACGCCATACGTTTCGCGCAAGAGGCGCGTCGTCTGCGGCCCGAGATGACCTTCGGTGCCGACATCATTGCCGGCTTCCCAACCGAGACCGAGGCACAGTTCGAGAACTCCCTGAAGCTGGTCGAGGAGTGCGACCTCACCTGGCTGCACGTCTTCCCCTATTCCCCCCGCCCCGGCACGCCGGCCGCGCGCATGCCGCAGGTCGATGGTCGGGCGATCAAGGACCGCGCCGCACGGTTGCGCACCGCCGGCAACGTGCAGGTCGCCCGCCATCTCGCCGCCCAGACGGGACAGGTCCATCGCGTGCTGATGGAGAACCCGCATATGGGCCGCACCGAGCAGTTCACCGAAGTCGACTTCGCGAACCCCCAGAGCGAAGGGCAGATCGTGACCGCCGAAATCCGAGGCCACGCGGACGGCCGACTGCGCGCCGTCCCGCGCGGACAAGGCACCTGACTTTCACCTGGCCGAAAAGACCTCGTGAAGGTGTGCGGGCGGCTTGAAAGTGCACCGTCGGAGCATCTTATCCACGATCGAGTGGGGCCCGGCCCCAAACCCCGTCCCGATCGGGGCAATGCTTGTGTGCCGCAGCGCGGCCCTAAGGGAATCGGGTCCTTCACCCCCACGGCGTCGGACCAGTCTCCACGATCTGCCCAAAGACGTTCTCCCGGTGCCACCTCAGATTTTCCGGATGCGGTGTATTCTGCGGATCCTTCGGCAGGCAGAGTTCGCCGCCGGGCCGTATCAGACGGTCAACGACATCCCCCGGCACTTTGTTGCGGGACACAAGGATTGTCCTGCAATCATCCGCGACTGAGATCAGGCCTCTGTCGAACATCCAGTGCAGCGTGCCCGATAGGGCGAGTCCATTGCGCACGGAATCGCTGCCCTGCTGCTCCACCGGACGGATATGTGCCGCCTGCACTTCTGGCCTCCCGCCGCCATTGCGCAGCATCAATCCGGACATGGCGCAGCGGTAGCTATAGGCCTCGCGCACCTTGCGGCGGAACGCAACATCTCGATAAGGCCGGCGCATGAGCCGTTCGACCACGGGACGATGGAAAACATCCGCGGCTTCAGCGAATTCCGCAGGCCGCGGATCGTAGCGCGCGGCCTCGATCCGCTCGAGATCCTGTGGCAGGCCCAGATTGATGATGCGGGCGAAATCCGCCTCGGGCAGCCGGCGCACGGCAAGCTGCACGGCGCCGCCCCTCTTGGGCGTACCATCCGGCTCTGAGAGAGACGTTTCCAGCGGCCTGCCATGAATGAGCCTCGGCACCTCGCGATCAAAGGGCAAGAAGCTTCCCGGCTCTATCATCGCGAGGAACCGACCTTCCACGCCCGGCTTGGGGATGACCCTTTCGATTTTTGCAACCGCGAAATATCCGCGCGGACCGGCCTTGACGGGTTCGTAGTAGACAACCCAATCTCCGACAGCGGCTTCGACGGCCTTCAGATAGGTACGCGGAAAATCATAGACGACATCCGGCTCGTCCTCATAAATCGAGTCTGCCTTGTGCAGGAGGACCAGTTTCACCATACGCCCAGGAAAACGAAAAATCCTGGCAAGGCAAGGGGTTTACCGGTGTTTCGTTCAGACCGGATTTGCTGGCGCGATCGGGACCTGATCCGTCCCAGCCGGCCTGCGGCTCCCCGTGCGGCAGCCCGCGCCGACCAGCGTGCGCTGCCGGGACCTCAAATGAAAACCCCGCGGCCGGTTGGCGCGGGGGTTTCCTTGTCAGACGGTCGGGACCTTCAGTCCTTCTTGCCCTTCACCGGCGCCCAGAGGCGCTTGTTCGTGAGGTAGAGCAGCACCGACAGCACGGTCAGGAAGAACACCCCCACAAAGCCGGCCTGCTTGCGGGCCATCATCTTCGGCTCGGCGGTCCACATCAGGAAGGCCGCCACGTCCTCGGACAGGTTGTTCAGGTCGTTGGCGCTACCGTCGGCATATTCCACCAGTTCATCCGACAGGGGCGGCGCCATCGAGATCCAACCGCCCGGGAAGGCAGTGTTTTCATAGAGGATCACCCCCGCCTCTTCTTTTTCCTCGCCGGTATAGCCGGCGAGCAGCGAGGCGATGTATTCCGCGCCGCCGATGCCCTTGATCAGCTGGTTGATGCCCAGCCCGTAAGGCCCGTGGAACCCGGCACGCGCCTTGGCCATGAGGCTCAGGTCCGGAGCGCCTACGGAGGTCACCTGCGGAAAGTGGTCGGTGGGGGTCGCCGGGCGGAAATCGTCCAGTTCTTCGTCGAAGACCTCGAAATTTTCGGCCGCATAGGCGCGCACCTGTTCCTCGGGAATTCCCGGGCCGCTTTCGGCCGAGAGAGTACGCAGCGGCACGTAGCGCAGGCCGTGGCAAACGGCGCAGACCTCGGTATATACCTGCAGGCCGCGCTGCAGCTGGTTCTGGTCGTATTTCCCGAACGGCCCCTCGAAAGAGAAGGCGAAGTCCTCGACATACGGTTCGCCGTCAGGGGCCGCGAAGGATGCGGCCGGGGCAAGGGCCAGGGCGAAGGCGGCACCGAGTGCAAGTTTCTTGAGCATGTTTCCGGTCCCTTGTCTTACTCGGCGGGGGAGGCTTCGGCCGAACCGGCGCCATCCGCTTTCTTGCCGTAGTGGGCGTTGAAGTCTTCTTCGATCGTCTCGGGCTGCGGCAGCGGTTTCTCGATCACGCCGAGGATCGGCAGGATGACCAGGAAATAGCCGAACCAGTAGGCCGAGGCGATCAGCGCGAAGGAAGCATAGGGCTCTTCCGCGGGCATCGCGCCCAGCCACATCAGCGCCATGAAATCGACGATCAGCAGGTAGAACCACCAGCGGAACATCGGGCGATACTTGCCCGAGCGCACCGAGGAGGTGTCCAGCCACGGGGCCAGGGCCATCACGATGATGGCACCGAACATCGCCAGCACGCCGAAGAACTTGGCATCGATGATGCCGCCGGTGATGAAACTGGCGATCTGCACCACCCAGACTTCGGAGGTGAAGGCGCGCAGGATCGCGTAGAACGGCAGGAAATACCACTCCGGCACGATATGCGCAGGCGTCACCAGGGCATCGGCCTCGATGTAGTTGTCGGGGTGGCCCAGGTAGTTCGGCATGAAGCCGACCACGGCCCAGAAGACGACCAGGACCACCGCCAGGGCGAACAGGTCCTTGATCACGAAATAGGGCCAGAACGGGAGCGTGTCCTTCTCGGCCTCGGCCTTGGATCCGCGCCGCACCTCGACCCCGGTGGGGTTGTTGTTGCCGGTGGTGTGGAAGGCCCAGATATGCACCACGACCAGAGCCGCGATCACGAAGGGCAACAGGTAGTGCAGCGAGAAAAAGCGGTTCAGCGTGGCGTTGTCCACCGCCGGTCCGCCCAGAAGCCAGGTCTGTATGCCCTCGCCGATGAACGGGATCGCGCCGAACAGGCCGGTGATCACGGTGGCGCCCCAGAACGACATCTGCCCCCAGGGCAGCACGTAGCCCATGAAAGCGGTGCCCATCATGCTCAGGTAGATGAGCATGCCGATGATCCATGTGATCTCGCGCGGGGCCTTGTACGAGCCGTAGAACAGGCCGCGGAAGATGTGGATGTAGACGGCGACGAAGAACAGCGATGCACCGTTGGCATGCAGATAGCGCAGCATGTGCCCGCCATTTACGTTGCGCATGATGTGTTCGACGCTGGCAAAGGCCAGGTCCACATGCGGCGTGTAGTGCATCACCAGGACGATGCCGGTGACGATCTGCAACACCAGGCAGAAGGCCAGGACGATCCCCCAGATCCACCACCAGTTCAGGTTCTTCGGCGTGGGGATCATGATCGTGTCATAGAGCAGGCCGACGATAGGCAGGCGGCTGTGCAGCCACTTTTCACCACCCGTCTTCGGCTCGTAGTGATCGTGCGGAATTCCGGACATGGACGCGCTTCCTTATCCCAGCTTGATGGTGGTTTCGTCGATGAATTCCGCGAGCGGAATCAGCAGGTTCTCGGGCGCAGGGCCTTTGCGGATGCGGCCCGACGTGTCGTAGTGCGAGCCGTGGCAGGGGCAGAACCAGCCGTGGAACTCACCCGCGCCATCGCCCAGCGGAACACAGCCCAGATGGGTGCAGACCCCCACCATCACCAGCCACTCGCCGGCCTCGTCCATGCTGCGGTTCTCGTCCGAGGCCGAAACCTCGCCGCCGAAATTGACGTTGCGGGCGACGGGATCGGGCAGGTCCGAAAGGTCGACCGCCCGGGCCTCGTCGATCTCCTCCTGGGTGCGGCGGCGGATGAACACCGGCTTGCCCAGGAACTTCACGCTGATCTGCGTGCCGACTTCGACATCGGCCACGTCCACGCGGATCGAGGACAGTGCCTGAACATCCGCCGACGGGTTCATCTGATCGACCAGCGGCCAGACGGCCGCCCCGGTGGTTACGACACCTGCGCCAGCCGTGGCGTAGTAGAGGAAATCTCTGCGGGTGCCTTCGTGGTCTTCTGCGTGGGACACGAGGTTTTCTCCGATTCCAGCGCCCGGAACGGGCAGATAAGCGTGCGCACCGCGAAACGTGGTGCCTCAACGCGGGTATCTAGCCGGGAGATGGCCATTCGTCCAGCGGTCAAAGGCGCGCAGGACGTCGCACGGACCCAGTTTTTCGATATCGGGCGCCCGTCGCGGGAAATCAAGGTCTTGGGCCTTCACTCCGGCGGCGGGCGCGTCGCGATCATAGCGGCGCGCGATTCGAACTCCCGGTGCCACGCGTCCAGACCGGGCGCGGCTGATCTCCAGTCGCGCGCCGCGTGCCGGAAATCGACATAGGACAGCGCGCAGGCCACGGCGATCTGGCCGATATCCAGCCGCCCCGACAGGTGACTCAGCCAGCGTGATTCAAGCGCGGCGCAGGCCCGGCCAATCTTGTCCCATTGTGCTTCGGTCCAGCTGTCCCAGCGCTTGTCCTCGGGGCGCAGCCGGCCCTCGTAGGTCATCAGCAACGCGGCGTCCAGCACCCCGTCGGCCAGCGCCTCGAGCGTCAGCGAGTCCCAGCGCCCGTCGCCGGACCCATAGAGCCCGCCGCCGGCCCGGGCGTCGAGATAGGCACAGATCACCCGGCTGTCGAACAGGGTCGGCCCGTCGTCACGCTCCAGCGCGGGCACTTTCGTCAGGGGATTCTTGCCCAGCAGCGCCTCGGCCGGTGCCAGCGGCGTGCCGGACGCGGTCACAAGCTCGACCTCGCCCAGCTGGCCGGTCTCGTGCAGCACGATCATGACTTTCCGCACATAGGGCGAGGTCGGGCTGAAATAGAGGCGCATGACGATCTCCCCAGGCGGTTCTTTCACGCCAGCCTAGGATCGGCGCGTGACGCTGTCTATGCCTCGCGCATCAGTTGCGCCAGCGCCTGCAACTCGTGACCGATCCCGTCCTTGGCCACCGCCTCCGCGGCCCGCAGACGCTCGGCCTCGGCCTTGTTCTGGTTCAGCTTCCAGGTGCCGTCGACCGCCTCGATCCGCAAACGGCAGGGCACGATCACGCGCATCATCCGGTCCAGGGCATCCGGGGTCATCTTGGCCGTCGTCCAGGGCGGCTTCGGCTGCAGACGCTCCTCGAACCGCGCGGACTGGCGGTCGAGCAGCGCCGGGAGCTCGTCCACAGGCCGCAACTCCAGCAGCCCGGTCAGGTGCACAGCGACATAGTTCCATGTCGGCACCTGGTCCTCGGCCCCGTACCAGTCGGGCGAGACATAGCTGTCCGGCCCGGAGACCGCGATCCGAGCCGGCCGCGGCCGGGCCAGCACGCGAATGATCGGGTTGGACCGCACCAGGTGCAGATCGGCGTGCCCGCCCGCCTCCGACAGGACAAAGGGCACGTGGCTCAGCAGCGGTGCGGCATCGTCCGCGACCGCCAGCATCCCGAAGGCGCGGTCGCGGGCAAAAGCCAGGTTTCGGTCGCGGCCGGCGGTGCGAAAGACCGGATTGGGGTGCATGGCTGCTCCTGTCGGTTGCGAAATCCCTTGCAGAACCGATGCGGGCTTGGCAAGGCTGTCATCGTTCTCAGGGCGGGGCGGAATTCCCCACCGGCGGTATGCGGATCCCGATCCGCGAGCCCGCGAGCGGCCCCGGCCAATGGCCCGGGGTGACAGCAGATCCGGTGCGAGGCCGGAGCCGACGGTCATAGTCCGGATGGAAGAGAACGCACAACCCCGTGCCCGCTGGCTCGGGCTTGTTCGTGATCGCCTTGGGTGACGTGTCCGTTACGAAAGGAGTTCACGATGACACACACCCGCTTTGCCTTCATCAAGGCCAACTGGAATTCCGACATCGTCGACCGCGCGCTGGACGGGTTCCTGCAGAGGATCCCGGCCGAACAGGTCGATGTCTTCGACGTGCCCGGCGCGTTCGAGATGCCCTTGCTGGCGCGCGATCTCGGCCGGACCGGCCGCTATGCCGCCATCGCCTGCGCGGCCTTCGTGGTCGACGGCGGCATCTACCGCCACGACTTCGTGGCGCAGGCCGTGGTCGACGGCCTGATGCGCGCCGGGATGGACTGCGGCGTGCCGGTGCTCTCGGTCTCGCTGACCCCGCACCAGTATCAGGAGACCGCCCATCACACCGGCATCTTCCAGGCCCATTTCGTCGAGAAGGGTCAAGAGGCCGCCGCCGCCGCGCTGCGGATCGCGGCGCTGCGCTCCGGCCTGACCGAAGCCGCCTGACCGGCTTCATCTTTTGAAGAATACTTCGGGGGAGTCGCCCGCAAGGGCGGCGGGGGCAGCGCCCCCTCCCCCCGGGGCGGGACAGAAAGCGGCTTGAGGCACCGCCCACGCCCGGCTAAGCACGGATCGCAAAGGAGCGCGCCCATGTCCATGAATGCCTTCGGCCATCTCTTCCGCGTCACCACCTGGGGCGAAAGCCACGGGCCGGCGCTGGGCGCTACGGTCGACGGCTGCCCGCCCGGCGTGCCAATCGACGAGGCCGCGCTCCAGCACTGGCTGGACCGCCGCAAGCCGGGGCAGAACAAATACACCACGCAACGGCGCGAGGCGGACGCCGTGCGGATCCTGTCCGGCGTGTTCGAAGGTCAGACCACCGGCACTCCGGTGCAGCTGATGATCGAGAACACCGACCAGCGCTCCAAGGATTACGGCGACATCGCCGAGAAGTTCCGCCCCGGCCATGCCGACATCACCTACTGGCAGAAATACGGCATCCGCGACTATCGCGGCGGCGGGCGCTCCTCGGCGCGCGAGACCGCGGCGCGGGTGGCGGCGGGCGGGCTGGCGCGCGCCGCGATCGGCGCGCTGGCCCCGCAGGTGCAGATCACCGGCTACATGGTGCAGATGGGCCCGCACCGGATCGACCGCGACCGTTTCGATTGGGACCAGATCAACGCCAACCCGTTCTGGACCCCGGATGCGCAGGCGGCCGAGGGCTGGGCCAGCTATCTCGACGACCTGCGCAAGTCCGGCAGTTCGGTGGGCGCGGTGATCGAGGTCGTGGCGCGCGGCGTTCCGGCCGGGCTGGGTGCGCCGGTCTATGCCAAGCTGGACACGGATTTGGCCGCCGCGATGATGTCCATCAACGCCGTCAAGGGCGTCGAGATCGGCGAAGGCATGGCCGCGGCCGAATTGACCGGCGAGGGCAATGCCGACGAGATCTTCATGGGCGAGGACGGTCCGGAATACAGCTCGAACCATGCCGGCGGCATCCTGGGCGGGATCTCGACCGGGCAGGACATCGTCGCGCGGTTCGCGGTCAAGCCCACCTCGTCGATCCTGACCCCGCGGCGCACGATCACGAAATCCGGCGAGCCGGCCGAAATCGTCACCAAGGGCCGGCACGACCCCTGCGTGGGCATCCGCGCGGTTCCGGTGGGCGAGGCGATGATGGCCTGCGTGATCCTCGACCACCTGTTGCTGCATCGCGGCCAGATCGGCGGAAACCGTGGCCGCATCGGCTGATCTGCGCCAGCGGCTGCGCGCCCTGGTCGCCGACCAGATGACGCAGGATCCGGCCCATGACCTGGCGCATCTCGACCGGGTCTGGGTCAACGCCCGGACCATCGCCAACGGCATGGCCGACCAACGTGTGTTGCTGGCCGCCAGCTACCTGCACGACCTGGTCAACCTGCCCAAGAACGACCCCGACCGGCACATGGCCTCCCGCCAATCGGCCGAGGCGGCTGCACCGATTCTGCGCGAATTCGGCCTGTCAGAGCCTGAAATCGCCGCCGCCGGCCATGCCATCGCCGCGCACAGCTATTCGGCCGGCATCCCGCCCGAGACCGCCGAGGCGCGCATCCTGCGCGACGCCGACCGGCTGGATGCGCTGGGCGCCATCGGCATCGCGCGCAACTTCTCGGTCTCGGGCTCGCTCGGCCGCGCGCTCTATGATCCCGCAGACCCGTTCTGCGAGCGGCGGGCGCCGGACGATGCGAGGTTCTCGCTGGACCACTGGCGGATCAAGCTGCTGTCACTGCCCGAAGATATGCTGACCGATGCCGGCAGACGGCTGGCGCGCAAGCGGGTTCTGCTGATGCTGCGCTTTCTCTACGATTTCGCCGAAGAGATCGGGACGGACCTGCCGCCTGTGTGGATCTCCAAGTGACCGCGATCCTCGCGATCACCTTCCCGATCTATGCCGCCATCGCGATCGGCTACCTGGCCGTGCGGGCGGGGTGGTTCACACCTTCGGACATGCGCGTGCTGGGTCAATACGTGATGACCGTCGCGCTGCCCGCGCTGCTCTTCGACGCGGTGGCCAGCCGCGACGTTGCCCAGGTGTTCGAGCCGGTCTACATGCTGGCCTTCCTGCTGGGCGGGCTGGCGACCATCGCCCTGGGTTTTGCCTGGTTCACCCTGACCGGGGCCGACCGGCCCCGGCGCGCGGTTGCGGTGATGGGCATGTCCTGCCCGAATTCCGGCTTCATCGGGTTTCCGGTGATGCTGCTGCTCCTCCCCGACCAGGCCGGGGTGATCTTGGCGCTGAACATGCTGGTCGAGAACGTGGTGCTGATTCCGATCTGCCTGATCCTCATGGACCTCGCACGCGGCCCGGCGCAGGGCGGCTTGCCGCGCCGGCTGGCGGCGATCCTGTGGGGCGTGCTGCGCCGCCCGATGGTGATCGGCCTGCTTCTGGGCCTTGCGGTGTCCCTGGCCAGGGTGCCGATCCCCGAGGCCGGCGCGCGGCTCTTGGCGATGTTGGCCGCCTCGGCCGCGGCGCTGTCGCTGGTGGTGATCGGCGGCTCGCTCGCCGGTCTGCCGCTGCGCGGCCAGTTGGCCCGCCCCCTGCAGATCGCGGCCGGCAAGCTGCTGGTGCATCCGGCGATGGTGGCGCTGGCCATCGCCCTGCTCGGCGCGCTGGGCCTGACACTCTCACCGGATTGGCAGGTCGCCGCCATCCTGTCGGCGGCGATGCCGATGTTCGGCATCTACGTGGTGCTGGCGCAGGAACAGGGCCAGGAAGGCATGGCCTCGGTCGCCATGCTGCTGACCACGGTGCTGGGGTTTTTCACACTCTCGGGCTTCCTGGCCGTGCTTGGCTAGGGCCATTCGGCAGGCGCGCTGCCAAGCTGGCTGGCCGGGCGGTCCCAGCGCATCGGACATCCCGCCACAGCGATGGCAGGCCGCAGGCGGAGCGCCGGACCCCAGTCGGTCTGCTCAGGCTCGGGTGCTAGATCCCCCTTATCAGAGCCTGATATGACCGGATCCGCGTCATCCCGATCCATGCCGACCAGGAGTTCCGCGGTGCGTGCCAGGGACAGGCGCGCGCGGTGCGGCACATGCCCTTCGACGGCACGGGCCAAGGCGGACAGCACGGCGGCGGCCATGAAATATCCGGTGGCATGATCCAGTGCTTGCACCGGCAGGGGATGGGGGCGATCGGACCCGGCCCAGCCCATGCCGGCCTCGCCGATGCCGCTGCTCATCTGGACCAGGCTGTCGAAGCCCCGCCGCCCGGACCAGGGTCCGCTCCAGCCATAGGCACAAAGGCTGACCTCGATCGTCGCGGGGGCCAGTTCGGCCCGCCGCGCCGGGTCGATCAGCCCATCCAGCGCACCGGGCCGGTAGCCATGCACCAGAACATCAGCGCGCGACAGCAGGTCTTCGAACCGGGCAACCCCGTCCGGGGACTTGAGGTCGAGATGGGCACAGCGCTTGCCGGGCGTCACCTCGGGGATCACGCCGGGCTCCGTCCAGTCCCTCGGGTCGATCCGCAGCACGTCGGCCCCGAACCCGGCCAACGTCCGCGTGGCCACCGGCCCGGCCAGCACGCGCGTCAGGTCCAGCACGCGCAACCCTGCCAGAGGGCGTTCGCGCGTCGCCGGCCAGGCGCGCAGGGTTCCGTGAGCCGCGCGCCAGGCGACCAGGGGCTCGGCCGCAACTGCCGCCCCCTGCGGATGCGCCAACCAGGCGGCGCGGCTGCGCATCGCCGCCGCGGCGCCGCCGGCCGCGACAACCGCCTGTTCAAGCGCATCGACATCCCAGCGGCGCACCGCAGCGGCCACCTGGTCGCGCTCGGCCTTGACGCCCAGCACCGAAAGCGCCGCCTCCCGGTGATGCGGCGCGTTGGTGTGCAACCGGATCCAGCCATCCCGGCCCCGGTAGTCCCCGGCAACGGCATCCCACAGCGACGGCATCGGCCAGCCCTGCGGATGCAGCGACCAGCCGAACCAGAGCGACGCGAGCCGCCGGTCCACGCTCACCTCGGGGCGGTCGCCCAGGCCCAGCGCCGCGATCAGGTCGGCAACCGCCGCACCGACCGCACCCATCGAGGCCACTGCCAGGCCGGTCACACCGAACCGCGAGCGCCAGGCACCCTGCCCCGTCACGCGATAGGCGCCGGCCCCGAATGCCGTTTCGATCTCAGCCCTCATCGAACGCCTTCCCATACTCCTCACGCAGCGCCTTCTTCTGCACCTTGCCCATCGTGTTCCGGGGCAGCTCCTCGACCAGGATGATCCGCTTGGGCTGCTTGAACTTCGCCAATTGCCCGGCCAGTTTCTCACGTACGGTATCAGGCTCTAAATTGGAGGTTTTGGGCACAACAACGGCCAGAACCGCCTCGCCGAAATCGGGATGCGGCACTCCGATCACGGCGCTTTCCGACACATCCTGCAATTCGTCGATCAAGGCTTCGACCTCTTTCGGATAGACGTTGAAGCCGCCGGTGATGATCAGATCCTTTTCGCGCCCGACGATGGTGACGTAGCCATCGGCATCGATACGGGCCAGATCTCCGGTGATGAACCAGCCGTCGGGCCGCAACTCCTCGGCCGTCTTGTCCGGCATCTGCCAATAGCCCTGGAACACGTTGGGTCCGCGCACCTCGAGGACTCCGATCTCGCCCTGCGGAACCTCTTCGCCCTCGCGCATCACGCGCGCCTCGACCCCGGGCAGGGGAAAGCCCACGGTTCCGGCGCGGCGTTCGCCATCATAGGGGTTCGATGTGCTCATGTTGGTCTCGGTCATGCCATAGCGTTCGAGAATGCGGTGGCCCGTCCGCGCCTCCCATTGCTCGTGGGTCTCGACCAGAAGCGGCGCGGATCCCGAGATGAAGAGCCGCATGTTGGCGGCGCGGTCACGGGTCAGCCGCGGGTCGGCGAGCAGCCGCGTGTAGAAGGTCGGCACGCCCATCAGCGCTGTCGCCTCCGGCATCGCATCGAGGATGGCGGAGGCATCGAACCCCGGTAGAAACACGATCTGCGACCCCGCCACCAGCGCCACGTTCGTTGCGACGAACAGGCCGTGGGTGTGAAAGATCGGCAGCGCGTGGATCAAAACGTCCGCAGCCGTGAAGCGCCAGAGATCCCTGAGTGTCAGCGCGTTGGACGACAGATTGTCATGGCTCAGCATCGCCCCTTTGGACCGCCCCGTGGTGCCGGAGGTGTAGAGGATCGCCGCCAGGTCACCGGGGCCGCGTTGGACCGGCGAAAAACCGGTCTTGGCATCGGCCAGATCGCGCAGACTGCCCTGCCCGGACGCATCCAGGGTCAGCACGGTCGCATCATCGGCGATCCCCTCGGTCTCCGCCTGCCGGGCAGGGTCGCAGACGACCACCGCGGGGCCGGCATCGCGCACGAAATAGGCGACCTCGGCTGCCGTGTAGGCAGTGTTGAGCGGCAGAAACACGCCGCCGGCCATCACCGTACCCAGGTAAAGCTGAATCGCCTCGACGGTCTTGGCGACCTTCACCGCGACCCGGTCCCCGGGCGCGACCCCTTGCGCCGACAGCGCCGCCGCCATCCGCTCGGCACCGGCGAAGAGCTGGCCGAAGGATACGGTTCCGCCATCCGGCAACCGCGCAAACACATCGGCGTCCCGGTCCCGCGAAGCAGCCCCCAGATGCGCGATCAGATGGTTGGCGTCATACATCGGCGGCTCCTGTTTCTGCGGGTGCACAGTGGCGGATTGCGGGGGCGGGAATCAAGTCGTTGATCTTTGCCGGGGAAAGGCGCAGGTTCCCGGCCATGCCGGACTCCTTAACATCGCATCGACCGGTTCTGGCGGTCTCGCTCAAGCTGGGCGCCCTTGTGCTGTTCACTTTCATGTCCGCTCTGGTCAAGGCGCTGTCCGAGGATATCCCGGCCGGAGAGGCGGTCTTCTTCCGTTCGTTCTTTGCCATTCCGGTGATCCTGGTCTGGCTGGTGGCGCGGGGCGAGCTGCGCCGGGGCCTCGTGGCCAAGCGCCCGATGGGGCATTTCTGGCGCGGGGTGCTGGGCACCACGGCCATGGGCCTGACCTTCACCGGGCTGGGGCTGCTGCCGCTGCCCGAGGTGACGGCCATTGGCTATGCCACGCCGATCTTCACCCTGATCCTGGCCGCGATCATGCTGGGAGAGCGGATCCGCCTGATCCGCATCGGGGCGGTGGCCATTGGCCTGCTGGGCGTTCTCATCATGCTCTGGCCGCGGCTGGGATCCGGCACGCCCGCGACCGACGCGGCGACCCTCGGCGCGCTCTGCATCCTGGCCGCGACGGTCGCGCGAGCCTTCGTGCAGATCCACATCCGCCAATTGGTGCAGGTCGATCACGCGGCGGCCATCGTGTTCTACTTCTCAGTGACCGCCTCGCTGCTGGCCCTGCTGACCGTGTTCTTCGGATGGGTCGTCCCGACGCCCCGGCAGGCGATCATGCTGGTCGCCACCGGCCTGATCGGCGGCGTGGCGCAGATCCTGGTGACCTCCTCCTACCGCTTCGGCCAGGCCTCGATGCTGGCGCCCTACGACTACACCTCGATGCTGCTCGCGATCGCCATCGGCTATGTCTGGTTCGCCGAATTGCCGACCCTGGTGATGCTCGCAGGCGCCGGGCTGGTGATCGCGGGCAACGTCCTGGTGATCTGGCGCGAACATCAGCTGGGCCTGGAACGCGGCAAGGCACGCGCGGTCACGGACCCCAAAAGCTGAGCTTTACGTTTCCGCCTCAGCCCCTAGGGTGGCGGCGACGACAGCAAAGGGGGTTCCCGATGAGCGACACGCAGGAACACAAGGACAAGATGAAAGCGGTCCAGGCCCGGCAGCGCGCCAAGGTGGCCGAAACCCGCGATCCGGGCCGGGGCCTGGTGCTGATCCACACCGGCAAGGGCAAGGGCAAATCCTCCTCGGCCTGGGGCGTGGTCATCCGGGCCCTGGGCTGGGGCCAGAAGGTCGCTGTCGTCCAGTTCATCAAGGGCAAGTGGAAGACCGGCGAGCGGCGGTTCTTCGAGGAACATGGCGGCGTCACCTGGCACACGATGGGTGAAGGCTTCACCTGGGACACCCAGGACCGCGACCGCGACATCGCCGCGGCACAGGCGGCCTTCGGCAAGGCCTGTGACCTGATGGCGGGCGGAGATTACGACCTGGTGGTGCTGGACGAGATCAACATCGCGCTACGCTACGAATATCTGAGCGTCGAGGCGGTTCTGGACGGGCTCAAGGCCCGCTCCGAGCGCACCGGCGTGATCTTGACCGGGCGCGACGCGCCCGAAGCCCTGTGCGACTATGCCGATCTCGTGACCGAGATGACCGAGGTGAAACACCCGTTCCAGGCCGGCATCAAGGCCCAGCGCGGCGTAGATTTCTGACGCCGCGCCCCGCTTTCCTCTCGCCGCAAATACCTCGGGGGAGTCGCCCGCAGGGCGGCGGGGGCAGCGCCCCCGAACCGCGCCGGGTCAGGCCCGCACCAGATCCTCATAGGCGCCGGCGATCTGACGGGTCAGGTCACCGACCTCGAACCTGTAGTCGCCGATCTGGCCCACCGGCGTCACCTCTGCGGCGGTTCCGGTCAGCCAGCACTGCTCGAATCCCGACATTTCCTCGGGCAGGATGTGGCGCTCATGCACCTTGATCCCGCGATCCCGCAGCATCTGCAGGACGGTCTGGCGGGTGATGCCGTTCAGAAAGCAATCGGGAAGCGGCGTGTGCACCTCGCCGTCCTTGACGAAGAAGATGTTGGCCCCGGTCGCCTCGGCCACGTAGCCGCGGTAATCCATGAACAGGGCGTCGGAACAGCCCTTGGCCTCGGCCTTGTGCTTGGAGATCGTGCAGATCATGTAAAGCCCCGCCGCCTTGGCATGCACCGGGATGGTCTCGGGGCTGGGCCGTTTCCATTCCGAGATGTCGAGCCTGGCACCCTGCATCTTGGCGTCGCCGTAATAGGCGCCCCAGGGCCAGACCGCGACCGCCATCCGTACCGGGTTGCGGGCCGAGGCCACGCCCATGTCCTCGCCCGAGCCACGCCAAACCACCGCGCGGACATAGGCGTCGCGCAACCCGCTGGCCTCCAGCGCCTCGGCCTTGGCCGCCTCGATCTGGTCGACCGACCACGGCATCGGCATGTCCAGCGCCTCGGCCGAGGCGATCAGCCGCTCGGAATGCGCCCGGCTCTTGAAGATCTTGCCGTTATAGGCGCGCTCGCCCTCGAAGACCGAGGATGCGTAGTGCATCGCATGGCTCAGCACGTGGACCTTCGCCTCGCGCCAGTCCACCATCTCTCCATCCATCCAGATCACGCCGTCGCGATCGTCATATGCCGCCATGCCCATTCTCCTGAGCTGAGTGTTTTCCCGTTTGTTGCGCAGGCTAGGGCCGGATCGGACATAAAGTTGCGCAAATTCTGCGATTCGATACCGGTTCGCTCTTGGAGTGTCAATAAGACTGACATAAAGTGATGGCCAGGCAAGAAAGAGGTCCGGAATGACAGAGGCGCGCGGCGCTCCGGTCTATGGCGGGGAAACCCTGCTGTATCTGACCGACGAGCAATTGCGGCAGGGGATCGAGGCGATGTTCTTCGCCTATCGCGGCTTCACCGCCGATCCCGACCGAATCCTGGCGGAACTGGCCTATGGCCGGGCGCATCACCGGGCCGTGCATTTCATCAACCGCGCGCCGGGCACCACGGTGAACAACCTCTTGGCGATACTCGGGGTTACCAAGCAATCGCTGAACCGGGTGCTGCGCACCCTGATCGCCGACGGGCTGGTCGAAAGCCGGGTGGGTAACATCGACAAGCGCGAGCGGCATCTCTACCTGACCGACGCCGGCGCGGCGCTGGAGGCGCAGCTGTCGGACGCCCAGCGCGCCCGCATGCGCGCCGCCTATCGCGCCGCCGGCCCCGAGGCGGTCGCCGGATTCCGCCGGGTGCTGGAGGCGATGATGGATCCGGACATGCGGCGCGCCTACCGCAAGCTGCGGGATGGCCCGGCATGAGCGATTTCGACGCCCATCTGCTGATCGTCGACGATGACGAGCGGATCCGCGACCTGCTCAAGAAGTTCCTGATCCGCAACGGGTTCCTGGTCACCGCCGCGCGCGACGCCGAACATGCCCGCCGGGTGCTGGCGGGGCTGGATTTCGACATGATCGTGCTGGACGTGATGATGCCCGGCGAGGACGGGGTCAGCCTGACCCGGTCGCTGCGCGAGACGCTGGAGACGCCGGTCCTGCTGCTGACCGCGCGCGGCGACACCGAACACCGCATTGCCGGGCTCGAGGCCGGCGCCGACGACTATCTGCCCAAACCGTTCGAACCCAAGGAACTGCTGCTCAGGATCAACGCGATCCTGCGGCGCATGCCCGAGACCGCGGCACAGGACAACGCGCCGAAATTCCTGCAGCTGGGCCCGATCCGATACGACATCGAGCGCGGCGAGATGTGGCAGGGCGAGGACCTGGTGCGCCTGACCGCGACCGAAAGCCAGTTGATGAAGATCTTTTCGGCACAGCCCGGCGAACCGGTCAGCCGCACCAAGCTGGTCGAGGACCTGGGCCGCGACCGGGGCCAGGCGCAGGAACGCGCGGTGGACGTCCAGGTGACGCGCCTGCGCCGCAAGATCGAGCCCAACCCCAAGCAACCGCGCTATTTGCAGACGGTGCGCGGCGCGGGTTACATGCTGGCACCTGACTGATCCTGTAGCCGCTGCGCGGCGATTTAGTGCCGCCAGCGGAGGTATTTCTGGCCAGATGAAGGACGGATCGCGATGAAGACCGCACTTGTCACCCATGCCGACTGCCTGGAGCACGAGACGCCCGAAGGCCATCCCGAGCGGGTGGCCCGGCTCGAGCATGTGCTGCACGCGCTTGCGCCGCTCGACCTGGAACGGGTCACCGCGCCGATGGCGGCCGAGGACGACATCCTGCGCATTCACCCGGCCGCCCATCTGGACATGCTGCGCAGAACAAGTCCCGAGCGCGGTTTCGCGCGGATCGACGGCGACACCTTCCTGTCGCCGGGATCCCTGGCCGCCGCGTTCCGCGCGGCCGGCGCCGCCGTACGGGCGGTCGACATGGTGCTGGGCGGCGAAGCGCCCAACGCCTTCTGCGCGGTCCGCCCGCCGGGTCATCATGCCGAGCATGACACGGCGATGGGGTTCTGCCTGTTCGGCAACGCCGCGCTGGCGGTGAAACATGCGCTGGACCATCACGGGTTGAGCCGGGTGGCGGTGGTCGATTTCGACGTGCATCACGGCAACGGCACCCAGGACCTGCTGTGGGACGAGCCGCGCGCGTTGGTCGTGACCAGCCAGCAGATGCCGCTCTGGCCCGGATCGGGGCGGCGCGACGAGACCGGCGCGCATGACAACATCCTGAACCTGCCGCTGGATCCCGGATCGGGCGGGGCCGAGATGCGCGCGATATACGAGCGCGAGGCGTTTCCCCGCCTCCGCGCCTTCCGCCCCGAACTGATCGTGGTCTCGGCCGGTTTCGACGCGCATCAGGACGATCCGCTGGCCAATCTGGCCTGGTCCACCGGCGATTTCGCCTGGATCACCGCCGAGCTGTGCAAGCTGGCCGGCGCGCTTTGCGGCGGGCGTCTCGTCTCGACTCTCGAAGGCGGGTATGATCTGAACGCGCTGGCGGCCGCGTGCCGGGCGCATGTTGAGGAACTGACAAAGGCGGTGAGATGAGCGACACGCCCGTTGAGGAAATGACATTCGAACAGGCCATGAAGGAGCTTGAGGCCGTGGTCGGCCAACTGGAGCGCGGCGACGTGGCTCTGGACCAGTCGATCACGCTCTACGAGCGCGGCGCGGCGCTGAAGAAGCGTTGCGAGGCCGAGCTGCAGCGCGCCGAGGAGAAGGTGGCCGCGATCACGCTGGACGCCGAGGGCCAGCCGACCGGGACCGCAGCCGTCGACCCGGGCTGATGTTCCGCGACACGCTGGCCGCCGACGCCGTCCGGCTGCAGGCGCAGTTCGACCGGGTGCTGGGTGGTCTGGACGATCTGCCGGTGACACGCGCGATGCGCCACGCCACCACGGGCGGCAAGGCCCTGCGCGGGTTCCTGGTGCTGGAGAGCGCGCGGCTGCATGACGTGGCCGAGGCGCGCGCGATCTGGCCCGCCACCGCCATCGAGGCTATGCACGCCTACAGCCTGGTGCATGACGACCTGCCCTGCATGGATGACGACGACCTGCGCCGCGGCCGCCCGACTGTGCATGTGGCCTGGGACCAGGCGACCGCGGTTTTGGCGGGCGACGCGCTGCAGGCGCTGGCGTTCGAATTGGCCGCGCACCCCGAGGCCGGTCCGCCCGAGATCCGGGCCGAACTGGCGCTGACGCTGGCGCGCGCCGGCGGCATGGCGGGCATGGTGCTGGGCCAGGCGCTGGACATCGCCGCCGAAAGCGCCGCCGAGGCGCTGGCGCTGGAGCAGATCACCCGGCTGCAGGCGGGCAAGACCGGAGCGCTGATCGAATGGGCCGCCACCGCCGGCGCGCGTCTGGCCGGGGCCGACCCGGACCCGTTGCGCCAATATGCCCGGGCTCTGGGGCTTGCCTTTCAGATCGCCGACGACATTCTGGATGTCGAGGGCGATGTGCGGAAGGCGGGCAAGCGCCTGCAAAAGGACGCAAGCGCGGGCAAGGCGACCTTCGTGTCGCTGCTGGGGCTGGACCCGGCCCGCAAACGGGCCGCCGAACTGGTGGAGGCGGCCTGCGACGCGGTGTCGGTGCATGGCGCCCGGGCCGAAACCTTGCAGCAGGCCGCGCGCTTCGTTATTGCCCGCGACAGCTAGCCGATTGGGGACAAGATGTCTGACCGTCCGAACACGCCATTGCTGGACCGGGTAAGCCGCCCGGCGGATCTCAAGCAGTTCTCGGACGGCCAGCTTGTGCAGTTGGCCAGCGAATTGCGGGCCGAGACCATTTCGGCCGTGTCGCAGACCGGCGGGCATCTGGGCGCCGGGCTGGGTGTGGTGGAACTGACGGTGGCGCTGCACGCGATTTTCGACACGCCGCGCGACAAGATCGTCTGGGACGTGGGGCACCAGTGCTATCCGCACAAGATCCTGACCGGCCGCCGCGACCGGATCCGCACCTTGCGACAGAAGGACGGGCTGAGCGGCTTCACCAAGCGCGCCGAGAGCCCCTATGATGCGTTCGGCGCCGCGCACAGCTCGACCTCGATCAGTGCGGCGCTCGGGTTTTCCGTGGCGCGTGACCTGGGCGGGGTGACGCCCGAGGGGCTGGGCGACGCCATAGCGGTGATCGGCGACGGCGCGATGAGCGCCGGCATGGCCTTCGAGGCGATGAACAACGCGGGCCATCTGGGCAAGCGCCTGATCGTCATCCTCAACGACAACGAGATGAGCATCGCCCCGCCCACCGGGGCGTTGTCGAGTTACCTCTCGCGGCTCTACGCCGAGGAACCGTTCCAGGAGCTCAAGGCCGCCGCCAAGGGCGCGGTATCCCTGCTACCCCAGCCGTTCCGCGAGGGGGCCAAGCGCGCCAAGGACATGCTCAAGGGCATGGCGATGGGCGGCACGCTGTTCGAGTCGCTGGGCTTTTCCTATATCGGCCCGATCGACGGGCATGACCTGCACCAGATCCTGCCGATCCTGCGCATGGTCAAGACGCGGGCCACCGGCCCCATCCTGATCCACGCGCTGACCCGCAAGGGCAAGGGCTATGCCCCGGCCGAGACCGCGCGTGACAAGGGCCATGCCACCGCCAAGTTCGACGTTGTAACCGGCGAGCAGAAAAAGGCGCCTTCAAACGCGCCCAGCTATACGTCGGTGTTCGGCAAGGCGCTGGTGGACGAGGCATCTCGGGATGACAAGATCGTCGCGGTCACCGCGGCGATGCCGGACGGCACCGGGCTGAACCTCTTTGCCGAACGCTACCCGTCGCGCTGTTTCGACGTGGGCATCGCCGAGCAGCACGGCGTGACCTTCTCGGCGGCGCTGGCGGCGGGCGGGATGAAGCCGTTCTGCGCGATCTATTCCACCTTCCTGCAACGCGGCTATGACCAGGTGGTGCATGACGTGGCGATCCAGCGCCTGCCGGTGCGGTTCGCCATCGACCGCGCCGGGCTGGTGGGCGCCGACGGCGCGACCCATGCCGGGGCCTTCGACATTGCCTACATGGCCACCCTGCCCGGCATGGTGGTCATGGCCGCTGCCGACGAGGCCGAGCTGAAACACATGGTCGCCACTGCCGCGGCGCATGACGACGGCCCCATCGCCTTCCGTTACCCGCGCGGCGAAGGGGCGGGGGTCGAGCTGCCCGAACGCGGCGAGGTGCTGGAGATCGGCAAGGGCCGGATGATCCGGGACGGCTCGCGCGTGGCGATCCTGTCCTTCGGGACCAGGCTGGCCGAGGTCGAAAAGGCCGCCGAGGCGCTGGCGGCCAAGGGCATCACCCCCACCGTGGCCGACGCACGTTTCGCCAAGCCTTTGGACCGCGACCTGATCCTGCAACTGGCGGCGGATCACGAGGCGCTGATCACCATCGAGGAAGGCGCCATCGGCGGCTTCGGCAGCCATGTGGCGCAATTGCTGGCGGATGCGGGTGTCTTCGACAGCGGCCTGAAGTTCCGCCAGATGGTCCTGCCCGACATCTTCATCGACCAGGCCAGCCCCGCGGACATGTACGCGGTCGCGGGCATGAATGCCGAGCAGATCGAGGCGAAGGTGCTGGACGTGCTGGGCGTGACGCGGATCGGAGAGAAACGGGCCTAGCTACTGCGCCGTGGTATCGGCCTGCAGCGCCTCCAGCCCTGCCCGGTAGTCCGGGTAAAGCAGCTCGACGCCCAGCTCCGCCTTGATCCGGTCGTTGCGCACTCGCTTGTTCTCGGAATAGAAGCTGCGCGCCATCGGCGTCATATCGGCCTCCTCAAATGGCACCGCGGGCGGCAGGGGCAGCCCCTGCAACTCGGCGGCATAGGCGATCACGTCCTGCGGCGGCACCGGTTCGTCGTCGCAGACATTGTAGATCGCGCCGGGATCCGGCCGCGCCATCGAGGCCGCCAGAACCTGCGCGATGTCGTCCACATGGATGCGGCTGAACACCTGCCCCGGCTTGATGACCCGCCGCAGGCCGCCCCGCTTGAGCTTCGAGAACGGCCCGCGCCCCGGGCCATAGATCCCGGCCAGGCGAAAGATGTGCAGCGGCAGGCCGGGGATCGCCGCCCATTGCCGCTCGGCCTCGGCGCGCCAGCGGCCGCGTCGGGCCGTGGGCGCGGGCGGTGTCGTCTCGTCCACCCAATCGCCGCCGTGGTCGCCATAGACGGACGTGGTGGACAGGTAGCCGACCCAGGTGAACTGGCCCGCGCGCGCCGCGATCTGATCGCCCAGCGCGGCCAGAACCGGGTCGCCTTCACCCGTGGGCGCGGTCGAGATCAACAGGTGGCTCACCCCGTCCAGGTCTGGCGCCGCGCCCGGCCAAACCATCGGTTCGGCGCCCGACGCGCGGATCGCCGCAAGCTGGGCAGGGTCGCGGGTCGTTCCGATGACGCGCCAGCCTTGCGGCGCAAGCCGTCGCGACAGAGTGCGGGCGGAATATCCGTGTCCAAAGGAAAACAGTGTGCCGGTCATGGCCAATTGATGATGCGGTGGCCCACGGGATGCAAGCGCCGGATGGACGCACTTGATTCGAATCCCCCGATGACCGCTTGATGGGGCATGACCCGCAAGACGCCGGACCTGCATGCCGCCTACGCGCTGGACTCCCCCGAGGAGTCCCGCCGCCTCTATGCGCAATGGGCCGAGGATTACGACCAGGGTTTCGCCGCGCGCGAAGATTACATGCTGCCGCTGCACACTGCGCGCGCCTTTGCCACGGCCGGCGGCCAGGGGCCGGTCCTGGATGTCGGCGCGGGAACCGGGCTGTGCGGCGCGGTCCTGTCCCAGTTCGGCCTTGGCCCCATCGACGCCACCGATATCAGCGCCGAGATGCTGGACCGGGCGATGACCAAGGACATCTATCGTGACGCCATCGTCGCCGATCTGAACGTGGGGATTCCCGCCCCCGCCGACAGCTATGCGGGAATCGTATCCTCGGGCACATTCACCCTCGGCCATGTCGGCCCATCCGCCCTGCCCAACCTTCTGGACGTTGCGCGCCGGGGCGCGCAATTCGCCATCTCGATCAACGCGCAGCACTATGCCGAGGCCGGTTTCGATGCAGCCTTTGCCGACCTTCAAAGGGACCGGATCTCGGACTTCACCCTGACCGAGGTGCGGATCTACGGCGATTTGGCCGCCGGCCCCAACAAGGACGACACCGCCCTGATCGCGCTCTTCGAGAAATCCTGAGCGGCGATCCGCCCTTCATCTGTCTGGAAACACCCAAGGGGAGTCGCCAGAAGGGCGGCGAGGACGGAGCCCCCTAGCGCCCCTTCCACTCGGGCGCACGCTTCTCGGCAAAGGCGCGGGCGCCTTCCAGCTGATCCTCCGACGAATAAAGGGTATCGACGGTGGCAAACTGCCGCCGGGTGATCCGGTTCATCGCGTCCTGGAACTTCAGATCCTCGGCCTCGCGCACGATTTCCTTGATCGCGGCATAGACCAGCGGCGGCCCCGCGGCCAGCAGGTCGGCCAGCTCTCGGGCGCGCGCCATCAGCTGCTCTTGCGGCAGGATCTCGTTGACCAGCCCCCATCGATGCGCCTCGGCGGCATCGAACCAGCGCCCGGTCAGCAACAGCTCCATGGCGATGTGATAGGGGATGCGCCTGGGCAGCTTGACACTGGCGGCGTCCGCCACTGTGCCCGAGCGGATCTCGGGCAGGGCAAAGCTGGCGTGATCTGCGGCCAGGATCAGGTCAGCGCTCAGCGCCAGTTCCAGCCCGCCGCCGCAGGCAATTCCGTTGACCGCCGCGATCACCGGCTTGTTCATGTCGCGCAGCTCCTGCAGCCCGCCGAACCCGCCAACGCCATAGTCGCCATCCACCGCATCGCCCTCGGCGGCCGCCTTCAGATCCCATCCGGGGCAGAAGAACTTGTCGCCCCCGCCGGTCAGGATCGCCACCCGCAAGCTGTCGTCGTCGCGGAACTCCCGAAACACCTCGCCCATGATCCGGCTGGTGTTCAGGTCGATCGCGTTCGCCTTGGGGCGGTCCAGAACCACCTCCAGCACCGCGCCGTTGCGTTGGGTCTTCACCGGGCCGTCGGTCATGGCTCACTCCCTTTGTCTTATCAGCGCATCCACTGCCACGGCATCGTCCGGCGTGCAGATGAGCGGGTTGATCTCGATCTCTTCCAGGGTTGCGGCATGGGCCCGAGCATAGTCCGCAACCGCCCGGACCGCAGCGAGAATCGCGTCACGCCTTGCCGGCGGGCGCCCGCGATACCCGGCGAGCAGCGGCGCGATGCGCAACCCGTCCAGCGCATCACAGATCATCGCGTCGGTCGCGGGCAGCAGCACCGAGGCCCGGTCGTCCAGCAATTCGGCCAGGATGCCGCCGGCGCCCAGCGTCAGCACATAGCCATGCGCCGCGTCCTTGACCACGCCGATCAGCAGTTCCGCTACCGCGCCGCCCACCATCTCCTCCACCAGGAACCGTTCGGCCGGCATGGCGCGGGCCGCCCCTTCAACCTCGTCCGCTCCGCACAGGTTCAGGACAACGGCGCCCGCCTCGGTCTTATGCGCCATCCCTTCGCCCTTCAACACCACCCGACCGCCCAGCGCCGCGGCGGCCCGGCCCGCAGCCGCAGCATCGGCGCAGCGCCGGCCGCGCGGCACCCGCAGGCCGAAGTCCTGCAACCGCCGCTTGGCCTCGCCCTCGGCAAGAACCGGGGCAGGCGCCACGGGCTCCGGCAGCATCACCGGCGGCGGCGGGGCCGGTTGCGGGGTGCGGCCGCCCGCAAAGGCGGCCAGCGCCTCGGACAGGCCCGAGAACGGCACAACCCCCGCCGCCATCAGGCGCGCCGACACCGTTTCGGGCATCAGTTCGGGCAGCGTGGCGACAACCGCCATCGGCCGCCCGGTTTGCAAATGCGCCCCGATTGCGGCCTCCACGACGCAGTCCCAATCAGCAGCGTCGCACCGATCGGCACGCGGAAAATCGGCGATCAGCAAGGTCATCGCCAGGTCCGCCCCGGTCATCGCCGCAAACACCTGCGTCATCGCCGGAACATCGCGCCAGACATGGGTGTGATAGTCGAGCGGATTGGCCAGGGCGACCATCGGCCCCAGAACCGACCGCAACGCGCTCTGCTGGTGCGGCGTCAGAGGCGGGAAGCCCAGGCCATGTTCGGGGGCGATATCCGCCACCAGGCCGGCCTCGCCCCCGGAACAGCTGACGGATGCGATCCGGGTTCCCGACAAAGGCCCCGCAACATGCAGCAATTTGAGCGTCTCGAGGAACTCCGGCAGGGTGGCGGCCCGCGCGATCCCCAGACGGTCGAGGAAGGCGCGCGCGCCGGCCTCGCTTCCGGCCAGCGATGCGGAATGCGAGACCGCGGCGGTCCGGGCCTGGTCCGAGCGGCCGACCTTCAACGCCACGATCGGCTTTCCCAGCGCGCCGGCCCGCGCCGCAAGGGCCTCGAACGCCCGCAGATCGCCGATTCCCTCGATGTAGAGCCCCAGCGCGCTCACGCGCGGATCCTCGATCAGATGCGCCCCGATCCCGGCCAGCCCGCAGCGGGCCTGGTTTCCTGCGGTCACCATATAGGCCAGCGGCAGGCCACGGGTCTGCATCGTCAGGTTGATCGCGATATTCGAGCTCTGCGCGACAATCGCAACACCGCGATCGGTCCGGACCCCGCCATGCTGGTCCGGCCACAGCAACGCACCATCGAGATAGTTGATGAACCCATAGCAGTTCGGCCCGAGAAACGGCATGTCCCCCGCCGCGGCCAGCAACGCCGCCTGCAGCCCGGCCCCGCTCTCATCCTCCGCCGATGCCTCGCGAAAGCCCGAGGCGAAACACACCGCGCCACCCGCGCCACCGGCCGAAAGCGCCCGGACCGCCTCGATCGTGGCCAAACGATTGACGCCGACAAAGGCAGCATCGGGCACACCCGGCAAATCCGCAACCGATCGCCAGGCCGGCAATCCCGAGACCTCTTCGCGCGACGGGTGCACCGGCCAAATCGGCCCGGAGAACCCCATCTTTCGACATTGCTCGATCACCGATCGGCCCCAGTCACCGCCCCCGATCACCGCAATGCTCTCGGGCCGCAACAGGCGCGACAGGTTGCACATCACCCCCGTCCCTCGCGATCCCGGCACCGACGGGAGCCTCCGGCGGGGATATTTTTAGCAAGAGGAAGCAGGGGTTTGTTCACCTTTCTGCGGCAAGTTTGTGTCACGGTACAGGCGGGGACGCCGATGACCGTGCAAGGGGAAGAGGTCACACTCTTTCTGCGGGGGGTGGTCACTAGACCGCCCCCTTTTCCTCTTGCTGAGAATATCCCGGGGAGCGCGAGGGGCTGGCCCCTCGCTCCTGTCGGATGGGCAAGGCCCATTCGATCCACGCTCATGCGCCCAGCGGCCGCAGCAATTCGCGGCTGATGATGTGGCGCTGGATTTCGCTGGTGCCGTCCCAGATCCGCTCGACCCGCGCGTCGCGCCAGAAGCGTTCCAGCGGGAAATCGTCCATCAGCCCCATGCCCCCGTGGATCTGGATCGCCGCATCCGTCACGCGCCCCAGCATCTCGGACGCGTAAAGCTTGGCCGAGGCGATCTCGCGGTTGGCGGGCAGCCCCTGGTCCAGCCGGTCGGCGGCGGCCAACGTGAGCAGATCTGCGGCATCGATCTCGGTGATCATGTCGGCGATCTGGAATGACACGCCCTGGAACTTGCCGATCTTCTGGCCGAACTGCTCGCGCGTGGCGGCGAAGTCGAGCGCGAGGTCGAATACCCGCCGCGCCCGACCCACCGACATCGCAGCCACGGTGATGCGGGTCGCATAGAGCCAGGTGTTCATCACCTCGAACCCGCCATCCACCGCGCCCAGGACCTGGGCATCCGGCAGGCGGCAATCGTCGAAATCGAGGATCATGTTCCGGTATCCCCGGTGGCTGACCGAGCGATAGCCGTCGCGGATGGCGAATCCGGGCGTGTCGCGATCCACGAGGAAGGCGGTGATGCGCTTCTTGCGGCCTTTCGGCGTGATGTCCTCGCCGGTGGCCACGAACACGATCACGAAATCCGCGTGGTCGGCGCCCGAGATGAAATGCTTGGTGCCATTGACGATCCAGTCGCCCCCCTCGCGCCGTGCGGCGCATGTCATGCTGCGCACATCCGATCCCGCGCCGGGCTCGGTCATCGCCAGCGCGTCCATGCGCTCGCCCCGGACCGCCGGCATCAGATAGCGGTCGACCTGTTCGCCCTCGCAGGCCATCAGGATGTTCTGCGGCCGGCCGAAGAAATGCGTAAGCGCCATCGATCCGCGCCCCAGCTCGCGCTCGACCAGCGCGAATTCCAGATGGTTCAGCCCGGCGCAGCCGATGCTTTCGGGAAAGTTGCAGGCATAGAATCCCAGCCCGAGCGTCTTGCGCCGGATGTCCTCTGCGATTTCGCGAGGCACGTCCCCGGTGCGTTCGACCAGTTCCTCGTGCGGGTAGATCTCGTTCTCGACGAAGCTCCGCACCGTGGCGGCGATCATCTCCTGTTCGTCCGACAGACCGAATTGCATGTCACCGCTCCCCAAGGCCCCGGCACAGTGTCCCGCGCCTTGTCGTTGAGATCGTGCAGGGATAGACCGTTTTCATGCAGAGATGGACAAAACCTCGCGCCGCGGCGCAGCAGATCGGGATCCTGCTCTTTGACGGCTTCTCCAACCATTGCCTTGCCAACACGGTCGAGCCGCTGCGCGCGGCCAACACGCTGGCGCGGCACTCGCTCTATGAGTGGCGGTTCCTGACCTGCGCGGCCGATCCGGTTTCGTCGTCCAGCGGCCTCCAGGTCCATCCGCACGGCACCCTGGCCGAGGCGGCGGGCGACATGCTGATGGTCATGCCCTCCTACGGCTTCCGACAGCTGGGCACCTGGCCGGTCCAGACGGCGCTGCGTGCGGCGGCGCGGCGGTTCGGTGTTCTGGCGGGGATGGACACCGGCAGTTGGCTGCTGGCCGAGGCCGGCCTGCTGGACGGGTATCGGGCCACGATCCACTGGGAGGAGTTGACCGGCTTCTCCGAGCGCTTTCCCGACGTGCTGGCGCGGCGCGAACGGTTCGTGATCGACCGACGCCGCATCACCTGTTCCGGTGCGATGGCGGCCTTCGACCTTGTGCTGCACCTGATCGGCCGCGATCACGGGCAGGCGCTCGCCGTGGAAGTGTCCCAGCTGTTCATGGCCCGCGGATCGGCACGTTCACATGCCGGCGGGGCCGGGCCCGGCAGCATCGGGGTCAACCGGGCACTGGCGGTGATGCAGGACAACCTGGAAGAGCCGCTGCCCGTCGCCGAGGTTGCCCGGCAGGCTGGCCGCACGCAAAAGGCGCTCGAGACGCGGATGCGTGCAGAACTGGGCGCCACCCCGGCGCAGGTCTACCGGCGGCTCAGGCTGAACCTGGCGCGCAAGCTGGTCACTGAGACCGACATGGCGGTGGCCGAGATCGCCCTGCGGTCGGGCTATGCGGATGCCAGCGCAATGACCCGGGCCTTCCGGCTGGAATTCGGCTGTAGCCCGCGCGCGCTGCGGGCGTCATGACCCGCGGCACATTCGGTCCGGGCCATGAGGCATCATTTCGGCCGGCTGGGCACCCAGGCATAGCCGTTCTCGCACAGGATATACGCCTCGCGCAGGCCGTGCGGCTTGTCGGTCGGCGGTTGCAGCACATGCGCATCGCGATCCTCGGCCCGACGCGCGGCGGCATCCGGGTCGGTGTCGTAAAGCCGGATCTCGATGCCCGCGCCGCGTGGCGGTGTTTCCGGCAAGAGGCCCAGCAGGGGGTTTGCCGCATAGGTGCCGTCGGAATGCAGCTGGAACACCTGGTCGCCATAGGTCAGGATGGCGAAATCGGCCGAGACCCGATGCGCAATCATGCCGAAAACAGTCTCTAGAAAGGCGCATTGCTCGGGCACGTCGCGCACCAGCAGGTTCAGCCCGATCCCCCGCAGGGACCGGCCGAAGTCGTCGGCGCTGACCGTCTCGTAATCCATCCGTCCACATTTGCGCGCGGCGGCGCGGCGGGCAAGGGAATTGACGGCTTCGAGCCGAGGTTTTCCGCGCAGCGGGCCGCGGGGCCTTGCGCCCGCCGCGCCATTGAGGAAGATTGCGCCATGGAACACGCACCCTTTCCCAGCTGGCCCGATGTCGCCCCGCGCCTGATTGCCGTCGCCGCGGGTCGCGAAGCGGCCGACTTGGTGATCCGCGATGGGGTCTGGATCAACGTTCACAGCCGCGAGGCGCTGCCGGGCCACAGCGTTGCCATCACCGAAGGGCGCATCGCCTTTGTCGGCCCCGACGCCAGCCATTGCACCGGACCCGACACACGGGTGATCGAGGCGGCTGGCCGCTACATTCTGCCCGGGTTGTGCGACGCGCATATGCATATCGAATCCGGCATGCTGACCCCGGCCGAGTTCGCCCGCGCGGTGATCCCGCACGGCACCACGTCCATGTTCACCGACCCGCACGAGATCGCCAACGTTCTGGGCCTCGACGGCGTGCGCATGATGCATGACGAGGCGCTGATGCAGCCGGTCAACATCTTTACCCAGATGCCCTCCTGCGCGCCCTCGGCGCCGGGGCTGGAGACGACCGGGTACGAGATCACGCCCGAAGATGTGGCCGAGGCGATGACCTGGCCGGGGATCGTTGGCCTGGGCGAGATGATGAACTTTCCCGGTGTATCGGCGGCCGATCCCAAGATGCTGGCCGAGATCGCCGCGACCCAGCGCGCGGGCAAGACCGTGGGCGGACATTATGCCTCGCCCGATCTGGGCCCGGATTTCGCGGCCTACGTGGCCGGCGGGCCGGCGGACGACCACGAAGGCACCTGCGAAGCCGACTCGATTGCCCGCGTGCGGCAGGGGATGCGGTCGATGATGCGGCTGGGCAGCGCGTGGTATGATGTGGAGTCCCAGATCACCGCCATCACCGAAAAGGGGCTGGATCCGCGTAGCTTCATCCTGTGCACCGACGATTGCCACTCGGCCACGCTGGTCAATGACGGGCACATGAACCGTGTGGTGCGCCACGCCATTGCCTGCGGCTGCGATCCGCTTGTGGCGATCCAGATGGCCACGATCAACACCGCCACTCATTTCGGGCTCGAGCGCGAGATCGGCTCGGTCACGCCGGGGCGGCGCGCGGATGTGATCCTCAGCTCGGACCTGAGCGAACTGCCCATCGAGATGGTCATCGCGCGCGGCCGCGTTGTTGCGGAAAACGGCTCTATCACGGTGGATTGCCCGCATTTCCACTGGCCCGCCCATGCCCGCGACACGGTGAACCTGGGCGACGCCAAGACCGCGGCGGATTTCGAGATCAAGGCACCTGAAGGCGCGAACTCGGTGCGCGCCAACGTGATCGGCGTGGTCGAAAACCAGGCCCCGACCAAGGCGCTGAAGGCGGACATGCCGGTGCGCGACGGGCTGGTCGAAAGCGACGGAGAGATCTGCCAGATCGCGCTGGTGGAACGCCACCGGGCAAGCGGCGGCGTGACCAACGCGCTGGTCTCGGGCTTCCGCTACCGGGGCCGGATGGCGATGGCCTCGACCGTGGCCCATGACAGCCACCACATGATCGTCGTGGGCACGGATCGCGCGCAGATGGCGCTGGCCGCGAACCGGCTGGCCGAGGTCGGCGGCGGCGTCACCCTCTGGCGCGACGGGCAGGAACTGGCACTGGTCGAACTGCCGATCGCCGGGCTGATGTCCGACCGCCCCGCGCAGGAGGTCGCCGGCAAGGCCCAGGCGCTGGTCGACGCGATGCGCGACTGCGGCTGCAGGCTCAACAACGCCTATATGCAACACTCGCTGCTGGCACTGGTCGTCATCCCCGAACTGAGGATCTCGGATCTGGGGTTGGTGGACGTCCGCAGCTTTGAGAAGATCGAGCTATTGGAACCTCTGGAATGACTCATATCAACACGCCGGATCAACCGGATCACCAGGACTTTGACGATGCCGAGGCGGCGGTCGCCCGGCTGGAACAGCTATATACCGAGGCCACGGGCTTTCTCTGCGACAGCTTTGCCGAGACGATGGCGCAGGGCGCGTCCGCCGGGCGCATCCGCGCCTTTTATCCCGAGATCCGGATAACCACCAACAGCCATGCCCGCATCGACACGCGGCTGAGTTTCGGCCATGTCTCCCATCCCGGCACCCATTCCACGACGATCACGCGGCCCGACCTGTTCCGGTCCTACCTGACCCAGCAGATCGGCCTGCTGATCCGCCACCACGGCGTACCGGTGTCGATCGGCCCGTCGCAGACACCCATTCCGGTGCATTTCGCCGTGGCCAACAACCCGGCCCTGACCGTGCCGCAGCAGGGTGCGGCCAGTTTCACCCTGCGCGACGTCTTCGACGTGCCGGATCTGGAATCCACCAATGACGACATCGTCAACGGCACGCTGCCGCCCGGGGCCGCCAGCGAACCACTGGCGCTGTTTACCGCGCAGCGGATCGACTATTCGCTGGCCCGGCTGGCGCATTACACGGCCACCGACCCCGAGCATTTCCAGAACCACGTGCTGTTCACCAACTACCAGTTCTACGTGTCGGAGTTCGAGGCCTATGCCCGCGCACAGCTGGCCGATCCGGACTCGGACTACTGCAGCTTCGTCGCCACGGGAAATGCCGAGATCACCGACCCCAACGCGGCGCTGGAGGTTCCGTTCAAGCTGCCGCAGATGCCGACCTATCACCTCAAGCGCAAGGACGGGAACGGCATCACGCTGGTCAATATCGGGGTGGGGCCGTCCAACGCCAAGACCGCCACCGACCATATCGCCGTGCTGCGCCCGCATGCCTGGCTGATGGTCGGGCATTGCGCGGGGCTGCGCAACACGCAGGCGCTGGGCGATTTCGTCCTGGCCCATGCCTATCTGCGCGATGACAAGGTGCTGGACGACGATCTGCCGTCCTGGGTGCCGATCCCGCCGCTGGCCGAGATCCAGGTCGCGCTGGAACAGGCGGTGGCCGAGATCACCGAGTTGGAGGGCTATGAGCTGAAGCGCATCATGCGTACCGGCACAGTCGCCAGCGTGGACAACCGGAACTGGGAACTGCGCGATCACTCCGGCCCGGTGCAGCGGCTCAGCCAGTCGCGCGCCATCGCGCTGGACATGGAGAGCGCCACGATCGCCGCCAACGGCTACCGGTTCCGGGTGCCCTATGGCACTTTGCTCTGTGTCTCGGACAAGCCGCTGCATGGCGAATTGAAGCTGCCTGGCATGGCTTCGGAGTTCTATACGACGCAGGTCAGCCGCCATCTGAACATCGGAATCCGGGCGATGGAACGGCTGCGCGGGATGCCTCTGGAGCGGTTGCACAGCCGGAAATTGCGGTCTTTCGACGAAACCGCCTTCCTCTGACGCAAAAAAACGCCGAAAACCCCATATTTTTGGGATTTCCGCGCCACTATTCGTTGTGCTAACCCACAAGATACCGTTAGAGTTACGCATTGAGGCCCTAGAGATCGGGCTCAGCAAGGAGACCAAGAAATGGCAAAGCCTATGACCAAGACTCAGCTTGTCACCGCACTGGCTGAGGAAATGGGAACTGACAAGAAATCCGCTGGCGCCGCTCTCGAAGCGATGACCGGCCTCATCACCCGCGAAGTGTCGGCCGGCGGTGCCGTGACCCTTCCCGGCGTCGGCAAGATCTACTGCCGCGAACGGCCCGAGCGCCAGGTGCGCAACCCGGCAACCGGCGAGACATTTACCAAGCCGGCGGACAAGGTGGTCAAGATGACCATCGCCAAGGCCCTCAAGGACAGCGTCAACGGCTGAGGTCGCTGCCCAGGCAGAACCTGCACAGGGCCGCCGGTTGGTGGCCCTTTTGCATTCCGGGGCACAGACACGGTTTGCCTGCTCCCGTCCGATGACCTAGAGAACACGCATGGCAAAACAGGCAGTACGCAAGGGCGGCAAGACCAGGGGCAAGGGCAAGGCCGACCGCAAGCCGGCGGCCAAGCGACCGTTCCGGCCATTGGCTTGGCTGGGCTTCTTGCTGTTGCGGGCCACGACCGTTTTCATCATCGCGGTCCTCGCTCTGGTGGTGCTGTTTGCCGTGGTCGATCCGCCCATGACCCACACGATCTGGGCCGAGAAACGCCAGCTGGGATCGGTCGAGCGCAGCTGGGTCGACATGAACCGTATCGCCCCGGTCATGGCCCGGTCGGTGGTCGCCGCCGAGGACGCCAACTACTGCCTGCACTGGGGGTTCGACGTCGAGGCGATCCGCACCGCAATCGACGAGGGGCGCGGGCGCGGCGCGTCGACGATCTCGCAGCAGGTGGTCAAGAACGTGTTTCTCTGGCAAGGGCGCAGCTGGATCCGCAAGGCACTTGAGACCGCGATCACGCCGGCGGTCGAGGCGATCTGGTCCAAGCGCCGGATCCTCGAAGTCTATCTGAACGTGGCCGAGATGGGCGAAGGCGTGTTCGGAGTCGAAGCCGCGGCGCAGGCGGCTTTTGGCGTGAAGGCGGATGCCCTCACCCCGACACAGGCCGCTCGCATCGCCGCGGTCCTGCCCGCGCCCAAGTCGCGATCCGCCGCCAACCCGTCGCCCTGGCTGCGCAAAAGGGCGGCCGCGATCCGGTCAGGCGCGGCCACGATCCGCGCAGACGGGCGCGCCGACTGTTTCGAGGATTGAAAATCCCGCCATTGCGGGGCATTGCTGGAACTCAGTGCAATAGTTTTCGGGAACCCCATGGCGCGCCTTTATCACGTCACCCTGTCTCCGTTCTGCCGAAAGGTCCGCCTGTCGCTGGCCGAGAAGCGCGTCGAAGTGGAGCTGGTCGAGGAACGCTACTGGGAGCGCGATCCCGATTTCCTGCGCCGCAACCCCGCCGGCAAGGTCCCGGTGATCAAGCTGGACGGGCGCATGATGGCCGAGAGCGCCGCGATCTGCGAATACATCGAGGACACCCGCCCGGAACCACCACTGATGCCCGCCGATGCCGCGGGCCGGTTCGAAGTGCGCCGCCTGGTCGGCTGGTTCGACGACAAGTTCCACAGCGAGGTGACCTCCAAGTTGCTTTATGAGCGGGTCAACAAGAAGGTTACGGGCCAGGGCTATCCCGACAGCCGCAACGTCAAGGACGGCGCCAAGGCCATCAAGTATCACCTGGACTACATGGCCTGGCTTCTGGACCACCGCCGCTGGCTTGCCGGCGACCGGATGAGCCTGGCCGATTTCGCCGCCGCCGCGCATCTGAGCTCGCTGGACTACATCTCGGACGTGGACTGGAACCGCTCGACCGTGGTCAAGGACTGGTATGCCAAGGTCAAGTCGCGCCCGGCCTTCCGCTCGATCCTGGCCGACCAGGTGCCGGGCTTCCGGCCGCCGCCGCATTACGCCGACCTGGATTTCTGATAGGTTGCATGGGCGAGGCGGGCCTTCCCCTCTTGCCACGAAGGTATTGTCAGCCAGATGAAGGACGGATCAGCGCTCAAGCAGAAACTTGTTGCCCAGGCCCTGGAAGAAGGCTTCGTGGCGGCCCGCCTTTGCCGGCCCTGGGACGTGCCCGAAGTGCCCGGGCGGTTGGCCGGTTTTGTCGAGGCCGGGTATCACGGGCAGATGGGATGGATGGCCGAGCGCATGCACTGGCGCGGCAACCCCGCGGCGCTGTGGCCCGAGGCCAAATCGGTGATCATGCTGGCCGAGAGCTATGCGCCCGAACAGGACCCGCTGGCGATCCTGGAGCGGCCCGACCGGGGCGCGATCTCGGTCTATGCACGCAACCGCGACTATCATGATCTGGTCAAGAAACGGCTGAAACGCCTGGCGCGCTGGCTGATTGCCGAGGCGGGTGGCGAGGTCAAGGTCTTCGTCGATACCGCGCCGGTGCCAGAAAAGGCCCTTGGCCAGGCTGCCGGGCTTGGCTGGCAGGGCAAGCATACCAACCTGTTGAGCCGGGATTGGGGCAATTGGGCCTTTCTAGGGTCTGTTTTTTCAACACTGGACCTGCCGGCCGATGCGCCGGAGGTCGATCATTGCGGCTCCTGCCGGGCCTGTCTGGACATCTGCCCGACGGATGCGTTTCCGGCCCCCTACCGCCTGGATGCGCGGCGCTGCATTTCCTATCTGACCATCGAGCACAAGGGTCCGGTGGACGAAGAGTTGCGCGGCAAGATGGGCAACCGGATCTATGGCTGCGACGATTGCCTGGCGGTCTGTCCCTGGAACAAGTTCGCCGTTGCGGCGAGCGACATGCGCTATGCCGCGCGCGAAGCGCTCGAGGCTCCGCATCTGGCCGATCTGGCCGGCCTGGACGATGCCAGTTTCCGGGCAATGTTCTCGGGCTCGCCGATCAAGCGGATCGGCCGCGACCGGTTCGTGCGCAATGTTCTCTATGCGATCGGGAATTCCGGGGATCCCTCGCTTCGCCCGGCGGCCCGGGCCCGCGCCGACGACGCGGATCCCACGGTCGTCGACGCGGCGCGCTGGGCGCTGGCGAAACTGCCTGAATGACGCAAACGGGCTGGACGCCGCGCATCAGGCGGGTACAGCTTCTCGTCAAGGGCATTCCGAGGGGACGGGCATGGCGCTGGCAGTTGGGATCGATACGGGCGGCACCTATACCGACGCGGTTCTGATCCGCGACGAGACCGAGGTGGTCGCCTCGGCCAAGTCGCTGACCACACGGCCCGACCTGGCCCTTGGCATCGGCTCGGCGGTGCAGGCCGTTCTGGATCGTGCAGCGGTTCAGGCCGGTGAGGTGTCGCTGACCGCCCTGTCGACGACGCTTGCCACCAATGCGCTGGTCGAGGGCCAGGGCGGGCGCGTCGCCCTTGTCGGCATCGGCTTCCGCCCGGCCGACCTGAACCGGCACGGCTTGGCCGAGGCGCTCAAGGGCGACCCGGTTCTGGCCCTGTCCGGAGGGCACACACATGCCGGAACCGAGGCCGCGCCGTTGGATGAGTCCGCCCTGCGCGCTTTTCTGGAGACGGTCGGCGAGGTTTCGGGCTACGCCGTTGCCGGCCAGTTCGCGACGCGCAACCCGACGCACGAGTCGCGCGCCGCACGGATCATCGCCGAGATCACCGGTCGGCCCGTCACCTGTTCGCATCAGCTTTCGGCCCGACTGAATGGCCCCAAGCGGGCGTTGACGGCGGTTCTGAATGCCCGGCTGATCGGGATGATCGACGATCTGATCGCGCAGGCCCAGGCCGAACTGGCCCGGCTGGGGATCACCGCGCCGCTGATGGTGGTGCGCGGAGACGGGGCGCTGATGTCGGCCGATCAGGCGCGTGCGCGGCCGATCGAGACCATCCTCAGCGGGCCGGCCGCCTCGATCGTCGGCGCGGGTTGGCTGACCGGGCGCAGCGACGCGCTGATCTCGGATATCGGCGGCACCACCACGGACATTGCGCTGATCCGCGACGGGCGGCCGGCCATCGACCCCGAAGGCGCGCTTGTGGGCGGGTTCCGGACCATGGTCGAGGCGGTGGCGATGCGCACCCACGGGCTTGGCGGCGACAGCCAGGTGCATCCCCGCATCGCGGGCCTCGATGGTGGTGTCACGCTGGGGCCACGGCGGGTCCTGCCGCTGTCGCTGCTGGCGCGACAGGCCCCGGATGTCGTGCACCGGGCGCTTGACCGCCAGCTGCGCGCCACGGCCCCCGGAGACCACGATGCCCGGTTCGTCCGCGCGCTGTCGCAGGCGCCCAAGGACGGGCTGGGCGCGCGGGAATGTGCGCTGCTCGAGCGGATCGGGATGCGCGTGGCGCCACTCGACGAAGTGCTGCGCAACCGGATGGATCATGGCGCGCTGGAGCGTCTGACGGGTCGCGGGCTGGTGCAGGTGGCGGGCATCACTCCGACCGATGCCAGCAATGTCCTGGGCCGGATGGATGACTGGGATTCCGAGGCCGCGCGCAAGGGCCTGGATCTGGTTGCCCGCAAACGGGTGGGATCCGGCAATCGCCTGGCCGACGGGGCCGAGACGCTGGCGCGCATGATCGTGGATCAATTGACCTGCCAGACCGAAATCGCCTTGTTAGAGACTGCATTTTCCGAAGAACGCGACCGGTTCGACCTGCCGCCCGAGGACATGGCGCGGCATGTCCTGCTGCGGGCCGGTCTGTCGCGGCATCGCGGATTGCTGGCGCTGGACGCCGCCCTGAACATCGAGGTGGTCGGGCTGGGCGCCTCGGCGGCCAGCTATTACCCGGCCGTCGGCGACCGGCTGCATTGCCCGGTGATCCTGCCGGAGCATGGAGACGTCGCCAACGCCATCGGCGCCGTGGTGGGGCGGGTCACGGTGCGGCGCAGCGGCACGATCACGACACCGGCGGAGGGGAAATACCGTGTGCATCTCGACCACGGCCCCGAGGATCACGCCGACCCGGAAGCCGCGTTGCGACAGCTGGAGGACTCCCTGAGGCTTCAGGTCGCGACCGAGCTGCGCGCGGCGGGCGCCGAAGAGATCCGCCATTCGGTCGCGCGCGACATCCGCACCGCGCAGGTCGAGGCGCGGGAAGTGTTTGTCGAGGCCACCTTGACTGTCGAAGGCAGCGGCCGGCCCCGCATGGCGGTCGGGTGACGCTGCAGCGGTCACAAGAGTGATCCTTTGCGCAACCGCAGCCGTATCAGGATCGGAGGAACCATCATGCTGCGTATTATTGTCGTCATTCTCGCCCTACTCGCCGCTGCGCCATCTGTCGCTCGTGGCGTGGGCGGTACTTTCGCCTCGATCGACGGAGGGACGCATTCGCTGGAGGCCTGGCGCGGGCGGCCGGTGCTGGTCGTGAACACAGCGTCGCAATGCGCCTTCACGGGACAATATGCGGCTCTGCAAAAGGTCTATGATGCCTACAAGGCCCGTGGGCTGGTGGTTCTGGCCGTGCCGTCTGACGATTTCAACCAGGAGTTGGACAGCGCCGCTGAGGTCAAGGCCTTCTGCGAGTTGAACTATGATCTCGACCTTCCCATGACCGATATCACGCCCGTTACCGGGCCGGATGCGCACCCGTTCTACAAGTCGGTCAGGTCGGCCACCGGGTTCGCGCCGCGCTGGAACTTCAACAAGGTGCTGATCGGACCGGATGGCGATGTCGTCGCGACATATGGGTCAGCGACGCGCCCGGATTCCCGCAAGATCGTCGACCGGATCGAGGGGCTGCTGCCCTGAGCCGCCTCAGACTTTGCGACGATTTTAAACGTTAGCCGCGCCTTAACGCCTGCCCGGTTATCCCGATGGGGGGTGATATGAAGGTGGTGGAAATGGGTGCGCAGAGCAATGCGGCGCCGGTCATCATCAAGCGAAAGAAGGTCGTGGGCGGCGAAGGCCACCACGGCGGCGCATGGAAGGTCGCGTATGCGGATTTCGTGACAGCCATGATGGCCTTCTTTCTGCTGATGTGGCTGTTGAACGCAACGACCGAGAAGCAACGCAAAGGCTTGGCGGACTATTTCTCGCCCTCGGTTCCGGTCAGTCCGGTGTCCGGCGGCGGCGACGGTGCCTTTGGCGGCGACACGCTGTTCTCCGAATTCGAGATGGTGCAAAACGACCGCGGCGCCAGCGAGCGCAACGCGACCGAATCGCATCAGGCGCGGGGCACGCTGGGCGTCGACCTGTCCGACCAACGCCGGCCGGAGGGCGAGGAATTCCGCAAGCTCGAAGAGACGCTGCTGGGGCGGAGCGGTGAAAGCCTGGTCTCGGACGCGTTGCGCAGGCACATCGTGACCCGGGTCACCGACGAGGGTTTGATCGTCGAGCTGTTCGCCACGCCGGACCAGCCCTTGTTCGAGCCGCATGACGGCACCCCGACGCCGGTGCTGCGTGGGCTGCTGGGCGCGCTGGCCCAGGCCGCGCAAACCGTCACGAACGGGCTGGCGCTGAGCGGGCATGTCCGGGCGCATCCCGTGGTCCTGGCCCGCAATCCGGTCTGGGACCTGTCCACCGAACGGGCCACGCGCGTGCGCACCGAGCTCGAGGCGCTGGGTGTGGAACCCGCCCGCATGCAGCGCGTGACCGGCCATGCCGACCGCAGCCTTGTCGCCCCCAACCCGATGGCCGCCCGGAACAACCGGATCGAGCTGACATTCCTGCGGAACTGAAGCGTCGGCCTCGCGGCAAGTTCGGGCGAGTTTTATCTGTTAGCGCGCTGTTAAGCGCCGGCGCGGTAGGTGTTGCAGCGGAACCTGATCACCGACACAGCACAAGGGCCAGCCCATGACCATCTCTTCTTCGCTCAATGCCGGTGTGGCGGCGCTGTCGGCCAATGCCAGCCGCCTGGCAACGATTTCCGACAACATCGCGAACGCATCGACCTTCGGCTACAAGCGGGTCGAAACCGATTTCCATTCAATGGTCATCTCGAAATCCGCCGGCAGCTATACCGCCGGCGGCGTCCGCACAACGAATCAGCGGCTTGTCGACCAGCGCGGGTCGCTGGTTTCGACCAACAATGCCACCGATCTTGCGATCCGCGGACGCGGCATGCTTCCGGTAATGCGCAGCTCGCAGCTTGCCGGCGAGGGCGGCGCACCCGAAATGCTGCTGGCGACCACCGGTTCCTTCCGCACGGATGCCGACGGCTATCTGGTGACGGAATCCGGGCTGGCGCTTCTGGGGTGGCCGGCCCTGCCCGACGGGTCGATCCCGAATTTCCCGCGCGACACCGCCGACGGCCTGAAACCGGTCCAGATGAGCGTGAACCAGCTTTCCGGCGCGCCGACAACCAGCATGACGCTGCGCATGAACCTGCCGGCAACCGGCACGGATGCCGGTGCGGCCGGTGACACCCACCCGCTGTCCGTCGAGTATTACGACAACCTCGGAAAATCGGAGAAGATCGACCTGGAGCTGATCCCGACCGTTCCGGCCAACGGCACCTCGAACGAGTGGACTCTGGTGATGCGCGACTCGGCTTCGGGCGGCGGGATCGTCGGGGAATATACGCTGACCTTCGATGACAGCCGTACCGGAGGGGGCACGCTGGCGGATGTGGTGGCCACGACCGGCGGGGCCTATGATCCCGCAACCGGAAGCTTCGTGGTGAATGTCGCCGGCGGGCCGGTCGAGGTGAATATCGGACAACTGGGCGACAGCAGCGGCATCACGCAGCTGTCCGACACATTCGCCCCGGTCTCGATCTCCAAGGACGGCGCGGCCGTCGCCGCGATGACCGGCGTCGACGTGGACGAGAACGGCAACGTCTTCGCGGTGTTCGACAGCGGCATCAGCCGGCGCATGTTCCAGATCCCCCTGGCCGACCTGCCCAACCCGAACGGCATGATCTCGCTGGACAGCCAGACCTATGCACCCTCCCGGGAAAGCGGCACGTTCTTCCTGTGGAATGCCGGTGACGGCCCGACCGGCGAGGTGGTGGGGTTCGCCCGCGAGGAATCGACCACCGACGTGGCCACCGAACTGACCGCCATGATCCAGACGCAGCGCGCCTATTCCTCCAGCGCCAAGGTGATCCAGACGGTCGACGAGATGCTGCAGGAAACCACGAATATCAAACGCTGATCCCAGGGATCGGCCACCGCCGGAGGGTAGATCATGTCGCTGACCACCGCATTCAACGTCGCCCTCAGCGGCCTGACCGCAGCGGGCCGAGCATCCGGGGTGGTGTCGGGAAACATCGCCAACGCGATGACCCCGGGCTATGCCCGCCGCACGTTGGAGCTGAGCGGAAATGTCGTGGGCGGCGGCGTGACCGCGAGCGGCATCACGCGTCATGCCGATCCGGTCCTGATCGCAAACCGGCGCGCGACCGATGCGGAACATGGCCACGCCCAGGCGCTGGACGCCTTTCACGGCGGGCTGGAGTCGTTGATCGGCTCGGTGGATGATCCCGGCTCGATCGTCAACCGGCTGGCGGATTTCGAAAGCGGCCTGATCGCCGCAGCCAGCAACCCGGGGTCCAAGTCCCGGCTGGACGGTGCCGTGCACGATGCCCGTGCGCTTGCCGCCTCGATCTCGGGCGCCGCCGAGGGCCTGCGTGATCTCCGCTCGGACGCGGATCGCCGGATCGGCCAGATGGTCACGCAGCTCAACACCTCGCTGGAGCAGGTCGAGCGGCTCAACGGCAAGATCCGCGCGGTCGAGCTGTCGGGCAGCGACAGCTCGACGCTTGTCGACCAACGCCAAGCGCTTGTCGACGGGATCAACACGCTGATCCCGATCCGGATCGCCCAACGCGGAGATGGCGAAATCGCGCTTTATTCCGAAGGCGGTGCGATCCTGCTGGACGGGCGCGCGGTCGAGATCGGCTTCGAGCCCGCCGCCGAAACCCGCCCGCATATGAGCGTCGACAATGGCCTGCTGTCCGGGCTCGAGATCGCCGGCCGGCCGGTGCGCACACTGGGCCCACAGTCGGTCATTCGCGGCGGGGCCCTGGCCGCCCAGTTCGAGATCCGGGACACACACACCGTCGAGGCTCAGAAGGATCTGGACGCGCTGGCCCGCGACCTGGTTGAACGCATGCAGGATCCCGGCGTGGACCCGACGCGCACGCCGGGTGATGCCGGCCTGTTCACCGACAACGGTACAGCCTTCTCGCCAGCCAACGCCGCAGGGCTGGCCAATCGGCTTGAGGTCCATGTGGCCGTGGACCCGCTTCGCGGCGGCGACAGCTGGCGGCTGCGCGATGGCCTGGGCGCGCCCGTCCCCGGCTCACCCGGCGATGCCAGCCTGCTCAACGCCTTGGGCGACGCGCTTGGCCGTAGCCGCCCCCAGCCGACACCCCGGTTCGGAACCGGCGCGCTGGATTCGGCCGGCGTTGGAGCGGCGCTTCTCTCCAGGACTGCCGAGGCCGCCGGGCAAACGTCCCGGGCGCTCAGTTTCGCCGCCGCCAGCCGGACCGAAATGCAGCGCCTCGAGGCGCAGGCCGGGGTCGATACCGATGCCGAACTGCAGGCACTCATGCGGATCGAACAGGCCTATGCGGCCAACGCGCGTGTGCTTCAGGTCGTCGAGGAACTGACGGACACATTGATGAGGTTGGGAACATGACGGTAACATCGATCGGAGATCTGGCGCGCGGACTGACGCTGCGCGCCCGCAGCGTCCAGATCAAGTCTCAGATCGACACGCTCACAAAGGAGCTGTCCACCGGCAGGACGTCGGATGTGACCGGGCGGCTCAAGGGCGATTACTCGCACCTGGCCGAGCTGGATCGCGGCCTGCGTCGGCTGGACGCGTTCAAGGTCGCCACGTCCGAGGCGGCATTGCTGACAACCGCCATGCAGCAAGGCGCTGAGACGGTGCAGGACAGGGCCGAACGCCTGAGCAACGATGTCATCACCCTGCACCCCTTTGGCCAGGCTGGCAAGCGCGCGCAGGTCGCATCGAATGCGGCGCAGGATCTGCAAACCATGGTCGCGGCCCTGAACGTTTCGGCGGGCGGGCGGGCGGTGTTCTCCGGTGTCGAGACCGACACGTCGCCGCTGGCGGATCACGATACGCTGCTGACCGGACTGCGGTCGGCGATTTCCGGCCAGCCGAGCGTGGCGGACATGATGACGGCGGCGCGGGACTGGTTCTCGGACCCGTCCGGTTTCGAAGCACAGATCTATCGCGGGGCGGACCGGAACCTGGCCCCGACCCGGCTGTCCGAGACGGATACCGTATCGCCCGGTATCCGCGCCGATGCCGCTGCCTTTCGGGACGTGCTTCGATCGACCGCCCTCCTGGCTCTCTCGACGGATCCCGGCCTGGGTCTGACCTCCGGTGAGCAGGCAGAGCTCATCGACACCGCCGGCGGCGATCTGCTGGCCGGCCGCGACGGCCTGACCGCCCTCCGGGCGGAGATCGGCTTTGACGAGGCGCGGATCGCGGACGCACAGGCACAGAACTCGGCGGCCCGAACGTCACTGGACTATGCCCGAAACGAGCTGGTGGCCGCCGACCCGTTCGACGTCGTCACCCGGCTGGAAGCCGCGCAGTTCCAGCTGGAGAGCCTCTATTCGGCAACCGTTCGCACCGCGAACCTGTCCCTCGTGAACTTCCTGCGATGACCGTGCTCCGCTTCCTTATCCCCTTTCTGATCCTTCCCGCGGCGCTGCAGGCCGGTGCAATCCGGCTGAAGGATCTCGTCGATTTCGACGGTGTTCGCGGCAACGATCTGGTGGGCTACGGCCTGGTCGTGGGGCTGAACGGTACCGGTGACGGCCTGCGCAACGCGCCCTTCACCGAAGAGATCATGTCAAACATTCTCGAGCGCCTCGGCGTCAACGTCACAGGCGAGCAGTTCCGCCCCAAGAACGTGGCGGCGGTGTTCGTGACCGCCGGGCTGCCGCCGTTCTCGCGGGTGGGCAGCCAGATCGACGTCACGGTCTCGGCGATCGGCGATTCCAAGAGCCTGCTGGGCGGCACGTTGATCATGACGCCGCTCAACGCGGCGGACGGGCAGATCTATGCGGTGGCTCAGGGGACGGTCCTGGCCGGTGGTGCCGTAGCCGAGGGTGACGCCGCCTCGGTCGTTCGCGGCGTGCCGACATCCGGTGTGATCCCGTCCGGCGCGCGCGTCGAACGCGAGATCGAGTTCGACCTCGCGTCGCTGACCCGTCTGCGCCTCGCCCTGCGCGAGCCGGACTTCACCACGGCCGGCCGGATCGAGACCGCGATCAACCGCGCGTTCAACAGGCAGGTGGCGATCATGCGCGATGCCGGAACCGTCGAACTGGACATCACTCGGACAAGGGCGGCCTCGACCGCCCATGCCATTGGCCGGATCGAGAACATCCTGGTCGAGCCCGAGCGCAAGGCCCGGGTCATCGTCGACCAACGCTCGGGCACCATCGTGATGGGCGACGATGTCCGGATCTCGCGCGTCGCCGTCTCGCAGGGGAACCTGACGCTTCGGGTCGAGGAGGCACCCTTGGCGGTGCAGCCGAATCCCTTTGCCCAAGGGGAAACCGTCGTCGTGCCGAGAACCAATGCGGCAATCGACGAGGATGAGGGTATCAAGTTGGCGGAAGTCCCGGAAAGCGCCTCGCTGTCCGATGTGGTTGCGGGCCTGAACGCGCTGGGGGTCTCGCCGCGGGACATGATCGACATCCTCAAGACGATCAAGGCGGCGGGTGCGCTGCACGCCGAGTTCGTGGTCCGCTGACGCCAGCGCCGCGAACCGGGTGGGTCCGCTGGACAATCCGACCAAAGAGAGTTGCCGGGTGGCCCGCGCAGCGGTCGGCGAGAAGGGACTTTCGCTGATACAGAGCCTAATTGCTGCTTGGCGTGACCCTTCGTTCGCCAGCGCCGAGGCCAAGGGTCTCCTGCGGGACAGGCGTCAGCCTTCCCGCAGAGTCTCGCCCACCAGTTCCTGTCCCGCCGAACCAACCGCCACGACACCAGCCCCGGGCCGGCCCACTACCGAAACCGCAAATCGGTGGAGCGATCACTCGGCTGAAAGCCATGCGAGTCGGGGCATGGCGCGGGATGCAGGGATTGCGGGCACATGGACACCCGCCGCAGGTCAGAGAACAGGCTGCGAAGTGATCAGGGCGCGTAGCTGCGCACCAGCGCCGCCGCGATCAGCGACCAGCCGTCAGCGATCACGAAGAACGCCAGCTTGAACGGCAGCGAAACCGTGGCCGGCGGCACCATCATCATGCCCATCGACATCAGCACCGCAGCGACCACCAGGTCGATGATCAGGAACGGCAGGAAAACCAGGAACCCGATCTGAAAGGCGCGAGCAATCTCGGACAGCATGAAGGACGGCACCAGGATTGACAGGCCGGACTCGGGCGATGGCGCGAGATTCGAAACCCCCGGCCGCAGGTTGGCCATGGTCGCGAACGTCTCGCCGTCAACCCGGGCCGCCATGAACGCCTTGAACGGCGCGATCGCCCGCTCCATTGCAGGCTCGACGGCGAGGGTCTCCTGCATCATCGGCTGAATCCCGGTCTGCCACGCCTCGGCAAAGACCGGCTCCATCACGAAATAGGTCAGAAAAAGGGCCAGGCTGACGATCAACATGTTGGGCGGCGATTGTTGCAGCCCGATGCCTTGCCGGAGGATCGCCAGGACAGTGACCAGGAAGGGGAAACAAGTGATCATGATGGCCAGGCCCGGCGCCAGGCTGAGCACCGAGATCAGCAGGATGAGCTGGATCGAGCGCGCTGTGATCGATCCGCCCTCGCCCAGCGAGACCGAGATGTCCTGGGCCGCCGCCATGTCCGGCCAGAGCGCGGGCAGCAGACCGGCCAGCGCCGCCGCGGCCAGCAGGGACGCCCGGGTCATCCCAACCCGTTCTGCAGATCGGCGATTTCCGTCAGCCGCACGGCCAGCTGGCCGGCCTGATCGCCGTCCAGCTCCTCCAGCTGGCCCCGCGCCACCAGCTTGTCGCCGACGTAGAGGTCGACCGGATCCTCGACCCGCTTGTCCAGGGTCAGGACCGCGTTCTCTCCAAGCCCGACAAGATCGCGGATCAGCGGGCGGGCCCGGCCCACCGAGACCACGATCTCGATCGGGACAGATGTGAAGGGGCTGGGCGCGTCCTGGTCGGGTTCGGTCGGCTTATCCATGATCAAGGCCCTCGCTGGCTTGGTGAATATAGGTGTCCATGGCCTCGGAAATCGACGCCAGGAGGCGGTTGCAATCGATGTCCCGCTCGGCCTGCCCGATCCTCAGGCTGGCCTGCCCCGGCGGCAGGGATGCCTCCTCGATCAGTTGGACGGGCAGGGAGAAGTCGCGGTCCAGAATCGGCTGCAACGCCTTGCCGGCGCCCTTGGGCACGACCAGAAGAGCAGGCTGCGCGATGTCCTCGCTCGCCATGTCGTTCAGTTGCTCGACGATGTGATGGCCAAAGCTCCGGTTCAACGCATCCGGCAAGACAGTCCCGACCAGGCCCTGAAACAGTGGCCGGAGCGAAACCGCCATCTGCGCCAGGGCCTCGTGATAGGTGAAGGACAGGTCCTCGAGGGTCTTTGCCAGGCCGCTGACGACCCGATCGTCTTCTGTCGCCTGGGCGGCAACTGCATCCTCCCAGCCGGCGGCATAACCCTGTTCGAATGCGGCCAACCTGCGTTCTTCCAGCGTATCCTCGTCGATCAGCTGCAAACGGCCGGCCGCCATCGGGTCCACGGTGAAATCCTCGAGTAGATGCGCGATGGTCATCAGGCCTTCTCCTCGCTCTCTTCCAGCCAGCTGCGCAGGATCTCGACGGTGTCCTCCTGCCGGTCGCCAATCATCTGGCGCAACCGGTGGACAGCGTCATCCCCGCGGCCTACCGGCGCAGGCAACCCCTCAGCTGGCCCGCCCGGCACCGGATGCCTCGCGTCGCCGGCGTCGTCGATCTCGCCGGTCAGGACAGGGCCCGCACGACCTTGGACATCCGGATCGGCCGCGAGATCCGGCAGTGCCACCTGCGCACCCGACGGGCCGCCGGCCAGGATCGGTCGGATGACGAACAGTCCCAGCACAAGGGCCACGACGGCCAGCGTTGCCAGCTGGACCATCGACATGACATCGAGCGCCATCCCCTGTATCAGGCCGGGCACGGCAGCGGTTCCGGCCGGTTCCGCCTGCGGCAGCTCCATCGACTTGATCGTGATGACATCGCCGCGCTCCGCGTCGAATCCCACCGCCGAGGCGACCAGTTCGCGCAAGGCCTCGAGCTCTTCCTGGGCGCGGGGCTGCATCGTCGCGGCGCCGGTGTCGTCGGCCCCAGGCACCGCGTTCACCAGGACCGCCACGGTCAGACGCTTGACCGCCCCGGGGACGCGCAGGATTTCAAGCTCGGTTTCGGACACCTCGTAATTGACCCGCTCGCGCGATGTGCTGGCCTGCGAGTTCGATTCGTCGCCGGCCGCGTCGCCGTCCGGCAGGTTCGAGGCCACGGTGACATCTCCCGACAGGTTCTTCGAACTGTCGGACCGTTCCTCGACATCGGTGCTGATCGCGACCCGCCCTTCGGGATCGAAACGGCGTTCGCGGATCGATTCGGTCTCGGTCACCGTGTCCAGACTCACCTCGACGACCGCATTGCCGGTCCCCACGCGCGCCTCGACCAGCCGCAGAACCCGCTCGCGCAGCCCCTGCGCGCGGTCCTCGACCGGGGCGGTGACGGTGTTGGCGTCCGGCCCGCCGATCACCCGGCCATTGGCGTCGATGATCGCGACCTGCTCGACTTGCAACCCGGTAACGGCGGACGCCACGAGATATCGGATGGCCTCGGCCTGCTCCGGCGTCACGCGGCCGCTGGCCGGGGTCACCGAGACCGAGGCCGAAGGCTCGGCGCCGCGCTGGAACGGGTTTGCCGTACTGGCGGCGATATGCACGCGCGCCTGGGCCAGCTGCGGGCTGGCCACGATCGTCCTGGCCAACTCGCCTTCCTTGGCGCGCCAATAGGCGGCATCGAACATTTGCGACGTGGTGCCGAACCCGTTGAGCGAGTCGAGCAGCTCGTAGCCACGTCCGCCGTTGGCCGGCAGCCCCTCGCTGGCCAGCTTTAGGCGCAGTTCGTCGCGTTGGGACGCCGGCACGTAAATCGACCCGCCCCGCACATCATAGACAGTTCCGCGCTGCTCCAACGCGCGCACCACGTCGCCGGCGGATCCGCTCTCCAAGCCGGCATAGAGCAAGGTCATCGTCGGAGTGGCGGCCATTCGCGACACCACGCCGATGCTCAGAACGACCCCCAGGGCCGCCGCGATGACCACGATCTGTCGCCTCTTGTCCAGGCTTGCCCAGACCTCTCCCAACTTCTGCACACCTACCTCCGTCCTGCCGACGTTCTGTCTGGCCCCTCCGTTTTGCGCGATGGGACTTAACAATCGGTTAGTTCCTTGCGGGTTATGAAACTGGCCACGGAAACGGAGCGAGACGTGATGACCGACAGCACGGGCGAGACAGCCGAGACGCCGAAGAAAAGCGGGAAATCCCGGCTGATTCTGGGCCTTCTGCTCGCCGCGGCCGGGGCCGGTGGCGGGTATTTCGCCACGGTCTCGGGGGCGATTCCCCTGAGCGCGCAAAAAGGCGTAAAGCCCGAGAAGACGGACGCGCCGCCGGCGCTGGCCGATATCGCTTATGTGGATCTGCCGCCGATCCTGGTCACGCTGCAATCCGGCGGCGCGATGCGTCACCTGAAGTTTCATGCGCAGCTTGAGGTCGAAAGCGCGCAGCGGGAGGCGGTGGAACAGGTCGTGCCGCGGATCCTCGATGTGCTCAACGGCTACCTGCGCGCGCTGGAGCCCGGTGAACTGACCGAACCGCTCGCGCTGGTCCGGCTGCGCGGCCAGATGCTGCGCCGCATCGCCATCGTCGCCGGGGACGGGCGGGTCCGGGATCTGCTCGTCGCCGAATTCGTGCTGAACTAGGAGGAGAGCTTGGAACTGGTCGCAGATATCCTACTCGCCGCCGGCGCCTTGGGGGCGGGGCTCTATTGCTTTGTCCTGGCGCGCCGGCTCAAACGGTTCAACGACCTGGAAAAAGGTGTCGGCGGCGCGGTTGCCGTGTTGTCGTCGCAGGTCGATACGCTGTCCAGAACGTTGGCCGCGGCCCAGGCTGCATCGGGCAATTCGAACGCCGCACTCGACGAGCTGACGCGCAATGCCGAGGCCGTCGCGAAACGCCTGGAACTGATGATGGCGGCCATGCATGACGTTCCGCCACCGAAGCCGGAGCCAGAGCAGGCAAATGCAGGTGAGACGAAAGCCCAGGACCAAGAGACACCAAAGCCGGCTGTCACTCCGGGCGTCATGTTCATGCGCCATGACCGGTCCGGGACGGGAGGCATCTGATGGCCTGGGGCGCGCCCAGAGCGCGACGCAAGAAAGGCCGGGGCGGCCCGCTGGTCTTGCTCGCGGCGCTTCTGATCGGCTCGGCGGCCCTGCGCGTCGCCCTCGAGGCACCGCCGGCGCTGGCCCGCAGTTCCGCCGACCGGCCCGCCAAAATGGACACGGAACCGGCAGGTGCCACCAAGGCCGATCTGCAGCACACGCTTTCGGCCCTGCAAGCCCGCGAAGCCCGGCTTCAATCGCGCGAGGCGGCGCTGGCCGAGCGGCTGAAAGCCCTGGAGGTCGCGGAACGGGCCATCGACACACGGATGACCGCCCTTGAGGCTGCAGAGGAGTCGCTCCGACAGACCCTGGCGTTGGCCGAAGTCGCCGCCGAGGACGACCTGACCGCGCTGACCGATATGTACCAGCGGATGAAGCCGAAGGACGCGGCCGCCCTTTTCGAGGAGATGGACCCCGAATTCGCCGCCGGGTTTCTGGCACGGATGCCCGCGGAGGCCGCGGCCGGTATCCTCGCCGGCCTGAGCCCAACTACCGCCTACACCGTCAGCGTCGTGCTGGCCGGGCGGAACGCGTCGGTGCCCAGAAACTGAACCCCTAACACGTCGAAGAAGGAGCGTTGCTATGATCGGACTGGTGGGGATCGTGCTGATTTTCGCGATGGTCTTCGGCGGCTACCTGGCCGCCGGCGGCAAGATGGCGATCATCCTCAAGTCCCTGCCCTTCGAGCTGATGATGATCGGCGGCGCGGCGGTCGGCGCCTTCCTGATCGGCAACGACATCGGCGGCGTGAAGCACACGCTCAAGGATATCGGCAAGGTCTTCAAGGGTCCGAAATGGAAACCCGAGGACTACAAGGACCTGTTGTGCCTGCTATTCGCGCTGATCCGGATCGCCCGCCAGAACCCGGTCGAGGTCGAGCAGCATATCGAGGATCCCGACGGCTCGGCGTTGTTCTCGAAATATCCCAGGATCCAGCAGGACCGCGAGGCCATCGCGCTGATCTGCGATACGCTGCGCTCGGCCTCGATGAACTATGACGACCCGCACCAGGTCGAGGAGGTGCTGGAAAAGCGGATGGATGCGAACCTGCACCACGCGATGCATTCCAGCCATGCACTTCAGACCATGGCCGACGGCCTTCCAGCGCTGGGAATCGTCGCCGCGGTGCTGGGCGTCATCAAGACGATGGGGTCGATCGACCAGCCGCCCGAGGTTCTGGGCCGGCTCATCGGCGGCGCGCTGGTGGGCACCTTCCTGGGTGTTTTCCTGGCCTATGGCCTGGTCGGACCGTTCGCCGCCAAGGTGAAGGCCGTCGTCGAGGAGGACAGCCACTTCTACCAGTTGATCCGCGAGGTTCTGGTGGCGAACCTGCACAACCATGCCGCCGCGATCTGCATCGAGGTTGGACGCCAGAACACCCCCTCGCATTGCCGGCCGGACTTCACCGACCTGGAAGAGGCCCTGAAATCCATCAAGCAGGATGCCGCCTGATGCGCTGGCACCATGCATTGCTCCTGTGCCTGTGGCTGGTCGCAACACCGCTCTCGGCCCAGACGGTAACCGTGCGATCCGGTGAACATGGCAGCTTCACGCGGCTCACGATTCCGCTGCCCGATGGCGTGACCTGGAGCCTCGAACAGTCCGGACGGCTGGCCCGGTTGCGGCTGGATGGGGGCGACGTCACCTTTGGGCTCGACCGGATCTTCGACCGGATCGGGCGCAACAGGCTGACGGAGATCCGCGTCGACGGATCCGACGGCCGGCTCGAACTGCGCCTTGCCTGCCGCTGCGTTGTAAACGGCCGCTTGGCGGACGGATCGTTGCTCGTCCTCGACATCCGCCCGGGCGAGCCGCCCGACCGGCCCGATCCGCTGCGCCTGCCCCTCAGTTTCGACATGGCGGGGCTGGCTGGACTGCATGATCCCGACGCACCGAACCCGGGCGATGATGGGTCGCCCGGCCCGGCGTCCCCGATTGCAAGCCGGTCCGCGCCGGCCATCTCGGCACAGGACCGCCTGTTGAGCCAAATCCGCCGCGCCGTCCGCCAGGATCTTTTGAATGCCATGCCGAACCCGCCGGATCGGTCGGCGGTCTCGTCCCGGCCGGAATTGGCCGGTGATGGCGACCACCTGGCGGTGATTACCGCGATCGACCGTGACATGCAGGGTGCCTCGCTGCGCGGGCCTGGAAGCAGCGCGGCGGACATCTGCCTTCCCGAGGACAGCCTGGCAATCGAGACATGGGGCGGCGACGCGCCGTTCGAGCAACAGGTAGGCCCGCTTCGGGCACGCCTTTTCCGAGAGTTCGACCGCGCCGATCCCGAGACGGCCAGGACGCTGGCCCGGCTCTACCTGCATTTCGGCTTCGGCGCGGAAGCGGCAACGGTTCTGGAACTCCTGCCGGACGCAAGGGACCGCGACAAGGCCTTGGTGTCGCTGGCCCACTTGCTGGATCGCCGACCGGAGCCCCCCGGGTTGTCCCTGAGGGATCAGGCCGCATGCAGGACCGTGGCGGCGATGTGGGCGGTCCTGGCGGGGGGCGATTCACCGCCGGCGGAACTGGACCAGGACGCGGTTCTGCGCGGTTTTGCGCGACTTCCGAAACACCTCCGACCCGAAATCGGGCCGCGCCTGGCAGAGGCGCTTGTGCGGGCCGGGCGGACCGAGGCGGCATCGACCGTCCTGCGGGCGGTGCGGCGCACGGTGCCCGGCTCGCCACCGCCTGTGGCGATGGCCGAAGCCGAACTTGCCGCCGCGATCGGCAATCCGGATATGAGGCGCGACAAGTTGGTCCGCGTCCTCGATGCCCAATCGGACCCGCAGGAGGCGCCCCGCGCGCTTCTTGCCCTGGTCGAAACGGCCTGGACCGAGCGAAGCGGGTTGGCGGCGGAGACAGTGGCGCTGGCCGCTGCCTTCGCCGCGGAGCTGCGTCACACCGAACTTGGTGCCGAGCTCCGGCAAGCCCATCTGCTTGCGCTCGCGCTGTCCGGCGAGTTCGATCCGGCCTTCGAAGCGTTGGCGGCCGACGATCGGTTGGACCCCGAGGATGTCCGGGTCACGCGCAACCGCCTGGTGACGCTGACTGCGGAATCCGCCGACGACATCACCTTTCTGACCCACGTGCTGGCCGATTTGACCCCCCGGCCCGGAGCGCTTGATCCCCAAACGATCGACCGGATCGGGGCGCGACTGCTGAAGATCGGATTTGCCGACGAAGCCTTCGCCATTCTGGACACGCCGTTCGAAGTCACGGCCAGCGACACGCGGCGCCTGTTGCGGGCCGAGGCGGCGATTTCGTCCGGACGGCCGAATCGCGCGCTGCTCGACCTTCTCGACCACCCGGACGACACCGCGACGGCCCTGCGCGCCCGCGCCCTGATGGCGATAGGCAACCTGGAGGAAGCCGGCGCACAGGCCCGGGCCGCCGGCCTGGTCGACCTGGCGGCGCAGGCCGCCTGGCAGGACGACCGATGGACGGCGATGCCGCCGAACGCGCCCGAGTCCTATCGCACGGCCACCGAGTTGGCGCGCGCGCTCGATCGTCCCCCGCCGCCTGGACCCTACGCGCGCCTGTCCGACGCACGCGCCCTGCTGGAGGACAGCAACGGTGCGAGAGAGCGGATCGACGCATTGCTTTCGGTCATCGAGTAACGTTCGCCGGGTTCATCCGCGGTTACCGAATCTCAAGACGCGGCCGCTAGCGTGCCGGGGACCCGACAAGAAACCGACGAGGCAGAATGCCCCTGACGCCCACGCCCCGCCAATGTGCCAAGCTTGCAACGCTGATACTGGTATTTGCCGGGCTGATCCCGGGTCCGCAGGCCGTCGCGAGGCCCAACAGCGTGGTCGCAGCTTGTGACCGGGCCGCTATTCGCGCCGCCGGACGCCACGGCATACCCGACGACGTCATGCTCAGCATCACCCGGGTCGAGACCGGCCGCAGCGCGGGCGGCGAAGTCCGGCCGTGGCCCTGGACCGTGAACATGGAGGGCAAGGGTCATTGGTTCGAGACCGAGCAGGCCGCTCAGGCCTTTGTCTTTGCTCGGTTCAAGGCAGGTGCGCGCAGTTTCGACATCGGCTGTTTCCAGATCAATTATCGCTGGCATGGCAGCGGGTTCCGCTCGATAGAAGAGATGTTCGACCCCGAACGCAACGCCGACTACGCGGCGGTCTTTCTCAGGGAGTTGCATGCCGAATTCGGTGACTGGACCCGGGCGGCCGGGGCTTATCATTCCCGCACCGAGCGTCATGCCGCGGTCTATGAGCGCAAATTCGACGACATGCGCCGGACAGTCGCCCGCTCGACGACCGATGACACGCCGGCGGTCACCCAGCGTCGCGTCCGCACGACACCTCTGACGACCGGGCAGACCCGGCTTGGATCTCTGGTGCCGGTCGGTTCGTCCGGCATCGCCCTGATCGGGTTGAACTGACCGTGCAGGGAGTTGCGAAGATCGACCCGCGCGCGGTGTTCAGCCCCACGGTGCTGCTGGCCCTGGCGCTCATGGCCATCATCGTGATGATGATCCTGCCGATGCCGGCCTGGGTGCTGGATGTCGGCCTGGCGGCCAGCTTCGCCCTGGCGATCCTGATTTTCACGATCACCCTGTTCATCGAACGCCCGCTGGATTTCTCGTCTTTTCCGGCAATCCTCTTGGCCTCGCTGATGCTGCGGCTGTCGCTGAACGTATCCTCGACGAAGCTGATCATCGGCCAGGGCCATACAGGGACCGATGCCGCCGGCGACGTGATCCAGGGGTTCGCAAAGTTCGTCATGGGCGGCAGCGTGTTCCTCGGGCTGGTCGTTTTCGGTGTTCTGCTGATCGTGAACTTCATGGTCATCACCAAGGGCGCGGCGCGCATGGCCGAGGTCGGGGCCCGTTTTGCGCTGGACGGCATGCCGGGCAAACAGCTGGCCATCGACAGCGACATGTCCGCCGGTGCGATCGACCATGCCGAGGCGCGCGAGCGGCGCGAGCGCGAGCAGCAGGAAACGACCTTTTTCGGCTCGCTCGACGGAGCCTCGAAATTCGTCAAGGGCGATGCCATCGCCGGGTTGCTGATCACGCTGCTGAACCTGGTCATGGGCGTGATCATGGGCGCCGTGGTGCACGGGATGCCGGCGGCTGCGGCGTTCGAGACCTATGCGATCCTGACGGTGGGCGATGGCCTGGTGTCGCAGATCCCGGCAGTGATCATCTCGATCGCCTCGGCGCTCTTGCTGGCGCGGGGCGGAACCCAGGGCGCCACTGACACGGCGCTGCTGGATCAGCTGGGTCGGCACCCGGCGGCGCTGGCCACGGTTGCGGTTCTGATGGCCCTGTTCGCGCTGGTTCCCGGCCTGCCCTTTCTGCCCTTCATCATTGGCGGCACCGTGTTGGGTGTGGCGGCGCGCGTCATGCATGCCCGGGCGAAGGAACAGGTCGAGCAGACAGAGATCGAGGCCGTGGCCGGCAGTTCCGAGGGACCGTCCCGCGCGCTTGGCGACGTGCTCGACCTCGATGACATCCACCTGGAGTTCGCACCCGATCTCGTCGGCATGGTCCTGGACCCGGGCACCGGGCTGGATGCCCGCATCGCCAACATGCGCACGCATGTCGCATCGGTCTTCGGCCTCATCCTGCCGGACATCCGCCTGACCGATCAGGGCGACCTGTCCACGGGCACCTACGTGATCCGCGTCCAGGGGGTGGAACAGGCGCGCGGCGTGCTGCATCCCGACCTTGTGCTGGCCCTGATGGGCAACCGGCCCGAGGGTTTTCCGCACGGCTCGGACGTGACCGAGCCCGTCTACGGGGCGCCGGCGCGCTGGATCTCGCCCCAGGACCAGGCGCAGGCCTCTCTGGCCGGCGCCACGCTGGTGACCCCGCCCGAGATTCTGGCCACGCACCTGCTGGAGGTGATCAAGCAGAATTTCGCGCGGCTGCTGACGCTCAAATCCCTGCGCCGGCTGCTGTCCGAGATGACCCGCCTCAGCGATCCCGCCCGGTCCGAGGCCAACCGCAAGCTGCTCGACGAGCTGATCCCCGACCGGGTTCCGGTCGACACGCTGCACGCGGTTCTGCGCCTGCTGCTGGAGGAACGCGTGTCGGTCAGAAACTTGCCGCTGATCCTCGAGGCCATCGCCGAGGCCCGCCTGATCGCCACCCAGCCCGAAGCCATCTGCGAGCATGTCCGCCTGCGTCTGGGCTTCCAACTGGTCGGCGAGATGAAACGCGCGGACGGAACCATTCCGCTGGTGCAGCTGGCGCCGGAATGGGAGGAGACCTTTGCCACCTACCAGATCGAGACCACGCCCGGCGCCGTCGATATCGCGCTGCCGCCGGACCTGTTCAACCGGTTGTCCGAACGCGTGACCGAACGGCTGAATGCCGTCTCCGAGCAGGGGATCCACCCGGCGCTTGTCACATCGACGCCGCGCCGTCGGTTTCTCAGGACCATCCTCAAGGCCCGCGGCATCTCAAACCCGGTCCTCTCATTCGAAGAGATCGGGCTGGAGGCGCGGCCGTCTCTGGTGGGCGTGGTCGAGGCATGATCGCCCTGCCGCCGGAGCTGATTTCGACGCTGAGCGAGGCGCTGCGTGACCTTTTCGTCGTGTTCCTGCGGGTCTCGGCCATGGTCTCGGTCCTGCCGGCCTTTGGCGAACGCAGCGTGCCGACCCGGGTCAAGCTGGCGCTGGCCGGCGCGTTCACCCTGATCGTCGCGCCGGCAGTCGACCCCGGCGCGCCGGTGGCCGGCCTGCTGCCCTATGCGCGGCTGGCCGGCACCGAGATCCTGGTAGGCCTGGCGCTGGGGCTGGGCCTCCGGCTGTTCGTGCTGGCGCTGCAGACCGCCGGGTCGATCGCCGCCCAGGCGACCTCGCTGTCGCAGATCCTTGGCGGCGCGGCCGTCGAACCGGTGCCGGCGATGGGCTACATCCTAGTGACCGCGGGGCTGGCGCTTGCGGTGATGGCCGGGCTGCATGTCCGGGTCGCGGAGTTCCTGATCAGATCCTACGAATTGTTCCCGGCAGGCACCTTACCGGGTGCGGCGGACCTGTCGCGATGGGGTGTGGGCCGGGTCGCGCGGATGTTCGCGCTGGCCTTTGCGCTGGCGGCCCCGTTCGTCATCGCTTCGCTGGTCTACAACCTGGCGCTTGGCGCGATCAACCGGGCCATGCCGCAACTGATGGTGGCCTTCGTCGGCGCACCGGTCATCACCTTCGGTGGGCTGTTCCTGCTATTCGTCGGTGCGCCTCTGATCCTTTCGGTCTGGTCCGATGCACTGCTCGGCTTCCTGGACGACCCCTTGGGACGCACACGATGAGCGGCCAGGATGACGAAGCCGACAAGTCCTTTGATCCGACACCGCAGAAGCTGCTCAAGGCGCGGGAGAAGGGCGAGGTCGCGCGGTCTGCAGATCTTTCGGTGGTGGCCGCCTATGGCGGGCTTCTGGTCGCGGTTCTGGCCCTCGGCGCCGACGCGATCCAGCGGCTCGGCGATCTGCTGATCGTGCTGATCGACCAGCCGGACCAGTTGGCCGCGCTGGTCTTCGCGGGCCGATCCGCCGGACCGGTCGGCGGGATACTCGGGGCGGTCGGGCTGTCGGTCCTGCCGATCTTCGCCGTGCCCGCTGCCGCCGTGATCCTGTCGGTGCTGGCCCAGAACGCCTTTGTCGTGTCGGGCACCAAGGTCCGTCCCAAGCTGTCCCGCCTGTCGATCCTGTCGAATGCCAAGAACAAGTTCGGCCGCGGCGGACTCTTCGAATTCGCCAAGAGCTTTGCCAAGCTCGTCCTCTATTCGATCTGCCTGGGCGCCTTTCTCAGCGCCAACCTGGCCGCGATCGTCAGCGCCAGCGCGGTCGAGGCGACGGCCGGCATCGCGCTGATGCTGGACCTGCTGACCCGATTCATGCTGATCGTTCTCAGCGTGGCCCTGGCCATCGGTCTGGTGGACTTCATCTGGCAACGCGCCGAACACCTGCGCAAGAACAGGATGTCGCGCAAGGAGATCATGGACGAGACCAAGGAGGCCGAGGGCGATCCGCATCTCAAGGGCGAGCGGCGCCAGCGCGGGCAGGCCATTGCCAAGAACCAGATGATGGCCGACGTGCCGACCGCCGACGTTGTGATCGTGAACCCGACCCACTTTGCCGTGGCGCTGAAATGGTCGCGCGCGCCCGGTGCGGCCCCGGTCTGCGTGGCCAAGGGCGTTGATTCCGTGGCGGCCGCGATCCGCTCGGCGGCGCAGGAGGCCGCGGTGCCCGTGCATTCCGATCCGCCCACGGCGCGGGCGCTGCACGCCACGGTCGAGATCGGTCAGGAGATCGCCGAGGAGCACTATCTGGCCGTTGCCGCGGCCATCCGCTTCGCCGACAGCATGCGGCGCAAAGCGAGGGGGAGGATTCACCGGTGAAACAGGACCACATGCACCAGATGACCCGGGTCAGCGAGGCGCTCTACCTGCGTGAACATGCGCGGATCCGCCCCTTGCTGGAGGCCGAGGCCCGGATCCTCGCCCGCCTTGCGCGGCTCGATGCGCAACGCGACCAAATGCGCGCCACCCAGGGATCTCAGGATGCGTATCTGCGGATCGGCGCCGACACGCTCTGGCAAGCGTGGGAGTCGCGGACCCGGCGCGCGCTCAACACTGATCTGGCCCAGGCACGGGCCCGGAAGCTTGCCGCGATGGACGCGCTTCGACTGGCCTTCGGGCGCAGGCAGGCGGTGGCGGATCTGGACACCGCCGCACATCGTGCTGCCCATGCCGCGAGACTGGCCCGCCGCGAGATTGCGCTTCTGGATCGTGTGAACCTCACCGCGGCGCGCGGCGATACGTGATGGAGCGGTTGCGGGCCGGGGTCAGTTTCGGGCCTGCCGCGCGATATCCACTATCAGCACGCTGCGGATCCGATCCACGCCCAGCGCGTTTTGCGCCACTTCCAGCAACGCACCGCGCAACGGGTTCAGCTTGCCCGACTCGGTGAAGGCACCGTCAAACCCGCCCATATTGGCATGATCGAAGAGAACCTGAAGGAACCCGTCACGCAGCTTGGGTTCGATCTCGTGGAACCGCTCGCCCAGACCCGGCACAGCCTCCAGGCTCAGACCAACCATGGCGAGCCCGATCACCTCGCCGCGTTTCAATAGGGGCACGACGAACTGCTTGTTGAACTTGAGATATTCGAACCCGTCCGGGTCGCCGGTCGCGTCATCGGCATGATCCTGTCCGGACCCCGCGGTTTCGGTCACGGCATCCTCTCTGGACGCGGCATCGCCCGACCCGGTTTCTGCCGCATTGGTCTTTTCTCCGGCAGGGCTTGGGTCGAACAGCAACCCGCCGCCGACACCGGCGGCGAGTCCCAGAACCAGGAAGATGAGCGGAAGCAGGCGTTTCATGGACCCTCCTCAGAATGGCAGAACCGCGTCCAGCACCTGCTGGCCATAGCGGGGCTGCTGCACATCGGTAATCTGTCCGCGCCCGCCATAGGACACCCGAGCCGACGCGATCTTGTCATAGGTGATCTCGTTCTGGCGCGAGATGTCCTCGGGCCGCACGAAGCCGCTGACCAGAAGTTCGCGCAGCTCGAAATTCACCCGCAGCTCCTGCGTGCCCGAGATCGACAGCACCCCGTTGGGCAGCACGTCGATCACCGTGGCGGCGACGCGCAGGGTCAGCTTTTCCTTGCGCTTGACCGAACCTTCGCCGACCGACCGGCTGGAGGAATCGATCGACACCGCATCCGCGGCCGTCGCGCCGGGGGGCAGCTTCTCGTCCAGCCGCTGCGGCAGGCCGAAAAGCTGCGGCAACTGGAGGCTCTCGGAGCCACCGCGCGAACGCTCGGTATCATTCGAGATCTCGGCCTTCTCGTCGATCTCGATAACCACGGTCAGGATATCGCCCTTCTTCGTCGCCCGCTTGTCCCCCAGCAACGACCGTTGGCCGCTGGACCACAGCGAGGCGCGGTCGACCCCGCGCTGCGGCTGCACGGTGAGCGGCAGGCCGGGCCAGAGCATCGCCACCTGTTCCGGCGACTCCTCGATCGGGGTAAAGCTGGGCGGCCGGCCAAGATGGTCGATCCGGCCGCAGGCGGAGACGACCACAAGCGCGGCAAGACAGGCGGGCAGGATGGGTCTGTTGGACATCATTGCACCTCGATTGCGCCGTCGGAGCGGACCCGGCCGCTGACGGTCGTGCGGGAAGACAGATTCATCACCCGGATCACCTCGCCCACGGCGCCGCGCCCCAGCGCGCGCCCCTCGGTCGAGATGATCAGCGCGCCGTGGTCGAAGACCAGCGTGACCGGCTGGTTCCGGTCCACCACGGCGGGCGGAACGACATCGCCGGGCCGGATCGGGCGGCCGGCATAGAGCGCCACGCGCGCCTCCTGCCCGACGAGCCGCGCCGGATCGGTCAGCGCGCCCGGAACCTCGGCGGATTTCATCACCAGGTCGTCGGGGGCAATGATTTCGCGGGCGCGGATGGTGCGCGCGGGCACCACGATCTCCGCCCAGGCGGGACAGGCGGCTAAACATAAGAGAAGCGCGCAGACCCGACGCATCAGCGCACCTGCGTGGTAGCGCCCATCATCTGGTCGACGGCCGATATCACCTTGGCGTTCATTTCATAGCCGCGCTGCGCCTCGATCAGTTCGGTCACCTCGCGCACCGCGTCCACCGTGCTGTCCTCCAGGTAGCCCTGGCGCAGCGTGCCCAGCCCGTCCTCGCCCGGGTTGCCGATGGTGGCCGGACCCGAGGCCTCGGTCTCACGGAACAGGTTCGATCCCGCCGCCTCCAGGCCCTTGGCATTGGCAAAGCTGACGAGGCTGAACTGGCCCAGAAGCTGCCCCCCGGGCGCGTCGTCGAAATAGGCATAGACCTCGCCCTCGGCGTTGATCGAGATCGAGCGGGCATCCTCGGGTATCGTGATCTCGGGCGCCACGGCGAACCCGTCCGAGGTGACGACCAGACCCTCGGCCGACCGCTTCAGGCTGCCGTCGCGGGTATAGGCCGGCTGCCCCGAGGGCAGCGTCACCTCAAGATAGCCGCGCCCCTCGATGGCCAGGTCCAGATCGCCGCCGGTCGCCGACAGCGCGCCTTGCGACAGCTGCACCGAGACCGCGGCGGGCCGCACGCCCAGGCCCAGCTGTACGCCGGTCGGCAGCACCGTCCCGTCCGAGGCATTCACCGTGCCCGGCCGCGCCATCTGCTGATAGTGCAGATCGGCGAACTCGGCCCGGCGGGCGTTGTAGCCGGTGGTGTTCATGTTCGCGAGATTGTTGGAAATCGTCTCGACCCGCATCTGCTGGGCGGTCATGCCGGTGGCGGCGATCTTGAGCGCGCGCATGGTGGTCTCCTTGTCCTGTGATCAGCGCATCAGCGCCTTGACGGCCTCGCGGATGCGCTTGTCCTCGGCATCCAGAAAGCTCTGGCCCAGCTCATAGGCGCGCTGCACCTCGACCAGCCGGGCCATCTGTTCGATGGCATTCACGTTCGAACCTTCGAGAAAGCCCTGAAGCACCCGCGCCTCGATGGCCGGTTCGACCTCGCCCTCGGCCCGGAACAGCACGCCGCCCTCGCGGATCAGCGTTCCGGGATCGGCCGGGCTGTAGACGCCCAGCTGGCCCAGCAGGCGGCCATCGGCACTGATCGTGCCATCGGCCCCGACATCGAAACTCCGCGCGTCGGGCGGGACGAAAAGCGGCGCACCGCCGGCATCCAGCACTCGGTGCCCCTGGGCGGTGACCAGATCGCCGGCGGCGTCCGGGCTGAAGCTGCCGGCACGGGTCAGGCGGTTGCCCGAGGGCGTCTCGACCATGAAGAACCCGTCGCCCTCAATGGCGAAGTCGAACTGCCCACCGGTCTGGCTCAGCACGCCCTGCATGAAGGCGGTGTCGCGCACCTGCGCCCGGGCCATCGAAAGCGAGGACTGCCGTGGCAGGTCCACGACGAACTCCGAGAACACCAGCCCCTGCTGCCGGTAGCCGGTGGTGGCGGCATTGGCGATGTTGTTGGCGACGACGCGCAGTTCGGACATCAGCCCGGACTGGCGCGACAGGGTGGCATAACCTGCGGATTCCATCAAAAGCCTCCGGCGATCAGCGGCAGGATCGTGTTGGTGAAGAAGGCGACCAGGGTCTGGGTCATGAACCCCATCGAGATCCAGAAGACGGCCACGATGGCGGCCAGTTTCGGCACGAAGGTCAGCGTCATCTCCTGGATCGAGGTCAGGGCCTGGAACAGGCCGACCACCAGCCCGGCGACCAGCGCGACCGTCAGGATCGGAACCGAGGTGACGACCGCGATCCACAGCCCCTGCCGCAGCGTGTCATAGAACAGGCCCTCGCTCAGCATCGCTCAGACCGGCATCCGGAGGATTTCCTGGTAGGCCTCGACCACCTTGTTGCGCACGGTCACGGCGGTTTCGACCGCCAGTTCCGACTGCGCTAACGCCTGCACCAGCGCGTGCGGGTCGGCCTGGCCGATCATCGCCGCCTGTGCGGTCTCCTCGCCCTGTTGCAGTGTGGCTGCGAAATCGCGGAACCCCTGGCGCAGACCGTCCACGGCGCCGGCCGTGTTCGGGTCAGCCTGGGTGGCCGGGCGCGCCGAGGCATAGTTCTGCGCGGCGGAGAAAGAACGGATATCCATGTCTGTGGTCCCTTACTTGCGGAGTAGATCCATCAGCGACGACGACATCTGCCGCGCCTGGTCGAACATCTTGAGGTTGGCCTCATAGCTGCGTTGCGCCTCGCGGGCGTCGGCAATCTCGATCATCAGGTCGACATTCGAGCCGTCGTAATGTCCCGATGCGTCGGCCATCGGATGACCGGGGTCGTAGATCCGCGTCAGCGCGCTGCGGTCCAGCCGGACGCGCCCCGCGGTCACGGTGCCGGCGGCGTCGGACCCTCCGCGCGCGGTCTCGAAGGACACGGTCTTGCGGCGATAGCCGGGCGTGTCGGCGTTCGAGATATTCTCGGAGACGTGGCGCAGGCGGGTGGCCTGGGCGCGCAGCGCGCTGGCGCTGACCGAGAGGGATTTGGAAAACTCGCTCATGCCAGTCCCCGTCACGTGCGGCCCAGGCTGCTGCGCAGCAGGGTCAGGGAGGATTTGTAGATCGCGATGGCCCGATCGTGCTGGCGCTTGACCTCGACGGCCATCAGCACCTCTTCCTCGACCGAGACGCTGTTGCCATTGGGGTCGGCCGGGGCATCGCGGGTGAACTCGGCCGGATGCGCGCCGGGGGCAGCCCTCCCATGGCCCGCGCGGGTGGTCCGCATCGGCATCTGGCCACCCGATTGGGCCAGGGTCTCGGCAAAGGACGGGATGTCGCGCGCCCGGTAGCCGGGCGTGTCGGCATTGGCCATGTTTCGGGCGATCACCGCCTGGCGGGTGCCGGCATGGGTCGCCATCGCATGGGCCGTCTTGAAGACGGTCAGGTCCTGGAACATCGGGGCTTCTCCCTCGATCGGTTTCAATCAAGGCTTAACCCCGATTCCTTTAGAAACGGTTTTCAGAAACCAAACGCAGAGGACGGCATGTTCGCACCCGACCCCAAGCTTCTGGCCGCTCAGTTCGACCGGCTCAGCCCCGTGCACCATGTCGGGCGTGTGACCGCAGTGCAAGGCGGGGTGATATCCGTCTCGGGATTGGCCGCCCGCGCCCGGATCGGCGACCGCCTGATCCTGCAACGCGGCTGCGGCCCGGATCTGGATGGCGAGGTGCTGCAGGTCGCGGGGGACACGCTGCGGATGCTGCCCGATCGGGCGCCCGAGGGGGTTGCCCTGGGCAATCGCGTCTCGCTGGAGCGGATGCCGGATTTCTCGCCCGGATTGCATTGGCTGGGCCGCGTGGTCGATCCGTTCGGGCGGCCGCTGGACGGCCGGCCGCTACTGGGCGACCGGCGGGCGCGCGACCTGATGCAGGCGCCGCCGCCGGCCGTGTCGCGCAAGCCGCTGGGCGCGCGTCTGCCGACCGGTATGGCCGTGCTCAACACGGTGCTTCCGGTGGTGCAGGGCCAGCGCATCGGCCTCTTTGCCGGGTCGGGCGTGGGCAAGTCGACGCTGCTGGCCACGCTGGCGCGGCAGATGCAGGCCGACGCGGTGGTCGTGGCCCTGATCGGAGAGCGCGGGCGCGAGGTGAACGAGTTCGTGGACCGCGCGCTGGGGCGCGACGGCATGTCCCGCGCCCTGGTCGTCGCGGCAACGTCGGACCAGTCGGCGTTGGTGCGCCGCCGCTGCGCCTGGGCAGCCATTTCGGCGGCCGAGATGCTGCGCGAGCAGGGTCTGAACGTGCTGTTCCTGGCCGATTCCGTAACCCGCTTTGCCGAGGCGCATCGCGAGGTTTCCGCCGCAATGGGCGAGGCGCCGGCGCTGCGCGGCTATCCGCCTTCGGTGACGCCGCTGATCACCGGCCTGTGCGAACGTGCGGGGCCGGGCCCCGAGGGGCAGGGCGACATCACCGCGGTCTTCAGCGTGCTGGTGGCCGGGTCGGACATGGACGAGCCGGTGGCCGACATCCTGCGCGGTGTGCTTGACGGCCATGTAGTGCTCGATCGCGAGATCGCCGAACGCGGGCGGTTCCCGGCCATCGATGTCAGCCGTTCGATCTCGCGCAGCCTGCCCGACGCGGCCAGTGACGCGGAAAACGAGATGATCGCCGAGGCCCGCCGCCTGCTTGGCAGCTATGAACGCTCCGAGGTCATGATCAAGGCCGGGCTCTACTCGGAAGGGTCCGACCCGACGCTGGACAAGGCGGTGCGGGTCTGGCCCGAGCTCGACGCCTTCTTCGCCAGGCCCGAGACCGGCGGCATCGCGGACAGTTTCGACAAGCTGTCGCTGATCCTGCGCCGCGCCGCCGGTCCGGCCCTCCGCGGCTGATCGCCGGTCAGCCGTCGCGCAGGCGCTGAAAGCTCATCGACAGATGCGCGCGCTGGATCAGCGCCGCCGCCTGCACGTCGCCCAGCCGCAGCGCGTCCAGTGTCTCGCCGATCTCGCGCTCGAAGATCTGCAGCTCGTGCCGCAGGTCGATGCGTGAGACGAAGACCGATTTCAGCCAGATCCGGGTGGTCTGGAAATACATCCGCTCGGTGACCTCGCGCAGCGGTTCGTTGCCGATCAGGCCCAGCATCAGATGGAAAAACTCCATGTTCAGAGCCGCAAATGCCCGCGGATCCGGCGCCTCGCGCAGGCGGCGGGTGGGCCCGGCCAGGGCCTCCAGCCCCGCAAGGGTCGCGGCATCGGGCATCACCGGGTCCAGGCGGACCACCAGCCCGGCCAGTTCCAGGCGCAGGCGATAGGTCTGCTCCAGCGCCTCGATGCCGGCATCGGTGACGAAGGTGCCGACACCCTGCACCGAGTGCAGCAACCCCTCGCCCTCGAGCCGCGCCAGGACCCGGCGCAGGGGCGTGCGGCTGACCCCGAACTCGGCCGCCAGATCGGCCTCGGACAGGCGGGTGCCGGGAGCATAGTCCAGCAGGCAGATCCGGGTGCGGATCTCACGGTGCAGCCTCTCGAACCGGTCGCGGGCGCTGATCTCATGGGCGTCGTCCATCGCTCAGACCAGCCGCGCCGACAGGCGGTGCAGCATGTCCAGGCATTGCGCCAGCTGGTCCAGCGAGACGTATTCGTCGGGCTTGTGCGCCTGTTCGATCGAGCCCGGCCCGCAGACCACCACATCCATTCCCAGACCCTGGAAGATCCCGGCTTCGGTGCCAAAGGGCACCACATCGGCGCCATTGGCTCCGGTCAGTTCCATCAGCAGGTCGCGCGCGGCGTTGAGGTCCATCACCTCGAGACCGTCGACCTCGCCGATGACCTCGGTCACGATATCCGCGTCCGGGCTGACCGCGCGCATCGCGGGCAGCAGCGTGCCGGTCACGTGGCGGTGCAGCGCGTCCTTGACGAAATCCGCATCCGACACCTGCACCGGCCGCATCTCCCAATCCACCCGCGCCTTGCCGGGGATCACGTTGTGGGCCACGCCGCCCACAAGCGCGCCAGTGTTGATCGTCGTCCAGGGCGGTTCGAACCGGCTCTGGTCCGGCGCCCGGGCGCGCAGATCGACCTTCAGCTCCAGCAGCCGGGCGACGTAGCGCACCGCGTATTCGACCGCGTTGACCCCACGCTCGGGTCCGCTGCCGTGCCCCTCCAGCCCGGTGAAATGGGTGGAATACTCGTAACAGCCCTTGTGCCCCTCGATGATCCGCATCGAAGTCGGCTCGCCGATCAGCGCCATGCGCGGTTTCAGGCCCTTGTCGCGCAGCGTCCCGGCCAGGTCGCGCGCCCCGAAACAGCCCGTCTCCTCGTCATAGGTGAAGACAAAATGCACCGGGCGGGCCAGGTCCAGGGCGGCGAAATGCGGGGCCATCGCCACGGCGGCCGCGATAAAGCCCTTCATGTCGCAGGCCCCGCGCCCATAGAGCCGCCCCTCGCGTTCGGTCATGGTGAAGGGATCGCCGGTCCAGTCCTGGTCGGCCACCGGCACCACGTCGGAATGACCCGACAGCACGAAGCCGCCATCGCCTTCGGGGCCAAGCGTTGCCAGAAGATTGGCCTTCTGCCCGGATGCGTCGCGAAAGGTCTCGACCCGCGCACCGGCCGATTCAAGGCGCCCGGCCAGGTCGTCGATCATCGCCAGGTTGCTGTCAGAGGACACCGTGGGATGGGCGATGAGATCACCCAGAATCGCCTTGGTCGTGGCCAGATCGCCCATCCGCGTTCAGTCCTTCACAAACAGCTTGCGCTCGACATTGCACAGCGGCTCGGCGGGGCCGTCCTCGCGGATCAGGATGGTCTCGGTGGTCTCCATCCCCCAATCGTCCATCCACAGGCCGGGCATGAAGTGAAAGGTCATGCCCGGCTCAAGCACCGTCTCGTCAATGGCGCGCAGGCTGACCGTGTGTTCGCCCCAGTCCGGCGGATAGGACACGCCCACGGCATAGCCGCAGCGGTTGGGCCGTTCGATCCCCACCTTCAGCAATTCGGTATCCAGCGCCCGCGCGATGTCGCAGGCCCGGTTGCCCGGCACCGCCACGTCGATCCCGGCGTTCAGCCCCTCGGTCAGGGCCAGGGAGGCGTCCAGCAGGTGCTTGGGCGGCTTGCCGAAGAAAATCGTGCGGCAGAGCGGCGCGTGATAGCGGCGGTAGCAGCCCGATTGCTCGATGAAGGTCGCCTCGCCCTTTTTCAGCGCCTCGCCGTTCCAGGTCAGATGCGGGGCCGAGGCATCCTCGCCCGAGGGCAGCAGCGGAACGATGGCCGGGTAGTCGCCCCAGCTGTCATCCTCGCCCTGCACCGCGGTCTTGAACAGCTCGCCCACCAGGTCGTGCTTGCGCATCCCCGGCTCGGCCAGTTCCATCGCGCGGTGGATCACCAGTTCCGAGATCCGCGCGGCGCGGCGCATGAAATCCAGCTCTTCGTTCGACTTGATCAGCCGTTTCCAGTTCACCAGGGTCGAGACATCGACCAGCTGCGCGTCGGGCAGACCGTCCAGCAGCACCTCATGCGCGCGGGCGGTGTAGTAATAGGTCTCCATCTCGATGCCGATGCGCTTGTGGCCGAACTCCATGATCCGCAGATGCGAGGCCAGATCCTCCATCGGGTGGCAGTCGGTGGCCTGGATGTAGCGGTCGGCATAGTGGATGATGTGGTCTTCCTCCATCCACACGGTGCGGCGCGCGCCGTTGGCGTCCTGCATCCGGCCCCACCAGTAAGGGTCGCCCTCCAACGGCAGGATCACGCCCTGGTGCACGTAGAAGGACCAACCGTCATAGCCGGTCAGCCAGTTCTGGTTCGAGGGGTTGGTGATGAACAGAACGTCCAGATCCGCCGCGGCCATCTCGTTGCGAACGAGTTGAATCCGGCGATCGTATTCCGCCTTGCTGAACGGGGCGAATCCCAGGGGCATCGGCACCTCCCTGCCATAATGTCGGGTATTTGTATACAGATCAGGCTTGTGACGGAAATCCCCGCCACGGTCTGATCCGTTAGCGGCCCGGAAATGTTCAGAAAACGACAGGGTTGGGCGGCGTTGACCTGGTTGACAGGCGCCGTGACGGGGTGATGTTGTGCACAACATCATTCTCGGGGGCCCGTCGACACGGGCGACCGGGCCGTGAAGGGACACCACATGGCACATGACATCCGGATCGTGACCGAGGCCGACCTGCGGGCCGCCGTCGCCCTGGACCTCGGCGTCGTCGATGTCATCGAACGCGCCTTTGCCGCGCTGGCCGCGGGCGGTGTCGTGATGCCGCCGATCCTGTCGATGGACCTGCCCGAGGCGAATGGCGAGGTCGACGTCAAGACCGCCTTCCTGCCCGGATTCGACGGGTTCGCGATCAAGGTCAGCCCCGGTTTCTTCGACAACCCCGCAATCGGGCTGCCGTCACTGAACGGGCTGATGATCCTGTTCTCGGCGACGACTGGCCTGGTCAAGGCGCTGTATCTCGACAACGGCTATCTGACCGACCTGCGCACCGCCGCCGCCGGGGCCGTGGCCGCGCGTCATCTGGCGCCGGAGCAGGTCGAGACCGCGGGCGTGATCGGCACCGGCGTCCAGGCCCGTCTGCAGATGCGGGCGGCTTATCTGGTGCGCCCGTTCCGGCGGCTGCTGGTGCATGGCCGCGATCCGGGCAAGGCCGCCGCCTGCGCCGCCGAGCTGGGCCAGGCGCTGGATGTCGAGGCCGAGGTGACGACGGACCCCGCCGGTCTCGTGGCGCAGAGCCAGCTGGTCGTCACCACGACCCCGGCCCGCGAACCGGTCCTGCGGGCCGAATGGCTGCATCCGGGGCTGCATGTCACCGCGATGGGATCCGATCAGCCCGGCAAGACCGAGATCGACCCCGCCGCCCTGATTGCCGCCGACGCCTATGTCTGCGACCGTGTCAGTCAATGCGAGACCAATGGAGAGCTCGAGGCGGCGCTGGCGGCCGGGTTGTGGGATCGCGACACGCCGCCCGAGTTGGGCGCGGTGATCGCCGGCACCCGGCCCGGCAGAACCGCGCCGGACGACGTGACCATCTGCGACCTGACCGGCACCGGTGCGCAGGACACCGCCATCGCCAGCCATGTCTTTGCCAGCCACCCCGAGGCCGGCACCCTCATTCGCGCCTGACCGCGCCACCGACCGAAAGGAACCGAAATGCTCAGAAACGACCAGCTTGACCAGTGGGACCGCGACACGTTCTTTCACCCCTCGACCCATCTGGGCCAATTCGCCCGCGGCGAAGCACCCAACCGGGTCATCCGCACCGCCAGCGGCGTGTTCATCGAGGATCGCGACGGCAACCGCCTGCTGGACGCCTTTGCCGGGCTCTATTGCGTGAATGCGGGCTACGGGCGGCAGGAGATCGCCGAGGCGATTGCCGAACAGGCGCGCGAGCTGGCCTATTACCACGCCTATGTGGGTCACGGCACCGAGGCGTCGATCACCCTGGCAAAAATGATCCTCGATCGCGCGCCCACGGGCATGTCCAAGGTCTATTTCGGGCTTGGCGGGTCGGATGCCAACGAGACGAACGTCAAGCTGGTCTGGTATTACAACAACGTCCTCGGACGGCCCGAGAAGAAAAAGATCATCAGCCGCTGGCGCGGCTATCACGGCTCGGGGCTGATCACCGGGTCGCTGACCGGGCTGGAGCTGTTTCACAAGAAATTCGACCTGCCCGTCGAGCAGGTGATCCATACCGAGGCGCCCTATTACTTCCGCCGCGAGGATCCGAACCAGAGCGAGGACCAGTTCGTCGCGCATTGCGTGGCCGAGCTTGAGGCGCTGATCGCGCGCGAGGGCGCCGACACCATCGCGGCCTTCATCGGCGAGCCGGTGCTGGGCACAGGCGGCATCGTGCCACCGCCCGAAGGCTACTGGGCCGCGATCCAGGATGTTCTGCGCAAGCACGACATCCTGCTGATCGCCGACGAGGTGGTCACCGGATTCGGCCGGCTGGGCAGCATGTTCGGGTCGGATCACTACGGGTTAGAGCCTGATCTGATCACCATCGCCAAGGGGCTGACCAGTGCCTATGCGCCGCTTTCGGGGTCGATCGTCGGTGACAGGATGTGGAAGGTGCTGGAACAGGGCACCGACGAGAACGGCCCCATAGGGCACGGCTGGACCTACTCCGCTCACCCGATCGGCGCGGCGGCGGGCATCGCGAACCTGCAGCTGATCGACGATCTGAACCTGATGTCAAACGCGGGCGAGGTCGGCGCCTATCTGAACCGGTCGATGGCCGAGGCGCTGGGCGACCATCCCAATGTGGGCGATGTGCGCGGCGAGGGGATGCTCTGTGCCGTCGAGTTCGTCAAGGATCGCGACAGCCGCACATTCTTCGACGCAGCCGACAAGATCGGGCCAAGCGTCGCCGCGAAATTGCTGGAACAGGACAAGGTGATCGCCCGGGCGATGCCGCAGGGCGACATTCTGGGCTTTGCGCCGCCCTTCTGCCTCAGCCGCGATGAGGCCGATACCGTGGTCGCCGCCACAAGGCGGGCGGTGGAAACCGTGCTGGGCTGACAGACCCGCATCCCCCGCAGGACGATCCTGCGGGGGCGTTCCCTGTCGCGGCGGTTTATTCGGCCGGAACCGCCTCGCTTTCCGCGCTCAGCGGCACCGGCAGATGCGCCAGCATCTCCTTGGGGCAGACCTGCAGGAAGTTGCCCTTTTCCAGATCCCAGTGCTGCAGGATGTCGGCGGCCCTTGGGCTGCGCGTCTCGTCGGCATGGCGCTCGATCAGACCCTTCAGCTCGTCCTCCCAATGGCTCATCGTCACCGGGCAGGTCACCAGCGTCTCCATGTTCATCAGGGTCCGGGCCTTGCCCTCGGGGTCATAGAGATAAGCCATGCCCCCGGTCATGCCGGCGCCAAAATTCGCCCCTATGGTTCCCAGGATCACCGCCACGCCGCCGGTCATGTATTCGCAACCGCAGGCGCCGCAGCCCTCGACCACCACATGCGCGCCGGAATTGCGCACCGCGAAACGCTCGCCCGCGCGGCCGGCGGCAAAGAGATGCCCGGCCGTGGCGCCATAGAGCACCGTGTTGCCGATGATGGTGTTCTCCTCGGGTCTCAGCGGGCTGACCAGCGGCGGGCGAACCACGATGGTGCCCCCCGACAGGCCCTTGCCCACGTAGTCGTTGGCGTCACCCGAGACTTCCAGCTTGAGACCCGGCGCCGCGAAGGCGCCCAGCGACTGCCCGGCCGAACCCTGCAGCTTGACATGCAGGTGGTCGGGCTGGAACGCGTTGTTCATCCCGAAATTACGCACGATATGGCTGCTGACCCGGGTGCCGACGGTGCGGTGGGTGTTCTGGATCGCATAGGACAGCTGCATCTTCTCGCCGTCCCTGAGGAACCGCGCCGCATCGCGCACGATCTCGGCATCCAGCGTGTCGGGCACCGCGTTGCGCTCCTTCTCGCGGTCATAGACGATATCGGCAGAGCCATCGACGGTGATCAGCATCGGGTTGAGGTCCAGGTCGTCCAGATGCGCCGAGCCGCGGCTGACCTGCGCCAGCAGATCCGCCCGCCCGATCACCTCGTCCAGCGACCGCGCGCCCAGCTCGGCCAGGATCTCGCGCACTTCCTGGGCGTAGAAGGTGATGAGGTTCACCACCTTGTCGGCATTGCCGGTGAACTTGGCGCGCAGCGACTCGTCCTGGGTGCAGACGCCGACCGGGCAGGTGTTGGACTGGCACTGGCGCACCATGATGCAGCCCATCGCGATCAGCGCGGCGGTGCCGATGCCGTATTCCTCGGCCCCCATCATCGCCGCCATCACGATGTCGCGCCCGGTGCGCAGCCCGCCATCGGTGCGCAGGGTCACACGGCTGCGCAGGTTGTTCATGCTGAGAACCTGATGCGCCTCGGTCAGCCCCATCTCCCAGGGCAGGCCGGCATATTTGATGGAGGTCGCCGGGCTTGCCCCGGTGCCGCCATTGTGGCCCGAGATCAGGATCACGTCGGCCTTGGCCTTGGCCACCCCGGCGGCAATGGTGCCGACGCCCGAGCTTGCCACCAGCTTGACGGTCACCTTGGCACGGGGATTGATCTGCTTGAGGTCATAGATCAGCTGCGCCAGGTCCTCGATCGAGTAGATGTCGTGATGCGGCGGCGGCGAGATCAGCGTCACGCCCTTGGTCGAATGGCGCAGCCGAGCGATCAGGTCGGTGACCTTCATCCCCGGCAGCTGGCCGCCCTCGCCGGGCTTGGCGCCCTGGGCCACCTTGATCTCAAGCTCTTCGCAATGGTTGAGATATTCCGCCGTCACGCCGAACCGGCCCGACGCAACCTGCTTGATCTTGGCGCTGGGATTGTCGCCATTGGGCTCGGGCACGAAATGCGCCGGATCCTCGCCGCCCTCGCCGGAATCCGACTTGGCGCCGATGCGGTTCATCGCCACGTTCAGCGTCTTGTGCGCCTCGGGGCTGAGCGCGCCCAGCGACATGCCCGGCGTCACGAACCGCTTGCGGATCGCGGTGATCGATTCCACCTCTTCCAGCGGGATCGGCTTGCCCAGCGGCTTGAAGTCCATCAGGTCGCGCAGATGGATCGGCGGGCTGGCCCGCATCTTGGCCGAATACTGCCGCCACAGCTCATAGGACGCCTTGTTGCAGGCCATCTGCATCATGTGCATCGCGGTCGCTTCCCAGGCGTGCGTCTCGCCCGAGGTGCGCGCCTTGTAGAAGCCGCCTATGGGCAGCACGTCGAGGCCGCTTTCCCAGCCCCTGGCGTGGATCTCCTCGGCCTTCTTCTGGATGCCGCTCACGCCGATGCCCGAGATGCGGCTGATCATGCCGGGGAAATACTCGGCCACCATCGCGCGGCTCAGGCCGACCGCCTCGAAGTTCAGGCCACCGCGATAGGAGGAGATCACGCTGATCCCCATCTTGGCCATGATCTTCAGCAGGCCCTGGTCGATGGCCTCGCGGTAGCGCGCGATATTCTCGGTCAGGCTGCCCTCGAGCAACCCGCGCCCGATCCGGTCGGCGATGGAATCCTCGGCCAGGTAAGCGTTGACCACCGTGGCCCCGCAGGCGATCAGCACGGCGAAGTAATGCGGGTCGATACACTCCGCCGACCGCACATTGAGCGAGGTGAAGGTCCGCAGCCCCTTGCGCGTCAGGTGCGAATGCACCGCGCTGGTGGCCAGGATCATCGGCATCGCCACCTTGCCCGGACCCGAATACTGGTCGCTCAGCACCAGGTGCCCCGCGCCCGAGCGCACCGCATCCTCGGCCTCGGAGCGGATCCGCTCCAGCGCCGCGCTCAGCGCGCCCTCGCCGGGTTCGAAGGAACAGTCGATCTCGGCCATCGGCGCGGTGAAGTTCTCGACCAGCGTATCCCACTGGGCGTTGCCCACGAACGGGCTTTCCAGGACCACGATCTCGGTCTGGCTGCTGTCCTCGTCCAGCACGTTCTTGAGGTTGCCGAACCGGGTCTTCAGGCTCATCACCCGGAATTCCCGCAGGCTGTCGATCGGCGGGTTGGTCACCTGGCTGAAATTCTGCCGGAAGAAGTGGCTGAGCGGGCGATATTGCTTGGACAGCACCGCCGAGGGCGTGTCGTCGCCCATCGAGGCAAGGCTCTCCTTGCCGTCCTCGGCCATCGGCGACAGGATCTGCTCCAGCTCCTCGATGGTGTAGCCGGCCGCGATCTGGCGCTTGCGCAGGTCCTCGCCGGAAAAGAGCGGCTTTTCCTCGATGCCCGAAAGGGTCTCGTCCAGGTCGTTGATCCGGCCCACCCAGTCGCCGAAGGGCAGCGCGCGGGCCAGCTTGTTCTTGATCTGCGTGTCGCGGTAGAGCTTGCCCTTCTTCATGTCCACGGCCAGCATCTGGCCGGGGCCGAGCGCGCCCTTCTCCTTCACGCTGGCCTCGTCGATGGGCACCATGCCGGCCTCGGATCCGGCGATCACCAGCCCGTCACCGGTAACCACATAGCGCATCGGCCTGAGCCCGTTGCGGTCGAGCCCCGCGCAGACCCAGCGCCCGTCGGTCATGGCCAGCGCGGCCGGCCCGTCCCAGGGCTCCATCACCGAATTGCAGTAGGAATACATGTCACGCCAGGCCTGCGGCAGTTCCACCGCCTGCTTGGACCAGGATTCCGGCACCAGCATGGTCTTGGCCATCGGCGCGCTGCGCCCGGCCCGCACCAGAACCTCGAACACCGAATCCAGCGCCGCGGAATCCGACGAGCCGCCCGGCACGATCGGCTTGATGTCGTCGGCCATCTCGCCGAACGTGTTCGACGCCATGCGGATCTCGTGGCTCTTCATCCAGTTGAGATTGCCCTTGAGCGTGTTGATCTCGCCGTTATGGGCCAGCATCCGGAACGGCTGCGCCAGCCACCATTGCGGGAAGGTGTTGGTGGAATAGCGCTGGTGATAGATGGCGAAGGCGCTTTCGAACCGCTCGTCCATCAGGTCGGGATAGAAGACCGCCACCTGCTCGGCCAGCATCATGCCCTTGTAGATGATCGACCGGCAGGACAGCGAGGCGATATACATCCCCGCGATCCCCGCGGCGGCGGCCGCCTTCTCGACCCGGCGGCGGATCACGTAGAGTTCGCGCTCGAAGGTCTCTTCGTCCACGCCCTTGGCGTTCGAGATCAGGATCTGCTCGATCTCGGGCCGCGTCGCGTTGGCCTTTTCGCCCAGGCAGGTCACGTCCACCGGCACGTGGCGCCAACCATAGATGTAATAGCCCATGCGCAGAACTTCGGTCTCGACGATGGTCCGGCAGGTCTCCTGCGCCCCGAAATCGGTGCGCGGCAGGAACACCTGGCCCACGGCGATCAGCCGGTCCTTGTCCGGCGTGTGGCCGGTGCGCTCGATCTGGTCATAGAAGAACGGCACCGGGATCTGCACGTGGATGCCGGCGCCGTCGCCGGTCTTGCCGTCGGCATCCACCGCGCCGCGGTGCCAGACGGCCTTGAGCGCCTCGATCCCGGCCTCGACCACCTTGCGGCTTTTCTTGCCGTCCACCGACACGACCAGGCCCACGCCGCAGGAGGAATGCTCCTCGGTCTCGGAATAAAGGCCGTTCTCGGCCATCCACTTGCGCTTGGCTTCCTCGGCAACGGCCCAGTTGGCGTCATGCTTGGTCATTGGCTCAGACCTCCTCGTCCACGTGCGGATGAACCGCCTCATATTCTTCCTTGCCGACGCGCGCGTGATCGCCCGCCAGCGCAAATCCGTCCGGCGCGCAATCGGCATAGACCACCCGGGTCAACCTTGCGCCGGCGGCGTCGTCGAACAGGCCGGGCATGAATTCCCAGAAACCCGTTTCCGGCCCGTCGGTGTTGCGAAACCACAGGGCCGATCCGCAATTGTCGCACCAGGCCCGTTCCGCGAACCAGGACGACTGGTAGGTCTTGACCGGTCCGGTCACACTCACCCCGTCTTCCGGCGCGTCGATGCCCATCTGCACGCTGCCGCTCCACCTTGTGCACATGTCGCAGTGACAGGCGGATATCTCGTCCGACAGGCCCGTCACCCGCACCGTGACCGCGCCGCACAGGCACCGGCCCTCGGTCATGTCGCCTCCTCGGCGCCGCCCGCATCGGCGAACATCGCCATGATCTCGGCCTCGGTCATCTGCTTGGTCTCGCCCGCAAAGGCGTAACCTTCCGGCTTGCGGTCGATGAACACCTCATAGGCCAGCCGCCCCTCGGCGGCGTCCTCGAACAGACCCGCCGACATATGCGTCTCGCCACTGTGCTTGCCCGGCGCGGTCACCCGATACCACAGGGCCGAGCCGCAATCGGCGCAGAATGCCCGCTCGGCCCAGTCCGACGAGGCAAAGGTCTTGACCGGCCCCAGCGCGGCATATCCCGGCTGCACCATCAGACCCAGCAGACCGGCGCCGGTCCAGCGGCGGCACATGGCGCAATGGCACACGGCCAGCTTGTCGTTGACCGGGGTCGCGGTGACCGTCACCGCGCCGCACATGCACTGACCCTTGTGTTCGCTCATTGCTCTGATCCCTTGGCTGGCCGGGTCGCGTCCGCCGGCACGTTCACTCCGCCGCGACGGCCATCGGCGCGTCGAACCGCTCCAGGATGGCCTGGGCACAGTCGCGCCCGTCGCGGATCGCCCAGACAACCAGGCTGGCGCCCCGCACGATGTCGCCGATGGCATAGACACCGTCCATCTCGGTGGCGCCGGTCTGGAACTGGGCCTTCACCGTGCCCCAACGCGTCACCGGCAGCTCGGGCTGGCCGAACAGCGTCGGCAGGTCCTCGGGTTCGAATCCCAGCGCCTTGATCACCAGGTCGGCCTCTTCGACATAGTCGGCGCCCTCGATGACCTCGGGCATCTGCCGCCCGCTGGCGTCGGGCTGACCCAGACGCATCTTGTGCACCATTACGCCATTGACCCGGTCCTCGCCGGTGAACCCCTTGGGCGCGCTCAGCCATTCGAAGACGACGCCTTCCTCCTCGGCATTGGCGACCTCGCGCTGCGAGCCGGGCATGTTGGCGCGGTCGCGGCGATAGAGGCATTTCACGCTGGTCGCGCCCTGCCGGATAGCGGTGCGGACGCAATCCATCGCAGTGTCGCCGCCGCCGATCACGACCACGCGCTTGCCCTCGGCATTCAGGCGGCCGCTGTCGAATTCCTCGACCGCATCGCCGAAGCTCTTGCGGTTGGACGCAGTGAGATAGTCGATGGCCCGTTCGATCCCGTCCAGCCCGACACCCGGCATGGCCAGGTCGCGCGACTTGTAGACGCCGGTGGCGACGATCACCGCGTCATGCTCGGCGTGGATGGCGGCGAAGATGTCGGCATCCACGTCGCAATCCTGCACGAACTCGACGCCCGATTGCTCAAGCTGCTCGACCCGGCGCATGACCACGTCCTTTTCGAGCTTGAAGCCGGGAATGCCATAGGTCAGCAGCCCGCCCGCCCTGTCATAGCGGTCATAGACCGTGACCTTGATGCCCGCGCGGCGCAGCATGTCCGCCGCCGCCAGCCCGCCCGGCCCGGCGCCGATGATGCCGACGCTTTCGTCGCGCTCCTGCGCCGGCGCGGCCGGCTTGACCCAGCCGTTTTCCCAGGCCGTGTCGGTGATGTATTTCTCGACCGCGCCGATGGTGACGGTGCCGTGGCCGGATTGCTCGATCACGCAGTTCCCCTCGCACAGGCGGTCCTGCGGGCAGATCCGGCCGCAGATCTCGGGGAAGGTATTGGTGGCCTGGCTCAGCTCATACGCCTCCTCCAGCCGGCCGGACGCGGTCAGGCGCAGCCAGTCGGGGATGTTGTTGTGCAGCGGGCAATGCGTCTGGCAATAGGGCACGCCGCATTGCGAACAACGGCTGGCCTGCTCCTCGGCCTTGGCCTTGGCGTATTCGGCATAGATCTCGTGAAAATCTTCCTTGCGCAGACTGGCATCCCGCTTTTCGGGCATGGTCCGCTCGATCTGCACGAATTTCAGCATCGGTTGCTTGGCCACAGGTCAGTCTCCGTGAAACTTGTCGGTCCGGCCTCTCTAGCGGAGGTTGATCCGGATTAAAAGTCAGAACAACTTACCTATTAACAAGTTTCGATGGTCCGGATTCAAAGGAATTTCGCGTTCAGGGGCATTTTTAGGTCCGCTTCGGTCTTAACTCGTCCCTTCCCATTTCCGGCAGGCCACGTATACCACGACTCAACCGAAAACACCCCGTTCCAAAGGCCGAGCAGCCGCCGATATGACCCTGTTCAACCTGATCCTCGTGGCCCTGATCCAGGGCGTCACCGAGTTTCTACCGGTTTCCTCCTCCGGCCACCTGATCCTGTTGCCCGGCCTGACCGGGATGCAGGACCAGGGCCAGTTCATCGACGTCGCCGTGCATGTCGGCACGCTTGGGGCGGTGGTCCTGTATTTCTGGCCGGATGTGCGAATGGGCCTCGCCGGGCTGCCCCGCGCCTTGACCGGGCGGCTGGACACGCCGGGCGCGCGGCTGGCGATGGGGCTGATCGTGGCGACCATTCCCACGGTGATCGCGGGCGCCGTGCTGCATTTCACCGGGCTGAGCGACGCGCTGCGTTCGGTCGCGGTGATCGGCTGGACGATGCTGATCTTCGGGCTTGTCCTCTACTGGTGCGACCAGCGCGGGGCCCGGACCAGGACCGCCAGCGACTGGACGCTGCGTGACGCGCTTGTGATGGGGCTGTGGCAGGCGGTGTCGCTGATCCCCGGCACCTCGCGCTCGGGCATCACAATCTCGGGCGCGCGGAACCTGGGCTATAGCCGCGAAGAAAGCGCCCGGCTGGCCATGCTGATGTCGATTCCCACGATCATCGCGTCAGGCGTGCTGCTGGGGGCCGAGGTCGCCGTGAACGCCGATGCGCAGGCCGCCCGCGACGGCGCCATCGCGGCGGCGCTGGCCTTCGGCTCGGCGCTCCTGGCGCTCAGCCTGATGATGCGCCTGCTGCGCAGCGTCAGCTTCACGCCCTACGTGATCTATCGGGTGATCCTGGGCCTTGTCCTGCTGGCCATCGCCTATGGCTGATCAGGCCCGCAGGTTGCGCGCCGACTCCTTGATCTCGTCATACTGGCCCGAGGGGCGGAACTTCCACAGGTAGTCGGGCAGGATCGAGTCCATGTCGGCCGGCTCGATCCCCAGATCGTCAAAGCCCTTGGCGCCATCGGAGACCACGTTGTCCCGCGCCAGGTTCTTCAGCTGGTCCCGGGTCAGGACCGGGTTGGTGAACAGCTGGAAGCTCACGAATTTCAGAGCGTCGAAGGCGCCCGCCATGATCCGCGCCACCCACATCGGCAGGCCGATCACGATCCGGCGGCGGTGAATGACCCCCAGCATCCGGTTCATCAACGCTCGGAAGCTGGCCACGTCCGGGCCGCCCAGCTCATAGATGCCGGGCTCGGCCTGTCCCAGCGCGGCCAGCTCGGCGGCCCGGGCCACGTCGTCGACATAGACCGGCTGGAACCGGGTGTCGGCACCCACAACCGGCAGGAAGGGGCTGAGCCGCGTCATCGCCGCGAACCGGTTGAAGAACTGGTCCTCGGCGCCGAACACCACCGAGGGGCGCAGGATCACCGCGTCGGGCCGGTGTTCCAGCACGCCGGCCTCGCCCTGCGCCTTGGTGCGGGCATAGTCGCTCTCGGACTCGGCATCGGCGCCGATGGCCGAGATCTGCACGATCCGTGCGATGCCGTGTTCCGCAGAGAGTCGCGCGATCCGCTCGGCCCCTTCGGCCTGCACCGCGTCGAACCCGTTCTTGCCGACCTCGTTCAGCACGCCGACACAGTTGATCACGGCATCCGCACCGCGCATTGCCTGGGCGACCGAGGCATCGTCGCGGATGTTGCAGAACACCGGTTCGACCTGCCCGACCACGCCATAGGGTTTGACATGCATCGCCTGGTTCGGCCGCCGCACCGCGACCCGGACACGCCAGCCCTGCTGCGCCATCCGCCGCGTCACGTAACGCCCGATGAAACCCGATCCGCCATAGATCGTAACCAGTTTGGACATGGTCCGGCTCCTGTTGCTTCGGCTGCTTTCCGATCTAGCCCCCATGCGCCCGGCGGACAAGGCGCAATAACGCCGCGCGGGCCGGTATGCCCGCCCTGCAAACGGTCCAAAGCCCCGCCGCGCGGCGGAGAAAAAACTTGGCGGCAGGGCCAAATACTTGGTTGACGCCCTTCGCGCCGGGGCTTAAATGCCCCTCACGACACCTGCCCAGGTGGCGGAATTGGTAGACGCGCTAGCTTCAGGTGCTAGTGTCTGTATGGACGTGGAGGTTCGAGTCCTCTCCTGGGCACCAAATCCAAAAATTCATTTTTTTAAATATTCAATAAAGATACGTGGTTATGGGCTCTCCGTACCCACCCTAAAACCCAGAAATCTTAGTGTTCGCGGCCGAAAGTGAAGTTTGGAATTGGGTGTTGGTCATGCGACGCACTGGCCGCTTGCAGTTCTGCAACTGGTTGCAACCGAGTGGTGGACTAAGCTAATGGGATGAACTGCCTTCCCACCAACCCGCTGCTACCGTGGCGGGCATAGGTGGAGAGAGGAGCATCTGATGGACATCAAGGTTCT
>NZ_FNYD01000006.1 GCF_900109035.1 Cribrihabitans marinus
GCCCAGAACCTTGATGTCCATCAGATGCTCCTCTCTCCACCTATGCCCGCCACGGTAGCAGCGGGTTGGTGGGAAGGCAGTTCATCCCATTAGCTCAGTAGTGCTTGCACCGGGACATCTTGCCGATGCCGGGGTTGAAGGAATTGCTGGGGTCGACCGACTTGTAGAAATCCGCCAGGTCGGGCTTGGCGGCGTAGAGGTGGCCGACATTGTGTTCGGCCGGGTATTCCGCGCCGCGGCGGTCCAGCAGCTCCAGCATGCTTGCCTTGAGCGCGGCGGGATCCGCGCCCTTCTTCACCACATAATCCTGGTGCAGGACGTGGCACATGAAATGGCCGTAATACAGCCGGTGAACCAGTTGGTCGGCGATCTCGGGCGGCAACTCCTCCTGCCAGTCGCGGGTGTTGCGGGGCAGGGCGATGTCGAGGGCGAGGATGTCCTCGACCTTGTCGGAATGCACCGCCATGTAGCGCACCGCCGCGCCGGCGGCGGCAAAGCGGTGCAGGCCGGCGATATGGCCTTCGCGCGGGCTGCATTCGAAGAAGCCCCCGCTGCGCTCGGCGAAGAACGCAGAGAGGAATTCGCGCGCCTCGGCGATGCCCTCGTCCCGCATCTTGAGGATCAGGTGGTGTTCATAGCTGTCCCGGTATTCCAGCATCCGCTGCGGCAGGATGTTCGGCCACAGCCGTGACAGGGCCTGCATGAACCGGTCGGTGAAGTTGCGCAGGCCGGGCACCAGGTTGAGCCGCGCGTCAACAGCGCCCTTGAGTGCGAAGACCGCCGGCAGCCGATCGGTGCCCAGCTTGTCGATCATCACCACCGTGTCCTTGCCGTATTCGGCGGCGATGTCGAACATCTCGCGGTGCATGTATTCGGCGCTGACCGGCAGGCTGTCGAACTGCGACAGGATCGCGCGGCGCAGCTCGGCCAGTTCCGCCGGATCGTCGGTGCCGACATAGAACACCTGTTCGGCGGCGTTCTTGGGATAGGTGTCCAGCCGCACCGCAAAGACCGCCAGTTTCCCGGCACAGCCGGCGGCCTCGTAGAGGCGCCGCTTGTCGGCGTTGAACCGGGCCGGGGTCTCGGCCTCGACATCGCGCACGCGGCTCGCATAGTCGGTGTCGGACGCCTTGCGGTTGGTGGCCTCGACATCCGCCGCGCTCCACTCGCCGCGTTCCAGCCGGGTCAGGATCTCTTCGGGCGTGTCACCCAGGTCGATTCCCAGATGGTTGACCAGCTCCAGCCTGCCGTCGGCCGACAGCCGGGCATGCAGCGACAGCTCGGTATAGGAGGGGCCGCGCTCGACCAGGGCGCCGCCGGAATTGTTGCACACGCCGCCCACGATCGAGGCGCCGATGCAGGACGATCCGATCACCGAATGCGGCTGCCGGCCAAGCGGGTCCAGCAGCTTCTCCAGCGCGAACAGGGTCGAGCCGGGGAAGCCGATGACCTGGCGGCCCTGGTCGATGACCTGCAACCCGTCCATGCGGCAGGTGTTGATCAGCACCACGTCGCGGTCATAGCGGCCCTTGGGCGTCGAGCCTTCGGTCAGGCCGGTATTGGCGGCCTGCAGGATGACGATCTTGTCGGCCGCGACGCAGGCCTGCAGCACGCGCCACTGTTCCAGCAGCGTGCCGGGCCGCACCACCGCCAGCGCCTCGCCCTCGCCCGAGCGGAAGCCCTTGCGGAACCGCTTGGTGCGGCGTTCGCCAATCAGGACATGGCGGCGGCCGCAGATCCCGCGCAGTTCCTTGAGCAGTGTCGGGTTGTCCATGATCCCCTCCCGTTCAGTAGGCGACCGAGGGCAGCCATGTCGCCAATGCCGGCCAGAGGAAGACCAGAAACAGGCCGCACAGCTGCAGGATAACGAAGGGGATGATTCCCTTGTAGATGTCCGTCAGCCGGATCTCGGGCGGGCAGACGCCCTTGAGGTAGAACAGCGCGAACCCCACCGGTGGCGTCAGGAAGCTGGTCTGCAGCGTGACCGCCACCAGGATCACGAACCACAGCAGCGCCGGTTCGTCGATGGCGTCGAAGCCGGGGATGTCCAGGCCCAGCCCGTTCACGATGGGACGCATCAGCGGCAGGACGATCAGAGTGATCTCGATCCAGTCCAGGACGAAGCCCAGCAGGAAAACGATGAAGAGGATGATGAACACGGTGCCACTGGGACCCAGGCCGGTGCCGCGGATCATGTCCTCGATCAGGGCGTCGCCGCCAAGCTCGCGCAGGACATAGGAGAACACCGTCGCGCCCAGGAAGATCGCGAAGATATAGGCGGTGGTGTTGAACGTGGCCTTGAGCACGTTGACCAGCTTGTGCAGCGTCAGCTTGCGGTATCCCAGCGCCAGCAGCGTCGCGCCCAGGGCCCCCACGCCCGAGGCCTCGGTCGGGGTGGTCAGGCCGGCGAAGATCGAGCCGAGCACCGCCAGGATCAGCCCCAGCGTCGGCAGCACCGCAATCAGCACGTCGCGCACCGCGGCCCAATCGGGCCGTTTGGCGCCCTCGGGCACCGGGGCCACGTCGCGCCTGATCAGCGCGATGATGAAGATATAGGTGAGGTAGAGCGCGCCGATGATGACGCCGGGGAACACCGCGGCCATGAACAGGTCGCCCACCGACAGGGCCATCTGGTCAGCCATGATCACCAGCATGATCGAGGGCGGGATCAGGATGCCCAGCGTGCCGCTGGCCGAAACCACGCCGGCGGCCAGCGCGGGCGAGTATTTCTGTTCCATCATCGAGGGCAGCGACAGCACGCCAAGCAGCACCACCGAGGCGCCGATGATGCCGGTCGAGGCGGCCAGGATGATGCCGATCATCGTCACCGTGATCGCCAGCCCGCCGCGCACCGTGCCGAACAGGCGCTGCATCGAGGTCATCAGCCGCTCGGCCACGCCGGATTCGTCCAGCATCAGCCCCATGAAGATGAACATCGGCAGCGCCACCAGGACCGCGTTCGACATCGTCGCATAGACTCGGTTCACAACCGCGCCCAGCGTCAGATAGTCCAGCCCGGTCAGGGTCTCCTCCAGCCCGGTCCAGTTCATCATGCCGTTGTCGAACAGATAGGCCAGCCCGCAATAGGCCACGCCCACGCCGGCCAGCGTCCAGGCCACCGGAAAGCCGGTGAAGAGCAGCGCGATGAAGGTCAGGAACATCGCGATGACCAGCTTCTCCTCGGTCGTCTCGACCAGGAAGGTCAGCGCCACCGCGACCACGGCAAACCCCAGCAGGGCCCATAGGATCAGGCGCAGGTCCTTGCCCGCGCGCTCTTCGGCATGGCCCGCCAACAGGGCATGGCCGTCATGGATCAGCCGGGCCAGCGCCGCCAGCGCCAGCAGGACGAAGCTGACCGGGATGACCGCCTTGAGCGCCCAGCGGCCCGGCAGACCCGTCGGGCTGTCCGAGCGTTCATTGACCCGCCAGCTTTCGTAGAAATAGTCCGATCCCTGGTCGATCATCAGGTAGATGAACGGCACCAGCAGGGCCAGGATGCCGATCACCTCGATGATGCGCTGGGCGCGGCGGCTGAGCTGCATGTGCAGCAGGTCGACCCGCACATGGCTGTCGGTGACCATCGCGTAGGAGATGCCGATCATGGTGACCAGCCCGTAGAAATGCCACTGGATCTCGTCCAGCTTGGGATAGTTCTGGTTGAGCAGGTAGCGCAGCGAAACCTGCGCCACGATGGCCCCTATCAGCAGTATATTGGCCCACATCACGACGTTGCCAATGCCCTTGACCGTCGAGTCGATGGCCAGTGCCACCGGCTGGCGGTCGCGATCCTCGTGTTCGAGAATTTGTTCGTAGACCTCGATCGGGTCGTCGTCTTTGCGGAACGTCTCGGCCATTGGATCCTCCTCAGGTCACGGCGCGGCGCAGGCGCAGCGCGCCATGCGGTCTTGTCTGTGGGGGCAGAAACGGGGCGGAGGCGGCGGTGCGGCCGCCTCCGCCCGGGTGCGGGTTGCGCCTACTTGCGCGGCAGGAAGGCGTTTTCCTTCCAGATGGCATAGCCTTCGCGGAACGCGTTCATGTCGTTGAGCACCTTGGCGAAGAACGCGTCGTTCGCGGCTTCCTCCTCGGCGACCTCCTCCCAGGTTGCGCGGAAGGTGTTCAGCATCTCGTCGTTCCAGGTCTTGATGGTGACGCCGTTGTTTTCCACGTTGTCGATCAGCGCATCATGCTGGATCGCCTCGCCCTCGGCGAAGCTGTCGGCCATCGACGCCTTGCAGGCGGTCTCGATGATCGCCTTGTGCTGTTCGCTGGCCTCGTTCCAGGCGTCTTTGTTGATCAGCAGTTCGAACACGGTGGCCTGCTGGTGCCAGCCGGGGAAATAGTTGAACTTCACCAGCTTGTGGAAGCCGAGCCGCGCGTCGATGGCGGGCATAGAGAACTCGGTGGCGTCGATCGCACCCTTCTCCAGCGCCGGAAAGATCTCGCCGCCCGGCAACAGCGACGTGGCGACGCCCAGTTTCTGCATCACCTTGCCGCCGAGGCCGAAGAACCGCATCTTCAGCCCGTTCAGGTCCTCGGGGCTTTCGATCTCGGTCGAGAACCAGCCCGAAGTTTCCGGCGCCAGGATGGCGCAGGGAATGACATGCACGTTGAAGCCGGCCTGGTCATACATTTCCTGGTACAGGCTCATGCCGTTGCCATAGTAAAGCCACGCCATGTATTCGCCGGCCTCGGGGCCGAACGGCACGGCCGAGAACAGTGGCGCGGCGGGGATCTTGCCAGCCCAGTAGCCGGCGGTGGTGTAGCCCGAGTTGATCTTGCCCGAGGACACCGCGTCGAGGATCTCGAAGGGCGGCACCAGCTTGCCGGGCTCATAGACCTTCATGCGCAGCGTGCCGCCCGACATCAGGTCGAGCTGCTCGGCGATCCGCGGGATCGGCGAGCCGAGGCCGGGCAGGGCGGTCGAGAAGGCGATGGGCGTCTTCAGCAGCATCTTTTCGGCCGCCATGGCCGCCGGCGCGGTCAGGATCGAGGCCGCGACGGCCAGGGATGTCAGGGTGGTCTTCATTGTATCTTGTCTCCTCCGGGGTGCGCGCTTCGGCGTCCGGATGCGGTGCCATTGCGCTTGATGATGCGAGGTAAATAAAAGTTACCACATGCATCAGTCAACAAGTTTATTTACCACGGAGGCGAATGAGCGGTGCCGGTTTGGCGCGGATCATGGTGGCCTGATCCGGCGTGGGCTGTGTGATTCCAGCCGAGACACCAGTCACAACGGACTGAAAATGCGCGACCTTTTTGAGAAATGGTGAATTTCCTGTCGCCCGCAGTCGCATATTCCTTGCAATACGACTTGGGCAAATTAATATACCATTGGCAAACACTGATGAGGCTTGGGAGACGCGAAATGGATGCTGCGGATCGGATATTCGACCCGATTGACCATGATTCCGTCGCCGAGGCCGTGGTCCACCAGATCGAGGCCATGATCGTCAGCGGTATCCTCAAGGAAGGCACGCGCCTGCCGTCCGAGCGCGAGATGTCGGAACTTCTGAAAGTGTCGCGGCCCAAGCTGCGCGAGGCGCTCAAGAATCTCGAGGATCAGGGTCTGCTCAAGGTCCGCCACGGCGAGGGATCGTTCATCGCGCCGCTGACCGGAACCGCACTGACCCCGGCTTTCCTGGATCTCTATGCGCGCCATCCGGCGGCCTTCTTCGACTATCTGGAGTATCGCCGCGAGCAGGAGGCGTTTGCCGCGCGCCTGGCGGCACAGCGGGCCACGCAGGCGGACAAGGACATCCTGGCCGCGATCCTGGACGAGATGGACCGGACGATGCGCAGCGCGGATTTCGAGGCGGCGCAAGTCGCGGATATCAACTTCCACGCGGCCATCGTGGATGCCAGCAACAATTCGACCCTGATCCACATGATGGCCTCGATCTACGACCTGACGCGGCGGGGCGTGTTCTACAACCGCAAGTTCCTGCGCACGATCGATGGTGCGGGAACCCGGCTTTTCGAGCAGCACAGCGCGATCGCGCAGGCGATTTTCGACGGGGACTCGGCCGGCGCGGACGCGGCGGCGCGTGCGCATATCGATTTCGTCGAGCTGTCGTTCCGCGAGGGGAGCCAACGCGAAGCACGTGAAAAAGTGGCCAGGAAACGCAAGATTTTGATGGGCGGCAAGGACTAGGGCGGGGCGTGTTCTGCGGCTTGCAGGTCACGCTCGGGAAAACTGCGAATCGGGGTCTTTTCGCGGAATCCCAAATTTGCTAATTTTTCGTTAACGAAAACAAAAGAGCAGGCAGGCGAGCGGATGGAAACGGCCCTAGAAGGCGCGTTCGTCATTTCATGGTCGCAAACGGATCTCGACGGCCTCGAGTCGGCGCCGATGGATGCGCTGGACGTCGGTGCGGTCTGGTCCTGGCGTGGCGAGGCCGTCCGGGTGGATGGCACCGCGGGCGTGGTGCGGCCGGAACGGATGGGCGCAGAGGACGCGGCGCGCCGCCAGATGGCGCTCCAGGTGCGGCAACTGGTGGGCAGGGCTGTCGGGCAGGCGCCCGGCGAAAGAGCCGACATCGGAATGCCCGACAGGTGTTTCGTGGTCACCAACGGTGCCCAGTCGCATACCGTGACGATCATCGATACGGGGCCGGGTTCGGCGCCGTTGCTGATGTTTCTCGACACCCTGCCGCCTCGGGATATCGATCTCTGGGTGGTGGATCACAACCTGGACGCGCCCGCGCCCGCGCCCATGGCGGATCCATCCGGCGGGGTCATCTGCTTCACGCCCGGCACATGGATCTCGACGCCCGACGGCGCCAGGCGCATCGAGGATCTGCGCGAGGGCGACCGGGTGCAGACCCGCGACAGCGGCGCGCAGGAGATCTGCTGGGTCGGCGCGCGCCGGATGAGCGGGGCGCGACTGTTTGCCATCCCCGATCTGCGGCCGGTACGCATCGGCGCCGGGGCGCTGGGCATCGACCGGCCCGACCGTGCCCTGCTGGTCTCGCCCGGTCACCGGATGCTGGTGCGCGGCGCCGCGGCCCGCGCATTGTTCGACACGCCCGAAGTGCTGGTCTCGGCGCGCGACCTGGTGAATGGCGGGACGGTGACGGTTGATGAGTCCCTGCGCGAGGTCACCTATATCCACCTTCTGCTGCCTGATCACCAGATCCTGTGGGCCAACGGTGTCGAGACCGAGAGCTTTCACCCGGCCAGCGCCGATCTGGCCACGCTGGGTGATGACGACCGCCGTCGCCTCTTGGATCATCGGCCCGAGCTTGCCGCCGATCCGCGTGGATACGGCCGCTACGCCCGCCGCAACCTGACGCGCGGTGAGGCCGCGCGCCTGCGGTCCGAGGCGGCCTGAGCCGGATCCGCCGGATTCGGCGTTGACACCGGGCCAACTGCGGTTATAAGCGCCGCTTCATTGGTGTTGGTGGCCCCCGCAAGGGGATGCCTGTCACTTCGGCAACCCCCGGAGAGAGGACAACGCCCTTCGAAACGAAAACCGAAGGAGATCAGCCGTGACCAAACGCACGTCTGCCAAGTACAAACTCGATCGCCGCATGGGCGAGAACATCTGGGGCCGCGCCAAGTCGCCCGTCAATCGCCGCGAATACGGCCCCGGCCAGCACGGCCAGCGCCGCAAGGGCAAGTTGAGCGATTTCGGCATCCAGCTGCGCGCCAAGCAGAAGCTCAAGGGCTATTATGGCGACCTGACCGAAAAGCAGTTCCGCCGCATCTATTCCGAGGCCGAGCGGGTCAAGGGCGACACCGGTGAGAACCTGATCGGCCTGCTGGAGCGCCGCCTGGACGCGGTGGTCTATCGCGCCAAGTTCGTGCCGACCGTCTTTGCCGCCCGCCAGTTCGTCAACCACGGCCATGTGCTGGTGAACGGCAAGCGCGTGAACATCCCCTCCTACCGCGTGAAAGAGGGCGACGTGATCGAGGTCCGCGAGAAGTCCAAGCAGATGGCGATGGTGCTCGAAGCCGCCGGCCTGCCCGAGCGCGACGTGCCGGACTACCTCGACGTGGACCACTCGAAGATGAAGGCGTCCTTCGTGCGCACCCCGAACCTGGGCGATGTGCCGTTCCCGGTGATGATGGAGCCGAACCTGGTCGTCGAATTCTACGCCAAGAACTGATCGCCCGATCACGAGGATCTGCAAGGGGCCGCCGATTGCGCGGCCCTTTTTGCATTTGCGCCACCCTGGAGGAAAAGCGTCACGGACCCGGATTGCCGATTTCCGTGCTCCGTCCTAGCGTGGCTCGGAGGAGTGGCTCATGGGATACAATATCGGCGAAGTTTCCGGCTATGCCGGCGGCCCGTCCGACTGGACGCTGACCGTTGATCTGACCGATCCGTCGGCGACGATCGTGACCGGCGACTTCGATGTCATCAGCCTGATCAGCGGCAACAGCGTCGGCGAGGCCGACAGCTACGCGGCAAGCGGGTTCAGCGCCAATTTCGGCACCTATACCAACAATTTCACCCTCAACGGCGATGGCGAGTTCTCGTTCGACATCGACCGCCAGGCAGTGTTCCAGAGCGGCGTCGACCAGACCGTCTCCTTTACCATCACCGGGACCAGCGGGGCCAATTCCGACGACGACCTGGTGACCGTCACGCTTCTGGTCTGCGTGGCCGGTGGCACGCTTATCGAAACCGCGACCGGCCCGGTCGCTGTCGAGGATCTGGCCGAGGACGACCTGGTGGTGACCCGCGATTGCGGGCTTCAGCCGGTGCGATGGGTCGGATGCCGACGCCTGGGGGCCGAAGAACTGCGGCACCGGCCGGAACTGCGCCCCGTCCGCCTGTCGGCCGGGGCGCTGGGCGCGGGGCGGCCCGAGCGCGACCTGCTGGTCTCGCCACAGCACCGGGTGCTGCTGAGCGACTGGCGCGCGCAGCTGTTTTATGGCCAGGACGAGGTTCTGGTGCCCGCCAAGGCGCTGGTGGATGACGACCGCATCCGCGTGGACACGGAAATCCGGGCCGTCGACTACTACCACGTCCTGTTTGACCGCCATCAGGTCATCCGCACCAACGGCGCCGAAACCGAGAGCTTTCACCCCGCCGACTACACGCTGCGCGCCATCGACCCTGCGGCGCGGGCGGAATTGCTGGCGCTGTTCCCGTCGTTGGCTGCGCGCCCGGGCGGTTACGGTCCGACCGCGCGCTATGTCGCGCGGATCGCCGAGGCCAGGTTCCTGGCCACCGGCCGGGACGGCGCCACATGAGCGAGGCGGCATCCGGCGACGGCCCGGAGTTTCCGTCCGGTGCCAAGCTGCGCGTCTATGGCGACACTCTGTTCCTGGCCTGGCGCAGCGCGCATCACCAGCAGATGACCATTGCCAACCTGCGCAGCGCGCTCGAACCGCCGATCGACCTTGGGCAGTTCCGGATCTTCCGGTTCGATGACGTGCCGCGCGGCATGTTCACCTGGGGGTTTCTTGGCCCCGAGGCCGAGGCGCGGCTGGTGTCCGGCCAGACCCTGCGCCCCGAGGACTGGAAATCGGGGACGCGGATGTGGATCGTCGATCTGATCGCGCCCTATCCGGGCATGACGGCGGCGATGGTGCGGTGGATCATGAAGCCCGGCAACCTGACCGACCGCGACTTCCTGTTCCGGCGTGTCGTCGCCGGCAACCGGACCCGGCGGATCGTGCATATCGACTTCTCGCGCCCGCAGGACAAGGCGCGCATCCGGCCCGAGTCGGATTTCCTGGGCTGACCCAGCGCGGTCACAGCGGCAGCGGCCGGCCCTCGGCAATCGCCTCCATCGCGAAATACGAGGTAACGCTGTCCAGTTCGACCTTCTCGATCAGCCGCTGATAGACCTTGTCGAAACTGGCCATGTCCTCGGTCACGACCTTGAGCTGATAGTCGTAATCGCCGCCGATGCGGTGGAAGTCGACCACTTCGGAAATGGTCAGGACGTGCCGGCGGAAGACCTGCAGCCATTCGGCGGAATGGTGCCGGGTGCGCAGCATCACGAAGACCACCAGCCGCAGCCCGAGCTTTTCGCGGTCGACGCGCGCGGACGCCCCCTTGAGGATCCCGGCCTCGGTCAGCGCCCGCAGGCGCCGCCAGCAGGCGTTCTGCGACAGCCCCACCCGGTCGGCCAGCTCCCGTTGGGACAGGGTGCTGTCCAGTTGCAGCTGCCGCAGGAGTTTCAGATCAAGTTCATCGTATTGGGCCATATCGTCGATCATATGACACAAATAATCTCGACACCATTAAGTAATTTGGGTCAAAATACCGATCACACCAGATCATATTGAGGCAAGAGAACAGGAGTGCCCCGACCATGATCTTCGACACGTTCCGAGACAGCATCGCACAGGACGCCAGGACCGACAGGCTGCGGTCGGGCCTGATCGGCGAGGGGATGCCGATCCCCGGCCTGTTTGGCGACGTGCCGCTGGTCTATGCCGATTACGTGGCCTCGGGCCGGGCCCTGCGCCAGGTCGAGCGCTTCGTGAGCGAAGACGTGCTGCCCTATTACGCCAACAGCCATACCGAGGCGTCGTTCTGCGGCTCCTACATCACCCGCATGCGCCGTGCCGCGCGGGCCGAGATCGCGCGGATCGTGGGCGCGCATCCCGACGACGCGGTGATCTTTGCCGGCTCCGGGGCCACGGCGGGGCTGAATCGCCTGGTCAACCTGCTGGGATTGGCGCGGGCCGAGGACGCGGTGGTCCTGATCGGCCCCTACGAGCATCATTCCAACATCCTGCCCTGGCGCGAAAGCGGGGCGCGGGTGATCGAGATCCCCGAGGCGCCCGAAGGTGGCCCCGATCTGGCGGCGCTGGAGCGGACCCTCGATGAGGTGTCGGGCGCGGATCTGGTGATCGGCAGCTTCTCGGCGGCCTCGAACGTGACCGGCATCATCACCGATCCCGATCCGGTGACGCGGATGCTCAAGCGTCACGGGGCGCTGGCGATCTGGGACTATGCCGGGGCGGGACCCTACCTGCCGATCGACATGGGGTCCGGTGATGTTCGCAAGGACGCCATCGTCGTCTCGCCCCACAAGTTTCCCGGCGGTCCCGGTGCCTCAGGTATCCTGGTGGTCAACGCCGCCGCGGTGCAGACGGCGCGGCCCAGCTGGCCCGGCGGCGGCACCGTGTCCTTCGTCTCGCCCTGGCGGCATGACTATGTCGACGACCTGGCCGCGCGGGAAGAGGCCGGAACGCCCAACGTGATCGGCGACATCCGCGCCGCGCTGGCCTTTCTGGTCAAGGATGCGGTCGGCGCCGAGTTCATCGCCGAGCGCGAGGCGCGCTACAACCGCATGGCGCTGGACGGCTGGCGCGACAACCCGCATCTGACGCTGCTGGGGGCCGAGGCCGGGCACCGGCTGCCGATCTTCTCGTTCCTGGTCCGGGACGCCGAGGGGCAGCCCGTGCACCAGCAGCTGTTCACCCGCATGCTGAGCGACATCCACGGCATCCAGGCGCGCGGCGGCTGTGCCTGTGCCGGGCCCTATGCGCACCGCCTGCTGGGCATCGACCGCGCGGCGTCGGACGCGCTGCATGCCGATCTGGCCGCCGGGCGCGAGCTGCGCAAGCCGGGCTGGGTCAGGCTCAACCTGTCCTACCTGATGGACGAGGCCACCGTGCGGTTCATCATCGACAGCGTGAACGACCTGTCGCGCCGGACCGGTGAATACTCCCGGCACTACCGCGCCGATCCGGCCACCGCGCGGTTCACCGGGCGGGCGGCCTGAACGGTTTGTGACGCAGTTTACAGTCAGGCCCGTCGGCTCCGTGATACCTTCCCGGGCAGAAGGTATTTTTGGAGTTCATTATGGCACTGAAACTGTCCGCACCTGTCGGAGACAAGAACCGGATCACCAAGCCCGATCCGAGGAAACCCAACCAGAAGTTCAAACCGGTGCAGAACAAGCCCGCCGATGTCGAACTGGTGCGGCTGATGCTCAAGGCCAACGGCTATACGGTCGAGGTGAACGGCAAATGCGATGCCGCGCTGATCAAGATGATCCGCGATTTCCAGCGCAAGAAGCTCGGTTTCAAGAAGCCCGACGGTATCGTCGATCCCGGGATGCAGACCTGGAGTGCGGGCCTGACCCGCCTGTCCGCGATGGTCTCGGCCGATGCCAAGGTCGAGGTCTACGAGGTCCAGGAGAACGGCAAGACCAAATACGTAAGCAAGTCCGAATACGAGGCCGGGGTGAAGGCGCTGAAGCGCGAGATCCTGTCCAAGGCCAAGATGATGATGTCCGAAGCCGAAAGCTGGGAGGATTTCTGCAACGAGGTCGAACGCACAAGGCAGGCGCAGGACGGGCTGATGAACGCTCTGGTCGAGTTTGCCGTCAGCACCGTCAACGACAAGACCGACCCGCCCTGGAGCGCGATCCTGGACGCAAGTTCGCAGGCCTCGCTGCTCAAGAGCTATACCGACCGCAGCGCGCCGGACTGGAAGAAGGTCTATGCCCAGGACCAGAAGGCGACCAAGGCCTATAACAAGGGCGTCAAGGCGTTCAAGGGATTCATCAAGGCGCGGATCGACACGGCCGGTTCGATGATCGGCAAGCTGGAGGTCGTGCGCGACACCTCGTTTGCGGTGGTCGAGGCCTATATGACGGCCAGGCTGGTCGCGACCAAGGGCATGTCGCCGGCCAAGGCCCACGGCGTCGCCGCGGCCAGCACCGAGGCGCTGAAATCCGGCGCCGGGCAGTTCGGCGAATACCTGGCGGGCAACAACGTCACCCTGGACGGCGCCGCCAAGAAGGTTTTTATCGACAGCTTCATCGCCGGTCTGGCCGGCGCCGCCGGGGGCAAGCTGACCGACAAGCTGGCCGCCGGGCTGGCGGACGATCTGCTCAAGGCGGCGATGCCGAAACTGTCCAAGCAGATCTCGAAAAAGGCGGCCAAGGCGTTCTTCGAGAAGTTCCTCAAGTCCAAGGCCGGGCAGGCGATGGTGACCGAGGCCCTGAAGGAAGTGATCGGGCTGGCCAAGCCGATGATCGAAAAGGGCCGCCCGCCCAATTCCAAGGAGATCAAGTCGGCCGTCGCCAAGGTCATGACCGCCGGGATCGTGTCGCATGCCGCGTTCAAGTCGCTGGAATCCTTCTCGACGAACTGCGCTTCGGGTCTGAGCAAGTATCTCAAGGACAGCTTGGTGCCCGGGGTGATGAAGGGCACCGTCAAGTCTGATCTGACGTCGAAATACGGTGCGGACCTGGCCGAAAAGTTCATCACCATGCACGGGGCCGAGATCTATGGCGACATCGCGGGACAGCTGGCCGGCAAGAGCGTCGGAAAATACGCCGATGGTGTTGTGAACGGCGCGGACGGCACCCAGTCGGCCGCGGCGCTGCAGAAATTGGCCAACGAACAGATGCGCAAGGATCTGGAACTGCGCAAGAAAATCCACAAGATGATCATGGCCAAGGCCAAGCGCAAGATGAAGAAGCTGGAAGCGGCGTAATCCACCGCCGGTTCGCGGCAGGGCGGATGTTGCGGCTTTTCTCTGGCGGGTGACGCGGGTATTAGGGGTCCATTCAGGGAGCCCCACATGAACCACATCACCCCGCAGCCCGGCATCATGGACATCGCCCTCTACCAGGGCGGGGCGTCGCATGTGGCGGGCCTGAGCGACGTGATCAAGCTCAGCTCGAACGAGAATCCGCACGGACCCAGCCCCCGGGCGACCCAGGCGGTGCGCGACAGCGCCGCGCGCCTGCACCGCTATCCCTCGACCGATCATGCCGACCTGCGCGAGGCCATCGGCGCGGTGCACGGGCTGGACCCCGCGCAGATCATCTGTGGCGTGGGGTCGGACGAGGTTCTGCAATTCGTCGTCCATGCCTATGCCGGTGCCGGTGACGAGGTGATCCATACCGAGCACGGCTTCTCGATGTATCCGATCCTGGCCCGCATGGTCGGGGCCGCCCCGGTCAAGGTGCCCGAGCAGGACCGGCGCGTGGATGTCGACGCGATCCTGGCCGCCTGCACCGAACGCACACGCATCGTGTTCCTGACCAATCCGGGCAACCCCACCGCGACCATGATCCCCGAGGCCGAGGTCGCGCGGCTGGCCGATGGCCTGCCGCCCGGCGTCTTGCTGGTGATCGACGGCGCCTATACCGAGTTTGTCGAGGGGTTCGACGGCGGCGCGGGTATCGTGGCGGCGCGCGAGCATGTGATCATGACCCGGACCTTCTCCAAGATCTACGGGCTGGGCGGAATGCGGGTCGGCTGGGGCTATGCGCCAAGGTCGATCATCGACGTGCTGAACCGCGTGCGCCAACCCTTCAACCTGTCGGGAACAGCGCTGGCGGCGGCCGAGGCGGCGGTGCGCGACCGGGACTATGTCGCGTTCTGCCGGCGCGAGAATGCCCGGCTGCGCGCCTGGCTCGCCGAGGCGCTCGCCGATGCCGGTGTGCCGTCCGACCCGTCCTGCACGAACTTCATTCTGGCGCGGTTCGGCTCGCGGCAAGAGGCCGAGGCCTGTGACACCGCCCTGCAGGCGCGCGGCCTGATCGTGCGGCGGGTGGCGGGCTATGGCCTGCCGGACGCGCTGCGGATCACCGTCGGTGACGAGGGGGCCTGTGCCCGTGTGGCCGAGGCCGTGCGCGCGTTCAAGGAGGGGCGGGCATGAGCCAGGTCTATGGACGGGTCGCCCTGATCGGGCTGGGCCTGATCGCGTCGTCGATGTTCTGGGCGATGCGACGCACCGGGCTGGCCACCGAGGTGACCGGGTATTCCCGGTCGCAGGAGACCCGCGACACCGCCACCCGGATCGGGCTGTGCGACCGGATCTGCGACACCGCCGCCGAGGCGGTCGAGGGGGCCGACCTGGTGGTGCTGGCGGTGCCGGTCGGCGCGATGGGCGATGTCGCCGCCGAGATCGCGCCGATGCTCAAGCCGGGCGCAACCGTCACCGATGTCGGGTCGGTCAAGCGCCACGTGATCGAAGCGGTCGGCCCGCATGTGCCTGACGGCGTTCACTTCGTCCCCGGCCATCCGCTGGCGGGGACCGAGCATTCCGGCCCCGAATCCGGGTTCGCCGAATTGTTCGACAACCGCTGGACTCTGCTGGTCCCGCCCGAGGGCACCGATCCGGCCGCGATCGACCGCCTGCGGGCGCTCTGGGAGGGGATGGGCGCGCTGGTCGACGAGATGGACGCCGACCACCATGACCTGGTGCTGGCCGTGACCAGCCACGCGCCGCACCTCATCGCCTACACGATGGTGGGCGTGGCCGACGACCTGCGCCGCGTCACCGATACCGAGGTCATCAAGTATTCCGCCGCCGGTTTCCGCGACTTCACCCGGATCGCCGCCAGCGATCCGACCATGTGGCGCGACGTGTTCCTGACCAACAAGGACGCCACTCTGGAGATCCTGGGACGCTTCACCGAAGAGCTGTTTGCGCTGCAGCGTGCGATCCGCACCGGCGATGGCGGCCACCTGCACGACTATTTCACCCGCACCCGCGCGATCCGGCGCGGTGTCATCGAGGCGGGCCAGGATACCGACGCACCGGATTTCGGCCGCGGGAGGGCCAAGACATGAACAGGATACTGGCCGCACTGACCGTTGCCGCCTCGGCGATCTGTATTGGCACAGCCGGTGCTGCCGCACCCGACACGTCCCCGCGTCCGGCGGCGCGTCCCGACCTGGCCGAAGTCCCGGTCACTCGCGCTGCCACGGTGCCGCCGTTGGCGCGGATGCGCCCGGTGCCGCGCCCGCAATCGGCGCAGATCGAGCAGTTGAACCAGGTCGCGGCCCCGCCCGCGACCGGCCCCGGCAACTCGCTGCGGCCGTTCCTGCGACCGCCCGAGATCGCGCAGAAAGCGTTTCTGTTCAAGCGCAAGCAGCGCCGGGGCTCGGTCTGCGGCAACATCGACATCCAGGGCGAAAAGGTCGGCCGCGTGCCGGGCCGGATCCGCGGATGCGGCGTGAAGAACGCGGTCAAGGTCAGTTCCGTCTCGGGCGTGTTCCTGACGCAGCCGTCTGTCATGACCTGCGACACCGCCGAGGCCCTGAACCACTGGGTCACGCGCGGTGTCAGACCGGCCTTCAAGCCGATGGGACGGGTCGCCGGGCTGAAGGTCGCGGCGCATTATTCCTGTCGCACGCGCAACAACCGTCCCGGCGCCAGGATCTCGGAACACGGGAAGGGCAAGGCGATAGACATCTCGGCCTTCATCCTGGACACCGGCCGCACGATCACCGTCCTGAAGGGCTGGAACCAGGGCGAGGCGCGCAAGGCGCTCAAGCGGGCGTGGCAATCGGCCTGCGGACCGTTCGGCACGGTGCTTGGGCCGGGATCTGACGGCTATCACCGTGACCATTTCCACGTGGACACCGCGCGCCACCGGGGCGGAAACTACTGCCGCTGATCCGGCGCGTCAGCGCAGGATCAGACGCGGCGCGGGGCCCAGGGGAACCGGCCCCAGCGCGACATAGCCGTCGCGAAAGTTGAGCTGCACATCCAGGGCACGGGAATTGCCGCCAAGCCCTGCCAGCATGCCCAGCATGCGCTCGGCCGGGGCGATCGCCTGCGGCGGCAGCGCCCCGGCGGCCTCGGCCATGGCCAGCATCTCGCGCCAGTTCTCGGCCTTCAGGGCGATTGCGCCGGTCGGCACGCCCTCGGCATCCACGCTCAGGGCGCCGGTGGCATAGACGTGCAGCGCGCCCCAGCGCATCTCGGCAAGGTCCAGCGCAATGGATACCGGCTGCGGTCGCCTGCGCTCCAACGCGGCGCGGTCCCACCTTGTGTCGAATTGCACCTGCGCCTTGAGTTCCAGCGTCTCGAAACTCTGCGGCAGGTCTGCCGACGAGGCGAGCAGGCGGCGCAGCCGGGCACCGGGCGAGAAATCGTCGGCCGTGATCTCGATGTCATAGGTTTCCGGGCTGTCCGCCTGGATCATCGACAGCCCGAGATCCGAGGCGACCATCACCGCCGCACCGTCCTCGGCGACCGACCACGGCCCCGATGCCAGCGACAGCTGTTCCAGGACCAGCTCGATCCCCGGCGCCAGGCGCAGATCCGCGCGCATGTCTTCGGTCGCGACAACGAGGGTCCGGTCGAAATGCGACAGGCGTTGCGGGGTCGCGGGAAACCGGACCGTCTGGTGGCCGGGCCAGATCGCCGGGCTGTCCAGCATCAGCCAGTCGGCCTGCCAGGCCGCGCCGGTCGCGGGATCGGCCAGCGCCGGGCTTTCGATCAGCGTGACATGGCGGGCGGGATAGCCCGATGTCGAAATATCGGCGTAATCCGCCTGCCAGCCGCGCGCCTGCTGGGCCGCGAACCAGCCCGAGACCGAGGACCGCAGCCCCCAGCCGGCGGCATACCAGTAGCCCGACCAGACCAGCCCGACCAGAATGACGATGTTCAAAACCCGGCGCATCGGCGGAAGGCCCCTTTTTCCTGCATCGGATTTGATGTTTATAGGCGCAAACAGGCAAGGACCAGTGCGATGACGATGTGGGTGTTCGGCTATGGCTCGCTGCTGTGGAACCCGGATTTTCCGGTGGCCCGGCGCGAACGCGCGACGTTGCGCGGCTATGCCCGGTCCTTCTGCATGAGCTCCATCCACCACCGCGGCACCGAGGAGGCGCCCGGCCTGGTTCTGGCGCTGGATGCCGCCGAAGGCGCGCATTGCAGCGGCCTGGCTCTGGCGGTCGAGCCAGGGCACGAGGCGCACACGCTGGACGAGCTGCGCGCGCGCGAGTTGATCTCGTCGGCCTATGTGGAACGCATGCTGGACGTGCATCTGGACGCAGGCGGCATCGTCAACGCCGTAACCTACGTGATCGACCCCGACCACGTGCAGTATTGCGGCGGCATGCCGCTGGAGGAGCAGGCCCGGATCATCGCCCGCGCCGTGGGCGGCCGCGGCCCGAACACCGAATACCTGTTCAACACCGCCGAACACCTGGCCGAGATCGGGCTGAGCGATCCCGATCTCGACTGGCTGGCCCAAAGGGTGCGGCAGCTTTCGGCATAAACCCTTGGCGCGGCCTCGGCCTTTTCGTTAGGCTCGCGCCAGAGCAGAGGTTCAGGACATAGCGCATGGCGCAGGCACCCCGTCAGGCACGGCCACAATTCTCGCAGCCGATCCGGCAGATCCTGCTGATGTTGATCGTCATCGGCCTGTCCGGGTTCGGCACCTTCGTGGCCCTGCCGCGGGTGCTGCCGGTGTTCGAGGCCAACCCCTATCTCAACGGGTTCATCCTGCTGGTCTTCTGCGTGGGCGTGCTGGCCTGTTTCTGGCAGGTGATCCAGCTGATCGGATCGGTGCGCTGGATCGAGGCCTTTGCCGGAGGCGCCGAGCACGAAGGCACCCGCCCGCCCTCGCTTCTGGCGCCGCTGGCCTCGCTGCTACGCACCCGCGGCGCACGGATGCAGATCAACTCGACCTCGGCGCGGTCGATCCTCGACTCAGTGGCGGTGCGGATCGAGGAAGAGCGCGAGATCACCCGCTACATCACCAATGTGCTGATCTACCTGGGCCTTCTGGGCACGTTCTTCGGTCTGGCGACCACCGTGCCCGCCGTGGTGGACACGATCCGCAGCCTGAACCTGGCCGAGGGCGAGAACAGCGCGACCGTGTTCAACCGCCTGATGACCGGGCTCGAGGCGCAGCTGGGCGGCATGGGCGTGGCCTTCGGTTCGTCGCTTCTGGGCCTGGCGGGCTCGCTGATCGTCGGCCTTCTGGAACTGTTCGCCGGGCACGGCCAGAACCGATTTTACCGCGAGCTGGAGGAGTGGCTCACGACGATCACGCGGCTGGGCTTTGCTTCCGGCGAGGAGAGCGGCGGCGAGGCCGGGGCGATGGCGCCGATGCTGGACGCGATGGGCGAGCAGATGGACGCCCTGCAGGAGATGTTCGCCGCCTCGGACAGCAGGAACGGCGAAGTGGCCGAACGGCTGGGCACCCTTGTCGAAACCATTTCCGAGATGAACCAGCGCCAGGCCGAGACCGAGACCACCTCCGCCTCGCTGGATCGCATCGCGGCGGCGCAGGAGGCGCTTCTGGACCACATGCGCGAGCAGGGGCCGGGCGAGGGGCTGGATGCCGAAAGCCGAATGCGCCTGCGCTCGATCGACGTGCAGATGCTGCGCATCCTCGAGGAGATCTCCGCCGGCCGGCAGGAAAGCCTGGCCGAGCTGCGCAAGGATGTCGAGATCCTGACAAAGGCGCTGATGGTGTCGCGCGGGCGTCAGAGGGCAGGGGAGTAGGCCATGGCCCTGTCGCGCCGCAGCGGGCACAGATTCCAGAGCTCGGTCTGGCCCGGGTTCGTCGATGCGATGACCGGGCTGCTGCTGGTGCTGACTTTCGTCTTGACCATCTTCATGGTGGTGCAGTTCGTCCTGCGCGAGGAGATATCCGGCCAGGAAACCGAGCTGGACGCCCTGTCGGCCGAGGTCACCGCCCTGTCCCAGGCCCTGGGCCTGCGCGAGGCGCAGAACGACCGGCTGCAGGCGCGGGTGGGCGAGTTGAACGCCACGCTGGGCGACACCCGCGAGGATCTGACCCAGGCGCAGGCGATGATCGCCTCGCTGACCGCCGAGCGCGAGGCGCAGGACGAAGCCTTGGCCGAGGCCACCGGGCGGATCTCGGCCTTCGAGGCACAGGTGGCCACCTTGCTGGCCGACCGCGACCGCGCCCTGTCCGATATCGCCGCGCTGGAACAGGACCGCGCCGCGCTGGAAGCGCGCCGCGACGAGCTGTTGTCCGAGCAGGAGGCGCTGAACCTCGCCTTGGCCCGCTCGCGCGAGGAGATCGACGCCCAGACCGAGGCCGCCCGCCTGGCCGCGGCCCGCCGCGAGGCGCTGGAAGCGATGGTCGCCGACCTGCGCAAGGAGGGCGAGGCGCAATCCGCCGAGGTGCAGGCGCTGGAAGAACAGCTTTCCGAGGAAGAGGCGGCGCGGCTGGCCGAGGCCGCTGCCGCCGAGGCGCTGCGCGCCAAGCTGCAGGATGCCGATGCCGAGCTGACTGCAATGACCCTGGCGCTGGAGGCGCAGCGCAAGGAGGCCGAGGAGACCCTGACGCTGCTCGCCGCGGCCGACCGCGCCCGTGACAAATTGCAGGCCGAGCTGGAACAGGCGCTGGACAGGATCGACGCCGCCCAGGCCCGGGCCAGCGACCGCGACGCGCTGGCCGAACGCCTGGCCCGGGTTCTGTCGCAGTTGGAAACTGTTGAGGCCGAAAGCGCCGAGCGGATTTCCGCGCTCGAGGCCGAGGCCGCCGCGGCGCGTGCCGACGCCCGCGACACCGAAGCCGAGCGCCAAGAGGTCGAGGCCCGGCTGATGGCGGCGCTGGAACGCCTGGAGCGGTCGGATGTGGTGGCGTCGGATCTGGATGTGTTGCAGAATCGCCTTCTCGCCGCGCTGGCCGACAAGGAGGACGCCGAGGCCGAGCTGCGCGAACAGCGAAACCTGGCCGACGAGCGCGCGGCGCTGCTGGCACAGGCGCAGCTGACGCTGAGCGAGGAGCGCGAGGCGACGCTGGAGGCGCAGCAGCGCACTGCCCTGCTGAACCGCCAGATCGCCGCGCTGCGCTCGCAGCTGGGCAGCCTGCAGGCGCTTCTGGACGACTACAAGGACCGGGACGAGGCCGCGCAGGTGCAGTTGCAGAGCCTCGGTCAGGACCTCAACACCGCCCTGGCCCGCGCCGCCTCGGAAGAGCGCAAGCGCCGGCTGTTGGAGGAGAAGGAGCGCAAGCGCCTGGCCGCCGAGGCGGAGGCCCTGGCCGAGAAGGCCGAGGAAGCGCAGACGCGGGCCGAGGATCTGGAACGCTACCGCTCGGAGTTCTTCGGGCGCCTGCGCGACGTGCTGGGCAACCAGCCGGGCGTGCGGATCGAGGGTGACCGGTTCGTGTTCTCCTCGGAGGTGCTGTTCGCCCTGGGGTCAGCGGACCTGTCCGCCGATGGCCGGCGCGAGATCGCCAAGGTTGCGCGGATCCTGCGCAACGTGTCCGAGGACATACCGCCCGGACTGAACTGGATCATCCGGGTCGATGGCCATACCGACGACACGCCGCTGCTTCCGGGCGCGCGCTATGCCGACAACTGGGAACTCAGCCAGGCGCGCGCGCTGTCGGTCGTGCGCTACATGGTCGATGCGCTGGGCATCCCGCCCGATCGGCTGGCCGCCAACGGGTTTGGCGAGTTCCAGCCGGTAAACCGCGCGGACACGCCGCAGGCCCGGGCGCAGAACCGCCGGATCGAACTGAAACTGACCGAGCGTTAAGACACCGGCCGGTCAGGGAATGGTCGTCGTGGTTGTGAGGCGGCTGATCTCGCTGCCGTCGCGCACCAGCGTGACAATTCCCTCATAGGTGCCGGCCGGCCAGCGGTCGGCGCGCAATCGGCGGCCCGAGGCGCGGAAGAACTGCGCCTGGTTCTTGTCCAAGGTGGCGTCCTGCTCGATCACGCGCCCATCCGGCCCGTCGATGACCAGCCGCATCACATCCCCGCGCAGACCGCCGAACGCATAGCCGAAGAGCACCAGGCCCTCGGCGTCGGGCGGCAGGTCGGCGGATGCAGCGGTTCCGGCACGGATGTCGTCATAGTCGGGAACACCGGCCGCGAAACCGGCCGAGAGCAATGCGCCCGGCACGTAGGGCGGCGCGCTGTTCCAGAGCGTATCGGACCCGGCGCCGCAAAGCGTGGTGTCGGCGGTATCGAACGGGTCGACGACCTGCCCCTGGTGGCGCACGCTCAGCTGCAGGTGCGGAAACTGGGTCTTGCCGCTCAACCCGACCTCGCCCAGAACCTGGCCGCGTTCGACCTGGTCGCCTTGCCGAACACGGATCGATCCGCGTTTCATGTGGCAATACTGGGTCTCCCAACCGTCCTGGTGGCGGATCGCAACGCCGTTGCCGCATTCACGGTCGGCCACGTCGGCGGCGGTCTCGGGGCCGTAGTAGCGATCCGGCATGCCGTCGCGCACGCCACGCACGGTGCCGGGCGCGGCGGCAAGTACGGACACGCCCTCATGCATCTGCCGCAGCGATGGCAGGGCGAAATCGGTGCCCTTGTGCCCGTCATAGCTGAGCGGGCCGCAGGTGAAATCCCGCGCGCCCGGACCGGGATCACGGTCGACGAATTGCTGGATATGGCAGGTCTCGCCCAGAACGCAGTCAACTGGCAGGTCCAGGACAGGCTGTGCCGCCGCCGGGATCCCGGCGGCAAGCGTCAGCACTGCTGCCAGCGCCCGGTACATCACTCCGCGGTCAGCAGAGGCGGCCGATCGCCCGAAATGCGTTGCTGGCGCGGGCCCTGGATCTGCAGGTCGAGCTGGCCGTTCTTGACCGAGACCTTGACGATGCCGCCCTTGGCCAGCTTGCCGAACAGCAGCTCCTCGGCCAGCGGCTTCTTGATGTGTTCCTGGATCACCCGGCCCAGCGGGCGGGCGCCCATCTTGTCGTCATAGCCCCTGTCGGCCAGCCATTCGGCGGCCGGCTTGGTCAGTTCGATGGTCACGTTGCGATCCATCAGCTGCGCCTCCAGCTGCAGCACGAATTTCTCGACCACCTGAAGGATGATCTCCTTGGAGAGCGGCGCGAACGAGATCACCGCATCCAGCCGGTTGCGGAACTCGGGCGTGAACGTCCGCTCGATCGCCGCGGTGTCCTCGCCCTCGCGGCGGTCCCGGCCAAAGCCAATCGCTGATTGCGCCTGCTCTGCGGCGCCTGCGTTCGAGGTCATGATCAGCACCACGTTGCGGAAATTCACCGTCCGCCCGTTATGGTCGGTCAGCTGCCCGTGATCCATCACCTGCAGCAGGATGTTGTAGACATCCGGATGCGCCTTCTCGATCTCGTCCAGCAGCAGCACGCAATGCGGATGCTGGTCGACCCCGTCGGTCAGCAGGCCGCCCTGGTCGAAGCCGACATAGCCCGGAGGCGCGCCGATCAGGCGCGAAACGGCGTGTTTCTCCATGTATTCCGACATGTCGAACCGCAACAGTTCCACACCCAGCGTATCGGCCAGTTGCTTGGCCACCTCGGTCTTGCCGACGCCGGTCGGCCCGGCGAAGAGGTAGTTGCCGATGGGTTTTTCCGGCTCGCGCAGCCCGGCGCGGGCCAGCTTGATGGCGCTGGACAGCGCGTCGATGGCCGCGTTCTGCCCGAACACCACGCGCTTGAGCGAGGCCTCGAGATCCTTGAGCACCTCGGCATCGTCCTTGGTGACGTTCTTGGGCGGGATGCGGGCAATCTTGGCGACAACCGCCTCTATCTCCTTGACGCCGATGGTCTTGCGGCGCTTGCTTTCGGCCACCAGATGCTGCGCCGCGCCGGCCTCGTCGATCACGTCGATGGCCTTGTCGGGCAGCTTGCGGTCGTTGATGTAGCGCGCGCTCAACTCCACCGCCGACTTGATGGCATCCGCGGTATACTTGATATCGTGGTGTTGTTCGAAATAGGGCTTGAGGCCCTTGAGGATCTTCACGCTGTCCTCGACCGTCGGCTCGTTCACGTCAATCTTCTGGAACCGGCGGCTGAGCGCGCGGTCCTTCTCGAAATGCTGGCGGAACTCCTTGTAGGTGGTCGAGCCCATCGTGCGCAGCTTGCCGCCCTGCAGGGCGGGCTTGAGCAGGTTCGAGGCGTCCATCGCCCCGCCCGATGTGGCGCCTGCGCCGATCACGGTGTGGATCTCGTCGATGAACAGAACCGCGTCGGGATGCTCTTCCAGTTCCGACACCACGGCCTTGAGCCGCTCCTCGAAATCGCCGCGATAGCGCGTACCGGCCAGCAGCGCGCCCATGTCGAGCGAATAGATGGTGGTGTTCGACAGGACCTCGGGCGTCTCGCCCGAGATGATCTTGCGCGCCAGCCCCTCGGCGATGGCGGTCTTGCCGACGCCCGGGTCGCCGACCAGCAGCGGGTTGTTCTTGCGCCGGCGGCACAGCACCTGGATGCAGCGCTCGACCTCCGGATCGCGGCCGATCAGCGGATCGACATCGCCGTCGCGTGCCTTGGCGTTCAGGTCCACGCAATACTTGGCCAGCGCGCTTTCCTTCTGGTCGCCATCGGGTGCGGCGGTTTGCGTTTCCTGCTCATGCTCCTCGGCGCCGGTCACCGGGCGGCTTTCGCCATAGGCGGGGTCCTTGGCGACGCCGTGGGCGATGAAGTTCACCGCGTCATAGCGGGTCATGTCCTGTTCCTGCAGGAAATAGGCGGCGTTGCTCTCGCGCTCGGCAAAGATGGCGACGAGTACGTTGGCGCCGGTGACCTCGGTGCGGCCCGAGCTTTGAACATGGATGGCCGCGCGCTGGATCACGCGCTGGAAGGCGGCGGTCGGCACGGCCTCGGACCCGTCGATATCGGTCACCAGATTGGCAAGATCCTCGTCGATGAATTCGACCAGCGTGCCGCGCAATTCATCCAGATCGACGCTGCAGGCCTTCATGACGCGGACCGCGTCGGGTTCGTCCAGCAGCGCCAGCAATAGATGCTCCAGCGTTGCGAATTCGTGACGCCGTTCGTTCGCGGCCGCAAGCGCCGCGTGGATGGCCTGTTCAAGAGTGCTCGAAAATGAAGGCACGCCGGTGCTCCTCTGTCTTGGGTCGGGAGGGATGCGCCGCAGCGTCGAGGCCCCGGTCCAACCATGTCCTCATACTATTAGAGTTTGGTTGATACAGGTCCGGCTTCAAGGCTTTTCTTGCAAAGCACGGTCACATTTGTCGTGACTGATGTAACGAGACGCCGGACTTGCGCGATCAGAATTTGTCTTTGCGCGCGCGGATTTCGGTGAATGTAGTCACGGCATCGGCGCCTTCAAGTCCCAGCCGCGTCTGGATTCCCGGCTCGGCGGCGCGAAGGAAGGGGTTGGTGGCCAATTCCACGTCCAGCCGCGAGGGAACCGTTGGCCGCCCCGTGGCGCGAGCTTCCGCGATCTCGGCAATGCGGGTTTGCAATGCCGGGTTATCCGGCTCGATTGTTTCCGCGAAACGGCCGTTGGTCTGGGTGTATTCGTGGCCCGAGCAGACCAGCGTGTCCTTGGGCAGCGCCGCCAGCTTGCTCAGCGACGCCCACATCTGTTCCGGGCTGCCCTCGAACAGCCGCCCGCAGCCCAGCGCCATCAGGCTGTCGGCGGTGAAGACGGCCTTCGACTCCGGCATGTGATAGGCTACGTGCCCGACAGTATGGCCGGACACATCGATCACCTCGACCGGCTCGCCGCCGATCGTGATGCCGTCGCCCTCGGCCACCGCGACGTCGAGTGGCGGCAGGCGATGCGCGTCGGCCGCGGCCCCCACAACCTGCGCCGGATGTGCGGCGAGGATCTTGGCCAGGCCATCCACATGGTCCCAATGGTGATGCGTGAGCAGGACATGGCTCAACCGCCAGCCGCGGTCCGACAGGGCCGCGAGGATCGGGCCGGCCTCGGGGGCGTCGACCAGCGCGGTTTCGCCGCTTGCCGCGTCATGGGCGAGGAAGGCGTAATTGTCGCTGAGGCAGGGGATCGTGACGATTTCGAGAGGCATGGTCTTTTGCCCTTTGCTTGCTAGACTGCGCCCAGCCAAACAGATCATGCGAGCGCCCGCAATGCACCTGGACGTGCAGGACCTGAGGAACTTCTACTACCGCAGCACGCTCGGGCGCGCGGCGCAGGCCGCCATTCGCGGGCGGCTCCAGTCCATCTGGCCCGAGGCCAAGGGTCAGACCGTGGCCGGATTCGGCTTTGCGGTTCCGTTGCTGCGCCCCTACCTGGCCGAGGCGCGGCGGGTCATCGGGCTGATGCCGGGTCCGCAGGGCGTGATGCCCTGGCCTGCGGGTATGCCGAATGTCAGCGTCCTGACCGAGGAAACGCTCTGGCCCATCGAGACCGGGCACGTGGACAAGCTGGTGTTGCTGCACGGGCTGGAGACCTCGGAACGGCCCGGCGCCCTGCTCGACGAATGCTGGCGGGTATTGGGGCCGGGGGGCAAGGCGCTGTTCATCGTGCCCAACCGGGGCGGGTTCTGGTCGCGGTCCGACCGCACGCCGTTCGGCTTTGGGCGACCCTACACGCTGGGTCAGCTCGAGGCGCAACTCAAGCTGCACCATTTCGTACCGGACGCGCATTGCTCGGCGCTCTACCAGCCGCCCTCGAACCGTCGTTTCTGGCTGCGCTCGGGTCCGCTGATCGAACGGGCCGGGGTCCGGCTGCCCCGGGTGATGGCGGGCGGCGTCGTGATGGTCGAGGCGACGAAGCGCGTCCTGCCGCCCACCGGGCGCTCGGTCCGGAAGCAGAAGGCGGACAAGGCCGAGGCGCTGGACGGGCTGCTCAAGCCGGTCTGAGCAGCGCCGGTACTACCCCGGAACACCCCATCCGGGCCCGTTCGGACCCGTCAGGAATCGAGATTTGCTTCATCAAAGTAACATTTTTCACCCCGCCGGTTCGGCGCAAACGGTCGCACTTGGCGTAACCGACTGGAATCGTTCGGTTTGTGAATAATCGGCCCTTGGGCCAAACGTATTGCGGCACGGGGAACGCTCTGCTACATCCCCCCTGAATTTCGATGCCCCGCCTTTTTGGGCGGGGTTTCATCACGCCCCCGGAAAGCCCATGGCGGAACCGGGGCCAGTCATCGGAAGGGTGGACGTGTCCGAACCAGCATCGATTTCCGCAGGCATCGCAGACCGCTATGCCACGGCGATTTTCGACATCGCGAAAGAGAACAAGAATCTCGACGGCCTCGAAACCGGCGTGGACGCCCTGTCCGGCGCGTTGGATGCCAGCGCCGACCTGCGCAACGTCATCAGCTCGCCGCTGATCTCGCGGGCCGAGCAGGAGGGGGCGGTCACCGCCGTGGCCGAGGCGCTCAAGCTGGATACGGTGCTGCGCAATTCGCTGGCGCTGATGGCGCAGAAGCGGCGGCTCTTCGTGGTGCCGCAGCTGGTGCGGGCCCTGCGCGAGGCGCTGGCCGAAGAGCGTGGCGAAGTCACCGCCGAGGTCGCCTCGGCCAAGGACCTGACCAAGACCCAGCTCGAGAAACTGACCAAGACGCTGTCCGAGCGCGTGGGCAAGAAGGTCACGATCAATGCTACCGTCGATGAGGACCTCATCGGTGGACTCGTCGTCAAGGTGGGCTCGAAGATGATCGACAGCTCGATCCGCTCGCGCCTCAACTCCCTCCAGAATGCAATGAAAGAGGTCGGATAAATGGGTATCCAAGCTGCAGAGATTTCTGCAATCCTGAAGGACCAGATCAAGAATTTCGGCCAGGAAGCCGAAGTGGCCGAGATCGGTCGCGTGCTGAGCGTCGGTGACGGGATCGCCCGTGTCTACGGCCTCGACAACGTGCAGGCCGGCGAAATGGTCGAGTTCCCCGGCGGCATCATGGGCATGGCGCTGAACCTCGAATCCGACAACGTGGGCGTCGTGATCTTCGGCTCGGACCGGGACATCAAGGAAGGCGATACCGTCAAGCGCACCAACTCGATCGTGGACGTTCCGATCGGTGACGAGCTGCTGGGCCGGGTCGTGGACGGCCTGGGCAACCCGCTGGACGGCAAGGGCCCGATCAAGACCAAGGAGCGCGGCGTCGCCGACGTCAAGGCGCCCGGCATCATCCCGCGTAAATCGGTACACGAGCCGATGGCCACCGGCCTGAAATCGGTCGACGCGATGATCCCGATCGGCCGCGGCCAGCGCGAGCTGATCATCGGCGACCGTCAGACCGGCAAGACGGCCGTGGCGCTCGACACCATCCTGAACCAGAAATCCTACAACGACGGTGCCGGCGACGACGAGAGCAAGAAGCTCTACTGCGTCTATGTCGCCATCGGCCAGAAGCGTTCGACCGTGGCGCAGCTGGTGAAGCGCCTGGAGGAATCCGGCGCCATCGACTATTCGATCGTCGTGGCCGCCACCGCCTCGGACCCGGCGCCGATGCAGTTCCTGGCACCCTATGCCGCGACCGCGATGGCTGAATACTTCCGCGACAACGGCCGCCACGCGCTGATCATCTATGACGACCTGTCGAAACAGGCCGTGGCCTATCGCCAGATGTCGCTGCTGCTGCGCCGTCCGCCGGGGCGCGAGGCCTATCCGGGCGACGTGTTCTACCTGCACTCGCGCCTGCTGGAGCGTTCGGCCAAGCTGAACGAGGATTTCGGCGCCGGCTCGCTGACCGCGCTGCCGATCATCGAAACCCAGGGCGGCGACGTGTCGGCGTTCATTCCGACCAACGTGATCTCGATCACCGACGGCCAGATCTTCCTGGAGACCGAGCTGTTCTACCAGGGCATCCGCCCCGCCGTGAACACCGGCCTGTCGGTGAGCCGCGTTGGCTCGTCGGCGCAGACCGACGCGATGAAATCGGTCGCCGGCCCGGTCAAGCTGGAACTGGCGCAGTATCGCGAGATGGCGGCCTTTGCCCAGTTCGGCTCGGACCTCGACGCCGCCACCCAGCAGCTGCTGAACCGTGGCGCGCGCCTGACCGAGCTGATGAAGCAGCCGCAGTATTCGCCGCTGACCAATGCCGAGATCGTCTGCGTGATCTTTGCCGGCACCAACGGCTATCTCGACAAGATCGCCGTCAAGGATGTCGGCCGTTTCGAGGAGGGGCTGCTCAAGCACCTGCGCGGCAAGCATTCCGACATCCTGGACTGGATCACCAAGGACGATCCCAAGATCAAGGGTGATGCCGCGGACAAGCTCAAGGCCGTGCTGGACGAATACGCCGAAACCTTCGCGTAAGAGAAAGGCGCTTTCATGCCCAGTCTCAAGGACCTGAAAATTCGGATCGAGTCGGTCAAGTCGACCCGCAAGATCACCAAGGCCATGCAGATGGTGGCCGCCGCGAAACTGCGGCGGGCACAGGAAGCGGCCGAAGCCGGCCGGCCCTATGCCGAGCGGTTCAACGCCGTGATGGCGGGGCTGGCGGCCTCGGTCGGCGACAGCGACACCGCGCCCAAGCTGTTGCGCGGCACCGGCAAGGACGACGTGCACCTGCTGGTCGTCATGACCGCCGAGCGCGGCCTGTGCGGTGGCTTCAACGCCAACATCGCCAAGCTGGCCCGAGCCCGTGCGGACGAGCTGCAGGGCAAGGGCAAGGCGGTCAAGATCCTGACCGTCGGCAAGAAGGGCCGCGATGCGCTCAAGCGCGAATATGGCGACCTCTTCGTCGGCCATATCGACCTGAGCGAGGTCAAGCGCGTGGGCTATTCCGACGCGCAGGACATCGCCCGCGACATCCTCGGCCGGTTCGACGCCGACGAGTTCGACGTGGCGACGATCTTCTTCTCGCGGTTCCAGAACGTCGTGACCCAGATCCCCACCGCCCAGCAGATCATCCCGGCCGCCTTCGAGGCCGAGGAGGGCGCCGATCAGGGGGCGACCACGCTCTACGACTACGAGCCCAGCGAAGAGGCGATCCTGGCCGACCTGCTGCCCAAGGGGGTTGCGACCGCCATCTTCTCGGCGCTGCTGGAGAACGGCGCGTCCGAACAGGGCGCCCGGATGAGCGCGATGGACAACGCGACCCGCAACGCGGGCGAGATGATCGACAAGCTGACCATCCAGTACAACCGCTCGCGTCAGGCCGTCATCACCAACGAGCTGATCGAAATCATTTCCGGCGCGGAGGCACTGTAGTGAAGAGGATTGTCACTATTGGAGCTGTCGCACTGCTGGCCTATGCAGCGCTTCCTTACTGGAGCGTTTATCGGCTCGCAAACGCGTTCCAGGAAGCGGACAGGTCACGGCTCGAAAAGCTGGTCGATTGGAACAGTCTTCGCAGTTCTATCAAGGAGGAACTGAGTGCGCAGATGGTCGCGCAGGCGGCGTCTGCGCAGGGCGACGAGGAGGTTGGAGCTGCCTTGGCTGCGGTGTTAGGGCCGTCATTGATCTCCGGAATGGTCGACGGTTATGTCAACGCAGCAACTATTGCGAAACTGGCTGATGATGCGCGCCGGGATGAAGGCAGCAGCGAAGGGACGCAGATTCCGCAAGATATCGCGTCAAGACCCCTCGACAGCATCGAATGGGCTTTCTTTTCCAGTCCGACAGAATTCGTTGTGGACATTAAATCCGAAAAGGAAAGCGGCGATAGCGCCCGCCTGATTTTCAAATGGCATGGCCTCCTTTGGAAGCTTGCCCGCATACAACTTCCCGACGACGCTTTGTCGTCTGTGAAAAGCTAAGAACCGGAGACGAAACATGGCGAATGCAAAAGGCAAGGTCACACAGGTTATCGGCGCCGTCGTCGACGTGCAGTTCGACGATGAACTGCCCGAGATCCTGAACGCGCTGGAAACCAAGAACAACGGCAAGCGCCTGGTGCTGGAAGTTGCCCAGCACCTGGGCGAAAGCACCGTCCGCACCATCGCGATGGACGCCACCGAAGGCCTGGTGCGCGGCGAGGAGGTCACCGACACCGGTGCGCCGATCTCGGTTCCGGTGGGCAACGCCACCCTGGGCCGCATCCTCAACGTGGTGGGTGAGCCCATCGACGAAAAAGGCGAGGTGAAGGCCGAGGAAACCCGCGGCATCCACCAGCCTGCACCCACCTTCGAGGACCAGTCGACCGAGTCCGAGGTGCTGGTCACCGGCATCAAGGTGGTCGACCTGCTGGCGCCCTACGCCAAGGGCGGCAAGATCGGCCTGTTTGGCGGCGCCGGCGTGGGCAAGACGGTTCTGATCATGGAACTGATCAACAACATCGCCAAGGTGCACTCGGGCTACTCGGTCTTTGCCGGTGTCGGTGAGCGGACCCGCGAGGGCAACGACCTCTATCACGAGATGATCGAATCCAACGTCATCAAGCCCGACAATCTGAGCGAGAGCCAGGTGGCCCTGGTCTATGGCCAGATGAACGAGCCGCCGGGCGCGCGTGCCCGCGTCGCGCTGACCGGCCTGACCCTGGCCGAGCAATTCCGCGACCAGTCCGGCACCGACGTTCTGTTCTTCGTCGACAACATCTTCCGCTTCACCCAGGCGGGCTCCGAGGTTTCGGCGCTTCTGGGCCGGATCCCCTCGGCCGTGGGCTACCAGCCGACGCTGGCCACCGACATGGGCGCCCTGCAAGAGCGCATAACCTCGACCAAGGCCGGCTCGATCACGAGCGTCCAGGCGATCTACGTGCCTGCGGACGACCTGACCGACCCCGCGCCGGCGACGTCCTTTGCCCACCTCGACGCGACCACGGTTCTCAACCGTGCGATCTCGGAAAAGGGCATCTATCCGGCCGTGGACCCGCTCGACTCGACTTCGCGCCTGCTCGACCCGGCGATCGTGGGTGACGAGCATTACAAGGTCGCCACCGACGTGCAGCAGATCCTCCAGCGCTACAAGTCGCTGCAGGACATCATCGCGATCCTCGGCATGGACGAACTCAGCGAAGAGGACAAGCTGACCGTGGCCCGCGCCCGCAAGATCGAGCGCTTCCTCAGCCAGCCCTTCGACGTGGCCGAGGTGTTCACCGGCTCGCCCGGCGTGCAGGTGCCGCTGGACGTGACCATCGACAGCTTCAAGCGCGTCGTAGCCGGTGAATTCGACCACCTGCCGGAAGCGGCGTTCCTGATGGTCGGCGGCATCGACGACGTGATCGCCAAAGCCGAGAAAATGGCCGCCGCAGCCGCGGCCTGAGGAGACGCCTGATGGCAGACACAATGCAGTTCGACCTCGTCAGCCCGGAACGGAGCCTCGCCTCGTTCCAGGTGCGCGCGGTGCAGATCCCGGGGGCGGATGGCGACATGACGGCGATGCCGGACCATGCCCCGACCATCACCACCCTGCGTCCCGGCCTGGTCAAGGCCGAGGGGCCGGATGGGACAAACGAATTCGTCGTGACCGGCGGTTTTGCCGAGGTCAGCTCCGACGCGATGTCGGTGCTGGCCGAAAAGGCGATACCGGTCACGGAAATGACCCGCGACCACCTCGACGACATGATCGCCGAGGCCCGCACGGTGCATGAAGAGGCCAAGGAAAAGGATCACCCCAACCTGATCGACGACGCCGCCAAGCTGCTCGCCGACATGGAGGCGCTGGGCACCCACATGAACCTCTGAGGTCATGTGACAGGCGCCCGCAAGGGGCCGGAAAGACGAGACGCCCTCGCGGATCTCCGCGGGGGCGTTTTCAGTTCACGGCTGACAGGCGACGGAAAGAACCGGGCAGGAGTATTCTTGCGGAACTTCTGCGCAGTAGCTTGCGATCAGGTGAGTGTCGATCACGGCGCCGGCCGCCGCCAGCGCGGTATAGCCACCGGCGGAGAAGCCGTAGACGCCGATACGGTCGGGGTCGATCCGCTTTGCATGGGTCCAGTCCGACAGCATGTGGTCGATGGTTCGGGATATGTCGGCGGGACGTGAGACCAGCCAGTCGGAGCCGGTCGTGAGCCTGTTCTGGTCATTGTCGCCGGGATGGGTCAGGGCGACGGCGACATACCCGGCTTCGGCCAGCGCCAGCGCCCTATGGGAGTGAACGCCCAACCGGCTGTGGTTGCCGTGGGACAGCACGATGAGCGGCAGCTTGTCGCCGTCGCTCTCTCCGTCCAAGGCAAGGGCCTGTCCAAAGGGCACGTTTGCCGCCGCCGTGACCGCGGAGTGCGAGGGATACCAGATGCCGATCTCGATGGGCGGTGATGTCATGGTCTCCGCGCGCTGGAACCCGGAGGCGGACACAGTGACGGGTAGGAGGGCGATCAAAACGAGAAATACAGACAGGCAACGCATGGCTCGAACCTCCATCGGCGCTCGTGGGAAGGATAAGCGCCAGGACCGCCCAGGGCAAATCCACGCGATCCGCCGTTGCCGTTCCGGCCGCTTTTGCGTCTTGGAATCGCCCCCTTGGCAAAATACCGTTCGGGGGGTCCCGATTTGATACGGTTATTGAATGAAGCGCTTTTCGACCCATCCCATAGGCATCGCCCAGGGCGAGGTGGCGTTGTTCTCGGATTTCGAGAATGATGGCGAGATGTGGGCCGGCGAAGGCGCGCGGGAATGCCGCCGACCGGTCATTTTCGAGCAACCCTTTCGCAGTCCGCCCGTAGTTCAACCGGCGATATCCCTGTGGGACGTCGACACCACACGCGCGCTGCGCTGCGAATTGCGCGCCGAGACGGTCACTGCCGAGGGGTTCGAGATCGTGTTCCGGACCTGGTCCGACAGCCGTATCGCCCGCATCCGCGTGACCTGGACCGCGACCGGCGAGATCGCCCATGACGACGATTGGGAGCTCTACTGAACCCGGCCCGGATCCCACGGCCCGATACATTCGACGCTCAGCACGGTGGGCAGGTGGCTGGCGATTTCCTCCCAGCTGTCGCCCTCGTCCCGGCTGGCAAAGATCGACCCCGAATTGGTGCCGAAATAGACGCCCACCGTCCTGTCCCGGTCGGTGGCCATGGCCTGCCGCAGCACGGTGAAGAAGCAGTTGCGCCTGGGCAGGCCGTCGCGCAGGGCCTGCCAGTTCTCGCCGCCATCGCGAGACCGCCACACCGCCGCCGCGGCGTCCGGCGGGTACCGCCCGATGCTGTCGCCGTTCAGGGGCAGCACCCACAGCGTCTGCGGATCATGCGGATGCACGGCGACCGGAAAGCCGAAGCTTGACGGCAGGCCGGCGGTGATGTCGTGCCAGCTGCGGCCGCCATCGGCGCTGCGGAAGGTGCCGTGGTGGTTCTGCTGATAAAGCAGGTCGCCCGGGGCCTGCGCGGCTCTCTGCAGGTTGTGCACGCAGGCCCCGACCTCGGAGGGATCGTGCCCCGGCAGGCCGGGCCCGTCCGCGGCCGCCCGGTTCGAGCGCCGGTTGCGCCGCTCCCAGGTTGCGCCGCCGTCCTCGGTGGCAAAGACGCCCGCGGCCGATATGCCGATCCAGAGCCGGCCGGGCGAATCCGGATCGGTCACGATGCTGTGCAGGGTCAGCCCGGCACCGCCCGGCATCCAACCGTTGCGCGAGGGGTGGCTGGCCAGCCCCTCGACCCGTGCCCAGCTGTCGCCGTCATCCTCGCTGGCATAGAGATGCGCGGGTTTCGCCCCGGCATAGAGCGTCCCGTTGGCCCGGGAAAGCGACCAGATCGCCTCCATCTCGCCGGTGAAGGGCGCGGGGCCGGAGGGGGTGGCTCCTATCTGCGCCGCGATCTCGGGGTTCTCGGCAAGCCAGGTGTCGCTCTCGCCATTGGCCAGCTTGATCAGCTCCCAGCTGCTCCCGCCATCCCGCGACCGCCACACACCGGCGCCGCTCCACCCGTTTCCGCCGGCCGCCCAGAGCGTGCCGTCATTCACCTCACCGATCACGTGGTTTATGGGCCAGCCGTCGCAATGCGGTCCGGTCAGGTCCCAGGTTGTGCGCCGGGCGTCACCGCGCAGGATGAAGGCCCCCTTTGTCGTCCCGATCAGCAGATGAATCCCGTCCGCCATTGGCCATCCTCCCGCATTGACGGGCCCGAGGCTATCACAGACGCCGGAAATTCCCTATCCGCCGCCGCGGCGGCAGGATCAGTCCATCTGGTAGAGCGACTCGTAGATCGGGCGCAGGGTCTTGTCCTCGAACAGGGACGAGACCGAGGTGCCGTTCCAGATGTTCAGGATCGCCTGGGTAAAGATCGGCGCGGTGGGCACGATGCGGATGTTTGGTGCGTCCAGGATAGCCTGGGTCGGCTGGATCGAGTCGGTGATGACCAGCGATTTCATCACCGATTTGGTCACCCGCTCGACCGCCGGGCCGCTCATCACGCCGTGGGAGATGTAGGAATGGACCTCCTTGGCGCCCTGGTCCATCAGCACCTGCGCAGCCTTGCACAGCGTGCCGGCAGTGTCGCAGATGTCGTCGACGATCAGGCAGATCTTGTCCCTCACGTCGCCGATCACGGTCATCTCGGCGATCTCGCCGGGTTTCTCGCGGCGCTTGTCGACGATCGAAAGCGGCGCGTTGATCCGCTTGGCCAGCTCGCGGGCGCGGGCCACGCCGCCCACATCGGGCGAGACCACCATCAATTCGTCCATCTGCTCCTTGAACTGGTGCTTCACGTCCAGCGCAAAGACCGGGCTGGCATAGAGGTTGTCGACCGGGATGTCGAAGAACCCCTGGATCTGCGCCGCGTGCAGGTCCATGGTCAGCACCCGCTCGATCCCCGTGCCGGTCAGCATGTTGGCCACCAGCTTGGCCGAGATCGGCGTGCGCGCCTTGGTCCGCCGATCCTGCCGGGCATAGCCGAAATAGGGGATCACGGCGGTGATCCGCGCCGCCGAGGAGCGGCGCAGCGCGTCGGCGATGATCAGCAGCTCCATCAGGTTGTCATTGGCCGGGTTCGAGGTGGGCTGGATGATGAACATGTCCTCGCCCCGGACGTTCTCGAATACCTCGACAAAGATCTCGCCGTCGTTGAACCGCTCGACCCGGGCGTCAACGAGGCTCTGGTCGACACCGCGATAGAGGCTCATCCGGCGGGCGATGGATTGTCCAAGCGGCAGGTTCGCGTTCCCAGAGATGAGCTTGGGTTCGGTCAAGGTCGGCATGTGCTGAGATCCCCGGGCAGCGGCATCATTTGTGACAGATTCGTGATGTTGACACCGCTTAACACGGGCTTACCGTCGCGCAAAGGCAAGGCAGCGGAGAAAGTGAACATGGCCGGCATCGCATACTATTTTTCGACACTCTCGCCCTACAGCTACCTCGCGGGGCTCGAGTTGGAGGCGATCGCGGACCGGCACGGGGCCGACATCGCCTACAAGCCGATCGACATTGTCGCGCTGTTCGGCCGCACCGGGGGCACGCCACCCAAGGACCGGCACCCGTCGCGCCAGGCCTATCGCGCGCAGGACCTGGTGCGTCGGGCACACGCCGTGGACCTGCCGTTCAACCTGCAGCCGGCGCATTGGCCGACCAATGCCGCCCCGTCCTCCTACGCGATCATCGCGGCCATCGGTGCGGGGGGCGGGGATGTCGGCAAGCTGTGCCATTCCATCCTGCGCGCCTGCTGGGCCGAGGAGAAGGACATCGCCGATGACGCCGTGATCCGCGACTGCCTCTCGGGTGCCGGGTTCGAACCCTCGCTTGCCGACAGCGGTTTGCTGGTCGGCGCCGAGACCTATGCCGCCAACCTCGAAGAGGCGGTCGAGCGCGGCGTGTTCGGCGCGCCGTTCTACATTACGCCCGACGATCAGCGGTTCTGGGGGCAGGACCGTCTGTCCGATCTCGACGCGCATCTGGGTCGCGGCGGCGCGTGAGCGTTCCGCAACCGCTCAACGTCCGCCGCTACGAGGGCGGGCCGCGCCAGGTGATGGCCTTTCATTGCACGATGGCCCATTCCGGTGCCTGGCGCGGTGTGGCCGCGGCGCTGTCGGATCTGGCCACGATCGATGCGCCGGATATGCTGAACCACGGGTCCAGCCCGGACTGGGACGGGCAGGGCGAGGTCGAGGACAGGATCGTAGCGGCCTCCGCGGCCGCGCTGCCGGAGGGGCCGGTCGATCTGATCGGCCATTCCTTCGGCGGCAAGATCGCCTTGCGGCTTGCGGTCGCATATCCCGGCCGCGTGCGCAGCCTGACGCTGATCGAGCCGGTGATGTTCTCGGTCGCAGCGGCCGACGCGCCAGAGTTGGCGCAGGCCGATGCCACGCAGATGCAGCCGGTCTTCGATGCGCTGAAGGCCAATGACGACGCGCTGGCGGCGCGGCTCTTCAACCGGCTCTGGGGCGCGCAGGACGGCCCGCGCTGGCCGGATCTGCCCGAGGCGACACGCGCATCGATGACCCGCGCGGTGCGCATCATGGAACCCGCCCGCGCCGCCATCTATGAGGACCGGGCCGGGCTGCTGGCCCCGGGGGTTCTGGACGGGGCGACCATGCCGGTTCTGATCCTGCACGGTGCCCGCTCGCCCGAGGTCATGCGCACCATCTGCGAAGGGCTGGCCCGCCGCCTGCCCGACGCCCGCGCCACTGCGGTACAAGGCGGCGACCACATGCTGCCGATCACCCTGCCGAAGGAGGTGGCGGCAACGATCCGGGCATTCTGGGACACGTGGGCACCGGTCTGACGGCGGTGCCTGCCGGGGCTCACTCCCTGCGTCCGCGCTTGTCCTTCTGCACCGACTTGATCATCTTGCCGAACGCCTTGCCCCGCGCCCGCCGCTGCGCCAGCGTTTCGCTGTTGCGCGCGTCCTCGGCGGTCAGCTTCCGGAACCGGGCCAGCCGGACGGGATCGAGGCGACCCTCATCGATGGCCTGTCGGACGGCGCAGCCCGGCTCGGTCTCATGCGCGCAATCCGCGAACCGGCAGGCCTGCGCCAGGACCGAAACGTCAGCGAACACGTCCTCGAGCCCCGCGGCGGCGTCGGTCAATTGCAACTCTCGCATGCCCGGCGTGTCGATCAGCCAGCCGCCGCCGGCCAGCCGGTGCATGGCCCGCCCGGTCGTGGTGTGCCGTCCCTTGGCGTCATCCTCGCGGATTCCGGCCGTGGCGACATCCGGCCCGGCCGACAGCGTGTTCACCAGCGTCGACTTGCCCACGCCGGACGATCCCAGCATCGCCACCGTCTGCCCCGCGCCGCACCAGGGCGACAGGCAGGCAAGGCTGTCACGGTCCAGCGCGTTGACCGCCTCGACGAGCAACCCGGCCTGCAGGCCGCGCGCCTCCCGGGCGAAATCGCCGGGCGCATCGGCCAGGTCGGCCTTGGTCAGCACCACGACCGGCGTGACCCCGGCATCGCGCGCCAGCACCAGGTAGCGCTCTAGCCGGGCGAGGTTGAAATCGCGATTGCAGGACGAGACGATGAAGAGCGTGTCGACATTGGCCGCGATCAGCTGCACGCGCCGCCCTGTGCCGGGCGCGCGGCGCTTGAACAGGCTGAACCGGTCGAGGATGCGCAGGGGCAGGCCCGAGTCGCGATCCAGCATGATCCAGTCGCCGACCGCCGGGCGGTCCTCGTCGTCCTCGGCGTCGGGCAGGTGCGAGGGGAGATCGCGCGGACCCTCCGGCCCGGTGACCGTGAGCCGCCCGCGATGAACGGCCATCACCCGCGCAGGGTCCAGCCGGGTGAGGTCGTCGATATCAAGTTGGGAAGAAAAAAAGGGTTTCCAGCCAAGCTCGGCCAGATCCGGTTGAGTGCGTGTCATCCTGTGTCATCGTCCTTGAGAAAGCCTTGCGCAAAGATATGCGCATTCCGTGAGCCCGCGGGAGCATCACGGTTGGAACAGGCCAACGGCCGATGACGATCGGAAACGGCGGTGTCGGCGCGGCGGATCTGCCGGGCAACCGAACCTGCGCGCTATCGGGTCAAACGAACCGACTGGCCCGGGTGATGATGGCGACAATCATGAACGGTCCCTTCTCTGCTGCGGACATGGCAAGGATATGGGCCGCGCGCAGGGCCGGCAAGCAGGAAGTCTGGCAACGTGCTGGCCCTTCAGCGCAGCAGCGCCAGGAAGCGGTCGATCTCGGCCTCGGGCAGCGACCAGTCGCAGACCAGCCGGCACGGCAGCATTTCATCCGCGTCCTCGCCCTCCAGCGTGCCGCTGCCCCAGAGGTGATACACCGCGCCCGCCGCGTGCAGGCGGCGATGCAGGGCGCGCGGGAAGGCGGCAAAGATCATGTTGGCCTGCGGCTCATGCAGAAGCGTTGCCCCGGCGCCGCGCAGCCCGGCCGCCAGTCGCGCGCAATTGACATTGGCCCGGCCCGCCAGGTCCAGCCACAGATCGTCCCGCAGATAGGCGGCCATCTGCGCCGCAAGATAGCGGTGCTTGGAGAACAGATGCGCGCCGCGCTTGCGCCGCAACTCCAGCTCCCATGCCTTCGCGGGGTCGAACAGAACGACCGCCTCGACACCAAGGCATCCGTTCTTGGTCGCGCCGAAACTGACCGCGTCGACGCCGGCCTTCCAGGTCATCTCGGCCGCGCTGCAGCCCAGGGCGACCAACGCGTTGGCAAAACGTGCGCCGTCCATGTGGACGGGCAGCCCATGCGCCCGCGCCGCGTCGCAAAGTGCGCGCAACTCGTCCAGGGAATAGACCGTGCCGCGTTCGGTCGCCTGGGTGATCGAGACCGGGCCACGCTGCGGCCCGTGCACGCCGCGCGTGCCTTCGGCCTCGATCGCCGCGCGCAACGCATCGGAGCTCATGCGGTCCCCGTCCCCCACCAGTGTCAGCTTGGCGCCCGAGTAGAATTCGGGCGCGTTGCACTCGTCCTCGTGGATATGCGCCACGCGGGTGCAGAACACCGTCTGCCACGGCTCGGCAAGCGTGGCGAGCGCCAGCGCATTGGCGGCGGTGCCGGTGGCGACCAGGTGCACCGCCGCCTGCGGCGCCTCGAAGATCTCGCGGATCCGCGCCTGCACCTCGGCAGTCAGCGGGTCGCTGCCATAGGCTGCGGCATAGCCGGTATTGGCCGCGGCCAGCGCGTCGAGGATCTGTTGCGGGGCGGGGCCGGAATTGTCCGAGGCAAAGAACATCAGGTGGGCTCCTCGATGATGTGGTCCTCCCATTCGTCTTCGGGGGTCTCGAATTCCGACACCGTTCCGTCGCGGATGGAAATGCCCGCCTGGTGCACGCTGTCCGGCGACCCGGAGATCAGCGGGTGCCAGTCCGGCAGCGGCTTGCCCTCCCACAACAGCTTGTAGGCGCAGGTTTGCGGCAGCCAGTAGGCATGCAGCGGCAGGGTCGACATGGTCAGAACGATACATTCCGGCACGAACTGGTGGCGGATGTCATATTGCGTGCAGCGGCAGGTCGCGTCGTCGAACAGACGGCAGGCCACGCGGGTCAGCGCCACCTCGCCGGTCTCGTCATCCTCGAGCTTGTTCAGGCAGCATTTGCCGCAGCCGTCGCACAGCGCCTCCCACTCCTTGTCGGACAACTGGCTGAGACGCTTGGTCTCCCAGAAACGCGGGGCCAGCCCGTTGCGGTCGATCGGATCGCTCATGGTGCGGCCAGCGCGCCGCGGGCGCGGTCGCAGTCCAGGCGCATCTGTTCGACCAGCGCCTCGATGCTGTCGAATGTCGTCTCGGGGCGCAGGAACTCCACCAGCCCGACTGAAAGGGTGGCGCCATAGAGATCGCCAGAGAAATCGAACAGGAAGGTCTCGATATTGGGCCGGTCGCCGCCGAACATCGGGCGCACCCCGACCGAGGCCGCGCCCAGATGGCTGCCCTTGTGCGGGCCGGTCAGCACCTCGACCAGAACCGCGTAGACCCCGAATCGCGGCGGGTGCAGCCCGTCGATGGACATGTTGGCGGTGGGAAACCCCAGGTCGCGGCCGCGTTGTTCGCCGCCGACCACCTCGCCCTCGATCCGGTGCCAGTGGCCCAGCATCGCGGCGGCGTCGCGCGGCCGGCCCTCGCTCAGCGCATCGCGGATCGCGGTCGAGGAGACGACATTCTCGGCGCGTTCCATCAGCGGCGCGATCGTGACGCCGAACCCCATGTCACGCCCGAACCGGACAAGATCACCGGCATCGCCGCTGCGGTTCTTGCCAAAGCAGAAATCCCCGCCGACCACCACATGCGACAACCCCAGGCCGCGGGACAGGACGGCATCGGCGAAATCCTCGGGCGCAAGCCCCGCCAGGGCGGCATTGAACGGCAGCTCATAGAGCTTCTCGACGCCCAGCTTCTCCAACCGGTGCGTGCGCGTGGCGCTGCGCATCAGGCGAAAGGGCGGTGCATCCGGCGCAAAATACTCGCGTGGATGCGGCTCGAAGGTCAGCACACCCAGCGGCGCGCGCGGCTCGGCCTGCCGGGCCAGGTCGATGACCGACTGGTGGCCCAGGTGCACGCCGTCGAAATTTCCGATCGCGGCGCTGGCGCCGCGGTCCTGGGGTTCGACGAACTGGTAATCCCGGATGATCCGCATGAGGCGCATGGGTAAACCCAGCCCGCGGGTGGTTCAAGCGGCGAGTTGCGGTCCCGTGCGCCGGGGCTGGGCCTTTGCCGCAAGGGCGGGTAAGGGCAGGGGATGCGCCTCGTTCTGACGACCTCGCTGACCATGCTGGCTTTTGCCGCCAACTCGATCCTGAATCGGGTGGCCGTGGGCGCCGAACTGGCGGATCCCGGCGGGTTCGCGGTGGTCCGGGTCGTGGCCGGCGCGGTGACGCTGATCGCTCTCGTCCAGCTGCGGGCCGGCACGCTGCCCCTCGCGCCCGGTCGGCGCGCCTTGGGGGCCGGTGCGCTCAGCCTCTACATGGTCGGCTTCTCGATGGCCTACCTGACGCTGGATGCGGGGCTCGGGGCGCTAATCCTCTTCGGCGTGGTGCAGATCGCCATGTTCGCCTATGGCGCCCTGCGCGGCGCGCATCCGACGCATCGGCAGGTCCTCGGTGCCGCGATCGCCTTTGCCGGGCTGACCTGGGTTCTGTGGCCGGCAGGGCCGGTGCCGACCGATCCGTTGGGGGCTGCGCTGATGGCACTCGCCGGGCTGGGCTGGGCCGCCTACACCCTGTCCGGGCGTGGGGAGAGCGACGCGCTGGCGGCGACGGCCGCGAATTTCGCGCTGGCCGTGCCGGTGACGACGGCGGCGGTCCTGGCCTTTGGCGCCGGCATGTCTCTGACCGGGGCCGGTGCGCTGCTGGCCGTGATCTCGGGCGCGGTCACGTCGGGCCTTGGCTATGCGCTCTGGTATCGCGTCGTTCCGCGCCTCGCGCCGGCCGTGGCGGCGACCGTGCAGCTCAGCGTGCCGGTCATCGCCCTGATGGCGGGCGCCTTGGTGCTGGGCGAGGCGGCCACGCCACGGCTGCTTGCCGGCGCCACGCTGGTTCTGGGCGGGATCGCGCTGGCGGCGACGCGGCGGCCCCAGCGCTGAACCCGGCGCGCCGAGGCTTTCCCTGACCGCGCTTTACCGCTATCTCCGCGCCATGATCCGCGTATGTCTCAGTCTTGTCCTGCTGCTGGTGCTGCCCCAGGCCGCGCGGGCCGACTGCGTCGTGCTCCTGCACGGGCTGGCGCGGACCGAGGCGTCCTTTGCGGTGATGGAACAGGTCTTCGAGGCGCATGGCTACAAGGTCGTGCGTCCCGGCTATGCCTCGACCGACCTGCCGATCCCGGAACTGGCCGCGCGCACGGTACCGGACGCGCTGGCACGGTGCGGCCAGCAGACCGCGCATGTCGTGGCGCACAGCATGGGCGGCATCCTGCTGCGCTACTGGCTGCGCCAGAGCCGCCCGCGCAACCTGGGCCGCGTGGTGATGCTGGGACCGCCCAACCAGGGCAGCGAGCTGGTCGACGAACTGGGCGACTGGGAGGTGTTCGGGCTGCTCAACGGCCCGGCCGGGCTGTCGCTGGGTACGGGGTCCAACAGCGTGCCGCTCAGCCTGCCGCCCGTGAGTTTCGAGCTTGGCGTGATCGCCGGCAACCGCTCGCTCAACCCGGTCTTTTCGGCGATCATTCCGGGGCCGGACGACGGCAAGGTCTCGGTCGCCTCGACGCGGGTGGCGGGCATGCAGGACCACATCGTGTTGCCGGTCACGCATACTTTCATGATGAACAACCCACTGGTGATGGAAGAGGCGCTGCACTTCATCGAGAAGGGCCGCTTCGCCCCCGACCTCACCTGGGCGGAATCGGTTCGCGCCACCATCGACGAGCTGTGTCTGCTGGGCGAATGCTCGCAAGGCAAGCCGTTGCGATGAGCCTGGATCTGACCCTGCGCGGCGCCACGGTGCTGCGCCCCGGCCGGGGGCCGGTCGCGGGCGATCTGCCGATGGCCGGGGGGCTCTTGACGGACGCGCCCGCCGGGCGCGCGATCGACCTGTCCGGCTATTTGATCCTGCCCGGGATCGTCGATCTGCATGGCGACGGTTTCGAACGCCACCTGGCCCCCCGGCGCGGTGTCGTGAGCGCAATGGACCAAGGTATCATGGCGGCCGAGGCGGAACTGGCGGCCAACGGCATCACGACCGCGGTTCTGGCCCAGTTCTGGAGTTGGGAGGGCGGCGTGCGCGGTCCGGACTTCGCCGCCCGCGTCTTCCAGGCCATCGCCGCCACGCGCGGCACCGTTGCCACCGACCTGCGGTCGCAGCTCCGTCTGGAGGTCGCCTTGCTGGATGACTATGATCGGTTGCCCGCGATGATCTCGGATTGGGGCGTGTCCTATGTGGTGTTCAACGATCATCTGCCCCGCGACCGCTTGTCGGAAGGGCGCACACCACCGCGTCTGACCGGCCAGGCGCTCAAGGCCGGCCGTAGTCCCGAGGCGCATCTGGAGCTGTTGCACAGGCTGCATGCGCGCCGGGCCGAAGAGCCCGCCGCTCTCGAAAGGCTGTGCGCGGAATTGGCGGCATCCGGCATTCACACCGGCAGTCATGACGACCGCACCGCCGACGCGCGCCGGGTCTGGCGCAACCGGGGCGTGCGCATCGCCGAGTTCCCGGAAACCGTCGAGGCGGCCGAGGCGGCGCGCGCCGGGGGCGATGCGGTCATCCTGGGCGCCCCCAACGCCGTGCGCGGTGCCTCGCACAAGGGCAATGTCAGCGCCCTGGACCTGATCGCGATGGGGCTGTGCGATGCGCTGGCCTCGGACTATCACTATCCGAGCCCGCGCCGCGCGGCGCTGATGCTGGCGCAGTCCGGCGTACTGGACCTGGCCTCGGCCTGGGCGCTGGTCTCGGAGGGGCCTGCCCGCATCCTGGGGCTGACCGATCGCGGCCGGCTGGAACCGGGGCTGCGCGCGGATCTGGTGATCCTGGACGCCCGAACACGGCAGGTCGCCGCCACATTCGCGGGTGGGCGCGTCAGCTACATGAGCGGTGAAATCGCCGCCCGGTTCCTGGGCTGAGCCGTGATGTCGATGCTCATCCGTCCTGCACGATTCTGTTCACGTGGCCCATCTTGCGCCCGGGCTTGACCTCGGCCTTGCCGTAGAGATGCAGCGCCGCCCGTGGCTCCCGGGCAAGCTCTGGCACCCGGTCCATATCCGCACCGATCAGGTTTTCCATCACCACGTCCGAATGGCGCGTGCCGTCTCCCAGCGGCCAGCCGGTAACCGCGCGGATATGCTGTTCGAACTGGTCCACGGCACAGCCGTTTTGCGTCCAATGCCCGGAATTATGCACCCGGGGTGCGATCTCGTTGACGATCAGCCCCTTGGGCGTGACGAACAGCTCGACCCCCATCACCCCGACATAATCGAGCGCGTTGAGGATCCTGCCCGCCAGCAGCACCGCATCCATGCGCTGGCTGCCGGCCAGCCGCGCCGGAACGGCGGTGGTGCGCAGGATGCCGCCCTCGTGCACGTTCTCGCCGGGATCGAAACAGGCGACCTGCCCGTCGCTGCCGCGCGCGGCGATGACCGAGACCTCGTGGCTGAACGCGACGAACCCCTCCAGGATGGCAGGGGCCCCGGCCATGTCGTCCAGGGCCGCGGCGGCATCGTCGCGGGATGTGATCCGCGCCTGCCCCTTGCCATCATAGCCGAACCGGCGGGTCTTGAGGATGGCGGGCGTGCCGATTTCGTCCAGCGCGGCGTGCAGGCCCTCGGCGTCATCCACCGCGGCATAGGGCGCGGTCGCAAGCCCCAGATCCCGCAGGAACCGCTTTTCCGTCAGCCGGTCCTGGCTCACGCGCAGCGCCTCGCGACCCGGGCGGATCGGGCGATGCGCCTCGAGCGTGTCCAGCGCCGCGGTGGGGATGTTCTCGAACTCGTAGGTGATGACATCGACCGATCCGGCGAACGCCGCCAGCGCCGCGGTGTCGTCATAGCCCGCGGTGGTCACGCGATGGGCCACCTGGCCGGCGGGCGGCGCCGCACCGGGCTCAAAGACATGGGTCATGAACCCAAGGCGGCTGGCGGCCACGGACAGCATGCGGCCCAGCTGACCGCCGCCGAGGATGCCGATGGTTGCGCCGGGGGAAAGCGGTACGGTCATGTCGTCAGGTCTCCAACCTCTTGCCGATCGCGGTCAATGCGGCGTTCAAGCTGTCATGGGCGCCGCCCTCGCGCAGCGCCGTCGTCATCTGCAGGCTCAGGGTTCCCGGCGTGGCCAGAGCGTCCCGCTCCTCCGCCAGCCGTCCCGCGACGTCCTTGTCCATCGCCGCCAGGAACCCGGCCATGAGCTGGGTCGTGAAAAAGGCGGCGGCATCGGCGTCGCCGGTCTGCCCGGCCAGCCAGTCGGCGCCGCTCTGCATCAGGTCCAGCAGGCCCGGCACCATCGCGCAGATGGCGAAATGCGCGTTGAGCGCGGCCTCGCTCTCGACCTTCACGACCGGGTTCTCGGGCGCGAAAAGCCGTGACAGGAGCCGGTCATTGCCGAACGCGGCCAGCGGGCAGCCCCCCTGTTCCAGATATCCCAGCGGAATGGTCTGAACCCGGTCCGTCGCCGTGGCGCAGAGCGCATCCAGCCGGACGGCCGGCACCCCGGCCATAACTGAAACCACCTGGTGATCGGCGCGGAATGCCAGCGGTTCCAGCACGGATGCGGCCACGTCCGGACGCAGGCACAGAAACACGATCTCGGCATGGTCGAGGACGTCCTGCGGTTCGCCAACGTGCACCCCAAGCTCGGCCGCCAGCGCCACCGAGACCTCCCGGTTGCGTTCGGTCACCGCGATCTCGTGGCCTTTGCCCGCAAGATGGCGGACCATGGGGGCCGCGATGTGGCCGGTTCCGATAAAGCCGATCCGGCTCATGCTTCGGGGGTCTCGGGAATCGAGGCGGACAGTGCGGCGCGCCACCGCTCCAGCCGCTCGGCCAGGGCCGCATCGCCCAGCGCCAGGATCCCGGCCGCCATCAGCCCGGCATTCACCGCGCCCGCCGCTCCGATCGCCATGGTGGCGACGGGATAGCCCCTGGGCATCTGCACGATGGAATAAAGCGAATCGACACCCGACAGCGCCTTGGTCTGCACCGGCACGCCGATCACCGGCAGGCGCGTCTTCGAGGCCATCATGCCGGGCAGATGCGCCGCACCGCCGGCGCCGGCGATGATCACCTGCAACCCGCGCTCCGCCGCCGTCATGCCATAGTCCCACAACCGGTCCGGTGTACGGTGGGCCGAGACGATGCGCGTCTCGTATCCCACACCCAGCGTGTCCAGGCTCTCTGCCGCGCCCTGCATGGTCGGCCAGTCAGACTGACTGCCCATGATGATCCCAACCCGTGTCTCGGCCATGCTGCCCCTCGCCGTGAAAGAGCGCGAACTATAGCCAAATCGCACCTGCTGGCAATGACCTCAGGCCTCGTCCGGTCCGCTGTTTGCAGCAGGCGTCCCCTCGTCGTCGGAATCGCGAAATACGCAGGCGGAACGGCAGCCATCTGCGGCAGCGGGCGTCGAAATCGCGTGAAATTCGCGCCACCTGGATCGGCGCCGATGAAGCCTTGCCGAGAAACACGAGGTCGCGACGGTCGGAAACGTCGCGAAGCCTGTTTTGGAGCGCGAACTCCTCGCACCCGCGCAGGCGATCACTTCGCTACAACCGAAAACCCTCGCTGTCGGTAACTCGGACGGCCAGAGCTTCTGACCGGCCGTGTCAGGCGATGATGTCGGGCGTCAGCCGGTCCTCGATCAGCGCGATCAGGTCCTTGAGCCGCAGTTTCCGCTGTTTCAGGCGCTTGATCGTCAACTGGTCGGACGTGCCTTTCTCCTGCAGCGCCTGGATCGCCTCGTCCAGGTCGCGGTGTTGACGTTTGAACACCTCAAGCTCCACCTTCAGCACGTCGTCGGTCTTCATGGACAGATCGGTTGGCGCATTCATGGCGGGTCTCTTCTTTTGTTGCTTTGGCGCAATGATACGACTTTCCGGTGATTCCGCCTAGACCTTGTGGCCGGCGCCTTTTCTCCCCATATTCGCCCTGTGCGGTTGCCGAAAAAGGGGCCGTGCGACCCGTCGCTTTGGCAAAAAAGGACGAATGAACGTGTCGAAACTCACATTGGGCTCTTACCCGCATCTGCTGGGATTCGAGCAACTGGAACGGCTTCTCGAACGCTCGGCCAAGTCCGGTAACGAGGGCTATCCCCCCTACAACATCGAACAGACCTCGGATCATTCCTATCGGATCACGCTGGCCGTGGCCGGGTTTGCCGAGGACGATCTGTCGATCACCGTCGAGGATCGCCAGCTGGTGATCCGCGGGCGCCAGCGCGACGACAGCGAGGGGCGCGTCTTTTTGCACCGGGGCATTGCCGCGCGGCAATTCCAACGCATGTTCGTATTGGCGGACGGAGTCGAGGTCGGCGAGGCGATCATGGAAAACGGTCTGCTGCATGTGGACCTGACCCGCGCCCGGCCCGAGACCGTGGTGCAGACGATCAACATCAAGAAGGGGTAAGCGATGCATACGCCGTTTGAATTCCAGGATGAGGGCAGCCGGATCGTCTATGTCAAGGCGGTTGAGGTCTCGGACCTGCCGGATGCCGTGCGCCAGCAGGTGGGCGATGTCGAGCAGCTCTATGCCGTGCATGACGCCGCGGGCCAGCAACTGGCGCTTGTGGCGGACCGCAAGCTGGCCTTCGTGCTGGCGCGCCAGCACGACTACGAGCCGGTGACGGTTCACTAGGCAAGATCAGGGTTCGGGCGATTGGCGTGGTTCGAGTTCGACTGGGTCGACGCCTTCTCGGCCCGCGCCTTCGGTGGCAACGGCTGCGCCGTGGTTCATGGCGGGGCCACGCTGCCGGATCGGACCTGCATGGATTTCGTGCGGGAGACCTCGTTGGTCGAATGCACGTTCACCGGCCCTTCGGAGACCGCCGATATCCGCGTGCGCTATTTCCTGGCCAGCCGGGAAATCCCCTTTGCCGGACATCCCACGCTTGCAACCGTCGCCGCGCTCAGGGCGCGGGGGCTTGTGCAGGGTGACAGCCTGACGCTCGAGACCGGCGCGGGGATCGTGCCGGTCCGGATCGACGGCGAGCGGATCGAGATGCGCCAGGTCGCGCCGGTCTTCGGACCCGAACTGCCGGTCGCGCTAGTGGCGGCAGCGATCAGCCTGCCGCCCGACGCGATCGCGCATTCGCCGCAGCGTGTGTCCACCGGCCTGCCCTTCTGCATCACCGTGCTGCGTGACCACGCGGCGTTGCGGGCCGCGCGGCTGGATGTCGAGGCGCTGCGGCGGCTGACCGCGGAACAGGGATATTCCGGCACAGATGTGGTCGAGCCTTTCCTGGTCACGCTTCGGGGCGCGACCGGCGAAGGCCACACGTTCTCGCGCCTGCTGCTGGCCCCGCCCAGCCCGCCCGAAGATCCGTTCACCGGCTCGGCCACCGGGGCGATGGCCGCGTATCTGTGGCGCAGGGGGCTGATGAGGGGCGACCGTTTCACCGCCGAGCAGGGCCACTGGATGGGGCGACCCGGCCAGGCACGGGTCACCCGTGTCGGCCCGCCCGAGGCCATGACCGGCATCCGCGTCGCGGGGCAGGGCCGTCTGCTGATGCGCGGCCAGGTCGACCTGCCGGGCTGACCGCGCCCAGGTCAGGCGCCGCCGTTCTTTTCGGGGATGACCTGCTGGGCGATGCCGGCGAATACCAGGTAGAGGCTGGTCACGACCAGCCCCCAATGCGCCCAGCTTTCGGGATCGAAATCGACCCAGGCGGCCCAGCCGGCGAAGAACGTCCAGGCAATCGCCATGGTCAGGTTCAGCGGCCGCCAGCGTTCGGTGCGCACGGGATGGATGAACTTGAGTGGCAGGAACATCGCCACGGCCAGCGCCGTGACCAATGCAAGGCTGACCCAGAAATTCGGCTGCAGCGCGAAGATCACCAGCACCAGCATGTTCCAGCACCCCGGAAAACCGGAAAAGGAGTTGTCCTTCGACTTCATCCGCGTGTCGGCGAAATACATCGCGCTGCCGAAGGTGATGACGATGATCGCGAACCAGCCCGTCCAGCCGTCCATCAGCCCGGACTGGAACAGTGCGAAGGCGGGAATGAACACATAGGTCAGGTAGTCGATGATCAGGTCGAGCAGCACACCGTCGAATTCCGGCGCCTGGGTCTTGACGTGGTAGCGCCGCGCCAGCGGGCCATCGAACCCGTCGACGATGAAGGCGACCACCAGCCAGACGAACATCAGGCTCCAGTTTTCCTCGGCCGCGGCCAGCATGGACAGCATGGCAAAGACCGCGCCGGTGGCGGTGAACAGATGGACGGCGATGGCGCGGGCATGAGGGGTCATCGGCTTGTCATGGACGAATTCGTCTCTGTCTGCAATCTGTTGGTCTTGCATGGGCATCAGGCCTTTGGATGGGCGCGGTTGTAGACCTCCATCAGGCGCGCGGCGTCGACGGCGGTATAGGCCTGGGTCGTCGACAGCGAGGCGTGGCCGAGAAGTTCCTGGATCGCGCGCAGATCGCCACCGGCGGCCAGCAGATGCGTGGCAAAGCTGTGGCGCATGGCGTGCGGTGTGGCCGAAGAGGGCAATCCAAGCTGCATCCGGGCTCGGGCCATCACGCCCTGTATCGCCCGCGGGTTCAACGCCCCGCCGCGGACGCCGCGGAACAGCGGCGCCGCCGGTTCGGACGGGTAGGGGCACAGGCGCAGATAGGTCGCGACCGCATCGCGGGCCGGCGCGATCACCGGCACGACCCGCTCCTTGCCGCCCTTGCCGAGAATGCGCAACGTGGCGGGCAGCGGCGCGTCTGATCCGGTCAGCCCCAGCGCCTCGGAAATCCGCAGCCCGCAACCATAAAGCAGCGTGACCACGGCCACGTCGCGCGCCGCGACCCAGCCCTCGCGCGCCTGCATCTCGACCGTGTCGATCATCGCGCGGGCGGCATCTTCGGCCAGCGGGCGCGGCAGCTTCTTCTGGAACTTGGGCGCGCGGGTGGACAGCACCGCCGTCGGCTCGAACCCTTCGCGTTCGGCCAGCCAGCGGTAGAAGCTCTTGACCGCCGACAGCTTGCGCGCCAGCGACCGCGCTCCGACGCCGCCGCCGCGCAACTGCGCCATCCAGGCGCGCATTTCCGACACGGAAATCCGCTCCAGCGCCTTCAGGCCCTGGCTCTGGCCGTGATGCAGGGTCATGAAGGACAGGAACTCGGTGACGTCGCCGCGATAGGCCTCGATGGTGTTCTCGGCATGCCCGTCCAGCGCCTTTTGCGCCTGCAGCCAGTGCTGAAGCGCATCGCGGCAGGCGGGCGAGACCAGGCTCATCTGAGCCAGTGGCGCATCGCTCGTTCGAAGACGCCGGTGAAGAATGTCAGAAGGTCGGTGCCCTGCTGGGGCGAGAACTGGTGCGGATCCTCGGACCCCAGCGCCAGCATCCCGGGCAGGCGGCCGTTCCCGAGATCGAGCCGCAAGCAGGCCTCGGACCGGATCCACTCCGCCCGGTCGCCATAGATCCGCCGCGCACCGCGCCGCAGCTGGCGCAGGGTAACCGGCCGGGGCGTGGCCTCGGGGGACTGGCCCAGATGGGCGGAGATGAATCCGGGCTCGGCCAGGGTCAGAACGTCGCTCATCCGCTTCACGGCGGGGTCGTCTTCGTTCTGGACGGTTTCCAGAAGCAGGGTGATCGCGTCCACGCGCAGGATCTCGGCCACTTCGCTGCCGAGGTTGCGCAGAAACCCCTCGAACTCGGTGGGGTCCAGCATGCGCAGGATGGCGCGGTGCACCTGGTTGGTTCCGGCCAGGTTCTCGTAGGCGGCGGCAATGACCGAGCGATGCGTGTCCTCGAGCCGGTCCAGCCGCGCCTCGAGCCGTTCCATCGCAATGCCGCGCAGGTCGATCACATTGGCGCCCAGCGCCTGTTCGTTCGCGGCGACCAGCGCGTTCATCACGTCGGTGTCGTCCAGAATCACGTCCGGACGCTTGAGAATCGTCTGGCGCAGGCTGTCATCCAGTTTCGGGCTGCTGCTCATGAGGGCCTCTTTTTGTGTTGGAGGCGCTTATATCATGTGATCCAGCCGATGCCTCGGGAAAATCCTCGGCCCCGTCAAAAAATCCCCGGAGCTGTTGGGAATCAGGCACTTGGGCGCGATGGCGTCTCGCGAGCGGGCCAAGGCTCCGGTCCGGTTCGCGCTTGAGTGATGCAGTTCACTGAAGCCGCCGCGCGAGCGTGATAGCCATGTGCATCCGCTCAACACGGGTGGATCGCAAGGGCCGGGGAATCGAGTGCCGGCCGTTCAGACAGAAGCAATTGCCGGACCGCCCAACGCGGGCGCCAACGGCAACCCGGGGCGGGTCTCCTGAAGCAACCGCCCCGTAACTCCGGGGGACGGAGTGGATCGGGCGTGGCCGGGGGGCACGCCCGATCCCGATCCTACAGGATCTTCTGGCCGGTCTTGGCCCAATCCGACAGGAACGCCTCGAGCCCCTTGTCGGTCAGCGGGTGATCGGCCAGCTTCTTGATGACGCCCGGCGGCGCGGTGATTACGTCTGCCCCGATCCGCGCGCAATCGCTCACGTGGTTCACGCTGCGGATCGACGCCGCCAGGATCTGCGTCTCGAACCCGAAATTGTCATAGATGGTGCGGATATCGGCGATCAGGTCCATGCCGTCGAGATGGATGTCGTCCAACCGCCCGATGAAGGGCGATATGAAGGTCGCGCCCGCCTTGGCCGCCAGCAGCGCCTGGTTCGCGGAGAAGCACAGGGTGACATTCACCATCCGCCCCTCGTCGGTGAGCGTCTTGCAGGTCTTGAGCCCGGCCCAGGTCAGCGGCACCTTGACCGCGATATTGGGCGCGATTTCGGCCAGCTTGCGCCCTTCGGCGATCATGTCGTCGGCCTCGGTTGCCACCACCTCGGCCGAGACCGGGCCCTCTACCAGGTCGCAGATCTCCTTGGTCACGTCCAGGATGTCGCGCCCGGACTTGAGGATCAGCGAGGGGTTCGTGGTCACTCCGTCCACCATGCCCAGGTCGTTCAACTCGGCGATGGCGTCGATCTCGGCGGTGTCTACGAAGAATTTCATCGGTGCGTCCTTTGATGGGTTGGCCTCTGTTGCGCTTGCGTTTACCCCATAGAGGCCCGCGCATAAAGCCCCGAGGCAGGGATTTCGTTAGCGCAAACAGAAGCAGCCACATTCCGAGGTTCGAAACGTGAGCGAAAGCGGCTTTTTCGAAGAGGGATCCCGGGTCGGCGTGTTGACGACGCAGCCGCTGGATCGTCTTCTCGACTACCGCGCGCCCGAGGGCGGATGTTTCGAGGGAGCCTTTGTCGAGGTGCCGCTGGGTCCGCGCAAGGTGCTGGGTGTCGTCTGGGCGCCGGGGCAGGGCGATTTCGACGCGGCCAAGCTCCGCTCGGTGATCCGGGTCCTGGACGTGGCGCCCATGCGCGAGGAGATGCGCAGCTTCCTGGCCCGCGCCGCCGACTACACGCTGACGCCGATGCCCGCGATGCTGCGGCTGGCCACCCGCGCGCCCGGCCTGGGCGATCCGCCCTCGATGCGCAAGATCTACCGGCTGGGCGACGGGGTGCCCGACAGGATGACCGACGCGCGCACCCGGGTGCTGGGGGTGCTGCGCGACTATGGCGGGCTGGCCTTCACGCTCAAGGAACTGGCCGAGATGGCGGGGGTCACTTCGTCGGTGATCAAGGGGCTGGTCAAGCAGGGCGCGGTGCGCGAGGAGGACAGCCCGCGCGATCTTCCCTTCCCGCGGCTTGACCCCGACCGCCCCGGCAAGGCGCTGACCGAGGATCAGGCCGCGGCCGCCGCCCGGCTGCGCGACGGGCTGCGCGGTGGCGGCTATGGCACCACACTGCTCAAGGGCGTGACCGGATCGGGCAAGACCGAGGTCTACCTGGAGGCGGTGGTCGAGGCCCTGCGCCTGGGCCGGCAGGCTCTGGTGCTGCTGCCCGAGATCGCGCTGACCGCCGAGTTCCTGACCCGCGTCGAGGCGCGGTTCGGCGCGCGCCCCGCCGAATGGCACTCGGGCGCCACCATGACCGAGCGCCGCCGCATCTGGCGGATGGTCGGGCAGGGCGAGGCGCAGCTGGTCGTCGGCGCACGCTCGGCCCTGTTCCTGCCGTTCCGCGATCTCGGGCTGGTCATTGTCGACGAGGAACACGACACCTCCTACAAGCAGGAAGATGGCGTGCTCTACAATGCCCGCGACATGGCGGTGCTGCGCGCGGCGACCTGCGGGGCGCGGGTGGTGCTGGCCAGCGCCACGCCGTCGCTGGAAACCTGGGCCAATGCCGAGGCCGGCAAATACGAGCGTCTGGACCTGGTCGCACGCTTCGGCGACGCGGTGCTGCCCGAGATGCGCACCATCGACATGCGGGCCGAGGCGATGCAGTCGGGCAGCTGGATCTCGCCCAGCCTGCGCCGCGCGGTCCAGGCACGGCTGGGCAAGGGCGAACAGGCGCTTTTGTTCATCAACCGCCGGGGATACGCCCCTGTCACGCTCTGCCGCGCCTGCGGCCAGCAGATCGGCTGCGAGCATTGCGACGCGCGCATGGTCGAGCACCGCTTCCTGAAACGGCTGATGTGCCACCAATGCGGCGAGACACGGCCGATCCCCGACACCTGCCCCTCCTGCGGGGCCGAGGACCGGCTGGCCCCGGTCGGCCCGGGCATCGAGCGGCTGGCCGAAGAAGCGGCGGCGGCCTTTCCCGACGCGCGCATCGCCGCGCTCAGTTCCGACCTCTTCGGCTCGGCCCGCGCGCTGAAAGAGCGGATCGCCGAGATCGCCGAGGGCGGGGCCGATATCGTGATCGGCACGCAGCTGGTCGCCAAGGGGCACAATTTTCCCAACCTCACACTGGTCGGGGTGATCGACGCCGATCTCGGCCTTCAGGGCTCGGACCTGCGCGCCGCCGAGCGGACGTTCCAGCTGATGCGCCAGGTCGCGGGCCGGGCCGGGCGGGCCGCCAAGGCCGGGCAGGCGCTGCTGCAGACATTTCAGCCCGAACACCCGGTGATCCGCGCCATCCTGTCGGGCGACGAGGAGGGGTTCTGGAAGGCCGAGGCGGCCGGCCGGCAGGCCGCCGGCATGCCGCCCTATGGCCGGATGGCGGGCATCATCCTGTCGGGGCCCGAGGCGGGTCCGGTCTTTGATCTCGGCAACATGCTGGCGCGCAACGACGCGCCCCTGCGCCGCGTGAACGCCCAGGTCTTCGGCCCGGCGCCCGCGCCCATCGCGCGGATCCGCGGGCGGCACCGGGTGCGCCTTCTGGTCAAGGCGCCCAAGGGGGCGGCCCTGCAGGAGGCGCTGGCCCAGTGGATCGCGCCGCTGCGCCTCAAGGGTGACCTGCGCCTGAACGTGGACATCGACCCGCAGAGCTTTTTCTGAGCGTTCCCTGCACCGGCGCAGAGCCGCTGTGCACGGGCATCTTGGCCCTCGCCAATGCGTGGCAATCGGCGTAAGGGATGACCATGCGGAAACCGTTTCCCATAGGTGAGGCGCGGAACCTGCCGTTCTGGCGCAGACCCATCACGCTCTTGTTCGTGATGGCGATGACCATGCCCATCGCCTTCAATGCCTGGAGCGCGCTTCTCAACAACTTCGTCATCGAGGTGGCGGATTTCGACGGCGCCGATATCGGCTTGCTGCACACCGTGCGCGAGATCCCCGGCTTTCTGGCGGTCGGCGTGATCGCGGTGATCCTGATCGTGCGCGAGCAGGTGCTGGCGATGATCTCGCTCATGCTGCTGGGGGTATCCACCGCCGTGACGGCCTGGTTCCCCAGCCTGGGCGGGCTGCTGATGGTCACGTTCTTCAGCTCGGTGGGTTTTCACTACTACGAGACCGTCAACCAGTCGCTGCAGCTGCAATGGCTGCCCAAGCTGCGCGCGCCGCAGATCCTGGGCTGGCTGGTGGCCACCGGCTCGGCCGCGACGCTGGTGGTCTACGGGCTGATCGTGCTGACCTGGGACCGGTTCGAGCTCAGCTACAACACAGTCTTCCTGGCCTCGGGCGGCATCGCGGCGGCGCTGGCGCTATTCTGCCTGCTGGCCTATCCGCAATTCGAGGCGCCAACACCGCAGACCAAGCGGCTGATCCTGCGCCGCCGATACTGGCTCTACTATGCGCTGCAATTCATGGCCGGTGCGCGGCGGCAGATCTTCATCGTCTTCGCGGGCTTCATGATGGTCGAGAAATTCGGCTTCGACGTGCACCAGCTTACCGGCCTCTACCTCATCAACCTGGTGATCAACATGACCGTCGCGCCGATGCTGGGCGCGGCCGTGGGCCGGTTCGGCGAGCGGCGGACGTTGATCTTCGAGTATATCGGGCTGGCCGTCGTGTTCGCCGCCTATGGCGGGATCTATACGTTCGGCTGGGGCGTGGCGCTGGCGGCGACACTTTATGTCATCGACCATATCCTGTTCGCGCTGGCCCTGGCGTTGAAGACCTATTTCCAGAAGATCGCCGACCCCGCCGACATCGCCCCGACCGCGGCCGTGGCGTTTACCATCAACCATATCGCGGCGGTCTTCCTGCCGGTGCTGCTGGGTCTGCTCTGGGTCATCTCGCCCGCCGCGGTCTTTGCACTGGCCGCCGGCATGGCGCTGATCTCGCTGGCGCTTGCGCTGCTGATCCCGCGCCATCCCGAACCGGGTCACGAGACCATCCTGACGCGCGTGATGCCCGCGCCGGCCGAGTGAAGCGGCATGGCTGACGCGGCGCAGATCCGGGGGCGGTTCCTCGACGGGTCCACGATGGGCCATGTCGTGCGCATGACGATGACCGGGGCGATGGGGATCACCTTCGTCTTCGTGGTCGATGCCGCCAACCTGTTCTGGATCGGACTTCTGGGGGACCCGCAGCTGATGGCGGCCCTGGGCTTCGCCTTTGCGATCCAGTTCTTCTCGGTCTCCTCGGGCGTCGGGCTGATGATCGCCTCGACCGCGCTGATCTCGCGCAGCATCGGCGCGGGCGACCGGGCGAGTGCGCGGCAGCAGGCCACGGCGGCGGCGCTGATCGCGGCGGCTGCGCAGTTCACCATCGCCGGCCTGATCGTCCTCTTTCGCCACGAGATCCTGCGCCTGTCCGGCGCGACGGGGGACACCGCCGCGCTGGCCGCGCGCTACCTTGCGGTCACGCTGCCATCGCTGGGGATCATGGCCGTGGGCCTGATCGCCAATGGCGCACTGCGGGCCGAGGGCGACGGGCGCAGGTCCATGCAGGTGACCCTGCTGTCTGGTCTGGTGGCGATGGTTCTGGACCCGCTCCTGATCTACGGGCTGGGCTGGGGGCTCGACGGCGCGGCGGCGGGGCTGGTGATCTTTCGCTGCGTGATGACTGCGATGGCGCTGCGCTATGCCATCGGGGTCCACGATCTGATGGCCCGGCCGGAGCTCGGTGCGCTGCGCCGCGTGATGCGCCCCTACCTGGCCATCGCGCTGCCGGCGGTTCTGACGCAGCTGGCGACGCCTTCGGGAAACTACCTGCTGACGCGCGCGATGGCCGGGTTTGGCGACGACGCGATGGCGGGTTGGGCGGTGGTCGGCCGGCTGACCGTGGTGGCCTTTGGCGGCATCTTCTCGCTGGCCGGGGCGATCGGCGGCATCTTCGGGCAGAATTTCGGCGCCTGCGCCTATGACCGGGTCGAACGCACGTTCCGCGATGCGCTGCTCTTCGGGCTGCTCTACGCGCTGGCGACCTGGGCGCTGCTGGCGCTGTCGGGCCCCTCGGTCGTGGTAGCATTCGGGCTCACGGGGCTGGCGGCTGAGGTCGTCCTGTCCTTCACGCGGATCGGCGCGGGTGCCTTCGTTTTCGCCTCGGCGCTCTTCGTGTCCAACGCGGCCTTCAACGCGCTGGGGCGCCCGGCGCGCTCGACCGGCCTGAACTGGTTTCGCGACGGTATAATCACGCTGCCGCTGGCGCTGTGGGTTTCCGCCCATTTCGGCGCCGTTGGCGTGATCTATGCACAGGCACTTGCCGGGGCGCTGATGGGCATGGTCGCAGCCGCCTGGTGCTGGCGCTTCGTGCATGCGTTGCGGCGCCGCGCGGTGCCGCCGCTTGACCTCGCACCGGCGCGGTCCTACGCCCATGCCGACCGATTCAGGAGACGCTGATGCCCACCTATACCGCCCTCACGACGCTGTCAGACAAGGCGCAGGCCGAAGCGCTGGGCGAGGCGATGGAGCGCCTGGATCCCGCGCCCACCGGCGTCGGGGTGTTCGAGATGGAGGACGGCTCGGGCCTGTGGGAGGTCGGCGGCTATTTCACCGAACCGCCCGACGAGGTGGCGCTGGCGCTGCTGGTCGGCGCGTTCTCGGCCCGTCCCTTTGTGGTCTCGGAGCTTCCGGAAACCGATTGGGTCGCGCATGTGCGCCGGGAACTGGCGCCTGTCCGCGCCGGGCGGTTCTATGTCTACGGCAGCCATGACGCCGACAAGGTGCCCGAAGATGCCGTGCCCCTGCTGATCGAGGCGGCGATGGCCTTCGGCACGGGCCATCACGGCACCACGCTGGGCTGCCTGAACGCGCTTGATCGGCTGGTCGAGGACGGGTTCGAGCCGCGCAGCATCGCCGATATCGGTTGCGGCACGGCGGTTCTGGCCATGGCCGCCGCGCGGATCTGGCCGGTGGACATCGTGGCCAGCGACATCGACAGCGTGGCGGTCGAGGTGGCCGAGGCCAACCTGGCCGCAAACGGCCTGTCGGGCGCGGTGCGCTGTGTCGAGGCCGCCGGTTTCGACCACCCGCACCTGGCGGAGCATGCGCCCTATGACCTGATCTTCGCCAACATCCTCAAGGGCCCGCTGGTGGCGCTTGCACCGGATCTGTGCGCCCGTTTGCGCCCCGGGGGACATGCGATTCTGTCGGGGATTCTCAATGAACAGGCCGACGAGGTCATCGCGGTTTATGCGCACAACGGAACCAATCTTGTCCAGATTGACAGGATTGGTGACTGGTCAACGCTGCATCTTCGCAAAAAAACCGCAATTTAACCGTGTTTTATTGGGTTTCGAGGCACTGGGCTTTGTTTTGCCCAATTTTCGCCGTAGCTTTTCTTAATGATTTTGTGGGGACGAGTATTTGGAGGCTGCCATGGTTGATCAAAGCCATGCCCAATTCGACCGGCGCATTGCCGGTCTGACAAAGAAGCATCAGGCGATGTCGCGCGGCTATTCCGCCCGGCTGCGTCCCGATGGTCTTATCGTGGTCAAGCCGCGCCGGAAACGGCTTGCGGTCTCTCCCAAGGCCTTCATCATGTTCGCAGCGGCATTCTTTGCCTTCAAGGGCTTTCTGCTGGCGAGCCTGGGAACGACCACCTATGAGCAGCGCCTGGAACGCCTCGACGCCGGCACCAGTGTCGAGCGCGCCGGCGCCTGGGTGATGCAGGTCGACCCGCTCAGCCAGTTCCTGGCCCAGAAACTGGGCACACTGCTGCGCTAGGATCGCCGGACCGGATCAAAAAAGCGCCGCGTGAGGGATCACGCGGCGCTTTTTGTTGTGAGTGGCGGTCTTCCGGTCAGCGGATGCTGAAATCCTCGGCGACCAGTTCGATGTCGCCGCGGCACATGCCGATATCGTCGAGTTCGCGATCGGTCAGCGACGCCAGGGCGTTGCGGGTCATGCGTGCGTCGTTCCAGGCGACGAGCTTGCCGATCGTGTAGGTGTAAAGGGCGCTGATACGGCCGGCGGGGCCGAACGAGCCAGCGGTGGTGCGGGAGAAATCCAGTGCAGCCATATCTGTGTCCTCAGGTCTTTGCGCGTCGATGCGTCTGGTGTCGGTCCAGCGCATCTAGAAGCGCGCCATGCACCGCACAAGCAGCAATTTTCTCATACGTGCCATGCGATTTCTGCAAGGGTCCGAAACGCTGAAATCCCTTTGAAACAAAGGTGATAGCGGCGGCCAAATCGCGTCGTTTTCGGTCCTGGACGGTGTCGTTTTCAGGCCGGATGTCGCCGGCGGACAATGGAGAGTCGCAACTGTTGTGAAGTCAATTCGCTTGGATAATGTTCGCCTTTCGTGCTATTCCGTGAAAAAAGTTTCAAAACACGAGCGGGATCGGGGCGGCACATGCGGATTCTGGGCATTGATCCGGGGTTGAGAACCCTGGGATGGGGCGTCATCGAATCGCAGGGAAGTCGCCTGGCCCACGTCGCCAACGGCCTGTGCAAGTCGGGCACCGGCGATCTGGCGGCGCGGCTTCTGACTTTGCATGAGCAGCTGACCGAGGTCATCGCCCGGCATGCCCCCGAGGCGGCTGCGATCGAACAGACCTTCGTGAACAAGGACGGGGCCGGCACGCTCAAGCTGGGCCAGGCGCGCGGCGTGGCGCTGCTGGCGCTGGCGCAGGCCGGGCTGGAGGTCGGGGAATACGCGCCGAACCGCGTCAAGAAGACCATCGTCGGCGCGGGCCATGCCGACAAGGCGCAGATCCTCTATATGGTGCGGCTACAATTGCCGGGGTGCGAGCCGGCCGGGCCGGATGCCGCCGACGCGCTGGCCATCGCCATGTGCCACGCCCATTTCGGCGGCCGCGCCGCGCCGGAACTGCGCGAGGTGAGGGCATGATCGGCAAGCTGACCGGCCGTATCGACTACCGGGCGGGCGATCACGTCCTGATCGACGTGCGCGGCGTCGGCTATCTGGTGTTCTGTTCCGAGCGCACCCTAGCCGCCCTGCCGGGGGTCGGCGAGGCCGTGACGCTCTATACCGACCTGCTGGTGCGCGAAGACCTGATGCAGCTCTATGGCTTCACCTCGCTGGCCGAGAAGGAGTGGCACCGGCTGCTGTGCTCGGTGCAGGGGGTGGGGGCCAAGGTCTCGCTGGCGATCCTGGGGGCATTGGGCCCGGATGGCGTGAGCCGCGCGATCGCGCTGGGCGACTGGGCCAGCGTGAAGGCCGCCAAGGGCGTCGGTCCGAAAACCGCGCAGCGCATCGTGCTCGACCTCAAGGACAAGGCGCCCGGCGTGATGGCGATGGGCGGCACCATCACGCGGGCGCAGGACGCGAGCGCCGATGACGTGGTGGAACCCGCGCCCACGCCGGACCGGCCGCGGGCCGCCCCGGCCGCCGGGCAGGGGGACACCACCGCGCAGGCGGATGCGCTGTCCGCGCTGGGCAATCTGGGCTATGGCCCGGGCGATGCCGCCGCCGCCGTCGCCCGCGCCGCCGGCGAGGATCCCGGCGCCGGCACGACGGAGCTGATCCGCGCCGCACTGAAACTGCTGGCGCCGAAAGGGTAGCGTGACGAGATGACCGACGCCGATCCCACACTCCGCCCCGAGCCGCTGCCCGAGGACAACGATCGCGCCTTGCGGCCCCAGGCGCTGGACGAGTTCATCGGCCAGGCCGAGGCGCGCGCCAATCTGCGCGTGTTCGTGCAATCCGCGCGCCAGAGGGGCGAGGCGATGGACCACACGCTGTTCCATGGCCCCCCCGGCCTGGGCAAGACCACCCTGGCGCAGATCATGGCCCGCGAGTTGGGTGTGAATTTCCGCATGACCTCGGGCCCGGTCCTGGCCAGGGCGGGCGACCTGGCCGCGATCCTGACCAATCTCGAGGCCCGCGATGTGCTGTTCATCGACGAGATCCACCGCCTGAACCCGGCGGTCGAGGAGGTGCTCTATCCCGCGATGGAGGATTTCGAGCTGGATCTGGTGATCGGCGAAGGCCCCGCCGCGCGCACCGTGCGGATCGAGTTGCAGCCCTTCACGCTGGTCGGCGCGACCACGCGCATGGGCCTGCTGACCACGCCCCTGCGCGACCGGTTCGGCATCCCGACCCGCCTGCATTTCTACGAGATCGACGAGTTGCACGAGATCGTCACCCGCAACGCCCGCAAGCTGGGCGCGCCCGCCGATCCCGCCGGTGCGCGCGAGATCGCCCGCCGCGCCCGCGGCACACCGCGGATCGCCGGTCGGCTGCTGCGCCGGGTGGTGGATTTCGCTGTGGTCGAGGGGGACGGGCGGGTCAGCCTGGAACTGGCCGACCGGGCGCTGACGCGGCTCGGGGTGGACCAGCTGGGACTGGACGGTGCCGACAGGCGCTATCTGCAGTTGATCGCCGAGAACTATGCCGGCGGCCCGGTGGGCATCGAGACCATGTCCGCGGCGCTGAGCGAAAGCCGCGACGCGCTGGAGGAAGTGATCGAGCCATACCTGCTGCAGCAGGGCCTGATCCAGCGCACCCCGCGCGGCCGGATGCTGGCGCAGAAGGCCTGGGATCACCTGGGCCTGCCGAAACCGAAGGGGCAGAGCGATTTGTTCGGTTGATGGATCCAGTCCACCCGCCTTGGCCCGCATTGTTTCTTTGTTCCTCGGCAGTTTTATCGGTACTACGACAAATACCTGCCAGCAGTTGTATCGTATGCAAGGCGTCTGCTAAAGAAACGAAGATGTTTTCGAAGGGTTCTGTCATGTTGTCCGAAGAAGTCGAAGCACTGTTTACGCGCGAAAATGGCGATTTTGTCTTTGCGCGTTGGGGGCGGCCTCTGGCGCCGATGGCCGTGGGTGTGACAGATGATTCACTGGCGGTGATCAAGGGCGCATTCGAAGCCGTCACCGCTGTTGCCGGGCACGAGATGGTTGATGCCGACCCCGAACTCGGGTCGAATTGCATTTTCTTCTTCTTTCAAGATTGGGCGGAGATGCGCGATGTGCCCGAACTCGATCGAGTTATGCCTGACCTGGAAGGCTTGATCGGTCGGCTTGAAGAGGCCAAAGCGAACCAGTACAGAGCCTTCCGCTTCGACGAGAAGGGTGCGATCCTGGCGGCATACATATTCCTCAAGATGGATGCCCAGCTATCGGATGTGCCTGCGGACGTCCTCTCCCTCAGTCAAGTCGCGCAAACAATTCTGTGTTGGTCGGACACTGCATTTCAGGACCGTTCCCCTCTGGCCACAGCCGATGGCGTCACGATTCTCCGTCCAGATGTCAGCAAGCTCATTCGTGCCGCCTACGACCCAGCGCTTCCGAACGCATCCCGTGACCCGTCGCTGGCGCTGCGGCTTCACGCGCGGATGGAGATGGAGCCGGCCGAAAACGCTCAATGAAACACCGCTTCCCGGTCCGGGTCTATTACGAAGACACCGACATGGGCGGGATCGTGTATCATGCCAACTACCTCCGCTTCATCGAACGCGCCCGGTCCGACTGGGTGCGCAGGCTGGGCAATGACCAGAATGCCATGCGCGACGCCGGAATCGTCTGGGTCGTGCGTCGGATCGAGGCCGAGTATCTTTCGGCCGCGAAATTCGAGGATGAACTGATCATCGAGACCGAGATGACCGCGGTGTCGGGCGCGCGCCTGACGATGGTGCAGAAGGTGCTGCGCGGCGACGTGCCGGTGTTTGCCGCCACTGTGACGGCGGTCTGCATGAACGCGGCCGGCAAGCCTGTGCGCCTTCCGGCAGAGATTCGCGCATTGATACAATAAATCGTGCGTCACAGGCGGTTCTGTTGGCATTCGGCCCGGAACTGCGCTAGCGTTCGCCGCAACAAGACCGGGATACCCGGCGACACGGCGGATAAAGAGCAGGTTCATGGAAGCAGAAACCCTGGCGCTGGCGCAGGAGATCGATTTTTCGATGTGGGGGCTCTTTGCCCGCGCCACGCTGATCGTCAAACTCGTCATGTTGATGCTGATCGCGGCCTCGATCTGGGCCTGGGCGATCATCATCCAGAAAATCATCAACTACAGGGCCGCGCGGCGCGAAGCGTCGCGGTTCGACCGCGCCTTCTGGTCGGGCGAGCCGCTGGACGAACTGTTCGACCAGATCGGCCCGCAGCCCGAGGGCAGTTCGCAGAAGATATTCGCCTCGGGCATGATCGAGTGGCGCCGGTCGCACCGCACCGACGGGGCGCTGATCGCCGGCGCCCAGGCGCGGATCGACCGGTCGATGGACGTGGCCATCGCGAAGGAGGCCGAGACCCTGCAGAAAGGGCTGCCGGTGCTGGCGACTGTTGGATCAACCGCGCCCTTCGTGGGGCTGTTCGGCACGGTCTGGGGCATCATGAACGCCTTCATCGAAATTGCCGAGCAGCAGAACACCAACCTGGCCGTCGTGGCGCCGGGCATCGCCGAGGCGCTGTTGGCCACCGGCCTGGGCCTTCTTGCTGCGATCCCGGCGGTGATCTTCTACAACAAGCTGAGTGCGGACAGCGACCGGATCGTCGGCGGCTACGAGGCCTTCGCCGACGAGTTCTCGACCATCCTGTCGCGCCAGCTGGACAGCTGAGCCATGGGGGCCGCGATTCAGAATGGCGGCGGCGGCAGCAACCGCCGGCGCGGCCGGCGCCGGGGCGGGCGGGCGCAGCCGATGGCCGAGATCAACGTCACGCCCTTCGTGGACGTGATGCTGGTGCTGCTGATCATCTTCATGGTCGCAGCCCCACTCCTGACCGTTGGCGTTCCGGTCGAACTGCCCAAGACCGCCGCCAGCGCCTTGCCGACCGACAGCGAGGAGCCGCTGACCGTGACGCTGACCGCCGAGGGCGGGGTGCAGATCCAGACCACCGAGGTGGAGCGCGACCAACTCGTGCCCAAGCTGCGCGCCATCGCTGCCGAGCGCAGCGGCGACCGGGTGTTCCTGCGCGCCGATGGCGGGATCCCCTATGCGCAGGTGATGCAGGTGATGGGTGCGCTCAATGCCGGCGGGTTCTCGAATGTGGGACTGGTGACCGACACCGGCGGGCCGACGCTGGACACGGGCGGAGAGTGAGGCAACGGTTTGCAGACCGGCACCAAGATTTCGGCGATTGCCCATGCGACCCTGATCGGATGGGCCGTGTTCGGCGGGACATTCCGGTCCGAGCCGTTGCCGTTCGAGGTGCAGGATGTCTCGATCATCAGTTCCGAGGAGTTCGCCGCGCTCAGCGCCCCGCGTGAGGCGCCCGAGGTGGTGACCCGACCCGAGGAGCCCACCGAACCCGAAGCGCAGCCGCAGGACGTGGTCGTGCCGGAGCCCGACACGCCCGAGCCTGAGGCACCGCAACCCGAACCGGTGCCCGCGCCCGCGCCGGATCCGGTGCCCGAGGCCGTGCCCGAGACGCCGGAACCCGAGGTGCCGGACGATACCCCCACACTGGTCCAACCCGAGCCGGAGGTCGCGGTGCCGGCGCCCCCTGCCGACGAGCGGCCCAAGCCGCGCCCCGTGGACCGCGTCGCGCCCGTGCCGGTGGCCCGGCCCGACCCCGACACGCGCCCCGACGAGGTTGAAAGCCCTGCCGTGACCGAGGATGACGGCGCCGAAACCCCGCAAGAGCCGAGCGAGGCCACCGCGCCCGAAGAAGCGACCGACCAGATCGTGACCGAGGCGACCGAGACCGACGAGGCCGCCCCGCTGCGCTCGCCACGCCCGCCCGCGCGCCGGCCCTCGCCGCCGGAGGTGGCCGAGGCGCCGGTCGAGACACCAACCGGGACTCCGACCGAAGAGACACCTCGCTCCGACACCCCGCCGGCGACCGAAGACGCGGTTCAGGACGCACTGGCCGAGGCTCTGGGCGGCGAGAGCACGGCACCCGCGCCCACCGGCCCGCCCCTGACAGGCGGCGAGAAGGAGGGGCTGCGCGTGGCCGTCTCGCGCTGCTGGAACGTGGGCTCGCTGTCGACCGATGCGCTGGGCACAACCGTCGTGGTCGGCGTCGACATGAACCAGGACGGCACGCCGGTTGTCAGTTCGATCCGGATGCTCGACAGCCAGAACGGCTCGGACTCGGCAGCAAGACAGGCCTTCGAAGCGGCGCGCCGTGCTATCATCCGGTGCGGTGCCAGCGGATACGACCTGCCGGTCGAGAAATACGGCCAGTGGCAGACCATCGAAATGACGTTCAACCCCGAGAGGATGCGGATCAAATGAAGCGACTTCTGACCAGCCTCTTCCTAGGTCTCGCGCTGATCGCGGCGCCGGCCCTGGCCCAGAACCAGCCCCTGCGGATCATCATCGACGAGGGGGTGATCGAACCGCTGCCCTACGCGGTGCCTGATTTCGTGCCCGACACGCCGGCCGCGGCGGAATACGCGGCGAACCTGTCGCGTGTCATCGCCTCGGACCTGAGTGGCACCGGGCTGTTTCGCGAGATCGGCAAGGAGGCCTATATCAGCCAGGTCACCAGTTTCGACGCGCCGGTGCAATTCGCCGACTGGAAGGCGATCAACGCCCAGGCCCTGATCACCGGCGCGGTCAGCGTTTCGGGCCAGCGGCTGACCGTGCGGTTCCGGGTGTGGGACGTATTCGCCGGCACCGAGCTGGGCAACGGGCTGCAGTTTGCCGGCACCACGGACGGCTGGCGGCGCATGGCGCACAAAGTGGCCGATCAGGTCTATGGCCGGATCACCGGCGAGGGTCCGTATTTCGACAGCCGCGTGGTGTTCGTGTCGGAAAGCGGGCCCAAGAACGACCGCAAGAAACGGCTTGCGATCATGGATTACGACGGTGCCAACCTGCAATACCTGACCGACAGTTCCAGTATCGTGCTGGCGCCGCGCTTCTCGCCCACCGGCGACCGGGTACTCTATACCAGCTACGAAGGCGGCTTCCCGCGTATCCATGTGCTGGACGTGGGCCGTGTCGAGCGCCGTGTGCTGCAGAGCCAGGAGGGCACGATGAGCTTTTCGCCCCGCTTCTCGCCGGACGGGCGCACGGTGCTCTATTCGGTGTCTCAGGGCGGTAACACCGATCTCCATTCGATGGATATCGCCAGCGGCCAGACCCGCCAGCTCACCGAAGCCCCCTCGATCGAGACTGCGCCCAGCTATGCCCCCGACGGCAGCCGCATCGTCTTCGAGAGCGATCGCTCGGGCAGCCCGCAGCTCTATATCATGCCCGCCGGCGGCGGCGAGGCCGAGCGGATCAGTTTCGGCCAGGGCCGCTATGGCACCCCGGTCTGGTCGCCGCGCGGCGACCTGATCGCGTTCACCAAGCAGAACAAGGGCCGGTTCCATATCGGCGTGATGCGCACCGATGGCAGCGAGGAGCGGCTGCTGACCGCCTCGTTCCTGGACGAGGGGCCGACCTGGGCGCCCAATGGCCGGGTCATCATGTTCACCCGCGAATCCCAGGGCGCCGAGGGGCGCGCATCGCTCTATTCCGTTGACATCACCGGCCGCAACCTGCGCCCGGTGCGCACACCCGATGGCGCCAGCGACCCGTCCTGGTCGCCGCTCCTGGACTGACACTAGCGTGAGCGGCCGTGCCGGCCGCGTTCACATGACCCGGGCCCTGTGGTAAACAGGCCCAAAGCAACAAGCGAAGCGTGAGGCATTTGAAATGAAGGTATTGAGCAAAGTCGCGGCCCTGTGTGCCCTGACGGTCCTGGCGGCCTGTTCCAGCAACGATCCGTCGAACTGGGGCAATGGCGGTCCCGGCGGCAGCGGTGGCGCCGGCGGGCCGGGCGCGGCGGGCTCCGTCAACGATCCCAAGTCGCCCGCCTACTTCCAGCAGGCGATTGGTGACCGGGTCCTGTTCGCGGTCGACCAGTCGACCCTGTCGCCGCAGGCGCAAACGACCCTGCAGGGACAGGCGGCCTGGCTGGCGGCCAATCCCGACTACACCGCCACGATCGAGGGCCATGCCGATGAACAGGGCACCCGCGAATACAACCTGGCCCTGGGCGCGCGGCGGGCCAACGCGGCGCGCGAATACCTGATCTCGCAGGGTGTGGCGGGCAATCGCCTCAAGACGGTGAGCTTTGGCAAGGAGCGGCCCATCGAGGTCTGCAGCACCGAGGCCTGCTATACCAAGAACCGCCGCGCCGTCACGGTGCTCACAGCCGGTCTGACGGGGTAGGGGCCATGCGCATTGCGGCTTTTGCCCTTGTGGCGCTTCTGTCCGCGGGTGGTGCGGCGGCGCAGGACCAGCAGCAGACCCTGGCCGACATCCGGCAGGAGCTGACGGTCCTGCATGTCGAGGTGCAGCGGCTCAAGCGCGAGCTGTCGACCACAGGTGCGCCGGCGGCCAACGTGGCCGGCAGCACCGTGCTGGAGCGGGTCGACGCGATCGAGGCCGAGTTGCAGCGCCTGACCCGCAAGACCGAACAATTGAACGCCCGCATCGACCGGGTCGTCGCCGACGGCTCAAACCGGGTCGGCGACCTGGAGTTCCGCCTCTGCGAGCTGGAAAGCGACTGCGACATTTCGCAGCTGCCGGAAACCTCCACCCTGGGTGGCGAGGCGCCGGCCGTGGCCCCGCCGGTCGAGCAACCGGCGACGGACCAGACGGGCGGTGCGGAGACCCAGCTGGCGGTCGGCGAGCAGGCCGATTTCGACGCCGCGACCAAGGCGTTCGAGGACGGTGACTATGCCCGCGCCGCCGATCTCTTCGCGCAGTTCGACCAGTCCTATCCCGGTAGCCCGCTGGCGCCGCAGGCTAATCTCAGCCGCGGCCGCGCGCTGGAGCAGGCCGGCGACACCCGCGAGGCGGCCCGCGCCTTCCTGGCCAGCTTCACCGGTGCGCCGGACGGGGCGGCCGCTCCCGAGGCGCTCTATGAACTTGGCGCGGCTCTGGGCCGGCTGGGCCAGACCGACCAGGCCTGCGTGACGCTGGGCGAGGTGGCGGTGCGGTTCCCCGACGCGCAGACCGTGGGTGACGCCCGCAACGAGATGGCCGCCCTGGGCTGCTCTTGAGCGAGCCCGACCGCGACCTGCTGACCGGGATCCGGCAGGGTCTGCCCGACCCGTTGCCCTCCCGGCTTGCCGTTGCGGTCTCGGGCGGCGGGGATTCGCTCGCCTTGCTCCACCTGATCGCGCGGGCGGTCGACGGTCAGGGTGTAACGCTCCGGGTCGCGACGGTGGATCACGGCCTGCGGCCCGAGGTCGCGGAGGAGATCCGCCTTGTCGCGCGGCTCTGCGATGACCTGGGCCTGGCCCATGATGTCCTGACCTGGGACCAAATTGCGGAACCCGGCAACCTGCAGGACCGCGCCCGCCGCGCGCGCTACGATCTTCTGACCGGTTGGGCGCGGGACCACGGGATGGCGGCGCTGGCCCTGGGCCACACCGCCGACGATCAGGCCGAGACGCTGGTGATGCGCCTGTCGCGGTCGGCCGGGGTGACCGGTCTGGCCGGAATCCCGCCGCAGCGGCGCGAACAGGGTGTCCTGTTGATCCGGCCGCTGCTGACACTGCGGCGCGCCCGGCTGCGCCGGTATCTGCAGGACCACGGCATCGCCTGGGCCGAAGATCCGTCGAATCACGACACCCGGTTCGACCGGGTGCGTGCTCGCGCGGCGCTGGAGCAGCTGGCGCCGCTGGGCGTGACCACCGATGCCCTGGTTCGCGTCGCGCGGAACATGGCCGATGCCGAGGCCGCTCTGGCCGAGACCGCGGGTGCCGCTGCCCGGGACGTTGTGAGCATCGATGCGGGCGACGTGCTGATTGCACGGCGCGCATTCCTCGATCTGCCCGACGAGATCGCCCGGCGGCTGCTGCTGGCCGCGCTGCGCTGGATCACCGGAGATATCTACCCGCCACGCCGGATCCCCGTCGCTCATACGCTTGCGGCGATCACCGAGGGACGCGGCGGGCAGCTGGCGGGGTGCCGCGTCCTGTGCCGGGGTGAGAGCATCCGGATTTGCCGCGAATTCAACGCGGTGCGGGGCCTCTCCGCTCCGCCGGGCGCGGTCTGGGACGGTCGCTGGCGGGTGACCGGGCCGGCGACGGAAGGTGCCGAGATCCGCGCCCTGGGGCGCGCGGGCCTTGCCCGGTGCCCGGACTGGCGCGATAGCGGGCGGCCGCATGCCGCGATCCTGGCCACGCCCGCGGTCTGGTCGGGCACCGAATTGCTGGCCGCGCCGCTTGCCGGTCTGGAAAATGGCTGGCACGCCGCCCTGACCCGAGGCGAGACAGAGTATCACGCTTTGCTTTTATCGCATTGAACCTCACCCAATCCTCTCTATTTTAGGGGTCTAGTCGGACGCACCGCGAGTTCGTCCGGAAGATTGGGAGATTCCACTTGGGAAACGCACGCAACATCGCCTTCTGGGTCGTTCTGTTCCTGTTGATCCTGGCCCTGTTCAACCTGTTCAGCGGATCCGGCAGCACCCTGCAGAGCCAGGAGAAGACGTATACCGAGTTCGTGTCCGCGGTCGAGGACGGCACCGTCAGCCGCGTGACGCTGGATGGCGAGCAGATCCGGTTCCGAACCAGTGACGGCCGCGACTATGTCACGATCAAGCCGGGCGATGCCGAAGTCACCCAGTTGCTGATCGACCAGAACATTCCGATCCGCGCCGAAAAGCAGCAGCAATCGGGGTTCCAGTCCTTCATCATCACCCTTCTGCCCTTCCTTCTGCTGATCGGCGTCTGGGTCTATTTCATGAACCGGATGCAGGGCGGCGGCAAAGGCGGGGCGATGGGCTTTGGCAAGTCGCGCGCCAAGCTGCTGACCGAGAAACATGGGCGCGTCACTTTCGACGACGTGGCCGGCATCGACGAGGCCAAGGAAGAACTGGAAGAGATCGTCGAATTCCTGCGCAACCCGCAGAAATTCTCGCGCCTGGGCGGCAAGATCCCCAAGGGCGCGCTGCTGGTCGGCCCTCCGGGCACCGGTAAGACGCTTCTGGCCCGCGCCATTGCCGGCGAGGCGGGTGTGCCGTTCTTCACCATTTCCGGCTCGGACTTCGTCGAGATGTTCGTGGGTGTCGGGGCAAGCCGTGTGCGCGACATGTTCGAGCAGGCCAAGAAGAACGCGCCCTGCATCGTCTTCATCGACGAGATCGACGCCGTGGGCCGTCATCGCGGCGCCGGCTATGGCGGCGGCAATGACGAGCGCGAACAGACGCTCAACCAGCTGCTGGTCGAGATGGACGGGTTCGAAGCCAACGAGGGCGTCATCATCCTGGCCGCCACCAACCGCAAGGACGTGCTGGACCCCGCGCTTCTGCGTCCCGGCCGGTTCGACCGGCAGGTGACCGTCGCCAATCCCGACATCAAGGGCCGCGAGAAGATCCTCGGCGTACATGCCCGCAAGACGCCCCTGGGGCCGGATGTCGATCTGCGCATCATCGCGCGCGGTACGCCCGGTTTCTCGGGCGCCGATCTTGCCAACCTGGTGAACGAGGCCGCGCTGATGGCCGCCCGCGTCGGCCGGCGTTTCGTCACCATGGACGATTTCGAGAACGCCAAGGACAAGGTGATGATGGGCTCGGAGCGCCGCTCGATGGTGCTGACCCAGGACCAGAAGGAAAAGACCGCCTATCACGAGGCCGGCCACGCCATCGTCGGCCTGACCCTGCCGCTCTGCGATCCGGTCTACAAGGCCACCATCATCCCGCGCGGCGGCGCGCTGGGCATGGTGGTTTCGCTGCCCGAGATGGACCGGCTGAACTATCACCGCGACGAGTGCGAACAAAAGCTGGCCATGACCATGGCGGGCAAGGCCGCCGAGATCATCAAATACGGCGAGGATCACATCTCGAACGGGCCTGCGGGCGACATCCAGCAGGCCAGCCAGCTGGCCCGTGCGATGGTGATGCGCTGGGGCATGTCCGACAAGGTCGGCAATATCGACTATGCCGAGGCGCACGAGGGCTATTCCGGTAACACCGCCGGCTTCTCGGTTTCGGCCCACACCAAGGAGCTGATCGAGGAAGAGGTCAAGCGCCTGATCCAGGAAGGCTATGACCAGGCTCGCAAGATCCTGGACGACAACCTGGAAGAATGGGAGCGCCTGGCCCAGGGCCTGCTGGAATACGAGACGCTGACCGGCGACGAGATCAAGCGCGTCATGAAGGGCGAGCCGCCCACCGAGGACGACGACGAGGGTCCCAGCCCCGACGAGGGCAGCGCGCCCAGCGTCACGGCGATCCCCAAGACCAAGCCCAAGAAGACCCCGCCGGATGGCGGGCTGGAGCCCGAACCCTCGGCCTGACCGACCAAGGCCCCGGCAGACCCTGCCGGGTCTTTTCGTTCCGGTGGGTCTGGTGATGGATGTGCGATCCGCTAGTCTCGGCCCGAACGGGGAATCATCGGGGGCGCGGATGCCGGCGTTGCAGCAAACGGAGCATGAAGGCGAGGTTGTCTGGCTTGGCCATGTGCCGGCGGGCAGGTCGCTCAGGGCGCGGCCGGTGGAACGCCTGCCATTGGAGTTCCAGGGGATTACCGGCGGACGGCACGAGGGGGCCACGCGCCCCTCCTGCAGCCGTGTGACCAACCTCTATCCCCAGCGCGGCACCGAAATCCGCAACACGCGGCAGCTGTCGCTCCTGTCCGTCGAAGACCTGGACGAGATCGCCGCCCGGATGGAGATGGATGCGCTGGATCCCGCGCTTCTCGGTGCGTCGGTCGTGCTGCGCGGCATTCCCGATTTCACCCATATCCCGCCCTCGTCGCGACTGCAGGCCCCGTCGGGCGCAACCCTGACCGTGGACATGGAGAACCGCCCCTGCGTCCTGCCCGGTCGCGAGATCGAGGCGGAGCACGCCGGCTTCGGCGCAGGCTTCAAGCCGGCGGCGGCGGGGCGGCGTGGGGTGACAGCCTGGGTTGAACGGCCCGGCGATCTGGCGCTGGGCGACCGGTTGACGCTGTTCGTGCCCGACCAGCCCGCCTGGTCGCCGTGACCCGCCGCCCGGCCCGGCAGGCCTGGCCACGGGCGCGGATTGCACGCGCTTAAGACGCAACACAGCGCGAAAATGTCGCAATCCATAACCTTGCCCGTCCGCGTCGGCGGTATGGATACACCAGCGGCGACCTATGTCGTCCGCCTGCAACGCATTTTTTCAGGGACGGTCCGATGAGCTACAAGACGGATATCGAAATTGCACGCGAGGCGCAGAAGCGCCCGATCCAGGAGGTCGGCGAGCGGCTTGGGATCTCGTCCGACGACCTGCTGCCCTATGGCCACGACAAGGCCAAGGTCAGCCAGCGCTTCATCGACTCGGTGCAGGACCGCCCGAACGGCAAGCTGATCCTGGTGACCGCGATCAACCCCACGCCGGCGGGCGAGGGCAAGACCACCACCACCGTGGGCCTGGGCGACGGGCTGAACCGGATCGGCAAGAAGGCGATGATCTGCATCCGCGAAGCCTCGCTGGGCCCGAACTTCGGCATGAAGGGCGGCGCCGCGGGCGGTGGCTACGCCCAGGTCGTGCCGATGGAGGACATGAACCTGCACTTCACCGGCGATTTCCACGCCATCACCAGCGCCCATTCGCTGCTCAGCGCGATGATCGACAACCACATCTACTGGGGCAACGAGCAGGAAATCGACATTCGCCGGGTCCAGTGGCGCCGCGTGGTCGACATGAACGACCGTGCCCTGCGGCAGATCAACGTCTCGCTCGGCGGCGTGGCCAACGGCTTCCCGCGTGAGGGCGGCTTCGACATTACCGTGGCCTCCGAGGTGATGGCGATCCTGTGCCTGGCCAAGGATCTCAAGGATCTGGAGAAGCGCCTCGGCGACATGATCGTCGCCTATCGCCGCGACCGCACGCCGGTCTATTGCCGCGATATCAAGGCCGAGGGCGCGATGACCGTTCTGCTCAAGGACGCGATGCAGCCCAACCTGGTGCAGACGCTGGAGAACAATCCCGCCTTCGTGCATGGCGGCCCGTTCGCCAACATCGCGCATGGCTGCAACTCGGTCATCGCCACGCAGACGGCGCTCAAGGTGGCCGATTTCGTCGTGACCGAGGCCGGTTTCGGCGCCGATCTGGGTGCCGAGAAGTTCATGAACATCAAGTGCCGCAAGGCCGGGCTGGCCCCGGATTGCGTGGTGCTGGTCGCCACGGTGCGCGCGATGAAGATGAATGGTGGGGTCGCCAAGGCCGACCTGGGTGCCGAGAATGTCGATGCGGTCAGGCAGGGCTGCGCCAACCTCGGCCGCCATATCGGCAACCTCAAGAGCTTCGGTGTGCCGGTTGTGGTCGCCATCAACCATTTCGTCACGGACACCGATGCCGAGATCGACGCGGTCAAGGAATACGTCAAGACCCAAGGGTCCGAGGCCATCCTGAGCCGTCATTGGGAGCTCGGTTCGGAAGGCTCCGCCGATCTGGCCACGCGCGTGGCCGAGATCGCCGAGAGCGGCGTCAGCCAGTTCGCGCCGATCTACAAGGACGACCTGTCCTTCATGGAGAAGATCGAGCGCATCGCAAAGTCGATCTATCGCGCCGACGAGGTGCTGGCCGACAAGAAGATCCGCGACCAGCTCAAGCTGTGGGAGGAGCAGGGCTATGGCCACCTGCCGGTCTGCATGGCCAAGACGCAGTATTCCTTCTCGACCGATCCCAACCTGCGCGGTGCGCCCACCGGCCATTCCGTGCCGGTCCGCGAGGTGCGTCTGAGCGCCGGCGCCGGTTTCGTCGTGGTGGTCTGCGGCGAGATCATGACCATGCCCGGCCTGCCGCGCAGACCGGCCGCGGAGACCATATGCCTCAATGACGCAGGGCAGATCGAGGGCTTGTTCTGACCCTTCAAATGAGACATCCCGTGGCCTGTGACCAAGGCAGGCCGCGGGAGATTGACATGCCTTCTCTGACACCTCCGGACGAATGCCGGTCCATGACCGAGCTTCGGGCGCAGATCGACCGGCTGGACCGGCAGCTGATCTCGCTGCTGGTGGACCGCGCGGGTTACATCGACCGGGCGGCGCAGCTGAAGCCGGAAGAGGGGCTTCCGGCGCGGATCCCTGAACGGGTGGAAGAGGTGGTTCGCAACGTGCGCGCAACGGCGCTCGACGCCGGGCTGGACCCGGAACTGGCCGAGCAGTTGTGGCGCGTCCTGATCGACTGGTCGATCGACCGCGAGGCCCGCGTGATCGGCGCGGAGTGACCGACATCCCGCAAGGGGAAGCGTGAAGAAGGGGACCGACATGACGGCACAGATCATCGACGGCAAGGCCTTTGCCGCCAAGGTGCGGGGCAAGGTGGCCGAGCACGTGGCCCGGTTGAAATCCGAGCACTCCATCACCCCCGGCCTCGCCGTGGTCCTGGTGGGCGAGGATCCCGCCAGCCAGGTCTATGTCCGCTCGAAGGGCAAGATGACCGTCGAGGTCGGCATGAACTCCTACGAGCACAAGCTGGAGGCCGACACATCGCAGGCCGATCTGCTGGCGCTGATCAACAAGCTGAACGCCGACCCGGCGGTGCATGGCATCCTGGTGCAGCTGCCGCTGCCCGATCATCTGGACGAGGATCTTGTTATCAACGCGATCGATCCCGCCAAGGATGTCGACGGGTTCCACATCTCGAATGTGGGGCTTCTGGGGACGGGTCAGAAAAGCATGGTGCCCTGCACGCCGCTGGGCTGCCTGATGATGCTGCGCGACCACCACGGGTCGCTGTCCGGTCTGGACGCGGTGGTGATCGGCCGGTCCAACATCGTCGGCAAGCCGATGGCGCAGCTTCTGCTGGGCGACAGCTGCACCGTGACCATCGCCCATTCCCGCACCAGGGACCTGCCCGGGGTCGTGCGCCGTGCCGATATCGTGGTGGCCGCCGTGGGCCGGCCGGAAATGGTGCCTGGCGATTGGATCAAGCCCGGCGCCACCGTGATCGACGTGGGTATCAATCGCATCGATGCGCCGGAAAATGGGGAAGGCAAGACCCGGCTGGTGGGCGACTGCCACTTTGACAGCTGTGCCGAGGTGGCCGGGGCCATCACGCCGGTGCCGGGCGGTGTGGGGCCGATGACCATTGCCTGCCTGCTGGCCAACACGGTGACGGCCTGTTGCCGCGCCAACGGCGTGCCCGAGCCGGAGGGGCTGACGGCCTGACGCCTCGGCGCGCCTTCAGGGATCGACCGGAACCATCGTGCCTTGCATCACCGCGATCAGCGTCTCGGTGTCCCCGTCCAGCGCGTGGATCTCCGAGGTCACGACGATCAGCCGGCGACCCGGTTTCAACACCCGCCCAGTGGCGCGCAGCCGCTTACCCAGACCGGGGCGCAGCAGGTTGATCTTGATCTCGGCGGTCATCACCTCGCGGTCCTCGGGCAATGTCGTCAGGGCCGCGTAGCCAGCCGCCGAATCGCCCAATGCGAAGGTCAGCGCCGCATGGGCCGCGCCATGCTGCTGCCGGCTTCCGGGCAGGATCGGCGCGGAGATGACCGTTCGCCCCATCTCGACCAGGTCAAGCCGCGCGCCGAGTGTCCTCATCATGCCCTGCCGGTCGAAACTGGCGTGAATCCGCTGATGCATTGCCGCCGCCTTTTTCCGGACTGCCCACCGGTTAACCCAAGACGATGCCGAAACATTTATCAAGTTTAGAACATTTGAACGCCCGCACCTTTATGCGTGAACCGATCGCGGGTAAAAATGGTGCGCGTATCGTTAATTGTTCCGATGTTAATGTTTTCAACGGTGAAACAGATTTTGGGTCCAAATTTCGCGCGAGCGGCCGTTCCCATGGTCGTGATGCTGGCCTTCCTGGCGGCCGAAACCGAACCATTCGGAGTGCAGGGCGTTTCCTTCGTCGTCCGGTTCCTGTTCTGGTTGGTCCTGATCGGCGCCGCCGCCGTGAGTGTCGTGGCGGGGTTCCTGTTCGTGCACCGCAAGGCGGCTCTGCAGGGCGGTTTCCTCAGGGATGCCCTGATTGCCGTGGCAATTGCCGCGCTGTTCGTCCCGCTGTTCTGGGGGCTGCTGTCCCTTCTGCACCTGCAGGGCGGCGAGGCGATGCCGGATTTCACCCGGGCGCTGAAATACGGGGCGGTTTTCTCCACCGGCATCGTGGTTGTGCGGCGCGGGCTGCCGGCGCTCGACTCGGTCCTTGTCCCTCCGGGCGATGCGCCGCAGCCGCGGCTGCATCGACGCCTGCCCGACGATTTCACCGGGCGCGTCCTTCGGCTGACCGTGCGCGACCATTTTGTCGACGTGGTGACGACCGATGGCACGTTCACTGTCCGATCACGCTTTGCCGACGCGATCGACGAGATGGAGCCGGTGGTCGGCCATTGCACCCACAGGTCCCACTGGGTGGCGCGGGACGCCATCGAAAGCGTCGAGCGGGCAGGCGGCAAGATCCATCTGCGGCTGGTCAATGGCGACCGGGTGCCGGTCAGCCGGAAATACCGCCCGGGGCTGGAGAAGGCCGGTCTTGTCTGAGGCTCGGCCCACCTAGCTGCGCGGCATCGGGACCGCACGGGGCTGAGCGCCGGTGAGAATGGCCAGGCCGGGATCCCCGATCAGATCCGCCAGCGGCGGGCGGTCGCAGAACAGCCCTCCGGTATAGGTGCCATAGGCCGGCAGGATCAGCCTGTCGCGGTCCAGCAGGAAGGCCGGGCGCTGCAGGGCGCGGCCCCGCAGGCGCAACCGGACCTTGGGATGATAGTGGCCGGACACCTCGCCCTTTGCCTCCGCCGCAGCGATATGGCGGAACTGCAGCGGACCCAGCGACAGCTCGGCCAGATGCGTGCCACTCAGGTCGACCGGGCCGGGATCGTGGTTGCCCTCGATCCAGATCCAGCGCCGCCCCGCCTGAAGGGTCGAGATCCACAGCCGGTCCTGCCGGGGCAGCGCCTGCATCGCCAACGGGTCGTCGAAACTGTCGCCCAGGCAGATGACCGTCCGGGCGCCGGTCCGGTCCAGATCGCTTGCCAACCGCGCCAGCGTATCGCGCGTCTCATAAGGGGGCAGGGCAGCGCCGCCACGCCGCGCGATCCGCTCGGACTTTCCAAGGTGCAGATCCGACACGCACAGCGCCTGCCGCTCCGGCCACCAGAGCGCGCCCGATCCCAATGCGGTCAGACCCGCACCATACAGGTCGAAGGAATAACCGCTCATGCCCCGATCCCGACCAGTCCCGCCTCGGCCAGCAAACGGTCGCTTTCCTCGGCCAGGAGGCGCTCCTCGGCCGCGCCCTTGACCGGCACCTTGCCCACCTCCAGGAACAACGGGGCGGCCAGCGGGGTCACGCGGCCCACGCGAACCAGGTCGATCCGCGCGCCGACGCGTGCGATCATCTCTTCGATGCGGCCGAAATCGACCAGCCCGCGCATCGCCTCGGCCCGCGTGATCCGCATCAAGAGGTGATCGGGGTCGTATTTCAGCAGCGTGTCATAGAGGATGTCCGACGAAAACGTGGCCTGCCGCCCGGACTTGCGCTGCCCGCCGGTGTTGCGTTCGATCAGCCCCGCGATCGTCGCGCTGGCGCGGAACGTGCGCTTCATCACCGCGTTACCGGCAAGCCAGGTGTCCAGCCCGTCGCGCAGGGCGTCGATGTCGAAAAGCGGCCGTGGGTCGGTGGGCGCGTCCAGCCCCCAGATCAGCGTGGCATAGTCGGTGGCCACAAAGCCCATCGGGTGCAACCCGGTCTCCTCCATCCGCTTGGTCAGCAGCAGGCCCAGTGTCTGCTGCGCGTTGCGCCCGGCAAACCCGTAGACGCAGACGCATTCGCGCCCGTCATGGGGAAAGCTCTCGATCAGCAGCCGCCCGCGCTGCGGCAGGCGCGACATGCGCCGCTGCAGGGCCAGCCAGTCGGCGGTGTGGCGCGGCAGTTGCGGCCAGTCCTTCTGTTGCAGCATGTCCAGGATGCGCGCGCTCAGCTGGGTCGAGGTGGCGAACTTGGTGCCCATGAAGGTGGCGATCTTGGGCTTGCGGCCGCGCTCCCGGCTGACTTCGACCACCATTTCGCGCAGCCCCTCGTAGCGCACCACCTGTCCGCCGATCAGGAACGTGTCGCCGGGGCTCAGCGAGGCGGCAAAGCCCTCCTCGATCTCGCCCAGCGGCTTGCCGCCACGGTTCCGGCGCATCCGCACCTTGAGCGTGTCGGTGTCCTGGATCGTGCCGATATTCATCCGGATCCGCTGCGCGCTGCGCGGGTCGCGCAGCTGCCAGAGGCCGTCGGGGCGCTGTTGCAGGCGCTGCCAGCGGTCATAGGCGCGCAGGGCATAGCCGCCGGTGGCGCAGAAATCGAGGCAGGCATCGAATTCGACCCGTTCCAGATCCGCATAGGGCCCGGCCCCCGTCATCTCGGCATAGAGCGCGTCGGCGTCGAACGGCCCGGCGCAGGCGGCGATCAGGATGTGCTGGCACAGCACGTCACGCGGCCCGGGACCCCGGGGCTCGCCATCCAGGTCATGGGCACGCGCGGCCTCCAGTGCCGCCACGCATTCCACCACCTCGAAGCGGTTGGCGGGCACCAATAGCGCCTTGCTGGGCGCGTTGTAGCGGTGATTGGCCCGCCCGATCCGTTGCACCAGCCGCTTGACGTTTTTCGGCGCGCCGATCTGGATCACAAGGTCCACGTCGCCCCAGTCGATGCCCAGATCCAGGCTGCCGGTGCAGACGATGGCGCGCAACTCGCCGCGCACCATGGCCGCCTCGACCCGTTCGCGGCGCTGCCGGTCGAGCGAGCCGTGATGGATGCCGATGGGCAGGCCCTCGTCATTGGCCAGCCAGAGATTGTGAAAGAAGATCTCGGCCTGCGCGCGGGTGTTGTGGAAGATCAGCGTGGTCTTGTGCTGGCGGACCTGCTCCAGAACCGCCGGGATGGCATAGGCCGCGCCACCCCCGGACCAGGGCGGCGCCTCGGCGGTTTCCAGCATGGCGATATTGGGATCGGGGCCGGGATCGGCCATCAGGATCTCGCAGGGGTCGGGATGGTGCGCCAGCAATTGGGCGATGGCTGCCGGATCCTCGACCGTCGCAGACAGCCCTACGCGCCTCAGGCCGGGGCAGAGCGATTGCAGCCGCGCCAGTGCCAGCATCAGCTGGTCGCCGCGCTTGCTTTCGGCCAGCGCGTGGATCTCGTCCACCACGACACGTTGCAGCCCGGCGAACATCCGCGGCGCATCCTCATACGAGGTCAGCAGGGCCAGGCTTTCGGGCGTGGTCAGCAGGATATGCGGCGGATCCGCGCGCTGGCGTTTCTTCTGCGTGGCCGAGGTGTCGCCGGTGCGGTCCTCGATGCGGATGGGCAGGCCGATCTCGTCCACCGGAGTGCGCAGGTTGCGCTTGATGTCCGCGGCCAGCGCCTTGAGCGGCGAGACATAGAGCGTGTGCAGCCCGGTATGGCGCCCATCCGCCAGTTCCGCCAGTGTCGGCAGGAACCCGGCCATGGTCTTGCCGCCGCCCGTGGGAGCGATGAGCAGGGTGGCGGGCGCATCGGCGCGGGCCACCATGTCATGCTGGTGCGGATGGACCGACCACCCCCGGCCAGCGAACCAGTCAAGAAGGAACGCAGGTATCTCAGGCATTGAACAAATCTAGAACATTCACCCAAGCGGCGCCAGAGTCAGATCTCGATCCCCTTGTCCGCCAACTGCTTTTTCGCCTTTTCCGTCTTGTCGGCGGCGACGCCCAGCTTGTCCAGGACCGTCGGCGCCTTGGTGAATTGCAGGTCGCGGTACTCGACCACCTCGATCCGGTTGCCCCAGGGGTCGCGGAAATCCAGGAAGGGGCCGTCGACCATCCGGGCGCCGGCCGCGCGCGCCAGTTCCGCCACCCGCTCGCGGTCGTCCACGACAAGGCCGAAATGCCGGTGATCGTCGGGTGGTTGCGTCCGTCCGCCGCTGAGCGCGATGAATTGATCGCCCATGTCGATGAAGGCCATCGTAAGCTTGCCGTCGTCGTCGCGATTCTCGCCGCGCAGGGAGAAGGCGAATATGGCGCCGTAGAAATCCAGCGCCGCCTGCACGTCGCCGACCTCGAGCGCGATGTGATTGATCCCGACGAGCCGCGGTTTGTCGGTGGTGGTCATGTCAGCCCTCCTTCGATCCTTTGTCAGGATGATAGCGGACTGACACGCGGCGTCACTTCACGATCTTTTCGTCCTTCACGAACATGTTGGCCCAGGCGCGGTCGATCAGGTCGGGACGCATCTGATAGGGGATGCCCTCGAATTCGCAGATCGATATCATCTGGTCGATCAGGAAGATCGGCTGATAGTTGGCATAGATGTTGTCGATCGTCGGGTATTTCACCTTGAGCAGATGCACCAGAGACGCCTCGTCCAGCGGCATGCCGCGCTTGCGGGCCACCATGGCGAAGATCTTGAGGAAGTTTTCCTGGTTCGGCCCGTCGATCTTGATCTTGAAGAAGATCCGGCGCAGGGCGGCCTGGTCGAAGATCTCGTTGGGATGGAAGTTGGTGGAAAAGATCACCAGCGTGTCGAACGGCACCTCGAATTTCTCGCCCGATTGCAGGCCCAGGATGTCCTTGTTCTCTTCCAGCGGCACGATCCACCGGTTGATCAGCGCCTGCGGCGGTTCCGCCTGGCGGCCGAGGTCGTCGACGATGAATATGCCGCCGGTGGATTTCAGCTGCAGCGGCGCCTGGTAGGTCCGCGCCGTGGGGTTGTAGACCAGGTCCAGCATCGACAGCGACAGCTCGCCGCCCGTGACTACCGTGGGCCGCTCGCACATGACATAGCGGGTGTCGAACCGGGTCTTGCGGCGCAGGCTGTTGGGGTCGTCGGGTTCCTGCTCGATGGCGTTGTGCACGATCGGGTCGTAGACCGTGATGACCTGGCCGGAATATTCGATGGCGCGCGGCACATAGACCTTGTCGCCCAGCGCCTCGCGGATCCCGTTCGAGATCGAGGATTTGCCGTTGCCCGGCGGGCCATACATCAGGATCGAGCGGCCCGCGCTGACCGCCGGGCCCAGGTGGTCCAGCAGGCTGTCGGGCAGAACCAGATGGCCCATCGCGTTGACCAGCTGTTCGCGGGTGACCTGGATGTTGCGGATCGACTGGCGCTTGACCTGCTCGCTATAGACGCTCAGCGGCACCGGCATGGCGCCGAAATATTCCGACTGGCTGAGCGCGTCCAGCGCGCGCGACTTGCCCGCATCTGTCAGCTGATAGCCCATTTCGTTGCCGCTGTTGGCATTCAGCGTGCCGGTCGCCTCGAGCAGTTTCTGCTCGCGCGCGATATCCACCAGCTCCTGCGTGACGGCCCGCGGCAGGCAGATCGCCTCGGCGATCTCGCTGACCGTGTCGACCGTCTTGCGGTAGATCGTCTTGAGCAGGATGTCCCGCATCATCACCATCGGAAGACGCATCTCGGCCAGGCCCTTCGGGGCGGGCGGGGACATCACGCTGTTGGCTTGCATGTTCATCGGTGCGGCCTGTCGGTTGTCTGTTCGTCAAAAGGATACGGTGCGCCCGCATGGCCGCAGATTGTCAGCGCATTGTGGCAGGACAAGGGCAAGCTCGGGGCACCTTGACGGTGCCTCACTGCCCGTAGATCGCGCCGAGCACGAGATAGAGCGCCAGGGTGCCGCCCAGGCTCAGCCCCATGGGGAATTTCCAGCCCATGTCCCAGCTCTTCCAGCCGGGTGCGGCGCGGCGCAGGGCGGTGTGCTTGGCCAGCCGGTGGGTGGCGAAGGCGGCGAGCAGGTTCGCGGCGAAAAGCGCCATCAGCACGCGCAGGTCGCCCAGGGCCACATAGGGCGCGGCGGCGGCGGCGAACTTGGCGTCGCCGGCCCCTATCGCGCCCGCTGCGTTCAGCACGATTCCGAGGATCAGCATGAAGACCAGCTGCACCAGTTGCCAGCCGAACACGGGCAGGGGCATCAGGAACGGCCCGATGACCACGAACACAGCCGCAAGCGCGACCACCGCCTGGTTGGTGATCCGCATCTCGCGCAGGTCGGTGAAGGCCACGTAGAAGCAGATCGGCAGCACGAAGGGCAGGAACCACAGCGCCGCCTGCGCCGAGATCGACATGCCCTATCCGGCCTCCAGCGCCTGCAGCGAGCGGGCCGCCTCCTCGAAATGCTGGGGATGCGTGCTGATCGCCTCGCGCAGCAGGGTCTTTCCGGTGGTGACATCACCCTGCTTGACCGCAGAAAGCGCCAGCGTGTGCAACAGCTGGGCGCGCTCGGATTGCGACATCGGGATCACCGGAAGCGAGTAGTTGCGCTGCGCGCCGCGGGCCAGGACCAGGTTGTTCTTGGCGGTGAACAGCGACGGATCCTGCCGGATCGCGTCACCGAACATCCGCTCCGCCCCCTCGAAGTCGCCCCGCGTCAGCTTGGAATAGCCCCAGTTGTTCATGACGCCGGCGGGCTTGGTCGTCAGGCCCACCGAGGTCTCGTAGAAACTGTCGGCCTTCTTCCATTCCTTGTTGGCATCGGCCACCATCGCCTCGAGCCGGTAGCGGCGGAAGGTCTCGTGGGTGGGCGGAATGGCGTCCAGCACCTGCTCGGCGCGTTTCCACTCGCTCGACCGGATCAGCGCATCGGCAAGACCCACGGAGTCCTCGGGCTTGGCGCCCTCCATCCCGGTCAGCTTGGTCCAGGCCGAAATCGCCTCGGTGTTGCGCTTGGCGCGGGTCAGCGACATCGCCAGCCCGCGTTGCAGATCCGCGCGGTCGGGATCGGACTTGAGCGATTTCTGGAAATGCCGGACCGCCTCGTTGGGGTCGCCGACCGTCAGCATCACGTCGTTGAGGTTGCTTTCGTCGACGACATTGACGTCCTGGAAAGCGCGTTCGACGGTCTCGTCACCCTTTTCGGAACAGGCCGACAGACCGAAACCGCCCGCCAGGACGGCTGGAATCAAGATGAGATGGCGCATTTATTGCGTCCTTTACTGCTCTGGCCTCGTCATGGTGTCTTGCGGATCACGAATTCGCCGGGGCTCCGCTGCACCACTTTATAGTCTTTTTCTGTGGGCTCAGTATTAACAGGATTTTCCAAATTTGCGAGGGATAAGCGCAGATTCTCGCGGATTGCGTCACTTTCGCCATTGTCCAGCGCATAGGCCTTGCGGAAGACCTGCGTCGCTTCGGGGATCTCGCCCTTCTCCATCAGCAGGACGCCCAGGTTGTTCCAGGCCTCGGGCCAGTCCGGCGCCTCCTCGACGGCGCGGCGCAGCATGCCTTCGGCCTGGCCCAGGCGGCCGAGCTCCAGGTTGGCGGTGCCCAGCCCGGTCAGGATCTCGGTGGTCATACCCTGGTCCAGTGCGGCGCGGGTAAAGGAATCCAGCGCCAGCTCGTATTCGCCGGCCGCCATGAGGCGCTGTCCGACCTCGACGCCATCGACGGCATCTTTGCGGTGATCGATGCCGGGCGGGAACGGATCCTCTGGCAGGTCCGTCCCGCCCGAGTCGCAAGCGGCCACCGCCGCGATGACGGCGATGGCTGCATTCATCCTGAATAGCGGTGCGGACCTGCTCACACCCTGTCCTGCCTCCCGGTCAGTTGCCGGGTCCCATGTTGCCGAGGTCCATGATACCCCGTGCCGAAGGGCCGACAAGGATGATCAGCAGGGGCGGGACCGTGAGCATCATTGTGGCAAGGGTCATTTTGGTTGGCAACTTGTTTGCCGCCTCTTCGGCGCGCATCACCCGCTTGTCGCGCATCTCGCCCGCATAGACGCGCAGCGCCTCGGCGATGGATGTGCCGAAGGCCGCCGACTGGATCATCACCGTCACGAAGGACGACAGATCCGGCACGTTGCAGCGGGTGGCGAAGTCGCGCAGAACGCGGTCCTTGTCCTTGCCGGCCTTCATCTCATAGGCCACCACCTCGAACTCGTCGGCCAGCTCCTTGTAGGAGGCGCGCAGTTCCTTGGCGACGCGCACGATGGCCTGGTCCAGCGACTGACCGGCTTCGACACAGACCAGCATCATGTCCAGCGCGTCGGGAAAGGCGCGGGTGATCGACTCGCGGCGTTCCTCGACCCGGCGTGTCACCCAGTATTTCGGCAGGAAGTACCCGACCAGGCCCGGGCCCAGCACGCGCAGCAACATGCCCTGGGCATCGAAATCCTGGTCGCCGGCGATGACCGTCACGTAGACCACCCCGAGGATGAGGCCGATCATGCCCAGGGCGAATTGCGAGAAGTGGAAGAAACGCACCGAGTCCTGGCTCTGATAGCCGGCCTGGCGCAGCTTGAGCTGCATCGCGGACAGCTCGTCGGCATCCTTGGGCTCGAGGAAGCCCGCGAATTTCTCCAGCTGCTCGTTGCGGCCGCCCTGGCGCAGCTGTTCCTTCTTCGGTTTGTTCGCCGTCTTGGGGTTCATGTCCCGCTTGAGCTTTTTCAGCGGGTCCTCGGGCTGGTTCATCATGATCGGTATGGTGACCAGGATCATGAACAGACCCAGGACGCCGACCACGATCAGAGGTCCGAACGGCCCCAGCTGCTCGGTCAGCATGTCGTTGATGGATTGCAGGAATTGCATGGCTAGGCCCCCTCAGACCTTGATGTTGGTCAATGAGCGCATCACGAACAGGTTCGCGGTCAGCATGATGCCCACGACGAATGTGGCGGGAATGAACCAGGGGTGATCCTTGACCCCGTCATAGTAGTTCGGGTCGTTGACCAGCGCGACGGCCAGGCAGATCAGCGGGAAGGCGGACAGGAACTTGCCCGACCACTGCGCCTCGGCGGTGATTGCCTTGACCCGGCGGAACAGGCGGAACCGGGCGCGGATCACCGCCGCCAGGCCGGCCAGAACCTCGGCCAGGTTGCCGCCAGACTGCTGCTGGATGGTCACGGCGACGGACAGGAAGCGCAGATCCTGGTGGTCCAGCCGTTCGGCCATCTCCTTGAGCGCCTCGCCCACGTCCCGGCCATAGGCCGCCTCGTCGGCGATGATGCCGAACTCGGTGGCGATCGGATCCTCGGTCTCCTTGGCGACGATCTGGATCGACGACACGAACGGATGGCCCACGCGGAGCGAGCGCACCATCAGTTCCACAGCGTCGGGCAGCTGTTCCTCGAACATCGACATGCGCTTCTTGGCCTTCTTGTTGACCCAGAAATACACCGCGCCGACACCGATGCCGATCGAGATGGCGATGCGTACCGGCACCTCCGTCTCGGTGCCGATGCTGAGGCCGACAAAGGCCACGCCGGCCAGCGCCGCCATGATCATGATCAGCTGCCGCGGAGTGAAGGCGATGGCCGCCTTCTGCGCCTTTTCCGCCAGAAGCGAATAAAGCGGGATCGACCGCGACTTCATGTGCTGCTGCATTTCCTTGCGCAGCTGTTCCAGCACCTGTTCGCGGCCGGTGCCCTTGTCCAGCATGTCGAGCCGGCGGTTGACCCGGCTGTTGAGGCTGATCGACTTGCCGAAGGCGACCAGATAGATCCCCTCGACCAGCACGAGCACGCCGACGAAGATCAGGCCATAGATGATCGGTTCTGCACTGAGTTGCATGACGTGCCCTACATGGTTGTGGGTTCATAGACCGATGCGGGCAGATCGTAGCCCCACATCCGGAACCGTTCGGAATAATGGCTGCGCACGCCGGTCGCCGTGAAATGACCGATGATCTTGTTGTCGGGGGTCAGGCCGACGCGCTGATAGCGAAAGATTTCCTGCATCGAGATCACGTCGCCTTCCATCCCGGTGATCTCGGTGATCGAGGTCATCCGGCGCGAGCCGTCCTGCAGGCGGCTGGCCTGCACGATGAGGTTCACGGCCGACGAGATCTGGCTTCGCACCGCCTTGATCGGCATCTCGATGCCGGCCATGGCGATCATGTTCTCCAGGCGGCTGATGCCGTCACGGGCACTGTTGGCGTGGATCGTGGTCATCGAACCGTCATGGCCGGTGTTCATGGCCTGCAGCATGTCGATGACCTCCTCGCCGCGCGTCTCGCCGACGATGATGCGGTCGGGCCGCATCCGCAGCGCGTTCTTCAGACAGTCGCGCGGGGATACCTCGCCCTTGCCTTCCACGTTCGGCGGGCGGCTTTCCATCCGGCCCACATGGGTCTGCTGCAGCTGAAGTTCGGCCGTGTCCTCGATTGTCAGGATCCGTTCGGCATTGTCGATGAAGCTGGACAGGGCGTTCAGCGTCGTGGTCTTACCGGAACCCGTACCGCCCGACACGATGATGTTCAGGCGGGTTGCGACCGCGGCCTGAAGATAGGCGGCCATCTCTTCGGTGAAGGCCCCGAAATTCACCAGGTCGTCGATGCCCAGCTTGTCCTTCTTGAATTTCCGGATCGACACCAGCGAGCCGTCCACCGCGATCGGCGGCACCATCGCGTTGAAACGCGAACCATCGGCCAGGCGGGCGTCGACATAGGGGTTCGATTCGTCGACCCGGCGGCCCACCGCGGACACGATCTTGTCGATGATGCGCAGAAGGTGGCGCTCGTCCTTGAAGGTCACGTCGCTGAGTTCCAGCTTGCCCGACCGTTCGACGAAAACCTGCTGCGGCCCGTTTACGAGGATGTCGTTGACCGAGTCGTCCTGCAGCAATGTCTCCAGCGGACCCAGGCCCGTGACCTCGTCATAGAGCTCCTTGGTCAGCTGGGTGCGGTCCTCGCGATTGAGGACGATGCCCTTCTGTTCCAGGATCTCGCTGGCGATCTGGCTGATCTCGGCGCGCAGCTCTTTCTCGGCGGCGGTTTCCAGCGCGGCGAGGTTGAGGTTTTCGAGCAGTTCGCGGTGCAGCTGGATCTTGATGTCGCCCAGCCGCTCCTTGCGCTTGCGCTCACGATCCTGCGGCGCGGATTCCGCGGCCTTCTGCTGCGCCGGCTTGCGCAGGCTGGCCGGTTTTGCGACGGCCTGCGGATCGGGGCTGGCCGCGACCGCGGCCTTGTCGGTCACCTTGACCGGTTCGCCCTTGCCCTGCTTCTTGTAACGTGAAAACACCTGTCACCCCCCTCTGAATGGCTTAGGCCGCTTCCGCATCGCTCTGACCGAGCTCATGCAGCGATTGCGCCAGCTTGGCGATCTCCCGGCGCAACGGATTCTTCGGGGCCGAGGTGGCCAGCGGAAGGCCGTGATCGGCGCCCTGCGTGACCGCCTTGCCGCCATCGGGCAGTTGCAGGTCGATCGAGATCCCCAGCGACTCGCCCATCCGCTTGACCCGACTCTTGCCGCTCAGGTCGGTGAATTTGGGGGCCCGGTTCAGCGCGAAACGCAGCTTGTTGAAAGGCAACTCCTCGGATTGCAGCGCGCGCTTCATCCGCAGCGCGTTCTGGGCCGAGCGCATGTCCAGCTCGATCAGCGCGAAATACACATGCGCGGCCTGCAGGACGGTCTCGGACCACTGCACCAGGGTATTGGGCATGTCGACGACCACATAGTCGAAATGCGCCCGCGCCATCTCGATCACGCGCTTGACGTCTTCGGGGCTCACGATGTCCAGCGGCACCATGTCCGGCGGCGCGGTCAGAACCTGAAGCTTGTCCTCGAAGCTCAGAAGGGCCTGGCCGAACACCTCTTCGTCCATGCTGTCGGTATCGGTCAGCATCTCGAAGACGGCCTCGCGCCGAGGCAAGTCCAGGAAGGTCGAGATCGAGCCGTATTGCAGGTCGAGATCGATCAGGCAGACGCTGGGTGCGCTGTCCGCGGTCAGGCAGGCCAGTTCCCAGGCCAGGTTCACCGCCAGCGTGGTCGATCCGACGCCCCCGGCAAGCCCGTGGGTCACCAGCAGGGCGCCTTCGCGCTGCTCGCCCGATTTCAGGCTCGCGGTGTTGTGGCGGCTGGGCTCGGGTTCCTTCTCGGGCTCCTCCAGCCGGTCGATGGCGGATTGCAACTCGTGCTCGGGCAGGGGGTAGGGAACGAATTCGTCCGCACCCTTGCGCAGCAGTTGGTGCAGCGAGGCCGGTGTCACGTCCTCGGCGATCAGGATCACCTTGATCCCGCGCGCCTTGGCCTGGGTGATGATCTCGCCCATCAGGACAAGGTTGTCCTCGTCGCTGCCATCCAGCGCCAGGGCGATGAAGGTCAGGGACTCGGCCTCGGGCTGGCCGAAGAAGGCCAGCGCCTCGGCAAAACCCAGGTCGCCCCAGTTCTCGCCCATCGCGGCTTCCATGTCCTCGATGAGAAGGTCGAAGTTCTGCACGTCACGGCTGACGGTGCAGGCAAGGATCGGTGTTGTTTCGCTTTGCGGCGTATCGCTGCTCATTGCCTTCATCCTCTTTACGGAGGCGCGGAAGGACGGTTGAAACAGCGTTCTGCGTGTCCCGGCCTCCCGGTGCCTGCATGCGTCCCGGTTCAGGACGCACGTCACCTATTGGAGGCAATTTCACTGGCAAGTTGGGCGAGATTGGGGCCGAAAAGAACCAATTGTAGGGAATTGGGCGACGATGCCGCCCAACTCGCCTTATTGTTGTTCGAACCCGGTGGCGCGGGTGTCCACGCTCAGCGTCGAGGCCGGCTCGGCGCTGCGGATGTAGTCGCGATAGATGACCTCGGCATAGCGGCCATCCAGAAGCTGGCCGCGGCCGCCGGCAACGCCGGACACCTCGGTCACGGTACGGCGATTGCGCCGGTCGCGATTGCTGGTCTGGATCACCGGGCGGGTTTCGCCAAAGGAAACAAGCGCCTCCAGCCGCGAACGGCTGATGCCCTGGCTGGCCAGGTAGGCCACGACCGCCTGGGCGCGGCGCAGGCCGAGGCTCTTGTTGTAGGCGTTGGAGCCCACGAGATCGGTATGGCCGTAGACCCGGAAGCGAACCTCGGGGAACTGGCGGATCCAGTTGGCCTGTTCGGCCAGGATCTGCCGCGCCGAGGGGTCGAGCTGTGCGCTGTCGAAGGCGAAATTCACCTGATTGGGAACTTCGCGGGCAAAGCGCTCGCCCAATGCTTGCACAAACGACCTCTCGCCGTTCGACATCTGGATGTTGTTCAGCGTCGCGTTGCCGAAGGTACCCGAATCGACCGCCTGGCCGGCCTCATATCCACAGGCCGACAGACTTGCCGACAATCCCAGTGCCACGATCCATTTCTGCATCGGTCCAATCCTCCCGATCATTCCATCACGTAGCCGTAGGAGCCACTGAAATCCTGCTTGGCCACCTCGGCGGCGGCGCCGCCGCCGCGCGTGGTGCGCGTGGTGCGGCCGAACAGGAACAGGTCGCTTTCGCTGGGCGGCCGGACCCGATCGGTCGGCAGCGCCAGCGCTTCGCCGCGGGTGGGCGAGACCAGGTGCGCGGTCACGATGATGACCAGTTCGGTCTGGCTGCGCTGGTAGTCGGCGCTGCGGAACAGGGCGCCAAGGACCGGCACGTCACCCAGCCAGGGCAGTTGCTGGTTGTTGTCCAGGAACTCGTCCTCGATCAGCCCGGCGATGGCAAAGCTCTCGCCGTCGCGCAGCTCGACCGTGGTCGAGGTCTCGCGGCGCTGGAAGGCGGCGATCTCGAACCCGTTGACGATCACCGAGTTGTTGGGATCCAGGGACGAGACCGCGGCCAGCAACTCCAGGTTGATAAGGTCGCCATCCACGACGCGCGGGACGAATTTCATCTCGACACCGAAGGGCTTGTATTCGACCGAGAACAGGCCGTCGCGCTGTGCAACCGGGATCGGATATTCGCCGCCGGCGAGGAACGTGGCCTCCTGGCCCGAGAGGGCCGACAGGTTCGGTTCCGCCAGGGTGCGCACGACGCCCTTGCGCTCCAGCGCCTCGATCAGCAGGCGGATCTGGGTCGACCCGGCGCTGAAGCCGAACAGGAACGCGCCCGCGTTCTCATTGGTGCCGGGAATGTTTCCGTTGATGGCGTTGGTCAAATTCGGGTTGTTGTTCAGTGTGTTGAGGCCGCCAATGGCGTTCCCGCCGCTGAAGCCGAGCGAGGCCCCGAGCGCCTTGGACACCGAGCGCTGCATTTCCGCGAACCGGACCTTGAGCATCACCTGCTGCACGCCCGAGACACTCATCAGGTTCGACACCCGCTCGGGCGCATACCGTTCGGCAAGGTCCAGCGCCCGCTGCAGGCGCGAACTGCTGGAGACGGTGCCCGACAGCACGATGCCGTCATTGGCGGTGCGCACCTCGATCTTCTCGCTGGGCAGGATCTGCCGCAGCCGCTCCTTGAACTCGGTCACGTCCGCCGACACGCGCACGTTGACGTTGGTGATCAGCATCCCGGACGCGTCGAACAGCGTCAGCGAGGTCAGACCCGGCGACTTGCCCAGGACATAGATCGTGCGATCCGACAGCGACGAGATGTCGGCGATTCCCGCATTCGCGATACTGAGCTCGGCGAAGGGTTCCTCGCTTTCGACAACCACGGCGCGGTTCATCGGAACCTCGAGCATGGTTGCCGCGTCTTTCTTGAGCACGCGCAGGACCTCTTGGGCCTGCACCGCCGGTGCAAACGGGTTGCACACAATAGCCAACCCCAGCAGGGTGGCCTTGAACATTCCATGAATTCTCATGTGACCTGCCTCTCCGATCACGCCTCGTTGACGGGTCTTTTCTGCCCATTCTTGCGGGCACTCTGCGCCACTTCCGGATTTATTGCAAGAATCAACGGGTTCCGCTCGGGAACTTATGTGGACAACTGGCAACAACAAACAAGGAAGGGACCGCGCCAATGGCGCGGCCCCGGGTCGGTAAACCGCTGATACGGTTCAGTTTGTGCAGGGGATCGGGATCTCGACGACCTCGGCTCCGCGACGGGTCCGAACGGTGCAGACCTTCTCCTCGATGGCTTCGGGGGCGGCCTCGAGCTCGCCCAGGCCAAGCAGCGAACGCTGGTTCACCTCGATGGCCGAGGCGATCGTGTCGTCCTCGGCGCCGACCAGCGAAAGCGACAGCCGGCCGGTATTCTGGGCCTGCGCCAGCGCCGCGATCTGTTCGGGCCGGGCAGCAACGGTCACGGTCCGGGCGATGGTCGCGCGCTCGACATCGCCGCCGGCGGTCTGGTCGACCGCCACGAGATCGATATTGGCCTGGATCAGGCGCGTCACTTCACCCTGCGCGCCCTCGACGGCACCACGCAGCCCGCCGGTCCAGTAGACATCGACCCGGTCGCCGGGCCGCAGGAAGCCCGAGACGCCCGAGGCCACGTCGACCCGGATCGCGAAGGCGCGCATGCCGCGCTCCAGCCGCGAGGTCAGGCCGGCATCCTCGCCGATCTTGGTGATCTTCACGCCCAGGACGGCCTCGTCCTTCTCCATCGAGCGCAGGACATAGCGGTTGTCCTGCTCGTCCACCGGGAACAGCTCGTCGGCATTGGTAAAGGACCCCTCGGGGATCGCATCCACAGGCCATTTGACCGCGCGGACCGCATCCTTGTTCAGGCGTTCGCCATAACGCAGCGGGCGCGCCGCGACATAGACCTCCTGGATCGGGACGACATCCGCCCGGGCCGCGCGTTCGCGCGCCAATTCCTCCTGGTAGGCGCTGATGTAGTTGCGGGCCATCATCACGGCCCCACCGGCCAGAGCCACCCCCACGATCAAGACAAGACCGAATACCGCACGCATACCTGCACCTCTTTCTCTTACCCCAGTCGTTCCGGGTGCCGGGGGCCTTTGCCCCTCGGTTTACCCGATATAAACTTTTAGGTTACGATTGTGTCCAAATCAGGGAAGATCGACGACTTTGGGGCGGCAAACCTGAACAATTAGTTCCAGGTCGGCTGCGCCACCGGCCGCAGCTCGATGAACTCGCCAACGGTGTCGGACGCCTCCTCGGTCCCGTCGGAGACCAGCGGCAAAGCCGCGGCGACCAATCCGACAACCAGGGCCACGAGAACAACCCAATCAACTGTGATGGCGCCGCTTTCATTCGCGAAAAATCTTTTCAGAAAACATGTCATGGCAGCAATATCCCTTTCGGGTGGCGGCAAAAAAGTGGGGCCACGCCGGAAATCGGCGCAGCCCCTTTCGTCACATCAGGTCGATGGAGCCCGCTTAGTTGGTCGGGTCGCTGACCGAGATGCCGCCGATGCCGGTCGAGATGCTGCCGGCCAGGGTCGAAGTACCGCCCTTGATGCCGGTGTATGCAACGCCTGCCAGAGCAACCACGGCTGCGGTCAGCACGACCCAGTCAACCGTCACGGCACCGTCTTCGTCTGCGCGGAAGTTCTTGAAGAATTTGATCATGGTACGTCCCTCCTAAGGATCTCACTACGTTTCGCTTACCTCGCCGTCCGTCTGGGCCTGCTCTCTCTCATCGGCCCTGTCCGTCGCGGTATGGATGTATGTTTGCCTAAGGCCCGTGGCAGGAATTGGGCCAAATCGCGGATTCTCGCGCCAGATTTTAACTTTTCGCTCATATTTCCCATAGCGCATTGGTTTTTAACGAGAAAAATATGGATGGCCTCGACGGCCCGGAAACCAAGCGATGCAAAACGGTGTCAATTGGGGCGAAAACGCCTCAATTCACAGGGTTTTTCTGGAATTTTCGGCCCAGATCGGCGGAAAATGTACGCAAAGAAAACGCGAGGCGAGCAGATGAACCTCCGCACATCCCTGATTTGCGCGGCCTTGGCCGCTGCGATCGGGTTTCCGCTGGGCACAAGCCTGGCGGGGGCCGAGTCGACCGGTGCCGTGTTCAAGCGGGTGTCGGCCCCGAAACCGGGGGCGCGGCCGCGTGTGACCGTCCAGATCACCGCCGAGGAACACGCCGCCGCTCCCAAGGCGGGTTCGACCGGAATGCGGGACGAGGAACCCGATGTGATACCGGAGGCCGAGGTCCTTCCTGTCGCCGCCGCCCTGCCGGCCACGCCGGGCACCGCGTCCAAGGCGGCCTATGACTGGTTCTGGGACAAGGTCTCGCCCAGCCGCGCCGCATCGGGGCCAGGACGGCTCGACGAGGCGATGGCGGCGATTTCGGCGGGCGGGGTCGCGGCGCCGCGGCTTCAGGCGATGCAGAAGATCGCCGGCGAGCGCGGCGTGGACATCCTGCGCTCGACGGTCGGCACAAAGGTCTCGCCGGCGCTGGTGCTTGCCGTGATCGCGGTGGAATCCTCGGGGCGGCACGACGCGGTCAGCAGCGCCGGGGCGCAGGGCCTGATGCAGCTGATGCCGGCCACTGCCGACCGGTTCGGGGTCAAGGACTCTCTGTCTCCGGCCGAGAACATCGCCGGCGGTGTCAAGTACCTGGACTGGCTGATGGGCAAGTTCCAGAACGATCCGATCCTGGTGCTTGCCGGCTACAATTCCGGCGAAGGTTCGGTGCGCGACCATAACGGCGTGCCGCCCTTTGCCGAAACGCGGGACTATGTGCCCAAGGTGCTGGCCGCCTTCCAGGTCGCGCGCTCGCTCTGCGCGACACCACCGGTTCTGGTGACCGATGGCTGTGTCTTCCGGACGCTGAACTGAGAACGGCCCGCCGGGTCTGGCGGGCCGTCTCATGCGCGGATCGCGCGATCAGTTGACAATGGTCGCGTCGGTCGCGGCGCGGATCTCGTCCTCGGTCACGCCGTCGGCCAGCTCGACGATCTTCAGCCCGCCTTCGGCCACGTCCAGAACGCCCAGGTTTGTGATGATGCGATCCACCACACCGGTGCCGGTCAGCGGCAGCGTGCATTCCTTCAGCAGCTTGCTGTCGCCATGCTTGTTGGTGTGGTCCATGACCACGACCACCTTCTTGACGCCGGCCACCAGGTCCATCGCGCCGCCCATGCCCTTGACCAGCTTGCCGGGGATCATCCAATTCGCCAGGTCGCCGTTCTCGGCCACCTCCATCGCGCCCAGGATCGCCGCGGCGATCTTGCCGCCGCGGATCATGCCGAAGCTGGTCGCGCTGTCGAAATAGGACGTACGGTTGAGTTCGGTGATCGTCTGCTTGCCGGCGTTGATCAGGTCGGGATCCTCCTCGCCCTCATAGGGGAAGGGGCCCATGCCCAGCATCCCGTTCTCGGATTGCAGGGTGATGTCCTTGTCGCCCACGTAGTTGGCCACCAGCGTCGGAATGCCGATGCCGAGGTTCACATACATGCCGTCTTCAAGCTCTTCCGCCGCGCGTGCGGCCATCTGGTTGCGGTCCCAGCCCTTTGCGTCTCCGGCCATCATGCGTCCTCCCTCTTGCGCACGGTGCGCTGTTCGATCCGTTTCTCGTGGTCGCCCTGGATCAGGCGGTGCACGTAGATGCCGGGCAGGTGGATCAGGTCGGGATCCAGGCTGCCGCGCGGCACGATCTCCTCGACCTCGGCAACGCAGATCTTGCCGCACATGGCCGCGGCCGGGTTGAAGTTGCGCGCGGTCTTGCGGAACACCAGGTTGCCGGTGTCGTCGGCCTTCCAGGCCTTGACGATGCTGAGATCGGCAAAGATGCCCTCTTCGAGAATGTAGGTCTCGCCGCGGAACTCCTTGTGCTCCTTGCCCTCGGCGATCACCGTGCCAACCCCGGTCTTGGTATAGAAGCCCGGAATGCCCGCGCCGCCGGCGCGCATGCGCTCGGCCAGCGTACCCTGCGGGTTGAATTCCAGCTCCAGCTCACCGCTGAGATACTGGCGCATGAACTCGGCGTTCTCGCCGACATAGGACGACATCATCTTCTTGATCTGGCGCGTTTCCAGCAGTTTCCCCAGGCCGAACCCGTCGACGCCGGCATTGTTCGATGCGATCGTCAGATCCTTGACGCCGCTTTCGACCAGCGCGTCGATCAGCAGTTCGGGAATGCCGCACAGGCCGAACCCGCCGGCCGCGATCAGCATGCCGTCATGCAGCACCCCGTCCAGCGCCTCGGAGGCCGTGGCATAGACTTTCTTCATGGATCCCTCTCCCGATGACTTGGTGATGGCCCGGTTCTGCCGCCGCGCCGGAGCGAAGTCAATCAAGCGCGGAGGCATCGCGTATTTCTACGCAATGCACACAAGACCATCGCAGTGGGCTTGGGATCAGTCGCTCTTAGCGGTGGATTTCTTCTTGGGCGCCGCCTTTTTCTTGGGCGCAGCCTTCTTGCGGCCGCCCTTCTTGGCGGCCTTCTCGGCGACCAGTTCCAACGCCTGCTCCAGCGTGACGTCGGCGGGTTCGACGCCCTTGGGCAAGGTCGCGTTGATCTTCTCCCACTTCACGTAAGGCCCATAGCGCCCTTCCATCACGTTCACCGCGCCCCCGTCGGGATGCTCGCCCAGCTCCTTCAGCGGCTTCGCGGTGGCTCCTCGCCCGCCGCGGCTGGCCGCCTTTTGCGCCAGCACCTCGACGGCGCGGTTCATGCCGATCTCGAACACCTCGTCGACCTGCTTGAGGTTGGCGTAGAGCTTGCCGTGTTTCACGTAGGGCCCGTAGCGCCCGATCCCCGCCTCGATCATCTCGCCGTCATCGGGGTGCGGGCCAACCTCGCGCGGCAGGTTGAGCAGCATCAGCGCCTTGTCCAGGTCCATGTCGTCGGGCGACCAGGTGTTGGGCAGGCTGGCGCGCGGCGGTTTCTTGTTTTCTTCCGTGACCTCGCCGCGCTGGACATAGGGCCCGAACCGGCCGGTCTTGAGGCTGATCTCGTCGCCGTCATCCTCGCCCAGAACCCGGTCGCCACTGTCGTCGGGATCGCCCGAGAGCGGGCGGGTATAGCGGCACTCGGGGTAGTTGCCGCAGCCCACGAACCCGCCGGTGCGCGAGGTCTTGAGATGCAGCCGCCCCTCGCCGCATTTCGGGCAGATGCGCGGGTCGGACCCGTCTTCGCGCGGGGGGTAGAGCTGCGGCGCCAGCGCGGCGTCCAGCTTGTCGAGAACCTCGGTGATGCGCAGCTCTGAGGTCTCGGAAATGGCGGCAGAGAAATCGCGCCAAAAGCGGCTCAGCAGATCCTTGTAGTCGCGCCCGCCGGCGCTCACGTCATCCAGCTCTTCCTCCAGGTTGGCTGTGAACTCGTAGCCCACGTAGCGGCGGAAGAAGTTCAGCAGGAAGATGGTGACGATCCGGCCCTTCTCCTCGGGGATCAGGCGGTTCTTGTCCTTGCGCACATAACCGCGGTCCTGGATCGTGGTGACGATGCTTGCATAGGTCGAGGGGCGGCCGATGCCCAGCTCCTCCATCCGCTTGACCAGCGTCGCCTCGGTATAGCGCGGCGGCGGCTGGGTGTGGTGCTGCAGGGCCAGAACCGCCTCGTTGTCGGACAGGACCGCGCCGCTGTCGTTCGACCGCGCCTTGTCGGCCTGATCCTTGAGCGAGGTCCCGGCAAAGACCGCCGGATCGCCCTGCATGATCTGCGGCAGGCGCTTGTCGTCCTCGTCCACCACATCGTCGCGGCCTTCCTCATAGACGCGCAGGAACCCGTCGAACAGCACCACCTGGCCGGTGGCGCGCAGCCCGACCTGACCGTCGTCGCTGCCGATCTCGACCGTGGTGCGCTCCAGCCGCGCGGCGGCCATCTGGCAGGCGATGGTGCGTTTCCAGATCAGGTCATAGAGCTTGCGCTGATCCTCTTCGGTGAGCTTCAGCGACTTGGCGTCGCGCGCCATGTCGGTGGGGCGGATGCACTCATGCGCCTCTTGCGCGTTCTTGGCCTTGTTCTTGTAGATGCGCGGGCCGTCGGGGACGTATTCGGCGCCATAGCGGTCCTTGATCGCGTCGCGGGTCATCGTGACCGCCTCGGGCGCCATGTCGATGCCGTCGGTTCGCATATAGGTAATGTGACCCGCCTCATAAAGGCGCTGGGCGGTGCTCATGGTCTGGCGCGCGCCCATGCCGAACTTGCGGCTGGCCTCCTGCTGCAGGGTCGAGGTCATGAAGGGTGCGGAGGGATTGCGCGCCGCCGGCTTGGCCTCGACCGAGGTGACCTTGAGCGCGCGGCTGGTGATCGCCTGCACCGCCAGTTCGGCCTGGGTGGCATTCGAGATGTCGTGCTTGTCCAGCTTGTTGCCGGCCAGCGTGACCAGCCGCGCCTCATAGGTCTGGCCGCGCGGGGTTTCGAACACCGCCTTGACCGACCAGTATTCGACCGGCCTGAACGCCTCGATCTCCATCTCGCGCTCGACGATCAGCCGCAGGCAGACCGACTGCACCCGGCCCGCCGACTTGGCGCCGGGCAGCTTGCGCCACAGCACCGGGCTGAGGTTGAAGCCCACCAGGTAGTCGAGCGCCCGCCGCGCCAGATAGGCCTCGACCAGCGGCAGGTCGACCTCGCGCGGGTTCTGCATCGCCTGGCTCACCGCGTCCTTGGTGATGGCGTTGAAGGTCACCCGCTTGACGTCGGTGTCCTTCTTGATCGAGCGGCGCTTGGTCAGCGCCTCCTGCAGGTGCCAGCTGATCGCCTCGCCCTCGCGGTCGGGGTCGGTGGCGAGGATCAGGGCATTGTCCTCGGCCAGCGCATCGGCGATCGCCTTGACGTGTTTGCGGCTGTCGGGGCTGACCTCCCAAGTCATCGCGAATTCGTCGTCGGGGTCGACGGAACCGTCCTTGGGCGGCAGGTCGCGTACATGCCCGTAAGACGCCAGAACCGTGTAGTCGGGGCCGAGATACTTGTTGATCGTTTTTGCCTTGGCCGGGGATTCTACAACTACTACAGGCATTTAGGTGAAAACCTCACATGGCGGAACGGGCTCTTTCTATGGCCGGGCACCATGTGGGGTGCAAGGGGCGATTGTCAATCCGCGCGAATTCGGCGCGGTATTCGACCCATCGCGTGTGGCCGATTGGGGCGGTCGTGTCCGCATTTTGGTCGGAGACCGACCTGCGATCTGCGGTGGTGCAGGTGGCCGCGCGGCCTATCCCGCGCGGGACAGCAATCCACCGGCCTGCCGGTTGATCTTGCCGTCAAGCTCCAGGTCGACCAGAACCGGCCCGACCTCGCCCGGCGTGGCGGCCAGGTCGCGGATCAGTTGATCCTCGGCCAGCGGTGAGGGGCCCAGCCGGTCGAGCACCTTCTGGTGGAGCGCCGCGCTCTCGCGCAGGCTGCGCCGTTGCGGCGGAGGCGGCGGCAGGTCGGCCAGCAGATCTGCGGGCGGCTTCTGCACGGTCGCTTCGCCTTGCGGCGGCAGTGCGGCAATCACATCCGCGGCGTTGCGCACCAGATGTGCGCCATCGCGGATCAGCATGTTGCAGCCCGCTGCGCGCGCATCGAAGGGGTGGCCGGGAACCGCCAGAACCTCGCGCCCCTGGTCCAGCGCGTCGCGCGCGGTGATGAGGCTGCCGGATTTCGCCGCCGCCTCGACCACCACCACCGCCTGCGCCAGGCCCGAGATGATCCGGTTGCGGCGCGGGAAATGCCTTGCCTGCGGGGTCATGCGCGGCGGCTGCTCCGACAGGCGCAGGCCGCGCGCGGCGATATCGCCCGCCAGATGCGTGTTCTCGGCCGGGTAGATCACGTCGACACCGCCCGCCATCACCGCGATGGTGCCGGTCTCGAGCGTTGCCAGATGCGCGGCCGTGTCGATGCCGCGCGCCAGTCCGGAGACCACGACGTAGCCCTGCTTGCCCAGATCATGCGCCAGGGCGCGGGCCATGCGGGTGCCCAGCGACGAGCAGTTGCGCGCGCCCACCAGCGCGATCACTGGCCGGTTCAGCAGCGCCACGTCGCCCAGCGCCCACAGTACCGGCGGGGCATCGGCCAGGTCGATCAACTGGCGCGGATAATCGGGGTCGCCCAGGCACAGAAGACGCGCGTTGGCCGCGCGGGCCGCGTTCAGTTCGGCCTCGACCACAGCGGGCGGGCAGGGCTGGTAGTCTTCGACGCCGGCGGCGCGGGCCACCTCGGGCAGGGCGGCCAAAGCGGATTGCGCGTTGCCATGTTCGGCCAGCAGGCGCCGGAAGGTCGCCGGGCCGACCCGGCGCGAGCGCAAAAGGCGGAGCCACGAAAACCGGTCGTCTTCCGTGGTGGGGGGGGGGGGGGGGTGATAGGAAGATGTGTCGTCCTCGGTCATCCGTCGCTCCGCCTGTTTGCAGGAACAGGTCTAGCGCCCGGCGGGTTAACGCCGCGTGAATCGCCAAAAATTCGTCTCGGATTCTCGCGAATGGATGGCCGATGCCAGGAAAACAGGGGTAATTACACGATCCCGGCGCAGTGCTCGTTGCGCTCCCCCGCGCCGGGAGCCGCGAATCGCCGGTCCGCCCGAGGCGAAAACCCGCGGATCAGTAATGCGGCGGCCGTTCGTCGCCCAGGATCACCCCGCCCGAGGCGTCCTGATCACGCTGCGCCTCGCGCAGCACCAGCATCTCGACCCTGCGCCCCAGCCGGTCGATCTCGGCCTGCTGCCGGGCCACAACCTCGCTCAGGTCGTCCACCACGCGGGTAAGGTGCGCGATCCGCTCTTCCAGCTGCTGCATGTCCGGCCCTCCTGTCGGTTGCGCCCTGTCTATCGCCGCGCGCCCGGGCTGGCCAGCCCCGCACCCGCGCCGCCTTGCCCCGGCGCGGGGCTTGGGCTAGACCGCGCCGCGAGGACAACGCCGCCCGAGGACACCGATGGCCAAGCCCAGGAAACAGCCCCGCCCCAAGGCGCAGACGCCGAAGGGGTTCCGCGACTATTTCGGCGCCGAGGTGACTCAGCGCGCCGAGATGCTGCACCGGATCCAGGGCGTCTATCACCGCTACGGGTTCGACGTGCTGGAAAGCAGCGCGGTCGAGACGGTCGAGGCGCTGGGCAAGTTCCTGCCCGACGTGGACCGCCCCAACGAGGGCGTGTTCGCCTGGCAGGAGGCCGATGAGGATGGCAAGGGCGACTGGCTGGCGCTGCGCTATGACCTGACCGCCCCGCTGGCCCGGGTCTATGCCCAGCACCGCAACGACTTGCCCACGCCCTATCGCCGCTATGCGATGGGACCGGTCTGGCGCAACGAGAAGCCGGGGCCTGGGCGGTTCCGGCAGTTCTATCAGTGCGATGCGGACACGGTTGGCTCGGCCTCGATGGCCGCCGATGCCGAGATCTGCGCCATGCTGGCCGACACGCTAGAGGCGGTGGGCATCGCGCGCGCCGACTACCTGATCCGGGTGAACAACCGGAAGGTTTTGAACGGCGTGCTGGAGGTTGTAGGCTTGCAAGATGCCGAAAAGCAGGCTGCCGTCCTGCGCACCATCGACAAGTTCGACAAGGTCGGCGAGACGGGTGTGCGCCAATTGCTGGGCCAAGGGCGGCTCGATGCCTCGGGGGCCTATATCGGCGGGGTGGGACTGAGCGACGAGCAAATCGACACCGTTGTTGCATTCTTAAACTCCAATGCAATCGTTGAAGATGAACTCAAGAATGGTCCCCCAAAATCTGATGACCGGATCCCCGGCGGAATGGGCACTAGGCTTTCTGATCCACATGAGAAAAGCGAACATGCAGGGCGGGTTTGGAACTGGGGTGTGCTTGATCACCTGATGCGACTTGTCGGCAAAACCGAAATTGGTTTCCAAGGCCTCCAGGAACTCGGAGAGATTTCCGACCTTCTTGCCGCCCAGGGCTATGGCCCCGACCGGATTGTCATCGACCCCTCCGTCGTCCGTGGCCTCGGCTACTACACTGGCCCGGTCTATGAGGCCGAGCTGACATTCGAGATCCTCGACGAGAAGGGCCGCAAGCGGCAATTCGGCAGCGTTGCAGGCGGCGGGCGCTATGACGATCTGGTCAAGCGCTTCACCGGGCAGGAAGTGCCGGCAACCGGCATTTCCATCGGTGTCGACCGCCTGCTGGCCGCGCTGCGCGAGAAGGGGCGGATCGAGAGCGCCGCTCGCGGGCCCGTCGTGGTCACGGTGATGGATCGCGACCGCATGGCCGACTATCAGGCGATGGTGGCCGAACTGCGCAATGCCGGCATCCGCGCCGAGGTCTACCTGGGCAATCCGAAGAATTTCGGCAACCAGCTCAGATACGCCGACCGGCGCGGATCGCCTGTCGCCATCATCGAAGGCGGCGACGAAAAGGCCGCCGGGATCGTGCAGGTCAAGGACCTGATCCTGGGCGCGCAGATCGCAGAAAGCGCCACGCTGGAGGAATGGAAGGAACGCCCCAGCCAGTTCGAGCTGCCGCGCGCCGAGCTGGTGACCGGCGTACGCGAGATCCTGGGCAGCCACGGGCTGCTGGACGCCGACGGCCGCTACGCCTGATGCCGGCGCGTGCCGACATCCTGGCCCGCGCCGCCGACCTGCGCGGTGGGTTCGAGGCGCTGGGCGCGCAGCCGGTGGAAACGCCGGTGCTGCAGCCTGCGGACACCTTGCTGGATCTTTATGGCGAGGACATCCGGGGGCGGGCCTATGTCACCTCGGATGCGCTTCGGGGCGAGCAGATGCTGCGCCCGGACTTTACCGTTCCAGTGGTGCAGATGCACATGGCCCACGGGGCCGAACCCGCGCGCTATACCTATGCCGGCGAGGTGTTCCGGCGGCAGGAGCAGGATCCGGACCGGGCCAATGAATATGTGCAGGTCGGCTATGAGGTGTTCGACCGCACCGATCCGGCGGCGGCGGATGCCGAGGTGTTCGCCCTGATCGCCGATGCGCTGTCGGGGCTGGGCCTGCGCGCCGCGACCGGGGATATCGGCATCCTGCTGGCCGCGGTGCAGGGGTTGCAGACGGCGGAGCCGCGCAAGGCGGCGCTGATGCGCCATATCTGGCGGCCGCGCCGGTTCCGCGCCCTGTTGGAACGCTACTCGGGGCGTGCACCGGTGCCGCCGGCCCGCGCCGCGCTGCTGGCACGCGAGACGCCCGAGGCACCGGATGTGCCCCAGATCGGCAAGCGCGGCGCCGATGAGGTGGCCGCGCGCATCGCGGCACTGCGTGCCGACGCGGCCGCGCCGCCGATCTCCGAGGGTGACATGGCGGCGCTGGAGACATTGCTGTCGGTGCGCGAGACGATGCCCTTCGCGTTGGAGCGCCTGCGCGACGTGGCGGTGGACCTGCCGCAGATCACCCCGGCGCTCGACCGGCTCGAGGCCCGGATCGAGGCGCTGGGCGAACGGGGCGTCGATGTGGACGGGCTGGATTTCGAGGCATCCTATGGCCGCACCTCGATGGAGTATTACGACGGGTTCGTGTTCGGCTTCTACGCTGAATCCCGCCCGGACCTGCCGCCCATCGCCACCGGCGGGCGCTATGACGCGCTGACCCGGCAGCTGGGCGCGGGGGCCGAGATCCCGGCGGTAGGCGGTGTGCTGCGCCCCGACCTGATGCTCGAGCTGGAGGCGCGCGGCGGATGACCCTGAAACTCGGCGTGCCGTCCAAGGGGCGGCTGATGGAAAAGACGTTCCAGTGGTTCGCGCGGCGCGGCGTCACGCTCAGCCGGGCCGGGTCGGAGCGCGAATATGCCGGCCAGGTCGAGGGCATCGACGGGCTGGCGCTGGTGCTGCTGTCGGCGGGCGAGATCCCGCGCGAACTGGCCGCCGGGCGCATCCATCTGGGCGTGACAGGCACCGACCTGGTGCATGAAAAGCTGCCGCGGTGGGAACAGCAGGTCGAGGAGATCGCGCCGCTGGGTTTTGGCCAGGCCGACCTGATCGTGGCGGTGCCGGCCTGCTGGAGCGATGTCGACACGCTGGACGACCTGGATGCCGCGGCCGCGGCCTTTCGCGCGCGTCACGGCCACCGGCTGCGCATCGCCACCAAGTATCACCGGCTGGTGCGTGACTACATGACCGCCCATGGCGTGGCCGATTATACGCTGGTCGACAGCCAGGGTGCGACCGAGGGCACGGTGGCCAACGAGACCGCCGAGGCGATTGCCGACATCACCTCGACGGGTGAGACGCTGCGCGCAAATCACCTCAAGGTGCTGTCGGACGGACCGGTGCTGCGCAGCCAGGCGACGCTGTGGCGCAGCCGGGTGGCGCCCTGCGAAGGTTCGGATCGCGGCGTGTTGCGGGCGCTGCTCGACCGGATCGGCTGACCTCGCGGGGCTTGGCGGGTCGCCGGGTTTCGGTGCAGACTGCACGGATGGACGAGGCCCAGGATACCTCAACCCAGACCGGGAGTGCCGCCGCATCGGCCAAGCCTTCGCGGGTTGCGCGACTGCGCGCGCTCTACGAAGGGTCGACGCCGCGGGCGCACAGGTTCCGCTATGGTCTGCTGGTCTTCGACATCGTGACGATCCTCTTCGTGGTCGGATCCTCGTTCATTCCGCACACCACGGCAATCACCGTGGTGGACACGATCTTCGGCGTTCTGATCCTTACCGATTTCCTGATCCGGCTGCGCCTCGATCACGACCGCATGGCGTTCTTCATGCGGCCGGCGACATGGGCCGACCTGATCTCGATGGTGTCGTTCCTGGCGCCCATTGCCGGTGAGGGGCTGGCCTTCCTGCGCATCCTGCGCACGCTGCGGCTCTTGCACACCTACCAGATGCTGGCGCGGCTGCGGCAGGATTTCCCGTATTTCCGGCGCAACGAAGAGATCATCTTTGCCGCGATCAACCTGTCGGTGTTCCTGTTCATCATGACCGGCTTGATCTATGCGCTGCAGAACGAGGCCAATGAGCAGATCGGAAATTATGCAGATGCGCTGTATTTCACGGTCACAACGCTGACCACCACCGGGTTCGGAGACATCACCCTGCAAGGCACCTCGGGGCGGCTCTTGTCGGTGGGGGTGATGATCGTCGGCGTGACCCTGTTCCTTCGGCTGGCGCAGGTGCTGTTCCGCCCTTCGAAGGTGCGCAAGGAATGCCCCCATTGCGGCCTGCTGGTGCATGACGCCGACGCCGTGCACTGCAAGCATTGCGGCGAGACCATTCACATCAGCACCGAGGGCCGGTTCTGAGGCGTCACCGCTCGGGGCCGGTCAGCGCGCGGCGTCGGTATCCATCCCCGACATGCCGGCCACCCAGTCCCGGAACGCCCGCACCTTGCGATCCTTCCATTTGTCGCGCGGACCGATCAGGCAATAGCGGCCCTCCGGCGTTTCGCAGCGCATGTCGGGAAACGGCAGCACCAGCGTACCGCGCGCCAGTTCCTCGCGGCACAGGAACAGGTCGGCCATCACCACGCCCGAGCCCATCACGGCGGCCCGGACCGCCATGTCGAGATTCGGGAACACCTCGCCGCTTTCGACATCGACGCCGCCTATGCCGAAGGTCTCCAGCCACGTGGCCCAGTCGCTGCGCCTCGGGCTTTCGTGCAACAGGGTGAACGCGCCGACCTGGTGTGGATCAGTGAGCCGGGCACCACCTTCCGCCAGATCCGGCGCGCAGGCCGGCGACAGGACCATCGGAAAAAGCGGTTGCACCTCGATGTCGGGCGACCGTCCCGGCCGGTGCTCCAGCGAGATGCCGAGATCGTATTCCGCCGCGTCGAACCCCTGTTGGCCGTAGAACTCGGTCGTCAGCCGCACCCGGATTTCGGGGTGGTCCCGGCGGAACGACTCGAGCCTTGGGAACAGCCACCGGATCGACAGGGCGGGCGGGCAGATGATCCGCAGTTCCGCGCCTTGGGCGGTCAGGCTGCGGGTCTCGCGCTCGATCGCGGAGAAGGCGTCGGTCAGGACAGGCAGCAGTCTTTGGCCCGCCGCGGTCAGGTCCACGCCCCGGTGGGTGCGGCGAAACAGGGTGACGCCGAGATGCGCCTCGAGCAGCTTGACATGCCGGCTGACCGCGCCGCGCGTGATGCACAGCTCGTCGGCAGCGGCGACGAAGCCGTTGTGCCGGGCGGCGGCCTCGAAGGCGCGAAGGGCATTGAGCGGTGGCAGGGGCATGGCGGGCGTTGGATCAGTTTTCCTGATCCAACCTAGGCGAAAAACTGGTTTGCCCGCAAGCGGAGTTCACAAGTAATCCTGATCTGGCCATCAGCAACGGAGAGCACGCCATGCCAATAGCCAAAGCGAGTTTCACATCGCGCCATTGGGTCATGTTTGCGCTTTCCCGTTGCGCGGAAGCCTTGAGATTTGCTGATCCAAGCGCGCCCACGCCGCCGCCCGACGCGAAGACCGAGGAGGCACTGGCAAGGCTGGCTGCGCTGTCGCCGCACCTGCTGGAGGATATCGGCTTCACCAGGGACCGCCACCGGAGCACCGCTGGGCGCACGGTCTGGACGGACGGCGTGCGGGACTTCGTGGTGATCGACGCGAGCGGCCCGGCGCCGTGACGACGGACCGGCGGTGTCAGGCCGCCGAGCCGCCCACGGTCAGCCCGTCCATCAGCACCGTGGGCTGGCCCACGCCGACCGGCACCCATTGGCCGTCCTTGCCGCAATTGCCCATGCCGGGATCGAGCGCCATGTCGTTGCCCAGCCCGCGAATGCGGCCCAGCGCGGTCGGGCCGTCGCCGATCAGCGTGGCACCCTTGACCGGGGCGCCGATCTTGCCGTCCTGCACGCGGTAGGCCTCGGTGCAGGAGAACACGAACTTGCCATTGGTGATGTCGACCTGGCCGCCGCCGAAGCCCACCGCCCAGATGCCGTCCTTGATCTGCGCCACCAGGTCGGCGGGATCGGCGTCTCCGCCCAGCATCACCGTGTTGGTCATCCGCGGCATCGGCTTGTGCGCATAGCTCTGCCGCCGCCCGTTGCCGGTGGGCGCCATGCCCATCAGCCGGGCATTCTGGCGGTCCTGCATGTAGCCCACCAGGATGCCGTCCTCGATCAGCGTGGTGCGGTGCGAGGGCGTGCCCTCGTCGTCGAAACTGATCGAGCCGCGCCGGTCCGGCATGGTGCCGTCATCCACGACGGTGACGCCCCTGGCCGCGATCCGCTGGCCCATCAGCCCGGCAAAGGCCGAACTGCCCTTGCGATTGAAATCGCCCTCCAGCCCGTGGCCGATCGCCTCGTGCAGCAGGATCCCCGGCCAGCCGGGCCCCAGTGCCACCTCCATCACGCCGGCCGGTGCCGGCACCGCTTCGAGGTTGACCAGCGCAATCCTGAGCGCCTCGCGCGCCCTGGCCTGCCAGGCGTCCGGCGCGATCAGCCCGTCGAGGCCCACGCGCCCGCCACCGCCGGCGGTGCCGCTTTCACGGCGGCCGTCCTGCTCGACGATCACCGAGACGTTGAGCCGCGTCATCGGCCGCACGTCACGCAGATGGGTTCCGTCGGGCCGCAGGATCTCGACCTCCTGATGCGAGGCGGCGACCGAGGCGGTCACCTGCACCACCCGCCGGTCGAGGCCACGCGCGAAGGCGTCGATCTCGCGCAGCGTGTCGATCTTGACCGGAAACTCCGCCGACGCGATCGGGTCGGCATCGGTATAGAGATGGCGGTTGGTGGCCTGGGGCGGGTCGGCATAGGTGCCGCCGCCATCGCCCACGGCCAGGCGCGCGGTCTCGGCGGCGCGGCGCAGGCTGGGGATCGAGACATCGGTGGAATGGGCATAGCCCGCGACCTCGCCATTCACCGCGCGCAGACCGAAGCCCTCGGACGCATCATACGAGGCCTGCCGCAGCCGCCCGTCATCGAAGGTCAGCGCCTCGGACCGGCGGCGTTCGACGAAAAGCTCGCCATCCTCGGCCCCGTCCAGCGCGCCGTGCAAGAGCGGGAGCGCCTCGTCCAGGGGAAGGGCGGCTTCGAATGGGCGGAACGCGTCCTGTGACATGCGGCGGGGCCTCGCTGTTTGATCCAGATCAAAAAAGCGTCTCTTTGACGCAAGCATTTCGCTTTATCTGTAGTCCGGAATATGGTTTTTAACGCAGCCAAAGACAACGGGCCGGGTGTGTCCGATTCATGCCCGGCCCGGTCTGACGGGAACAAGATCAAACGATCAGGACAGAAAATGAAGAACGCTTTGAAGCTCTCGGCGCCCCTTGCCGCCCTTTCGAGCCTGCCCGCCGCCGCGCAGGAGTTGGAATCCGTCGGCAAGCCGGTCCCGGGCGGCACCGGGTTCCAGCCCGCCGCGACCGAACTGGCGCGAGACCTGCAATCGCTCGACTGGATCGTCCTGGTGATCATCACCCTGATCTGTCTGCTGGTGGGCGGCCTGATCCTCTATGCGATCCTGCGCTTCAACCGCCGGGCCAACCCGACCCCGTCCAGCTTCTCGCATTACACCCCGGTCGAGATCCTCTGGACCATCGGGCCGATCCTGATCCTGGTCTTCATCGGCGCCTTCAGCCTGCCGGTGCTGTTCAAGCAGCAGGAAATCCCCGAGGCCGACCTGACCATCAAGGTGACCGGCTACCAGTGGTACTGGGGCTATGAATATATCGACGAGGGGTTCGGCTTCGAGAGCTTCATGCTGGACCGCGAGTCGCTGGAAGAGAACGGCTATAGCCAGGACGAATACCTGCTGGCCACCGACACCGCCGTTGTGGTGCCCGTGAACAAGACCGTGGTGATGCAGGTCACCGGCGCCGACGTGATCCACAGCTGGACCATTCCGGCCTTCGGTGTGAAGCAGGACGCGGTGCCGGGGCGCCTGGCCGAGCTGTGGTTCAATGCCGACCGCGAGGGTATCTATTTCGGCCAGTGTTCCGAGCTGTGCGGCAAGGACCACGCCTATATGCCGATCACCGTGAAGGTGGTCAGTCAGGAGGCCTATGACCAGTGGCTGGCCGAGGCGAAAGAGGAATTCGCCGGCGTGCCGCAGAGCTTGCAGGTGGCCTCGAACTGACAGGCTGGACCGGGCGGCAGGTCGGTTTCCCGGCCCGCGTGTCCCGCGTGACGATCAAGACGTAGGACGCGCGGTCTCCGCGCCTCCGTGACGCCCAAGGACCGGACATGAGTGACGCAAGTTTCAACGCCAGCCCCCTGCGCAACCCCGTCCGCGAGGACGAGGCGGGTTTCGGCGACTATTTCTCGCTGCTCAAGCCGCGGGTGATGTCGCTGGTTGTGTTCACCGCGCTGGTGGGCCTGCTGGCGGCGCCGGTCACGGTGCATCCGGTGATCGGGTTCTGCGCGATCCTGTTCATCGCCATCGGCGGCGGCGCGTCCGGGGCGCTGAACATGTGGTGGGACGCCGATATCGACCGGGTGATGAAGCGCACCCGCCGCCGCGCAATCCCGGCCGGCAAGATCGCGCCCGGCGAGGCGCTGGCGCTGGGGCTGGCCCTGTCGGGGTTGAGCGTCATCATGCTGGCGCTGGCGACGAACCTGTTTGCCGGCGCCTTCCTGGCCTTCACCATCTTCTTCTACGTGGCGATTTATACCATGTGGCTCAAGCGGGCGACGCCGCAGAACATCGTGATCGGCGGTGCCGCGGGGGCCTTTCCGCCGGTCATCGGCTGGATCGCGGCCACCGGCGGCATGAGCATCGAGCCCTGGCTGATGTTCGCGCTGACCTTCATGTGGACGCCGCCGCATTTCTGGGCGCTGGCGCTCTTCATGCGCAACGATTACGACGATGCCGGCGTGCCGATGCTGACCGTCACCCACGGCCGCCGCGCCACCCGGGTGCATATCCTGGTCTATACCGCGCTTCTCGCGCTGCTGGCGGTGGGCACTGCCTTTACCGATATCGGCGGGCCGGTCTACCTGGCCGTGGCCCTGGTGATGAACGCGCTGTTCCTGCGCGGTGCCTGGACGATCTGGCGCCGGGACGAGGCCGATGCCGAGGCCGACAATTTCAAGGCCGAGCGCGGGTTCTTCAAACTGTCGCTGCTGTATCTGTTCCTGCATTTCGGCGCGATCCTGACAGAGGCTCTGCTCAAGCCCTTTGGACTGGGAGGCTGGGGATGAGCCTGCGCAAACCCCATGAGCTGCACCAGCGCCGCTTCGGGCGCAACCTGGGCCTGGCGCTGACGCTGGCAGGGTTCATCGTGATCGTGTTCAGCCTGACCGTGGTCAAGGTCAGCCGCGGTGATTTCCTGCTTCCCACTGGAGAGGTGCAGCAATGAAGGGCCTGACCGGACCCCGCAAGACGGTCGTGCAGACCGTCGGAGTCGTGCTACTGATGGGCGGCCTGGCCTGGGCCTCGGTTCCGTTCTACGACTGGTTCTGCCGGGTCACCGGCTTTGGCGGGGTGACCGGCGTGGCCGAGGCCGGCTCGGACGAGATCCTCGACCAGACCATCACCGTGCGCTTCGACGCCAGCCGCGAGCGCGGCATGCCCTGGGAATTCACCCCGGTCGAACGCGAGATGGAAATCCGCATCGGCGAGACCGGGCTGGCCTTCTACGAGGCCTACAACCCCACCGACCGACCGGTGGCGGGGCAGGCGTCCTACAACGTGACGCCCTACCAGGCCGGCGGCTTCTTCGAAAAGATCGCCTGCTTCTGTTTCGAGGAACAGGTGCTGGAACCGGGTGAGCGGGTCCAGATGCCGGTCACCTTCTTCGTCGATCCCGAGATCGTCGAGGACCGCGACGGCAAATATGTGCATACGATCACTCTGTCGTATACATTCTACGAGATAGATCTGCCCGAGGGATACGCGGCCCTCGAGGCGGACACCGCAACAGATACGAATTAAGGCCGCAAGGTAAGGGACGCTGATGGCACACGCGAAAGACCACGATTACCATATTCTCAACCCCTCCATCTGGCCGCTCCTGAGCTCGCTGGGCGGTTTCGTCATGCTGATCGGCGCGGTGCTGTGGATGCACGGCATCACCCACTGGGTGTTCCTGATCGGGCTGGTGGGCGTGCTTTACACCATGTTCGGCTGGTGGTCCGACGTCGTTGCCGAAAGCCGGGTCGGAGACCATACCCCGGTGGTGCGCATAGGCCTGCGCTATGGCTTCATCCTGTTCATCACCTCCGAGGTGATGTTCTTTGCCGCGTGGTTCTGGTCGTTCTTCAAGCACCGGATCTATCCGATGCAGGAGTATGTGGGCAGCGAATACGTGGCCCCGGCGATCCATGCGGTGGATCCCCTGCATCTGCCACTGATCAACACGCTGGTGCTGTTGCTGTCGGGCTGTGCCGTGACCTGGGCGCACCATGCTCTGGTGCACAACAACGACCGCAAGGCGCTGGTGCAGGGCTTGGCCATCGGCATCGTGCTGGGCGTCTTCTTCACCGTCCTTCAGGGCTATGAATACTGGCAGTTGATCGCGCATGAGGACTGGACCTTCGGCGGCGACCAGTTCTATTCGAACTTCTTCATGGCGACCGGCTTTCACGGTGCGCATGTGATCATCGGCACGATCTTCCTGCTGGTCTGCCTGATCCGGGCGATGCGCGGCGATTTCACGCCCGAGAAGCATATCGGCTTCGAGGCGGCGGCCTGGTACTGGCACTTCGTCGATGTGGTCTGGCTGTTCCTGTTCTTCGCCGTCTACATCTGGGGCCAGGCGCCGCTGATGAATTGACGCAGCGCCCGGGGCGGTTGCAAATCCGCCCCCGACGCGCAAGAAACAACGGCGCCCGGGAATTGCCACGGGCGCCGTTTTTGCCTTCCGGACCCGCGTTTATGCCCACCCGCCGCCTTCTGTTCGTGCTGACCTTCGGCCTTGTCGGGCTTGCCGTGCTGCTGGGCCTCGGCATCTGGCAGGTGCAGCGCCTGGCCTGGAAAGAGGCGCTGCTGGCCGAGATCGACGCCCGCATCGCAGCCGCGCCCGTGGCGCTGCCCGTGGATCCGGACCCCGACACCGACCGCTACCTTCCCGTGCGCGCCGAGGGCACGTTCGACCGGGGCGAGGTGCATGTGCTGGTCTCGGTGAAGCGGGTCGGGCCGGGCTATCGCATCATCGCGCCGTTCCGCACCGGCGGGCGCCGCATCCTGGTCGATCGCGGCTTCGTGCCGACCGAGGCCAAGGACGCACCGCGCGCGACGGGGCCGATACAGGTCACCGGCAACCTGCACTGGCCGGACGAGATCGACGGCTACACGCCGGAACCGGACAAGGACGGCAACATCTGGTTTGCCCGCGACGTGCCGGCGCTGGCCGAGGCGCTGGACACCGAGCCGGTGCTGCTGATCGCGCGCACGCCCACCGATCCGGATGTGACACCGCTGCCGGTGGACAGCGCCGGGATTCCCAACGATCACCTGCACTATGCCATCACCTGGTTCGGTCTTGCGGCGGTCTGGGCCGCGATGACCGTCTATTTCCTGCGGCGCGGCCGCAGCCGATCCGAAAGCGTGAAACCATGAGATACATCTCGACCCGCGGGCAGGCGCCCGAGCTGACATTCGAAGAGGCGATGCTGACCGGCCTGGCGCGCGATGGCGGCCTTTACCTGCCCGCCGAGATCCCGGCGATCCCCAGCGACGAGATCGCCGCGCTGGCCGGGCAACCCTATGAAGAGATCGCGTTCCGGGTGATGTGGCCCTATGTCTCGGGCAGTTTCAGCGAGGACGAGTTCCGCGGCATCATCGCCCGGGCCTATGAGGGCTTCGGCCACGCCGCCCGCGCGCCGCTCAGGCAGCTGGACGCCAACGCCTTCCTGCTGGAGCTGTTCCACGGCCCCACCCTGGCGTTCAAGGACTTCGCCATGCAGCTGATCGGGCAGCTGTTCCAGACAGCGCTGGAACGCAGCGGCGAACGGGTGACCATCGTCGGCGCCACCAGCGGCGACACCGGCAGCGCCGCCATCGAGGCGTTCCGCGGGCTGGACAATGTCGACGTGTTCATCCTGTTTCCGCATGGCCGCGTCAGTGAGGTGCAGCGCCGGCAGATGACCACGCCCGAAGATGCCAATGTGCACGCGCTGGCGCTGGATGGCGATTTCGACGATTGCCAGGCCGCGGTGAAGGCCATGTTCAACGACTTCGAGTTCCGCGACGGAGTGCGGCTGGCCGGCGTGAACTCGATCAACTTCGCCCGGGTGCTGGCGCAGGTCGTCTACTATTTCTCGTCCGCCACCAACCTGGGCGCGCCGCACCGGGCGGTCGATTTCACCGTGCCCACCGGCAATTTCGGCGACATCTTCGCCGGCTACATCGCCCGTCGCATGGGCCTGCCAATCGGCCGGCTGGTGGTGGCCACAAACCAGAACGACATCCTGCATCGCTGCCTGAGCGGGCAGGGTTACCACAAGGGCGACACGATCCCGTCCATCAGCCCCTCGATGGACATCCAGGTCAGCTCGAATTTCGAGCGCGCGCTGTATTATGCCTACGATCAGGACGGGCGCGCGGTGGCGCAGTTGATGGACGAGCTGAAGACCGGCGGTTTCGAGGTCAGCCAGGGCGCGATGCAGGCGCTGCGCGAGACCTATGCCTCGGGCCGCGCCAGCGAGACGGAGACAGGGGCGACGATCCGCTCGACACTGGCGTCGAGTGCCGAGCTGGTCTGCCCCCACACCGCGGTCGGGCTGAAGGTCGCCGGCGAGCAGGCGCGCCCCGGTGTGCCGATGGTGACGCTGGCCACCGCTCACCCCGCCAAGTTTCCGGCGGCGGTGGAAGAGGCCAGCGGCGTCTTTCCCCCCCTTCCATCGCGCATGGGCAACTTGTATGAGAAGCCCGAGCGGGTGCACCGGATCGCAAACGATCTGGGCGCCATCGAGGATCACATCAGGGGACATATCCACGCGTGACGGTTCAGCAGGATCAACTGGAAAACGGCTTTCGCATCGTCAGTGAGCACATGCCCGGGCTGCAATCGGCGGCCATCGGGATCTGGGTCAGCGCCGGTGGTCGGCACGAGCGGATCGACCAGAACGGCGTCGCCCATTTCCTGGAGCACATGGCCTTCAAGGGCACGGCGCGGCGCAGCGCGCTGGAAATCGCCGAGGCGATCGAGGATGTGGGCGGTTATATCAACGCCTATACCAGCCGCGAGGTCACGGCCTACTACGCGCGGGTGCTGAAGGAGGATGTGGCGCTGGCGCTGGACGTGGTCGGCGACATCGTGATGAACCCCGTCTTCGACGCCCACGAGATCGAGGTCGAGCGCGGCGTGATCCTGCAGGAGATCGGCCAGGCCCATGACACGCCCGATGACGTGATCTTCGACTGGCTGCAGGAGGAGTGCTATCGCGATCAGCCGCTTGGGCGCAGCATCCTCGGCCCGTCCGAGCGGGTCAGCGCGTTCTCCCGGGCGGATCTGGCCGGGTTCGTGGCACAGCACTACGGGCCGGAACAGATGATCCTGTCGGCCGCCGGCGCGGTCGATCACGATGCGCTGGTGCGCCTGGCCGAGGCGGCGTTCGGCCATCTGCAGCGCCGGCCCGGTCTTCTGGCCGAGCCTGCGCATTTCACCGGCGGCGAGGCGCGACACGACAAGGACCTGGAGCAGGCGCATTTCGCGCTGGCCTTCGAAAGCCCGGGCTATCGCGACGACGCGATCTATACCGCGCAGATCTACGCCTCGGCTCTGGGCGGGGGCATGTCGAGCCGTCTGTTCCAGGAAATGCGCGAGCGTCGCGGCCTGTGCTACACGATCTTCGCCCAGGCCGGGGCCTATGCCGATACCGGCTCCACGACGATCTATGCCGGCACCAGCGGCGCACAGGTGGCGGAGCTGGCCGGGATCACCATCGACGAGATGAAGCGCGCCGCCAGTGACATGAGCGATGCCGAGGTCGCCCGCGCCCGCGCCCAGATGAAGGCCGGGTTGCTGATGGGGCTGGAGAGCCCGTCGAACCGCGCCGAGCGGCTGGCGCGGCTGGTGCAGATCTGGGACGACGTGCCGCCGCTGTCGGAGACGGTGGCGCGGATCGACGCGGTGACCACGGCCGACGTGCGCGGCTTTGCCGAGGGGCTGGCGGTGCAGGCCCCGGCGGCGCTTGCGCTCTACGGTCCGGTGGCCGGGGCGCCGCGCCTGAGCGACCTGCAGGAGAGGCGCGCGGCGTGATGCTGCTGGGCAAGCGCAGGCTGAAGCTGGAGACCGAACGGCTGCGCCTGCGTCCGCCCGCACATTCCGATTTCCGCGAATGGGCCGCGCTCCGACGCGCCAGCCAGGACTATCTGACCCCGTGGGAGCCGATCTGGTCGCCCGACCACCTGAGCCGCAAGGCGTTCACCAACCGGGTTTACTGGGCACAGCGGTCGGTGTCGGGCGGCTCGGCCATCCCGCTCTTCCTGTTCCGCCGCGACGACGATGTCCTGCTGGGCGCGATAACACTGGACAACATCCGCCGCGGTCCGGCGCAGGCGGGCACGCTGGGATACTGGACCGGCCAGTCCTTCGCCCGGCAGGGATACATGCGCGAGGCGATCGGCGCGCTGGTGCATCACGCCTTCTCGCGGCTTGACCTGAGCCGCATCGAGGCCGCCTGCCTGCCGGAGAACGCGGCCTCGCGCGGGCTGCTGGAAAGCTCGGGGTTCAAATACGAAGGTGTGGCGCAGTCCTATCTGCAGATCAACGGGCGCTGGCGCACCCATGTCCTTTACGCCTGCCTGCGCTCGGATCGGCGCGGGCGAACGGCGGTGGGTCCGGCCTGACCGGCCGGTGTCGGGGGCGCTGCCCCCGTCCGCTCTGTGAGCGGACTCCCCCGGAGTATTTCCGAAAAAGATGAAATTTACAGGCGTGACCCGGGACGGATTCGGTCTATTCTTGCTGCATGCGATTGGTGACACTGGCATTGGCTCTCGGATTGGCGGCGTCTTCGGCCGCGGCGCAGGAGCGCCGGCCGAGCCATTGCGTCGCCATCGCCGATGCGGCACCGGGTGTCGAATATGTGCACCTGGCGGGCTGGCAGGATCCGGTGCCGGACCACGCGGTGCGGATCCACTATGTCGCCCATGCCTCGTTCCTGCTTCAAACGCCCGGTGGCCTCGATGTGGTCACGGATTTCACCGGCTTCGTCGGCACGGCGGATCTGATCCCGGACGTGGTGACGATGAACCATGCACATACGACGCATTGGACGGCCAACCCCGACCCGGCGATCCCGCATGTCCTGAAGGGGTGGGGGCCGTTCGGCGAGGGTGTCGAGCACCATCTCGACCTGGGCGAGATGCTGGTGCGCAACGTGTCGACGGACATCCGCTCGGCCGGGGGCGGGGTCGAGCCGCGCGGCAACTCGATCTTCGTGTTCGAGGTGGGCGGTCTGTGCATCGGCCATCTGGGCCATCTGCATCACATGCCCACCGACGCGCAATTCGCGATGCTGGGCCGGCTGGACGTGGTGATGGCGCCGGTGGACGGCGGCTATACCATGCCGTTGCCGGACATGATCGCCGTGCTGCAGCGGCTGAAGAGCTCGGTGGTGATCCCGATGCACTGGTTCTCGGGCTATTCGCTCGAGGCGTTCCTGGCGGGCATTTCCGATGATTTCGCGGTGACCCGCGTGGGCGGACCGGCGCTGGAAGTGTCGTTGCGGACCCTGCCGGACCGGCCCACGGTCATGGTGCTGGAGCCGCAGCGTCTGTCCGCGGAATAGGGCTTGTCGCCGGGCGGTCGCTCCGGCAAGGAATGGACATGCCGCTGAACCCCGCCGACGAGATTTTTGCCGAGACGCTGCGCGCGGTGCTGCTCGAGGGCGTCCTGCGCCCGGTCGAGCCGCGCTATCTGTCCGAACCGCGCGGGCGGCTGGCCGGGCAGGCCGGGCTGCTTGCGCTGCCGCGCGACGTAGAGGACGTGTCGGCGCTGGTCCGGGCCGCCGCAGAAGCGCGGGTGCCGGTCGTGCCATATGGCGGCGGCACCGGGCTGGTCGGCGGCCAGGTCATGCCCGATGGGCCACGCCCGCTGGTGATCTCGCTGGAGCGGATGTCGGCGATCCGGACGGTGCATCCGGCCGACAATGTCCTGGTTGCCGAGGCGGGCGCGGTGCTGGCCGATGTGCAGGCGGCGGCGCGCACAGCCGGGCGTCTGTTTCCGCTGTCGCTGGCGGCCGAAGGTTCGGCCCGGATCGGTGGCACCCTGGCAACCAACGCGGGCGGGGTGAACGTGCTGCGCTATGGCAATGCGCGCGACCTGTGCCTGGGGCTCGAGGCGGTGCTGCCCGATGGCGCGATCTGGCATGGACTGCGCCGGCTGCGCAAGGACAACACCGGATACGACCTGCGGAACCTGCTGATCGGGGCCGAGGGCACGCTGGGGATCATCACGGCGGCCGCGCTGAAGCTCTGTCCGGTGCCGGCGGGGCAGGGGACGGCAATGCTGGTCGTGTCATCGCCCCGGGCGGCGCTGGACCTGCTGGAGATGGCGCGCGACCGCCTGGGCGAGGGGATCAGTGCCTTCGAGCTGATCCACGGGCAGGGCCTTGAATTCCTGGCCGAGACGCTGCCTGATCTGCGTCAGCCCTTCGACATGCCGCCGGAATGGTGCGTGCTGGTCGAGCTGGGACTGGCCGCAGGGCTGGATCCCGCGGCGGCGCTGGAGGATCTGTTCGCCGATGCTTTGGCGCGAGGTCTGGTCCGTGACGGGGTTGTGGCGCAGTCGCAGGCGCAGCGGGACGAACTCTGGTCAGTGCGCGAGCATATCCCCGAAGCCAACAAGCGGATCGGCGCGGTGTCGAGCCACGACATCTCGGTGCCGATCTCGGCCATTCCCGAGTTCATCCGGCGCGGCGGCGAACTGCTTGCCCGGTTCGGCGATATCCGCATCAACTGCTTCGGGCATCTTGGAGACGGGAACCTGCATTACAACGTGTTTCCTGCGGCCGGCCGCACCCGGTCGGATTATGACGGGTTGCGCTGGGAGGTGCAGCGGGCAGTGCACGACCTGGTGCACGACATGGGCGGATCGGTGAGCGCCGAGCATGGCATCGGCCGGATCAAGGTGGCCGAGCTGGAGCGCTATGGCGATCCCGCCAAGCTGTCGGCGATGCGGGCCATCAAGGCGGCGCTGGATCCGGCCGGGATCATGAACCCCGGCGCGGTGCTGCGGATGAATCAGGACCGCTTGGGGGTGCCGTCGGGGCCATAGATCGGGCCTCCGAAGATCGCGGCATCATATTTCGCACACTTGCCGCCCCGTTCCCGAGGCGATGAGCGAACCAGCCAGGCGTGGGATGGGCCACCGCATCGCCGCCGGTCATGTCGTGTCGTAGGTGCCTTGGTTTGCCTCTGCTCTGGATTCAGCACGGCGCAGGCGTCCAGTCAGACAGCAAACAGGGGCGACAACGGACCGTTGCCGCCCCCGTAATCCGACTCTCGGGTCAGTTGGGCAGGATAACCTTGTCGATCACGTGGATGACGCCGTTTTCCGCCTCGATATCGGCGGCGACGACCTTGGCGTCGTTGACCATGACGCCGTCATCCAGGTCGATGGTGATCTCGCCGCCTTGCACGGTTGCGGCGGTCATGTCGTCGCTCAGGTCGCCCGACATCACCTTGCCGGGCACCACGTGATAGGTGAGGATCGCCACAAGCTGATCCTTGTTCTCGGGCTTGAGCAGGGTTTCCACCGTGCCTTCGGGCAGCGCGGCAAAGGCCGCGTCGGTGGGTGCGAACACGGTGAACGGCCCCTCGCCCTTGAGCGTCTCGACCAGTCCGGCGGCCTCGACCGCGGCGACCAGCGTGTTGAAATCGCCCGCACCGGCGGCGGTGTCGACGATATCCTTGGCGTGACCGCCGGCCAATGCTGCGGTGCCCATCAGGGCGGTGGCGGCCGTGGCGAATGCGAAATTACGAAGCATGGGTTCAAGTCCTCGAATGCTGCAATGCCGTTCGTGGCATCGCATCTTCTACGGTCGTGGATCGCTGCCGGTTCATTGCGATTTCCTGCCACCTGAGGTTGACTCGAGGGGGCTTGGCGCTAAGCCAGCGCCGCCGTGGACAACCAGTCAAAAAAATGTGATCGGAAGCTCAGTCGCCGTCGAAGGCACAGAGCGCGTGCACGTCCATTCCCATCGCCTCTAGCACCTTGCGTCCGCCCAGATCGGGCAGGTCGATGATGAAGGCGCAGGAGACGATCTCGCCGCCCAACCGCTCGATCAGCTTGATGCCCGCGGCCGCCGTGCCGCCGGTGGCCAGCAGGTCGTCGACCACCAGGATCTTTTCGCCGGGCTGGATCGCGTCATCATGGATCTCGACGATGGCCTCGCCGTATTCCAGTGTGTAGTCCTGACTGATCGTCGTGCCCGGCAGTTTGCCTTTCTTGCGGATCGGCACGAAGCCGACGCTGAGCTGATGCGCGATGGCGCCGCCCAGGATAAAGCCGCGCGCCTCGAGGCCCACGACCTTGTCGATCCGCTCGCCGGCATAGGGGTGCAGCATCTGGTCAATGGCCATGCGAAAGCCGCGCGGATCGGCAAACAGCGTGGTCACATCGCGAAACATGATCCCTTCATGCGGGAAATCGACGATGGTGCGGATGTAGTCGCGGACGGTTTTCGAACTGGGCACGGGCGGTTCCTGAGCTGGCATCGACCTGTCCGGTTTGGCCGATGCCGTGCCGTAGATCAAGGGCGTTGCGCGGTCAGCCAGGGCGGCGCAACAGCGCGATCGCCACGCCCATCCCCATCAAGGTGACGCCGCCTGCGCGCGTCAATCCGGTGACGACCCGGGGCTGCGCGATCCAGCGGTGCAGCCGGTCGGCCAGCAGCGCATAGGCCAGCGCGTTCAGCGCGGCGAGGCTGACGAAGGTGGCGATCAGAATGGCGAATTGCGGCCCGAGCGCCCGATCCGGTTGCAGGAATTGCGGCACGAAGGCGATGAAGAAGGCGATGGATTTCGGATTGAGCGTCGTCACCGCCGCCGTGTGGGCCAGCACCCCGCTCGCGGTCACGTCCCGATCCGGTGCGACGGTCGCCAAGCCCCGCGTCGGCGCGCTGCGCAGCAGCTTGTAGCCCAGCCAGACGAGGTAGGCCGCCCCGACCCATTTGAGCACCGAGAAGGCCGTGGCCGAGGCCATGACCAGCGCACCGAGCCCGGCCAGCGAGGAGGTCATGGCGATCAGATCCCCCAGCGCGACGCCGGTGGCCGAGGCCACGGCCACGCCGCGCCCCTTGGAAAGCGCATAGCTGAGCACCAGCAACACCGTTGGACCCGGGATCAGCAGCAGGGCGGTCGAGGCGGCCACGAAGGCCAGCCAGAGGTCGAACGGCATGGGGATCTCCGGTCTGGGATCAGGTTTGCGCCACCCTAGACGCGGCCCCGAAACGGATCAAGCTGGACCCGTGCGGCGATGATCCGCCGCAAGGTGAAGATGGCAATTACGTACCCTAGCCCGTTCAGCCATTGGAAATTGTTGCACAACTTTTTATGGCATTGATGCTATCATGGAAACAAATCTCGCCCGCCCCGGCAGCACATGCTCAGGATGAAACAGGTTGTGGATCAAGGTCTTGACTTGGGTGCCGCATAGGTAGCGCCGGTTGAGGTGCGACCGATTCACCTTGGCAAGGCTGTGGCGGGCTTCTAGGGTCCGGTCCTCGTAACAAGTGCGGGGCGCCTGTCGCTCCGGGAAAGGGCATGATGTTGTTTCCGACAAGGGTGATCGCCGCCTTGGCCGCGATCCTGGTCATTGCCGGTTGTGAAGAGACCGCGAAATACCAGCAGACCAGCTATCAGACCGTTATGCAGGGAAAGTTCCGCGACACCGGCAGTTTCGCCGCCGATTTCGCCTTCGTGATCAACGAGGGAACCGGTGAGTTCGAGGGCCAGCTGCGCAATTTCCGCTTCTCGCAGCCGGGCTTCGAGAAGCCGACCGGCAGTGTCCCGCTGAAGGGCACGGCGGGGCGCAACGACGCCAATGACATCGTGTTCGAGGCGACGGGCACCGGGCTGCTCAAGCAGGGGAACCTGACCTACAAGCCGGAATTCGAAGTGGGCGTGTCCTATGTCAGCCCCTACAACAACACGGCTTCGGGCTGGTTCTATGCCGGCGGCAGTTTCGAGCGTGGCGGCGCCTACCTGGAGTGGCCGGCGATGACCGGCAGCTTCGTGGGCAAGAAAGTGTGTCGGCCCGGCCCGTTGAATCCCAGCCCTTGCCCGGTTCCGACCACCGCGACGAACTGAGCGCTCAGAGAACCCGGCCCGCCACGGCGTCGAGCCGTGCGACGAGGGCCGGATCGCGATGTTCGGGCGCCGTCAGGATGGCATGGTCCAGCGCGCGGTCGCAGCCGTGGGGGCAGGGCGCGCGCCCGGGCCCAAGGCGCGATGGCAGACCGCGCAGCAGCGCCCGGGCGTTGTCGGCATTTGCGCCCAGCGTGGCAACGATGGTGGCGATGTCCACTTCGCCGTGATCGGGGTGCCAGCTGTCGTAATCCGTGACCATCGCGACCGAGGCATAGCAAAGCTCGGCTTCGCGGGCGAGCCGGGCCTCGGGCATGTTGGTCATGCCGATCACGTCGGCGCCCCATTGGTCGCGATACATGCGGCTTTCGGCCAGGGTCGAGAATTGCGGCCCCTCCATCGCCAGATACGTTCCGCCGCGATGCACGGTGATCCCGGCGGCACGAGCTGACTCCTCGGCAGCGGTCGACAGCAGTGCGCAGGTCGGGTGGGCGATGCTCACATGCGCCACGCAGCCGGTCCCGAAGAAGCTGCCGGGACGGGCCCTGGTGCGATCGATGAACTGATCGACGATCACGAAATGACCCGGCGCCATCTCCTCGCGGAACGAGCCGCAGGCCGAGACGCTGATCACGTCGGTCACGCCAAGCCGCTTGAGCGCATCGATATTCGCGCGATAGGGCACCTCCGACGGCGCATGAACATGGCCGCGCCCGTGGCGCGGCAGGAAGGCCATCGGGACGCCCTCGAGCGTGCCGGTCAGGATCTGATCCGAGGGCGCGCCCCAGGGGCTGTCGACCGACACCCATTCGGCCCCCTGCAGCCCGTCGATCTGGTAGAGCCCCGATCCGCCGATCACCCCGATCCGTGTGGTTGCCATCGCAACGCTCCCCTCTTCCCTGCAACGATGCTTCGCGCCTCGGTTGTGGGGCGCGTGGTCCGGTTTGGCAAGGGGTCAGGGCAGCAGTCCGCGCTGCGCGGCCTGGCCTTGGAAGTCCGCCCAGGCGGCGGCGAAGTCGTCCAGCGGCCAGGTCAGGTCCTGCGGCTGGCCGTGCCGGTCGCGGAAGGTGAAGCGGAATGCCCCGCCCTCGCGCATGGCCTCCAGCAGGGCCTCGGCCGCCGGTCCGGTGAAGTTACACGACAGGCCGGAGAGGCAGCCGGGGCGGCGGGTTTGCCAGTCGGTCCCTTCGGTGCCCTCGATCCGGAACCCGTCCAAGGCGAAGAACGTGCCCGGCTCGATCCCGAAGGAGACGCGATAACCCTCCCGCTCGGGCGTGACGAACAGGAATTGCGCGGCGAACTCGGGCCGCGGCGAGAACACGTCGACCCGGCGCAGGTAACAGCGGCGCACCGGTGTGCCGGCTTCCTCGCGCATGTCGCACATGGAGTTCCAGATGCCGAAGACGGAATGATGCGTAACCCGCCAGTCGCCGGGCGTGTCGTTGCCCTGCCGGTCCTGCGACAGGGCCGGGCCGGCCAGGACGGCAAGGCAGAGAGCAAGCGCGCGCATGGAGGCAGCGTGACAGCAGCGCCGGTGCGCGCGCAACTCACGTTCCCGTGGTTCCGCGCGGCGCCCGGAGATGCGCGCGCCGCATGGCTGCTACCCGCAACCGCGCTGGCCTTCGAGAAATGTTTGCGCTAAGAGGCGCCTTTGCTGCGACGAGATACCAACCACAGGAGCCCGTGCCCATGCGCCGAGCCATACTGGCCGCCTTTGCCAAACGTCTTGCCATGCCCGACCTGCGCTGGATGCCGGACGAGGGGCTGACGCCGGGCCGGATCCGGATCGAGCTGCTGGCGGGCCTGACTGTTGCGCTGGCGCTGGTGCCCGAGGCCGTGGCCTTTGCCTTCGTCGCGGGGGTGCATCCGCTGGTGGGTCTCTATGCGGCCTTCATCGTCGGTCTGATCACCGCGCTGATCGGCGGCCGGCCGGGGATGATCTCGGGCGCGACCGGCGCGCTGGCGGTGGTGATGGTGGCGCTGGTGGCGCAGCACGGGGTGGAATACCTGTTCGCCGCCGTGGTCCTGATGGGGCTGCTGCAACTGGTGGCCGGGATCATGCAGTGGGGCAAGTTCATCCGACTGGTTCCGCACCCGGTGATGCTGGGCTTCGTCAACGGGCTGGCCATCGTGATCTTCCTGGCGCAGTTGGGGCAATTCAAGGTGCCGGGCAGCATGGAGAATACCGGCCACGGCATGTCGGGCGGCGAATGGCTGTCGGGCGGCCCGCTCTACCTGATGCTTGCGCTGGTGGCTCTGACCATGGTGGTGATCTGGGTGATGCCGCGGATCACGCGGATCGTGCCGGCGCCGCTGGCCGGGATCTTCGTCGTGGCCGCGCTGGTGATCGGGGCGGGGCTGGACGTGCCGCGCGTGGGCGATCTGGCCTCGATCGAGGGCGGCCTGCCGCAATTCCACATCCCGATCGTGCCGCTGACCTGGGAGACGCTGGAGATCATTCTGCCCTATTCGGTGATCCTGGCCGCGATCGGGTTGATCGAGTCGCTGCTGACGCTGAACCTGGTGGGCGAGATGACCGGCAAGCGCGGCGGCGCCAGCCAGGAATGCATCGCCCAGGGCGTGGCCAACACCGTGACCGGCTTCTTCGGCGGCATGGGCGGCTGCGCGATGATCGGCCAGTCGATGATCAACGTGAAATCCGGCGGCCGCACCCGGATTGCGGGCATTGCCGCGGCGCTGTTCCTGCTGGCCTTCATCCTGGTCGGCGCGCCGCTGATCGAGCAGATCCCGCTGGCCGCGCTGGTGGGGGTGATGTTCATGGTGGTGATCGGCACCTTCGCCTGGAACTCGCTGACCATCCTGCGCAAGGTGCCCTTGATGGATGCCTTCGTGATCCTGCTGGTCACGGTCGTGACGGTGATGGAGGACCTGGCGGTTGCGGTCGTCGTGGGCGTGATCGTCTCGGCGCTGGCCTATGCCTGGAACAATGCCAAGCGCATCCATGCCGTGACGCGCGAGTCGCGCACCGAGCAGGGTGCCAAGGTCTACGAGATCCAGGGCCCGCTGTTCTTTGGCTCGTCGGACGGGTTCGGCGAGATCTTCGACATCGAGAGCGACCCGGAGCGGGTGATCATCGACTTCGCCAACAGCCGGGTGGTGGACCAGTCCGCCCTGCAGGCGATCGAGGCGGTGGCCGGGCGTTACGAGGCGGCCGGCAAGCAGGTCAAGCTGCGCCATCTGAGCCGGGACTGCCACAAGCTGCTGACCAAGGCCGGGCACCTGATGGTCGACAGCGACGACGACCCCGATTACGCGCTGGCGGTCGATTACTCGGTGCGCACCGGCATCCTGGGCGGTCACTGAGCCGTCGGCAGATTGAGCGCGCCTGCGGCGCGCGAGTCATATGCGCTGACGCGCGGGGCGAGGCTCTGCCTCGCGCTCCGAGGTATTTGCCGCGAGAGGAAGGGTCAGCCGGGGCGCAGGGCGCGCAGTGTCGCGATGTCGCCCGACAGCAGTGCCGGTTCGGCTTCGGCGATCTGTTCGGGCGGCCAGTCCCACCAGGCCAGGTCCAGGAGTTGCGCGGTTGTTTCGGCGTCAAAACGGGGTCTTGCGACCTGTGCCGGGTTGCCGGTCACGATGGAGTAGGGCGGGATCCGGCCGCGCACCACGCTGCCCGCGCCGATGATGCATCCGCTGCCGATCTCGGCGCCGGGCAGGATCAGCGCGCCGTAGCCGATCCAGACGTCATGGCCGATCACCGTATCGCGCGTGTCGGGTTGGTAGCCGCGCATGCCGGTGGGATCGAATACCGGGAAGGGGAAGCTGCTGATGCCGCGGCTTTCATGGTTGGCGGAGGCGGTGATGAACCGTACGCCGTGAGCGATCTGGCAGAACTTGCCGATGTGCAGCGTTTCTTCGGAGAACGGGAACAGGTAGGGGGCGAGGCGCGCTGCCCAGTCTGTGGGTGGGTCGAAATCCGACGCGTAGCTGTAGTCGCCCGCCTGGAAGCGCTGGTTTTCGATGGCCTGGTTGAGGAACACGGTGCCGGCGTGGTCGGTGCCGTCGGGCAGGGTGATCGGGTAGCGGCGCGTCGGGTCGGGCAGCGGCATCAGTCGTCCGGGCGTTTGAGGGTGAAGAGGTCGCGCACCACCGTGTAATCGCGATAGCCCAGGCGGGCCAGCGGGCGAAAGGCGGTGATGTCGAAGATGCCGTCGCGCAGGCAGTCGTCGCGCAGGTGGATGCCCGTGACCTCGCCGAAGACCACGCGATTGGCAGCCCCCGGCAGGGTGACGATCTGCGTCAGCCGGCATTCGAGCGCGGCCGGTGCACCGGCGACGCGGGCGCAGGGGATGGTCTCGCAGGGCTCGGCGGTCAACCCGGCATGGGCAAATTCATCCGTCCCGCGCGGCAGGGCCGCGGAACTGGCATTCATCGCGTCGCGCATCGCTTCCTCCACGATGTTGACGCAGAAGACGCCGGTGGCTTCGATATTCGCCAGGCTGTCCTTGGTGTTGTCCTGGTCCGGCTTGGCCCCGGTCGAGGCGAACATCACCTGCGGCGGGGTATAAGCCACGCCGTTGAAGAAGGAATAGGGTGCCAGGTTGTCGATACCTTCGGCGTCCCGGCTCGAGATCCAGCCGATCGGGCGCGGCGTGATGATCGCGTTGAACGGGTTGTGCGGCAGGCCGTGGCCATCCTGCGGGCGGTAGAACATCGGGCGTCTCCAAGCGTTTGCCCGAGGGGTAGCGAAGTGGTAGGGCGATTGCCACCGTTGATTGGAAGGTGGGCGGGCAGGTGATCGAAGTGCGGCCTGAGGGCCCCGAGGACTGGTGGGAGGTCGAGGCGCTCTTCGACCTGTGTTTCGCGCCGGGGCGCGAGGCCCTGTCCTCCTATCGCCTGCGCGAAGGGGTCGACCCGGTGCCGGGGCTGTCGCTGGTGGCGCGGGACGAGCAGGGGATCCTGGCCGGTGCGATCCGGTTCTGGCCGGTGCTGGTGGGCGGCGCCGAGGCGCTGCTGCTGGGGCCGGTGGCGGTGCATCCGACCCACCAGGGCGAGGGGTTGGGCGCGTTCCTGATCCAGGAGGGCGTCGAGGCCGGGCGCGACCGCGGCTGGACGCGGGTGATGCTGGTGGGCGACGCGCCCTATTACGCCCGCTACGGTTTCGCGCGCCTGGACGGTGTCGAAATGCCGCCGCCGACCAATCCCGACCGGGTGTTGGGGCTGGCGCTGCAGGACGGCGCGTGGGACGGGCTCCGGGGTGCGGTGACACGCTGGAGCGGCGAGATGCATTGAAATCGCGGCGTCCAGTGCCGATCTATTCCGTCTACGGAGGACGCCCCATGCAGGACATCGTGACCGTGACGGACCTGGACCCGGAGGTCGAGCTGGACCGGCTGGCCGCGCATTACAGGTCCGCGGGCGGGGCCGGGATACAATTGCTCAACATGCTGGGCGGGCAGGCCGAATCCCTGCTCGACCGCTTGCCGCGCGAGGTGCGGGCCGGGCTGGGCGCCGCGTCGGAGCGGGCGCTGGTGCTGGCGATGCAGGCGGCGGACGGCACCCGCCGCGCCGTTCCCGACCAGAAACCCTGGGTCGATACGGCGGTGACGACCGCAATGGGGGCGGCGGGCGGATTCGGCGGTCTGCCCTCGGCCATGGTCGAGCTTCCGGCGACGACGACGATGCTGCTGCGCACAATCCAGGGGGTCGCTGCGGCGCGCGGGTTCGATCCGCAGGCCGAGAATGTGCGCTTCGACTGCGTTCGGGTGTTCGCCGCGGCCGGCCCGCTGGCGGATGACGACGGTGCAGACCTGGGGTTCCTGTCGGTGCGGCTGACGCTGAGCGGCGGCGCGATGCACAAGCTGATCGCGACGGTCGCCCCGCGCCTGGCGACCGCCCTGGGCCAGAAGCTGGCGGCGCAGACGGTCCCGGTGCTGGGGGCGGTGGCCGGTGCGGGCATCAACTTTGCCTATACCCGCTACTACCAGCAGATCGCCCATGTGCATTTCGGCCTGCGCCAGTTGGCGATGGATGCCGGTATTCCCCATGAAGAGCTGGTGGACCGGCTGGCCCGGCGGGTCAAGGCCTTGCCGCGATGAGAGATCTGCCGCAGCGTTCCCTCTTGATATTGCAGGGATAATGGGTAGGTTTTCGGGGTCGCAGACGGAAAATCAAAATGATCCAATATGCGCTGAAATGCAGGGAAGGCCACTGTTTCGACAGCTGGTTCCAGTCGGCCGAAGCCTTTGACAAACTGGCGGCCTCGGGCCTTGTGTCCTGCGCGGTCTGCGGTGGCAGCGATGTGCACAAGGCAGTGATGACACCGCGCGTGAGTGCCGGACGGGACGCCGATCCGGCCCCAGCAAAACCCGCGCCACGCCTGACAGAGCCGGTCAACCGCGCCGAGAAGGCGGTGGCAGAGCTGCGCCGCAAGATCGAACAGAATGCCGATTTCGTGGGCCGCGACTTCGCCAAGGAGGCCCGCGCCATGCATCTGGGCGACGCGCCGGAACGGTCGATCTATGGCGAGGCGCGGGCCGACGAGGCCAAGGCGCTGCGCGACGACGGCGTGCCGGTCGTGATGCTGCCCTTCATTCCCAACCGCAAGAGCAACTGATTTGCGTGTCGTCCTCACTGGCGTCGGCATGGCACTGGTCGGTGGCTGCCGCGCGAACCGATCCGCCGGTTGACCGTGACCGGTCCGGGCGGGGCCGGGTTTGCGCCCTTGCCCTTGGGTCGGCCCTCGCTTATGACGCGGGCGACCGGCTCCCAGCGACAGGACCCCGCGCGACATGCCCACGCTCGTGATGAAATTCGGCGGCACTTCGGTTGCCAATCTCGACCGTATCCGCCGCGCCGCCAAGCGCATCGGGGTCGAGGTGGCCAAGGGCTATGACGTGATCGTCATCGTGTCGGCAATGGCCGGCAAGACGAACGAACTGGTCGGCTGGGTCGATGAGATCTCGCCGCTCTATGACGCCCGCGAATATGACGCGGTGGTGTCCTCGGGCGAGAACGTCACTGCCGGGCTGATGGCGCTGACATTGCAGGAGATGGACGTGCCCGCGCGCAGCTGGCAGGGCTGGCAGGTGCCGCTCCTGACCAATGGCGCCCATTCCTCGGCCCGGATCCAGGAGATCCCCATAGCCAACCTGAACCGGAAATTCGAGCAGGGCATGAAGGTGGCCGTGGTCGCCGGATTCCAGGGGTTGAGCCCCGAGGGCCGGATCACCACGCTGGGCCGCGGCGGCAGCGACACGACGGCGGTGGCCTTCGCCGCCGCCTTCGGGGCCGAGCGGTGCGACATCTACACCGATGTCGACGGGGTCTATACCGCCGATCCGCGGATCTGCTCGAAGGCACGCAAGCTGGACCGGATCTCGTTCGAGGAGATGCTGGAACTGGCCTCGCTCGGGGCCAAGGTGCTGCAGACCCGCTCGGTCGAGCTGGCCATGCGCTACAAGGTCAAGCTGCGCGTGCTGTCCAGTTTCGAGGAACAATCCGACACCGCCGGAACGCTGGTCGTCGACGAGGAGGAAATCATGGAATCCAACGTAGTCTCGGGCGTTGCCCATTCTCGTGACGAGGCAAAGATGACGGCGGTTTCGGTCGCCGACCGCCCCGGCATCGCCGCGATCATCTTCACCGCGCTCAGCGATGCCGGCGTGAACGTGGACATGATCGTTCAGAACATCTCGGACGAGGGGCGCACCGACATGACCTTCTCGTGCCCCACCGATCAGGTCGGGCGCGCGGAAAAGGCGCTTCTGGCGGTCAAGGACAGCGGCGCGCTGAACTTCTCGGAACTGGTGGCCGATACCGATGTCTGCAAGGTCTCGGTGGTCGGCATCGGCATGCGCTCGCAATCGGGCGTTGCGGCCAAGATGTTCAAGGTGCTCTCGGATGAGGGGATCAACATCAAGGTCATCACAACCTCAGAGATCAAGATTTCCGTTCTGGTCGACCGGAAATACATGGAACTCGCGGTTCAGGCACTGCATGATGCCTTCGAATTGGAACGGGTGGCCTGAGCAGCGGCCTTCGGCCGGGGCCGCCTGATCCGAACCAGATGGCGGGGGCCATGGCGGACGGCACTGACAGCGAATCGAGAAAGCTGCTTGGGCGGCTGCGCGAGGTCATGGCGGGCGATGCCGCCGGGCAGGCGCGGCTGGACCATATCACCGGCCTGATCGCCGACAGCATGGAGTCGGAGGTCTGCTCGATCTACCTGTTCCGCGATTCCGACACGCTGGAGCTGTGCGCGACGCAAGGCCTCAAGCCCGAGGCCGTTCACCAGACACGCCTGCGCCTGGGCGAAGGGCTGGTCGGGCGGGTGGCCAAGACCAGCAAGCTGATCAACACGCCCGATGCGCCGTCCGAACGCGGGTTCCGCTACATGCCCGAGACCGGCGAGGAGATCTTCTCGTCCTTCCTCGGGATCCCGATCCAGCGGCTGGGCGAGACGCTGGGCGTCCTGGTCGTGCAGTCCCGGGATGCGCGCGAGTTTTCCGCTGATGAGGTCTATGCGCTGGAAGTCGTGGCGATGGTCCTGGCCGAGATGGCCGAACTGGGCGCCTTTGTCGGCGAGGGCGCCGCGCTGTCGCCGCTGCACCAGCAGCCGATCCTGGTGCGCGGAACCACCGGGCAGGAGGGCGCGGCAGAGGGCCATGTCTGGCTGCACGAGCCGCGCGTGGTGGTCACCAACCCGATCGCCGACGATCCGCAGAACGAGATGCGGCGCCTGGACGACGCCATCGAGGAATTGCGCGTCGGCGTCGACAAGATGCTCAAGATCAGCGGTGCCGGCGACAAGGACCACATGGAGGTGCTCGAAACCTACCGGATGTTCGCCAACTCGAAGGGTTGGAAACGCCGGATGGAGGAGGACATCTCGCGCGGGTTGAGCGCCGAGGCCGCCGTCGAGAAGGAGCAGAGCCAGGCCCGGTCGCGGATGAGCCAGGTCACGGATGCCTATCTGCGCGAGCGGCTCGCCGATCTGGACGACCTGTCGAACCGCCTGCTGCGTATCCTCACGGGGCAGGGCAACGAGACCGGCGCGGAGCTGCCCGCCGACCCGATCCTGGTGGCGCGCAACATCGGGCCGGGCGAGTTGCTGGAATATGGCCGGACGCTCAAGGGGATCGTGCTCGAAGAGGGCTCGGTCGGCAGCCACGCCGCCGTGGTCGCCCGCGCGCTGGCGATTCCGCTGGTCGTGCATGCCGGCCGGATCACCACCGAGGCGCTGAACGGCGATCACATCATGGTCGACGGCGACCAGGGCGTTGTGCATCTGCGGCCCGATGACACCGTGGTCTCGGCCTTCCGCGACAAGATCGCGATGCAGGCCCAGGCGCAGGAGCGCTATGGCTCGATCCGGGACAAGCCGGCCGTCACCCGCGACGGCCAGCGCATCCACATGCTGATGAATGCCGGCCTGATGGCCGACCTGCCGTCGCTGCCGAGTTCGGGCGCGGAAGGCGTCGGCCTGTTCCGCACCGAACTGCAGTTCCTCATCCGCAACAAGATGCCCAAGCGCACCGAACTGGCCGGCATTTATGCGCGGGTGATGGATGCCGCGGCCGACAAGCGAGTGGTTTTCCGCACTCTCGACATCGGGTCCGACAAGGTCCTGCCCTACATGAAACCCAATGACGAGCCGAACCCGGCCCTGGGATGGCGCGCCATTCGGGTTGGCCTGGACAAGCCGGGTATCATGCGGATGCAGTTGCAGGCGCTGATCCGGGCCGCCAACGGCCGCCCCCTGACCATCATGTTCCCCTTCATCGCCCAGTTCGAGGAGTACCGGCAGGCCCGCGCCGAGGTCGACAAGGCCATCGCCCGCGAAAAGCGGCTGGGTCATGTGCTGCCGTCTCAGCTCGAGGTGGGCGCCATGCTCGAGACGCCGTCGCTGGCCTTTGCGCCGCAGGCGTTCTTCGACGAGGTGGAATTCCTGTCGATCGGTGGCAACGATCTCAAGCAGTTCTTCTTTGCCGCCGACCGCGAGAACGAGCGCGTGCGCCGCCGCTACGACACGCTGAATGTCAGTTTCCTGAGCCTGATCGAGCAAGTGGTCGAACGCTGCGCGATCTCGGGAACGCCGCTCAGTTTCTGCGGCGAGGATGCCGGCCGCCCGATCGAGGCGCTGTGCCTGGCGGCGGTCGGGCTGCGCACCCTGTCGATGCGCCCGGCGTCGATCGGGCCGGTCAAGAGCCTTCTGATGCGCGCGGATATCCGTGCCCTGAGCGAGGTCATCAGGCAAGCGCGCGAGCGCGGCGACCAGACCGTGCGCCCGGCGGTCATGGAGTGGCTGCGCAGTCAGGACTGACAGAGCGGGGGCCTCGGGTTCCGCCAAATGCGGTCCGCGGCCATTCCATCCACAGGGAATCCCTCGGTTCGTCCACAGAAAACCGCGGATCTGGTTGGAGGGCTCCGTTTCGGGTGCTTCTCTATAGCAGCCATTCCGGAGAGTTCTGTGCGTAAGGACGCAGAAGAACTTGTTGTTATGCGATGTTCCCGTTCGATCGTTCGTATTGGCGGGATGGACCATCTGCGCATTGTGGATAATGATGGGCCGGCGCCGGACGACCCCCCGGATCGCTGCCGGAGAGACCCGCCCGAGATTTGTGATCGACATCCCCCTTGCATTTCGAGCCATAATCGGAGATCAAGCGCGGGAGATATGTTATCGCTAACATCGCATCGGCGGCGCCTGTTCCCGCCCCGCCGAAGAAACTGGAAGAAGGATCGCCGCCATGGTGTCGCGCGTCATTCCCGTCCAACCATTCGACCTTGTCCTGTTCGGCGCGACCGGGGATCTGGCCCGGCGCAAGATCCTGCCGGGGCTCTATCACCGGTTCACCGTCGGCCAGATGCCGCCCGAGGCGCGGATCATCGGCTCGGCGCGATCGAAGATGGATGCCGCCGGGTTTCGCGAGAAGGTGCGCGCCGCGCTGGAGGAGTTCACCCCTGCCGCCGACCGCAACGAGGAACAGGTCGACGGGTTTCTCGACCGGCTGGACTATGTATCGGTGGACGCCTCGGGCAAGGGCGGCTGGAAGGAACTGGCCGCCGCGCTGCGCCCCGACGTGGTGCGGGCCTTCTATCTTTCGGTCAGCCCGTCGCTCTTCTCGGGCATCGCCGCGCGTCTGCACGACAGCGGGCTTGCCACCGCCGACAGCCGGATCGTGGTCGAGAAGCCCTTTGGCCATGACCTGAACTCGGCACAGGAACTGAACGCGGGGCTGCGGGCCAATTTCGAGGAACACCAGATCTATCGCATCGATCATTACCTGGGCAAGGAAACGGTCCAGAACCTGATGGCGCTGCGCTTTGCCAATTCGCTGTTCGAGCCTCTGTGGAACGCGACCCATATCGACCATGTGCAGATCACCGTGGCCGAGACAATCGGAGTGGACGGGCGCGGCGCCTATTATGATGGCTCCGGCGCGATGCGGGACATGATCCAGAACCACCTGGTGCAGCTTCTGTGCCTCACGGCGATGGAATCGCCGTCGAAATTCACTCCGAACGCGGTGCGCGACGAGAAGGTCAAGGTGATCCAGGCACTGGACCCGGTCGAGCCGTCGGACATCGTGCGCGGCCAGTATCGGGCCGATGACGGCGGCGACGGCTATTGCGACCACGTGGGCAATCCCGACAGCCGCACCGAAAGCTTCGTGGCCATGAAGGTGCACGTGTCCAACTGGCGCTGGGCCGGAACGCCCTTCTACCTGCGCACCGGCAAGAAGCTGCGGGCGCGCGAATCCGAAATCGCGGTCGTGTTCCGCGATCCGCCGCACACGATCTTTCCCAATGTCGGACGGCTCAGGGGGAACGTCCTGGTGATCCGCCTGCAACCGGACGAGGGGATCACCCTGCGTACCACGATCAAGGATCCCGGCCCCGGCGGCCTGCGCCTGACCGAGGTGTCGCTGGACATGAGCTTTGCCGAGGCGCTGGGCGCCGATTCCCGGCCGCAGGACGCCTATGAGCGGCTGGTGATGGACGTGATCCGGGGCGACCAGACCCTTTTCATGCGCGGCGACGAGGTCGAGGCGGCATGGGCCTGGGTCGATCCGGTGATACAGTCCTGGGCCGACAGCGGCGACCGGCCGGCGAAATACGATGCGGGCAGTTCCGGGCCCGAGGACGCGCTGATGCTGATGCACCGGGACGGACGCCGCTGGCGCGAGATTGGAGGCTGAGATGAGCACCAACAAGGTCATTCTGGACGTAACCGACAGGATCGTCGAGCGCAGCGCCGGGCCGCGCGGGACATATCTGCGCCGGATGGAGCAGGCCGCAAGCAACGGTCCGGCCCGGGCGCACCTGTCCTGTTCGGGGCAGGCGCATGCCTATGCCGGGGCCGGTCCCGACCAGCAGGCGCTGGCCGAGGGCGGCGCGGGCAACCTGGGCATCGTCACCGCCTATAACGACATGCTGTCGGCGCATCAGCCGTTCGAACGCTATCCGCAGCTGATCCGCGACGCGGTTCGCGCGGCGGGCGGCACCGCGCAGGTGGCCGGCGGCGTGCCGGCCATGTGCGACGGCGTAACCCAGGGCGAGGCGGGGATGGAGTTGTCGCTGTTCTCGCGCGACGTGATCGCGCTGGCCGCCGGCGTGGCGCTCAGCCACAACACGTTCGACGCGGCGGTGTTTCTTGGTGTCTGCGACAAGATCGTGCCGGGCCTGGTGATCGCCGCGCAGAGTTTCGGCCACATCCCGGCGGTGTTCCTGCCGGCCGGGCCGATGACCAGCGGGCTGCCGAACGACGAAAAGGCCAAGGTGCGGCAGAAATTCGCCGCAGGCGAAGTTGGCCGCGATGCGCTGATGGCCGCCGAGATGGCGGCCTATCACGGACCGGGCACCTGCACCTTCTACGGCACCGCGAACACCAACCAGATGCTGATGGAGTTCATGGGCCTGCACCTGCCCGGCTCCAGCTTCGTCAACCCGAACACCGACCTGCGCGACGCGCTGACTGCCGAGGGCGGTCGCCGCGCCCTGGCGCTGAGCGCGCTCGGCAATGATTTCACCCCGGTCTACAAGGTCCTGGACGAGAAGGCCTTTGTGAACGGCATCGTGGGGCTGATGGCCACGGGCGGGTCCACCAACCTTCTGATCCACCTGATCGCGATGGCCCGCGCCGGCGGTATCGTTCTGGACTGGCGGGATTTCTCCGAGATTTCGGCCGTCGTGCCCCTGATCGCGCGGGTCTATCCCAACGGGCTGGCCGACGTGAACCATTTTCACGCCGCGGGCGGTTTGGGCTATGCCATCGGCACGCTGCTGGACGCCGGGCTGCTGCATCCCGACACCTATACCGTCGCCGGTCAGGGGCTCGAGCACTACACACGCGAGCCCAAGCTGATCGACGGCGCGCTGAGCTGGCAGGACGGGTCGAAGGAAACGCTCAACGACAAGATCCTGCGCCCGGCATCCGACCCGTTCCAACCCACCGGTGGCTTGTCGCGCCTGTCGGGGTCGCTTGGCACGGCGGTGATGAAGGTCTCGGCCGTGGCCGCCGAGCACCAGGTGGTCGAGGCGCCGGTGCGTGTGTTCCACGACCAGGAAGAGGCCAAGGCCGCGTTCAAGGCCGGCGAGTTGACCGGCGACGTGATCGTAGTCGTCCGCTTCCAGGGCCCGAAGGCCAACGGCATGCCCGAGCTGCATTCGCTGACCCCGATGCTGGCGGTCCTCCAGGGGCGCGGGCAGAAGGTGGCGCTGGTCACCGACGGGCGCATGTCGGGTGCCTCGGGCAAGGTTCCGGCGGCGATCCATGTCAGCCCCGAGGCGCTGGATGGCGGCGCGATCTCGAAACTGCGCGACGGCGACGTCCTCCGGGTCGATGCCGTGTCCGGCGCGCTGGAGATTCTGACCGAGGGCGTGCTGGAGCGCGATCCGGTTGTTGCCGACCTGTCCGCCAACCAGTACGGGACCGGGCGCGACCTGTTCTCGGTCTTCCGCCGCACGGTGGGCGCCGCTGCCGCCGGGGCCTCGATCTTCGAAGGAGTTTGAATGATGGCATCCAAATCGACCCGTGCCCGCGAAATCTGCGACCTGGCGCCGATCGTGCCGGTTCTGGTGATCCGTGACGCCGATCATGCAAGGCCCCTGGCCGAGGCGCTGGTCGCCGGCGGTCTTCCGGCGCTCGAGGTGACGCTGCGCACGCCGGCCGCGCTTGAGGCGATCCGCCGGATGGCGCAGGTGCCGGGCGGTGTCGTCGGCGCCGGAACCCTGGTCACGCCCGACGACGTGCGTGCCGCCAAGGAGGCGGGGGCGCAGTTCGGCGTCTCGCCGGGCGCGACCGAGGCCCTGCTGGCGGCCTGCGAGGCCGAGGGGCTGCCGCTGCTGCCCGGGGCGGCAACAGCGTCCGAGGCGATGCGGCTGCTGGAACAGGGCTATGACATGCTCAAGTTCTTTCCCGCCGAGGCCTCGGGCGGGGCACCGGCGCTCAAGGCCATCGGCGCGCCCTTGCCGCAGATCTCGTTCTGCCCGACCGGCGGCGTTTCGCCGGGCAATGCGCGGGACTATCTGGGCCTGTCCAACGTGGTCTGCGCCGGCGGCAGCTGGGTTGCCCCGGTCGACAAGGTCGAGGCCGGCGACTGGTCCGGGATCGAGGCGCTGGCGCGCGACGCGGTGGGTCTGCGCGGCTGAGGGTCAGCCGGCAGAGCGCCGCCCGGCCAGCCGCGAGATGGCGTGGTTGAGCAGCGCCGCCAGCGCCAGCGGGGCAAGGAAGCCGAGGGTCGTCCAGAGGACTGCGAAGATCCAGATCAGGTTGACTCCCAGCATTGTCAGCGCGGCATTGGTGTAGTTCGGGGCGCTCTTCATCCTGTGGTCGTTCATGACGGCCTCCTGACCCTGAGTCGGTCAGCAGTTTACCGCAATGCACGCAAAAGTCAGGTCAGCCGCGCGCAGCCGCCAGTGCCTGCGGCAGCGTCTCGGCCAAGATGTCGAGATCGGCCGCCGTGCCGCAGCTGATCCGGATGCACCGGTTCTGCGGCGTGGAAAACGGCATACGGACAAAGACGCCAAGCTCGACCAGGTTATCGACCATCGCCTTTGCGAAATCGGCATCCCGCCCGCAATCCACGGCGACGAAATTCGTGGCCGAGGGCAGGGCGCTCAACCCGTTTTCCGCCGCGATGGCGCCGATCCTGTCACGCGCGGCGGCGATGTCGCGCTGCACTTGGCCCAGCCAGTCGTCATCGGCCAGCGCCGCCAGCGCACCGGCCTGGCCGATGCGGTTCATGCCGAAATGGTTGCGCACCTTGTCGAAGGCTGCGATCAGCTCGGGCGCGGCCAAGGCATAGCCCACACGCGCACCCGCCATGCCATAGACCTTTGAGAAGGTGCGCATCCGGATCAGCCGCGGATCGTCGGGCGCGACCGCGACCGCGGTGCCCCGGGGAGCGCATTCGACGTAGGCCTCGTCGAGGACCAGCAACGTGTCCTCGGGCAGGTCCGCCATCGCGGCCAGGATGTCCGATCCCGAATGCCAGCTGCCCATCGGGTTGTCGGGGTTTGAGAGATAGACCAGCTTGGCACCGACCTCGCGCGCCTTGGCAAAGAGCGCCGCGGGATCCTCGTGATCGTCGCGGAACGGCACCTTGTGCAACGCGCCGCCATGTCCCGTCACGTGATAATTGAAGGTCGGATAGGCCCCGTCCGAGGTCACCACCGCATCGCCCGGCGCCACCGTCAGGCGCACCAGGTTGCCGAGCAGCCCGTCGATGCCCTCGCCCACCAGCACGTTCTGCGGCTGCACCCCGTGCCGCTGGGCCAGCGCATGGCGCAGATCGTGGCTTTCGGCATCGCCATACATCCAGACCTCGGCCGCCGCCGCCTGCATCGCCGCGACGGCGCGGGGCGACGGGCCGAAGACGCTTTCATTCGCCCCCAGCCGGGCACGGAAATCGACGCCGCGCTGGCGGACCTGGGTTTCCGGGCCGACAAAGGGCACGGTGGCGGGCAGGGACTGGACGAGCGGGGTGAAACGGGCATGGGTCATGGCGCGCAGATAAGCGCATGAGGGCCGGGCGGGCAAGGCTTGCCTCATGTCCGCGCCACGTCCAGTGTGTCGTCAGTTGATGTCACAGGCGGAGGCAACCCGATGCGACTCCTGCTGATCCTGCTGCTGGCCGTCCTGGCCTATCTCCTGCTCTGGCCGGTCCCGGTCTCTCCGGTGGCCTACCGGCCGGCCGAACCGCCGGCGTTTGCCGGGGATTATGCCGAGAACGCCGCGCTGGATGCTGCCGAACTGATAAGCCTGCCGGACTGTGCGATCGGCCCCGAGGATCTGGCGGTGATGCCCGATGGCGCGGTCTTTACCGTCGATCTGGGCGGCACGCTTTACCGGATCGATGGCGACGCACCGCAGATTGTCGATCAGCTGGGCGGCCGGCCGCTGGGCCTGCGCGCCGGGCCCGATGGTGCGCTCTACATCGCCGACAGCTTTCGCGGGCTGATGCGCTGGTCGGGGCCGGGCACGCTCGAGGAGTTGGTCGCGCAGATCGACGGCGCGCCGATAATCTATGCCAACCAGCTGGATGTGGGCGCGGATGGCACGGTCTATTTCTCGAACTCCACCGACCGGTTCGATCCCGAGACGATGGGCGGGACCAAGCCGACATCGGTGATGACGATCTGGGAGCAGTCCGAGACAGGCTACGTCGCCCGCCGCAACCCCGACGGCACGGTCGAGAGGATCACTGACGGGCTGGTCTATGCCAACGGTGTGGCGCTGTCGCCGGACGAGGACTTCCTGCTGATCGCCGAGACCGGGCGCGCGCGAGTACACCGGCTGTGGCTGAGCGGGCCGCGCCGGGGCGAGCGCGAGCTGTTCCTGGACAACCTGCCCGGCTATCCCGACAATATCGAGGCGATGGGCGACGGCACCTACTGGATGGCCTTTGCCAGCCCGCGCGTGCCGGCCGAGGCGCTGATGCCTTATCCGTTCCTGCGCAAGGTGATCTGGCGGCTGGGCCCGTGGGTGCGGCCGGCCCCGATCCATCGCGGCATGGTGGTCCAGTTCGACGGGCAGGGGCGCATCCTGCGCACGCTTCAGGATCCCGAAGGGCGGCTGGGTGTCACCACCGGCGCGAGGGTCGCAGGCGGGCAGCTCTACGTGATGACGCTGGACAGTCCCGGCTTTGCCCGGCTGCCTGCGGATCGGTTGCCGCCGGTCCGCTAGGCCCTCCCGCCACGTCGCACTGGAACTTCGCCAGGGCGGCGGGCAGAGTGGGCCGCAACAACCCCGAAAGGAGGCCCAGATGGCGCGCGTTTCCATCGAGTACGAAGATCACGTCGCTCATGTCCGGTTGACCCGGGGCGACAAGATGAACGCGCTGGACCCGGCCATGATGCGGGCGATCATCTCGGCCGGGCAGGAGGTCGCCGCGTCGGACGTGCGCGCGGTGGTGCTCTCGGGTGAGGGGGCCAGTTTCTGCTCGGGTCTGGATCTGGCCAGCTTTGCCGAGCTTGCGGGACAGGACACCGAAAGCTGGTTGATGGACCGGGCGTATCACGACGCCAACGAAGTGCAGGAAGTGGCCCTGGTCTGGCGCCGCGTGCCGGTGCCGGTGATCGCCGCCCTGCAGGGCGCGGTCTATGGCGGCGGGCTGCAGCTGGCGCTGGGCGCCGATATCAGGGTCGCCAGCCCCGATGCCAAGCTGGCGGTGGCCGAGATGAAATGGGGCCTGGTGCCGGACATGGGCGGCATGGCGCTGCTGCCACGGCTGATGCGTTCGGACGTGTTGCGGCAGATGGTCTATACCGGCCGGCCGATCACCGCCGCCCGGGCCGAGATCTGGGGGCTGGTCACCCTGATCGACGACGAACCGCTGGCGGCGGCACAGGCGCTGTCCACCGAGATCGCGGGCAAGAGCCCTTCGGCGATCCGCGCGGCAAAGCGGCTGATCGACGTGGCCGAGCAGGCATCCCGCGCCGACGTGCTGCTGGAGGAATCGCGCGAACAGGCGGGGCTGATCGGCAAACCCGACCAGATGGAGGTCGTCGCGGCGCATTTCCAGGGAAGAAACCCCGAGTTCAAGTAACCTGCCACGCGGTCAGCGGAAGAAGCTGCGCCGCGCATCGCGGGCCATGTTGTGGCGCATGTCCAGATCTGCGATCCGGGCCATCGCCGCCTTGCGCTCTGCCGGGTCGGTCAGGGGGCGGTCGTCGCCCGCCAGCCCTCTCAGCTTGCCCTCGGCCTGTGCATTGAGGATCTGCCTCTCGATAAGGTTTCGAAAGCTGGGAAACATGGCGCGCAGGGTAGCGTCGGACAGCGCCCGCCGCCAAGGCCGACTGCCTCAGGCGATCTCGGCCAGACGGGCGAGCGCCTCCTTGATCTTCCGTTCTTCCTCTTCCCGCGCGGCCAGATTCGCGCGGGTTTCCTCGACCACCTCTTCGGGGGCGCTGTCGACGAATTTCGGATTGCCCAGCCGCCCGCGCAGCCCGCCCAGTTCCTTGCCGAGCTTGCCCAGGGATTTCTCCAGCCGCTCCCGCTCGGCGCCGATGTCGATGATGTCGGCCAGCGGCATCCCGAAGGATGCGCCCGGCGCCGAGATCGAGATCGTGCCCTTGGGCAGCGCCTCGACCCGGCTCAGGCTGTCGATCCGCGCCAGCCGCCGGATCAGCGCCTCGTTGCGGTCCCAGGCCGCTTGGCCTGCGGCGTCGATCTGCGTGACCAGCATCGGCACATAGAGGCCCGCCGGCACCCGCATCTGGCTGCGGGCCGAGCGCGTGTTCTCGATCACCGCGATCACCCAGGTCATCTCGGCCTCGGCCTCGGGGTCGATCAGGTCGGTGCCATGGGCGGGCCAGTCGCCATGCACCAGCATCTTGGCCCGGTTGCCGGTCTGCGACCACAGCTCTTCGGTGATGAAGGGCATGAAGGGGTGCAGCAGGATCAGGCACTGGTCCATGACCCATCGCATGGTGGCACGGGTCTCGGCCTGGGCGGCGGCGTCGTCGCCCTGCAACAGGGGCTTGCTGAGCTCCACATACCAGTCGCAGACCTTGCCCCAGACAAAGGCATAAAGCCCGTTGGCCGCGTCGTTGAAGCGATAGCTCGCCAGAGCCGCGTCCACCTCTTCGCGCACCTGCGCGGTCTCGCCGATGATCCAGCGGTTGACGGCGGCCTGCGGGTTCAGCTCCGAAGCCGCAAGCTGCGGCACCGCGTCGTTGAACACCTCGTTCATCTCGGCAAAGCGCACCGCGTTCCACAGCTTGGTGCCGAAGTTGCGATATCCGGTGATCCGCTCCTTGCTGAGTTTCAGAACACCGCCGATGGCCGCCATGGAGGCATTGGTGAAGCGCAGCGCGTCGGCGCCGAATTCGTCGACGATCTCCAGCGGGTCGATCACGTTGCCGGTGGTCTTGGACATCTTCTTGCCCTTCTCGTCGCGGACGAGCTGGTGCAGATAGACGGTGTGAAACGGGACCTGATCCACCACCGCCAGCTGCATCATCATCATCCGGGCGACCCAGAAGAACAGGATGTCGAAGCCGGTGACCAGGACATCGGTGGGGAAATACCGGCGCAGCTCCTCGGTATCCTCGGGCCAACCCAGTGTGCCGATGGGCCAGAGGCCGGAGGAGAACCAGGTGTCCAGCACGTCGGGATCCCGCCAGACCGGATAGACAAGATGGGTCGGATCCTGGTCGACGGCATAGTGCGCAAGGCTTTCGGCCAGCCGGTGGATCGCGGCGTGCTTGTCCGCGACCTCAACCAAGGTGGCGTGGCTCAGCGGGCTGGGAATGTCGGCATTGTCGTCAAGGAACCGGTCGGTGACCTCTTCGAGCGACGCGCCGCAATGGTGCACGTCGCCCCGGTGCAGCATCCCGCCCTCGTTCAGCAGCCGGCCCAGCTCCACCAGGTCCAGGTTGCCGTCGCCCTCGTCGTCCTTGAAATCTTCGACCGACAGGTCCAGCCCATACCAGACCGGGATCTGATGCCCCCACCACAGCTGGCGCGAGATGCACCAGGGCTCGATATTCTCCAGCCAGTGGTAATAGGTCTTCTCGCCCGACTCGGGGATGATCTTCACCTCGCCCGAGCGCACCGCCTCCAGCGCGGGCCCCACGACCTTCTCGGCATCGACGAACCACTGGTCGGTCAGCATCGGCTCGATCACCACCTTGGACCGGTCGCCAAAGGGCTGCATGATCGGCTTGGCCTCGACCAGCGGCACCAGGCTTTCCGCGCCCCGGACCTGATCCGGGGCCTCGGTCCCCTCCGCGTGAGGCCCCGGCTCGGGGGCCGGGGCGGGTTTCGCTCCGCCGCCGAGACGCGGATCGTCGGCGCGGGTCATCACCGCCAGCCCCTCGGCGGTGATCTCCTCGACCACTTTCGCCCGCGCCTCGAACCGGTCCAGCCCGCGCAGGTGATCGGGCACCAGGTTCAGCGCATCCGCCTCGGCCACGCCCAGCGTGCGCTCGCCATTGGCCACCGCCAGCGCCACCGAAGCGGCCTCGGCATAGGGTGCGCCGTCGTCGCGCATCACCCCGCGCGTATCCATCAGCCGGTACATCGGGATGCCGCCGCGCCTGGCGACCTGATAGTCGTTGAAATCATGCGCGCCGGTGATCTTCACCGCGCCCGAGCCGAAATCGGGGTCGGGGTAGTCGTCGGTGATGATCGGGATCAGCCGGCGGTGTTCCTTCGGCCCCACCGGGATCTCGCAGAGCTGGCCGACAATGGGCGCGTACCGCTCGTCCGATGGATGCACCGCGACCGCGCCGTCGCCCAGCATGGTCTCGGGCCGGGTCGTGGCGATGGAGATGTAGTCCCGGGTCTCGCGGAAAACGACGTTCCCGTCTTCATCTTTTTCCAAATACTCATAGGTCGCCCCGCCGGCCAACGGGTACTTGAAATGCCACATATGGCCCGCGACCTCGACATTCTCGACCTCGAGGTCGGAAATCGCGGTCTCGAAATGCGGATCCCAGTTCACCAGCCGCTTGCCGCGATAGATGTAGCCCTTGCGATACATGTCGACGAAGACCCGGATCACCGCATCGTGGAAGTTCGGCGACTGCTCGTGCCCGGTGCGCGGGTCGCCCGGCGCGCCGGCCATGGTGAACGCGTTGCGGTCCCAGTCGCAGGAACAGCCCAGCCGCTTGAGCTGCTCGACGATGGTGCCGCCATACTGGCCCTTCCACTCCCAGACCTTCTCCAGGAACTTCTCGCGGCCCAGCTCACGCCGGCCCGGATCGCCCTGCGCCGCAAGCATCTTTTCGACCTGCAGCTGCGTGGCAATGCCGGCATGGTCCTGGCCCGGTTGCCACAAAGTGTCGAAGCCGCGCATCCGGTGCCAGCGCACCAGGATGTCCTGCAGCGTGTTGTTGAACGCATGTCCCACATGCAGCGCCCCGGTCACGTTGGGCGGCGGGATCATCACGCAGAAGCTCTCGTCGCGCGAGGCGTTGGCCCCGGCACGGAAGGCGCCGGCCTCTTCCCAGGCCTGGTAGAGGCGCGGTTCCGCCTCGGCTGCGTTGAAGGTCTTGTCCATCGCCATGGGGTCTGTCCTGCGTGATCGGGTTTCCGGGTCAGCGCCTGCAATAGCGAATGCGCCTGGGAAGGGAAAGGCTTTGTCCCCCATTCCCGCCACATGCACTTGCGTCTCAGGAGGCCGGGCGGAACCGCTCGTGGAAATAGGCCTCGACCCGGCGATAGGCCGGTTCGTGGAAATCCAGCGTCAGCAGCGAATGTCGTCGCCCCGGATAGGCGACCGTCACCAGGTCGTCGCCAAAGGCCGCCTCGAGCGCGCGCATCAGTGCGGCGGGCGCGATCGGGTCGCCCAGATGGCGCATCGCCAGCCCGGGGCCGTTGCGCGCCATGCCGCGGCGCGCGGCGGCGATGTCATCCGCGCTCATCGGCAGGGCGCCGCGGCTGAACAGCGGCAAGGCGGGTTGCGCAGCCACCCCACCCGCGACCGCGTCCTCGGCCATCAGGGTCAGGGCGAATCCGCCGGTCAGGCACATGCCGATGACGCCCACCTGCCGTTCGCCGCCCTCGCGCCGGCGGATCTCGCGGCACAGGGCGCGCAGCCAGCCGGCGATCGGGCTTTCGCGGCCGCGCAGAAAGACGTTGATCTCGCGCCGGACGCAGAACAGACGGGCGGCGTTGCGCAGGGTCGTCACCTGGCCGAACTTTCCGAACAGATGCGGCAGGTAGACGCGGAACCCGGCCGCGACAAGCCGGTCGGCCAGGTCCAGCGTCTCGGGGCCGATGCCGGGCAGTTCCTGCAGGATCAGGATCGGCGGGCCCCGGCCGTCGACACGAACGTCATGGCTAGCCTCGCCGCCCTGGCTCAGCGGTGCGGTGAAGACAAATTTTCCGGCCGACCCCCAGTCTTCCATCCCCGCATGTTAGGCCGCGTGCGTCTCCATTTCCACGAAATTGCGCCTCTCCGGTCACGCTGCCAAGGGGCCGACAGACGAACGCCGCATTTGCGCCCGATCCACAGCCTAGACTGGGACCGGATCCCGCGCGCGTGGCGCGGGTCACGCGATCGTTCTCGCCCGTCCCCTTGCTCCGCACGGGAAGAGCGCTCATCATTGAAGAAGATCGTTCGCTGCAAGACGTGATCGGGTTTTGGTGCAACATGGGATTGTCAGGTTTCACACGGCGAATTCTGGGGTGGCTGGGCAAGCCACTGCGCTCGGAACACTCGGCCGAGACACGGCACCGGGATCCGCTGGTGCATGTCATCATCCTGGACGGCACCATGTCGACGCTGGACACCGGGCGCGAGACCCATGCCGGGCAGACCTATCGCATGATGTGCGAGATGGGCGCGCGGGTCTCGGTCTTCTACGAGGCCGGCGTTCAGTGGCAAAGCTGGCGGCGCACTGCCGACGTGATGGTGGGGCGCGGCATCAACCGTCAGATCCGGCGCGCCTACGGCTATCTCGCCTCACGCTACAAGCCCGGCGACAAGATCTTCCTCATGGGCTATTCCCGCGGCGCCTATGGCGTGCGCAGCCTGGCCGGCGTGATCGACATGGTGGGTCTGCTGAAATCGGAACATGCCACCGTGCGCAACATCCGCCAGGCCTATCGCCACTATGAATGCAATGCCGGCGGCACGCATCTGGCGGCGTTCCGGCGCCACTTTTGCCATGACGAGGTGCCGATCGAGATGATCGGGGTCTGGGACACGGTCAAGGCTCTGGGCATGCGCCTGCCGCTGCTGTGGCGCTGGGCCGAGGAAAAGCACGCGTTCCATTCGCACCAGTTGGGACCCAGCGTGCGGCACGGGCTGCACGCGCTGGCGTTGAACGAGACGCGCAACGTATTCGCTCCGGTACTGTGGGAGAGCCGGCCGGGCGTCGAGGCGCATATCGAACAGGTCTGGTTCCGTGGCACACATGGCGATGTCGGCGGCCAGCTGGGCGGGTTCGAAGAAGCGCGCCCCTTGGCCAATGTCTCGCTGATCTGGATGCTGGAACAGGCCGAGGCGCTGGGCCTGCCGCTGCCCGAGGGGTGGCAGGCGCGATTCCCGGCGGATCCCGCCGCGCCCTCGACCGGGACATGGCGCGGCTGGGGCAAGATCTTTCTGATGCGCAAGCGCCGCGTCCCGCTGCAGGATCCGTCCGAACGCCTGCACGAGAGCGTCGATCCGGCACAGGTCCTGCCGGCCCCGCCAACGCCGCAGGACGCCGACAGGCACACGGCAAGCATGTCAGGCCACGCCGCCCGCTGAGGCCGCGCGCCCGCAGCGCCGTCTCAGGCCACGTTCTGCAACGCCACCTTGGGAACCACGCCCAGCGCGTGACACACGTCGCGGGTCAGTTCCGGGCGGTTGAGGGTGTAGAAATGCAACCGGTCCACGCCGCCTTCGATCAGGTCCGAGCACAGCTCGGTGCAGATCGCCGTGGCGAGCAGGTCTTCGCGCCCGTCGCGCACCGCCTTGTCGAACGCATTGTCGACCCATTCGGGGATATGCGCGCCGCAGCTGCGGGCGAACTTGCGGGCGCCCTTCCAGTTCTCGATCGGCAGGATGCCCGGCGTGATCGGCTTGTCGATCCCGGCCTTTTCGCAGGCATCGCGGAAACGGAAGAACGTCTCGGCCTCGAAGAAGAACTGCGTGATCGCCTCGTCGGCGCCTGCATCCATCTTGGCCTTGAGCCAATCCACATCCGCCTGGCTGTCGGCAGCCTCGGGGTGCCTGTCGGGATAGGCGCCGACCCGGATGGTGAACCGCCCGGTCTCGGCCAGTGCCTCGATCAGTTCGACGGAATTGGCGAACCCGCCGGGATGCGGGCGGAAGGCGCCCTCGCCCCTGGGCGGGTCGCCGCGCAGGGCCACGATGTCGGTCACGCCGGCATCGGCGAAGCCCTCGGCGATGGCCAGCGTCTCCTCGCGGGTCGCCTTCACGCAGGTCAGGTGCGCCGCGACGCTCAGGCCCGACGACTTGTGCAGCGTCTGCACCGCCTCGCGGGTCAGGTCGCGGGTGGTGCCCCCCGCGCCGTAGGTGACGGACACGAAACGCGGATCCAGCGGCGCAAGCGTCTGCACCGTGTCCCAGAGCCGGAAAGACGCTTCGAGGTTTTGCGGCGGAAAGAACTCGAAGGAAATCTGCGGAGCGGTCATGACGGCCTCTGATTGTTGGATTGCCACTCTTGTCGCAGGTGCAGCATTGTGAGACAACTTCATAATACTCAACAACAACATGAGGCGCGCACCGGGATGCACATCGAATTCCGTCATCTCCGCACGATCAAGGCGATCCACGACTGCGGCGGGCTGGCCCGTGCGGCGGATCAGCTGAACATCACCCAGTCGGCGCTGAGCCATCAGATCAAGGGCCTGGAGGACCAGGCCGGGGTCGAGCTGTTCGTGCGCCGCTCGAAGCCGATGAAGCTGTCGGCGGCGGGCAAGCGGCTTCTGCGTCTGGCCGAGCAGATCCTGCCGCAGGTCGAGGCGATGCAGGCCGAGTTCACCTCGCTCCGGGACGGCGAGTCGGGCCGGATGCACATCGCCATCGAATGCCACGCCTGTTTCGAATGGCTGTTCCCGGTGCTCGAGGCCTTCCGCAAGAGCTGGCCGGATGTGGATGTCGACATCCGGCCGGGCCTAGCCTTCGACGCGCTGCCCGCGTTGCAAAAGGAGGAGGTCGATCTAGTCGTTTCATCGGACCCCGAGAAGCTGCCGGGCGTCGAATTTGTCGAGTTGTTCGACTACAACCCCGTTTTCGTGGCCGCAGCCTCCCATCCGCTGGCCGCGAAGCCCTGGATCGCCGCCGAGGATTTCCGTGGCGAGACGCTCATCACCTATCCGGTCGAGCGCGGGCGGCTGGACGTGTTCAGCCAGCTGCTGATCCCCGCCAAGGTGGAACCGGCGGCGATCCGGCAGGTCGAGCTGACCGCGGTGATCCTGCTGCTGGTCGCCTCGAACCGCGGCGTGTCGGTCCTGCCGGACTGGGTGGTGCGCGAGGTGAAATACAGCTCGGACTACGTCACCCGCCCGCTGACCGAGGCCGGCATCACCCGCCGTCTCTATGCGGCGGTGCGCAGCGACGACCTGGACAAGCCCTTTGTGCGGGAACTGGTCGAGCTGGCCCGGACCGAGGCGCGGCGGCTGCAGACGCGATGAGGCGTGGGCCGCAAGCCGGCCATGCAATCCGCCCCCTTGGCAAGCCGCGCGGCCACAAGTATACGCCCGGTTCGACCGGACAGGAGCACCCAGGCAGATGATTGGCAGCGCAAACCTCAACATCATGATCAAGGCCGCCCGCAAGGCGGGCCGTTCCCTGGTCAAGGATTTCCGCGAGGTCGAGAACCTGCAGGCCTCGATGAAGAGCGCCGGTGATTTCGTCTCCAAGGCCGACATCGCCGCCGAGAAGATCCTGCGCGAGGAGCTGATGGGCGCGCGCCCGACCTATGGCTGGCTGGCCGAGGAAAGCGGCGAGACCCCCGGCGAGGATCCGACCCGGCGCTGGATCGTCGATCCGCTGGACGGCACAACGAACTTCCTGCACGGGCTGCCGCACTGGGCGGTCTCGATCGCGCTGGAGCACAAGGGCCAGATCGTCTCGGGCGTGATCTATGACGCCGCCAAGGACGAGCTGTTCTTTGCCGAGAAGGGCGCCGGGGCCTGGATGAACGACACCCGCATCCGGGTGTCGGGCCGGCACCGGATGATCGAGTCGATCTTTGCCACCGGCCTGCCCTTCGGCGGCCGGTCGGACCTGCCCGCGACCCTGCAGGACCTGGCGCGGCTGATGCCGGTCTGCGCGGGCGTGCGGCGCTGGGGCGCGGCGGCGCTCGACATGGCCTATGTGGCGTCGGGCCGCTACGAGGGGTTCTGGGAGCGACGCCTGAACGCCTGGGACATGGCGGCGGGCATCATCCTTGTGCGCGAGGCCGGCGGCCTGATCGAGGCGCTGGAGCCGCGCGGAACGATCCTGGAGAGCGGCGAGGTCATCTGTGCCAACGAGCCGATCTTCGACAGCTTTGCCAAGGTGATCCGGGGCTGACGCCCCGGCGCCTCCGGCGGGAGTATTTCGGGAACAATGAAAGTGCTGCGGCGGCCTATTGGTCGCCCGGTTGGTTTGCGCCCGTGACGTAGCCCGGGTTGTTGCCGCAGCGGCAGGTGGCCGGACGTGTTTCGGTCAGCGGCGCGGAACCTTCGGGATGCGGGACGGAACGTATTCGGGATGCGGCGGCTGGCCGTGATTGCGGGCCCAGAAGCGGACCGCGCCGCGCCGCAGCCAGAGCGGCAGGCACAGCACCAGCCCCACGACGAAGCCGCCGGCATGTGCCCAGTAGGCGACGCCGCCCTGGTTGGGATCCGAGCCGAAGCCCCCCAGGAACTGCATGCCCAGCCACAGTCCCAGCATGATGAAGGCCGGGATGGTGAGGATCCGGAAATACACCACCAGGATCAGCAGGATATCCACCCGCGCCTTGGGAAAGAGCAGCAGGTAGCCGCCCATGACCCCGGCAATCGCGCCGGACGCGCCCACCGTGGGCACCGCCGAATAGGGCGCCGAGATCACGTGCAGCAGCCCCGCACCGATGCCGCTGGCAAGGTAGAACAGCAGGAAGGGCAGATGCCCCATCTCGTCCTCGAGATTGTCGCCGAAGATCCACAGGAACAGCATGTTGCCGGCCAGGTGCATGAACCCGCCATGCAGGAACATCGAACTGACCAGCGTCTCGAACCCCTGGCCATCGGTGATCCTTGCGGGGATGACGGCCCAGGTCAGGAAGAAGCCGTTGATCGCGCGGGGGGTGTCGAGCAGGCCCGCATAGCTGAGGAAGATCCCGACATTGGCCGCGATCAGAAGGTAGACGACATAGGGCGTGCGGCCCGAGGGATTGTGGTCGCGGATCGGAAACATCCGGCTGACGCTGGGCGCAAACCCGCCCTGCGTCAAGATGCGATCGGGTCAGGCGGCGCCGCCGAGCAGAGCCGCGTTTCCGCCCGCAGCGGTGGTGTCGACACAGACATGCCGCTCGCCCAGGACCCGCGCCCGGTCGGGCTTGCCCGGAACCAGCGGCAGGATCGGCCCGTCGCGCCGCGCCAGCGCCTGTTCGATCTGCCGGCCGGTCACCTCGTCGCCCCACCACAGCACGCCCGAGATGCCCTCCAGCCCCTCGAGCCCGGGCAGGTCGATCATGCCGGTCGCCCGGATCGCGGTGCCGCCCAGGGCGCGCACCGCGTCGGCCTGTTCCTGTGCCGTGTCCTCGCCAGGGCCGAGACACAGCAGCGGCAGGCGGGGGAACTCGCTCAGCCGGTTGGATTCGCCGGTCGGGCCGGGCAGGCTCCGGGTCGCGGGCAGGGCAGGGGTACCCGAGGGCGCGGGGATGTCGGTCATCGCGCCGTGCCATTCGCCGCCGGCGGTCTGCCGGTCCGGGGCGCAGAACCGCGCCATGTAGTTCGGCCCGCCGGCCTTGGGTCCGGTGCCGGACAGCCCCTCGCCGCCAAAGGGCTGGCTGCCGACGATGGCGCCGATCTGGTTGCGGTTGACATAGATGTTGCCGGCATGGACCGCGTCAGTGACGTGCTGCACCCGGTCGTCGATCCGGGTCTGCAACCCGAAGGTCAGGCCGTAGCCGGTGGCGTTGATGTCTCCGATCACCCGGTCGAGATCGGCGGATTTGAACCGGACCACGTGCAGGATCGGGCCGAAGACCTCGCGTTCGAGCGCCGCGATGCCGTCGATCTGGATCAGCGCGGGGGCCGCGAAGGTTCCGTCGGTCGTTGTCGGCAGCTCCTTGAGCAGCCGGCCCTCGGCCCGGGCGCGGGCGACATGGTCCGCGATGCCGCGCCTGGCCTCGGCGTCGATGACCGGCCCGCAATCGGTCGACAGGTGCCAGGGGTCGCCGATCTGCAGCGCGTCCATCGCGCCCTTGAGCATGGTCAGAAGGTCGTCGGCAATGTCGTCCTGCACATAGAGGCAGCGCAGGGCCGAACAGCGCTGGCCCGCCGACTGGAACGCGCTTTCGACGATGGCCTCGACCGCCTGTTCCGGCAGGGCCGTGGAATCCACGATCATCGCGTTCAGCCCGCCGGTCTCGGCGATGAGCGGCGTGCCGGGGGCCAGGTTGTCGGCCATGGACGCCCGGATCTTCAGCGCGGTCGCGGTCGAGCCGGTAAACGCCACGCCGCACACCCGCGGATCCGAGGTCAGCATCGCGCCGACCTCCGGCCCGCCCGGCAGCAATTGCAGCGCATCTCGCGGCACACCCGCCTCGTGCAGCAGTTCGACTGCGCGATGGGCGATGAGCGGCGTCTGCGGCGCGGGCTTGGCCAGCACCGCGTTGCCGGTGGCCAGCGCCGCCGAGATCTGGCCGGTGAAGATCGCCAGGGGGAAGTTCCACGGGCTGATGCAGATGAAGACGCCCGCCGGTCGCGCATCGGGGATGTTGGCCGCGTAGTAGCGCAGGAAATCCACCGCCTCGCGCAGTTCGGCCACGCAGTCGGGCAGGCTCTTGCCGGCTTCGCGGGCGATGATGGCGAAAAGCTCGCCGTAATGCGCCTCGTAAAGATCCGCGGCCCGGTTCAGCGCGGCTGCCCTCTCCGCCGCCGGCGCTTTCCAGGGCGTCGCCGCACCCAGCGCGGTCTCGGCGTCGGCGGCACTTGCGATCGCCACAGTTCCGGGGCTGTCAGTGGGCCGGGCCGGGTTGGCGACCGGTTCCTCGTCCTGGGGCGCGGCGGTGCCGGCCAGCAGCGGACCGGCTTGCCAGCTGTGCCGGGCGAAGGGTCCGCGCGCGGCCTCGATCGCGTCGAGCGTCGGCGTGTGGGCCAGGTCGAACCCCTTGGAATTCGGCCGCTCGGGCTGGAACAGTTCGGGCCCCTTGCGCAGCGCCGGGCCCGGTTCGGCGATCTGCAGGAAGGGATCGGCGGCCACCTCCTCGGGCGGCACTTTCTCGTCGACGATCTGGTTCACGAAGGAGCTGTTGGCGCCGTTTTCCAGAAGACGCCGCACGAGATAGGCCAGCAGGTCGCGATGCGCCCCCACCGGGGCATAGATCCGGCAGCGGGTCTGGTTCTTCTCCATCACCAGGTTGTGCAGCGTCTCACCCATCCCGTGCAGCCGCTGGAACTCATAGCTGTGCGCGTCCTCGGCCATGTGCAGGATGGCGGCGACGGTGTGGGCGTTGTGGGTGGCGAATTGCGGATAGATCCGGTCGTTCATCCCCAGCAGCTTGCGGGCATTGGCGATATAGGACACGTCGGTTGCGGCCTTCTGCGTGAAGACCGGAAACCCGTCCACGCCCTCGACCTGGGCGCGCTTGATCTCGGTGTCCCAATAGGCGCCTTTTACCAGGCGGACCATGAGCCGGCGGTCATGGCGCTGCGCCATGTCATAGAGCGTGTCGATCACCACCCCGGCACGTGGGCCATAGGCCTGCACCACGACGCCGAACCCGTCCCAGCCCTTGAGCGCGGGTTCGGCCAGGACCGCGTCGATCACCTGCAGCGACAGCGCCAGGCGGTCGGCCTCTTCGGCGTCGACGTTCAGGCCCATGCCGGCGGCCTTGGCCAGCAGCGCCAGCGAGCGCAGGCGCGGCATCAGGTCGGCCATCACCCGCTCCTCCTGCGCCACCTCATAGCGCGGGTGCAGCGCCGAGAGCTTGACCGAGATACCGGGATTGGCGCGGATGTCGGTCGATTTGCAGGCCGACGCGATTGCGGTGATCGCGCGGGAATAGCTCAGGTGATAGCGCCCGGCATCGGCCTCGGTGCGGGCGGCCTCGCCCAGCATGTCGTAGGAGTAGGTATAGCCCTTGGCCTCCATGCCCGCGGCGCGCTTCATCGCCGATTCGATGCTTTCGCCCAGCACGAACTGGCGACCCATCTCGCGCATCGCCCGGCCCACGGCGGTGCGGATCACCGGCTCGCCCAGCCGCTTGATGGCGCCGCGCAGGGCGCTGACGGGCGAGGGGCGACGCTCGTCCAGCACCTTGCCGGTCAGCATCAGCGCCCAGGTCGAGGCATTCACCAGCGAGGACGAGGAATGGCCCAGATGCTTGCCCCAGTCCGACGGCGCGATCTTGTCCTCGATCAGCGCGTCGATCGTGTCGTCGTCGGGCACCCGGAGCAGCGCCTCGGCCAGGCACATCAGCGCGATGCCCTCGTCGGTGGACAACCCGTATTCGGCCAGGAACACTTCCATCAGGCCCGGTGACGTGCTGGCGCGGATATCGCGGACCAGCTGCGCCCCGTCGGCGCAGATCGCGCTGCGGTCCTCGGCGCTCAGCGCCGCCTGGTCGGCCAGGCGCGGCAGTAGCGTGTCCTGATCCTCATAGGTGTGGGCGTCGATCTGATTGCGCAGGGCATGTGTCATTTCAATCCTCCGGGCGTTTCGCGCAATATACACTTGAATGAGCGGGACAATCGACCGATCATAAGCTAACACTAAGACGATTGCAGTAAAGTTTGGAGGATTTTTGGTCGAATGGACTTTCCGGATCTCGACCGGTTCGACCGGAAGATACTGAGCATCCTGAGCGAGGAGGGCCGGATCTCGATTGCCGATCTGGCCCGCCGCATCGGCCTGTCTAAATCGCCCACCCAGGCGCGTCTGCGGCGGCTCGAGGCGGATGGCGTGATCTCGGGCTACCGTGCGCTGGTCGATCCGATCCGGCTGGGCCTCGATCACGTCGTCTTTGTCGAGGTGCGGCTGGCCGATACCCGCGAAAGGGCGCTGGCCGAGTTCAACGCCGCCGTGCGTCGCTGTGGCGAGATCGAGCAGGCCCACATGATCGCGTCCAATTTCGACTATCTGCTCAAGATTCGCACCCGGTCGATGGCCGAATACCGCACCGTCCTGGCCGAACAGATCTCGACCCTGCCGCATGTCGCCAGCACCTCGACTTTCGTGGCGATGGAGGCGGTCAAGGAGGCCGGGCTCCTGGGTCCGCTCGAAGTTGTGAGTTGACGCGGCTCGTCAGGGCGTCAGCATCGGGCCATGCGACCCGCAATATCAGCAATTCTGGCTCTGCTGCTCGGCGCGTCTGCGGCTGTGGCCCAGACCTGCCCACCGGCGCCGGATCATTCCGAGGCGCTTGATGCCCTGATCGAAGAGGCCCGCGCCGCCGAGACCGAGGCGCGCGGGCAGGCGCTGTCGAACAAGATGTGGGAGCTGTGGGCCGATGCCCCGGACGAACCGGCGCAGGCGATCCTGGACCGGGGCATGGCGCGGCGGTCGGGATGGGATCTGGCCGGGGCGCTGGCCGATTTCAACCGGCTGATCGCATACTGCCCCGATTATGCCGAGGGCTACAACCAGCGCGCCTTCGTGAATTTCCTGCGCCAGGACTATGCTGCTGCTGTGGTGGATCTGGAGCGCACGCTCGACCTGTCACCGCGCCACGTGGCGGCGATCAGCGGCCTTGCGCTCACCCTCATGGCATTGGGGCGTACCGACGAGGCGCGCGAGACCCTGGCCCGCGCGCTGGCGCTGAACCCCTGGATCCCCGAACGCGGCCTCGCGGCGCCGGGCGGCCCCCTGGCCCCCGTGGGCCGCGAGCTGTGACGCCGGCGCGATAGGCCGTTGAGCTTTGCCGCCCCGCGCGGTAGGTCGGTCAGGAAGCGGGCGTGATGGAATGGTAGACATATCGGACTTAAAATCCGAAGGGCCTGGTCCCGTGTGGGTTCGAGTCCCACCGCCCGCACCATACAAGCCACATAAGCGACTGATATAGCAATTAAAAAAATGGGACGCATTACTGCGCCCCACACTCTGCCCCACACATTGCCGGCTATACCCTGCTAGGCGGGCTCGCCCTCGAACTTGTGGATTGCCAGCCGACCGGCCTGCCCCATCCAGTAGACTTTCGACCGTGACAGGCTGTAGAGGCGCGGGACCTCCGGCAAGCGCAAGGACCATTGCCAAGGTCAAGAAGACCAAAACGGCACCGTCCACTGTGATCTGTCGAAGGAAGTAAGCGACGGGGCCAAGTTCCGTAGAACTTCGATCAGCACCAATGGCGCCTACAGTTTGGAAGACAACCCCGCCGACATCAAAATAGTGTTGCAGGGTGAAACTGGCAATCAGACGAGCCAGAAGTTCAACGACGCGTAGTATGCCGCGCTGGCCGAAGATCCCCAGACCATGCTGACCGATGCCGGGCGGGCCGGGAAGGTGACGGCCAAGGTCGTGCGCAAGATCGAGCGGGCATCCGAGGGCGCCGAGAGTGTCTATCGCCAGGGGCGCGGCGCCGTCGAGGTTTGCGCCGACGCATCGGAGGGCACGACGGGCACCCTGCGGCACGAGTTTGTTCACGCCCCCGCGGGTCAGCGCCTATTGGGGCCGGGAATATGGCCTGTTCACCAAGGCGGAATGGCAAGTGCAGGTGCGCGAGGCGTGCAAGGACAAGGCCGCGTTCGACGCCCTGCGCGAGCAGTATCCCGAGTGTTCCAACGGCGCGCTGATGGAGGAAGCGGTGGCGGAAATGTATCGCCGCTAGCGCGAGGGCAACGGGCCGGGCGGCGCCGTCGAGGGTGCGCTTGGCAAGATCCGGGCGTTCTTCGAAGCCCTTGCCAACGCCTTCCGGGGCCGCGGCTTCCAGTCGGCGGCCCGCACCATGCAGCAGATCGCGGATGGCGGCGTTGGCGGCCGGGGCGACCCGAACCCCAGCGGGCCAGGCGGTGGCTTCAAGGCCAGGAGAAAGGCCAAGCAGGGCTGGCAGGACGAGTTGCGCGCGTTGCTCGACGGGAAGATCGAGCCCCACCAGAGCTTGAGCCTGGGCGCGGTTCCCGAAATCTTCCGCGCATTTGGCGGCAAGGGGCGCGATCTGGTGATGCAGGCCAGCAAACTGCGGAAGGTCATGCGCGAACGCGCCAACCTGTCGACTGACACGATTGCAAACCTGCCCGACATGATCGCAAACCCGTTCATGGCGATCAATCAGCACGGCGGGGATCGCACCGGAGACCTACTGTTGGTCACGGATCACCTGACCAAAGACGGTGAGGTCGTTGTCGTTGCCATCAAGCGTTCCGGCAAGACCGACAAGGATGCGGCGGCATCAGTCGTTGTAACGTTCTATGGCAAGGAGAAGTTTGACGACATGGTTCTGACCGCGCAAGAACGCGGCCAGATCATGTATCTCAGTGGAGAGCGCGCAGGCTCGGGATATGAACATACCGGGGCCAATTCCCTTAACGCTCCGCTAAGCGGCACCCTTCAACGCCTCCGCGCAAGCAGCAAGATACGCACTCCGCGATCCGTTTTCAAGGGCGGCCAGACCCCCGGCGGCGACCCGGAAATGCGCGCTCCGAAGCGCCAGAACCCCGGCCTTGAGGCCGCATCCAGCGTGACCGCCGAGAGCGCAAAGCAGCTCATGAGCGACGTGCTGACGCAGGTTATGGCCGGCAAGAGCGGGGTGAATATCCTCGCCCTGACGCCCGGCCGCGCGCTGATGAACGAGCTTGGCGGCAAGATGCCCAGCGTGAAGAAGTATCTGCGCCTGAAAGAGCAGATGGACACTCTGCACAATGAGCATCACGCCAAGACCGACAAGCTGGCCCAGGAGTGGCGGGAGATCCTGACGAAAGACCACGACGCCAACAAGCGCCTGATGGATCTCATGCACGACAGGACCATCGAGGGCCAAGACCCGTCCAAGCCTTTCATGCCGGTGGCGGAGCCGCGCAACCCCGATCTTGTCGCCAAGTATGGCCTGCGGTCCAAGACCGGGTGGGCGGCCAAGACGTGAATTGACCGCGACGCGGATCAGTGGTCGATGCTGTCTCTTTCTGGCGCACGTTGCGGTGCGTGCGAAGCTGCCCGCCCTATACCTTGGTGCACAATCGATCCAAAAACTGACAGAGCGCTCCTGCCCGACAAGTTGCAAAATGCAACATGTTGTAATTACCTTCTTGGTCTGCATAACCTCCGCGCCGAGGGTTCAATCTTTGGTTTGAGCTTTCAGGCGTGTCAGGTTTCGTCCGGCTGTTAGCCTTTCACGTGTCCTTGAAAAATGGCCGCCACGGTTTGTCGTCACACCGGCCCCAAAGTTACGGCTATGATCCGGGGACCTTGACCCACCCCGTGCTGGAATCGACTCCTTCTGGACCAGCACAGAAGCGCGACTACGGAACCCACCGGCAACTGGACTTGTGACGTACAGTGAAGGTTGATCGGGGACCTCCCAGGGCAATTCGCTCTGGGTGGGGCAGGAGAATAGCCTGCGGGGAAGCGGCTGGCCACCGAGAAAAGGCATCGCGTGGATACGGATCAAGAAGGGCCTTCCCCTGCATGCGGGGGAAGGAGCGGGTACCGTCTATTGACATTTTATTTGGTCATCGCGTTGCGTATTTTGGTCGAAATATTTCGGTTGCTCAAAACTGCCCAGGCAATTCGGATGCCAGCAACAAAGCTTAGATTGGCCTGCCTTTGCTTTGAGTGCTGGCCGCTCCTGCTTCGAATGGATTGTTTTGCTAGGCCGCACGGCTCTAGTCTTTGAGATTTCCGAGCTTCGCATGTGACCGGATGGGCCGTCATGATGGGCCGTCATACTGCTGTGCCGGGCTCACGCGTCCTGATCTTGGCTGTCAGAACCCAGAGCTACCTGCGCCCACCCGAGCCAAGCTTTACGTTGTTCTGGATTCAAGGAGCGAAACGCCATGAGCAGCATCTTCTCGTCGTCTTGATCCGGAGCGCTGAAATCGACCAGTTCAACCGGATCGACCTCTAAGGCAGCCGCGATCATCTCTTGCTTCTTTGCCGTGAGGTTTCGCGCGCCGCTTTCTATCTGTGCAAGATAGGGACGTGACAGATCTATCAGGCCGGCCAGTTCTTCCTGGCTCATGCCCTTCCTTTTTCGGATCTCTTTGATGCGCACTCTCACAAACAGCCACCATTTTCGCAAGCCAAGAAGCGGCTACATGTTCCACTGACATCTGAATTAGCAGTATTCGCCGGTCGCTTGCTAGACTCAAGTTGTGCGCCATAAACCTGATGCAAATTCGCCGCCACAATCCTCTTCCGGCGCTAATCGTCTGCGTCACCTTCACGCATCGCTAAGCCCGCTGGCTGTCCCCTGTCTCCGCCACGCCGACCGCATCGCCCAGGAGCGCGGTGCCTTCGCGGCGGATGATTTGGAGCAGGTCTTTCATGGTTATCTCCGTCTTGCTTACCCCCAACCTATTGCTAAAAGTTGCGGCTTGCAACAGGGCAATTGAGGATTTCAGGCAAGAATTTTTTAACCGAAACAACCTGTGCGGATTTCCGCACAAAATCGCTATCTCGCAATTATCGCTCAATTATCGACGCGATAACTCAGCGGTAATTTCACGGTAATTTGGCGATAATCGAGGCCGGGTGTAATAAAATCAACGACTTAACTACATCCACGGATTAACCAACCATAACCAGAGTCATATAGAGGTGGTGGTGGAGCGCGCGCACGCGCGCGCGAGGCGAGGTCAAAAATTATGATTGTTGCTTCCTGCACCATGTATCAGTTAGGGTGTTGGGCAAGAGACGGCGCAAGACGCTTCCGACAGGCACCATGAGCAGCAACCCCGACAACCCCGCCACGGCGAACACGGACTGGCTCGACAAGCACGGCTTGAGCGACCGGCAACGGCTGTTCGTCCTCGCCTACCTCGACACCCCCAACGCCACCCAGAGCGCCGAGAAGGCAGGCTATCGGCACGGCAAGACCCAAGGTCCGAGGCTGTTGGACAATGTTGGAGTTCGCAACGCCATCAAGGAAGGCCGGGCGATGATCGAGCAGAAGCTCATGCTCGACGCCGAGGGCATCGCCCGGATGTGGGCCGACATTGCCACCGCAGACCCCAACGAGCTGACACAGCACATCCACGCCCCCTGCCGCTTCTGCTGGGGCCAGGGGCACGAATACCAGTGGAAAACCGAGCGCGAGTTCCGCGAGACGAAAGCCCGCAAGGTGTTCGACCTGTTCAGCGACGACGATCTGCGAGAGGCCGAAATGGCCGGGACCATCGAAGATCCCCGCATCCCCGACGACGCTGGCGGCTATGGCTACCGCCTCACCGACGATCCCAACCCCGACTGCCCCGAGTGTTCCGGCCTCGGCATCGAGGTCTCCCGCATGTCGGACACACGCAAGCTCAAGGGCGGCGCCAAGCTGCTGTTCGACGGCGGGAAGATCAGCAGGCTGCAAATGGTAGCTCATTTCAGTGTTCGATTTTCGGAGGGCAGCTTAACAATCCATTCGTGAAGCAATTGGACGCACCTGCAAGGCTCCCTTTCGAGCTTCTGTGGCGGTATGTTCGCTGTATACGGTGCCGGTCTCAAAATGTCGCTCTCAACCGAAGACCGACCACCGTGACCGTTGTTTCATTGGGGTTCGCGATCGGGTTCTTGATCATCTGGATCGATGGCGTGATGGCGATGTTGTCCAGCAGTTGAAACCGATAGTACAGTTCTCCGGTCACCTGTTCCTGGAAGCTGCTGTTGGACGGCTTACCCCAGGCCAGCCCGATCCCCAGAACGTCACGCGCCTTGCTGGCGGTTGTGTCGAAGGCAAAACTGGTCCCGATGGCAACGTCCTTCTTGAACAGCGCCGCGCCGCCCTTCGACACGCCGGCAAACAGGAAAGGCATCATTCTGTCGCCGAACATGAGCTTGCTGGCTACGAAGTTGGCGCCATAGCTCTCTGGCACAGATGCCTCGACCCGTTCATCTTGATGCCAAAGCTGCAGGCGCACTTGGTCCCAGCGGGCACGTTCTGGTGTCGTGAGGTAGTACCGCACCTCTGCTGATTTGAGGAACTCGCTCTGTTTGATCGTGTCGAACGGATTGCCTGTGGTCTTGGCATTGGCGTCGTGGATGCCTGCAACGGCCACCAATCGGGGCGTCAACTCGTAGCCAAGCCCAAACCCGAAGCCCCGGCCGGGAAATGCACGCGTGTTGCTGGCCTGAACGGCTGTGTTCTGAAACCCGCGTTTCGGAGAGGACAGGGCGTGCGCACCGTACCAGCCCACGGCGCTGATCTTGCCAATGACGAACTTCAGCCGCCCGTTCATTAGTGACTGCCGCCAGGCTAGTTCAGACAGGTTGGCTTCCGAATAATCGCTGAATCCGGTTCCGACCAACGTACCACTGCCGAACTGGTTGCCCAGTTTCGATGGCGGAATTGCAGTACCCAGCGTTGAACGGTTCTCGATCCTGAAGGTCAGGCGGCCCGTGTTCTTGGTTCCACGCCCGATCAGTGTCCAAGACCCATTGATCTCGGCCCGGCCGGCTGCCGCCTTCGTCTCTCCTGTTGAATTGTCGGAACGCTGATGCAGGGTCTGCAGGCTGAAATTGAGCTTCAGGCCATACTTGTCGTTCCAGCGCCGTTTCGCATCGAACCAGGGTTTCAGAGGTTTGCCTGGTATTCGAACGGCGGCGCCGGCGCTGATGTCGTCCTGATGAATGTCCTCGGTGACACTGTCGCCGCCTTCCAGTGACGGAGTGGGGCCATATCCCGACTGGGATTGAGCCAGGGCCCCGGTCCCGTTCAGCGCAAGGCAAAGCACACTGGCGACCGCCGCCATGTGGCGGCCAGGCAATCTGTGCCGAACTTTCATCCGACGGCTGAATAACCTGGCAGATACCTGAAATGGGGATGTTGTCAGGCCCACTGCCATCTTCAATCTGCGGCCTCCAGAGAGTAGTACTGGTGCAGGTCATCGCCGACCATTTTGTTGGGCTGGTCGCCCTTCTGAACGATCACCATCTCGGAGTCGAGAACCCTGCTGCGGAAGCTCCAACCGTCAGCGGGCTGCAATTGGTCGGCAAGGTTTTGTGGGTCAGCGTCCTTCACTTGCGCTCCATAGGCGTTCAGCACATAGGCGTTGCCGTCGGCATCAACTAGTTCATAGACCGCCTTGCCCGCGTGGTAGACCATCTTTTGCTCTTTCATGGTCACGTAAGGCGCGTAAGGGTCGGCACCTTCGCCCGAACCAAGCGAGGCCACTGGCAACGAAGCGGCAAACCGGGCCTCGATCTCGCCGAACTTCTTGGTTTCGCCCAAGCCTAGGGTCTGTTCGTCCATGATCCAGTATTTCGGTCCGTTCAGCTGCGCTGCCTTGACCCCGTGTTCCCTGGCTATTTCAGTCGGATCGAGCTTCCCAAACGCATCCAGGTCGCATTCGCCGTTGGCCGATGTGTTGTAGATCGTGACCTCGGTGTCGGAAATCAACAGGAACTCGCAAAACACCATTCCGCGAATATCGGAAAGTGTGACGCTTTCGATCTGGTGCTGGTCATCGGCCTGCGCGGTGCAAGCCAGTGCCACGGCGGCCAGAGTGCCGCCAAGAAATGTGCGGGTGGTCATAGTCATTTTCTCCTCGGTTCGCATCGCAGTTCAGCAATCGCCGTCGCCACAATTGCGTACTGCCACCCCGGCCCAGCCCGTAGCACCAGGTCCGCGTCTGCCGACGCCCACGCCGTGATACACCGCACCGACACCGCCGCCGGGCCCAAACGTGTCGATAAACAGTGAAGAGGCACCGCCGCTTTTGGGCATCGTACCATCCACGGTCTTGTAGCTGTAGACTAGGTCGTCCCCATCCAGAACCGGCGCGGACAGCTCGATCACGACGAGATTGTTTTCTTCGCTCTTGTCCCCGTATTCGGACAAAACCGCATTGGGCGGATTTTCGGCGAAACTGTCTTCGCCCTTGCTCCACCCGGTGACAAACTTGTCCAGGTGGATGTGCCCGGCAACCCTGTTCGGGCGATCGGAGAAATAGACGGTCTGTTCACCGACATCGATCATCCGCAGGTGCTGAGCGTCGGACTTCATGCTGGCAGATGTCTGAACGAACAGAAGTGTGAGGTCTTCGTGCTGGTCCGCGACTGCCATCGTTGAAGAAATCGAAAGGGCAGTTGCGACCAGCGTTCCCATCAATCCGGTGTGAGTGTGCGGCAACAAAAAATTCCTAGATATGAGGGCAATCAATGACAGTCGACGAGCGCTTACGAGCTCGCCAGCTCCTTGTTGCAAGCACGCGTCGCTTCAATCGCGTCCTTGGTGCCCGTCAGGTCGACGACAAACAGTCCTTCCATTTCGGGGAATGCGATCAGAACCTGGCCGTTGGCAATGGCATCCACAAATTCGGGGCTCTGGGTCAGAGCGTATCCGCCTGTATAATCGCCGCGCAACTTCTTGCTCTTGATGCCGTAGGACTTGCCGACAAACGCATTGCCGTCGACGATCACAGCGACTTCTTGCGATGCGGGGATCTTGACGTCGGCTTGCGTGAACACGCCAATATATCCGTATTGGTGGTCCTTGGTCAGACCCATCTGAAATACGTTGCCGACGTCATCCACGCTCTCTGCAAGACACGTCTTGGTGCTGGCATCGGCATAAACCGTCCAGAGATCCATTTCCTTGTAGATCGTGAAAGCATCCGAGCTTGACGGAATTGGGCTGTTGGAGTCGGCAAAGGCGGACGTTGCGGCGATAAGGGAGGCGCCGACGGCGGCGAAGATGGTTGAAGGTTTCATGTTGGTCCTTTGGATGTCTGAAAGCTGGATTTCGGGTAGGACTTCATTGCGATCGTTGCGGCATCGGTTGCAGGACGATGAACCCTTCGTCCCACATGTAGTAAAACCGGCCGCCAAATCCGGGCGATAGCAGGGTGTTAAAATTCATCGGCTCGAGAAAATCTGATTCCGCCAGCAACCGGCCGGTCTTAGCATCAAGCCAGATTGCCTGCTGCTTGTAGGGCGGGGTCGAAGTTTGCATCAGCGCCTGTTGGGTGACACTCGGCTCGGCGCGTGCAGTTCCGAGCACGCGGCGGTTCTTTGGTCCGTACAGGGCCTGCAACGCGGTCGTCGCGCCGTCGATGGTCCAGGCGACGGTCATTTCACCCGTTTCCCGGTCGAAATTGATGCCGCCGATTTTCATCATGTTCTGGTCGGTCGAGAACACCATGTCGTTTTCCGCGTCCACGGCCGCTTTGGGCGGCGCCCAGCTCATCCCCGTCGGCAATTCCGTCCCAAATGGATAAACTCGCGTGATCTTGGTCGAGTCATGCTGGCTTATCCCGACCATGGCGGAGGCCGCCTTGTTTGTCGGCAAGCCGTTCACCTGCACAACCATCCAGTCCCCAAGCACGCCCGGGGCGTCACCGGATGTCTGTCCCGGCTCGAGGTAGCTGTCGGTCGACCACGATTCATCCAGCGTTAGCTGCAGTGTTTCCGGATCCCAGATTACCCGGAAAAATGTCTTGATCGCCGGGGCGTAGATCATGATCTTGCCGTCGAAAGTCGTGATTGAGTGCGGTGTCACGGCGTTTTCCGGCAGATCGACGCTGTCATGGATCTCGAACGTGTCGGGGTTGATCGCGTGGATCGTCGATCCCGGCGAGGCGTCGGCCCCTCCAGGGCACTGAAAGGCCGCCAGCGTGCCCTGGATGTTGCAGGGCGTGGCACGGGTCTGGTTCTTGACGATCAGAGTCCCGTCCGGCGCAATGGTGAGGTGCTTGAAGTTGCTTCCTTCGGGCGGCGCGCCGGCGGGCAGGGCGACATGCTGGATGATCCGCCCCGTGTCGCCGTCAAGTTTCACCAGATGGTTGCCGAAGGCGATGGGAATGTTGCCATCGGGCAGGATGTTGAGGTTTGCGGCCCCGACCCAAACGCCGGAGACGTTGCCGTTCTCCAGAACGGTCCGCCAGATTTCCTTGCCAGTGGTCGCGTCGACTTTGGCCACCCACGGCCCAACCGGCACGACACCTTGTGCTGGCGGGTTGTTGCCCCCGGTCAAGTAGAGTTCACCCGGATGACGGTTGTTCATGAACAAAACACCCTGGTACTCGCCAGCAGCACGCCAGGCATAAACATCGTTTGGCCCGTCCCAATCGCCCAGAAAGCTGGCGCAAGGATAAAGCTGGCTTCGAGCGCTGTCGGCCACCTCGGCGCCGTTCATCGACTTGAAATAGCCCGGCGTATCTAGGCCCTGAACGCAATCCCACTCCTCCATGATCCGCTCCAGGTCCCCGGGCATCGGGCCGTTCGTCTTGGCAAACCCATCCTCGGCCAAAGCGGCGGTTGCGATGGTCTGGGATAGGATGACGGTCAGAAGAGTCGTTCGCATTTGCATTCCTAAAATCTGAGGTGCCACGCGGCGGTCCGCGCGACTTTTTTCTATTCTTCAGATTATAGAAACGGTTGCAGTGCACGCATTTTACCTTGCGCGCCAAAAACTTGGTATGCCCCTAAAAGCGAGGATCGTCAGCCAATTGTGAGGGCGTCAAACCCGTCAGCCGTCGAACCGCGCGGGTCAGGGCCGATTGCGCGGAGTATCCCAGCCGTTCCGACAGATCGGTCAGAGACACATCTCCTTCGTTGAGGTGGGCCAAGGCCAGTTCACGCCGAACGAGATCGAGCTGTTCGGAATAGCTCGTACCCTCGTCGCTCAAACGTCGCTGCAAGCTGCGGACGCTGCCGCCAAAAGCCCGCGCGATCCGCTCAATCGTCGGTTCGCCGCCGTGCAGCATGGCCGCGATCACGGGCCGGATCGAAGCAGCCAGGCTGCGGTCTTCGGTCAAAGGTTGAATTTGTCCGACCCGGGGATTGGCGGTACGATCCCGAGCTACGGCCTGGAACGGGACCTGCGCCACTGACAAGTCGATACTGACGTTCAACACACCTGACTTGGATGGCAAAAGGCGGTCTGAAAACGTCTTCGAGATATGTGCCAGGCCGGCTTTGGGATGCGGCATCATCTCGACGCGGCGCAGTAGAGGCGACTGCAGTCCTGTAAAGCGCATGAGTTGCTGCAGCATCGAGATCAACAGCACATGCACCGCGTGAGTGCTTTCGTCATCGACCTGGAAGGCAAGGGTGTGGTGAATATGAACCTGATCTTCCTCGATACTGACTCGAAAGGTTTCGTGGCTGGAATGCATGGGCATCGCATGACTCAGCCGTTGCAAGGCCTCAAGCGGGTTTCGCGCACCAAGCGCAACACCCCCAATAAACCCCAGTTCCACGACGCTGGCCTGGTTGACGATCTTCATACCAATATCCGGCCCGAAATCCCGCGCGAGTGCTCGTAACAGCTCAATCCCGTTTCGCAAGGGGATCGGTTCGAACGGAGATAGCGCATACCAGTAGTCTAGATCGGCCTCCGCCAAATATGGCGAGGAACGACGGCGGTTTACTTCGATCCAGCGCACCAACGGGAGCACGTTTGCAGCTCGTATTAGGGGGATAGTCTTTACCAACGGCTTAAGATCTCACTCGCTCGATCAATATGAATTGCAAGAGTATCATTTTCCACTTGGCTGCCAAGCATTGGAATTGTTTCGAAGAACCAAGAAACACCACGCCAGAAGGGCCCTTGAGCGCCGTTATCTACTTGGTGGGGTCTCTTTAGGGAAGCTTGAGATACCGCATCGCGAAAGCCTCGCCGCGTCATTGGGCAACTAGCCACGGTGTTGTCAGGTCCGGAGACCTTGAATGGTCTGCTCACCCGGGCTCCCGGGTCCTGACTGGGATTTCAGCCCCCAATGCCCCTACACGCCCAGCCTCGCCGTTCTCGCAGCCTCGCAGGCTACCCGCGCAGCTTGACCACCTTCGACTCCGACGACTCCGACTGCGTGACGTAATCCCCCCATTTCTGCATGAGGATGCGGCGCTGATCGAGAAGATCGGAGCGGGCATAGGAACGTTCGACTTTGTTGCCGATGGTGTGGGCGAGGGCGGTTTCCGCCACTTCCCAAGATCCGGCTTCGGTGTCCTGCACCCACGTTCGGAAGGACGTTCGGAAACCATGCATCCTGCCGCTTTCGCCTAGCGCGTTGAGCGCCTTCGTCATGGCCACGTCAGACACCCCGCTCTGGGCGCGAGGGCTCGGGAACAGGTAATCGTTGCGCGCATTCGAGCGGCAGGCATCGACAACCTCTTGAGCCGCCGTAGACAGGGGGATGCGGAAGTCACTCACCTTGCCGCGTAGCCCCTTCATGCGCTCTGCCGGGATCGTCCACACGTCGCCGTCTATCTCATCGAAGCGCGCCCCGCGGATCGGCATACCCCGTGCGGCGGTCAGGATCGTGAAGCGCAGCGCCAAATAGGACGGGTGCGGTTGATCGAGCCGCGCGAACAGGTCGGGAATGTCCTGCCAGGGCGTCGACCTGATCGGCTGTTGCTGGTAGGCGACATGCCCGAGCATGTGCCGGGCGGCATCGCAGACAAACGGATCGACGGAATAGCCCATCAGCCGGGCCATTTCGAACACCTTGCGCGCCCGATAGAGCGCCTTGTCTGCTGTCTCATGCTTCGTGCGCCAGATAGGCGCCAGCGTATCGTGTATGTCGCGCTGATGTATGGTGCTGATCGGCCGCCGGCCTATCTTCGGGATCACATGGATCTTGAGCGGTGACAGCCACCGGCCAGACCTGCCGTCGCCTTTCAGCCGCCCCTTGATTGCTTCGAAAACGATCCCGGTCACTTCCTCGAATGAGGGGTCGTCGCGGCCATGCTCGACTATCGCGGCTTCCTGTTCGCGCTGCCGCTCGCTGATGGGATCAAGGCCGCGCTCCAAGGCTTCCGCCCACCGGGCGCGCTGCTTGCGGGCCTCGGCCAGCGGCATGTCTGGGAATGACCCGATCCCCATATCCCGGCGCCGGCCTTGGAACTGGTAGCGATAGGTCCAGCGCCCGCCGCCGGCAGATCGCCTCAGAATCAAGCCCCCGCCATCTTGCAGGACGCTGCCCGCGCTTGAGCTCTTGATCTGTGCTGCCGTCAGCTTATTGATGCCCCGTGCCATTTCCGCCCCACATTCTGCCCCACACTCGCTGCCCGGTATTTTGCAACACCGTGACACAATCTGATACTGACGAGGTTTGCAGGATGCAACAATTAAAGGGTGTTCGAGCAATATGCTACACGTAGCAACTGCTACAAGGTTCACACCGCCCGCACCATCCTGAAACTGGAAACACCTCCAACAGTCCCGGGTGCCGAATGGGTTGCCCCAATTGGCCGGCAATTCGTTGCGCTTTGCGAAAACGCGTTTCTGGTCTAGGCTATAGAGCGATTTGAACGGTCAAATCCGCACCTTACATCTGGGGGAGGTGCCTATTGCGACACGGATTTTTTCTGCCCGCGCTTTTGGTCGCGCTGGCGCTTCAGGGCCAGACTGCCCTTTCGGAGCCCTTGCGGGATGCCGTTCGGAGGGCCCTGGGCACGAACCCGGCGCTCAAGGCGTCGAGCGCCGAGATGCAGGCCAGCGCCTACGAGATGCTGCAGACGCAGGAGGAATTCCTGCCCACCGTGGAACTTTATGGCGAGCTTGGCCTGCAGCGGGTGGACGATCCGGCCTTTCTGCCCGACGCCGACAACGACATCAGCCAGACCCGCAGCCAGATCGGGCTGAACGCCCGGCTGGTACTCTTCGACGGGTTCCGCCGCGCCAACCTGGTCTATGCCCGGGCCGCCCGGCTGGACGGGAACATCTTTCGACTGCTTGATGCGTCCGAGACGATGGCCCTGAACGCCACCGAGGCCTATATCGACGTGGTACGCCACCGCAGCCTTCTGGGCGTCGCGCGCCGCAACCTGGCCCAGCATCGCGAGATCGAAACCCGCGTGCGGGCGCTGGTCGACGGTGGTCGTCTGCCGAATTCCGACCTGTTGACGATCCAGGACCGGGTCGAGGCCGCGTCACTGGCGATCAATGACGTGGAACGCGCGCTGCGCGATGCCGATGCGCGCTATGAGCGGGTGATCGGCGTACCGCCCGGCGGCGGCATGGCGATCCGGTCAGCGCAGGTGCCGCCCTCGCTGAACACGCTGACCCAAGCCGCGATTGCCCGGAACTTCCGCGTCCTGCACGCCCAGACGAGGATCGACGAAAGCCGCTACAACCGCGATATCGTGTTGTCGGACAACCTGCCGCAACTGTCGCTGAACGCCGGCACCTCCTACGGGGTCAACCGAAACGGGCTGACCGGCGACCGCACCGACGCCTATATCGGGCTGGGCTTCAACTGGACGCTCTACCAGGGCGGCCGCAAGCCTGAGCGCAACCGCCTGGCCGAACTGCAATACCGGGCCGCGTATGAGCGCGACGTGGCGGTGCGCGCGGTGCGCGAACTGTCCGCGCAGGCCTGGAACACCTATGTCTCGACGGCGGATCGCGCGGCCATGCTGCGCCGGCAATTGCGCATCAACCGGCTGATCGTCGATGCCTATGCCGAAGAGTTCGACGCCGCGAAACGCACGCTTCTGGACCTGCTCGAGGTCGAGCGGGCGCGCTTCAACGTCGAATTCCAGAGCGTCAGCGCCGATGCCAGCCTCGCCTTCAGTACCTATCGCGCGCTGGCCGTGCAAAGCGCCCTGGCGCAGCATTTCGGCGTGGCCCGCAGCGACATGGCGCTTGAGCCCACGTTCCAGGCCCGCGCCAAGGCGTCGCGCGGCTTTGTCTTCGAAACCACGATCGAGCCCCTGAGATGAGCGAGGCCGGGCGCACAGCCGGCCCGGCGGTGCACCTGGCCGAGCCCGCGGGCGGCGCCGGCCCTCCGGACGTGCCGGCGGTGCTGGGCTGGTTCGCGCGGGAGTTCGACCGTCCCTTTTCGGCCGCCGCCGTGCTGGCGCGGCTGCCCGGCGGGCTCGAGGTCACCGACCTGGACGCGCTGGCGCGGATGCTGGGCACGATCGGGCTGCGCGCACGGATCGTGCTGCGCGACCCGGCCAGGCTGGACCCGGCGGTGCTGCCCTGCGTACTGGACCAGCGCGACGGCGGCCCGCTGATCCTGACCGGGCTCGACCGCAAGGCGGGACTGGCCGGCGTGACCGATCCCGAAACCGGCGTCGAGACCGAGATCCGCCTGCGCGACCTGCGCCGCCGGATCGCCACCGGCATCCTGCTGGTCACCCGCGACACCGGCGCGACCCGGGGCGCAAGCAGCGATGCCGCACGCGACCGGCACTGGTTCTGGGGGCCGGTGCGCGCCAATGCCGGCGGCTGGGCGCAGCTGTTCGTGGCCGCGCTGCTTTTGAACCTGCTCAGCCTGGCGCTGCCGCTCTTCGTGATGAATGTCTATGACAAGGTGATCCCCAACCTGGCCTTCGTCACCTTGTGGACGCTGGCTCTGGGCGTCGGGATCGCGCTGGCGCTGGACCTGGTGCTGCGCCTGATCCGGACCAGCCTGCTCGACCGGATCGGGCGGCGCGTGGACCTGGCCGTCGCGGCCTCGCTGTTTCGCCAGGCGATGGGCGCGCGGCTCTTGTCGCGGCCCGGCGGCGCGGCTGGCATCGCCGCCACGATCCGGGATTTCGAGACGGTGCGGGAATTCTTTGCCTCGGCCAGTTTCGTCGCGGTGATCGACCTGGCGTTCGTGGGCGTCTTCATCGCGGTGCTGTTCCTGATCGTCGGCCCGATTGCGCTGGTCCCGCTGCTGGCGTTGCCGGCGATCCTGGTGCTGGCCGGCATTGCCCAGATCCCCATCGCCCGCGCCGCGGGGCGGGCGCAGGAGATGTCGATGCGCCGCCAGACCGTGCTGGCGGAATCGCTGTCGGGCATCGAGACGGTCAAGAGTCTGGGTGCCGAACCGGTGATGCAGCGCGAATGGGAATCCGCCGTCGCGGCCTCGGCGCAGGTCGGCGGGCGGGTGCGGTTCTGGTCGGCTGTGGCCACCAATGGAACCATGCTGATCCAGCAGGGCGTGAGCGTGGCGATCATCGTCTGGGGCGTGTTCCTGGTCTCTGATGGCCGGATCACCATCGGCGGTCTGATCGCCGCCAACATCCTGGCCGCCCGCATCCTGGCGCCGATGGGCCTGATCGCCCAGACCCTGTTCCGTGCGCAATACGCCTTTATCTCGCTGGCCGCGCTGAACCGGTTCATGGCGCTGCCGGTCGACCAGCCCCGAACCGTGGCCCATGATCTGCGCCCGGGGCGCGGCGCGGTCGAGCTGCGCGATGTCACGCTGACCTTTCCCGACGCGCGCAGCCCTGCGCTGGACGGGCTCTCGCTGAGCGTGGAGCCCGGAGAGATCGTCGCCCTGCTGGGCAAGGTCGGGTCGGGCAAGAGCACCACCGGCAAGGTGATCGCGGGGCTGATCGCGCCCGACGCGGGCACGGTTCTGGTCGACGGCATCGCGCTGGATCAATACGACCCGGCCGAGTTGCGCGCCGGCATCGGCTATCTGCCGCAGGAGCCGGAGCTGTTCACCGGCACCTTGCGCGAGAACCTGGTCCTGGGCGCCCCCGGCGCCCCCGACGCGCGGGTGATGCGCGCACTCTATTTCGCCGGGCTGGACGAGACGGTCGCGGCGCTGCCCGACGGGCTGGATCACTACGTGGGCGAGCAGGGCGCACGCCTCTCGGGCGGGCAGCGGCAGGCGGTTGCGCTGGCGCGGCTCATCCTGCGCGCGCCGCGGCTGCTGTTCCTGGACGAGCCGACCAACGCCATGGACCAGGCGATGGAGGCCGGCGTGATCGCCCGCCTGCGCGAACTGAACGCCGGCGGCACCGGCCTGGTCATCTCGACGCACAGGCAGTCGCTGGCGGCCATCGCCGGGCGCCTGGTGGTGCTGGATCGCGGCCGCGCGGTGCTGGACGGTCCGCGCGCCGAGGTGCTGGCCCGGCTACAGGGGCAGGCGGCGGAACGGGTGCGGGGTTAGGCGATGTTCGGCAACCGGATCGAAGACGGTTTCGTCAATCACGTCTCGGCCGCAGGGTCGGGCGCGCCGGGGCCCTGGCGGTTGCTGCTGGTGATCGCGCTGGGCCTCGTGGGCTTCGCGGCCTGGGCCTATACCTACGAGATCGAGGAAAGCGCCAGCGCCGCCGGCCGGGTGATCCCGTCGCGGCAATTGCAGGTGGTGCAGAGCCTGGAGGGCGGCATCGTGCGCGCCATCGCCGTGCAGGAGGGCGACCTGGTGGCCCCCGGCGATGTGCTGCTCGAGATCGACGACACGCTGTTCCGCTCCGAGCTGGGCCGGCTCAGCGAGCAGGAGGGCGCACTCAGGGCCGAGGCGGCGCGGCTCGAGGCCGAGGCGGTGCTGGCGAGGACGATGGAAGTCCCCGAGGATCTGCGCGCCCGCAGCCCGCTGGCGACCCGGGCCGAGGAGCAGCTGTTCCTGTCCCAGCGCGAGCAGCTTTCGCGCGAACTCGAGGTGCTGTCGGACCAGCTGGTCCAGCGCCGCGCCGAACTGGCCGAGTTGCGGGCGCGGCGCGACAAGACCCGTGACGTGCTGGCCCCGCTGACCGAAGAGATCGCCCAGACCCAGGCGCTGGTCGAGCGCGGCGTGGTGCCGGCGGTCGAGCTTCTGCGCCTGCGCGGGCGGCATGCCGAACTGACCGGGGAACTCTCGGTGAGTGCTGCGAGCGAGCCGCGTCTCGCCGCCGCCATTACCGAGGTCGAACGCCAGATCGACGCCACGAGGTCGGCCTATGTCCTGACCGCGCGGCAGCGGCTGGCACGGCTGCAGGTCGAACTGGCGGTGGTGCAGGAGAACCTGCGCGCCGCCCGCGACCGGGTCACTCGCGCCACCCTGCGCGCGCCGGTGCGCGGCACCGTCAACACGCTGCATGTCACCACCATCGGCGCGGTGACCCAGCCCGGCGCGCCGCTGGTCGAGATCGTGCCGGCCGGCGACACGCTGCTGATCGAGGCCGACCTGAGCCCGCGCGACGTCGCCTTCGTGCAGGTGGGCGATCCCGCGTCGGTCAAGATCTCGGCCTATGACTACCTGGTCTACGGCGCCCTGCAGGGCCGGGTCGAACGGGTCGGCGCCGACACGCTGGAGACGCGGGAACGTGGCGAGGTGTTCCGCGTGGTGATCAGCACCGACCGCGCCTATCTGGGGTCGCAGGCGCAGCCGCTGCCGATCACGCCGGGCATGGTGGCGACAGTGGACATCCAGACCGGGCGCAAGACCGTGCTGTCCTACCTGGCCAAGCCCATCCTGCGCGCCCGGTCCGAGGCGCTGCGCGAGCGCTGAGCGGGCTCAGCCGCGTTTCGCGGTAAAGGAGAACACGCCGTCCCAGTCGTCGGCCGGCGGTGAGCTGCGCAGGTCGGCCACACGGCGGGCATAGAGATCGACATAGGCGTCGAGCTGCAGCTTCAGCGCGCGATAGGCGGACCGCACCTCGGCCAGCAACGCCTCGGTGCGGTCCCAGTCGCGCGCGCGGTAGGCGGCCAGCATGTCGCGGTTGAGCGCGTTGGCCAGCCGGAATTCGGGCGTCTCGCGCAGTGCCTCGTCCCCCACCAGCGCAAAGATGTTTTCGGGCAGATCCTTGCCCACCACCCGCACCGTGTCCAGTTCCAGCACCGCCAGGCAGTCCTGCACCGCCCTTGCGGTGGCCGAGCCCAGGACGATCTGCGCGCCATAATAACGCGACTGCCCCTCCAGCCGCGAGGCGACGTTCACCGGATCTCCCAGCGCGGTATAGTCGAACCGCGTGTTGCTGCCCATGTTGCCGACCACGCAGACCCCGGTGTTGATGCCGATGCCGACGCGGATCGCATGCGCCTTGCGCACCGGGGCGGTGTCGGTCCTCTTGCCCTTGCCCCGCCGGCCCTTCATGCGCCTCAACCGCTGGGTGGCGGCGCGCCGGCGGTTGAACTTGCGGATGTTGGCGGTCATCTGCAGGGCCGTCCGGCAGGCGCGCATGGCGTGATCGTCATGCGGCAAGGGCGCGTTCCAGAACGCCATCACCGCGTCGCCCATGAACTTGTCGATGGTGCCGCTGTTTTCCAGGATCGCGTCGCACAGGATGGTCAGGAAATCGTTCATCAGCTGGGTCAGCGCCTCGGGATCGTCCTTGAAATCCTCGGCGATGGCGGTGAATCCGCGCACATCCGAGAACAGCAGCGTCAGTTCGCGCGTCTCCCCGCCCAGCCGCAGCGCCTCGGGATTGCGGCTCAGCTGATCGACCAGGTCGGGCGAGACATATTGCCCGAAGGCCGAGCGGATCGCCCGGCGCTGGCGTTCCTCGCGCAGGTAGTTGACCGAGGAAATGATCATGAACGTGATCAGCACCGACAGCACGGGATAGCTGGGATCGAGCAGGATCCGGTGCTGGTGGAAGAGGAAATAGCTGATCGCGACATAGCTGCTGAGCAGGACCACGGCCGAGCCGATCACCCAGCGCGCCGCCAGCACCGGCGCGTAGAGGATCACCAGAAGGCACAGGAAGAACGTCGTCACCAGTTCGACCGCGATGGTGTAGTTGGGGCGTTCCAGCAGGGTCTGGCCCAGGATATTCTCCAGAACCTGCGCGTGGATTTCGACCCCGGCCATCGCGATGCCCAGCGGCGTGGGGCGGAAATCCTCCAGCCCGATGGCCGAGGTGCCGACCAGGACCAGGTGGCCGGCCAGCCGGTCGGGCGGCATTCGGTCGTTCAGAAGGTCGGTGGCAGAGACATAGCGCGCCTGCGACGAGGGCGTGAGATAGGGCCAGACGGTGCCGTCGAAATCGGTGGTGACGGGCTGTCGGGCGATGGCGATGCTTTCGATCCCGGCCGCGTTGGCGCGCAGCACGAAGGGACCGCCGCCGGTCGCCACCCGCAGAAGCTCGGGCGCCAGCCCCAGCCGCAGCTTGCTCTGCACGCTCATCACCATAGGCGCGCGGCGATAGACGCCGTCGGCATCGGGCCTTGTGGTGAACATCCCGTGCCCCGCCGCGTTGGCCTCGAGCACCGGCAGGTTCTGCACGATGTCGGGAAACCGCAGCAGAAACGGCGCGGGATCGACCCCGACCACCGCATGAGGGATATCGGCCATCGCCTGTTTCTCTGCCCGGTTGCCGGCCCGTGTCCGGACACTGGTCTGCCCGGTCACGACCCGCGACCGGGCAAAGGCCTCGGCCAGCACCGCATCGTTGTCGGGCAGCGTCCGCAGCGCCGTGGCGATGCCCTCGGGCAGGTCCGGGTTGTCCGCGGCAATATAGGCCGGCGACAGCCGGTCGGGCTCGGCGAAGACGATGTCGAAGGCGATGGCCACGGCGCCGGCGGCCGTGGCGCGGTCGACAATCTCGGCGATCCGCGTGCGCGGCCAGGGCCACTGGCCGATCTCGCTCAGGCTGCGGTCGTCGACATCGATGATCGCGACCGGCTGCGCGGTGGGCTGGCGCGGCTTGGACTGGTGGTAGACGTCGAAGGCGATGCTGCGCAACGCCGAGAGCGGAACCGGATCGCCGATCCGGATGGCAAGCCCGAACAGCAGGCCCAGAAACGCCACGACCCGGAACCACCCGAGCCATTTTGACAGCCAGTTGCGCATACCCCTCCGAGCCTGCCGGCCCGGCCGAATCCGGCGCGGACCCCGCTTCGGGTCACCGATTCGCCCGGTTGGCCCTGCCACGAACCTTAACCCGACTTTCCCGAATCGCCCGTCCTGCACCGAAAAATCCCGCCGCGAGGCGGGTTTTCACGCCGAATTGTCCACAAACCGGAAACTATGTGGATTAGGTCTCACTGGTTCGGGCCGATGTCGGCTAGTCTGTTCGAATTGGTTTTTTCACGGATTGGGGGGGGCCCGATGTCCCGTGAAGCATATTACACGAATGGGTTTGACCGCGACGTCGAAACGCTGAGCGCGGACGCGACGGGCGCGATCCGGATTCCCGGCCAGGGGCTGCTTTTCGGTGCCGAGTTCCAGCGCCTGGGCGGCGATCTCTACATCCACAACGACGGCGCGCCCACCCTGCGCGCCGCCGACTACTTCCGCTCCGAACCGGCCGATCTGGTGGCGCCCGACGGGGCGGCCCTGCGCGGCGACCTGGTGGCCCGGCTGGCCGGACCCGAGGCGCCGGCGCAGTACACGCAAGCGGGCACCGCGCCTGTTGCCGGACCCATCGGCCAGGTCGAGACCGTCAGCGGCGAGGCCTGGGCCGACCACAGCGACGGCAGCAGCGTCCGGCTCGAGGTCGGCGTCAAGATCCTGCAGAACGACGTGATCCGCACCGCCGAGGGCGGCGGTGTGTCGATCACCTTCGTCGACGGCACGATCTTCACGCTGTCGTCCAACTCGCGCATGGTCATCGACGAGCTGATCTATGACCCCGACAGCGCCGCCAACAGCGGCGGCTTCAGCCTGATCCAGGGGTCCTTCGTGTTCATCGCGGGGCAGGTGGCCAAGACCGGCGGCATGCAGGTCGACACCCCCTCGGCCACGATGGGCATCCGGGGCACGACGGTCCTGGTGCAGATCCAGACCATCGACGGCGTGCTCTCCAGCGAGGTCACCCTGACCCGCGATCCCGACGGTGCCGTGGGCGAGATCGTGCTGCGCGACCTGCAAGGCAACGTGATCGCCAACATCGCCGACACCGACAGCAAGTGGGTGGTCTTTTCGGGCGACGGCGGGGCGCGCGAAGAGGCGCGCACCGCGCTTGACGATGCCGAAGACAGCATCCTGATCGCCGACGCGGTGGCGGCCTATCAATCCGCCTATGGGCGGGTCGAGGCGGGCCAGACCTTCGTGACCTTCGGCACCCAGGGGCCGGGAACCGGTGGCACTACGCCGGTGCCGCAGGGTCCGGGCGGCCCGGACCTGAACGGGATCGACGAGCCCGAGGCCATCGACCCGTCCGACACCGGCCCCGAAACCGAGGGCACCGACCCCAATGCGCCCTTCGACGAGGGACGACTGCGCATCGACCCGGTCGAGGCCGGCGAATTGCAGGTGACGGGGCTGGAGGATTCCGGCGAGGGTTCGATTGGCGGGGCGCTGCCGGTCTCGGGCACGCTGTCCTCGGCCGCGCTGCTGCAGGGCCCGGCCAATGGCGTGGCGCTGGTTCTGGCCGATGGCAGCTATTCCTATACGCCGAATCCCGACTTCTTCGGCACCGACAGCTTCACCTACACGCTGACCGACACGCTGGGAAACACTGCCACCGGAACGGTCGTGGTCAATGTCCTGCCGGTCAACGATCCGCCCGAACTGGATGATGCCAGCACCCAGGTCGCTGAGGATGGCCGGGTGACCGGTGCGCTGGCGGCCAACGATATCGACAGCGCGACCCTGGTCTACACGCTCGAGACCCCGGCGGCGAACGGGCAGGTGGCCCTGCTGTCGGACGGCACCTATGCCTATACGCCCGGCGCGGATTTCGCCGGCACCGACAGTTTCACGGTTCGCGTCAGCGACGGCGAGGGCGGCAGCGATCTGGCCGTGGTTTCGATCGTGGTGCTGCCGGTCGGTGACGCGCCGACCGTCACCACACCAACCGGACAGGCGCAGGGGGCGGTAACCGAGGGGGCCGCGCCGGTCTCGGTCTCGGGCCAGTTGCAGGCCAGCGACCCCGACAACGGCGCGGTGCTGGCCTGGAGCGGTTCGGCCGATGGCACCTATGGCCGGTTCGAGATCGCGGGTGATGGCGGCTGGACCTACACGCTGGATCCCACGCTGGCGGAGGCGCTGGCCGAGGGCGAGACGGTGCAGGAGAGCTTTGCCGCCACCGTCACCGACGACACTGGCGCCAGCGCGGCCCAGCAGGTGACCGTTGCGGTGACCGGCAGCAACGACGCACCTGTTGTGACCACACCAACCGGACAGGCGCAGGGCGCGGTGACCGAGGTCGCTGGGCCGGTTTCGGTCTCGGGCCAGTTGCAGGCCAGCGACCCCGACAGCGGCGCGGTGCTGGCCTGGAGCGGTTCGGCCGATGGCACCTATGGCCGTTTCGAGATCGCGGGCGATGGCGGCTGGACCTACACACTGGATCCCACGCTGGCGGATGCGCTGGCCGAGGGCGAGACGGTGCAGGAGAGCTTTGCCGCCACCGTCACCGACGACACCGGCGCCAGCGCGAGTCAGCAGGTGACGGTTGCGGTGACCGGCAGCAACGATGCGCCGACCGTCACCACACCCGCCGGGCAGGCTCAGGGCGCGGTAACGGAGGGGGCCGAACAGACCACCACGGGCGGGCGGTTGACCGCCTCGGATCCCGATCAGAGCGCCGCTGTGGTCTGGAGCGGATCGGCAGCCGGGGCATTCGGTGCCTTCGTGATCGCTTCGGACGGCACCTGGACCTACCAATTGGACAATACGCTGGCCGATCCGCTGGCCGAGGGCCAGGTGGCGACCGAAAGCTTTCTCGCCACGGCCACCGACGCGCTGGGGGCCAGCACGACCCAGACCGTGACCGTCAGCATCACCGGCACCAACGATCTGCCCATCGTGGCGCGCGAGACGGTGATCGAGGTCGCGCCCGGCGGCAGCGTCGCGGGCCAGTTGGCGGCAAGTGACGTCGAGACGCCGGCTGCGCTCTCCTTCGCGCCGGGCGCCAACGGCCCGGCAAATGGCGCGGTCACGATCGCCCCCGATGGCATCTATGCCTATGCCCCGGCGGCAGGATTCCAGGGCATCGACCGGTTCGACTATACCGTCACCGACGCCGATGGCGGGGTGTCCACGGGCCGGGTCACGGTCGAAGTGGTCAATACCTCGGGCACCGGCGGTAACGGACAACTGGTGTCGCTGGCCATCAACGCGGATCCCGCCGGCGGTGCGCCGGCCGGCAGCGTGACCGTCACAGCGCTGCCGGTCGCGGCCTCCGAGATCAACCTGGTCTTCGCGCTGGACCGCTCTGGCAGCATCGGCGCGCAGGGCTGGGCCGAGCAGACCGCCGCGGTGGCCGACGCGCTTGACCTGCTGGCCGCGCAATTCGCCGGCTCCGCCACCCAGGTCGACGTTCAGATCATCACCTATGCCGGATCCGTCACCACGCTGCCGCTGGCCGATCTGCAGGATCCCGGCCTGTCGGCGGCGGTGCGCGCGCTGCCCTTCACCGGCGGCAGCACCAATTGGACCGACGCGCTGCGCGAGGCCGAGGCGTTCCTTGACGGCCAGCCCGAGACCGAGGCCAATTTCCTGTTCTTCTCCACCGATGGCGAGCCGACCAGCGGCGGGTGGGAGGCCGTTCTGGCCGACCTGACGGATGTGGGCACCAAGGGGTATTCGGTCAGCATCGAGGCTTTCGGGATCGGCCCGGATGTCGACCTGGTGACGCTGTCGCAGCTGGATCCGACACCGACCTTACTGTCCTCACCCACGCAACTGGCCGATGCGCTGACCGAAACGCCGATCTTCAACCCCGAGTTGGTCGCATTCGAGGTCACGCTCGAGGTCGATGGCGTGGACCAGGGCGTGATCGCCGATCTGGACAGCCCGGCGCTGGTTCAGAACGGTCTGAGCTATGACCTGGCCTTTGCCGAGATCGCCGGGCTTGCCGACCTGCTGGGCACCTCGAACCGGTTCAGCGTGCGGGTAGGGTTCGATCTGGACGGCGATGCCGCCACGGCCGAGATCGAGCTGTTCGACACCGAGGTCTTTGCCCCGCTGCCCGGTGCGCAGAGCGTGGCGGGCGCCGCAGGCAGCGAGTTCCTCGCCGGCAGCGCGCTTGCGGACACGATCGGCGGCGCGGGCGGCAATGACCTGATCCTGGGATTTGGCGGCGACGATCTGTTGAACGGAGGGTCCGGAGTGGATTCGGTCCTGGCCGGGGCAGGCGATGACCGGCTTGTCGTCTCGGGGTTGAACGAGGGCGCCGGCGACCTGCTGGACGGTGGCGCGGGGCGCGACGTGCTGCAGGTGGACGCGGCCGGCGATATCGGCGCCGATCTGCTGCCCACCCTCACCCTGCGCGGGATCGAAGCGATCGACATGGAAAACGGCCAGGCCAATGCGCTGGACCTGTCGCTGTCGGACCTGCTGGACCTCTCTGACACGCCCGACAACGCGCTTGAGGGGTTGTTGGCGCGTGCGCTGCCCGAAAGTGCGACGATCTACGGCGACACCGGCGACGTTCTGACGCTGGACGGCGGTGCCGGCAGCCAGGTCCAGGCCACCGGCGAGACGGTGAATGACGGGGCCGGCCACACGCTGGCCATCTACAATTTCGTCGCCGGCGGCAGCGTCCTGGCGACGCTGGCTGTGGATGCCGATATCAGCGTCAACGCGGCCCCGGCCGCTTGACGCGCGGCGGCCGAACCGGGAAAGGACATGCGCAGCAGCCGGACGATCCACGTGATTTCGTGCCATGCCGAGGGCGAGGTGGGCGACGTGATCGTGGGCGGCGTCGCTCCGCCGCCAGGGGATACGCTGTGGGAGCAGCGGGATTTCATCGCCCGCGACCGGGCCCTGCGCGATTTCGTCCTGAACGAGCCGCGCGGCGGCGTCTTTCGCCATGTCAACCTGCTGGTGCCGCCGAAACATCCCGAGGCCGACGCCGGCTTCATCATCATGGAGCCCGAGGACACCCCGCCGATGTCCGGCTCGAACGCGATCTGCGTGGCGACGGTGCTGCTCGATGGCGGCATCCTTCCCATGCGCGAACCCGAAACAAGCCTGACGCTCGAGGCGCCGGGCGGGCTGGTCCGTGTCCGGGCCGCGTGCAGGGATGGCAAGGCCGTGCGCATCGCGGTCGAGAACGTGGCCAGCTTTGCCGACCGTCTGGATGCCCCGCTCGAAGTCGAAGGGCTGGGCAGCCTTGTCGTGGACACGGCCTATGGCGGCGACAGTTTCGTGGTCGTGGATGCCGAGGCGTTGGGCTTTTCCCTGCGTGCTGTTGAGGCCGCCGACCTGGCGCGGCTGGGGATGCGGGTGACACAGGCGGCGAACGAACAACTGGGGTTTGCGCATCCCGCGCTTCCGGAGTGGGATCATATCTCGTTCTGCCTGTTTGCCGGTCCGCTCGATCCGACACCGGACGGGGTGCAGGCCACATCGGCCGTGGCGATCCGTCCGGGCAAGATCGACCGTTCGCCCACCGGAACGGCCGTGTCCGCCCGCATGGCGGTGCTGGCCGCGCGCGGCCGGATGCAGGTGGGCCAGCGCCTGGTCGCGCGGTCGATCATCGGCTCGCAATTCGAGGGGCGGATCCTGTCCGAAACCCGGGTCGGCACCCGCCCGGCCATCATGCCGCAGATCAGCGGACGCGGGTGGATCACCGGCATCCATCAGCATATGCTGGACCCCGACGACCCCTGGCCGCGGGGCTACAGGCTGCGCGACACCTGGGGCGCGTGACGGCCGCGGGCCGGATCATCGAGGCGACAGGAGGATACCGATGGCACGAACGGTTCAGGACATGCTGGCAGAGGCCAACGCCGAGGTGGAACGCATCGACGGCCACAGGGCGCAGGTTCTGGTGGCCAAGGGGGCGCTGCTCCTCGACATCCGCGACGCGCCCGAGTTGCAGGCGACGGGCCGGGCCGAGGGCGCGCATCACATCCCGCGCGGCATGCTGGAGTTCCGCGCCGATCCCGCCTCGCAGTTCCACGACACCGAGATGCGTCCCGACCGTCCGGTCGTGCTGCATTGCGCGTCGGGCGGGCGCGCGGCGCTGGCCGGCAAGCTGCTCAAGGACATGGGCTATACCCAGGTCTACAACATGGGCGGGCTCAAGGATTGGCAGGAGGCCGGTGGTGCCACGGTCGAACCGCTGGATCCGGGTATGTAGCGTTCAGGCGTTCAGGAAGCCGCGCAGCGCCGCCTCGAACTCGCGCGGCTTCTCGGCATGCAGCCAGTGGCCTGCGCCGGGGATCTTGACGAAGCGGGCGCGCGGGAACAGCCGGCGGATCTCGTCGCGATGCTCGGGGCGCACATAGTCCGACGCTGCGCCCGACAGGAACAGCGCCACGCCCGGCCAGTGTGCGTCGATTTCGGGGAAGCCCATGATCTGCGGCATCTGGTCGGCCAGGGCATCCAGGTTCAGCAGCCATTTCCCGGCCTTGAGGTCCAGTGACTGGGTGAAGAAGCTCTGCAACGCCGGCTCGACGCCCTGCGCGCCCAGCTGCGCCTCGGCCTCGGAGCGTCGCGTGATCCCCGACAGGTCGACGCCGCGCATCGCCTCGATGTAGGGCAGTTGCGAATGGGAATAGGCCACCGGCGCGATGTCGGCCACCACCAGCTTGCGCACCGCTTGCGGGTGGGTCAGCGCCAGCACCATCGCCGCCTTGCCCCCCATGGAATGGCCCGCCACGTCGGCCACCCCGTCCAGCGAGTCGATCACCTCGGCCAGGTCGTCCGCCATCGCCGGATAGTCGTGCCGCTCAGATTGCGGGCTTTGCCCGTGGTTGCGCATGTCCACCGCGATCACCTGGCGTTCGTCCGACAGGCGCTTGGCGATGACGCCCCAGTTGCGGGCCGAGCCATAGAGGCCATGAGCGATGAGCAGGGGCGGGAGGTCTGTTGGCGCGCCGTGTGTGATGACGTTCAGCATGGACCCGGTGATACAGCCCATGCGCCGCTGCTGCCAGCCCCATTGAGGCCGCCGGCCCTTGGCGCTAGATTGCCCGCTGGAAAAGGGACCGCCATGACCGAACTGACCGCCGTTCAGGCCCATATCGTCGACACGATCGCCCTGCTGCAGGACAGGCTGGGCGTGCGCGGCAAGACGCTGGCCCAGGCGCTCAGGCGCGCGCGTCACCGGCTGCCGCGCCGGGTCTACAAGCAGGCCATGCGGCTGGCGCAGGCCGAACCGATGGCGGCGCATCCGAAATTGCGGCTGACGCTGGACACCCCGCCACTGGCCCGCGCCGCCGAAGAGGTGCAGTCGCATCTGCGCGACATCGACAAGGCCGATCGGCGCAAGGGCTGGTGGCTGGGCGTTCTGGGCGGCATGGCCTTCAATCTCCTGCTGCTCATCATCCTTCTGCTGGTTGCGCTCTACTGGTTCTCTCCGGCGTGACCGGCCGGCGGGACAGCGCGTCGCGATAGACAAGGGTGACGGTGGTGAAGCTGACAAACAGCAGCAGATACCACGACCCCATCTTTGACAGGCTGACCCATTTGAACGTGTGCTGGCCGGCATAGACCCAGGTGCCGGTCCCGGTGCCCACATTCTCGGCCAGCCACAGGAAGAAACTGGACAGGAATGCGGCCAGCGGCAGCGGCATCCAGTAGTCGTTGCCGCCGATCCGGAACCAGATCCGCGTGCGCGCGAAGAACAGCACGGTGGCGGCAAACAGCGCCATCCGGATGTCGGGCAGGAAATGGTGGGAGAAGAAGTTGACATAGATCGCCGCTGCCAGTGCCACGGTCATCCAGAACGGCGGGTAGGGGGCAAAGCGCATCTCGAACACGCGGATCACCCGCGCCATGTAGCTGCCGACGCTGGCATACATGAAGCCCGAGAACAGCGGCACGCCCCACAGCTTCATCACCGCCGGTTCGGGATAGGCCCAGCTGCCGGCATCGACCTTGAAGATCTCCATCGCCGTGCCGGTCAGGTGGAACAGCGCGATCACCCGAACCTCGCGCCAGCTTTCCAGACCCAGGGCCAGAAAGGCGGCCTGAATCGCGATGGTATAGACGAGGAGCGCGTCGTAGCGGGCGACCGGCCAGCCGTCCTGCCACAGCGCCTTGGACGCGATCAGCCCGCCCAGCATCAGGATGCCGAACAGGCAGGCCCAGCCCTGTTTCAGCACGAACATCACAAACTCGGCCAGCGCAAATGGCAGCCGGGCGCGCATCGCGTCTCCCAGCCTGCGCTCCAGCGCGCGGGTTGCGTTGGCCGAACCTGCCGAACCGCTCGCGGCCGCGCCCGAGGGTCGTGCGGGATCTGACCCGGGGTCAGTCACCATCTGAAAACCGCCGCCGCCGGCCGCATGCCGGCGCGGGCCGGCGGAACCTTGATGCCGCCGCCCCCTTGGTGTGGATGCCGTCAGGCGTCAAAGGCCGGGATAGAGCGGGAACCGGGCGCACAGCTCGGCCACCTCGGCCTTGACCTTGGCCTCGACCGCGCCGTTGCCGTCCTCGCCATTGGCGGCCAGCCCGTCCACGACCTCGATGATCCAGTCGGCGATCTGGCGGAACTCGGGCGCGCCGAAGCCGCGCGTGGTGCCCGCCGGGCTGCCCAGACGGATGCCGCTGGTCACGGTCGGCTTCTCGGGGTCGAAGGGCACGCCGTTCTTGTTGCAGGTGATGTTGGCCCGTCCCAGCGCCTTTTCGGTCGCGTTGCCCTTGACCGATTTGGGGCGCAGATCGACCAGCACCACATGGGTGTCGGTGCCGTGGGTCACGGTGTCCAGCCCGCCCTTGATCAGCTGGTCGCTCAGCGCCTGGGCGTTCTCGACGACCTGCTGGATATAGGTCTTGAACTCGGGCCGCAGCGCCTCGCCGAAGGCCACGGCCTTGGCGGCGATCACATGCATCAGCGGGCCGCCCTGGATGCCGGGGAAGATGGCCGAGTTCACCTTCTTGGCGATCTCCGCATCATTGGTCAGGATCATGCCGCCGCGCGGCCCGCGCAGGGTCTTGTGGGTCGTGGTCGTGGCCACATGCGCATGCGGGAAGGGGCTGGGATGCGCGCCCGCTGCCACCAGGCCCGCGAAATGCGCCATGTCGACATGCAGGTAAGCGCCAACCATGTCCGCGATCTCGCGCATCCGGGCAAAGTCGATCACCCGCGGAATGGCCGAGCCGCCGGCGATGATGATCTTGGGCAGGTGCTCCTTGGCCAGCGCCTCGACCTGGTCATAGTCGAGCAGGTTGTCCTCTTTGCGCACGCCGTATTGCACCGCGTTGAACCACTTGCCCGACTGGTTCGGCCGCGCGCCGTGGGTCAGGTGGCCGCCCGCGTCCAGCGACATGCCGAGGATCGTGTCGCCCGGCTGGATCAGCGCCTGCATAACGCCCTGGTTGGCCTGTGACCCCGAGTTGGGCTGCACGTTGGCGAACTCGCAGCCGAACAGCTGCTTGGCCCGGTCGATGGCCAGGTTCTCGGCCACGTCGACATATTCACAGCCGCCATAGTAGCGGCGGCCGGGATAGCCCTCGGCGTATTTGTTGGTCATCACCGAGCCCTGCGCCTGCATCACCGCGGCCGAGACGATGTTCTCGGAGGCGATCAGCTCGATCTCGTCGCGCTGGCGGCCCAGCTCGGAGGTAATCGCACCGAAGATGTCCGGGTCGCGCTCGGACAGGGGCTGGGTGAAGAAACCGGGATCACGAAGTTTGGCGTTCATGGAGGCTCCGAATGGCTGGGGGTGGCTTTGGCGGATTTCCTATCGGAAACCGCCGCGCGCGGAAAGACTGGAATGCGACGGTTTTGCCACGGGCGGCGGCAAGGCTGGCCTAAGCGGGAAAGGTATGATTGTTTCGGAACCGAATGCGCAGCACCGGAAACCCCAGCGGATGACAAAGAGAATCGCCTTTCTGGCCAGCGACGCGCCGGTGGCGCAGACCGCGCGGGCGACCCTGATCGGGCGCTATGGCGATGCCGAACCGGCGCAGTCCGACGTGATCGTGGCGCTGGGCGGCGACGGGTTCATGCTGCGCACGCTGCACGACACGCAGCACCTGGATGTGCCGGTCTATGGCATGAACCGCGGCACGATCGGGTTCCTGATGAACGAATACAGCGAGACCGATCTGCTGGACCGGCTGTCCGAGACCGAGGAGGAGGTGATCAACCCTTTGTCGATGCGCGCCCGCGACCGCGCCGGGCGCGATCACGCGGCGCTGGCAATCAACGAGGTGTCGCTGCTGCGCGCCGGTCCGCAGGCGGCCTGGCTGAAGATCACGGTTGATGGCCGGGTCCGCATGGCCGAACTGGTCTGTGACGGTGCCCTGCTGGCCACGCCGGCGGGCTCGACCGCCTATAACTACTCCGCGCATGGCCCGATCCTGCCGATCGGCGCCGATGTCCTCGCCCTGACTGCCATTGCCGCGTTCCGCCCGCGGCGCTGGCGCGGCGCGCTGCTGCCCAAGTCGGCGCATGTCCGGTTCGACGTGCTGGACCCTGTGAAACGCCCCGTGATGGCCGATGCGGATTCCATCTCGATCAAGGATATCGACTGGGTCGAGATCCGCTCGGAGCCGGCCATTTCCCACCGGATCCTGTTCGATCCGGGGCATGGTCTGGAAGAGCGCCTGATCTCCGAGCAATTCTCGTGAAAACCCTTTCAGTTCAGCATGATAACGCTGTTTTCACCCTTCTGTGAATAAGGTCACAGCCGGGCCCGCTGGATTCGGTTACTGTCCAAGCTGCCGATGAAAAGGTCCTGGTTGGAAGTGAGTGGCCGGTCAGGGCCCGTATATTTTACGAGTGTGCCTGTTGCGTTCATGAGGGCGCGGGAAGACCGCATCGTGTTGACCCGCGTCCGAGTGCGCAGATTGCATCGGCTTGATACTTGCCGTATCGGCCCCGGACCTGGCGTTCCCAATCCGTCTTGTCCGGGGTCTATTTCCGTTCGGACCACACCGGTTAGCGCCCGGCCATGCGGTCCCAGAGCGGTTCGCACATCCGGCCCAGCCGCGCCTCGACCGCGCTGGCGGCATCCACCGCCAGATCCTCGCGCCAGCGCTGCGCCACGATCTGAACATTGACCGGCTGCGGGCCGCGTGGCAGTTCGGCCAGCCGCGCCGGAACGCAGGCCGCCGGCAGCCCGACGAAGTTCATCGCATAGGACCACACCGCGGCACCCAGCACCTCGTGCACGCCCTCGGCCCCCTCGGTGTCGCGGTCGGGCGCAAAGAACGGCTGCGGCAGGAACGGGGTCAGGACCAGCGGGTAGCGCTCCAGGAACAGAGACCAGTCGCGGGCATATCCGCTGCGCTGCGCCATGACCCGCAGCAGCTCGTCCCCGTGAAAGGGCGGGAATTCCTGGAAATAGACCTCGAAGATGTCGCGCACGGTCTGCGACCCATGCGCGTCGATATCGGGCTTCATCAGGGCATGGACTTCGCCCATCAGCGCCCGGTAGCCCGCGCGCCCGGCTTCGAAGGCATCCGGCGTCGTGACCTCCTCGACCATGTAGCCCGCGTCGGTCAGCGCGTCGCGGGCGGCGCAGAGCGCGGCATCGACCTCGGGATGCAGGTCATAGCCATAGGTCTCGCGGGTGAAGGCCACCCGCAGCGGCGCGTCCGACGGCGCCCCGCGCCAGGGCAGGGGCACGTGGAACGGATCGAGCGGGTCGGGGGCGATCATCGCCGGCATTGCCAGGTGCAGATCCTCGGCCGACCGGGTGAGCAGGCCCTGAACCGACATGGACTGTGCCAGCATGCCCCGCTCGGCGCTCTGGCCCGGGTTCCAGGCGGGCACCCGGCCCAGCCCCGGCTTGACCGTGACCGCGCCATTGGCGGCGGCCGGAAAGCGCAGGCTGCCGCCGATGTCGTTGCCATGCGCCAGCGCGCCGATGCCGGCCATCACCGCTGCACCGGCCCCGCCCGAAGAGCCGCCGGGCGAGACATGATCGCCCCACGGGTTGTGCGTGCGCCCGAAAAGCGGATTGTCGGTGTCCGCCCGGAACGAGAATTCCGGCGTGTTGGTGCGCCCGATCACCACGGCGCCCGCCTGCGTCAGACTGCGCACGACCGGCGCGTCATCCGGCGCAATCAGGTCCTTCAGCGCCGGCAGCCCGTTCGAGGTGGCGTATCCCTTCTGGTCGACATTGATCTTGATGGTGACGGGCACACCGTGCAACGACCCGGTCGCGGCGCCTGCCGCGCGCTCGCGGTCCAGCGCAAGCGCCCGCGCGCGCGCCTCGTCGGCGCAAGCCTCGACCACCGCGTTCAGGCCGGGATTCACCGCGTCCATCCGCGCCAGCGCCGCCTCGACGACCGTCTCGACACTCAGGTCACCGGTTCGGGTGCGCTCGGCGGTTTCGACGGCGCCGAGGCGCCAGATATCCGTTTGTGCCACGTGGGATCTCCGTCATCGAGGGGCGTCGCTCCGACTGTGGGCGAGAACGGGATGCGACCGCAAGCCGCGTCCTCCAAAATACACTTTTGTCGGGAGTAATTCTTTTATTAATCACCTTAAGACGTTATTCAGTCAGGAGAAACGACCTTTCCATGTTTTACTAGTTACACGAGCAATGCCCGTTTACTACGCCTATCATCAGATCATCCTCGGCACGCAATCCACCGTCAACGGCGCGCCGTACGACTACCGGTTCATCCCTCAAGCCGGCACAACATGGTCCTATTCCGGTTCGACATTCACGCATGTCGTATTCGAACAGGATCCGGGCGCGATCAACTACAATGGCGACCCGACCAACGAACGTATCCAAGATTTGATGGATATTGGTGAGCCTGGCCAACAATCGACCGAGATATCAGGGACCCAGCGGGCTGTCGTCTACGACTATACCTTCGGGGTGACCGATGGCACCAACACCTACGAAGTCGCTGTTGTCGACGTAGACCTGAACGGCGACGGCGACTTGGAAGATGCGGGCGAAGATGGGTATTATCTGTTTTTTCGGGGAGATGTTCCTCCTTCTGATACGAGTCTGACTTCGGTCGGACGCATCGATAACTTCGACAATATCGAACACGCCGATCTGGGCGGCGTTGCCGTTTGCTTCGCGGCCGGCACCCGGATCGAAACGCCCTTGGGCCAGCGCGCCATCGAATGCCTGCGGGCCGGCGATCTGGTCGAGACCGCCGATGACGGGCCGAGGCCTCTGCGCTGGATCGGGTCACGGAGCGTGCCCGGCATCGGACCCTTCGCGCCGGTCCGCATCCGCGCCGGCGCGCTAGGCAATGATCGGGATCTGATCGTCTCGCAGCAGCACCGGGTTCTGGTCTCGGACTGGCGGGCCGAGTTGTGGTTCGGCGAGCCGGAAGTGCTGGTGCCCGCCAAGCTGCTGGTCGACGGCGAGAGCATCCGGATCGAGCAGCAGTCCGAGATCCGCTATGTCCACATGCTGTTCGACCGGCACCAGATCGTCTTCGCCGAGGGCTGCCGGGCGGAGAGCCTGCATGTCGAACAGATGGCGCGTTGCGGGCTGGAACAGGCCAGCCTGAACGAGATCCTGTCGCTGTTCCCCGAGTTGCGCGAAGATCCCGGCGCCCACGGCCCGCTTGCGCGGCCCGTGATCCGGGCGCGTGAGGCGGCGGTCCTGCGTCGCGCCGCCTGACACAGGTGGTGCGCTAGGCCGCCCCGGCGTATCCGATGCTCTGCAGCCCGTCGCGGATCTCGTCGAGGATGGCGGGGTCGTCGATTGTGGCGGGCATCTTGAAGTCCTTGCCGTCGGCGATCGACACCATCGTGCCGCGCAGGATCTTGCCCGAGCGGGTCTTGGGCAGACGGTCCACCACCACCGCGGACTTGAACGCCGCAACCGGGCCGATCCGGTCGCGCACCAGCTTCACTACGTCCTGCACGATCTCGCCGTGGCTGCGCTCGCAGCCCGAGTTGAGGCACAAAAACCCCACAGGCATCTGGCCCTTGAGCGCGTCGGACACCCCGATGACCGCGCATTCGGCCACGTCGGGATGGGCGGCCAGCACCTCTTCGATGGCGCCGGTGGACAGGCGGTGGCCGGCGACGTTGATGACATCGTCGGTGCGCGCCATGATGTAGAGATAGCCGTCCTCGTCCACCATGCCGGCGTCGCCGGTCTCGTAATAGCCGGGGAAATGCGACATATACGCCTTCTCGAACCGCGCTTGCGCGTTCCACAGGGTCGGCAGCGTTCCGGGCGGCAGCGGCAGCTTGACCGCGATGGCGCCCAGCTCGCCGGTTTTGACCGGGTGGCCGCCCTCGTCGAGGATCTGGACATCGTAGCCCGGCATCGGCCTGGCCGGCGAGCCCAGCTTGACCGGCAGTTCCTCGATCCCCAGCGGGTTGCCGGCGATGGTCCAGCCGGTTTCGGTCTGCCACCAATGGTCGATCACCGGCACGCCCAACGCCTTCTGGGCCCACTCGATCGTGTCCGGGTCGGCCCGTTCGCCGGCCAGGAACAGCGCGCGCAGGTTCGACAGGTCGTAATTCGCCAGGAACTCCCCTTTGGGATCCTCGCGCTTCACGGCGCGGATGGCGGTGGGGGCGGTGAAGAAGCTACGCACCTTGTGCTCTGCGATCACCCGCCAGAACGTGCCGGCATCCGGCGTGCCGACGGGCTTGCCCTCGAACACGATGGTGGTGTTGCCGTGGATGAGCGGCGCGTAGCAGATATAGGAGTGGCCCACGACCCAGCCCACGTCCGAGGCGGCCCAGAACACGTCGCCGGGATCGACGTCATAGATATTCTTCATGGTCCAGTTCAGTGCCACCAGGTGTCCCGCGGTGTGGCGCACCACGCCCTTGGGTGCACCGGTCGTGCCCGAGGTATAAAGGATATAGGCCGGGTGGTTGCCCTCGACCGGCACGCATTCCGCCGGCTCGACGCCGTATTGGAAGCCGTGCCAGTTGTAGTCGCGCCCCTCGGTCAGCTTGGCGACCTCCTGCTCGCGCTGGTAGATCACGCAGAAATCCGGCTTGTGGTCGGCCAGTTCGATGGCGCCGTCGAGCAGCGGCTTGTAATGCACGACCCGGTTCGGCTCGAGCCCGCAGGAGGCGGCGATGATCGCCTTGGGCTTGCAATCGTCGATGCGCACCGCCAGCTCGTTGCTGGCGAACCCGCCGAACACGACCGAGTGGATCGCGCCCAGCCGGGCGCAGGCCAGCATCGCCTCCAGCGCCTCGGGGATCATCGGCATGTAGATGATGACGCGGTCGCCCTTCTCGACGCCCTTGGCCCGCAGCGCGCCGGCCAGCGTGGCGACCCGGTTGCGCAGCTCGACATAGGAGATCTCGCGCTTGGTATGGGTGATCGGGCTGTCATGGATGATCGCCGCCTGTTCGCCGCGCCCGGCCTCGACATGCCGGTCCACCGCGTTCCAGCAGGTGTTGACGCGGGCATCCGAGAACCACTCGTAATGCGGCGCGTTGTCATCGAAGAGCGCCCGGGTCGGCGGCGTGTCCCAGTCGATGGCCTTGGCGGCGTTCAGCCAAAAGGCCTCGGGGTCGCGTTTCCAATCCTCATAGACATCCTGATAGCGCATCACGGCCTCCTCCCGGTTTCCTGCGGTCGGTGTTAGTGACTTGCCCGCGATCCTGGCAAGCGCCGCGATCACCGGCGCGTCAGATTACCGCAAAATCTTTGCATATCTCCACCGAGGTTATCGCCAACATTTGCAAACCCCGATGTACGGCGAATTCCGCCGGTCTCGGTTGCGTGTTCTTGCAAAGTTGCAAACCCGGCCCGCCCGCCGATGGGCCGAATCGCCACCCGGGGCCGCCCGCCTCAGCTGTAATGCGTGACCGGCGTACCGGCGATGGCCGCCATGTTCAGCAGGCCGCGCGCGGTGATGCCGGGGGTCACCACATGGGCGCGGTTGCCCATGCCCATCAGGATCGGCCCGACCTCCAGCCCGCCGGCCTTCATCTTGAGGATGTTGCGCACCCCGCTGGCGGCGTCGGCATGGCCGAAGATCAGCACGTTGGCCGCCCCTTCCAACCGCCCGCCGGGCAGCAACCTCTCGCGGAGTTCGGGATCCAGGGCCGCATCGACATTCATCTCGCCCTCATAGGGGAAATCGGTCTCCATCCGGTCCAGCAGCTCGATCGCCGCGCGCAGGCGCTTGCCCGATCCCTCGGCCTGGTTGCCGAATTGCGACTGCGAGCAGAAGGCCACGCGCGGTTCCACCCCGAAGCGCCGGGCATGGCGCGCGGCACCGGTGGCGACCTCGGCCAGTTCCTGGGGAGAGGGCAGGGACCAGACATGGGTGTCGGCCAGGAACAGCGGCCCGTCCTCGAGGATCATCATCGAGAGCGCGCCGTGCGGGACAAGACGGTCGTTTCCGAGGATCTGGGTGATATAGCTCAGATGCCAGCGATACTCGCCCATCGTGCCGCAGATCATGCTGTCGGCCTCGCCGCGCTGCACCATGATCGCGCCGATGGCGGTGGTGTTGGTGCGCATCACCGCCCGGGCCACGTCCGGCGTGACCCCGCGCCGCGCCATGATCTGGTGATAGGTCTCCCAGTAATCGCGATAGCGTGGGTCGTTTTCCGGGTTCACGATCTCGAACTCGCGCCCGGGCCGGACGTTCAGCCCGTGCCGTTCGCAACGGCTTTCGATCACCTCGGGGCGGCCGATCAGGATCGGCTTCTCGGTGGTCTCCTCGAGGATGGCCTGGGTCGCCCGCAACACGCGCTCGTCCTCGCCCTCGGCAAAGACGATGCGGCGGCTGGCGGTCGCCGCCGACTGGAACACCGGGCGCATCAGCAGCGCCGACTTGAACACGCTGGCGTTCAGCTTCTGGCGATAGGCCTCCATGTCCTCGATCGGGCGGACGGCGACACCGGTGTCCATCGCGGCCTTTGCCACCGCGCTCGATACCACGGCGGTCAGGCGCGGATCGAAGGGCTTGGGGATCAGGTAATCGGCGCCAAAGGTCAGATCCTCGCCCTTGTAGGCCGCCGCCGCCTCGGCGCTGGTCGTGGCGCGGGCCAATTCGGCAATGCCGTCGATACAGGCGATCTGCATCGCGTCGTTGATCTCGGTTGCGCCCACGTCCAGCGCGCCGCGAAAGATGAAAGGAAAGCACAGGACGTTGTTGACCTGGTTGGGAAAGTCGCTGCGGCCGGTGGCTATGATCGCGTTCGGGGCCACTTCGCGCGCGACCTCGGGCAGGATTTCGGGCGTCGGGTTGGCCAGCGCGAAGAGGATCGGACGCTCGGTCATCCGGGCCACCATCTCGGGCTTGAGCACGTTGGGCCCGGACAGGCCCAGGAACAGGTCGGCCCCGTCGATCACCTCGTCCAGCGTGCGCAGATCCGACTTTTGCGCAAATGCGGCCTTTTGCGGGTTCATGTCCTCGGTGCGGCCCTCATAGACCAGCCCGTGAATGTCGCACAGCCAGACATTCTCGCGTTTGACGCCCAGCTTGAGCAGCATGTTGAGACAGGCGATGCCCGCCGCGCCGCCGCCGGTCGAGACGATCTTGATGTCCTCGAAGGACTTGCCGGCCACATGCAGCGCGTTCTTGGCCGCAGCACCCACCACGATGGCGGTGCCGTGCTGGTCGTCGTGAAAGACCGGGATGTTCATCCGTTCGCGGCACAGCTTCTCGACGATGAAACAGTCGGGGGCCTTGATGTCCTCGAGGTTGATGGCGCCGAAAGTGGGCTCCAGAGAGCAGACGATATCGGCCAGCTTCTCGGGATCGGTCTCGTCCACCTCGATGTCGAAACAGTCGATTCCGGCGAATTTCTTGAAAAGGACCGCCTTGCCTTCCATCACCGGTTTCGAGGCCAGCGCGCCGATATTGCCCAGGCCCAGCACCGCGGTGCCGTTCGACACGACGGCCACCAGGTTGCCGCGCGCGGTGTAGCGGGCGGCGTTGGTCTCGGCCTCGCGGATCTCCAGACAGGCCTCGGCCACGCCGGGGCTGTAGGCGCGGGCCAGGTCGCGGCCATTGGCCAGCGGCTTGGTGGCGCGCACCTCGAGCTTTCCGGGCTTGGGGTATTCGTGATAGTGCAGGGCGGCTTGGCGAAGGCTCTCGTTGTCTGACATTCTCGTCTCCCGGCGGAATGGCCCGAGACTTAAACAGTTTTCGACCAATGGGGAACCGGCGAGTTGCCTTGCACCTCCTGAAGCACTTTCTTGCAAAAGCCGGGGGGCGGCGGCAGTCTGCCCCGGGCGAGGATCAGAAGCCCATGACCGACACGACTGCCGAGATGCGCCTGCCGACGCGGGATCTGCAAGACGATCTCGCGTTCTTTACCGGAACGCTGGGGATGCGGCTCGACCGGATCTTACCCGCCGACGATCCGCGCGTCGCGGTGGTCTCAGGGCATGGTCTGCGCCTGCGGCTGGATCGCGACGCCGCCGAACCGCCGGGAACGATCCGGATCCTCACCGACGATCCCGAGAGTTTTGCGGGCGGCCTGCGCGTACTGGCCGCGCCCAACGGAACACGGGTCGAGATCGACGCGCTTGATCCGCCGCTGACCCTGCCTCCGACGGTGCATTCCTTCGCGGTACGCCGCCTCAGCGACCGCGCGCCCTGGATCATCGGGCGGGCCGGGATGCACTATCGCGACCTGGTGCCCGACCGGCTGGGTGGATCGCTCATCGCCAGCCACATCCGGATCCCGCAGGGCGGGCCGGTGCCGGACATGGTGCATTTCCACAAGGTCGGGTTCCAGCTGATCTTCTGCATCCACGGCTGGGTCGACGTGGTCTACGAGGATCAGGGCCCGGCCCTGCGGCTGACGCCCGGCGACTGTTTCATCCAGCCGCCCGAGATCCGGCACCGGGTGCTGGCGGCCAGCGACGAGTGCCAGGTGATCGAGATCGGCGTGCCCGCCGAACACGTGACCGAGATCGACCACGACATGACCCTGCCCACGCCGCATCTGCGCCCCGACCGGCACTGGCACGGGCAGCGTTTCGTGCACAACCGGGCCGAAGGGGCGAGGTGGGCTCCGTTCCGCCTGCCGGGCTATGTCTGCCGCGATACTACGATTGCCAAAAACACCGGTGGCGTGGCCGGCGTTCAGGTGATCCGCCCCGGCCCGGGCCATCCGGTCCGGGCGCGGCAGGACGCGGATATCCACTTCACCTACGTGCTGGCCGGTCAGGTCACCCTTGAGGCCGACGCGCACGATCCCTACAGATTGGAGCCGGGCGACGCCTTTGTCGTCCCTCCCGAGCTGTGCACCCGGCTGGCCGATCCGTCCGAGGATCTGGAACTGCTGGAAGTGACCCTGCCAGGTGAATTCGAAACCGAACTGGAGCCCTCATGAGTCTCAGACAAGCCGCCCTCGATGTCCGCCAGAACGCGCATGCGCCCTATTCGGGGTTCAAGGTCGGCGCCGCGATCCGTGCCGCCTCGGGCGCGGTCTATGCCGGCTGCAATGTCGAGAACGTGGCCTATCCCGAGGGCACCTGCGCCGAGGCGGGGGCGATTGCCGCGATGGTGGCCGCCGGCGAAACCGCGCTGAGCGAGGTCTATGTGGTGGCGCAAAGCCCGGTGCCCGTCACCCCCTGCGGCGGGTGCCGGCAGAAGCTGGCCGAGTTCGGCGCGGGCGAAACACCGGTGACGATGGCCACGGTGGCGGGTGTGGAGTACGCGACCACGATCGCCGAGTTGCTGCCCGGCGCCTTCGACAAGGCGCAGATGGAGGGCAGCTGATCTCATGGATGCCCGCACGATCATAGCGCGCCTGCGTCGGCGCGAGGCCCCCGGCGCCGAGGCGCTGCGCTGGTTCGCGCAGGGCCTGGCCGATGGCGGGGTCAGCGACGCCCAGGCCGGCGCCTTTGCCATGGCCGTCTGCATGGGAGAGCTTGGCCCCGAGGGCCGCACCGCGCTGACGCTGGGCATGCGCGACAGCGGCACGGTGCTGGAATGGGACCTGGACGGGCCGGTCATCGACAAGCATTCGACCGGCGGCGTCGGCGATTGCGTGAGCCTGCTGCTGGCGCCCGCGCTGGCGGAATGCGGCGCCTACGTCCCGATGATCTCGGGCCGCGGACTGGGCCATACCGGCGGGACGCTGGACAAGCTCGAGGCGATCCCGGGTGTCGTTACGCAGGTCGGGCGCGCCCGCCTCGCGCGCATCGTCGCGGAGGTCGGTGCGGCGATCGTGGGCGCCTCGGCCCGGATTGCGCCCGCCGACAAGCGCCTCTACGCGGTGCGCGACGTCACCGCCACGGTCGAGAGCCTGGACCTGATCACCGCGTCGATCCTGTCCAAGAAGCTGGCGGCGGGGCTGCAGGCGCTGGTGCTGGACGTAAAGCTGGGCAGCGGCGCCTTCATGAAGACGCCCGACGAGGCGCGGGCGCTGGCCCGGGCCTTGGTCGAAACCGCAAACGCCGCGGGCTGCAAGACCTCGGCCCTGATCACCGACATGAACCAGCCGCTGGCGCCGGCGCTGGGCAACGCGCTGGAGGTGGACGAGGTGATGACCGCGCTGACCGACGGCCAGGACAGCCCGCTTGCGCAGCTGTCGGCCGCGCTTGGCGGCGTGCTGCTGGCCGATGCCGGGCTGGCCGACAGCGCCGAGGCGGGATCCGAGCGGGTCGCGGCAGTGATCCGGGACGGCCGCGCGGCGGAGCGCTTCGGCCGGATGCTGGCCGCTTTGGGCGGGCCGGTGCGCTTCGTCGACGACTGGGCCCGGTTCCTGCCCGAGGCCAGCGTGATCCAGGAAATCGCCGCACGCGAGGCTGGCTACGTCACCGCCATCGACGGCGAGGCGCTGGGCCTGGCGGTGGTGGCGCTGGGCGGCGGGCGGCAGGTCGAGGAGGACGTGATCGACCCCGCCGTCGGCCTGTCGGGCGTTGTCCGGCTGGGCGCGAAAGTGGACAAGGGCACGCCGCTGGCCAAGATCCACGCCGCCCGCGAGGATGCGGCACGGCGCGCTGATGCCGCCGTGCGCGCGGCGATCACGCTGGGGCCGAAACCGCCCGCCGTGCCGCCGCTGGTGCATGAGAGGATCGGGCCATGACCCGCGCCTTCCTGGTGGTGATGGACTCGGTCGGCATCGGCGGCGCGCCGGATGCCGACCGCTATTTCAACGACGACGTGCCGGACACCGGAGCCAACACCGTCGCCCATATCGCCCAGGCCTGCGCCGAGGGCCGGGCCGAGGACGGGCGCAGCGGGCCGCTGCACCTGCCGAACCTCGATGCTCTGGGGCTGGGGGCGGCGGTGCGGCTGGCCTCGGGCGCAGAGACGCCGGGGCTGGAGGCGGCGCCCGAAGGTCTCTGGGGCTGCGCCCGCGAGGTCAGCGCGGGCAAGGATACGCCATCGGGCCATTGGGAACTGGCCGGGCTGCCGGTGCCGTGGGACTGGACCTATTTCCCGAACGACACGCCCGCCTTTCCCGCCGACCTGACCGCCGAGGTCTGCAAGGTCGCCGGAACCGACGGCATCCTGGGCAATTGCCATGCCAGCGGCACCGAGATCATCGAGCGCTTCGGCGCCGAACACATGCAGACCGGCTGGCCGATCTGCTATACCTCCGCCGACAGTGTGTTCCAGATCGCCGCGCATGAAGAGACGTTCGGCCTCGACCGGCTGCTGGCGCTGTGCAGGGCCATCGCGCCGCGCCTGCACGCGATGAAGGTGGGCCGGGTCATCGCGCGGCCATTCGTGGGCACGCCCGAGACCGGGCTCACCCGAACCACCAACCGCCGCGACTATGCCATCGCCCCGCCCGCACCGGTGCTCACCAACTGGGTGCAGGACGCCGGGCGCAGGGTTCATGGCGTCGGCAAGATCGGCGACATCTTCTCGATGAGCGGCATTGATACCGCGGACAAGGGCAGCGACGCCGACCTGATGGACCACCTTGCAAGGCTGGTGGACGAGGCCGACGAGGGCAGCCTGACCTTTGCCAATTTCGTCGAATTCGACAGTCTCTATGGACATCGCCGCGACATTGCCGGATATGCACGCGCGCTGGAGTGGTTTGACCGGCGCATCGGTGCCGTTCTGCAGGCGCTGCGTTCCGGCGACCTGATGGTCCTGACCGCCGATCATGGCAACGACCCCAGCTGGACCGGCACCGACCACACGCGCGAGCAGGTGCCGGTGCTGATCGCCGGGCGCGGCGCGGGCGAGATCGGGGCAGTCAAGTTCGCCGATGTCGCCGCCAGCATCGCGCATCACCTGGACATACCGGCGCAGGGGCCGGGACGGAGTTTCTTCTGATGGTCGCCAACCTTCCCAAGATCGAGCTGCACCTGCATCACGAGGGCGCGGCGCCGCCCGCCTTCATCCGCCAGCTGGCGCAGGAAAAGCGCATTGACCTGAGCCGCATCTTCAAGCCCGACGGCGGCTATGCCTACCGCGATTTCGCGCATTTCCTGTCGGTCTACGAAGCCGCCTGCCAGGTGCTGACCGGCCCCGAGGAGTTTCGCCGCCTGACCCTGGCGGTGCTCGAGGAAAGCGCCGCAAACGGCGTGGTCTACAGCGAGACCTTTCTCAGCCCCGATTTCTGCGGCGGCGGCGATGTGGGGGTGTGGCGCGAATACCTGCACGCGATCCGCGAAGCCGCCGACGAGGCCGAGCGCACGCATGGCATCATCCTGCGCGGTATCGTCACCTGCATCCGGCATTTCGGCCCGGACAAGGCCCGGCCCGCCGCCGTCTGCGCTGCCGAGACCGCGGGCGACTGGATCGTGGGCTTCGGCATGGGCGGCGACGAGAGCGTCGGGCGGCAGGGCGACTATGCCTGGGCCTTCGACTGCGCGCGCGAGGCCGGGCTGCGCCTGACCACCCATGCGGGCGAGTTCGGTGGGCCCGACAGCGTACGACAGGCGGTGCACGACCTGGGCGTCGAGCGCCTGGGCCACGGCGTGCGCGCCATCGAGGATCCCGGCCTGGTGGCCGAGTTGGCCCAACGCGGCACCGTGCTCGAGGTTTGCCCCGGCTCGAACGTGGTTCTGGGGCTCTATCCCGATTTCGCGGCCCATCCCATCGCCCGGCTGCGCGAGGCGGGCGTCAAGGTCACCGTCTCGACCGACGATCCGCCCTTCTTTCACACGACGATGCGGCGGGAATACCAGATGCTGAACCGCGCCTTCGGCTGGGACGAGGACGATTTCGCGGCCCTGAACGCAACCGCGCTGGACGCGGCCTTCTGTGACGAGGACACCCGCGCACGGGTCAAGAACAAACTGGAGACAACATGAGCGACCACCTCACCATCGTCGATCACCCGCTGGTGCAGCACAAGCTGACCCTGATGCGGGACAAGGGCACCTCGACCGCGTCCTTCCGCCAGCTGCTGCGCGAGATCACGTTGCTGCTGGCCTATGAGGTCACCCACGACCTGCCGATGACCACCCGCCAGATCGAAACCCCGCTGGAGGAGATCGAGGCGCCGATCCTGGCCGGCAAGAAGCTGGCTCTGGTGTCGATCCTGCGGGCGGGCAACGGCATGCTGGACGGTGTGCTGGAGCTGGTGCCCTCGGCGCGGGTGGGGTTCGTGGGCCTCTACCGGGACGAGAAGACGCTGCAGCCGGTGCAATACTACTTCAAGGTGCCCGAGGGGCTGGACAGCCGGGTTGTGATCGCGGTCGATCCGATGCTGGCCACCGGCAACAGCTCGGCCGCGGCGGTGGATCTGCTGAAACAGGCCGGCGCCACCGATATCCGCTTCCTCTGCCTTCTGGCCGCGCCCGAGGGCGTGGCGCGGATGAAGGAGGCGCATCCCGACGTGCCGGTGATCACCGCCGCGCTGGACCGGCAGCTGAACGAAAAGGGCTATATCCTTCCGGGGCTTGGCGATGCCGGCGACCGGATGTTCGGCACCAAGTAGCATCGCGCCGCACCCATTGCGGCGCTTTACTCGGGACCGGATTCGCGGCATCCTTCCTCCATATCTTGTGGGGGTGGTGATGAAGTTTACCAGAATTATTGCTGTCTGTGTCCTGCCGATGGCCGCGTGGAACGCGGCGTCCGCGCAGGGCGGAACCGAGCCGGGGCCGCCGGCCGAGCAGCCGCCGGCCTCTTTCGCGGGAAAGCAATATGTCGACAGCCGCGGCTGCGTCTATCTGCGCGCGGGGATCGACGGGCAGGTGACCTGGGTGCCCCGGGTCGGCCGTGACCGCAAGCAGGTGTGCGGTCTGGCCCCAACACTGCCGGTCGCCGCCGCCGCCGCCAGCCCGGCAACCACCACGACAAAGGCTCCGGTGGCGGAGACCGCGCGCCAGGTCCGCCGTGAGCCGGTGCGCGCGGTTGCACCCGCTGCGCCGCCGCGCGCGGTCATCACCCGGGTGGCCGAGACCCGCGGCGCCGGCGCCCTGCTGTCGCCGCACACCCGCGTGGTGCCGCGCCATGTCTACGAGAACCGCCAGAACACCCGGAACGTGCATGTCCCGCGCGGTTATCGCCGGGTCTGGAGAGATGACCGGCTCAACCCGTACCGGGCCGAACGCACATTGGCCCCGGCCAGGGCCCGCCAGTTCCGGGTCCCGGCGGGTCACCAGCCGGTGCGGCGCGGCGACGGGCGGCTGAATCCCCGCCGTGATCTGCGCACCGGCACCGGAGACACGCAGACCGACCGGATCTGGACCCGGACGGTTCCGCGCGAGCTGGCCGAGCAGCCGCTGGACCGCCCGGTGATCGCTGAGCCCTCGGAGCCGCCGAAATACCTCAATCTCGCACCGTCCCCGTCCGCGACGCGGACAAGCGCGCCGCCCAAGGCCACGCAGCGACGCTATGTCCTTGTGTCCACCCACGCGACCCAGCCGGATGCAAGGCAGGTGGGGCAGGCGCTGGCCCGGGACGGCCTGCCGGTGCGCTACGGGTCGACCCGGCGCAACGGTGACAGCTATCGTGCGGTCCTGGTCGGACCGTTCACCTCGGACGAACCGGCCCGCGCGGCCCTGGCCCGGGTCCGGCAGGCGGGCTACACATCGGCGCGGCTTGCCCGGTAGCCCGCGTCCCAGGCGGCATCGGCGCACTCAGCCGCCGCAGATACCCTGCAGGCGGATCCAGTCGCGGTCGGGCAGAACCGGCTCCAGCGTGCGGCCCGCCATCGGGTCCGCCTCGATGAGGCCGAGCACGGATTCACCCGTGACATCCTGCGCATAGGCATAGGGCGATGACGGTACGGCAGCCTGCGCGAACACCGCCAGAACCGCATCGTCCGCCAGTGCCGGGCGCGGCGCGGACATGGCGGTTTCGGCGTAGCGGTCGAGGCTTTCGGGGGTCATCTGCCCGGTGGTGAGCAGCCGGAAGGATGCGATCGGCCCGGCATGGTCCAGAAGTTCGGCCAGCGGATCCTTGGCCTCGGCGCGCGCGCGTTCCAGCAGGATATGGCCGGCCGCAACCGCCGGATCCTCGTGGTCCTCGATCAGGGTGCGGTTCAGAACGACGATGCCGCCCGGCAGGTGCAGGCTGTTGGCGATCCCGCCCGGCAGCACCACAAGGCGCCGTACGCCGGTGCGCTGCGCCAGACGATCCAGCGCCGGTGCGGCCTCCTCGGGCGCGCAGGCCTGTCCGGCGACCCGTTCGACACGGTCCAGGATGCGCCGCCCGATCTCCTGCCGCTTGATGTCGGGCACCACCGAGACCGCGTGCCGCTGCAGCGCGCCGGGAAGCCACAGAAATAGAACCGCCGCGACCGACAGAGTGACCGCCGCGACACTGGCCCAGCGCAGGCGGCCGGGCCGCGGGCGGCTGCGCTCGATCGCGGTACGCAGCCGCTCAATCGCCTCGATCATCGTGGTTTCGCTTTCGGCCAGCTCCAGCGTCTCACCCGGGTCGCCGTCGGGGTTGTAGATGGCGGGGAACTGGCCCGGATTGCTGCGTTCCAGCGCGGCGAGGGACCAATGCGTCAGGGCGCGGTCGTTCAGATCCGAGATCGTCAGCGTCGCGTCGCCGATCGACGCGATCACCTCGCGCCGCTGGTCCTCCGGGGCAGGACGCCACAAGCCGGTCGCCTCGATCCGGTCATATTGTGTCAACGCTGTCATGCGGGATGTCTGCTCGCCTCGCTTTGGCGCAGAGTAGCACCGAGGGCCGGGCACGGCAAATCCGGGAACGCCCGGTTTTCGTTGCCAATTCCCCGACAAACGCCGTAGCAGTGTCGGCAGGGGGCGCGTGCCCGGTGCAGGGATCGAAAGACGTGATGCAGTCCGAACAACAAACCGCGCCTCTGGCGGCGGCGGCGCTGATGCTCTCGGCGATGGCGATCATCGGGGTGATCGACAACGCGGTCGTCCTGCTGGCCGAAGAGATCGGGCTGTGGCAGTTCCATTTCACCCGGTCGCTGGCGATGCTGCCGCTGCTCTGCGTGCTGCCGGTGCTGGGGCTCGGGTCGTTGCGCCCGCGCCGGCCGTGGCGGGTGGCCCTGCGCAGCCTGCTGATCGCGCTGGCGATGCTGTTCTATTTCAGCGCCCTGGCCCTGATGCCGATCGCGCAGGCGCTGGCGGGGCTGTTCACCTCGCCGCTCTTCATCCTGGTGATCACGGTGACGGGGCGGCGCACACGGATCGGGCCGTGGCGGGTTCTGGCGGTGGTGCTGGGCTTTGCCGGGATCCTGTTCGTGCTTCAGCCGGATCCCGAGAAGCTGGACCTGATGGTGTTCCTGCCGGTGGCGGGCGGGTTCTTCTATGCGCTGGCGGCGATTGCCACGCGCACGATCTGCGCCGGCGAAAGCACCGTGGCCCTGCTGGCCGGGATGATGCTGGCGCTGGGCATCATGGGGCTCTGCGGCCTGTTGTGGCTTGCGCTCTTTCCGGCCCATCCCGCGCCCGGCCCGGCGGGGTTCGTCGGTCGCGGCTGGGTCTGGCCGATGGGCGCTGCGGGTCCTTGGGTGCTGGTGCAGGCGGTGGGCTCGCTGGCGGCGGTGTTCATGCTGATCAAGGCCTATCAGCTGGGCGAGCCTTCGCAGGTGTCGGTGTTCGAATACTCGGTGATGGTGTTCGGCCCGCTCTTCGCCTGGGTGGCGCTGGGCCAGGTGCTGGGGCCGTGGCAGGTGGCCGGGATCGGCCTGATCGCGGTGGCCGGCGGCATCATCGCCCTGCGCTCGCGCTAGGGGCTTCAGATCGGGGCCGAAGGCCGCTAGCCTGCCGATATGATCGTGTCGCGCGGCCGCCGCTATGTCTTTGTGCACATTCCCAAGACCGGCGGAACGTCGCTGGCCCTGGCGCTGGAATCCCGCGCCATGAAGGACGACATCCTGATCGGAGACACCCCGAAGGCCGAGCGCCGCCGTTCGCGGCAAAGGGATCTGCCGGCGCGCGGGCGGTTGTGGAAACACGCGATGCTGGCGGATATCGACGGGCTGGTTTCGGCCGAGGAGTTGTCGCGGATGCTGGCCTTCACGCTGGTGCGCAATCCCTGGGATCGGGCGGTCAGCTACTATCACTGGCTGCGCGTGCAGACCTTCGACCATCCCGCTGTGGCGCTGGCCCGCGATCTCTCATTCGAGGCGTTCGTGACCCATGAGGAGACATGCGCCGCGTTCCGTGCCGCGCCGGCGGCGGCCTACATGCGGCGGGCGGACGGGGTCGAGCAGGGCGACCTCTATATCCGGATCGAGCATTTTGAGGCCGATGCCGCGCCGCTCTGGTCGCATCTGGGGTTTGCCCTGGACCTGCCGCATGAGAACCGGTCGCAGCGTGCCGCCGATTACCGGCGCTACTACACCGATCACAGCGCGGAATGCGTGGCGCGGGCCTGCGCCGAGGATATCGCCCGGTTCGGCTATCGTTTCGACTGAATCTTCTCGATTGTTTCTGTGGGTGGTGCAATTCGGTGATTTTCGTCGGATTGCCTACCTTGCCCAAACAATGCCACAGTCTTGCCTTTCCGCCGGCATGAATAGGGCGCTCGAATCGTGCCCCCTGTCCCATATGGATCCGGTCGTTCCTTGCGCCCGGATCGCGCGTCGCTGCCAAACGCGGGAATGACTTGATGTTCGGATGGAACGAAACGGCCTGGACCGAGCCGCCCGAGGCGGCCGGGGATCCGCCGCCCTGCGAGGATCTGCTGATCACGGGGCAGGGCGGGTTTTTCAACGGTATGCGCGTCGCCACACAGGGTGGGTGGCGCGCGGTGGGCGAGCTGTCGGCGGGCGACCGGCTGCTGACCTTCGATCACGGGATGCAGACCGTCGTCGACATCCAGCGTGACACGCTGCACCTGCCGTCCCCGCCGCTCGACCCGGCGGACAGCCCGGTGCTGGTTCCGCCCGGCGCCCTGTTCAACCCGCAGCGGCTTTGGCTGATGCCCGAGCAGGGGCTGCTGGTGGAATCCGATACCGCCGAGGATGCGCTGGGCGACCCGTTCGTGGTCCTGCCCGCACGGCTTCTGGCGGGGTTGCAGGGGATCGCGCCAGCGCGGCCGGCCGACGTGGTGCAGATCACGACGATCGCATTCCGCCAGGACGAGGTGATCTATTGCGATGGCGGGCTGATGGCGTTTTGCCCGCATCCCGAACCGATCGGCGCGCAGAGACTGCGCCGGGGGGCGGGACTTTACAGATTGGTCGCGGGCCGTGCCGCCGAGCGGATCGCCGCGCGGCTCCGGGACCACGGCGCGGTCAGTTCCGTCGCCAGCGACCCAAGGGCGTTGCCGGGGATCCAGGAGGCTCCGGCACGTCCCGGCAGGCCGGAACGGGTCTGACCGGGCCCCGCGCCCCCGGCGCGGGGGTTTGGAGCGGAGATCCCTCGGTCTCCAAACAGGACCGGCGCACCCTCGGGTGCGCCGGTTTCCGTTTTCGCGAGCATTTCGCCTTCTGGCAGAGGCCCCGGGTCAAGCCCGGGGCGGGTTTGCGTCAGGCGGCTTCCGCCTCGGGCGCGAACCGGCCATAGAAGCTCTGGCCCTTGTCGGCCATCTCGCGCAGCAGGGCCGGGCAGGCGAACCGGTCGCCATATTGCGCCGCCAGCTGGTCGCAGCGTTCCGCCGCATAGGGCGTCCCGATGATGTCGAGCCAGCTGAGCGGGCCGCCCGACCACGGCGCAAAGCCCCAGCCCAGAACCGCGCCAACATCGCCTTCGCGGATGTCCATCAGCACGCCTTCCTCCAGCGCGCGCACCGCTTCCAGCACCTGTGCGAACATCAGCCGTTCCTGCACCTCGATCAGGTCGGGCTGCTCCTCGGCCAGCGGGTATTTGTCGGCCAGGCCCTTCCAGTATTCGACGCGCTTGCCCTTGTCGTCATACTCGAAGAACCCGGCTTTGGCCTTGCGGCCCAGACGCCCCAGATCCTCCATCCAGAAGATCAACTCGTCGGCGGGGTTTTCGGGATAGGCATCGCCCATCGCCTCCTTGGTCGCCCGCGCGATCTTGGCGCCCAGGTCGATCGAGGTCTCGTCGGTCAGCTGGATCGGCCCCACGGGGAAGCCCAGCTGCCGCGCGGCATTGTCGATCAGCACCGGCGAGACGCCCTCGGTGATCATCCGCGCACCCTCGTTCACGTAGGGAATGATGCAGCGATTGGCATAGAAGAACCGCGCATCGTTGACCACGATCGGCGTTTTGCGGATCTGGCGCACGTAATCCAGCGCCTTGGCCACCGCCCGGTCGCCGGTCTCTTTCCCCTTGATGATCTCGACCAGCAGCATCTTTTCCACCGGCGAGAAGAAGTGGATTCCGATGAACTGCTCGGGCCGTGCGCTGGCCTTTGCGAGGCCGGTGATCGGCAGGGTCGAGGTGTTCGAGGCAAAGATGCAGTCCTCGGGGATCACCGCCTCGACCTTCCGGGTCATCTCGGCCTTCACTTTGGGGTCCTCGAACACCGCCTCGATGATCAGGTCGCAGCCTTTCAACGCGTCCAGGTCCGGGGTCGCGGTGATCCGGCCCAGCATCGCCTCTTTCTTGGCGGCGTCGACCTTGCCGCGCTTGATGCCCTTGTCGAGATAGGTCTCGGTATAGGCCTTGCCCTTGTCGGCCGCCGCCTGGTCGCGGTCGATCAGCACGACCTCCATCCCGGCCTGTGCGCTGACCAGCGCGATGCCCGCGCCCATCATGCCGGCACCCAGAACGCCGATCTTCTTCACCGACTGGTCGGGAATGCCCTGGGGCCGCACCGCGCCCTTCTCCAGCGCCTGCTTGTTGATGAACAGGCTGCGGATCATTGCGCTGGAGGACGGGTTCATCAGCACATGGGTGAACCAGCGCGCCTCGACCTTGAGCGCGGTGTCGAAATCGACCAATGCGCCCTCGTAGATCGCGCTGAGCAGCGCCTTGGCTGCCGGAAACGCTCCTTGCGTCTTGCCGTTGACCATGGCGCTGGCCCCCACGAAGGTCATGAAGCCTGCCGGGTGATAGGGCGCGCCGCCGGGCATCTTCCAGCCCTTGGCGTCCCAGGGCTTGACCAGATCGGCGTCCTTGGCGGTCAGCACCCACTCTTTCGCCGCCGCCAGCGGATCGTCCGACACGGCATCTACCAGGCTCGCGCCCTTGGCCTTGGCCGGGTCCATCATCTTGCCTTCCAGCAGGACCGGAGACGCCGCCATAGCCCCCACCATGCGGCTGTAGCGCGTTGTGCCGCCGCCGCCGGGGAAGATGCCCAGCATGATCTCGGGCAGGCCGATCTTGGCCTTGGGATTGTCGGTCATCACCCGGTGGTGGCAAGCCAGCGCGATCTCGGTGCCGATGCCCGCACAGGTGCCGTTGATGGCACAGGCCACGGGCTTGCCGCCCTTCTTCGACTTGGGATCCATGCCCGCCAGCTCCAGCTTCCGCAGGATGCGATGGCCGTTCATGGTGAAATCGAACAGCGCCTTGGCCGGCTCGTCCCCGGCCTCCTCGCGGATCGTAGCCAGCACGTTCAGATCCATGCCGCCGGCGAAATCCTTCTTGGCGCTGGTAATCACGATGCCCTTGACCGCGTCGTCGGCCAGGGCCCGGTCGAGATGCTCCTCGACCAGTCCGAACGCCTCGCGGGTGAGCACGTTCATGCTGCGCCCTTCGGCGTCCCAGGTGATGACGGCAATGCCGTCCGCGTCCACGTCATATTTGAAATCGGTCATTGGTCGTCTCCGATCTGCGCCGCCGTCAGCGGGCTTCCGTCCTTGCGGGTGAAGCGGGAGCCGCCGGCATCCGTCTTCACCATCATGTCCAAATCGCTGTAGTAAGCGGTCTCTTGCGGGGTGTGCGTGCCGACCACCAGAAAGGCGGCCGGCGCGTCGGATTTGTTGATAAGGTGATGGCCGTTGGGGTCGCCGGCCGGGAAGGCAGCGCAGTCGCCGGGCTGCATGGCATGCTCACCGCTGTCGTCCACCAGCGTGCAGGTGCCCTCCGTCACCATGACGAACTCGTCCTGCTCCATGTGATAGTGGCGCAGCGACGACATCGCCCCGGGCTCCAGCCGGACCAGGTTGGCGCCGAACTGGGTGAGGCCCCCGGCAGGCCCGAGCCGCTGGCTGCTGCGGCCCTGCATCGTCGCGGCCAGCTTGCCGGGATAGCCCGACCCGCCGCGCCGGTCGATCCGTGTCAGGTCCAGCTTGGGCATCAGACGCGCTCGATGATGGTGGCCGCACCCATGCCGCTGGCGATGCACAGCGTGGCAAGACCGGTTTCCTTGTCCTGACGCTCGAGCTCGTCCAGCAGCGTGCCGATGATGATCGCGCCGGTCGCGCCCAGCGGGTGGCCCATGGCGATGGACCCGCCGTTCACGTTGACCTTGCTGTCCTCCACGTCGAAGGCCTGCATGAAGCGCAGCACGACGCTGGCAAAGGCCTCGTTGACCTCGAACAGGTCCAGATCGCCGATTGTCATGCCGGTCTCGCGCAGGATCTTCTCGGTCACCGGCACCGGGCCGGTCAGCATGATGGTGGGATCGGTGCCGATCTTGGCGGTGGCCTTGATCCGCGCGCGCGGCTTCAGCCCCCATTTCTCGCCGAACTCCTTGTTGCCGATCAGCACGGCTGCGGCACCGTCGACGATGCCGCTGGAATTGCCGGCATGGTGGATGTGGTTGATTTTTTCCAGATGCGGGTATTTCAGCATCGCCACCTTGTCGAAGCCCGGCATGTGCTCGCCCATCTGCTGGAACGAGGCATTGAGCGAGCCCAGCGCCTGCATGTCGGTGCCGGGGCGCATGTATTCGTCATGGTCCAGGATCGGAATGCCGTTCTGATCCCGGACCGTGATCACCGATTTCGCGAACCGGTTCTCCTTCCAGGCCTCGGCCGCGCGGCGCTGGCTTTCCACGGCCAGCGCATCGGCGTCGTCGCGGCTGAACCCGTATTCGGTGGCGATGATGTCGGCGCTGATGCCCTGCGGCACGAAATAGGTCTCCATCGCGATCGACGGATCCACCGCGATGGCCGCCCCGTCGCTGCCCATGGCAACGCGGCCCATCATCTCGACCCCGCCGGCGATATAGGCCTCGCCCGCGCCGCCGCGCACCTGGTTGGCGGCCAGGTTCACCGCCTCCATACCGCTGGCGCAGAAACGGTTGATGGCCAGACCCGGGATCGACTGGTCCAGGTCCGAGGCCAGCACGGCCGACCGCGCCAGGCAGCCGCCCTGTTCCATCACCTGGGTGACATTGCCCCAGATCACGTCCTCGACCGCGTGGCCGTTCAGGTTGTTGCGCTCCTTGACCGCGTTCAGAGTCAGCGCGCTCAGACGCAGGCTGGTCACCTCGTGCAGGGCGCCGTCCTTGCGGCCCTTGCCGCGGGGGGTGCGCAGCGCGTCGTAGATATAGGCGTCTGTCATGGTTGTCTCCTCAAGCTCGATCCGACGGTTTGCCGGGCATCAGGTCATAGGGGTTTTTCCAGCCGGGCTGCTCGGAAAGCCGGGTCAGCCAGGCGTCGATATGGGGCCAGTCCGCGCGGTCGAAGCCGAACGGTTCGGGATAGTAGAGATAGCCGCAGCAGCTGAGATCGGCATTGGTCACGCCGTCGCCCACGATCCAGTCGCGCCCCTCCAGGTGCGCGTTCAGCGTGGCATAGGCGGCCTTGAGCCGGCCCTGGTTGAAGGCGATCACCTCGGCCGGGCGCTTGTCCTCGGGCAGGAAGTTCATCAGGAACCGCGTCATCCCGGCCATCGAGCTGAGCTTGTGGTTGTCCCACAGCACCCAGCGCAGGATCTCGTAGGTCTCGTCGCGGTCGCGGCCGCCGAACCTGCCCGATTTTTCGGTCACATAGGCCTGGATCGCGCCTGACTGGCTGGTGCGGAAATCGCCATCGACCAGCACCGGGGCCTCGCCCATGTTGTTGACATCCGAGCGGTACTGCGGCGAGCGGGTTGCGCCGCCGAAGAAATCGACATGCACCGGCTCCCAGTCCAGCCCCGACAGCTCCAACGCCAGGGCCGCCTTGTAGGAATTGCCGCTTTCTCCGAAGCAGTAGAGTTTGATCGTCATCGCGTTCCTCCTCGCGTTGCGTGCGCGGCCGGTGCCGGATTTTGAGTATTTGGAAAAAGATGAAGATCGGGGTCGGTCACAACCTCTCCTTAACCTCTTCGGTGTTTCCTGAATGGGCGGTACAGGCTGGAGAGCCGATGACCGCAAAAGGTGAAGTCGTCCCTGTCCTGATGGCAGCAGCCCCGTGGCAGGGACGCGCCCCCATTTCATCTTTTCCCAAATACTCCCGACGGAGGCGGTAGCAGCGGTCCGGCCGGGCTCAGCGTTTGCGGTCCTCCAGTTCGGCGTTGAACAGGCGCAGCCTGTGGGACAGGTTCTCGCCGTCGATCACGCTGTTGAAGTTCTCGAACAGGAAGGACAGCGCCTCGCCCTCGTCCAGCCCGGCCTCCTTCGAGAACGCCTTGAGCCGGCGATAGCCGTCCTCGGTCATGGCGACGGGAAAGCGGCGGGTCAGGCGGAAACGTTTCGGCATGGCGGTCCTCCGGTGGTCTGGCTCCGGGCGTTGCTGCCCGGAGCCAATCTGGGATCAGAAGCTCTCGGCGTCCAGTGCCATGACCGGATCGGCGCCCGACCGGATCCGGGCCAGGTGCAGTGCCGTGGCCGGCAGACGGCGGGCCATGTAGTAGCGCCCGGTGGCGATCTTGGCCTCGTAGAAGTCGCGATCCGAGGCGCCTGCGTCCAGAGCGGCCTGCGCAGCCTGCGCCATGCGCGCCCACATCAGGCCCAGGCAGACATGGCCGAACATGTGCATGAAGTCATAGGAGCCCGACAGCGCCGCGTTGGGGTTCTTTATGCCCTCCTGCATGAAGAACATGCCGGCGGCCTGCAGATCCTTGCTTGCGGTCTTGAGCGGCTCGATGAAGGTCTTGTCGAAGCTCTCGTCCTGCCCGGCATTGTCCTTGCAGAACGCCTTGACCATCTCGAAGAAGGCCATCACGTGCTTGCCGCCGTCCTGGGCCAGCTTGCGGCCCACCAGGTCCAGCGCCTGCACGCCGTTGGCGCCCTCGTAGATCATCGCGATACGGGCGTCGCGGGTGTATTGCGACATGCCCCATTCCTCGATGTAGCCGTGCCCGCCATAGACCTGCTGCGCCAGCACGGTCATGTCATAGCCCTCGTCGGTCAGGAAGCCCTTGATCACCGGCGTCATCAGCGAGATCAGCCCGTCGGCATCGGCGTCGTCCGCGCGGTGCGCCTGGTCGATCAGGGTGGCGCCCCACAGGAGGAACGCGCGCGCGCCCTCGGCAAAGCTCTTCTGGTCCATCAGGCTGCGGCGGATGTCGGGGTGCACGATCAGCGGGTCGGCCGGGCCGTCGGGGTTCTTGGCGCCGGTCACGTCGCGGCCCTGAAGCCGGTCCTTGGCGTAGTCCAGGGCGTTCTGATACGCCGCCTCGGCCTGGGCCAGCCCCTGCATGCCGACGCCCAGCCGGGCCTCGTTCATCATGGTGAACATCGCGCGCATGCCCTTGTGTTCCTGGCCCAGCAGCCAGCCGGTTGCGCCGTCATAGTTCATCACGCAGGTCGAGTTGCCGTGGATGCCCATCTTCTCTTCGATCTTGCCGCAGCTCACGCCGTTGCGCGCGCCCAGAGAGCCGTCCTCGTTGACCAGGAACTTGGGCACGATGAACAGCGACACGCCCTTGATGCCCTCGGGCCCGCCGGGGATTTTGGCCAGCACCAGGTGGATGATGTTGTCGGCCATGTCATGCTCGCCGGACGAGATGAAGATCTTCTGCCCGGTGATCCGGTAGCTGCCGTCGTCCTGCGGCTCGGCCTTGCTGCGCATCAGCCCCAGATCGGTGCCGCAATGCGGCTCGGTCAGGTTCATGGTGCCGGTCCATTCGCAGCTGACCATCTTGGGCAGGTACGTGTCCTTCTGCGCGTCGGTGCCATGCGCCAGGATCGCCGAGGCGGCGCCGTGGGTCAGGCCCTGATACATGGTGAAGGCCTGGTTGGCGGCCGAGAACATCTCGCCCACGGCCGTGCCGATCACATGCGGCATGTTCTGCCCGCCATATTCCTCGGGCATGTCCAGGCCCGGCCAGCCGCCCTCCTTGACCTGCTCGAACGCCTCGCGGAAGCCCTTGGGCGTACGAACGACGCCGTTCTCCAGCACGCAGCCCTCGGTGTCGCCGACCACGTTCAGCGGATGCAGGACATTCGCCGCCAGCTTGCCGGCCTCTTCCAGGACGGCGGCGGTAAAGTCGCGGTCCAGCTCGGAATATCCCGGTATCTCCGAGGTGGAGACATTCAGAACATCATGCAGGACGAACTGGGTGTCCTTGGTCGGGGCGGAATAGACGGGCATGGCGTGCTCCCTGCTGCGTGCTTGTGGTCGGTTTGGGTGGGGGAGGCGGCAGGCTATTCTGCCGCGTACTTGTCTTGTTCCATCGAGTCGAGAATCTTCTCGCCCCAGCGCAGCTGTTCCCTCAGATCCTCGATCGCCTTGGTCAGCTCGTCGCGCTGGGCTTCCATGTCGGCCAGCCTCTCGCGGGCGATCTCGTAGGTCTTGAGCAGCTGCGTGTGCTGCTGGTCGCCGATATGGTAGAGGTCCAGCAGCTGCCGGATCTGTTCCAGGCTGAAGCCAAAGCGCTTGCCGCGCAGGATCAGTTTCAGCCGCGCCCGGTCGCGCTTGGTGAACAGGCGTTTCTGGCCTTCCCGGTTCGGGAACAGCAATTCCTTCGCTTCGTAGAAGCGCAGGGTCCGCGGGGTCACGTCATAGGCGTCACACATCTCGCGGATGGTCATTAGCTCTTCGGTCATGTCTCGTACTCTCGTCGGTGTAACGGCCCCAATGTGGGCACGGTACGCGGTCATTACAGCAGGTGGTTGACGTTTACGTAAGTGAAACGCCACGTCAGTTTCCCCGTTGACGTGGGATCACGAGGAAAATCAGCCATTTGATGCCGAAACAACCCTGTCCAACAGTGCGCCTTGCGCAAGAATCTGCCGGTCAGCTGCCCGCGCCGCCGGGATTCGGCCGTTGCGAGGCCTTGTACTTGGCCTGGCGCCGCGCCTCCTGCTGGGCGTCCCAGTCGGCCTGCGAAATGCCCGGCGGGGCGGTGCCATAGCCGTTCGGTCCACGGTCGCAGGCCGCCGCAAGAAGCAGCGTTCCGGCCAGGAGGATGATGCTGTAACGGGTCATTTCGGCCTCCGGCAACTGCGTCCCCGCATCGGTGCGGCGGGGCCTTCGGTGGAAGAGATGGGCCGGTCGGCCCGCCTGGCAAGTGCGCCCGACTCGCGCACGGATCAGGTCAGGTTGCCGGCGGTCTGGTCGCGCAGCTGCTGCAGCTCGTCCATCGCCTCGTCGAGCTGCTGCCGCTGCTTGCGCAGCTCCTCCATCTGCCGGTCCGCCATCTCGACAAAGGCGGTCATCTGTGCCTGGTTGCCCTCGTTCTCGTAGATCAGAAGCCATTGCCGGATCTCCTCGAGCGAGAACCCCCAGCGCCGCCCGCGCAGGATCAGCTTCATCCGGGCGCGTTCCCGCGCGCCGTAGAAACGCGACCGTCCCTCGCGGTCAGGCTGCAGCAACTCGATATACTCGTAGTATCGCAAGGTGCGCGGCGTGACGTCGAATTCGGCGCACATTTCCTTGAATGACAATTGGCTGTCAGACATTGGCAGTCTCCTCGGGCGCAAGGTATGGCCTTGTCCGGGCAAGCGCAACTGCCGGGCTTGCCCTTGCCGCGCGAGAGGGATCATAAAGGGCGCGCACACGGACGGGACATCTGCAATGGTCGACAAGACAGTGATCGCGAAGCAATTCATCGAGGCGATCCCCCATGCCCGGGCGCTGGGGCTGGAGTTGACGCATATAGGCGATGGCGAGGCCGAGATCGGCTTGCCCTACAACCCCGACCTGGTGGGGGATCCGCGCACCGGCGTGATCCATGGCGGTGCCGTATCGGCGATGCTGGACACCTGTTGCGGCGCCGCCGTCATGAGCCACCCGTCGGCCCCGGGCGGCACCGCGACGATCGACCTGCGCATCGACTACATGCGGGCCGCGCAACCCGGCCAGACCATCACCACGCGGGCGGTGTGCTATCACATCACCCGCAACGTGGCCTTCGTGCGCGCCACCGCCTGCGACGACGACGCCGACCGCCCGGTGGCCACCGCCTCGGGCGCCTTCACAGTGGAGCGGACCTGATGCCGCGCCCGCGTCCCGAACCGATGCAGGTGGTCAAGCAGCGCCGCGACGCCGCGCTGAACGCCCTGGTGGGCGAGATCCCCTATGTACAGTTCATGGGGTTCACCTTCGACCGGCGGGGCGACGAGCTGACCGGGGTACTGAATTTCGACGACAAGCTGATCGGGAACCCTTTTCTGCCGGCCATCCACGGCGGCGTGACGGCGGCGTTCCTGGAGGTGACGGCGATTGTCACGCTCAGCTGGGCGCAGCTTTACCCGCGCATCGAAAGCGGTGAGCTCGATGCCGAGGCGATGACGCGCGATGGCTTTGCGGGGCTGCCCAAGACCATCGACTTCACCGTCGACTACCTGCGCTCGGGCCTGCCGCGCGACGCCTATGCGCGGGCCACCGTGAACCGCTCGGGCCGGCGCTATGCCTCGGTGCATGTCGCCGCCTGGCAGGACAACCGCGACAAGCTCTTTGCGCAGGGCACCGGCCATTTCCTGATGCCGCAGCCGCGCAAGGACGGGCCGCAGGCGTGACGTCGCCCGGCGGCGAGATCACCCACCGCCGGGTCCTGAACATCGCGCTTCCCATCGTGCTGTCGAACGCCACCGTGCCGATCCTGGGCGCGGTGGATACCGGTGTCGTGGGGCAGCTGGGCGAGGCCGCGCCGATCGGGGCCGTGGGCATCGGCGCGGTGATCCTGGCCACGGTCTACTGGGTGTTCTCCTTCCTGCGCATGGGCACGACCGGTTTGGCCGCGCAGGCGCGCGGCGCGGGCGACACGCGCGAGACCGGCGCGCTGCTGATGCGCGGGCTGATCCTGGCCGGCGTGGCCGGCGGCCTGCTGATCGCCGCCCAGGTGGTGCTGTTCTGGGGCGCCTTCGCGCTGGCACCGGCCAGCGAAGAGGTCGAGACCCTGGCCCTTGCCTATCTGGAAATCCGGATCTGGGGCGCGCCGGCCACCATCGCGCTTTTCGCCGTGACCGGCTGGCTGATCGCCATCGAGCGCACACGCGGCGTCTTTGTCCTGCAACTGTGGATGAACGGGCTCAACATCCTGCTGGACCTGTGGTTCGTGCTGGGCCTGGGCTGGGGCGTCGAGGGGGTGGCCATCGCCACGCTCTGCGCCGAGTGGTCGGGCCTGGCGCTGGGTCTCTGGCTGTGCCGCAGTGCCTTTGGCGGCGACCAGTGGCGCGACTGGGCGCGGGTGTTCGACCCGGTGCGGATCCGGCGGATGGTGCAGGTCAATGCCGACATCATGATCCGGTCGGTGCTGCTGACGCTGTCCTTCACAACCTTCCTGTTCATCGGCGCGGATCTGGGCGACGTGACGCTGGCCGCCAACCAGGTGCTCGTGCAGTTCCTGGAGATTACCGCCTTCGCCCTCGACGGGTTCGCCTTTTCCGCCGAGGCGCTGGTCGGCGGTGCTGTGGGGGCCGGGCGCCGATCCTATCTGCGCCGGGCGGCCATTGTCGCCTCTCAATGGGGGTTGGGCGGCGCCCTGGTGCTGGGCGCGCTGTTCTACGCCGCCGGTCCTTGGCTGATCGATCTGATGGCCAAGGCGCCCGAGGTGCAGGCCGCCGCGCGCCTCTACCTGCCCTGGCTGGCCATCGCGCCGCTGCTGGGTGTCGCCAGCTGGATGCTGGACGGCATCTTCATCGGCGCGACCTGGACCCGCGACATGCGGCAGGCGATGATCCTGTCGGTCGCGGTCTATGTCGCCGCGCTGGCGGTGCTGGTGCCGTTCTACGGCAATCACGGGCTCTGGGCCGCGCTCATGGTGCTCAACGTCACGCGCGGCCTGACGCTGTGGCTGCGCTACCCGCGGTTGGAGGCCGGGGTGGGACCCTGACGGCCAGCGCCGGGTCCTCGGTGCCGCTTACAGCCAGTCCGCCCGCCGGCTGCCGACCGCCTCGGCCACATTGGTGAATCCGTCGCGTTCGAGAAGCGCGTCGAGACCGCGCACGATCTGGGACACCAGCGACAGCCCGCCATAGACCAGCGCGGTATAAAGCTGCACCGCAGAGGCGCCGGCGCAGATCTTGGCATAGGCCTGCTCGGCCGAGCCGACGCCGCCGACCCCGATCAGAGGAATGTCGCCGTCGGTCAGCTGACTCAACCGGGCCAGCACCCGCGTGGACGGCGCGAACAGCGGCGCGCCGGACAATCCGCCCGCCTCGGTGTGATGCGCGCTCTGCAGGCCTTCGCGCGACAGGGTGGTGTTGGTCGCGATCACCGCATCGACGCCGCTGTCGCGGGCAACCTCGGCGATGTCGTGCAACTCGGCCTCGGACAGATCCGGCGCGATCTTGAGGAATACCGGGATCGGCCGTTCCAGCGCGTCGCGGGTGCCGATCACCCCCGCCAGCAGCGCCGACAGCGCGGCCTTGCCCTGAAGGTCCCGCAGCTTCTCGGTGTTGGGCGAGGACACGTTCACGGTGGCGAAATCCAGGTGGCCGGCGCAATGCTCCAGCACCCGGGCAAAGTCGCCCGGGCGGTCGGTGCTGTCCTTGTTGGCGCCCAGGTTCAGCCCGATCACCGCATCGCGCGGCCGCTGCGCCAGGTTCCGCGCCATCGCCTCCATGCCGGCGTTGTTGAACCCGAACCGGTTGATCGCGGCGCGGTCCTGCGACAGGCGGAACAGGCGCGGCCTGGGATTGCCGGGCTGGGGCCGCGGCGTCACCGCGCCCAGCTCGACAAAGCCGAAGCCCGCGCGCGCAAGCGGCCCGATCGCCTCGCCGTTCTTGTCGAAGCCCGCGGCCAGGCCCAGCGGGTTGGGCAGCTCCAGCCCGGCCACACGGAGACGCAGGCGCGGCGAAGTGAGCGGCCCCGGCTTGGGCGTCAGGCCCAACCGCAGCGCCTTGATCGCCAGCCCATGCGCCGCCTCGGGATCGATGCGGTGCATCGCGGCCAGGCCCAGCCGCTCGGTCAGGCTCATGTCGTCTCCGCCGGAAAAACATGCACGCCGTCGCGCAGCGGCAGTGGCCGGTGCCAGATCACGTCACCGATCCGCAGCACGCGGTAGAGATGCGGAAACTCGGCCCCCCCGCGCGAGACCTCCCAGCGCAGGGCGTCGCCCATCGCGTCGGCGTCGCAGGCCAGCAGAACCAGCCCGTCCTCGCCGGCGAAATGCTTGGCGGCGGTCTCGGGCGCCTGCGCGGCGGTCGAGAAATGCACGAACCCGTCGGCCAGGTCGACCGGCGCGCCGGCGCTTTGCCCCGCGGCCTGCAACTCGGCCCATTCCTGGGCGCGGAAAATCTTGTAGATCAGCATGGCGCGGTGATGCCCCGCGTGGGGCGTGGAATCAAGCCGCGATTGACCCCGCGTCCGGCCTCATAGGCTTTGACTCTGCGCCGGACCCGTCGCACCATCCGGAAAAACCAACAGGGAGTTGACCATGCCGACCCGTTTCCTCATGTCCGCCGCCATCCTGGGCCTCACAGTAGGGGCTGCCGCGGCCGAATACAAGCTGACCATCCTGCACACCAACGATTTCCATTCCCGGTTCGAGCCGATCAGCAAATACGACAGCGGCTGCGGCGCCGAGGACAACGCCGAAGGCAAGTGCTTTGGCGGCACGGCGCGCCTGGTCACCGCGATTGCCGACGCCCGCGAGCGGGCTGGCAACTCGATCCTGGTGGATGGCGGCGACCAGTTCCAGGGCACGCTGTTCTACACCTATTACAAGGGCAAGGCGGCGGCCGAGTTCATGAACAAGCTGGGCTATGACGCGATGACCGTGGGCAATCACGAGTTCGACGACGGCCCCGAGGTGCTGCGCGGGTTCATGGATGCGGTGGGTTTCCCGGTGCTGATGTCGAATGCCGATTACAGCGCCGAGGAGCTGCTGGCCGACAAGTTGCTGAAATCGACGGTGATCGAGGTCGGCGGCGAGAAGATCGGCCTGATCGGCCTGACCCCCGAGGACACCGACGAGCTGGCCTCGCCGGGGCCGAACATCGACTTTACCGCCCCCGCGCCGGCCGTGCAGGCCGAGGTGGACCGCCTGACCGGCGAGGGCGTCAACAAGATCGTCGTGCTCAGCCATTCCGGCTACATGGTCGACAAGCATGTCGCGCGGAACACCACCGGGGTCGACGTGATCGTCGGCGGCCATTCCAACACCTTGCTGTCCAACCGCTCGGACGACGCGGCCGGCCCCTATCCGACAGTTGAGAACGGGGTGCAGATCGTGCAGGCCTATGCCTATGGCAAGTTCCTGGGCGAGCTGAACGTGACCTTCGACGACGAAGGCAACGTGACCGAGGCGGTGGGCGAGCCGCTGATCATGGATGCCTCGGTGACCGAAGACAGCGCCACCGTCGACCGGATCAAGGAACTGGCCCAGCCACTGGACGAGATCCGCAACAAGGTGGTGGCCGAAGCGGCGGCGCCGATCCAGGGCGAGCGCGATGTGTGCCGGGTGCAGGAATGCGAGATGGGCAACCTGGTGGCCGACGCCATGCTCGAGCGTGTCGCGGACCAGGGCGTGACCGTCGCCATCGCCAACTCGGGCGGGCTGCGCGCCTCGATCGACGCCGGAGAGGTGACGATGGGCGAGGTGCTGACGGTGCTGCCGTTCCAGAACACGCTCTCGACCTTCGAGATCAGCGGCCAGGGCCTGATCGACGCGCTGGAAAACGGCGTGAGCCAGGTCGAGGAGGTCAAGGGCCGGTTCCCGCAGGTGGCGGGCCTGACCTTCACCTGGGATCCCTCGGTCGCACCGGGCGAGGGGCGGATCACCGAGGTCATGGTGGCCAGCGAGGACGGGTTCGTGCCGATCGACCCGGCGGCGACCTATTCTGTGGTGACGAACAACTATGTCCGCAACGGCGGGGATGGTTACGCCATGTTCTCGGGCGACGACAAGAACGCCTATGACTACGGGCCCGACCTGGCCGATGTGACGGCGGAATACCTGGCCGAGAACGCGCCCTATCAGCCGTATACGGACGGCCGGATCCAGCGCAAGTGATCCGGGCGGCATGAAAGGCCGGGCCGCGCCATCGGGCGCGGTCCGGAAACGGACATGTGCGGACGGTTCGCGGTCACCCTGCCCAATGACGCGATGGCGCAGCTGTTCGCGGCGCAGCCGGCGAACGCGCTGCCGGACGTGCCCAGCTACAACGTCTGCCCCACCAACGCGGTGCATGTGGTGCGCTGCAGTCAGACCGGGCGGCGGCTGGTGCCGATGCGCTGGGGCTTCCTGCCGCATTGGTACAAGTCCGAGAGTGACGGGCCGCTGCTGATCAACGCCCGCGCCGAGACCGTGGCCGGGAAACCGGCCTTCCGCGCCGCCTGCCGCGACCGGCGCTGCCTGGTGGTCGCCACCGGGTTCTACGAATGGACCAAGGATGCCTCCGGCGCGCGGCTGCCGTGGTATTTCCACCGCCGCGACGGCGAATCCATCGCCTTCGGCGCGATCTGGCAGGATTGGGGCCCGGAGGATGCCCGCCGGTCCACCTGCGCCATCGTGACCACGGCGGCAAACGACCGCGTGGCCAAGATCCATCACCGGATGCCGCTGATCCTGGAGCCCGGGGACTGGGCGCTCTGGCTGGGTGAACAGGGGCATGGCGCAGCGCGGCTGATGCAACCCGGCGACGAAGGGGTCCTGAGCTTTCACCGGGTGGACCGGGCGGTGAATTCCAACCGGGCCAGCGGGCCGGACCTGATCGAACCGGTCGACGCGTGACGCGCGGGGGCTGGGGCTCCGCCCCGTCCGCCTCCCCGAGGTTTTTCGGGCCAGATGAAGCGGATCCTGCGCCCGCGTCGAAAGGTGGCCGCTTTCACGACGCCGCACGATGGACTAGACCGGGCGCATGGCCCTGACACCGCATACGCTCGCCGAGTTCCACGCGCATGGATTCGACACCGTGATCGACGTGCGCAGCCCGTCGGAATTCGCTGAGGACCACGTGCCCGGGGCGATCAACCTGCCGGTGCTGGACGACGAAGAGCGCGCACGGGTCGGCACGATCTATGTGCAGGAAAGCCCGTTCCTGGCGCGCAAGCTGGGGGCGGCACTGATCTTTCGCAATGCGGCGCATCACCTGGAGACGCGGCTGAGCGATCACGACGGCGGCTGGCGTCCGCTGGTCTATTGCTGGCGCGGGGGGCAGCGGTCGGGCGCCTTTGCCTGGATGCTGCAACAGATCGGCTGGCGCGCCGAGGTGGTGCAGGGCGGTTATCGCAGCTATCGCCGGCTGGTGAAGCGGGCGCTCTACGACGATCCGCTGCCGCATCGCCTGGTGGCGCTGGACGGCAACACCGGCACTGCCAAGACCGAGATCCTGGGCCTGCTGCGCGCGCGCGGGGTGCAGGTTGTCGACCTGGAGGGGCTGGCCAACCACCGCGGCTCGCTGCTGGGCGAGCGTCCGGGCGGGCAGCCGGCGCAGCGATCCTTCGAATCCGCCCTGGCGCAGGCGCTGTGCGGGCTGGATCCCGAGCGGCCGGTGGTGGTCGAGGCGGAATCCAGCAAGATCGGCGCGCTTCTGCTGCCACCCAGCCTGTGGGCGGCGATGAAGACGGCGCCGCGGATCGAGGTCGGCGCGCCGCTGCGGGCGCGGGGCGCCTACCTGGCGCGTGCCTATGACGACATCCTGTCGGATGCCGACCGCCTGCGCCAGCGGCTGGAGCCGCTCCGGGCGCATCGCGGGCATGCCGTGGTGGATGGGTGGAACGCGCTCATCGACGCCGATGACCGGATCGGGCTGACCTGCGCGCTGATGGCCGAGCATTACGACCCGGCCTATGCCAAGTCGCGCCGCGCGCATGACGTCGAGGTGCTGGAGCGGATCGGTTTGAACCGCCTGGATCCGGACGATCTGGCCCGTGGTGCCGACCGGATCGCGGCGCTTCTGGCTCAGCTCTGAAGCCGCAGGCCGGGCCGCGCGGTCATCCGGCCGATCCGGGCGGCATCGTAGCCTTCGGCGCGCAGGTCGCGCAGCAGCTGCGGCGCTGCCTCGGCCGCGACCGCGGCCAGCAGACCGCCGGCGGTCTGCGGATCGAAGAGCAGGTCGGCCTTGCCACCCTGCGGCAGCTCCGGCGCTAGCCTGCGATTCTCGGCGAAGATGGTCGAGCGCAGGCCGGCCTCGGCCAACTCCATGGCCCCCGCCATGACAGGCACCGCGTCGAGATCCAGCTCGGCCCCGCAGGAGGAGGCCGCGCAGATACCGTCGAGATGCCCCGCCAGCCCGAAGCCGGTCACATCCGTCATCGCATGCGCCCCGCGCAAGAGCCGCGCGGCCGGTCCCTGTGACCGGGCCATAAGCGCATAGGCCGCGGCCACGTCCGCGCCGCGCGCGCGCCCGGCCATCTCTGCCGCCATCAGGACGCCGCTGCCCAGCGGCTTGGTCAGGATCAGCGCGTCGCCGGGACGCGCGCCGGCCAGGGTGATCGGCGCGCGGTCGCACAACCCGGTGAGGGTGAAGCCGATGGTCATCTCGTCGCCCATCGAGCTGTGGCCGCCCACGATCGCGGCCCCGGCTTCCTTCAGGACCTCTGCCGCCGCCTGCATGATCTCGGCCAGGCTGCGCGCCTGCAGCTCCGCCGAGAGGCGCGGCAGGATCAGCGTGGCGGTGGCCGCCTGCGGATCCGCCCCCATCGCCCAGATGTCGCCCAGGGCGTGATGCGCGGCGATCCGGGTCATCGTCACCGGGTCCGCGCAGAGCGCGCGCAGGTGGTCGGTGGTGATCACCTGCCGCTGGTCGCCGGTCAGCAGCAGCGCGGCATCGTCGCCGGGCAGGGGCGTGACATCCGCGCGCCCCGACGCGGGCAGCCCATCCAGCGCCTCGCGCAACGCGCCGCGCCCCAGCTTGGCCCCGCAGCCGCCGCAGAGCGGCTTGTCGCCCAGCGCCTCGGCCAGGCCGGCGGCATGGCGGCGGGGCAGGGGCGGCGGCGCCATTTCGGGCAGGTCGCGGAACCGGTCCATGAACTTGCGGTCGATCCGGTCTTTCCAGCGCCACACCAGAGGCCCGCTGAAACTGCGCCCGAACCGCTCGCCAAGGGCGGATTTGCCGCCCAGCGAGATCAGCTTGAGATAATCCCGCTGCGGCCTGTAGGTCCGCATCCGGCCCGCGCCCAGCGCGGCGCGCAGGTTGTGAAACAGAACCGGTGCCTCCCGCACCGCGTAGACCCCGGCCTTGGGGCGGGGGTCGTGGGTCAGATGCGCGCAGTCGCCGGCGGCGAAGATCGCCGGATCGGAACTGCGCAGCGTGGCGTCGACCGCGATGAACCCGTCCACCTGCCGCAGGCCGCTTCGCGCGATCCAGTCATAGGGCCTAGCCCCGGCGGCGCCGGTGACGAAATCGGCGGCGATCTCGCGACCGTCATCCAGAATGACGCCGCTGTCGGTGATGCGGGCGACCCCGACCTGCTCGATCACCTCGACGCCCAGGGCGTCCAGCGCTCGCCGCGCGGTTTCGGCGGCGCGCGGGCCGAGCGTGCTCAGCGCCTGCGCCCGCTCGACCAGCGCGATCTGCGCCGGGCGGCCGCGTTCGCGCAGCGCATGGGCCATCGCCATGACGATCTCGGCCCCGGCCACGCCGCCGCCGATCACCGCGATCCGGGCCGGCCCGTCCCGGTCGCGGTAGGCGTCCCATTTGCGCGCAAACGCGCCCAGCGGCTTGGCGGGGACGGCATGTTCGGCAAAGCCGGGAAGATCGGGCATGGTCGAGGTGATGCCCACATTGACCGAGGCCACGTCGAACCCAACCGCTGGCCGGCCCGGCACCTGTACGGTGCGAGCCTCCGGGTCGATCCCCTCGGCCGCGCCCAGGATCACGCGGGCCCCGGCGAAGCGGGCCAATTGCACGAGGTCGATATCCAGCGCCGCGCGCGGGTAGTGTCCGGCCAGATACCCGGGCAGCATCCCGGAATAAGGCGCCGTCGGGCCGGGGTTGATCACCGTCACGCGCACGCCCGGCAGCGGATCCATCCCCCATTTCCGCAGGATCAGCGCATGGGTGTGCCCGCCCCCGATCAGGACCAGATCGCGGGTCAGCGGCAGGGGCGGCTGGTGCATGTGCATGTGCCGGCGGGGGTCAGGCCGCGTCGCCGTCCTCTTGCTCGGGGGTGTCATGGGTGGCCCAGATCACGTCGTCGCCGGCGCGGGGCAGCGATTGCGGTGTCTCGTGCCGGTGGATGTGCCACTTGGCGATGAAATGCGCGGTGATCGGCGCGGTCAGGAACAGGAACAGCGTGATCAGAAGCTCGTGCAGGGACAGATGCTTCTCGATCGCCACCGAATGCAGGATCGACGCCAGCAGCACGCCGCCCACACCCAGCGTCGTCGCCTTGGTGGGCGCGTGCATCCGCGACATCGGATCGCCCAGCTTCAGCAACCCGAACGAGCCGACGAAGCCGAAGATGCCCGACACGATCAGGAAGAAGGCGATGAGGGGTTCCGCGATGGCGGTCATGGGATCGTCCTCACTCGATGATGTTTCCGCGCAGCATGAAGCGCGCATAGGCCACGGTCGACACGAAGCCCAGCATGGCGATGATCATCGCCGCCTCGAAGAAGATCTCGGTGCCGATGGCCAGCCCGTAGAGGATGAGCAGGGCGATGGTGTTGATGACCAGCGTGTCCAGCGCCAGCACCCGCACCCCGACCCCGTCCGAGGTCAGGATCCGCCACAGGTTCATCAGCAGCGCGGCGCCGAAACAGGCGAAGGCGAAGTAGATGGCATAGGTGATCATTCGAAAATCTCCTTCAGGCGGCGCTCGTAGCGGTTCTTGATCTCGTCGCGCACCGCGTCGGGATCGGGCGCGTCGAGGCAATGCACCAGCAGGTTGTGGCCCTTGGCCGAGAGGTCCGCGGTCAGCGTGCCGGGGGTCATCGTGATGGTGCCGGCCAGCACGGTGATCGCCTCGGGCGAGCGCAGGTCGAGCGGCACGCAGATCCAGACCGGCTGCCGGTCGGCGTCGCGCTTGAACAGGATGATGCGGGCCACCGCGATATTGGCCATCACGATGTCCCACAGCACGACCAGCAGGTATTCCGCGATCATCGGCCAATTGCGCAGTTGCGGGCGATTGGGCCAATAGGGGCGGGTGATGGCCGGGATCACGATGCCCAGGAACAGGCCGAACAGCAGCGAGTTGAGCGACAGGCTGTTGGCCAGCAGCATCCAGACGGCCGTCAGCAGCAGGGTCAGCTGCGGATGCGGAAAGATATGGCTCAGCAGTTTCATTCCGATCCCTCCCCGAGCACGGCGCCGATATACTCGGCCGGCGTGAACAATTGCGCCGCCGTGGCCTCGGCAAAGCGCATGGCGGGTCCGGCCAGCACGGTCAGCGCGATCAGCGCGGCCAGCAGCAGGAAGACGCCGGAAAAGGCCAGCGCGGAATTGGGCTCGGGCGCGGGCTCGGCGACGGGCTCGTCGTCCTCGTCCGGTTCCTCCGGTTCCTCCAGATGGTCGCGGTCATGGCTTTGCCAGAACAGCACCGAGCCGGCCCGTGCGAACCCGACGATGGCGATCAGGGACGAGGCCAGGATCACGCTCCAGACCAGGGCATAATCGCCGCCATCCCGCGCGGCGTCCATCACCAGCAGCTTGCCGACAAAGCCCGACAGCGGCGGCATCCCGGCCATGGCGATCGCCCCGGCAAAGTAGAGCGATGCGATCAGCCCGGTCTGCGGCATCGGCGGCTGCGCGATGATCTGCCCGCCGCGCCGTTCCATCACCATGTCGGCGATCAGGAACACCGCCCCGGTCGCCAGCGTCGAATGCACGATATAGTAGACCGCCGCCGCCGAGGCCTGTTGGGTGAACAGCGAGATCGCGATGAGCAGCGTACCGGTCGAGGCAATGGCGGCAAAGGCCATCAGGCGGCCGATCCGGTGCGCGCCCAACACGCCGACCGATCCGGCGGCCAGCGTCAGCAGCGCGGCGGGCAGCAGCCAGTCGCCCACCAGTCCTGCGGTCAGCTCCAGGTCTGGGTCGAAGACCAGCGTGTACATCCGCAGGATCGCATAGGCGCCGACCTTGGTCATGATGGCGAACAACGCAGCCACCGGCAGCGGCGCGTTGGCATAGCTGTCGGGCAGCCAGAAATGCAGAGGCAGCACCGCCGCCTTGATCGCGAAGACCAGCAGCAGAAGCACCGCGCCGACCCGGATCAGCGCGCTGTCATCGGCCGGCAGCTCGGCCACCCGCTGCGCCAGGTCGGCCATGTTCAGTGTTCCCGTGACCGCGTAGATCGTGCCCAGCGCGAACAGGAACAGGGTCGAGCCCAGCAGGTTGTAGACCACGTATTGCACGCCCGCCTTCAGCCGCAGCTTGCCGCCGCCATGGGTCATCAGCCCGTAGGAGGCGATCAGAAGCACCTCGAAGAACACGAACAGGTTGAACGCGTCGCCCGTCAGGAAGGCGCCGGTCACGCCCATCAGCTGGAACTGGAACAGCGCATGGAAATGCCGCCCCCGCCTGTCCCAGCCCGATCCCACCGCATAGAGCAGCACCGGCAGCGCCAGCGCCCCGGTCAGCGCCACCATGAGCGCCGACAGCCGGTCGAGCACCAGAACGATGCCGAAGGGCGCGGGCCAGTTGCCCAGCTCGTAGGTCTTGATCGTGCCGTCGGACACCTGCACCAGCAGCACCAGCCCGATGACCAGCAACGCGGCGGTGCCGGCGATGGAAAAGATCCGCTGCAGATCCAGGTGAAAGCGGATCACCATGATGATGAAGGGCGCCAGGATGGCCGGAAGGACGACCGGCGCAACGATCCAGTGGTCGATCATGCGTCATCTCCCGGCGCCGGGCCCATGTCGATGCGGTCGCTGCGCGAGGACAGGTAGGCCGCCAGCGCCAGCATCACGATCACCGCGGTCATGCCGAAGGAGATCACGATCGCCGTCAGCACCAGTGCCTGCGGCAGCGGATCGGTATAGGCCACGTCGGCATATTTGTTCAGCACCGGCGGCGCGTTCACCGCCAGCCGGCCGCTGGCAAACAGGAACACGTTCACCGCATAGGTCAGCTGCGACAGGCCCAGGATGACCGGGAAGGTCCGCTTGCGCAGGATCAGGTAGATGCCCGAGGCCGTCAGCACGCCGACGGCGGTTGCAAGGAGAAGTTCCATCTCAGTCCTCCTTCACCGCTGTCTGCGCCGGGTCTTCCGCCTCTGGCGGGTCGTCCCTCGCGGGGTTGATGTCCATCGCGTGCTCGGTGACCATGCCGGGCTGCCAGGCCAGCCGCGACAGGCTTTCCAGCGCCAGAAGCACCGCGCCCACCACGGCCAGGAACACGCCCAGGTCGAAGAACATGGCGGTGGCAAGCTCGAATTCCTCCAGCGGCGGGATCTGGAAATAGCCGAAATCGCTGGTCAGAAAGGGCACGCCGTTGAACCACGCGCCGATGCCGGTGATCGCGGCGATCAGCACGCCGGACCCGATGATGCCGTGATAGTAGAAATGCTGCCGCTCGGCGGCCCAGCCGAAGCCGCTGGCCATGTATTGCATCACATAGGCGATCGAGGCGATCAGCCCGGCGATGAACCCGCCGCCCGGCAGGTTGTGGCCGCGGAGGAAGATGTAGGTCGCCACCATCAGCGCGATCGGCATCATCACCCTTGTCGCCACAACCATCATCAGCGGGTGGGCGTCACCCGATTGCGGCCAGTCGGGCTTGCGGTTCAGCAGGTAGGCGCGCACGCGCGTCGACAGCAGCGCCTCGGTCAGCGAGAAGATCACCAATGCGGCGATGCCCAGCACGATGATCTCGCCGAACGTGTCGAAGCCCCTGAAATCCACCAGGATCACGTTGACCACGTTGGTGCCGCCGCCGCCGGTCTTGGAATTCGCCAGGTGGTATTCCGAGATGGTCGGAAAGGCGAAGTCGCGCACCATCAGCGCATAGACGAGGCCAGCGGTGCCCAGTCCCGCGGCCCCGGCGATCACCCCGTCGCGCACCCGGATCCCGAGAGAGCTGTCCACCGGCGTGCCCTTGGGCAGGAAGTTCAGGCAGAGCAGCAGCAGGATGATCGTCACCACCTCGACCGAGATCTGCGTCATCGCAAGGTCCGGTGCAGAGAGATAGTTGAACGACATCGAGACGGTCAGGCCCACGACGCCGATCAGCACCAGCGCCAGTTGCCGGTTGCGGTGCAGGAAGGTCAGCAGCGCGGTCGCCGCGATCAGGCAGAACCAGGCGATGATCGGCAGGATCGGCGCGTCCTGCACGTCGCGCGTGGGCAACCCGATCGTGCCCGAGAAATAGCCGTAGCCCGCCAGCAGCAGGGTGAAGACCACGAAGATCATCGCATAGCGCGAGATGGCGCCGTCATGCAGGCGGTCGGTGACGGTTCGACTCAGCTCCGCGATCCAGCGCAGCAGCGCGTCGAAGATGGTCTTGGCCTCGGGCCGCGGCATCGCGTTCCAGCCGCGCTCCAGCCCGCCATGCAGGCGCAGCAGAGCCAGCCCGGTCAGCAACGCGCCGAAGGACAGGAACAGCGCCGTGTTGAACCCGTGCCAGATCTTGAGCTTGAACTCAGGCAGGTCACCGCCGGTCACCGCATAGGAGGCCGCCTTGACCAGCGGCCCGACCAGGGCCTGCGAGAACAGGCCGATCGCCACCACCAGAACCGCCAGGAACATCGGTGCCAGCCAGAGCCCCGGGCCGGGATCATGCGGGCTGGCCGGGTAGTCGTGCCGCTTGGGGCCCAGGAAGACATGCGCGATATAGCGGAACGAATAGGCCGCCGTGAACGCCGCCGCCAGCCCGGCGATGGCCGGCAGCACCAGGCGCGATCCGTTCCAGGTGGTGTCCAACGCCTCTGCCAGCATCATCTCCTTCGACAGGAACCCGTTGAGCGTCGGCAGGCCTGCCATCGACAGCGCGGCGATGGTGGCGATGGTGAAGGTCAGCGGCATCAGGTGCCGCAGCCCGCCCAGCCGCTTGATGTCGCGGGTATGCGCCTCGTGGTCGACAATGCCGGCGGTCATGAACAGCGCCGCCTTGTAGACGGCGTGGTTGATGATGTGAAACACCGCGGCGATCGCCGCCATCTTGGTGCCGAAACCCAACAGCATTGTGATCAACCCCAGGTTGCTGACCGTCGAGAAGGCCAGCAACGCCTTGAGGTCGTCCTTGAAAAGCGCGATCACCGCGCCGATCAGCATGGTGGCCAGCCCGGTTGTGGCGACGATGTAGAACCATTCCGGCGTACCGGCCAGCACCGGCCACACACGCGCCATCATGAACAGGCCGGCCTTCACCATCGTGGCCGAGTGCAGATAGGCCGAGACCGGCGTGGGCGCGGCCATCGCGTGCGGCAGCCAGAAGTGGAACGGGAACTGCGCCGACTTGGTGAAACAGCCCAGCAGGATCAGGATCAGCGCCGGCAGGTAGAGCGGCGAGGCCTGGATCGCCTCCTTGTTCCGCAGGATCTCCGTCAGGTCGTAGGACCCGGCGATACTGCCCAGGATCAGCATGCCACCGATCATCGCCAGACCGCCCGACCCGGTCACGGCCAGCGCCATGCGCGCGCCCTGCCGGCCCTCGGGCAGGTGTTTCCAGTATCCGATCAGCAGAAAGGAACTGAGCGAGGTCAGTTCCCAGAACACCAGCAGGAGCAGGATGTTGTCGCTGAGCACGATGCCCACCATCGCGCCCTGGAAGAGCAGCAGGTAGGCATAGAACTGGCCCATCGGATCCTCGCGCGACAGGTAGTAGCGCGCATAGAGAATGATCAGCAGGCCGATGCCCAGGATCAGCCCGGCAAAGAGCAGCCCCAGCCCGTCGAGAAAGAAGTTCGCATTCAGGCCCAGGTTCGGCAGCCAGTCAATGCGGGCGGTGATGACCTCGCCCCGCAGCACGGCCGGCGCGTGCAGGAGCAGGCCGATCAGCGCCAGCAGCGTCGCGGTCCCGGCCGCCGAGGCCGATGCGTCGCGCCCGGCGCGGACCAGGAGGGCGGGAAAGACGACGCCGAGAAAGGGAAGGGCCACGATGAGGAATAACGACAAGGGGCGGTCTCCGGTTCTTTTGCGGCGTCTGGGCGACGGTCTGAAAGTTTCAGACCTCACCGATTATTGCAAGATTGCAAAAGGTGGATCCAAATGTGTTCTTTTCCACGACGGGCGCGGCAAATTGCCCGTGCGTCAGGAAACGCTGACGCGATGGTGATCCAGTGGACGCAGGCCGGGGGCAGGCAGCGCGCCTGCGTCGTGCTAGAAATGCGTCGACGAGACCCGGAACGGAGGAGGCGATGGAGCGCAAGCTGAACGGCATGGTCCCGCGGATGACGCGGCGCTGGCTGCTGCTGGCCGGCATCGCCGCGCTGGGCGCCTGGGGCATCCGCCAATACCGCCTGATCCCGCCGGATTTCCCGGGCGGCACACTGACCGCGGGCGAAGCCTTCGAGGCGGCGCAGTCCGGGCGCATCGTGTTGGTCGATATCCGCACACCGCAGGAATGGCGCCGCACCGGCATCGCGCGCGGCGCGCATCCGATCGACATGCGGCGCGAGGATTTCCGCGCCGCGCTCGACGATCTGACCGCCGAGAACCCGTCTCGCCCCGTCGCCCTGATCTGTGCGCGCGGCGTCCGCTCGGCGCGGCTGGGCAATGCGCTGGCCGAGGCTGGATACGACAACATTCTCGATGTCCCCGAGGGCATGCTGGGCTCGCGCGCGGGGCCGGGCTGGCTGGCTTCGGACCTGCCGGTCACGGCCTATTCCGGAGGGGCGGGATGATCCGGGCTCTCTGTCTGGCCGCGGGCCTGGCGTCGCTGGCGACCCTGGCGCGCGCGGATTGCGCCGATGCGCCCGGCCCCTGCGAGATCCCGGAGGGAAGCTATCATGTCGAACTGCCGGAGTCGGACGCGCCGTCGCTTCCTGCGGTGATGTTCCTGCATGGCTATGGCGGATCGGGCGAGGGCGTGCTGAAGATGCGTGGCGTGGTCGAGGCGCTGACCGCGCGCGGCTATGCGGTCATCGCGCCAGAGGGCAAGCGGCGGCCCAACGGCAACCGCTCCTGGGCGTTCTATCCCGGCCGTGGCGGGCGCGACGAGCATGCGTTCCTGACCGCCGTGCGGGCCGACGCGGCCCGCCGGTTCGGCGTCGACCCCGAGCGCACGGTCCTTTCGGGGTTTTCAGCGGGCGGGTTCATGGTGACCTATCTGGCCTGCGAAAACCCGCAAGCCTTCGTGGCCTACGCCCCGGTCTCGGGCGGGTTCTGGCGGCCGCATCCGCAATCCTGCGCCGGGCCGGTGCGGCTGTTCCATACGCATGGCTGGACCGACAACGTGGTGCCCCTGGAAGGGCGCTACCTGGGCGGCGGCAAATGGCAGCAGGGCGACATCTTTGCCGGGCTGGAGCTGTTCCGCGCCGCCAACCGATGCGTCGACAACCGGCCCGACGGCTTTGCCACGACCGGCGACTTCCTGCGCCGCCGCTGGAGCCGTTGCGCCGAGGGCAGCGCGCTGGAGATGGCGTTGTTTCCAGGCGGGCATGGCGTACCCAAGGGCTGGGCGCCCATGATGCTGGACTGGTTCGAGGCGCTGCCGGGCGCCTGAACGCGCGCGTTGCGTGGCCTATTCGGCCGGCGTGACCCGCGCGTCGCCGTCCAGCACCGCCTTCAGCTCGCGGCGATAGCTGCGCGCGGCACGGGTGATTGCCGGTTCACGCACCTCTTCGCGCGTCTGCAGGAGCCGGCGCGCGCCCTGTGCCGACACACCGCTGAGCGCCGAGAGAGGCACCGCAAGCGCCAGGCTGAACGCGATCGGCAGCAGCCAGGGCGACACCAGTCCGGCCAGGATGCCCACGCTCAGCGCCAGCCCGATCACCGTCTCGAGCGCGTGGCAGACGGCCAGCGTACCCAGCCCGTAGCGCCCGCCTTGGCGGGCCTGCGGCGACCATCCGCGCTGCAGGCCCAGGACCGTGCGGCCGACCGCGATGACCTGCTGGACCATCAGGATCGGCGCGTAGAGCACCGACAGGACCAGTTCCGTCAGGAACGAGATTGCAAAGCGCCAGGCGCCGCCGAAATCGGCATAGCGCGCGCCGGTCAGCGGCAATGCGGCGATGCCCAGGATCTTGGGCGCCAGCAGCATGCCGTAGATCAGCGCGATCACCAGCAGATGCCGCGCCTCGGTCATCTCGGGCCATTGCGGGAAAAGCGGGTTGGCGGGGCTGAAATAATTCAGCACGCTGGCCTCCTCGCTGCGCCCGATCAGCGCCCACATAAGCAGCAGCGCGAACCAGATCGGCGACATCAGGTAGCCGATCGCCCCGTGGAACAGGTGAAAGCGCGAGATCGAGCGGAACCCGCGCGCGCGCAGCAGGTTCAGGTGTTGCAGGTTGCCCTGGCACCAGCGCCGGTCGCGCTGGATGTGGTCGATCAGGGTGGGCGGCGTTTCTTCATAGGAGCCGCGGATGCGCGGCAGGAAGCGCACGGTCCACCCGGCCCGGCGCAGCAGCCCGGCCTCGACGAAATCGTGGCTCATGATCAGCCGGTCCCGACCCGAGCGCGAGCGCAGGCGCGGCAGCCCGGCGCAGCTGGCGAAGGCCGCGGTGCGGATAATCGCGTTGTGGCCCCAGTAGTTGCCTTCCTGGCCGCACCAGCGGGCCATGCCCTCGGCGAAGGCGGCGCCATAGACGCCGTTGGCGAATTGCTGCATCCGGGCGAACACCGTCTGCGCGCCGATCAGCTGCGGAAAGCTCTGGATCAGCCCGGCGCCGGGATCGCGGGCCAGCGCGTCGGTCAGCTGCGCGATGGCGCGGCCGGTCATCAGGCTGTCGGCGTCCAGAACCAGCATCGCGTCCCAGTCGCCGCCCCAGTGCTGCACCCAGTCGGCGATGTTGCCCACCTTGCGGTCGGTGTTGCTGTCGCGGCGGCGGTAATGCAGCGCCAGCCCCGGCGCCAGCGAGTTGCGCAGCGCCTCGATGCTGGCCTGCTCCTGCGCGGCGATGGCGTCGTCGCGGGTGTCCGACAGGATGAACATGGCATAGTCATGCACGCCGCCGCGTGCCCGCAACTCTTCGAGCATCGAGCGCGCGTTGCCCAGCACGTACCAGGGCACCTCGTTGTAGACCGGCATCAGCAGCGCCACGCGCAGGGGCCGCACCGGTCCGCGCGGGCGGCGCGAAGCCTGCCGCGACAACGACAGTACGCCCAGCACCACCGTGCTGACGGTGAAGGCGATCCAGAAGAAATTGAACGAGATCAGCGCCAACAGAACGCCCTCGACCAGGGTGACGCCCTCTTCGGCGAACCAGTCCTCCATCAGCCAGACCAGCGCCAGCGTCGCGGCCATCGCCGGGGAAAAGGCCAGGACCCGCCACAGGGCGACATCGCGCGGCGCGTCGGCGTCGGGCGCCTTCGTGTCGCGGAAATCGCGGCCGAAATCCTGCTTGGGCATCGGCAGCGGCGCGCGCGGCGGCATGATGTGCAGATCGGCACTCATGCCGTCCACCGGTAGAGCCAGACCTCGGAGGCCATCGCGCCGTCCTTGCGCAGTTGCGCGCGCAGTTCCACATGATCGCGCTCGCCCGGGTCGAAGGAGAAGGCCAGGCGCAGGCCGCCGGTCTCGGGATTGCGCTGCAGGATCGGCTCGGACATCTCGGTATGGGGCGATTGCACGATCGGCACGATCACATCGATATCCGCGTGCAGTTCGGTCGCTTCGAAGTCGATCACCACCAGCCGCCCGGTGCCGAAGGTCTTGTCACCCATCGCCGTGTCGGTGACACGGGGCAGGGGGGTCGTGGCGGGCTCCTCGCCCCAGGTCAGGCGATAGCCGATCTCGAATGGCTGGCCGACGGGAACCGGCGTCGCGGGTCGCCAATAGGCGACGATGTTGTCATAGATCTCCTGGTCGGCGGGGATCTCGACCAGGGTGACGGTGCCGCGTCCCCAGTTGCCCATCGGTTCGACCCAGAGGCCCGGACGCTTGTGATACATCGCCTCGAGATCGTTGAAATCCGAGAAGTCGCGCGCCCGCTGCATCAGGCCGAAGCCCTGCGGCCCGTCATCGACGAAAGATGAAACCTGCAACCGGCGCGGATTGGACAGCGGGCGCCAGATCACCTCGCCGGCGCCGTTGCGGATCATCAGGCCGTTGCTGTCATGCACCGCAGGCCGGAAATCGTCGAACCGGGTGCGCCCGGTCTGGTCATAGAGGAACATCGAGGTCAGCGGCCCCAGCCCCACGTTCTCAAGCTCGGTGCGCGGGAAGAGGGTCGCCTGCACCTCCATCACGCAATCCGCCCCGGCGCGGATGTCGAAGCGATAGGCGCCGGTGACGCTGGGGCTGTCCATCAGCGCGTGAACGATCATGTTGTCCTGCCCCGGCGCGGGCCGTTCCAGCCAGAAGCGGGTGAAGTCGGGAAATTCCTCGCCATCCGGACCGGCGGTGTTCAGCGCCAGGCCGCGCGCCGACAGGCCATAGACCTCGTACAGGCCGATGGCGCGGAAATAGCTGGCGCCCTGGAAGACGCAGAACTCGTCGGTCAGGCCGGGCCGGTGCATCTCGGTGCGCAGGCGCAGCCCGGAAAAGCCCAGCGTGTCGTCGACGGGCAGCTGCGGCACCTCTTCGGACTTGTCGAACATCGACAGATCGAATTCCACCGGGTTCGCATTGCCGTCCGAGACCTCGAACACCTTGACGGCGCGGGGGAAATACAGCCCCGGCGGGAAGAAATCGACATTGAAGGGCGCGTCCGTACCGTTCCACAACGTCCGTTCGGGTCGGAAACGGATCGACCGGTACTGCTCATAGGTCAGGTCGCGCCAGGCCTGCGGAATCGTCGGGCGCGGGGCATAGGGGCGCGAGGCCAAATCGCGGGCCTCGGCCACGACCATGCCGGGGTCGAAGGGCATTCCGATACCGGTTGCCCCGGCCGCCGAGCTCAGGGCCAGGGCCGAAATCGAGGACAGGAATGTGCGGCGCGACAGCGTCATTTTCGGACTTTCCAAGGTTGCGACTTGAACCATCCGGCCAGATAGGCAACCCCGATGATCATTGCAAAGCCGGTCAGGTTGGCCAGTGCGACGGTGGCGGAATCCCGCCCGGCGGAATCCAGCCAAACGCCGATAAACCGCGCAATTGCCATGGAAAAAACGAAGACCGCCAGCGATTGCTGGCCGACCTTGGTGATCAGCCGCAGCACGATGCGCCAGGTCCGGGCGGCCCATCCGGTCCCGGTGGCCAGCAGCCGCGCGCCCTTGTCGCCGGCGGCGACCCAGCCCAGATAGGCCAGCGCGAGGAAGTGCAGGAAGCGCAGCAGGCCGAACTCGGTCTTGGGGCGCAGTTCCTTGCTCAGCGACCAGACCTTGCGGATCTGCTCGCCCAGGTCGGGGCTCAGGGCATCGACCCACAGGAACACCTTCCACGCGCCGAAGGGCGCGGACAACACCAGGAACGCCGCCGAGATCCAGATCAGCGCCTTCGAAACCGGCGGCGCGGGGATCCAGCCGCGCATCAGTGCGAATCCGGTGAAGAACAGCAGCTGCCAGCCGAACGGGTTGAAGAACCACTGGCGGTCCGACCACGGCTCGGCCGGCAGCGCCAGCGCGCCGGTCTGCGCCACCGCCCAGATCGCGACCGATGCCAACACCGCCGCCCAGACCCCGACCTGCCGCAGCGCCACGAAGACCGGCATCATCGCCAGCACCACCAGGTACATCGGCAGGATGTCGAAATAGTTGGGCACATAGGTCAGCGTGAACAGGCCCAGCATCTGCTGCATCGGATCGGCAAAGAAGTGCTGCAGGTTCAGCGAGGCGACATAGCTCTTGTCGAACGCCCCCGACAGGTCCAGCGCGGCCATCGACATCGCGACGAAGAAGAACAGGCAGATATGCGCCCAGTAGACCTGCCAGGTGCGGAAGGCCACGCGCGCGGTGCCCATCCACCAGCCCTGGCGCTCGAACGCGCCGCCGAAGGCGATGGCCGAGGCCATGCCGGAACAGAACACGAAGATCTCGGTGGCGTCGGAATAGCCGAACCGCGCGGGGATCCACCCGGTCCAGGGATTGCGCGGGATATGCGCGACCAGGATGATGAACATCGCGATGCCGCGATAGAAGTCCAGCCGCGGGTCGCGCGTGCCTGACCTGGCGGCCGGGCGGGCCGGCGCGGCGGCAGTGAAATCCGATGCGGGCGAGATCGTCGCCATTCCGGTCCGGTCCTCTGTCACTGTCACTCGGCGGGCATGCTGCGCGTGCCGGGGGCACGGCGGCCTTGGGCGATCAGGCTGCGGCGGGCGAGGGCGTAATTGTCCTCGTGCCCGCCACGCCGGGTGCGCCGGTCGTCCAGGATCGCCTCGACCGCGTCCAGCCGCCCGGCGCGCAGCCCGGCATCGATGGTCAGCCGTTCGAACACGTCGCGCTGGGCATGGCTGCCGCCGGCCAGCTGCATCGTGGGGCGCGCGGCGACAAGCAGGCTGAAGGCGCGGCCGTGGTCGCCGTCGCCAAAGGCCGCCAGCCCCTGCGCAGCGGCCAGTCCGGGATCGCCCATCCGCAGGGTCATGTCGCAGTCGGCGCGTCCGCCGTCGCGGCGGATCCGCGTCAGCATGCGCGCCGCGGCCTCGTCCCGGTCATCGCCGGTGAGCGCCAGCAGGTAATGCAGATCGGCGAAGATCAGGCAGCCATCCTCGGTGCGCGCCGCGCTCAGGTCGGCCAGTTCGCACCAGCGGTCGCCCACGTCGACGCCTTCCAGTTCCAGCCGCATCAGCAGCGAGGTGGCGTTCGAGATGTCGCGGTAGTCGTCGGTCCGGTCCCTGCGGATCTCGGCGTCATAGAGCGCCAGCACCGCGTCGATCTGGCCCAGGTCGAGATGCATAAGCGCCTTGTGCCACCAGACGTGGTAGCGGAAATTGTTGCAATGCGCCCAGGCCTCCTCGCGGCCGGCCAGCCAGTCGAGCCCGCGTTCGGCGTGGCCGGTCATGTCGTGCACATGCGCCACCGCATGCAGCCCCCAGGCATCGTCCGACACCATCCACAAAGCCTGCCGCCCCGCGATCTCGGCCTTGTCGTAGTCGCCGGTCTCCTCGAGCGCGAAGGCATGGCAGCCCAGCAGATAGCCGCGGCCGGGATGATCGGGCGCATAGGCGGGCATCACCCGCTCGATCGACCGGCGCATGCCGGGGCCGTCGCCCAGGACAAAGCGGGTCGCGTGGCTCATCTTCATGGCCAGGGTGTCGTCGGGATGCGCGGCCAGCACCGCCTCGAAGCATTGCACCGCCCGGGTCGGGTTGCCCTCCAGCCAGTGCCGCAGCGCCTGCAGATACTGCGCCTCGCGCGGGGTCAGGGCGCGCGACTGCGCCGCTGTCTCGGCGCTGTCCAGCGCCTCCTGCGCCGTGGCCACGAGCTCGCGCCGGCCAAGGAGCATGAGAAACAATCCCTTCACCGCATGGCCCAAGGCAAAACCCGGATCGCGCTCCAGCACCTTGGCCAGATGGTCGGGGGTCACGGCGGCATGGGCCATGAAACCCAGCAGAACGCCATCCCAGTCCCGCGCGGCATCCGCGTGGGCCAGGCTGTTCATCTGTCCAAAAACATCTTGCTTCATGAAGGGTCCGGTTCCGATTCCGTGGCTTTCAACTCAAGGACTTAGCAGAGTGGTCGCACGGTCGTTACCAGTATCGGCGCCGCTCGCGCATTGGTGAAATGGCGTGTGCCGGCGGTGGCGGGAATTTCCGCCGATCCGCCCGTATCATGGGCGCTTTCTCGCCGATGCGGGACTTCGGGCCCTTCGGCCGCGTCGTCAGTCTTCCGGCTCGTCGAACGGATCGCTGCGCTGCAACACCGCGCCGGTATCGGCGCCAAAGACCGGCGGCGGCCTGCGGTAGCGCACCGGGGTTCTGGAAAATTTCAGCGGGTTGCCGATCAGCGAGACCGGGCCGGGGTCCGCGCGCATCCCGATCTTCATGTCGCGTGCCGCGACCTGTTCGCCGGAGAACACCTGGTCCAGCGTCTGCACCGGCCCCACCGGCACGCCGCGTGCCTCGAGCGCCGAGATCACTTCGGCCGCGGTCATCGCGGCCAGCGCCGGGCGCAGCACGGCATTGAGTGCATCGCGGTGTTCCAGCCGGTCGGGGTTGGTGGCAAAGCGCAGATCGCGGGCCAGTTCGTCGCGCCCCAGCATGGCGCACAGGCGCGCGAACTGGCGGTCATTACCCACCGCCAGGATCACATGCCCGTCCGAAGTGGCGTAGACATCATAGGGCACGATGTTGGGATGCCCGTTGCCGCGCCGTTGCGGCACCTCGCCCGAGGTCAGGTAATTCACGCCCTCGTTGATCAGCCAGGCCACCTGGCTGTCGACCAGCGCGATGTCGATCTGCTGGCCCTCGCCGGTGCGGTCGCGGTGGCGCAGCGCGGCCAGGATGCCGACGCAGGCATACATGCCGCACATCACGTCGGCTATGCCGACCCCGACCTTCATCGGCGCCCCCTTGGGCTCTCCGGTCAGCGACATGATCCCGCCAAAGCCCTGCGCCATCAGGTCGTACCCCGGCTTGGCCGCGTTCGGGCCGGTCTGGCCATAGCCCGAGATCGAGCAATAGACGAGCCCGGGCAGATCCCGCGACAGCGTGGAATAATCCAGCCCGTATTTCGCCAGCCCGCCGGGCTTGAAATTCTCCACCAGGATGTCGGCCGCCGCTGCCAGCCGCCGGATCGTCTCCTGTCCCTCGGGGGTGGCGATGTCCACCGCGACCGACCGCTTGTTGCGGTTCGCCGCCATGAAATAGGCGCTCAGGTCGCTCTGCCGGCCTTCGGCATCGGTGACATAGGGCGGGCCCCATTGCCGCGTGTCGTCGCCGCCCGTTGCGGGGTTCTCGATCTTCAGCACGCTGGCGCCCAGGTCGCCCAGAAGCTGCGTGCAGGTCGGCCCGGCAAGGATGCGGGTCAGATCCAGCACCTTGACGCCCGCCAGCGCCCCCTCAGATCCGCCCATCATAAGCCTCCCGGTCGATTTCCGCCGCGATCACGGTGAAGCGGTCCGCCACAAGCGCCTGTTCAAGGGCCGCGCGCAGCTCGGTGCGGTCGCGCACGGTATGGCCGTGCCCGCCGAAGGCCCGGCCGATGGCGGCGAAGTCGTGGTGTCCGAAATCGACGCCGTGATTGGCCATCTGCCGTTGCCGCTGTTTCAGCTCGATCAGCGCAAGCGATGCGTCGACGAAGACAAGGAAGATGGGGTTGTTGCCCATCTCGGCGGCGGTCGACAGCTCTCCGGCCACCATCAGGAACCCGGCATCGCCCGAAAACGAGATCACCGGTCGTTCCGGCGCGGCCAGTTTCAGACCGATCGCCATCGGCACGGCGCAGCCCATCGTGCACAGCCCCGACGACTGGATCAGGCCGCGCGGCTCGGTGCAGCGCCACATCTGGCTGAGCAGGATGCGATGCGCACCGCTGTCGGCGGTGGCCAGCGTGTCGGGCGGCAGCGCGGCACGGGCCTCGGCGATCACCGCGGCCGGGCCCCAGGCCTCGTCCTCGGGAAAGGCCTCGGCCAAGGCCGCCCGCGTGGCGTCGGGCCGGCCATCCGGCCAGGTCGCGCGGGCGGGGATCCCCTGTGCCAGCACCTCCAGCGTCGCGCCGGTATCGGCCACCAGCGAGACGCCGGCGCGGTGCATGTAGTGCGTGTTGGGTTCGGCGCTGACGTCGATCACGTTCTGCCGCGCGGGATCCCAGGCCTCGCGCCAGCCCGGACGCATCTCGATCGGGTCGTAGCCCAGGCAGAGGATCAGATCGGCCTCGGCGACCAGCGGCAGCAGGTGGCGGTCGGCCAGCGGCGACAGCCCGGCCGCGCCAAGGCAGAGCGGATGATCCTCGGGCAGCACACCCTTGGCCTTGTAGGTGGTGACAAATGGGATGCCGAAATGCTCCAGAAAGGCCCTGACGATCCGCGCCGATCCGTCGCGCGGCACATCCAGACCGATCACCGCCAGCGGCCGTTCCGCGTCTCGCAGCCAGTCGCGCGCCTGCGCCGCTTCGGCCCCTGTCGGCGCGACCGGTGCGGGGGCCGGCGTCTGCAGTGCGGGCCCCTCCACGCGCGCCTCGGCAACCGAGATCGGCACATCCACATGCACCGGCCCGCAGCGGGGCCGCGTGGCCAGCATCACCGCCTTGTCCGCCACCAGCCCGGCACCGCGTGCCGTCAGGCGGAATGTGCCCTTGGTGATCGGGCGGAACACCGCGCCGTGGTCCAGCACCTGGTGGGTATAGCTCAGCGCCTCGTCCTCGTCGACGCATCCGGTCAGCACGATCATCGGCACCCGGTCCTGGTGCGCGTTGGTGACCACGTTGACCCCGTTCATCGCGCCGGGACCGATGGTGGCCACCAGGATCGCGGGCGCTGCGTCGCGGTGATGCACCGCCTCGGCCATGAAGCCGGCGGCGTTTTCGTGCTTGGCCAGGTGAAACCGGATTCCGGCCCGTTCCAGCGCATCCACCAGCGTCAGCACCTCGCCGCCGGGCATCCCGAAGGCGTGTCGGCACCCGGCCTGGTAGAGCCTGCGGGCCAGCAGGTCGGCGGCACGGGGGGCGGGTTCGGACATCGGTGACGCTCCGTCAGGGACTGTTGCGCAGATTGCGGAGGTGGCCGCCCGGCGCAAGCCCTTTCACGTCACTGTGAGGCGTCGACAGCATCCTGAGCCACCGTGGCGAACAGCGCGTCCAGCTCGGCGGCGATGGCGTCCAGTTCCGCGCCGCCCTCGTCCATGTAGGGCGAGAAGATCATGCTGGGCGTCTTGTAGGACAGGGTGGCCGAGCCGTCGTCATTCTCGGTGACATAGAACCGAATCGGCGCCTCGATCATCGCCGCGACCGACGTGCCGATCACCCGCACGGCAAAGTCGTTGTTGAACGCGCCGATGATGCGGTTGCCGGGGATCTCGATCCCGCGCGCGGCGGCGGCCTTGGTCGGGCCGGCCTGGGTGACGACGACAAGCCCGTTTGCCTTGATGGCGCCGATCACGTCCTCGACCAGCCGGTCGAAGGGCTTGTCGGTCAGTCGCACGACCCAACCGGCCCGCGGCTGCAGGTCGGACGCGCCGCCCAGAACCGGCAGCGAGACAAGGGTCACGACGGCAAGCCATCTCAACAGTCGGATCATGCGGGTCTCCACTCCGACTCCGGTGGTAGCGAACGACGGCGCCGGGCGCGAGGGCGGGCAGGCCACGGCCCCGACCAACTGGCGGAAACGCGCCGAAAGGGGTGGGAAATCCGCTCATGACGACCCGTGCCGCCGTAATCGGTCAGAGTTGCAGCCCGCAGCCCTCGAAGGCCCGGCGGGTCTCCGCCTTCTCGGCCTCGGTCAGCGGCAGCATCGGGAACCGGGTGGCGCCGCCGGTCTGGCCCAGCAGGTCCTGCCAGAACTTGCCATGCGCGTGCGGCTTGCCCGCAGGCTTGGTGTCGCGGATCGCCGCGCGCACCGGCTCGAGGCTGTCGCGGACACGCCGCGCCGCGTCGAACCGGCCCTGAAAGGCAAGCTGCGTATACTCGTGCATCCGCCGGTCGCGCGCCGTCTGCAACAGGTAGGGCGGCGAGGAGCAGAGGTAGAGTTTCCAGCCCAGCTCCTCGATATTGTCCAGCCATTCCTCCTCGGACGCGGTCGAGACATGGATCCGGTCGCCGACCATGTGGCTCAGGCGCACATACATCTCGCGCGGGACCGAATACTTGATCGCCACGATGTTGGGCAGCTCGGCGATACGGGCGCACAGCTCGGGGCTCATCAGATAGCCGCTGTCGGGATGCGACCACATGGCGATGCCGATATCCACCGCGTCGCAGACCGCCTTGTAGTAGTTGAACACCGTCTCGTCGGGATCCTTGACGAAATGCAGAACCGGCGCATGCACGACGATATAGTCGGCGCCCACGTCCTGCGCATGGCGGGCCAGTTCCAGCACGGTGTCGAAATTCTGGTCCGAGGCCGACATGATGGTGCCCGCCGCGCTGCCGGTTTCGTCCGCCGCGATCTCGAAATTGCGTTTGCGCTCGTCCAGCGACATCGAGAAATACTCGCCCTGCTTGCCGCCGATGAACAGGCCGGCGATGCCGAGATCGTCCGCCCAATGCCGGATGTTGCGGCGGAACCCGGCCTCGTCAAAGGATCCGTCGGGCCGGAACGGGTTGAGCGCCGCGGCCCAGATCCCGCGCATGTGCTCGCGGGCGCGGTCCTTGGCGTCGAGGCGGGAATAGCGCATCACTCGGTCCTTTCGCTGGCCGACCGGATCGCCTGCCAGAGCGACAGGCTGGTCAGCGGCATTTGCAGGTCTTCTACCCCCAGCGGCGACAGCGCGTCGATGGCGGCGTTCAGCAGGGCGGCGGGCGCGCCGATCGTGCCGGCCTCGCCCAGCCCCTTGGCGCCCAGCAGGTTGGCATCGGTCGGCGTCTGCGTCGTGTGGATCGACAGCGGCGGCGTGTCGGCGGCACGCGGAACCGCATAATCCATCAGCGACCCGCTGAGCAGTTGGCCGTCCTCGAAATGCAGCGCCTCCATCATCGCCTCGCCATAGCCCTGCGCGCATCCCCCCGTCACCTGGCCATGCGCCAGCATCGGATTGATCAGCCGACCGGCATCGTCCAGGCACATCATGCGGTGCACCCGGGGCCTTCCGGTGTCGCGGTCGATTTCGAGCACGGCAAGGTAGCAGCCGTGGCCCCAGGCTTCGTTCGGGGCCTCATAGCGGATCTCGGCGGTCAGGGGCAGAGCCGCGCCTTCCGCGCGGCGTTCGTTGATCTCGGCGCAGCAGGCCAGCACGGCGCTGGCCCCGATCGGCGTACTGCGGCTGGCCAGCGCGCCGATGCCCGCGGGGCAAGCGGCGGTGTCGCCATGCAGGACGCGCACCCGCTCCGGTGCCAGGTTCAGCGCCTCGGCGGCGACCTGCGCCAGCGCGGTCTCGCGCCCGTGTCCCTGGCTGCTGCCGCCGGTCGCCACGACGGCGCCGCGCCCATCCAGCGTCACCCGTGCGCTTTCCCAGCCGGTGCCCGAGGGTTCGACATAGAAGCCCAGGCCGATCCCGAACAGCCGGCCGGCGCGCCGGGCCGCGTCGCGTTCGGCGCATAGGGTCCGGTATCCGGCCTTGTCGGCCAAGAGGGCCAGGGTTTCGGGATAGTCGCCGGAATCCAGCCGGCAGCCGGTTGCCGAGCGGTGCGGCATCGCGTCGGCGGGACGCAGGTTGCGCCGCCGCAATTCGACCGGGTCCAGACCGCAGGCGCGTGCTGCCTTGTCGGCCAGCCGTTCCATCAGCGCGCAGGCCTCGGGCCGTCCTGCGCCGCGATAGATCCCCACGGGCGGCAGGTTCGCCCGCTGCGCACCGGTTTCGATGTCCAGCGCATCCATCACATAGGGGCCAGGCAGAATGCGGCCCGCATTCCAGGCCGGGATCAGCGCCGAATTCGGCAACCAGGACCCCAGCGGCGCCTCGATCCGCGCCTTCAGCGCCAGAAAGCGCCCCTCGGCATCCAGCGCCAGCGCGCCCTTGCTGCGCAGCCCGCGCCCGTGGGTGGCCGACAGGAAATCCTCGCTGCGGCTGGCGATCCAGCGCACCGGGCGGCCAAGTTTGAGCGCGGCCCAGACCGCGCAGACCTCTTCGGGGTAGAGCGAGGCCTTCATCCCGAACGCGCCGCCCACATCCGGGGCGATCACCCGCAGCGCCTCGGGATCCAGCCCGAGGATGCCGGCCAGCTCGGTTCGGGCGCGGTGCGGGGTCTGGGTCGACAGCCAGACGGTCGCGCCACCCTGGCCATCGGGCGCCACGGCGATGCCGCGTGGCTCCAGCGGCGTGGGGGCAAGGCGGGGATGCGTGATCTCGACCTCGACCACTTGGGCGGCGCGCGCGAACCCGGCCTCGGCATCGCCGTCCGTCCACGACTGCGCGGCGGCCAGGTGATCCAGCGGCGGCGCCGCGTCCTCGTCGATGTCCAGCAGGATCGCATCGGCCGCATCCTGCGCCTGCGGGGCGGTTTCGGCCAGCACCGCGGCAACGGGCTCGCCCACCGCCGTGACGGTTTCCGCGGCCAGCAGCGGAAAGGGCGTCTCGCCGTTGCGCGGCAGGACCGGGTTCACCGACAGCGCCCCGGTCTCGCCCAGGTCTGCGGCGGTAAAGACCCCGACGACGCCCGGTCCTTCGCACGCGCCATCCAGGTCCAGTTCGGTGATCCGTCCACACGGCACCGGGCTGCGCAGAAAGGCCAGCGCCAGCGCGCCGGGCAAGGGGACGTCACCTACATATTGCCCCTCGCCGCGCAGAAGCCGGGGGTCTTCGCGGCGGCGCAGGGGTTGGCCGACCGGTGTGGCGTGTGTGTCTGGCATTGGGCGGGGTGCGGTGGCTGCGGTTCGCGCCGATCCTGTGATCCAGAGGCAGACGCGGCAAATCGTTTGATTGCATCTGGATATTGTGAATTACGATAGCACTTGCGGGCTGCTATATGGAATTGGCTTGGGGCAAAGCGGAGGGCACGACATGCTGGACATCGCGCTGATCGGCCACGGCGCCATTGCCGCCCATGTGGCGGCCCATTGCCCGGAGGGCGCACGGGTCGGTGCCGTCATCTGCCGGCCGGGCCGCGCGGCGGCGGCACGGGCGGCGCTGGGCGACGTTTCGGCGATGGAAGCTGTCGCCGACCTTCCGACCCGCCCCGGCCTGCTGATCGATTGCGCCGGGCATGAGGGGCTGCGCGCTCACGGGCCCGCGGCGCTGCAATCGGGGATCGACCTGCTGACCGTCTCGGTCGGTGCCCTGGCCGACCCCGAGCTGGAGGCCGACCTGGCCCGCGCGGTGGCCGAGGGCGGGGCCACGCTAACACTGGCCAGCGGCGCGATCGGGGCGCTGGACGCGCTGCGGGCCGCCGCCAGGGGCGCGGATCTGGAAGTGACCTATCGCGGGCGCAAACCGCCCGCGGGCTGGCACGGATCGCGGGCCGAGGAGGTGCTGGACCTCGATGCCCTGACTGGCGCGGAAGTGCATTTCAGCGGCACCGCACGCGAGGCCGCCCGGCTCTACCCCAAGAACGCCAATGTCGCCGCCGCCGTTGCCCTGGCGGGCGCGGGCTTCGACGCCACCCGCGCCGTGCTGATCGCCGATCCGGAGGCCGGTGGCAACCTGCACGAGATATCGGCCCGGGGCAGCTTCGGCCGCTTTGAATTCCGCATCGAGGGCCGGGCGCTGCCGGGCAATCCCCGGTCCTCGGCGCTGACCGCGCTCAGCGTGCTGGCCGAGATCCGCCGGCGGCTGTCGGGGATCCGGATATGACCGGATCGGGCAGGAGCGGAACATGAGCCGCACCCAGATCCGCATCGTCGAGCGGGTTCTGACCCGGCTCAAGCTAAAGCAGCTGCGCCTGCTGGTCGCGGTGGGCGAGCACCACTCGATCCTGCACGCGGCGCAGGCACTGAACATCTCGCAGCCGGCGGCGACCAAGCTGATCAAGGATCTCGAGCTGGATTTCGACGTGCAGCTTTTCCAGCGCACGAATCGGGGCATGGTGCCGACCGTCTTCGGCGAGGCGCTGATCCGCCACGGCAAGCTGATCCTGGCGCAGATCTCACACGCCGCGCAGGAACTGGACGACCTGAACCTTGGCAATGGCGGCCGCGTTGTCCTGGGCACGTTGCTTGCGGCCTCGGCAGAGTTCCTTCCGCGGGTCCTGGGCCGATTGCAGCGGGAACGGCCCGGCCTGGTGGTCAAGCTGGTCGAGGGCACCAACGACGTGCTGATGCCGGCCCTGCGCGCGGGCGACGTGGACCTGGTGGTGGGCCGGCTTCCGATCCACCGCCACCGGACCGAGATCGCGCAGGAGCGCCTGTTTGAGGAGCACGTCATCTGCGTCGCGCGCGCCGGGCATCCGGTGCACGCCCTGTCCGCGCCAGGAGTGGCGGACCTGCTGGAATACCCCTGGATCCTGCCGCCGTCCGAGACCACGCTGCGCCGCCAGATCGACCACATGTTCGTCGAGGCCGGCGGGCCCGAGCCGCGCCACGCAGTTGAATCCGTCTCGTATCTCGCCAATCGGGCGCTGCTGGTGTCCTCGGACATGCTGGCGGTGATGCCGGCCCATGTCCCCGCCCATGACATCGAGACCGGTGCGCTGCGGCAGGTCGCGTGGGACGTGCCGATCCCCATCGGGCCGGTGGGGATCTCGATGCGCAAATCCGCCCCGCTGTCCCCGGCCGTCGATGCGGTTCTCGAGGCGCTGCGCGCCGAGGCGGCCGCGCAGTAAGCCGGCGCCGGCTCAGCCGGGTCGCCGTTCCAGCAGGTACACATCCATGATCCAGCCGTGCTCGGCACGGGCGCGGGCGCGGGTTTCGACGATCCGCTCGGCCACTTCGGACACCCGGCCGGCGATCAGGATCTGTTCGGCCATGCCGACATAGGCGCCCCACCAGATGTGCAGATCCGTCCCTTCCAGGTCGCGAAACGCGCAATTGCCGTCCAGCATCACCACCACCCGGTCCGCGGCCTCGGGCCAGCCGCCGTCGCGCAGTCGCCGGCCGGTCGTGACCACGAAGGGCGCGCCCAGGTCGTTCACCGGGATCGCATGCGCCGCGGTCAGCGCCTGCACCGCCGTGATTCCCGGCACGACACGGACTTGCGGCCGAGGCTTCAGCCGCGCGGCGATGCGCAGGCTGCTGTCATAGAGCGAGGGATCGCCCCAGATCAGCAACGCCACGTGGCGCGCGCCGGGATGCGCGGCGATTGCCGCCTGCCAGCGCTCGGCGATGGCATCGTGCCAATCCTCGACGCCCTGGAGATAGCCGGCATCGTCGCGGCGCGCGGGGATGTCGAAATGGGCGATGGCCGGCGGCGTGTCCGCGACCTGCGCGACGATCCCTTCCCGCAGCCCGGCCAGATCGGATTTCTCCGCGCCCTTGCGCGGGATCAGGATCAGGTCCGCCGCGCGGATCGCCCGTTCGCCCTCGCGGGTCAGGTGGTCCGGGTTGCCGGTTCCGATTCCGATCAGCAGCAGTTCAAGCATGGCAAACATAACACCCCGGTCCGAAGCGGACCGGGGCAGTCCCTGTAGGGGCGGGTCGGCTCAGCCGGCCGCGTAGAGCCGCGGTGTCACCAGCGCCGAGCCCTTGAGCCCGCGCAGCGACTTGGCCCCGGCCAGCACGGCAAGATCGACCAGCGGTTCGATCAGGATGACCATCAGGTAGGCCGCGCCGAAGCTGCCGACCGCCGTCATCGTGTCGGCGCCCACGCCCTGGCCGTAGAAGGCCCAGAAGGCGACCCAGGCCACAACACCGCCCTGGTATGCAATCGAGAGCTTGAGCATGTCGGCATATTTCAGGTCGACATAGGCAGCGTCCCGAGGCAGCGCCTTTTGCGCCAGCCCGTGGATCGCAAATAGCGGCACCAGCAGCGTGGTCAGGTTGACCGCATACATCGGAAGGTCGCCGGGTGCGAAGATCAGGCCCTGGATCGCCAGGCCCGCCGCAAGCCCCACCGCCGCCGGCGCGGCCCCCAGGATCAGCAGCAGCGTGGTGCCCAGGATGAAATGCACCTCGGAGATCCCCACGGGGAAATGCGGCAGAACCTCGAAGAAGGCGAGCACACCGAGCGTTGCCGTCGCACTGCGCAGGGCAAAGGAGGGCAGAGCGCGCGCCTTCACGTCCACGGCGATCAGCTTGAGCGAATAGCCCGCCGCCGCGGCGGTCGTCCCGTAGGCCAGGACCATCTTCGCGCCTTGTACGACGCCCGGTTCGATATGCATGTTCGATCTCCTTCCCGCCAACCCCGGCGGATCCTTGTGCCGGTTCCCCGGCGGTTTCACGTCACGGCAGGTTTCCTGACTTCCGGATCGTTGCGCGGCGGACCCTTCCCGGCTTGGACCAGTGGATTTCTCCGCGCGCGCTCCCCGGTTACAGTTGCGGGGGCAGTCGGGGATTTGCACCCCGTTCCCTATTATCCGGACCCCCGCAAGGGGCCGGCACCGTGTTCGCCATCCTTGAGCGATTCCGCGGGTCGGGACAAGATAGAATCCCGCGCCTATGCCTCGGCCAGGGGGCCGTAGAGGATCAGCGCCGGCGCATTGCCAACCTCTGCCTCCAGCCGGTCGGCCAGTTGGCCCAGCGTGCTGCGCTCCAGCGTCTGTTCGGGGGTCGAGACCGCCTCGGCCAGAAGCGCCGGCGTCGCGCGCGGCAGGCCGTGATCCACCAGCATGGCCACCATCCGGGGAAAGGTCCGCTTGCCCATGAACACGACGGTTGTGGCCAGCGGATCGGCCAGTGCGGCGAGGTTGAGATCCTCGGGCAGCTTGCCGGCGATGTCATGGCCGGTGACGAACTGCACCCGCCGCGCGGTCAGGCGACGGGTCAGCGGGATGCCCGCCGCCGCCGCCGCCGCGCAGGCCGAGGGGACGCCCGGCACGATCTCGAAGCCGATGCCGGCCGCGCGCAGGGCGATCAGCTCCTCCTCCAGCCGTCCGAACATGCCGCCATCGCCGGATTTCAGCCGCACCACCCGCGCGCCGGTCTGGGCATAGTCCACCAGCAGCCGGCTCACATGGTCCTGTTTCGGCGATGGCCGTCCCGCCCGCTTGCCGACACCTACCAGGTCCGCGCCCGCGCGGGCATGGGTCAGGATCGGGCCGGAACTGAGGTCGTCGAACAGGATCGCGTCGGCCTGTTTCATCCGGTTCACCGCCTTGAGCGTCAGAAGCTCGGGGTCGCCCGGACCCGAACCGACGAAGGAGACGAAACCGCTCATGCCCCGGCCTCGGCGATCAGGTGAAAGAACGTGCCGGTCACGTGGCCGCGATGCGATCCGGTCTCGGGCACCGCCGCGCCCTCGGCATCGACCACGGCGGCCAGCGGCGCGTCCGGCTGATCGAGGATGGTCGAGTAGTGGAACTCGTGCCCGCGCAGCTTGGCCGCCGTGGCAAAACCCGGCATCGGCGCTTGCAGCTGTGCCTTGCGATAGCCCAGGTGGAACTTGCGTTTCTCATAGGATGTGACCAACCCCAGAAGGCCCGCCATCTCGTGGCGCACACCTTCCTTGTCGATCAGCGCCGCGCCCAGGGCCATGTAGCCGCCGCATTCGCCATGCACCGGTTTGGTGGCGGCGTGGCGGCGCAGGCCGGCCATGAACCGGCCCGCCGCGGCCAGCGGACCGGAGTGCAGCTCGGGGTATCCGCCGGGCAGCCAGACAAGATCCGCGTCTGCCGCAGGGGCCTCGTCGGCCAGCGGCGAGAACGGCAGGATTTCGGCCCCGGCCGCGCGCCAGCCCTCCAGGATATGCGGATAGGTGAAGGAAAACGCCGCGTCGCGTGCCAGCGCGATGCGCTGCGCCGGCGGCTGCGGCAGGCGGCCCGCCGGCCGGGCCGGAGCGCCGCGCGCCGCGGCCCGGATCGCGTCCAGATCCACGTGTTCCCGCAGGAAGGCGGCGTAACCCGCAATCGCCGCTTCCAGGTCGGGATGCTCGACCGCCTGGATCAGCCCCAGGTGACGCTCGGGCAGAGTCAGGTCGCCGCGCCGGGGCAGGACGCCCAGCACCGGCAGCCCGGCGCGCTCCATGCCCAGGCGGGTCAGCCGCTCGTGGCGCGGGCTGGCGCAGCGGTTGAGGATCACCCCGGCAAAGGGCAGGTCGGGATTGTACATCCGGAACCCCAGCGCGGTCGCCGCCGCCGATTGCGCCTGGCCGCCCACATCCAGCACCAGAACCACCGGCCAGCCCATGTCCAGCGCGGTCTCGGCGCTGGATCCGTGCCCGGTCTCGCCGGGCTTGGCCACCCCGTCGAACAGGCCCATCGAACCCTCGGCCACGACGATGTCGGCCCCGTGGGCCCGCGCGGCGATGGCGCCGCGCAGCGCGTCGCCCATCGCCCAGCTGTCCAGGTTGAACGAGGGCCGCCCGGCCGCCGCGAGATGAAAGGCGGGGTCGATATAGTCCGGCCCGCTCTTAAACGGCTGCACGGTCAGCCCGTCCTCGGCCAGCGCGCGCAGAAGCCCCAGCATCACCGTGGTCTTGCCGGTGCCGGAGGAGGGCGCCGAGATCAGAAGGCCCGGGGGATTGGTCATCACCTCAGTCATCGCCGTGGCTCCAGCTCGACCACGGGCTGTCGGCGCTTTGCGGGCGATAGCGGCGGTCGTAATCGGTTGAATAGAGGCAGCTTTCGTCGAAGCCTTCACCGGCCAGCACCGGCCCCACAAGGATCAGCGCGGTGCGCGAGATGCCCGCGTCCAGTGCGCCCCCGAGCGTTTCCAGCGTGGCGCGCACGATCCGCTCGTCCGGCCAGCTGGCGCGATAGACCACCGCCACCGGGCAGTCGGGCCCGTAATGCGGGGTCAGCTCGGCGATCACCCGGTCCAGATGGCCGATCGACAAGTGGATGGCCAGGGTCGTGCCGGTGCGCGCGAAATTCTCCAGCGTCTCGCCCGGCGGCATCGACGAGGCGCGGCCCGCCGTTCGGGTCAGCACCACCGACTGCCCCAGGCCGGGCAGGGTCAGCTCGGTCCCCAGCGCGGCGGCGGCGGCGGCAAAGGAGGGCACGCCGGGGGTGACGCTGACCGGGATGCCGCGCGCCTTGAGCCGCCGGATCTGTTCGCCCATCGCCGACCAGACCGACAGGTCGCCGGAATGCAGCCGTGCGACGTCATGGCCGGCGGAATGGGCGGTTTCGATCTCGGCGATGATCGCGTCCAGATCCATCGAGGCGGTGTTCACGATCCGCGCGCCCTCGGGGCAATGCGCCAGGATTTCCTCGGGCACCAGCGACCCGGCATAGAGGCAGACCGGGCAGGCGGCGATGATGTCGCGCCCGCGCAGGGTCAGCAGGTCGGCGGCGCCCGGGCCGGCGCCGATGAAGTGAACGGTCATGTCTGTCCTCCGATGGCGACCGCGCAGGTGGCGAGGCGGTCGGTCGAGATCTTTCGCGGCGCGGCCAGGCGCGCATCCGGGCCGGCGGCGGCCAGAGCGGCAGCCTCGGCAACGCTGCCGGTGCCGCGTTCCGATGTGCTGCGGCGGGAGTCGGTCAGGGTCTCGGCGGCCGCCAGAGCCTCGGCCTCGACCCCGCGCAGGGGCAGGCCAAGCTCCTGCGCCAGCGCCACAAGGGGCGGGTGGCCGGTCTTGTCCTCGGCGGTGGCCAGCGCGGACACGCGCTGATCCGTGACGGCCGCGTCGAACGCATCGCGCAGGCTTGCGGCCGTTGCCGCCGTCGAAAACCCGAATCCGGCCACGATCATAGCACGCCGCTCCACTGCACCACCGGATAGCTCGCCCGCCAGCCCCGGCGCGGCCCCAGCGGCGCGGCCTGCGCCAGTTCGATGCGCAGCAACTCGCCGCCATGCCGGGCCTGCCAGTCGATCAGCAGTGCCTCGCTCTCCAGCGTCACCGCGTTGGCGACCATGCGCACCCCCGGCAGATGCCGCGACAGCCAGTCCAGCAGTTCCGCGCTCAACCCGCCGCCGACAAAGACCGCATCGGGCGCCGGGCGCTCGTCAAGCGCCTGCGGCGCGGCGCCCTCGACCACCTCGAGCCGGTCCTGGCCCAGCGCATCGGCGTTGCGCCGGATCCGTGCCGCCCGGTCGGCGCGGGGCTCGAAAGTGGTGGCGCTCAGGCTGGGATCGCTCAGCAGCCACTCGATGGCGATGGATCCGCTGCCGCCGCCGATGTCCCAAAGATGCTCGCCGTGCCGCGGTGCCAGCGCCGACAGGGTGAGGGCGCGCACCGGCCGCTTGGTGATCTGGCCGTCGGTCTCGAACAGGGCATCCGGCCGCCCGGTGGCCATCGGCACCGCGGGGCCGCCGGCCATGTCCAGCCCGACACAGACCGGATGCGCGATGTCGTCGAAAGTCAGGGCGCGGGCGGTCTCCTCGCGGACCCTCTCGCGCGGTCCGCCCAGCGCCTCCAGCACGTGACAGCGCGTTGCGCCGAACCCGGCCTCGTCCAGCCAGACCGCCAGCGCGCGCACTGCCGCACCATCCCGCAGCAGCACGAAGGCGCGCGCGCCATCGGCCAGATGCGGGCGCAGCCGTGCCAGCGGGGCGGCGTGCAGGCCCAGCGTCGCGGTGCTCTCCAGCGGCCAGCCGAGCCGGGCCGCGGCCAGCGCGAAACTCGACGGACCGGGCAGGGCGGTCCACTCCTCAGGGTCCAAGTGCCGCGCAATCACCGACCCCGCGCCGAACCAGAACGGATCGCCCGAGGCCAGCACCACCGTCGGCTGACCGCGAAAGCCGCGCAGCAGGGGCAGACCATCGGCAAAGGGCACCGGCCATTCCACGCGCCGCGCCCCCGTGTCGGGCAACAGGGCCAGGTGCCGGGGCGGCCCCATCACCACCTGCGCCGCGTCCAGCGCCGCGCGGCTTGCGGGCGGCAGGCCATGTGGTCCATCCTCGCCCAGACCGATGATGGTCAGCCATGCAGAGCCGAGCGGGGCCTCAGCCATGACCCACCTGCTGATTCTGGGCGGAACAACCGAAGCCGGCGAACTGGCGCAGACCATCGCCGGCACCGGCATCCGCGCGACCTATTCCTATGCCGGTCGGGTCGGGACGCCGCGCCCGCAGCCGGTCCCGACGCGCAGCGGCGGGTTTGGCGGGGTGGCCGGCCTGGTGCGATATCTGCGGGACGCGCAGGTGACGCATGTGGTGGATGCCACCCATCCCTTTGCCGCGCGGATGAGCCGGAACGCCCATGCCGCCTGTGCAGAGACCGGGGTGCCGCTGGTGGCCCTGACCCGGCCGCCCTGGACGGAAGGGTCGGGCGACCGCTGGACCCATGTGCCGGATATCGACGCCGCCGTCGCGGCACTGTCCGGACCGGTGCGCCGCGTCTTTCTGGCCGTGGGGCGGGTGCACCTGGACGCCTTCGCCGCGCAGCCGCAACATCACTATCTGCTGCGGCTGGTCGATGACCCGGATGCGCCGCCCTTGCCCGATTGCACCGTGATCGTCGACCGGGGACCGTTCGATCTGGCGCAGGACACCGCGTTGCTGCGGGCGCATCGGATCGACCTTGTGGTGTCCAAGAATTCCGGCGGCAGCGGGGCGCGGTCCAAGATCGACGCGGCGCGCGCGCTGGACCTGCCGGTGCTGATCATCGACCGCCCGGAGTTGCCGGAGCGGACAGAGCTGCACGAGCCCGAGCGCATTCTGGACTGGCTGGCTCATTCCGGGGTGAACCTCGGCGTGTAAAGCATTGGCTTTGAGTTCATTTCCAGAAGTCGGGTGCGCGACGATCCGATGATGACCACCGTGCGCATGTCCGCCATCTCGGGCGCGGCCTCGGCCAGTGGCACGATGCGCAGCGCCTCCTCCGGCGTCGAAACGGCGCGCGCGAACAGGATCAGCCGTTCGGGCTCGCATCCATCGCGCAGGAGTTCCAGCGTCTTTTCAAATCCTTCCGGGCGGGACTTGGAGCGCGGATTGTAGAGCGCGACGGCAAAATCGCCCGCGATCGCCAGTTGCAGCCGCTTTTCGATCAGCGACCAGGGCTTGAGATTGTCGCTGAGGTTGATGGCACAGAAGTCATGGCCCAGCGGCGCGCCCGCGCGGGCGGCGGCGGCCAGCATCGCGGTAATGCCCGGCAGAACCGCGATGTCCAGACCGCGCCAGGTCGCGGGGCCGTTCTCGACCGCCTCGAACATCGCCGAGGCCATGGCGAAAACACCGGGATCGCCAGACGAGACCACCACCACGCGGCGCCCCTCGGCCGCCAGGTCCAGCGCCTGCGCGGCACGGTTGAGTTCCACCCGGTTGTCGCTGGAATGCAGTGTCAGCCCCGGGCGCTCGGCCACCCGCGCCACGTAGGGAATGTATCCCACGACATCGGTGGCCTCGGCCAGCGCCGCGCTCACCTCGGGCGTCACCAGCGCATCGTCGCCGGGGCCAAGGCCGGCAATGCGGACCCAGCCGCTCATGGCCTGCGCCCCCGGCCGTGAACCAGGATGATCGAGAAATAGGGCGTCACCCTGTCGCCCGCCTCGGCCAGCCGGGTCACGCTCTGGTCGGGCATCTGCGCATATTCCACCAGCCAGGCGCGATCATGGAGACCGGCGGCGTGCAGCGCGCGTTTCACCTTGTCGAAATTGCGCCCGATCTTCATCACCACCAGCGCGTCGGTCTGCGCCATGCGGCTGGCCAGCACCTCTTCGGGCAGGGTGCCCATGAGCACGGTCAGCACGTCGTCGCCCCAGGTGATCGGGTTGCCGGTGGCGGTCCATGCCCCGGACATGCCGGTGATGGCCGGCACGATCTGCAACGGCGTGTCCCCGCGCAGCCGTTCATAGAGATGCATGAACGAGCCATAGAAAAACGGGTCGCCCTCGCACAGCACCACCACGTCCTGGCCCTGTTCGGCCAGCGCCTTCAGCCGCGCCGTGCAATCGGTGTAGAACGCCGAGAGCGCCACGTTGTAGCGCGGATCGCTCACCGGGATTTCCGTGGTCACCGGGTATTCCATCGGCAACTCGACCGCATCGCCGGGGATCATGCCGTTCACGATCTTGCGCGCCTGACCGGTGCGCCCGGCCTTGCGGAAATAGGCGACATGGCGCGCCCCGCGCAGCAACCTGTCGGCGCGGACGCTCATCAGGTCCGGATCGCCGGGGCCGAGGCCCAGGCCGTATATGGTGCCCATGCTCATTCCGCGCGGCTGGCGATCGCGTTGATGGCGGCGACGGTGATGGCGCTGCCACCCAGACGCCCCTGCACGATGCAGCAGGGGACCGGCTGCGCGGACCAGAGCGCGTCCTTGCTTTCCACCGCGCCGACGAAACCCACCGGGCAGCCGATGATGGCGGCGGGGCGGGGGCAGTCGGGATCCTCCAGCATGTTCAGCAGGTGAAAGAGCGCGGTGGGTGCGTTGCCGATGGCCACCAGCGCGCCGTCCAGATGCGGCCCCCACAACTCCAGCGCGGCGGCGGACCGGGTGTTGCCCATGCGCTCGGCCAGCGGGCGCACGCGGTCGTCCTGCAGGGTGCAGATCACCTCGTTGTTCGCGGGCAGGCGGAACCGGGTCACGCCCTCGCTGACCATGCGTGCGTCGCACAGGATCGGCGCGCCGGCCTCCAGCGCCGCACGGGCGGCGGGCACGAAACCGGGCGAGAAATGGACATGCTCTTCCAGCCCGACCATTCCGGCGGCATGGATCATCCGCACCGCGACCTGCTCCTCGTCCAGGTCGAACCGCGCCAGGTCGGCCTCGGCCCGGATGGTGGCAAAGGACTGGCGATAGATCGCCGCGCCGTCGGTTTCGTATTCATAGGGCATCAGTGAGATCCGTGGGGCTGAGTGTCTCGGGATCGAGGCCGGTTCTGCAGGGCTCATCCCCCGCGCGGCCGGCTTTGACAAGATCGAATTTGCCGTTCCGGCCCACCAGGGTCACATCGGCGGGCGTCTGCCGGGCGCAGCCCTTGGCGCAGCCCGATACATGCAGGCTGCCCGCGACATGCGGTGCAAGGCGGCGGGCGATTTCGCGGGTCTCGACCTGCGCCTGCGGGCAGAGCGGCGCCCCCGCGCAGGCGTCGGTTGTCAGCAGCGGGGTGTTCCCCGTGTTGACGAATATGTCGGACGGGGCGGCGCGTCCGCCTTCCAGCAGAAACAGCCGCCAAGGCGTGACACGCAGGGCGCGGGCGCCGCTGGCTTCCGTCAAGCGGGCCAGAGCCCGCGCGGGCAGTTGCCCGAACGGCGCACCGTAGCAGGGGCCAGGCGGGGTCTCGCCCGGCGCGGGTCGGCCGGTCGCCGGGCCCGGGGCGTCACCGGTGAAATGCTCGGGCAGCGGGATGGTACGAAGCAGCCGCGCCATGCGGCGGGTCTCGGGGCTGTGCTGCGCGGCGAACCAGCGGGCCAGGTCGATCAGCCGGTCGATGGCCGTTGCCTCGGTGACCGGGGTTCCGGTCCCGGCACAATCGGCCCGCAGGATCAGTCCGGTTTCGCCGGTTTCGAGGCGGATATCGGCGGGATCACCGGACAGGAAACGGGTTGTGCCGGTGTCGATCGCAAAGCCGAATTTTGCTGGGAGGTCAGGCAGTTCCGCAAGCCTGTTCAACAACGCTGTCGCCAGCCGCTCGGTCACGTCGCCCGGTTGCCAGAAGGGCGAGACCAGGATGTTGCGCCGGGTTTCCAGCCCCGGTTCGGCATCGACCAGATCCAGCCCGGACAGATCGTCCAGCAGGGCGCCGTGGGCCTCTTCGGCCACGCCGCGCAGTTGCAGGTTGGCCCGGTTGGTCAGGTCGATCGTGCCGTTGCCGTAACGCTGCGCCGCCGCGCACAGCCCCAGCACCTGCGCCGAGGTCAGCCGCGCCAGCCGGGGCCGCACGCGCACCACCAGCCCGTCGCCCGACATCATCGGACGGTGCGCGCCGGGGCACCAGCCCTTGACCAGCGGGGCGCTCATCGACCGGTCTCCAGTTCGGCGCGGATCGAGTTGCGGCGGGTCTGCCACAGCCCGGCCTCGAGCAGCGCGCGGAACCGGTCCTGCATGGCCCGGTGCGCCTGCGGATTGGCCTCCTGCAGGAAGAAGTCGATCTGCGGATCGCCCAGCGTGGCATCGTGGTAGAGGTCGAAGAGATGCGGCGCGACGGCATCGGCCAGATGCGCAAAGGACGCCATGTGATCGAGCGTTGCGGCTATCTCGGCGGCGCCGCGGAAGCCGTGCCGCTGCATGCCGGCGATCCAGCCGGGATGGGCGGCGCGGGCGCGCACCACCCGGGCGATTTCCTCGGGCAGGGTGCGGGCGCGGGGGCGCGCGGGGTCGGTGGTGTCGAGATGGTAGAGTTGCGCGCTGCCGCCGGTCTGCGCCTTGGCGGCGGCGAAACCAGCCTCGTGCGTGGCGTAGTCGGCGGCCAGCAGCAGGTCGGTCTCGGACAGGTCCTGCAGATGCACGAAGCTGTCGGCTGCGGCCACGCGGTCGCGGATCCCCCGCTTGTCATGGACGATATGCTCGCCGTCCAGCGCAAAGGCGCTGGCGTCGAGCCAGGCCTGCCCGGCCTGCGCCCGCGCCGCATCGGTGTAGGTCTCGGGCAGGTGGCCCATGCCCAGCCCATAGCTGCCCGGGGCCGGGCCATAGACCCGCGCTGTGGGCGTATGGCCCGCATAGGGGTTCCAGTCCGGCGCCTCGTCCCGCGCGGCCAATGCGCGCACCGCTTGTGCGAACAGCGCCGAGAGTGTCGGAAACACGTCGCGGAACAGGCCCGAGACCCGCAGGGTCACGTCCAGCCGCGGCCGGTCCAGATCGGTGATCGGCAACACCTCGATCCCCGAAACCCGCTCGGATCCCGCATCCCAGACCGGTTTCACGCCCAGCAGATGCAGCGCCATGGCGAATTCCTCGCCCGCCGTGCGCATGGTGGCCGAGCCCCAGAGATCGACGATCAGCCCCCTTGGATAATCGCCCTCCTCCTGCAAATGGCGCCGCACCAGCTCCTCGGCGGATTTCACGCCCTGCGCATATGCGGAACGGGTGGGCACCGCGCGCGGATCGGTGGTGTAGAGGTTGCGCCCGGAGGGCAGCACATCCGTGCGCCCGCGATAGGGCGAGCCGGAGGGACCGGCGGCGATGCGCCGGCCGGCCAGCGCATCCAGAAGCGCGGCGCGTTCCGCATGGGCCGAGGGCGCGGTGTCGAAATTGCCCGCGACCTGCGGCGCGCGGCCATAGACATGCAGGCCGTCGCCGAACTGGCTTTCCTTGATGTCGCAGACGAAGCGGTCGATGCGGGTGATCGCCTCGGCGGTGCAGGTGGCGCGGTCGAGGCCCAGATCCTCCTCGACGCCCAGCGCCTGCGCCTCGGTGCGGATATCGGCCTGCAGCCGGTCGCGGCGCCTGGGGTCCAGCCCGTCGGCGTTCGAGAACTCGTCGAGGAGCGATTCCAGCCGGCCCATGCGCTCGGGCGTGCCGCTGTCGCGCAGGGGCGGGGGGATGTGGCCCAGCGTGACCGCGCCGATGCGCCGCTTGGCCTGCGCCGCCTCGCCGGGGTCGTTGACGATGAAGGGATAGATCACCGGCGTGTCGCCGATCAATGCCTCGGGCCAGCAGGTGCCGGAAAGCGCCACCGACTTGCCCGGCAGCCATTCCAGCGTGCCATGCGCGCCGATGTGAATGAGCGCGTCGGCCTGCATCGCGTGCTGCAGCCAGAGGTAGAAGGCCACATAGCCGTGGCGCGGCGTTCGGGCGAGGTCGTGATAGTCGTCGTCACGGCTCTCGGGCTGGCCGCGTTCGGGCTGCAGGGCGATCAGGGTCTTGCCGCGGCGCAGGGCGGTGAAGTGGAATTTGCCTTGCGAAACCGCAGGATCGGCTTCGGGGGCGCCCCAGACGTCTTGCAAGTTCTCCTGCAGCGGGGCGGGCAGGGTCGCCAGCGCCTTGCGATAGTCGGCGACGGGCCAGGTGATGCGCGTCTCTTGCAGATCTTCGGCAACAGGCGCGCCGGGGGCGGCATCGAAGCCCTGTTCCCGCAGATCCTCCAGCATTGCCTCGGCCGAGGCCAGCGCGTCCAGCCCCACCGCATGGGCCATCTGCCAATCCTTGCCGGGATAGGTGGACAGCACCAGTACCGGCACCTGTTCGGCGGCCGGTTTGCTGGCCAGCCGCACCCAGCCCGCGACGCGCGAGACGACGGCCTCGATCCGTTCGGGGTCGGGCGTATGCACCGTGCGGGCGAATTGCAGATGCGCATCGCGGGCGCCCGGCTCCTTGAACGAGGCGACCCCGGCGCTGATCCGGCCGTCGACCTCGGGCAGAACCACGTGCATCGCCAGGTCAGCGGGTGACAGCCCGCGCTCGGCCTCGACCCAGGATCTGCGGTCGGATGTGGCGAGCGTGACCTGGAACACTGGCACACCGGCGGCGTCCAGCGGCGAGGTGCCGCCGTCGCCCTTGCCGGAAAAGGCGGTGGCGTTGACGATGGCGGCGGGATTGAGCGCGCGCACCTGCCGCGCCAGCCAGCCCGCCGCGCCGGGCGCCTTGAGCGAGGGCGCATAGAGCGCGGCCACGTCGAAACCACGGGCGCGGAAGGCGGCGAAGAGGGCCTCGACAGGCACCGTGTCCGACGCGGTCAGGTAGGCGCGGTAGAAGGTCAGCAGGATGCGCGGCCGGTCGCTGCCGGGAAAGAGCGCCAGCGGGCAGGTCACGCCATGTTCCGGTGTCCAGGCGCCGACCTGCGGCAGCGATTTCGCCCCCGGCACCGGCCCGGCATAAAGCCCCGCCGCCAGCGCCAACTGCGCCAGCGCCGCCTGCGCGGCCACCGCCCCGCCGGTGTCGCAGAGATGCTGCAGCCGCCGCAGGGTCGAGACCGGCAGGGTCGAGAGATTGTCGAGCCGCGCATCGGCCCGCCCGTCGGCGGGCAGAACCGCCACCGCGGTCCCGCGCTCCTGCGCCAGCGTCTGCACCTGTTGCAACCCGTAGGACCAGTAGGGCACGCCGCCGATCAGCCGGATCAGGATGCCCTTGGCGCCTGCCAGCGTTTGCTCGACATAGGTGTCGACCGACAGCGGATGCTTCAGCGCCGCCAGGTTGGCCAGCCGCAGCGTCGGCATCCGCCCATCCGGGCCACCGCCGCGATGCCAGCCCGCCGCAAAGGCCCCGAGATCGCTGTCGGAAAAGGACAGCACCACCAGATCCGCCGGGCTCTGGCCCAGGTCGGTCGGGGTCTCGGTTTCTTCGAGCCCGTGGCTTTCGCGGAAGACGACGTGCATCGGGCGTGTCTACTCGGCGGCCTGCGGAACGGAGGTGAGAATATCACGGATCGCGGCGGCGTCGATGTCGTCATGCTCGGCGATCACCACCAGCCGACCCTGCCGCGCCTCGTCCGGTTTCCACGGGCGGTCATACTGGTGCCGCACCCGCGCACCCACCGCCTGCACCAGCAGGCGCATCGGCTTGCCGGAGACGGCGGCGTACCCCTTGACGCGCAGGATGTTCCGCTCCTTGGCCAGCCGTTCGATCCGGGCCGCCAGGTCGGCAGGATCCGCCTGTTCCGGCAGGTCGATCACCACGCTTTCGAAATCGTCATGGTCGTGATCGTGCGGCGCGTCATGGTGGCTGGGGCGCGCGTCCATGTCGTCCTCGGCGGCCGCCTCCAGGCCCAGGATCACGCGCACGTCCACAGCGCCTTCGGCAACTTCGACCACCGGCAACGGGCGCGGGGCCTCGGCGGCGATGATCTCGCGCGCGCGGGCCACGCCCTCGGGACCGGCGAGGTCGGGCTTGGTCAGCAGGATGATGTCGGCGCAAGAGATCTGGTCCTCGAACACCTCCGACAGCGGGGTTTCGTGGTCGATGGAGTCATCCGCCAGCCGCTGGGCATCCACCGCCGCCACATCCGGCGCGAACCGGCCCGCCGCCACAGCCTCGGCATCGGCCAGGGCGATAACGCCGTCGACGGTGATCTTCGAGCGGATATCCGGCCAGTCGAACGCCTTGAGCAGCGGCTTCGGCAGGGCCAGCCCGCTGGTCTCGATCAGGATGTGGTCGGGGCGCGGGTCGAGCGCCATCAGCGCCTCGATGGTGGGGATGAAATCGTCGGCCACGGTGCAGCAGATGCAGCCATTGGCCAGTTCCATGATGTTCTCGGCCGGGCAGTCGGGAATGGCGCAGCCCTTGAGGATCTCGCCATCAACGCCCACATCGCCGAACTCGTTGACCACCACGGCCAGCCGCTTGCCCTGCGGGTTCTGCATCAGGTGGCGGATCAGCGTGGTCTTGCCGGATCCCAGGAATCCGGTGACGACGGTGACGGGGAGTTTTTCCAGGGTGCTCATGTCAGGCTCCTATCGGGGGGATGCGGGCGACGCAGTTCTTGCGGAAATGCACGGGGCGCTCGCGCCAGGGCACCAGCCCGTCGGCGGTCGCGTGATAGCGGGTCGTGCCCTCGACGATGGTGTCGACATCGTGGGCCTCGTTCAGGTTGGCATAGACATAGGTCCAGCGCGACGGGCCGCCGCGCAGGACGATGGAACAGCCGTTGTCGCAGTTCGACAGGCATTCGACCGGGCGCAGGTGCACGCCCTCGGGCAGCGCCGCCTCGGCCAGCGCCGCATGCAGCAGGGCGCCGGGACGCGCGGCGTCATCCTCGACCGGCAGGCCGCGGCGGCAGGTGGTGCAGACCAGCAATTCGACCGGTGCGCTCTGGGTCACGTCTCATCCCCCTCTCGGGTTCGGGGGACGGGGTCATGAGCGGGCCACGCGGCAAGGACATGGGCCCGTCACCGGAACACCCCGTCCGGTTGCACTTCGGGCGCTGGCAGGTCTCCCGGCTTACAGATGTCGGGGCGTCTGCCCCGGCGGATGTCCCGCCTTCCCAGCCTGACGGCCAGTGGCTTGGGCACCCTCTCCGGTCACGGTCGCGGGGGCGGCTGCGCTTGACGGCCCGGACCGGACCGCTGGCGCATTCCCTTTTCATCCGCCCGGGGGCGGACACCAACTCCATCGCACATGCGGCACCGCCCGCCCGGTTGTCAAGCGCAAGGGCGCCGGATGCCGGCCCGTGAGGGAAAAGCGACCGCCCGAGGTCGTTTGGCGGCATGACGCCCGCGCGCGGCGGTGGTCCCTTGGCCGGATGACATGAAACAGGGCGAAAGGCGGCGGGGATGAGAGTCGGATTCATCGGGTTGGGCAATGTGGGCGGCAAGCTGGCGGGCTCGCTCCTGCGCAACGGGGTCGAGCTGGGCGTGTGCGACCTGGACGCGGAGCGGGTTGCGGGGTTCGTCGCGCAGGGCGCAACCGGCGCTGACGATCCCGCGCAGCTGATGCGCGCGTGTAAGGTGGTGATCACCTGCCTGCCGTCTCCGGCCGCCAGCGACGCGGTGATGCGTCAGATGCTGCCCGAGATGCGGCCCGGCAAGACCTGGCTGGAGATGTCCACCACCGACGCGGCCGAGGTGCAGCGCCTGGGCGCGCTGGTGATCGAGCGGGGCGGGGCGGCCGTGGATTGCCCGGTCTCGGGCGGCTGCCACCGAGCCGCGACCGGCAACATCTCGATCTTCGCGGGCTGCGAGCGCGCCACGTTCGACCGGATCCTGCCGCTGCTGACCAAAATGGGCCGGCGGATCCTGCATACCGGCCCGCTGGGCTCGGCCTCGGTGCTCAAGGTCGTGACCAACTATCTCGCCACCGCCAACCTGCTGAGCTGTTGCGAGGCGCTGGCGACCGCCGGTGCGGCGGGGATGGACCTGAACACCGCCTATGAGGCGATCCGCATCTCGTCGGGCACCTCCTTCGTGCATGAGACCGAAAGCCAGGTGATCCTGAACGGCTCTCGCGACATCTCGTTCACGATGGACCTGGTCAAGAAGGATATCGGCCTGTTCCAGCAGGTTGCCGACCGCGCCGGCGTGCCGCTCGAGATCAACCCGCTGATGATGCGGATCATCGACGACGGCATCGCGCGCTATGGCGCGCGCGAGCTTTCGCCCAACATCGTGCGGCGGCTTGAAGAGGCCACGGGGATCGCGATCCGCGCGCCGGGATTCCCGCCGGAGATGGCCGATGACGAGCCCGAAGCGCCGGGATACGAGGTGGTGCCGCGCAATCGGCAGGCGGCGGAATGAGCCCGGCTCACCCCTCGGGAGGCCCGTCATAGGTCCAGCGATAGCCGGGCGGGGTCGGCCCCTTGTTGCGGCCGCCCTGCTGGGTCTGCTCCCAGGCATGGGCCAGGATGCCGACCGAGCGCGACAGGCAGAACAGCCCGCGCGCCAGCGGCGGCGCGAAACCCAGCTCGGCAAAGATCACCGCGGTTGCGCCGTCGATGTTCATCGGCACCGGCCGGGCCTTGCGCCGGGCGATCTCGGCCTCGATGTCCCGTCCGATCCGCGCAAACCGCCCGTCGCAGACGCCCTGCGCGGCGGCCCGGTCCACCAGATCCAGCAGGCGCGGAGCGCGCGGGTCGGCGGGCATGTGAAAGCGGTGGCCGAAGCCGGGCAGGATCGGGCCGTGCTCGGCGATCCAGTCCTCCAGAACCTCGCCCAGAGGCGTCTCGGCGGTGTCGGCCCGGTGATAAAGCTCCACCGCCTGTTGCCCGGCGCCGCCATGCACGTCGCCCAGCATGTTGAGACCGGTGGCCATCGCGTTGTTGAGCCCGATGCCGCAGGTCGCCGCCATCCGCGCCGCGGCGATGGAGGGCGCCTGCGGGCCATGATCCACCGCCGCCACCAGCGCCGCCTCCAGCAGCGCCGCCTGGCCGGCCGCCGGCGGGTCGGGGCGGACCATGAGCCAGATCATCTCGACGAAGGAGACGTTGCCGATCAGCTCCTGCACCGGCCGGCCCCGGAACGTGATGCGTCCGGGCTCCATGTCGATGATTGCGGTGCGCCACCAGTCCGATACGTCGCTCATATCGCCCCCTCGCGGCGGAACCGGTCGATCTGGTCGGCGTCATAGCCCAGGTCGCGCAGGATCTCGTCGCTGTGTTGGCCCAGCCGCGGCGGCGGGCTGTCGACCGCGGGTGTCTGCCCGTCGAACCGGGCCGCCATCCGAAACAGATCGATGCCACGCCCGACGCCCGGCACCGCGTCGAAATGCGCGATCAGGTCGCGGCCCGTCACCTGCGGGTGCGCCAGCGTTTCGGGCAGGTCCAGCACGGCCCCGGCGGGCACGCCGATCTCGTTGAACTCGCGCGCCCAGTCGCGGGCCGGCCGGGTGCGCAGGTCGCGCTCCAGTTCGGCCCTGAGCGCGGCGCGGTTGCGTTTGCGGTCCTCGCGGGTGGCGTAGTCGGGATGCTCCAGCAGATCCGCCCGGCACAGGTGCCGGGCCAGCGCCTGCCACTGCTCGTCCTTGTTGGCCGCGATGTTGAGCAGCCCGTCGGCGGCCTGGAACGCGCCCGAGGGGGCCGAGGTCATGTTCTCGTTGCCATTGGGCTCCGGGGTGACCCCGCCGATCAGATAGTTGGAGACCACCCAGCCCATCGTCGCCAGAACCGAATCCAGCATCGCCACGTCGATGAACGCCCCGCGCGGTTCGGCATTGAGCGCCGCCGAGATCGCCATCGCCGCGGTCAGCCCGCCGATCGTGTCCGCAACCGGATAGCCCACGCGCAGCGGTGCGCTGTCGGCATCGCCGGTGATCGACATGACACCCGACGTGCCCTGCACGATCTGGTCATAGGCCGGGCGTTGCGCCCAGGGCCCGTCCTGCCCGAAGCCCGAGATCGCGCAGTAGATCAGCCGCGGGTTCTCGGGCTTGAGCATCTCGTAAGCGACCCCGAGCCGCGCCATGACACCGGGCCGGAAATTCTCGACCAGCACGTCGGCGCCGCGCACCAGCCGGCGCAGGATGTCGCGCCCGGCCTCGGACTTGAGGTTCACCGTGATGGATCTCTTGCCCGCGTTCTGCGCCAGAAAGCTGATGCCCATGCCGGCCGAGTTCAACTCGGCATCCGCCCCGAGGTTGCGGGCCAGGTCGCCCCGGCCGGCCGCCTCGACCTTCACCACATCGGCGCCCAGATGGGCCAGTTGGTGACAGGCAAAGGGGCCGGCCAGCACGTTGGTCAGGTCGAGCACGCGCACACCGGCCAGCGGGCGCGTACTGTCAGTCGGCATCGGCGACGCCCTTGGCCCGCAGCCGCGCCCGGCGCGCGCGATAGCTGGGCAGCGCCACCAGGATCACCGCCAAGCCCAGCAGGCCCATGGTCATCGGCCGCTCCAGGATGAAGCCGACCCCGTCATAAAGCTGCATCGAGCGGGCGAAATTGTCCTCGAGCATCCGGCCCAGGATGAACCCGATCAGCAGCGGCGCCAGAGGATAGTCGGCAAAGCGCAGGATCGTGGCACAGATGCCCAGGCCCACCAGGATCAGCAGCTCGGTGGCGTTGTTCTGGCCGATATAGGCCCCCATCAGAGTGAAGAACAAGATGAACGGGATCAGGTAGTTGCGCGGCACCGCCAGCACCTTGGCGATATAGGGGATCAGCGGCAGGTTCAGGATCAGCAGGATCACGTTGCCCACATACATCGAGATGATCACCGCCCAGAAGATCTCGGGCTGATCCAGCATCAGCCGCGGCCCCGGCGACACGTTGAGCGCGATCAGCGCCCCCAGCAGGATCGCCGTGGTGCCCGAGCCGGGGATGCCCAGCGTCAGGAGCGGCACGAAAGAGCCGGTGCAGGCGGCGTTGTTGGCACTCTCCGGCGCGGCCAGGCCCTTGACCGAGCCCTTGCCGAACTGCTCCTGTTCCTCCTTGGGCGCGATGTTGCGCTCGACCGCATAGCCCAGGAAGCTGGCGATCGTCGCCCCGGCGCCGGGCAGCACGCCGATCAGGAAGCCCTGGACCGACTGCCGGCCGATCACCGGCGCGATGGCCCGCGCCTCGTCGCGGGTGATGCGCAGGTCCTTGATTTCGCCGCTGCCCTCGGTCTTGGACCGGCCGGGATCCAGCACCAGGTACATCGCCTCGGGCAGCGCGAACATGGCCATGGCCAGGGTGATGAAGCCGAAGCCCGATTGCAGGTCCATGATGCCCATGGTGAAACGCGGCAGGTTGAACAGCGCGCCTTCGCCCACCGTGGCCATGATCAGGCCCAGAAGGGTCATCAGCAGCGCCTTGCCCACCTGTCCCGACCCGGCAAACGCCGCGATGGCGCTCAGACCCACGACCATGAGCGCGAAATACTCGGCCGAATGGAACAGCAACGCCACCGAGGCCAGCGCCGGGGCGAAGATCATCAGCAGGATCGCCCCCACGGTGCCGCCGCAGAAGGACGAGATCGCGGCAACCGTCAGCGCCTTGCCCGCCTTGCCCTGGCGGGCCAGGGGATAGCCGTCGAAACTGGTGGCCACGGTCGAAGCGACGCCCGGCGCGTTGATCAGGATCGACGAGGTCGAGCCGCCGAAGATCGCGCCGTAGTAGACCCCGGCCAGCAGGATCAGCGCCGCCGAGGGATCGCCGATGGAGATCGCCACCGGGATCATGATGGCGATGATCGACATCGGCCCCAGGCCGGGCAGCATGCCGATGAAGGTGCCGATCAGGCAGCCGCCGATCACCATCAGGATATTCGTGAGCGAAAAGGCCGTTCCCAGCCCGATCATGATGCCTTCGAGCATGTCAGCCTCCGGTTCCGAGGAAGAACGGCCAGGGCCGCAGGTAGATGCCCAGAACCTGCTGGACCAGGTGCCAGACGACGCCGGCCGCGATCAGCGCGACGGGGATCAGGATATGGAGCTTGCGCTCGCCCAGGATAATCGCGCCGATCGCCAGGAAGCCGACCGTCGCGATCAGGAAGCCCGCAGGACGCAGCAGCAGCGCATAGGCCACCATCAACCCCAGCAGCGCCAGCGCCTGGCCGATCTTGTAATCGGTCAGCCGGCGATAGTTGATGTCCATCGGCTTGGGATCGGCCGCGCCCTTCTCGAGTCCCAGCAGGACCGCAAGCGCCACCAGCGCCGCCATCACCGAAAGGATCTTGGGAAACGTGCTGGGCCAGATCGGGTTGCGCTGCATGAAGGGCGGCAGACCGGCATCCATGGTGAAGAACGCGGCATAGCCGTAGGCTAGGCAGATCATCAGTATGACCAATGCAATCCAGCGGTCGAGTGCCATTGAAACCTCCACAGGTGGTTCTTGTGGTCACCGTTGCGATCCGGGGGCGCTGCCCCCGTCGCGCGGTGCGCGACTCCCCCGAGGTATTTCGGGCGAGAGGAAACCGGATCTTAACCCGATTCCCTCAAGCTCCACGCGCGGTACAGGCTGAGGAGCCGATGACCGCGCGAGGGGAAGGCGCGTTCCTTCTTCCGGAAAGGGGGGCCTGCACGGCCTCCCTTTCCTCTCGCTTTCAAATACCTCGGGAGCGCGAGGGTGGAACCCTCGCATCCCAAGTAAAGAGCGCGGCGCAGCCGCACCTTTGGGTCAGAGGAAGCCGAGCTGCTTCATCAGGTCACCGATTTCCTGTTCCTGCTTCTCCAGGAACGCCTGGAAATCCGCGCCGCTGTTGTGGATGTTGACCCAGCCGTTGCGCGAGCGGACCTCTTCCCAGGCCTCGGTCTCGTACATCTTGTCCAGCGCCTCCTGATAGGCGGCCAGCTTGTCCTCGGGCAGTCCGGGTGCGCCGAAGAAGCCGCGCCAGTTGATGAAGGTGGTGTCGATGCCCTGTTCCTTCATGGTCGGCGCGTCGGCAAAGGCCGGGACGCGGTCGTCCGAGGTGACGCCGATGATCTTGACCTCGCCGGCATTGGCCAGGTCGACCGCCTCGGAAAAGCCGGTGCTCAGCGCCGCGATCTCGCCCGAAAGCAGCGCCGCCATCGCCTTGCCGCCGGCGTCATAGGGGATGTATTTCACCGCCGTGGGATCCTCGCCTGCGGCCTTCATCACCATCGCGGCGACCAGGTGGTCCATGCCGCCGGGCACCGAGCCACCGCCGATCGCGGTGCTGCCGGGATCCGCCTTGTAGGCTGCCAGCAGGTCGTCCATCGAGTTGATCGGGCTGTCCTTGCCAACCACGAAGGCCGCGTAGTCGCCGATCGTGCCGGCAACCAGGGTGAGGTCGCGGAAGTTCTGCGGGAAGACGCCGGTCAGCGAGCGGATGATGATCGGGGTCGAGTTGACCATCAGCGTGCCGTGCTGGCTCTCGGCGTTTTCGATAAGATAGCCGATCGCCTTGCCGCCGCCGCCGCCGGACATGTTCTCGTAGCTGGCGGTGTCGACCAGGCCGGATTTGGTCAGTGCCTCGCCGGTGCCGCGCGCGGTGCCGTCCCAGCCGCCGCCGGCGCCGCCGGGGATCAGGAAGTGGATGCTTTCGACCACCTGGTCTTGCGCCTGCGCGGCCGGAACGCCCAGGCTCAGCGCGGCCGCAGCCGCGGTCAGCATGACCCGGCGGGTCAGGGTGAGTTTCGTCATGATGTCCTCCCATTTGACAAATGGCGGTTGTCCCGCCCATCACTGAAAGGAAACATGCGAAGCTGACACTAACCTGTCGCGGCCTCGCACCGGAGGAGGGCGGGCACATGCGGTTCCTGTTGGTCGAGGATTCCGAAAGCCTCGCGGCGGCGGTACTGGACCGGTTGCGGCTCGACGGGCATGTAGTCGACCATGCCGGCGATGTCGAACAGGCGCGAGCCTTTGCCGAGACAACCGATTACGACTTGATATTGCTGGATATCATGCTGCCGGACGGCGACGGGCGAGAGTTCCTCAGGACCCACCGCAGGCGGGCGGACGAGACCCCGGTGATCGTGCTGACCGCGCGCTCGGCGGTGTCCGACCGGGTGGGCGTACTGGACCTGGGCGCGGATGATTACATCACCAAGCCGTTCGACTTCTCCGAACTCGAGGCGCGCTGCCGGGCGGTGCTGCGCCGGCGCGGCGGCGGGGCATCCACCGAACGGCGATTCGGCGATGTCGTCTTCGATCCGCTGGCCGGGACACTGGTCGTGGCCGGCACGCGGGTCGACCTGCGCAACCGGGAATTGCGGCTTCTCGAGATCTTTCTGAGTGCCCCCGAGCGGCTGTTCTCCAAGGCCAAGCTGGTGGACCGCCTGTTCAGCTATGACGAGGAGGTCTCGGACAATGCCATCGAGGTCTATGTCGGACGGCTGCGCAAGCACCTGGCGGGCTCGTCCGTGCAGATCGTAACCGTGCGCGGCATGGGCTACAGGATCACCGCGGGATGAGCGGCGCGCTGGCTGTCAGCGGCTCGATCCGCCGCCGCCTGATCGTGCAGCTGTTGCTGGGCGCGGCGGTGCTGGCGGCGGCGCTTGTATTGCTGGTCACCAACCTGGCGCGCACCGTGGCGCAGGAGACGCAGGACAGCATCCTGATGGCCTCGGTGACCTCGATTCTCGACACGATGACGGTGCGTGACGGCGCGGTGTCGGTGGACCTGCCCTATGCGGCGCTGTCGATGCTGGGCAATGTCAGCGAGGACCGGGTGTTCTATCGCATCCTGGCCGATGGCGCGGTGCTCACCGGTTACGGCGACCTGCCGCCGCCGGGGGAGGGCGTGGGGCGCGACGGCGGATATCAGACGACGCGGTATCGCGATGCAGAGATCCGCATGGCCAGCGCTCGGCGGTTGCTGTCGGTGGCCGGAACCCCGGTGCGCGTGACCGTCTCGGTGGCGCAGACCCGGGACGGGCAGGCGCGGCGCCTGGCCGAGATCCGGCGTCTGGGCGGGGCGATCGGCCTGGGCTTCTTCGCGCTCGCCGCGCTGCTGGCGGTCGTGACCGCACAGAGCGGCCTGCGCCCGCTGCGCAACCTGGCCGGCGCTGTGTCACGGCGCGGCCCCAAGGATCTGCGCCCGGTGCGCGGGCCGGTGCCTCAGGAGATGGCGCCGCTGGTCGGCTCGCTCAACCGCTTCATCGAACGGCTGACCTATTCGCTGTCGCGGTCCGAGGATTTCATCGCCGAGGCCGCCCATCGGGTACGCACGCCGCTGTCGACCGTGCGCACCCAGGCCGAGATCGCCTTGCGCCGGGTCGAGCGCCCCGAGAACCGCGCCGCGCTGAAGGAGATGATCCGGGCCATCGACGAAAGCTCGCGGGCGGCGGGGCAGCTGCTGGACCACGCGATGGTGACGTTTCGGACCGACCATCTGGAGCGTGAGGCGGTGGACCTGTGCGGGTTGGCGCGGGACCTGGCCGACCGGCTTGGTCCGGTGGCCGAACTGCGCGACATCCGCATCGCGCTGAGCTGCGACGGGCAGCCGGTCGTGCAGGGCGATGCGGTGCTGATCGAGAACGCGCTGCGCAACGTTCTGGACAACGCCATCAAGTATTCGCCCCGCGATTGCGCCATCGATATCGAGGTCGGCCAGGGCCGGGACGGCGCGGCGATCCGGGTCCGTGACCAGGCCGGCGGCTTTCCCGAGGACGAGCTCGACCGAATGCCGATGCGCTTCGCCCGGGGCTCGAACGCGGCCGAGACGGTGGGGTCGGGCCTGGGCCTGACCATCGCGCGTGAGGTGCTCGAGGCGCATGGCGGCCGCCTGGAGCTGAGCAACGAGGGGGAGGGCGCATGCGTCACCTTGCATTTTCCGCCCTGCTGAGCGGGGCCTTGTCGGTTCTGGCCGTCGCAGTGGCCGCGTTCGAGATCGAGAACCACATCGTGGTTGGCCCCGAAGACGCGCCGCGCCGCCTGCAGGTGATCTCGACCGCCGATGCCGATCTGTTCGCGCCGCTCCTTCAGGTCTTTGCCGACCGTCAGGGCGATCTGCGCATCGACTACACCGTCGCCAGCAGCACCGAGCTGATGCGCGCAGTCACCGGCGGGGCGCCGTTCGACGTGGCGCTGTCCTCGGCGATGGACCTGCAGACCAAGCTGGCCAATGACGGGCACACGCGCCCGCACCGTTCGGCCGCGACGGCGCTGGTGCCCGCGCGGGCGCGCTGGCGCGATCACCTCTTTGCGTTTTCCCAGGAGCCCGCGGCGCTGGTGATCTCGCCGGCGGCGTTCCAGGGCCTGGAGGTCCCGCGCACGCGGCTGGACCTGATCCGCCTTCTGCGCGACCACGAGGACCGTTTTCGCGGGCGGGTCGGCACCTATGACGTGGCGCAGAGCGGGCTGGGCTATCTCTTCGCTACGCAGGACGTGCGCGCCTCGGAAAGCTACTGGCGGCTGACCGAGGTGATGGGGAGCCTGGAAACCCGGCTCTATTGCTGCTCGGGCGACATGATCGAGGATGTCAGCACGGGCCGGATCGCGCTGGCCTACAACGTGCTGGGCAGCTATGCGGCGGCGCGCACCGACCTGGGCGACCGGATCGAGATCGTCGAGTTCCAGGACTATACGACGCTGATGCTGCGCACCGCCGCGATCCTGCGCGATGCCCGCAACCCGGACGCGGCCGCGGCCTTCGTGGATCACCTGATCCGCGCCGCCTGGGGCGCGGGCGAGATGGAAGAATACCCGTTTCCGCGCCTGCCGGAACAGGGCGAAGCGGTCAGCGCCGCGCTGCGCCCCATCCGCCTCGGCCCCGGTCTTCTGGTGCATCTGGATGCGCTCAAGCGCCAGGGCTTCCTGTCGGAATGGCGGGACGCGATGCGCCGCTGATCGGCAATCGGCTGCTCGCGGGGGCGGCGGGTCAGGCCGCGCGCTTGCCCTCGGCGGCCCAGATCGCGCCCCGGCGGATCATCTCGGTGACCTGAGGCACCTTCAGGTCGTCCAGCTCATGCCCGATCGAGCAATAGAACACCCGGCCCTTGTCCCAGCGCCGGGTCCAGGTCACGGGGATCACCGTGCCCTCGATCCACCACAAATGGTCACCCGAGAAGGTTGTGGTCGCCAGCACGTTATTCGACGGGTCGGTCAGCATGTAATATTGTTCCGAGCGGATGCGGAAGCTGCGGATGCCCTCGACCAGCGGATGGTCGGGTTTGCAGATCGTCACGTCATAGTCGATGTAATCCTCGCGCGGCTGCAGGTTGTCGGGCCAGCCGGGCGGGTGGGCCACGAACTGCCCGCCGATCAGGAAGTGATAAGTGGGCCGGTCCCGGAACGCGTCGCCCATATGCCCGTGCCACCCGGCCAGGCCGCAGCCGTCGCCGACGAGTTTCAGCAGCCCGTCCTCCTGCAGCTTGGTCATGTTGCCGAACTCGGCCTGGTGTCCGGACCGGGCCGAGGACCAGATCGGCGTGATCAGGTCCAGATCGGCCAGTTCCTCGGGCCGCTCCAGCGGCGCAAGCGTGTCATGGACCGCCACCTCGAACCCGTTCCGTGTCAGCAGATCCTCGTACCATTCGGCGAAATGGGCGGGCGTGTGGCCCTCCCATCCGCCGACGAAAAGCGCGGCTTTCATGTGCTGTCCTCTCGCATGAAGTTCAGGATGGCGGCCATGTCGCGCGCGGCATAGCCCTGCGCCTCGGCGTCGCGCAGGACGCTCAGCGTGATCTCGCCCTGCGGCATGGCAGCGCCCAGATCGCGGGCCAGCGCGGCGGTGACTTCCATGTCCTTGCGCGCCAGCGCCACGGTGAAGGTCACGTCATGCGCGGCCTCGTCCAGATAGAGCGGGCGGCGGTATTTCAGCATCGGCGCGGCGGCGGCGCTGTTTTCGATCACGTCGAAGGCCGCCTCGGGCGCGATGCCCGACGCCTCGGCCAGGGTCATCGCCTCGGCAAGGGTCTGGTTGAGGCCGTGGATCAGCGAATTCACCGCCAGCTTCATCACCGCACCGGCACCGGGCCGGCCCAGACAGATCGTCTTGCGGCCCATCGCGTCGAAAAGTGCCATCAGCGGCGCGGCGGTGTCCGGGCTGCAGCCGGCCATGATCAGAAGCTGCGCGTCCGCGGCGGCCTGGGTCGCCCCGGATACAGGTGCGTCGATCACCGTGCAGCCCGCAGGCGCGGCCTGCGCCAGCGCGGCGATGTGGTCGGGGCTCATGGTGCCCATCTCGACAAAGACGCGCGCGCCGGAGCCGGCGAACAGCCCGTCCGCTCCCAGATGCACCGCCTCGGAAGAGGCATCGTCGGCCAGCATCGTCACCACAACGTCGGTCGCGGCGGCCAGCGCGCGGGGCGTTTGCGCCACCGCGCAGCCGGTCTCGTCGGCCAGCGCCCGCGCCCTGTCGGGCGAGCGGTTCCACACCGTGAGCTCATAGCCTGCGGCGGCCAGGTTGCGCGCCATATGCGCACCCATGCGCCCGAGCCCTGCGACCCCCACGCGCATCATGCCACCTGGTCGCTTTCGATGCCCGAAATCGCCTGGATCAGGCTGTCCTCCGAGACCTCCTCGGAGGTGAACTCGCGCATCACCCGACCGTGATACATCGCCACGATCCGGTCCGATACATGCAGCACCTCGGGCATTTCCGAGCTGATGACGATCACTGCATAGCCTTGGGCGGCGAGGCCCCGGATCAGGTTGTGGATCTCGGATTTCGAGCCCACGTCGATGCCGCGTGTCGGCTCGTCCACGATCAGGACGCTGGGATGCATCGACAGCCACTTGCCGATGACGATCTTCTGCTGGTTGCCGCCCGAGAGGTTGCCCACAAGCTGACGCCAGCCGGGGGTGCGGATGTCCAGCTTGTCGCGATACTGGTCGAAGATCGCCACCTCGGCCCCGTCGCTGACGAAGGGTCCGGCGGTCAGGTCGTCGACCTGCGGCAGGGTCATGTTGTCCCGGCAATTCATGCTCAGAACGAGACCCTGGCCCTTGCGGTCCTCGGGCACCAGCGAGATGCCGTGCCGGATCGCCTCGACCGGGGAATTGATGCGCACCTCTTGCCCATCCAGAAGGATGCTGCCTGCCGAGGGATTGCGCAGGCCGAAGATGGTCTCGGCGATCTCGGTCCGACCCGCGCCCACAAGCCCGTAGAAGCCGACAACCTCGCCGCGCCGCACGGAAAAGCTGACATCCTGGTAGAGTTTGCCGCAACTCAGGTCGCGCACTTCGATCGCGACGTCGCCCATCTCGTGATGGCTGGCGTTGCGCGACAGGTCCAGACTGCGGCCGATCATCAGCTGCGTCACCTCGTCCTCGTCGGTCTGCGCGGTCTCCAGGGTGCCGCGATACTGACCGTCGCGCAGCACGCTGATCCGGTCGGTGATCTTGAAGATCTCCTCCATCCGGTGCGAGATGTAGATGATGCCGACGCCGCGGCCCTTGAGGTCGGCGATCACGTCGAACAGCACGACCTTCTCGGCATCGGTCAGCGAAGCGGTCGGCTCGTCGAAGATCACGGCGCGCGGATCGACGGTCAGCGCGCGGGCGATCTCGACCATCTGCTGGTTCGCGATGGACAGGTCGCCGACCCGCGTGCGGGCGTCGAAACCCACGTTCAGCGTCTTGAGGATCGCGTCGGTGGTGTCATAGAGCGCCTGCCAGTCGACGCGGCCCAGGCTCTTGCGCGGCAGCTCGCCCAGAAAGATGTTTTCGGCCACGCTCAACTCGTCGGCCAGGCTCAACTCCTGGTGGATGAACACCACGCCCTGCGCCTTGGCCTGCAGGGGCGAGGTCATCACCGTTGGCTGTTCGGCAATGAAGATCTGGCCTGTATCGGGCTGGTGGATGCCGCCCAGCACCTTCATCAGGGTGGATTTGCCCGCGCCGTTCTCGCCCATCAGTGCATGCACCTCGCCGGGCAGGACGGCAAAGGACACGTCGTCCAGTGCGCGCACGCCCGGAAAGGTCTTGACGATGCCTTCGAGGCGCAGGGCCGGTGTCTGATCGGTCATGTCTTCAATTCCTCCTTGCCCTTGCGGTTGAGCTGACGGTCGAGGAACAGCACCGCGATCAGGATGAGGCCGATCACCAGGTTCACCGTCTCGGTGTCCGCGCCGATATGGCCCAGCCCCTTGCGCAGCAGCTGGATGGCGATCACACCGCCCAGCGTCGAGATGATCGAGCCGTAGCCGCCGGTCAGCTTGGTGCCGCCCAGCACGACCGCGGTAATCGCCCAGAGCTCGTAGAGCATCCCGTCATTGGGATTGACCGACCCGGATTCCGAGTAGAACACCACCGCCGACAGCGAGGCGAGGAAGCCGATCAGCATGAAATTGATCAGGAAATGCGGCCCGACGCGGATGCCCGCATTCACCGCCGCCTCGCGGTTGTTGCCGATGGCATAGGCGTTGCGGCCATGCACCGTCTTGGTCATCAGCAGCCACAGGAACAGCGCCACGCCCAGCAGGAACCATGTTGCGGTGTGCAGGCCCAGTATCTGCGCCTCGGCGAAATCGACCAGGTCCCAGTTGAGGTGGCTGGTCGGCTGCTCGCCGTTATACATGAAGACCAGTCCGCGATAGCCCAGCATGGAGCCCAGCGTGACAATGAAGGCGTCGACCCCGGTCTTCCAGACGATCAGCCCGTTGATCGCGCCCAGCACCACGCCGGTGCCCAGCGCCAGCAGCCAGGCCAGCGGGACGGACCAGCCGCCGAGCGCCTGCATGAACGGCCAGGTCATGCTGTCCAGCAGCACGATGGCCGACAGCGCGAAGGTGGCGCCGACGCTCAGGTCGATATTGCCGTTGATCATGATGATCGTCATGCCCAGCGCGATGATCCCGATCGGCGCCGACTGCTTGAGCAGCAACAGCATGTTGTCGAAATCCATGAAGGCCTTGTCCGAGACCGACAGGTATTCGCCTGCAACCGAGAAGAAGACGAGCTCGACGAGGATGAAGGCCCAGATGGCGCCTTGCTTGAGGAGGGCTTCGCGTTTCATGTTCCCTGCTCCTCAGGCGATCGGCGACCAGAGTCGGCCCCGCTTGGCGGCGATGTCCAGCCACACGGCCAGGATGATGATGACCCAGGTCACGACATACTGGACATAGAATTCCAGCCCCACGAGCAGCAGCCCGTTCTGGATGAAGCCCAGGATCAGCACGCCGATCACGGTCTTGAAGATCGTGCCCGACCCGCCCAGCAGCGACGCGCCGCCCAGGATGACCGCGGCCAGCACCTCCAGCTCCATGCCCTGTCCGACGGTGTTCTGGCTGCCCAGCGACCGGCTGGCCTGCATCAGGCCGGCCATCGCCACGCAGAAGGACGAGATCAGGTAGGTCTGGAACACCACGCGGGCGCGGGGCACGCCCGAGAAGGTCGCCGCGGTCCCGTTGCCGCCGACCGCATAGACCTTGCGCCCGAACGGCGTCTTGGTCAGCAGCAGGCTGAGCACGACGGCCAGCCCGGCGAACATCAGGATCGGCACCGGGATGCCGGCGACCGAGCCCTGTCCGAAGACGCTGAACCAGGTGCCCTCCTTGTCGGCGATGTCCATGTTCTTGCCGCCCGACCAGGTCAGCGTCAGCCCGTGGATGGCCGACAGCATGCCCAGCGTCACGATCAGCGAATTGAGCTTGAGATACCCCACGAGGAAGCCGATGAAGGCGCCCAGGCCCATCGTCAGCGCGAACATCGCCGGGATGGCCAGGGTCGGGCCCAGCTTGTCGTGCAGGTCCAGCACCACGATGGTCGAGAAAGACATCATCGAGCCGACCGAAAGGTCGAGATTGCCGCCGATCACCACGAAGGTCACGCCCAGGGCCATGATCCCCAGGATCGCCGAGGAGCGGATCACGCCGAAGACGTTGTCCACGTCCAGAAACCTCTGGTTGGCCAGTGCGAACCCGATCATGAACAGCGCGAAGGCCACCAGGATCCCCTGCCGTGCGAGAAAGCCCGTCAGGTCCTTTCTTGTCAGCTGTGCCATGTATTCCTCCCTGGCCTTTCCGGGCGCGCTTGCCCGCCCGTCAATGCGGCATCACACCAGCGTCATGCCGCCGTCGATCATCACGATCTGCCCGGTCATGTAGTCGCTGTCCGGGGCCGCCAGAAACGTGGTCGTTCCGGTGATGTCGGCGGGGACGGCGACGCGGCCGCGCAGGATTTCGGACGAGAACTCCTCCATCGCCTGACCCGGACGGTCGGCGGCGCCGATCTCCATCAGGTCCTGGTCGACCTGTTCCCACATCTCGGTGGCCACCACGCCCGGCGCGAATCCTGTCACCGTGATACCGTGCTTGGCAAGGTCGCGCGCGCCCGACTGGGTCAGCGACACGACAGCAAATTTGCTTGCGCAGTAGGGTGCGACATTGTCGAACCCCTGCCGGCTGGCGATCGAGGCGGTGTTCACGATCTTGCCGCCCGAGCCTTGCGCGATCATCTGCCGCGCTGCCTCCTGCATGCCGATCATGCAGCCCAGACCGTTGATTCCCATGATGAAATTCCAGTTGTCCTCGGTCACGTCGAGGAAATTCATCGGCTTGTTCACGCCGGCGTTGTTGAACTTCACGTCCAGCTTTCCGAACGTGTCGACGGTGTGCGCGATCATCGCGCGGACCTGCTGGCGGTCGGTGACGTCCACGGCCGCATGCGTGACACGCCCGCCGCCGGCCAGTGCGCGGTCGGAATTCTCCTGCGCCACCTGTGCGGCCTTGTCGGCGTTGATGTCGGCAAAGCAGACATCGGCCCCCTCGTCGAGAAGCGCCTCGCCGATGGCGCGTCCGATACCCTGTGCCGCGCCGGTGACAATGCACGCGCGTCCCGAGACCCGGCCCATACCGTCTCTCCCCTTTGTCGATCCTGTCCGGTGGCGGTGGAAAATGCGCGGGGCCGGCAGGATGCCAATGCCCCGCGCATTCCGGGAGTGGATCAGAACACGGGCTTGTCGAACTCGCCCATGTTGTCCTGGGTGATCTTCGGCGTATCGAAGTAGTTCAGGAACGGCAGCTCCTTGCCTTCCAGGATGTCGATCGCCGTCTGCAGTGCGGCTTCGGCGTCATCGACCGGCGATTGGTAGATCGAGCCCCAGTAGTCGCCCGCGGCCATCGCCTCGTAGCCGACCGCGAAGTTCGTGGCGCCGACGAAGATGATGCCGTCGCGACCGGCGGCCTTGGCGGCGTTCAATGCCCCGACACCCATGTTGTCATCCCCGGCATAGACACCGTCGATGTCGTCATACTTGACCAGGAAGGCCTCCATGACCTGCTGCGACTTTTCGCGGTTCCAGTCGCCGGGCTGGGTCTCCATCAGCGTGACGTTCGGGCAGACCTCGGGCAGGCGGTCCTCGAAGCCCTTGGCGCGCTCGATCGCGGTGGTGTATCCGGGCTGGCCGCTGATCTGCACGATCTGGGCCTCGTCCTCGATGCCCATCTCCTTGAACTTGTCGCACATGATCTCGGCCGAGCGGGCGCCCTGGGTGATGTTGTCCGGACCCGAGAACGACTTGACGAAGTCGAAGCCCTGCTCGGCAATGTTCGAGTTGGTGACGACCACCGGGATGTCGGCCTGGTGCGCCTTGCGCACGGCGGGAATGACCGCCTCGCCATTGGTGGGCCAGATGATGATCGCGTCGACTTCCTGCTGGATCAGATCCTCCATCTGCGCGATCTGGCGGGCCACGTCGCCGCCGGCGTCCAGAACCACGGTCTCGACATTGGGGTTGGCCGCGGCCGCGGCGATGAACGCCTTTTCATAGGTGGTCTGGTAGCTGTCGACACCGACATTGTTCTGGGTGATGCCGATGGTCATGGTCTCGGCGGCCGCGGCCGTACCCAGCAGGGCAGTGGTGCACGCAAGCGCCATCTTTGTGGAAAAGTTCATTCTGAGTTCCTCCCTCGAAACTTGTGGAGATTGCCGCTGCCTTCCCGGTTCGGGAATCGTCCGGCGCAATCTGTGCCTATCCAGCGGCATTTCCAGCGGAACGGGATGCCCCATAATTGTTCATTTTGGACAAACTTTAGTTCATTCTGGACCAAACGGGCATATCCGCGCCCCACCGATCCGAACATTTTCAGGAGAGCCACCATGACACCCCGCCCGCAAGATAGGCGCCACCGAAAAGACATGCAGCCGCAGACCGCGCAAAACATCCGATATGGACAGGAAATGGCATCCCGGCCCGAACATCCGGCAGGCGCCGAACTGGGGCGTGTCGTGGACTTCCTGGCCGAGATCTGCATCGAGATCGACACATCGCTGGAACCGAACACGCCCAACCCGCACCTCAACATGATCCTGCACCTGTTGCGCAGCCATATCGAGGGCCGGCTCGTCTCGGCCTCGTCGATGGTGGCCGCGGCCGGCGTTCCCTATGCAACGGCGATGCGCAAGCTGGGCGACATCCAGTCCGCCGGGCTGGTCGAACAGCGTCCGCGCACCAAGACGGGCAAGAGCTTTTCGCTGCATCCCAGCCCGGACCTGCTGGACAGGTTCAACCAGCTGGCCGACCGGATCGACCGCATCGCCAGCGCGGCCTTCGGCGCCGAGGGTCCGGGGCGCGAGGCCAAGGACTACTATTTCGGCGGCTCCTACGTTCCGGGCCAGGCCTTGATCCCGCCGCCCCATGCGCTGCCGCGGCCGCTCAAGCTCCCGGGCGGGCTGCGCATCCTGGTGCACGGTGACCCGACATTCATGGTGATGGAGAACCTCAAGCGCCAGTTCGAGCAGATCATCGGCACCGATATCCGCCAGCGCGCCTTTTCCATCGACCGGCTGCGCGAGGAGGCGTTGCGCAACGCCACGCGCAGCAAGAGCCAGTATGACCTGATCGCCGTCGACCTGCCCTGGCTGGGGGAGTTCGTCGAGAAGGGGCTGGTCCGGTCGCTGCCCGAGATCATGGATGTCGACCGGCTGGATCCCAGCGACTTCCACACCGCCGGCTGGCGCGCGGCGCATTGGCATGGCGTGCCCTATGGCGTTCCCAGCCAGACCACGCCGGAACTGATGTTCTACCGGCGTGACTGGTTCGCGCGCGAGGGGCTGGAGCCTCCGTCAACCACGGACGCTGTGATCGACGCCGCGCGCCGGTTCCACGACCCGCGCAACGGGCGCTATGGCGTGGCCTGGAACGCGGCGCGGGGCACCGCCCTGGGCCACACCTTCATCATGACCTGCGCCGCGTTTGGCCAGCCGGTCATCGACCTGCCCAGGATCGCCGGCGGCTACGATGCCGACACCCTGGACGGCCGAGACTTCCGCCCGATGCTGGACACCGACCGGGCCCATGCGGCGGCGGACTACCTGATGCAGCTGATGGAGTTCTCGCCGCCCGACATCCTGTCGATGTCGTGGTACGAGCGCGTCCGCCCCTATGCAGCGGGCCGGATCGCGATGGCTTATGGCTATACGCTGCTGGCACCGTATTTCGAGCTGGACGAGACCTGTCCCGCGCATGGCAACACCGGCTACCTGCCGCATCCGCACGGGCCCGACGGGGTGCCGATTGCGCCGGTGGGCGGCTATGTGCTGTGCGTGCCGGCCAACCTGGCCGAGGACCGCCTGCCGGATGCGGTCGAGGCGCTGATCGCCTTCACCTCGCCCGCCGCGCAGAAGCTCTATGCCCAGAACGGAAGCCGCACCGCGCCGCGCTATTCGGTCGGCTCCGACCCCGAAGTGCGCCGTCTGTCGCCCATCTTCGAGCTGGTGGACCAGATGTCGTGGCGCGACGAGCTTCAGTTCTGGCCGCGCCCACCGATCCCTCAGATCTCGGACATCATCCGGATCTGCGGGCACGAATTGCACGACATGCTGCGCGGCCTCGTCTCGCCGCGCGACGCGCTGGCCCGCGCACAGTCACGGGCCGAAGACATCATGAGACAACCAGTCACTTAGGGAGGAAGACATGGACCCCAATCGCCTGAAGGGAAAGAACGTCCTGATCACCGGGGCCGGACGCGGCATGGGGGCCGCCAATGCCGAGCATTTCGCCGAGCAGGGGGCCAATGTCTGCCTGGGCGACCTGGATCAAGACGCCGCCAAGGAAGTCGCCGACCGCATCAACGCGGCGGGCAACGGCCAGGCGATCGCGGTCCGCATGGACGTCACCAAGCGCGAGGACAACGCAGCCGCCGTGGCGGCCACGGTCGAGGCGTTCGGCAACATCAATGTCGGACTGTTCAACGCCGGCCTGAACAAGCCCCGGTTCTTCATGGATATCGACGAAGACAACTGGGACATGATCATGAACGTCAACACCAAGGCGATGTGGCTGGGCATGCAGGAAACCGCCCGCCAGATGATCAAGCAGGGCAAGCAGGAGTATCCCTACAAGCTGATCAACGTGGGCTCCATCGCGTCGCGCAAGCCGCTGGTGGACGTGACCGTCTATTGCACCTCGAAATACGGCTGCCTGGCGCTGACGCATTGCGGCGCGGTCGCCCTGTCGGAACACAACATCACCGTGAACGGCTATGCCCCCGGCGTCGTGGTCACGCCGCTCTGGGAGCAGCTGGACAAGGACCTGGTCGATATCGGCTTCAAGCAGCGCGAGGGCCAGGCCTATGAGGACATCGTCAACGACGCGCTGCAGATCAAGCGGGTGTCCTATCCCGAGGACGTGCGCGGCACCGCCGCTTTCCTGGCCAGTCCCGACAGCGACTACATGACCGGTCAGATGATCCATATCGACGGGGGCTGGTGCATCCAGTGACCGCCGGGACGGCGCCGCCCCTCCGCCACTCACACAGACAAACGCTGCGCGAGCCCGCGCAGGAAAGGAAGAACGCCCATGTCACGCGCCCTGATGCCCAACCTGCTGACGCCGCAGGATCTTGAACCGAACTGGAGATGGGAAGGGCGGCTGCCCGCCTGGGGCCATACCTCGGTCGATTTCGAGCGCCGGATCGATCACGACCGGCTGCGCCGCTATCGCCTGGCCCGCACAAGGCAGGCGCTGCAGGCGTCCGAGGCGGGAACGCTGCTGCTCTTCGACGTGAACAACATCCGCTATGTCAGCGCCACCAAGATCGGCGAGTGGGAACGGGACAAGATGTGCCGCTTCTGCCTGCTGACCGGCGACGACGCCCCCTATGTCTGGGATTTCGGCTCGGCGGCGATGCATCACAAGAAGTTCTCGGACTGGCTGGTGCCCGACCATTGCCGGGCCGGCGTGGTGGGCATGCGCGGGACCATTCCGCCCGAGTTCGGCCTGATGCGGAAATACGCCCGCGAGATCGCCGGCCTGATCCGCGATGCCGGGATGGGCGACATGCCGGTGGGGCTGGACTATGCCGAGACCTCGATGTTCCACGCGCTCAAGGAAGAGGGCCTGAACGTGGTCGATGGACAGCAGATCATGCTGGCCGCGCGCGAGATCAAGAACTGGGACGAAATCCAGTTGCTGACCCAAGCCGCCAGCATGGTCGATGGCGTCTACCACATGATCTATGAAGAACTGAAACCGGGTGTACGGGAAAACGACATCGTCGCCCTGTCCAACAAGATGCTCTACGAGATGGGCTCGGACGATGTCGAGGCGATCAACGCGATCTCGGGCGAGCGCTGCAACCCGCATCCGCACAACTTCACCGACCGCTATTTCCGCCCCGGCGACCAGGCGTTCTTCGATATCCTGCAAAGCTACCAGGGCTATCGCACCTGCTATTACCGGACCTTCAACATCGGCCGCGCCACACCGGCGCAGCACGATGCCTATGTGAAGGCGCGCGAATGGATCGACGCCTCGATCGAGATGATCCGACCTGGCGTCACCACCGACAAGGTGGCGGCGGTCTGGCCCAAGGCCGAGGAGTTCGGCTTTCCCGACGAGGATTCCGCCTTTGGCCTGCAATTCGGGCACGGGCTGGGGCTGGCGCTGCACGAGCGGCCGATCATCAGCCGCGCGGTCAGCCTCGATCACCCGATGGAGATCCAGACCGGCATGGTCTTCGCGCTCGAGACCTATTGCCCCGCCGCCGACGGCTATTCCGCGGCGCGGATCGAAGAGGAGGTGGTGGTCACCGAAACCGGGGTCGAGGTGATCAGCCTGTTCCCGGCCGAGGATCTGCCGATCGCCAACCGCTATTGACGCACCGGCTGGGCGTAGGATGGGGTTGAACCCCATCCTACCGGGCCGCGGGAGCCAGGACTGATGAACAAACGCAAGCACAATGCCGAGGACTATCTGCGCATGTATCGCCAGATGGTCCGCATCCGTACCTTCGAGGACAATGCCAACCAGCTCTACCTGTCGGCCAAGATGCCGGGCCTGACCCACATGTATTCCGGCGAGGAGGCGGTGGCGGTGGGCATCTGCGAGGCACTGACCGACGACGACCGCATCACCTCGACCCATCGCGGGCACGGCCACTGCGTCGCCAAGGGGGCGGAGTTCAAGGAGATGTTCTGCGAGTTGCTGGGCAAGGCCGAGGGCTATTGCCGAGGCAAGGGCGGCTCGATGCATATCGCCGACCAGAGCCACGGCAACCTGGGCGCCAATGCCATCGTCGGCGGCTCGATGGGCATCGCCACCGGCTCGGCCCTGCGCGCCAGGCTGCTGGGCCAGGACGACGTGACGGTCTGTTTCTTCGGTGACGGGGCCACTGCCCAGGGCCTGATGTACGAGGTGATGAACATGGCCGCGCTGTGGAAGCTGCCAGTGATCTATGCCTGCGAGAACAACGGCTATTCCGAATATACCCGCACCGAGGAGATTGCCGCCGGCTCGATCACCGCGCGGGCCGAGGCCTTCGGGATCGAGGCCTTCCGGATCGACGGGCAGGACGTGCTGGCCGTCAACGACCTGACGAGGAAGCTGGTGGATCGCTGCCGCAAGGGCGAGGGGCCGTTCTTCATTGAACTGGAGACCTATCGCTACCACGGTCACCATGTCGGGGACATCAACCGCGAATACTACCGGTCCAAGCAGGAAGAGAAGGACTGGAAGGACAACCGCGACCCGATCATCCGCTTTCGCGCCCACTTGGTGAGCGAAGGCATCGCCAGTGAGGACGAGATCGAGGCGATGAATGCCGAGATCGAGAAGGATGCCGCCGAGGCGGTCGCCTATGCCGAGGCCGCGGCCTATCCGGACGTGTCCGAGGTCGACAAACATGTCTATGCGGACTGAGGAAGGAAACCAAATGCGCGAGATCACCCTGTCCCAGGCCGTCAACGAGGCGATTGCCGAAGAGATGCGCCGTGACGAGACCGTGTTCCTGCTTGGCGAGGACGTGGCCGAGGCCGGAACGCCGTTCAAGGTGCTCAGCGGCCTGGTCGAGGAGTTCGGCACCGCCCGCGTGATCGACACGCCGATTTCCGAGCCGGGGTTCGTGGGCTTGGCCGTGGGCGCGGCGATGACCGGCGCCCGGCCGGTGGTCGATCTGATGTTCGGCGATTTCATCTATCTGGTGATGGATCAGCTGTGTAACCAGGCGGCCAAGCAGCATTATATGTCCGGCGGCAAGCTGACGGTGCCGATGGTGCTGCGCACCAATCTCGGCGCTACGCGCCGTTCGGCGGCCCAGCACAGCCAGTCGCTGCAGGCGCTTGTTGCGCATATCCCGGGGCTCAAGGTCGCGTTACCGTCCTCTGCCTACGAGGCCAAGGGGCTGATGAAGACGGCCATCCGTGACAACAACCCGGTGGTCATCTTCGAAGACAAGCTGATGTACCAGGACAAGGCGCCGGTGCCGGAAGAGGAATACCTGATCCCCTTCGGCGAGGCGCATGTAAAGCGTGAGGGCACCGACATCACGCTGATCGGCACCTCGTCGATGGTGCAGGTGGCCGAGAAGGCCGCCGAGCTGCTGGCCCGGGACGGGATCGAGGCCGAGGTCATCGACCCGCGCACCATCGTGCCGTTGGACGAGGTGGCGCTGCTGGCCAGCGTCAGGAAGACCTCGCGCGCCATCGTCATCGACGAGGGCCACCAAAGCTATGGCGTGACCGCCGAGATCGCGTCGCGTCTGAACGAAAAGGCCTTCTATCATCTCGATGCGCCAGTGCTGCGGATGGGCGCGATGGACGTGCCGGTGCCGTTTTCGCCGGCGCTGGAGGATCTGACCGTGCCGACGCCCGAGGCGGTGGCCGAGAACGCCCGCATGTTGTGCGCCGGGGAGATGATCCATGCCGCATGAGGTGACGATGCCCCAGCTGGGCATGGCCCAGGATGCGGGCCGGATCGTTGCCTGGCTCAAGAACCCGGGCGATCCGGTCTCCAAGGGCGATGCGCTGTTCGAGGTCGAGACCGACAAGGCGACGATGGAGGTCGAGGCGCAGGCCGACGGCTTTCTCGGCGGCATCACCGCCTCCGAAGGCGATGACGTGCCTGTGGGCCAGGTGATCGCGCGGATTTTCGACACTGCCGACGCGGCGGAGGAGGTGGGCGAAGGGGACACCGGGGCGGCCGCCCCGGCTGCGGAGGGCGAGGACGAGTCGCTGCCGGACGGGGCGCAGGTCACCATGCCGCAACTGGGCATGGCGCAGGACAGCGGGCTTCTGGTCAGCTGGCAGAAGGCGCCCGGCGATGCAGTGGCCGCCGATGACGTCCTGTTCGAGGTGGAGACCGACAAGAGCACAATGGAGGTGCCTGCGGGCGCGGACGGGTATCTTGCCGCGACGCTGGCCCAGGCCGGCGAGGAGGTGCCCGTGGGTGATCTGGTGGCGATCATCTCGGCCGAGAAGCCCGACGCGCCAGTCACGCGCTCCGTCTCGCAGGCCGCCGCAGGCCAACGGGCCGAACCGCCGGCAGAACCCGAGCCGCCGGCCCGGCCTCAACGCACCGCGCAAGAACCGCGCAAGACCACCACGCCGGACCCCGGCGGGCGCATCCTGGCCTCGCCAAAGGCGCGGCGGCTGGCGGCCGAGCAGGGGCTCGACCTGCGGCTTCTGGCCGAGGCGGGCCACCCGCAGCCCTATCATGTGCGCGACCTGGAAGCGCTGCGGGATCTGGCCACCAAGGTGCCGGCTCAGGCAGCCGGCCAGGCGCAGCGCCTGACCGCCGCCATCTCCCAGGACGGACTGCCCGAATTTGCCGAATGGGCGGCCGGACAGCACGGGCTGTCCGATCGCGATGCGCTCCTGGCCGGGCTGGCCGGGGCCAGCCTGTCCGCCGGGGCCCCCGTTGTCATCGGCATCGAGGGGGTCGGCCGGATACAGAGCTATGCGGTGCCACGGAACCGCGCGCTCTCACGCGTCGCGCAAACCGAGGATGCCCCGGACCTGATCCTGCGCGACCTGCGCGGCACATCCCTGCGCGCGGTTGAAATGGGGGCCGGCGACGTGCCGGTCCTGACCCTGGTGACCGAAGGGCAGGGCCTTTCGATCACCCTGGAATGCAGCCCCGCGCAGTTGGACGCCGCCGGCGCCATTGCGCTTCTGACGGATTTCGCAGGTCGGATGGAGCAACCGCTTCGCCACCTGCTCTGACTTTCGGAGACCGACATGGACCATACCGATCTCTACATTGACGGCGCCTGGCACAAAGGGGCCGAGCGTTTCGACGTCATCAACCCGGCCACCGAGACGGTGCTGGCCTCGGTCGCCTCGGCCGATATCGCGGATGCCGACGCCGCGCTTAATGCCGCCGAGCGGGCGATGGCCGACTGGGCGGCGCGCACGCCGCGCGACCGGTCCGAGGTTCTGCGTAAGGCGTGGGAGCTGATGACCGCGCGGCTGGAGGAGTTCGCCCGGCTCATCACCCTGGAGAACGGCAAGGCCCGCGCCGATGCGTTGGGCGAGGCGACCTATGCCGCCGAATTCTTCCGCTGGTTTGCCGAGGAAGCGGTGCGCGCCGACGGGCTGGTCACGCAGGCGCCCGCCTCGGGCGCGCGGATCCTGGTGCAGCACAAGCCCGCCGGTCTGGCGGTGCTGGTTACACCGTGGAACTACCCGGCGGCGATGGGCACGCGCAAGATCGCCCCGGCCCTGGCGGCCGGCTGCGCCGTCATAATCAAGCCGGCCTCGGAGACCCCGCTCACGATGCTCGCGCTCATGCCGCTTCTGGAGGAGGCGGGGGTGCCGCCGGGCCTGGTCAACGTTCTGCCCTCGAAGAAGACCGGCGCGCTGGTCGATCACATGCTGCACGATCCGCGCGTGCGCGTCGTCAGCTTCACCGGCTCGACCGGCGTGGGCCGCAAGCTGCTGCACGCCGCCGCCGACCAGGTGCTGAAACCGGCGATGGAGCTGGGCGGCAACGCGCCGCTGATTGTCTTCGATGACGCCGATCTGGACGAGGCCGTCGAGGGCACGATGCTGGCCAAGATGCGCAACCTGGGCGAGGCCTGCACCGCAGCCAACCGGATCTATGTGCAGGATGGCGTGGCCGAGGAGTTTACCCGCCGGCTGACCGAGCGCATGGCCGCGCTCAAGGTCGGGGACGGCAGCGATCCGACGGTCGATGTCGGCCCGCTGGTCAATGCCGACACCCGCGACAAGGTGGCCGAGTTCGTGGCCGACGCCGTGGCCAAGGGGGCCAGGGTGGAATGTGGCGGCACCACGCCCGAGGGCACCGGTTTCTACTACCCGCCCACGGTGCTTTCAGGCGTTCCCGAGAACGCCGACTGCGTGCATGACGAGATCTTCGGCCCCGTTGCCGCGCTGCAGACATTCTCGGACCAGGATGAGGTGATCCGGCGTGCCAATGACACCGAATACGGGCTTGTCGCCTATGTCTTCTCGCGGGATTTCAAACGCGCGCTGCAGGTCTGCGAACGGCTGGAATATGGCATGGTGGGCCTCAATCGCGGATTGGTCAGCGACCCGGCGGCCCCCTTCGGCGGCGTCAAGCAATCCGGGCTGGGCCGCGAAGGCGGGCATGAGGGGATGCTGGAATTCATGGAAACGCAATACATATCGGCCAGCTGGTAAGGAGGCCATCATGTCTGACATCATCGCCAGCCCCTCGGTGCGCCGGCGCGCCTCGGAAAAGGGTGTCGACCTCGAGGCGCGGGCCCGCGAACTGGGCCGCCGCACGGTGGGCGCCGAGGATATCGACGCGCCGCAGCCCGCCGCGCCGGGACGGGGAGACACCTCCTATTGGGACGTGGACCATGCCCAATACGGCCCGGTGACCGAGGAACCGCTGAGCCGGTTCGCCAAGGTTGCGGCCGGAAACCTGGCGGCGGCGCAGGCGCTGATCCCAGCCGTCACCCATCACGACAGCGCCGAGCTCTCGGCCATCGAGGCGATCCGCGGCAGCTGGAAGGCCGAAGCGGCGGCGCGCGGCGTCAAGCTGACCGGCCTGGCCTTTCACGTGGCCGCCCTGGCGCGGTGCCTGCGGGCCTTTCCGCGGTTCAACGCCTCGCTGACGCCGGAGGGCGACCGTCTGGTGCTCAAAGACTATGTGCATGTGGGCATCGCGGTGGATACCGAGCATGGGCTGATGGTCCCGGTGATCCGGGAAGCCGATGCCAAGGGCATCTGGCAGATCGCGGCCGAAATCGCGGACCTTGCCGCGCGGGCGCAGGCCCGCAAGATCGGACCGGACGAAATGGGTGGTGCCTCGATGACGATCACCAATCTGGGCGGACTGGGCGGATCGGGCTTCACCCCGATCGTGAACCCGCCAGAGGTCGCCATCCTGGGTATCACCCGCACGCAGGTAGAGACCGTCTGGGACGGCGTTACCCCGCGCCCGGTGCCGATGGTGCCGCTGGACCTGTCCTATGACCACAGGGTGATCAACGGTGCCGACGCGGCCCGGTTTCTCAGCCACTATTGCGGGCTGATCGCGGAGCCGCGCAACATGCTGGTCTGACGCGCGTCCCCGAGGGGCAGTCGTCGGTCACGTCACCGATCCAGGTGCCGGCGGCAACCGCGCGGGGCAGGCCCAGCGGGCCGATCGCCAGCAAGGCGACCTGCCTCAGATCGTCCTTCGCGACCCCCTCGGCCAGGCCGCGGCGGCTATGCGAATGCACGGCCCCTTCCGAGGCCGCTCCGATGGCCAGCGCCAGCTTGACCAGCCGCCGCTCGCGCGCGGACAGGTTACCGGCCTCTGCAGCCGCCGCGCCCAGGGTCGAATAATCCTCCCAGATCTCGGGGTTTTGCCGGACAAGCCCGCCTGCGGCGCCCGGCAGGCCCTTTTTCATGCCGATCCCTTTCGTGGTCATTTCCGTCCCGACCGGTTTAGGACCGGGCGCGCCCGCAAGGCAAACCGGTGGATTGCTCTAGGCGCTCAGAGCCAGGTGCCGGCAATGACAATTCCGCCGAAACGGGTTCCGGGTTCCGCACATGGCCGGAGCCGGTCAGCCTTCAGGTAAGTCCGCGATTCGATTCCGCTTCAGGTGCCCTGTCACTACACTTGCGGGCACGCGTCACTGGCTCCGGGCCAGTCATGCACGAGCATTGAAACTGGACCACTCAGATGGGGCCGATCAGGGTTGACCCGCAATTTGCGATGAAATATGCCCTGACCCTGCTGACCGGGCGTTGTGTAGTGTTAAGACCTCAGCCTTCCAAACAGGTGGTTTATGTATCACCTTGTTGCACATGGTTGCTATACGCTTCATTTCATTTGATAATGTATTGCATATCGTTGCACCATGTAGCGTCTAGTTGCATATCATTCCCGACAAAAAACTGACAAAATGCCCAAACTCACAGAAACCTTCGCCCGCAAGGCTCCCCAGACGAAAGACGGGACGGCCAAGCACTGGGACAGCGAGGTACGGGGCCTTGTTCTTTTCGTCGGGAAAAAATCGAAGACCTGGTACTATCAGAAGGATGTTGGCGGAAATACCCGCCGGGTTCTGATCGGTCGATTCCCGGTGGTCTCAGCGAATGTGGCCCGGAAGACTGCACTCGGGTTTGCCCTGGAATGGGGCAGGGGTGCTGGCAAGAAGATCCAGATTGGGGCGCCCACGCTGGAGGCGGCGATGGAGGCCTACCTGGCCCGTCCAAAACTGCGGTCCGAGTCTCACAAGCATGGCTTGCGATTACAATTCGACCGGCATTTGAAAGACTGGCTTCGATTGCCATTGGATGAAATTTCCAAAGCGATGGTAGCAGAGAGACACAGATCTCTGGCAGCGACCCCCTCCGCGGCGAACCACACGCTGAAATACTTTCGAACGGTCTGGAACCATGCGCGGCGTGTTCACGATCTTCCGGAAAGCCCAACAATGGCCATCGAATGGTATGAGGAACAGCCGAACGGAGCGATCATCGAGGATCTGAGGGCTTGGCGCCGCGGTGTGGACGATCTCGCCAACCCGATCCACAAAGTGTTCTATGAACTGATTCTGTTCTCCGGCCTGCGCAAGTCTGAAGCGTTGACGCTGGAATGGAAGAATGTGTATGAGGATCGCATCCATCTGCCGATGACCAAGAACGGTCGCAGCTTCGATTTGCCGATCCTCCAATTGCATCACGAGATCCTGGCGCCCGTGCGCGGGCTCAGCCGGGCTTGGGTGTTCCCGTCACCGAAATCGGCGCGTGGTCATGTGACGGGGCCGGAGAAATTCGAATGGAGCCCCCACGCACACCGGCGAACCTTTGCAACTGTGGCAATGGAAGCTGGTGTGTTGGAAGAGATTGTCGGCCGCCTGCTGAACCACACGCCACTATCGATCACCGGGCAGAGGTATGCTCGACCATCCCTTGATGCTCTAAGGCCTTCAATGCAGGCTGCGTGTGATGAATTGCGTCGCAGGAGCGATCCTACATCGGAGTGAGTGGGGCTCCGTTTGGTCCAGATCGAGCAAGGTTGGCGCGCGCTATGAGAATGAAAACCTACACCAAGGACGAGTTTGATGATCTCTGCGAGATCATTCTCCGGGTGACGGGAAACCGCTGTGACGCGAAACGGTTGTTGCGAGACCTGGACGGTCTGTTGTTGGCGACGGGGAATGACAAAAAATGTTCACAGAGGTCGCTGCTTTGGAAAGAGTTCTCGGAAGAAGACTTGAAACCCTCGGAAAAAGCGAAGCTGTTCAACCAGGTTTCCAAGGCGGACAATCCACTTGATCCAGAGGTTTGCGTGCCAGACATCCGACCCGAATTCAATGCCAAAATAGGCAACCGGTGGTCTGCGCGCTGGAAACGAGAAGGTCGAGAACAGAAGCCGACTTTACGGGAGCTGACCTGGGATGGCTTAAGCAACAGTGAAAAATCTGAAGTCCGAAAAATGGCGCATGAGTGTAAGCGCCTCGCCGATCCCCTCCTGCCGCTCTGAGGCTGTCTGTGCGAGTCCTGCTGTCGAGATTAGGCAGAGGACTGGACGGCAAAATGGACG
>NZ_FNYD01000018.1 GCF_900109035.1 Cribrihabitans marinus
TAAGCCCTCGATAAACTGCCCCATGGAATGACTCCGCATTTCTCGCGGAAAGCATACCATCCCCCAGAAAACAATGGGAGTTTTCACACAGCCTCCGGACTTTGCTGCCAGCGCCGTTGTCTGCGATCATTCGTTCCCCGCGGAGTCCTGCATGATCGCCGCATGTTCGGGCACCAGGTAGCGCGGCACGATCCACAGATAGGCGACCATGCCGAAGAGCTCGACGAGCGACTGGAAGACGATGACCACGGCCGCCACGTTCCACTCCGGTCCGAGCGCCAGCACCAGCGGAAGTACGACGAAGGAGTTGCGGGTTCCGAGCGAGAAGATGACCGTTCGTCGCCCGCTAGTGGGCAATCCGGCCGCCCGCCCGGTCGCCGCACCGAGAAGTGCTGCGGCGACGAGGAAGGCGAGGTAAACGCCCGCCACCTGCGCCAGAACCGGCAGCTGTCGCGTTGCCCTTTAATCTGAGACGCGACGCGTTTGGCGACAATTTTTGCCCTTAATTGTGAGATACGGCTGTCAAGGGGCCCCTGTTTCTCGCGCACCTTTGCGCGATGTGATCAACCGCGGCAAGCAATCGAGGCTCCTTCTCGAAGGCGCGCAAGAGAGCAACCCTTGCATAGTCGTCGATGCTTTTGCTGACGATGGCTGCCTTAGCCAAGGGATGAGATCGAGCGGCGGCGATTGCGGCGAGGCAGAACAGCCTAACTTCCGATCTGGGGTTCTGGACAGCGAACGACGGATCCCCGCGGAAGGTTTTGAGTGACATGGCAAAGGTGACTGCGCGCATTGCGCGCCGAAGTTGCTTGGGGCCGCGCGAGCGCGCGGCGCACTCAAGCATCTCTGCCCCGCGGCGCGCTCGGTATATCAGTTTTCCAGATATTTGTTCCTCACGGAGTTTGCCAAGGGTCTGCACAAGTCTCGTCCCGCAAACTTGGCAGTCAAATGCCCAGGCCCGCCTCCAATGCCTGAGCGAAAGACCCTCTCTGGCGCATTGCATGCAATGCTGGAATGGCATCTGAGCCGTCAGCGAGGCTTCTCGTGGCGTCATTGCCGGAAAGGTCAAAGATCGAACAACATCTGGGTTAACCCGTGCGGCGTTGGCAATCTTCGCCGCCGCAGCCGCGTCGACGTTGAAGTCCAAGGCGGTGCCATGCGCGGTATCGATTCTGAGATGAGCCAGTAGTTCCGCATCATCACAGTAGTTGGCCGCCGCCAGCCGAGACAACCAACCTGACAACAACTCGTCTGGCAGCGGCGCGACAGTCTTGGGCAGCGGGTGCGGCTTCACACCCGGGACTTCTGGAGCCGCCGATGGGGGTTCGCATGGCGCGACCAAACCGGCGTCCATTTTGCGATTGCGTCATCGGTGATGCATTCCTCGCCTGTGATAATGGCGTCGATGGAAAGATCCTTGACCAGAGCGAAGATGCGCGAGGTCACCCCACCGGTCAGTGCCAAGACCTGCTTGAGAGATTTGACCTTCAGGTTGGACTTCTTTTCCAGTGGCATGGCAGCAATAAGGGTCTGGATCATGTCCGAGAACTCGGCATCGTCGCGCCAGTTTGGCAGATGATGTTCGTCCAGCCGTCGGGCAAGCTGGATATCACCGCGAATAGCATCGACGGCCTCGCTGACCCCAAGGCAGACCAGTGACACCTCGAGTTCATTGCTGAGATACCGCAGGACATTGAGAAATCGGCGCTGTTCGCGGTGGGTCCCGGCCAAGAGATTGTGGACCTCGTCGATCATGATCATCCGCAGGCCAAGGTCGCGTAAGAGCGCGATGACACGGACTTCGAGGGAAGCCACATTTTGAGCGCGGGCGCTAAGAGCCGTCGCCGGGGCGCCGACGGCGGCCAGGATGTGCAGGTAAAACCGCCGTTCATCAGGTGCGGGCGGCGCTTGCAACAGCAGAAGCGGTGTGCGGGTGATGCCCGACGCCGGATCGTATTCTGGTGCGTACTTGCGCGACAGGTTTCGGGCAATCATCGTCTTTCCGATCCCGGAGGCGCCATGCACAAGAAGCCCAGGCATACGGGTTTGTCGTGGCGCTTCGATCATGCCCTGCAAGCGGTCCAACACCTGTTCCGCCCGAGGAAAGCCGATCCAGATATCCGATTGAATGAGGGCGATCCGGCCGTCTTCTTCAGTTGTCCCTGCCCTCAATTCACCATCTCTCCACCTTGAACAATGGGCGCGATGTATCACCCGTATCGATCGGGCGCAGCCCTTCGGTTGTCGAGACGGCCGAGTTCGTGCCCTTCAATGTCCCTTTTCTTTCACGGGTTCTGCGTTCGGCCTTCGTCAGGCCCCGGCTTTCAGCTTCGATCTGGCGTTGCTGTCGGATCAGCTCAGCCAGCACCAGCTCATTAGACCCGGACTTGCCAAGGGCACGGGCCTTCCTCATCGCTTCGCGATATTCCCAGAGCGAGACGGGCGGAATTTCCAGGTTTCTGTACCGCGCCTCAACATACCGGCCATCGTCCAGTTCGACCCAGATCATTGAGATATCGCGAGGATCGTAGCGAACGACCACCTTTCCATCCCCGCGCCCAATGTGGCCTGCAAGGGCATCGGACCAGTACCTTATCTGGAACAGATGGATGCCGTCACGCCTGATCTTGCGCAGTTCACTCGGCAGGAAGCTCACCTGAAAGGCTTCCATCTCGAAGGGGATGTCGCCTGTCATTTGCTCTGAGAGCGCCTCCCATTTGGCAACGGGCGTGCAGCCAAGACTTGAATGAATGCTGTTGTTGTAACGGCAGATTTCCAGAGCAAACCAGCGATCGAATTCGCTCAACGTCATCGTGGCCTTGCTTTCGGCGTCATAGTCGCCCTTTGCCGCGATCGAGGATTGCGTTGTTCCCGGCAACAGGTGAACGGCCCCCATCATGGTGCCGATCAACCGTTCGATGTGACCACCGAAGTGAGGACTTGCTGGCGGTCGATAGACCAGATCGATCCCCCAATCCGCACAGGCCGACCGAAAGGCGCGCGACCGGAAATCGCGACCGTTATCGACGTGGATGCTGTGCGGTTTGCCCTGTGCCGGCCAAGGAACATCGCACGCCAATTCCGCAAGAAGTTCCTCCTTGAGGGCCACCGCCTGTGTCAGGCAAAGCGCCACTGACAGACGCGAAGGTGCCTCGAGAGAGGTGTAATATCCGGTCACCATCCGCGTTGCGACGTCGATCGCCAGCGTGACCCAAGGCCGCCCAATTGGTTTGCGTTCAAAGCCGTCGACAAGAATGATGTCCGCCGGTGTATGATCAATTTGGACGATCTCCAGTGGCATACTGGCCTTGTTCTCACCTGTGACCGGCGCAAATTTCTGGCGGGCCGCCTTTGCGCCCTCTCGTGCCTTCGCAACTTCGCGGGCATCCATCGCATCCAGACGACGCTGAACCGTTCGCCGTGTCGGCGGTTGCAAGCCCTCCTGCCAGCAAGCGCGGCGGATTTCTGTCACGACGCGCGACAAGCTCGAACGCTCCCGGCGCAAGAAATAGCGGCGAAGGTGCTCCTCGATTACCGCTTCGACTTTGCTGGATATTAACATCGTCCCGGTCGGGCGGCCCCGTTTCCGCGGAGCCAGAGCGCTGGTGCGCCCACCCTCTTCCGCCAACCGTTTTATCCAACGCCAGACCGTCGCCCTGCTGACACCAAGCTCCCAAACGGCGTCATTGATGCCACGTTCCAGGCTGCCAGTCCCATTGAGATATGCCTGAACAAGAGGGCGCAGCACCGCGGCCCTGCGCGCCTCTTCAGCACCAACAGCAACGCAGTCTTCGCCATCATCATTCATCGATATTTGCCGCAAATGTCTGTGAACCCTGTCTCAGGTTTAAGGGCAAAAATATCAGAATTAAAGGCAAAATCTCATATTTAAGGGCAAAGCTCAGCCGTTGATTTCGTTGGATTTCCCATCTCACAATTAAGGGCTACGCGACACCAGTTCGCCGCAATAGGCCTTGACCATCGAGACCTCTTGCACGCAATCGTGGCCCGCCGCGTCCAGACCTGCGGCATGATAGACCAGCTGCCGTCCCGCCGCGATCCTCGTCTGGCAGTCTGCCAGCCGCTGGCGCACCACCTGCTTGTCCCATAGGACACCGCACGAGGCGCCCTGGGATCGTCGGACTCCCGGAGCTTCGCGACGATCCACTCCGGTTTTGTTTTTTCTGGGCCATTCCGCTATCCTCAAATTGGCTCGAAATCCTATTTTAGGGAGGATCGTTGTGTCAGGCGGTCGCCGCTAGGCCGTCCGACTGTGCGTCCCGTTTCGGTGGCCGTATCCGGAACAGAAGCGCATAGAGCACCGGAACCGCGACGAGCGTCAGGACCGAAGCAAAGGCGAGGCCGCCCATGATCGTCACCGCCATCGAGGCAAAAAACGCATCGGGCAGAAGCGGAATCATGCCAAAGATCGTCGTGCCGGCGGCGAGCACCACAGGGCGAAGACGGCTGACTGAGCCGTCGATCACCGCCTTGTAATCGGGCACACCCTGTGCACGTAGAAAGTCGATCTCTTCGATGAGAACGATTGCGTTCTTCATCAACATTCCCGAAAGCGACAGGAAGCCGAGCAGGGCCGTAAATGTGAAGGGCAGACCGGTGAACAGCAACCCCAGGACCATGCCCGTCACGGACATTGGCACCACGAGCCACAGGATCAGCGGTTGGCGGACTTTGTTGAACATCAAAATCGAAATCGTCAACATGACCAGGAAGCCCAGGGGAAGCTGCTTGCCAAGCGACTCCTGAGCCATCTGCGCACTTTCGAATTCGCCGCCCCATTCCATTGCATAACCGTCGGGAAGCGGGATGGATTCGATCTCGGTGCGGACGCTTCGGAATGCCTCATCCGCGGTGAGATCGCTGCGGGCACCGCCGAGGGCGGCGATTGTCCGCTCTCGGTCGCGCCTGTGAATGAGTGCCTCGACAAGACGGGGATCGAACCTTTCGACAAGGTTGGCCATGGGTACATAGGACCCTGCCCCATCGGACCACACCGATAGGTCACGAAGGCGGTCAACTCCGTCGCGTTCGCTCTCGGGAAGCCGGAGATGGATCGGAATCAACACGTCGTCCTCGCGTAGGTCGCCAACGCGCAGTCCGGACGTTCCATAGCGGATGGTATCCGCGATCGCTCCGCGCGTTGCGCCAGCCAGCCGCATTCGTGCCTCATCGACGATGGGTTCGACGAGGATCTCACGCTGCCGCCAATTGGTGCGCGGATTGGTGATGGTTCCTGCCTCCTCGTAAATCCTCATCGCATCATCCGCGAGCTGGCGCAGGATGACCGGATCGGGTCCCGAAAAACGAACTGCAACATCGGCACCGGAGGGCGGTCCGAACACGATATCTTCGACACGGATCAGAGCGTGGGGGAATTCGGCGGGCAAGTCCTGGTTAAGTCTGCTCGCGATCGTCGCGATCGTTGCGGCGTCCGCAACCCGGACGATGAGTTGGCCATAGCTGGCATCCGCCTGCTCGGGGTTGTATGTCAGCATGAATCGGCTTGCCCCGCGCCCGACGAGGGCCGTTACCCCGGTTACGGCATCCTCATCCATGAGAATCCGCTCGAGCCGCTGCATCTCTTCGTCGGTCGTGTTGATATCGGTTCCCTGCGGCATCTGGAACTCAACGTAGAAAATCGGCGTGTTCGAGGCGGGGAAGAAGGCCTGCTTGACCTGTCCGAAAGCCATAACGGACCAAACGGTGATGCCAATGATCGTCAGAACAACCGGAATGCGGACGCGCAGCGCCATCCACAAAATCCCGCGATATGTCGCGTAGAACACGCCCTTGTAGGGATTATCCGAAATGTTTTTGGGGGCCTTGAGCAGCAGCTTGCCGAGATACGGCGTCACCGTGACTGCCAGGACCCAGCTTGTTAGCAGCGAGATGGCGATCACCGCGAAAAGCGAAAACAGAAACTCGCCCGTGGCGTCAGGCGACAGCCCGATACCGGAAAACGCCATGATCCCGATAACGGTCGCCCCCAGCAAGGGGATTGACGTGGCGCTTTCGGTCTCGGCAGCAGCGTCTTCCGCGCTTTTTCCTCGCGCCATGCCGATCACCATCCCTTCTGTGATGACGATGGCGTTGTCGACCAGCATCCCCATCGCGATGATCAGGGCGCCCAGGCTGATCCGCTCCATCTGTATCCCGAACACTGACATGAAGAACAGTGTGGAGAAAACGGTGAGCCCGAGGGTCGAGCCCACCACGAGGCCTGCGCGCCAACCCATGGTCAGCATCAGCGCACCGACCACGATCGCGACCGACTGTCCGAGGCTGACGAGAAAGCTTGAAACGGATTCGTCCACCACGACATGCTGCTCGTAGATCGGTATGATCTCGACACCTTCAGAAAGCCCCAACTTGAGCCGTTGAAGCCGTGCTGAAACCGCCTGACCGACTTCGACCACGTTTTGGTCCGTCAACGCGGAAACGCCAAAGGTAAATGCCGCCGTGCCGTTCTGCCGGATGATCTGGCTAGGCTGTTCGGCCGCCTCGCGGGTCACGCTGGCGATGTCGCTGACAGCGATCTGGCCGACATTTCCGGCCGTGCCCAGCCGCAGCTCCTCTATCCCTTCGGGGCTAATATAGCCCGGCGGAACCGATAGGCCGATCCGGGCAGGGCCCTCGGTGATCTCGCCGTTGGTGAACACCTGGTTTTCGTCTGCGAGAATGCCCAGGATCTGGGTCGGCGGAAGGCCCAGCATCTCGAGGCGTGCAGACGGGATCGAGATGGTGATTACCTCTTCGGAGAGGCCCTGAACCTCGACCTTGGCGACGCCATCGACAGTGACCAGTCCGAGCCGGAGCGTCGTGGCCAAATCCCTCTGCTCCGATGGGCTCAGACCTTCGGTCGTTACCGCATAGAACATGCCATAGACGTCGCCGAAATCGTCATTGATGATGGGCGGTCGCGCTCCTGCGGGAAGGTCCCCCTCCACGTCGCTGATGCGGCGGCGCATTTCGTCCCAAACCTGCGGGATCTCGTCCGGGCCATAGGTCATCTCGATCTCGACGGTGATCTGCGCCATGCCCGGCATCGACTTCGATTCCACCCGGTCGAGCTGCTTCATTTGCTGCAGCGCATTTTCGACGACGTCGGCGACCTCCTCTTCAACCTCCAGAGCCGTGGCGCCGGGATACGGCACGAAGATGAGCGCCGTTTTGAGCGTGAAGCTCGGGTCTTCAAGTCGACCGACCGTGTTCAGCCCCCAATAGCCGCCGAGGAGACAAAAGATGATGGTGAGCCAGACCGCCACAGGACGCTCGATGCTCGCTCGTGAGATGCTGAGTGCCATGGTTCTATTCTTGTCCTGTCAAAAAGAACGGGATCAGAGCCCCGAAACTGTCACGGTCTGATTGTCCCTGAGCCGCCACCAGCCGCCGGAAACAACCAATTCGTTGCCCTTCAGGCCATCCAGAACGACAATCTCATTGTTGATCGGAAGACCCAAACGGACCGCCCTGCGCGCGACCTGGCCGGACGTTTCTTCGTAGATCCAGATGGACGGTTCGGTTCGGCTCGTCGTATCCACCGCCGAAACCGGAACGATCACGGATTGCGGGCGATCTGCTTCTGCGGCAATGGAGATGCGCACATCCGCAGTCATCCCGGGCAGAAGACGCGGGTCGATATCACCCGTGATCGCAAATTCCACGTCGTAGGTCTGCGCCGTCCGGTCGGCATCGGTCGCAAACGAGCGAAGCACCAGAGGCGCGGTGTAACCCGGAACAGCCGGAAAAGTTGCAACGATCTCGAAGGCATCGGGTGCCGACCGCGCAATGGCCGCAAGTTCCTCTGGCAGGGAGATCACGAGCCGCATCTCGCTGACATCCTGTAGACGCGCGACAGGCGCGGCCGACGTGACGTTGACATATTCTTCAACGAAGGTGCGCGCCACAATCGCGTCGAATGGCGCGACGATTTTCGTTTGGGACAGGCGCCGCTCTGCCTCGCGGAGCGCGACTTCTGCCTGGACGAACTGCGCGCGGGCCGTGTCGAGGCGCGCGTCGGACGCCACGCCACGATCGGCGAGGTCCGAGGCGCGCGCGAGTTCGGAATTCGCCAGGTCGTAGGACGCCTGAGCCCGGTCGACGGCGAGTTCGAAATCGATTTGGTCGAGCTCCGCGATCACCTCGCCCTCGCGAATCGTGTCGCCGGGCTCAACCTCAAGGCGAATGATCTGCCCGGGTATCTGAAACGCAAGGTCCACCGTTCGAGCAGGTTCGACGCGGCCTGCAACGCTGCGAGACTGACTTACGACGCGATTGAGCGCACGGGTCACTTCGACCGTGACTGGTCGCTCCACGTTCGCTGCAGGCCTTGTATCGACTTCTGCCTCCAGGGTGTCCGTCGCGGTCTGGGCCAGCACATCGGTCAGGAACGGCGAAACAAACGGGACGGCAACGGCCGACACGGCCGCTACCGCAATAACAAAAACGATCCGCTTCAAACTTCGTGTCTCTCTATTCGAGTTCATTAATCATGGCCCTCAATTGCTCGATGACGCGTCCCCTGAGATCCGCGCCACCGTCGGGAAGGCCCAGAAGTTTCTGGAACCGAAGTCCCTGGATCGCTAGGACGACAACCATAGCACCCGGAGTGTCTTGTGTGTCGGACAGGATACGCTCAAGGTCGCCGGTCAGTTCAGCCCGTAGCGGATCGAGCAGCCGCGGATCTGACGCGGCAGCCGCGAGAATCGCCATCGAGAGGTCGTCATCGACGGCTCTGGCTTGCACGATTGCTTCCAGGTGCCCACGCAGGGTGCGGGATCTGCGATCTTCCGGGACTGATGCCAGGCGTTCGTGATGTTCTGCGAGCATCTCATCAAGCAGCCCGGCAAGAAGCGCTCTCTTGGTCGGAAAATTGTATAAGACCCCGCCTTTACTGAGATCGGCCTCACGCGCGACGGCGTCGATCGTAATCTTTCCCGCGCCCTCTCTGTGCGCAATTGCCCGCGCAGCGCCGAGGATCCTTGGTGACGCATTCTTTGCCTGCATTTTGGATTGTATGGTCATTATTCACTGTCCATTCGGCAATTTTATTGAGAGATTTGGAGCACTGCCCCGTTGTCGGAAAGCAAGGTCAGTTCAGAGCTCTACTCTATGTCCGCTCCCGTAGAGTCGCAGGAATGCAGTGACTGCATCGGCCGCATGCTTGTCCCGCTCGACTGTTCTTTGCACGGCCAGCAGGCGTGGCATCAACAGTCCAGAAACGCAAAGATGTATGAAGTGATCCGCAACACGCGGGGGGTTGTCGATCTCAAGCGCGCCTTCCCGGGAAAGGCGTTCCAGAACTTTACTGATGAGTTCGCGTGCCCGTTTCGGTCCGGCACGAAAATACACCTCCCCGACCTCGGGAAGCATCTCGGTGGCACCGATACACGTCCGCAGAAGGCGGATGTAGGTTTCGTCCAGAACGAGATCGATCATGCGCAGGGCAAGTTTTTCCAACTGGGCGCGCGGCTCGGGACCTGCGGACAAGGGCCGGAGGATCTCTTCCGCAAGCCGACCGCATTCGGATTCCACGACGCTCAGAAACAGCTGCTCCTTGGTCGGGAAATACGAATACATTGTTGCCTTCGACACTTTCCCTTCGGCGGCAATGGCATCGACGGTGGCGCCTTCATAACCGCACCGGAAGAAGACCTCCCGCGCGCCGAACAAAACCTCGGCCATTTTTCTCTCGCGCATCTCGCTCTTCCTGTCCTGTGCAGCATTGCGGGATTTCAAACTTGACTGTACCGTCTAGTCGGTACAGTAAATTGATTTTTATGTGGCGGCAAGCCGCAAACCTGGGCGGATCGTTCGGAGTGAGTGCCGCCTGTCAGGCATACCCAACGCGGCTTTCAATTCGTCATGAGCTTCGGGCCGTGCTCCGTTCGCGGTGCTTTCTGGCGCGGGATTATTCCGCGAACAGGACGGACGTCATCATTCCGCCGAGCGTGCCGTCCCGTCGAAAGCACCCTCCGCCTCCCAGCGGCGTGCAATGGATCCAAGGGTGTCCAGCACACCGCGCAGCTCCGCGCCGCGTTCAGTCAGCCCGTATGTGACAGCGGGCGGGATGGTCATGGCCTGCTCGCGCCAGACCACGCCGGCATGTTCCAGCATTCTCAGCCTCTCAGTCAGGACCCGGGTGGAAATTCCAGGCACCAGCCGTTTGGTCGCGCCGAAACGCTGTGGACCCTGTTCGGACAGAACCCAAAGGATATAAATCGTCCAAGGTCCCGTGATGACACGCAGCAGCGCCTCCATCGGGCAGGAAGCTGGTTGGACGCTTTTCATTGTGGATAGCCCTCGCAGCCCACGAAAGTAAGTTACTTTTAAGTGCCTACTTTAACTGATGAAGCAAGGCACCTAATGATACTATATGGAAAACGGCAGCCTAACAACCCGCCGAAAACCGGGAGAGCGGCAGTGAGTGACAACGTGGCAAAATATGTCTACTGGATCGCGACCGGCCTTGTGGCATTGGTCTATCTGGGTGCGGCGGCCTTCTACATCTCATCCCACGACATGGTCGCGGGCATGTATCGCGAGGTGTTGGGCTATCCCACATACATCATCTGGCCACTCGCAATTTTGAAGATCGTCGGTGCCGTTGTGATCCTCTGGCGCCCTTCGGCGGTGCTGGCAGATTGGGCCTATGCGGCAATGTTCTGGCATCTGGTGCTCGCCTTCGGGGCCCATGTGGGCGCAGGCGATCCGGGTTGGTCGCCGGCTCTGGCGACCTGGGTACTCCTGATCGTCTCGTGGCTGACCGCCAATCGCGTGCGTGCGGTCAAGTCGGCCTATGCACCGGCAGTTCCGGCAGCGCCAATCTGATCTGCTGCGGAGTTGCCACGGGGGTGCCCATAGCCTCGGACTTGGGTTTAAAAGGACGACAACATGACTGAAAAGCAGCCGACATTGTTTGTTCCCCATGGGGGTGGCCCCTGTTTCTTCATGGACTGGAACCCGCCTGACGCCTGGGATCGGCACCGCAAATTCCTTGAGGACTTGCCTGCGAGCCTGCCGGCAAGGCCCAAGGCGCTCCTCGTGATCTCGGGCCATTGGGAAGAGCGGGTCTTTACCTTGCAGACCAACCCCGCCCCGCCTCTGCTGTTCGACTATCAGGGATTTCCGCAGCATACCTATCAGCTAACCTGGCCCGCGCCGGGCGAGCCCGCGCTGGCGACCCGCGTACGCGCACTTTTAGAAGACGCGGGATTCCAAACCGGGGCCGATGCTGCGCGTGGCTTCGATCACGGGGTATTCGTTCCACTAAAGGTGGCTTTTCCTGAGGCCGACATCCCCACCGTCCAATTGAGCCTGCGCGACGATCTCGACCCCGAGGCGCATCTTGCCGTCGGTCGCGCGTTGGCGCCCTTGCGCGACGAAGGGGTGCTGATCATCGGATCCGGCAATACCTATCATAACATGGGCAAGATGATGCGGGCGATGAGGGGCGGACCGGACGGCCCGGTGAACGGCGGAGACTTTGACCGATGGCTCACGAGTGCGGTGACCCATGAAGACCCCGCAGTGCGCCATGCCATGCTGGCCGAGTGGGATCAGGCGCCCGGCGCACGCGATGCCAATCCGCGCGAGGAACATCTGATCCCGTTGCACGTCGTGGCCGGGGCTGCGCTTGCGGATCGGGGGGAGAAGACCCTCGAGGATCACGTGTTGGGCGCGGTCGAAAGCGCGTTCAGATTTGGATAGGACCAACCATGAGCTTCGAACTTCCCCCGCGGCAGGGCCCGCGCCCCGACACCACCGATTGCGCCCCGCATGAGCAGGTGTCGCAGAACTCCTCGGCAGAGATCCACGCATTTTTCAAGGAGAAGGCCTTCGCCCTGCCCTTCGTCGAGCGCTGCCGGTCGGGCATCTCGGTGCCCGGCGCCGAAGCACTGGTCTTGCCGGTGGCGCATGCCTGCGGCCCGCGTGAAGCCTTCATGATCGGACGCGAATTTGCCCATGTGCATCCCTCCTATGACGGTTCGTCGCACATGATGCTGCCGCTGGCGGCGGTCGATGAACTCATCGCCAAGGGATGGGGCGAACCGCACCCGATGGCGTCGGCCGGACACATCCCGGCAAATGCCGTCATGGCCTTTGCGCCGCGCGATGGGTCAGAGGTCGACGTCATGATCAAAATCCTGACAACGAGCTGGGACTTCGCCCGCGGCAAGCTGGCCAACCCCGCGCAGGTTCACATCCACGGCTGACTCTCTCTCAAAGAACAGGAATACGCCCATGGCAAGCTTTCAGAACGGACCATTTATCGTCACAGGCGCCTCCGGCCAGCTTGGACGCCAGGTAATCGATCAACTGATCGAGGCGGGCGCCGGTCCGATCATCGCGGTCACGCGCAACGCCGACAAACTCGCCGAGTTCAGGGACAAGGGGGTGGATGTTCGCCAAGGCGATTTCAACGCGCCCGAAACACTGGGTCCGGCCATCGCGGGCGGCAAGCGGATCCTGATCATCTCCACCGACGATCTGGAGCCGGGCAAACGGCTCGCGGCTCATTCCAATGCGATCACCGCCGCACGCGAGGCGGGTATCGACCACATCGTCTATACCTCGCTTGCCAGCCCGGTACCCGAAAGCCCCATCACTTTCAGCAAGGATCATCAGAACACCGAGAAGCTGATCGAGCAAAGCGGCGCCAGCTACACGATCCTTCGCAACAACCTTTACACGGATCTGTTGCTTATGAGCGGACCGCAGGCGATCGACATGGGGCAGCTCTTTGCCGCGGCAGGGGACGGACGGGCGAGTTACGTCACGCGCGCCGACTGCGCCCGCGCCGCCGCTGCCGCGCTGATGAATGCGACCGACCGCGAGGTCCTGGACATCACCGGGCCCGAATCCACCGGCCAGGCCGATATCGCGGCGCTTTTGTCGGACATCGCCGGCAAGGACATCCCCTACGTTCCGATGCCGGCCGAAGACATGGTGCAGGCGATGATCGCAAATGGCCTGCCCGAGTTCATGGCGCGTGTTTTCGTCTCTTTCGACCAGGCAATCGCCGAAGGCTACCTTGATGTGGCCAGCGACGATCTCAAGACGCTCACCGGCAAGTCCGGACAGTCGGTTACCGATTTCCTGACCGAAAACCGGGCGGTGCTTCTTCGGGCGCCGCAGTAACTATAGAGGCGGACAAAATCATGAAACTCTACAACGCGAATTTCTCGCCCAATGCGCTGCGTGTGCGGGCGGTGGCACACGAACTGGGCGTGGACCTCGAAATCGTCCAGGTCGACATCCGGGCCGGGGACAACCGCGCGGCGGAATTTCTCGCTCGCAATCCCAATGCAAAGGTGCCCGTTTTGGAGGACGGGAATTTCGTGCTTTGGGAATCCCGGGCAATTTGTGCCTATCTGGCGGGGCTTCGGCCCGAGGCGGGCCTCTATCCTGAGGGCCGCAAGGCGCGGTCCCTCGTCGATCAATGGACCTGGTGGCAAGCGATCCACCTTGGCCCGGCGATGCAGAAATTGTCCTTTGAGCTGTTTCTCAAAGAGAAATTCGGCATGGGCGATCCCGATCCGACTGTGGTCGAAGCGGAACGAAAAGCCACAGATCAGTTCCTTGCCGTTCTGGAAACCGGACTCGACGGCAAGGACTGGATCGCAGGCGCACTCAGCCTTGCCGACTTCTATCTTGCGACCACCTTCATGTATCGCGATCAAGCGGGGATTTTACTGGACCAGTACCCAGGAGTTGCGAGTTGGATCGACCGGCTAGAAGCGCGTGACAGCTGGCAAGAGGCTGTGGCACCCCTAAGGGCGCTTTTCCGCTGACGTCGTGATCCAGGGGGTAACATACCCCTGACGAGTGCCGAGGTTGACGATACGGTCGGCCGTTGTCATCGCTTTGATCTGATCGTGGGTCAGAAAGTCAACTGACCCAGCCTCCCGATCAGGTCATCCAGTTCGCGGATCATCCGCTCACCTGACAGTGAGCGATCCACCACAGTGGCCGCCAAGGCTTCGCGCGTGCAGTCATCCACGATGCACAACACACGGAACCTTTGGCCATTAGCAAAGGCATCGGACACGAAGTCCAACGACCAACGCTGATTGGCGCGATCCGGCACTAGGATGGGCCTGCGCGTACCCAGTGCGCGTTTGCGTGATCACCTGCGGCGCACGGCCAGCCCTTCCTCGCGATAGAGACGGAAAAGCTTCTAATGGTTCACTTCAAAACCCTCTCTGGCCAAAAGGATGCCCTAACTACGATATCCGAACCGGCGACGTTTATTCGCCAGTTCCCGCAGCCATTGGCGCAGGGCGTGGTCGCTCCGATCCTGATTCCGATATGACTGGGAGTTCCATAAGTCCTTGATCCAGGCCTGTGGGTCACAAAATCTGTTGTCGCTTCATGCAGTTCTTTACGAAAAATATCTGCGGTACCAGATGTTGGTTCTTACATACCGTGGGCAAGAAGCCGTGGAAGAACATCGAAAAAGGCCTAGTCCACATGCTTGCGGCCTTCTGACGTTCTGCGAACTTGGCTGGCATGACCCCGGGTCCGACGCGGATAGCGGACTTAACTCTTGCTGCGGGTCTTAGGCGCGCCGCTTTCGCCCGAGAAGTATTCGTCCCAGGTGCGCCCGAGTCATGCGCACTCTTGGCCAAGAGCCAACTTAACATATGCGTGCTTATGCGTGTTCTGGATCACCTTCGGGCCCTCTTCAGGTCGCTGCCTGCCACATCCGGAACCGCCCCTGCCCAGTCACTTCCCGGATGAGGCCTCGCGCTTCCATCCATGCGAGGTTGCGCTGAACCGCTGCCCGACTGGCACCGGTCAAGGTTTGGGCCATAGGAGCGGAAACGAGGGGCCATTCGGTCAGGGCCACAAGCAAGTTTGGCGGGGTTTTACCCGAGAGCGCCGCCGTCTCGGCTTCCGCCCGCGTTGCCCATGCTTCGAGATCGTCGAGATGTCGCATCGCGGTCAGGCAACCAGTTTCCATCTCATCCAGCCAGCGGGCCAATCTGTCGGCTGGACGGCCGGACGCACGTAAGCCCCCTGCCCCGCCCATGGCCAGCGGCGCAAAGACGGCTCCATTGCCGTCGCTGGCCGCGATCCTGCCAGCAGTCACAGCGGCCTCAATCCGGTCTCCATATTGGCCGAGGCCAGCCAGACTCCAGAGGTGAAACCCCATGCAAGCGCGCGTGATCGGGTGGAGGTCAACCGCAGCTGTCATCACGTCCAGCCAGCTCCCAGCACGCTCGTCAAAGCGCTCGGCATTATCCTCGAATTTCTCAGGATCACGCCGATCCAGGAAGGCCGCCAAATCTACCATTGGCTCCGGACCACCTGTCAGGCGTCGCACAGCCCATCCGGCCCGAGCCAGTGCTTCTGAGTCATCCTGGACTCCAGATAAACGCATGGATACCCAAAGCGCCAGCCGATCGGGGCTCACACGATCGCCTGCGAACCAGCTGAGATCCGCCGCCTCTATTAGAGCCAGTCTGTGCCGCCAGCCCTCCGGGCCGCGCAGCAACCGGTCATCCATAGCACCCAGGCGTCCAGCCACCTTTGCCAGCCGCGCAGTATGAGCACCCTCTGCCTTTTCCCAATCTTCGATGACCACGGTATCAGGCGGTTCCGCCCGTGGCCCAGGAGGCAGATCATCCGGTTCTTCCTCGGGTGGCCCAGGCAAAAACCAGAGATCCTCTTCGTGAGCCTCTTCATCCTCCTCGATTGTGATGAGGGGGTCATCGAAATCATCAGTCAATGCAGACGGTTGTGGCTTCATATGTGCAAAATACTATTTTTTTGCACATTACCCAAGTGATTTTGTGACGGTTGCCGCCGCTCATTATATAGAATGCGCGCGCGACTGCCGGTGGAACCTCTCAGATCGCGGTCAGCGCTAGGAAACCAAGGGACCATGGACGAACACAACGTGAGAGCACTTTCTTGCATTCATTTACAAACGGTCGTTTATTAGCGGTATCCTAAATTGCAAACGGCCCGTTTTCATGTCCCTGATCGGCTATGCGCGCGTCTCCACAGAGGATCAGACCCCCCTGCCCCAGTCGCAGGCCCTCAAATCTGCGGGCTGCGCAGAAATCCATGAAGAGCACGCCTCCGGCGGCAATCGCGCCCGGCCGGTGCTGGCACGCGTGCTGGAGCGCGTGGACCACGGCGACACGCTGGTCGTCGTGCGCATCGACCGTCTGGCGCGGTCTCTGTCGCACTTGCTGGAGGTGATCGAACGTCTGGAGGCCAAGGGCGCCTTCTTCCGTTCGATCCAGGATCCGATCGACACCGCCAGTCCGCAGGGCAAGTTCACGCTGCAGGTGCTGGGCGCCGCGGCCGAGTTCGAACGCGCGCTGATCCGCGAACGCACCAAGGCCGGGCTTGCCTCCGCGCGCTCAAAGGGTCGTGTCGGCGGCAACCCCGGGCTTCGCGCCAAGGATCCGGCGGCGCTGCGCAAGGTGCGGCTGGCGCGACAGGACGGTTACATGGAGCGCCTGAACGAGACCGCTCAGGACTGGGTGCCGCATGTGCGCCGTCTGCGCCCCGATATGGCCTGGGAAGACGTGCTGCGGATCATCAATGGCCCCCTGCCCCATGACCGGCGCTGGACCCAAGGCCGCCTGCTGCGCGCCGTGAAAGCCTATGTGCGCGACGGGTTTCTGCCCGCCGAGGTGCTGGGCCGCGCCGGACGCCGTGACACCGACGACCGCCTGCCGGCGATCGTCGCTGCTATCAAGGGCGCGGATCCCGACATCACGCTGCAGGCGATCTGCGACCGGCTGGAATCCATGCGTGAGCGCACACCTCGGGGACGTACAAGCTGGCAGCCGTCTTCCGTGAAGATGTTGCTGGAACGGGCCGAGAGGCTTGGGTTGTTGGAAAACAGACCAGCCACGACGTTTCAGGAGAAAGGATTGACGACGCGCAACTGATCTTCCACCAGCAGTCCGTCGTGCATGTCCTCGCTCCACAATGTCGTGCACCCCGCGATCAGTGCGGCAGACACGATCATCGCGTCATAGACCGAGAGCTGGTACTTTTCCGACAAGGCGCGGCCCACCTGATGGGTTTGGACCGTCAGGTCCTCGACCGCGCACAAGGACTGGATGCCGGCGAGAAAACCTCCGGTGTCCTCCCAGCTGAGCCCCGCCTTCCTACGACAATTGACAAGCGCCTCGTTCAGGACCTGGACACTGATCCGAGGCCCTTGCCGCAGGATTTCCTCGGCACGGTCCGCCTTGGGACTGTCGTCAAGCAAGTAGAGAATGACATTCGTGTCTGCGAACTCAGCGCTCATGTGCGGCGTCGCGGCTCAGGCGCGCGTCTTTGGGCAGTTTGCCCCGGAAGCGCCGCAGTCCTCGCAGGACTTCATCTGCCCGAGGCTGGCGCCGGACAAGCACGGTCCCATCGTCCTTTACCAGGTCGATCCGGTCGCCCTCTCTCAGGCCGAGTTCGCGCACAAGATCCGCGGGCAGACGGACCGCCAGGGAATTCCCCCATTTGGCAACTTGCATCTTGCTCTCCCCAAGCGTGGATATACAATGCTTAATGTATATCCAGAACGATCGACAGGCAAGGACAATGCGCCCAATTTGGTCCTCTCATCGCCTGCGAACCTGGCATTGACCAGACTCGAATGTGGAACAGGGAGAGCCGTCTGCATCGGCCCATCGACTTGGGGTTCGCCGCAGGGGGTGGAGAAAGTCTGGGGATTTGGATTGTTGGCCTCTTAAACTCTGCTGTGTTTGCAGGAGGGTTGGAGCGCGACACAGATTTCAGGAAGCAGCGCGGCTTATGAATTCGCTCACACCCTGTGCCCGACAGAATAATACGACGATCCGCGACCGGCTTGCCTCCGTCGCCGAAGGTCTGGAAGACAGCCCGATCATGGCCCGGTTCGTCCGCGAACTGATTGCCCGATTATCCCTGATCATCGCGGTTTACGAGGCCACCGCGCCGGACGAATGCGAGATGCACGAACAGCGCGACCTGTCTGACCTGGTGCTGGCGGGCGATGCCGACGCGGCCGCCGCGCTGATGGACCGCCACCTGGCCGGCATCGAACAGCGCCTGATCCTTGAGCCCAATGAAAGCCGCCAGACCGAACTGAAGGCCAGCTTGGGACTTAGCTGACTACCAGACCGGATAGAGTGGCAATCGCCGCGCGAGGCGTCATTCCTGGAACGCGTCGGGCTCCAGCTCTTCCCAGAAGGCGAAGATGGCTGCGGCGTTCAGGCCCGACCGCCAGCCATGCGCGCGGAAATTTTCGCGCTCCAGCTCACCCTCCAGCCCGGCCATGAAAAGGCGCTTGTCGGTGTCGCGTTGGGTGGGGTTTCGCCGCGAAACCAGGGCCTCGACGATTTCGAACTTGCGCGCCCGCTCAGCACGCTCGGCAGCGCGGGTCGCAAATTCACGATCCTCACGGGCCTTCTCGGCCGCGCGCGCCTCGGCGGCGGCCAGCGCCTCAGGGCTGGGCTCGGGCGGCTCGGGGCGGTCGGGCGGCCGGTAGTCCTCGCGGATCGCTGCCGACAGGTAGCCCACGGATGATTTCACGTCCCCCTGCCCCGCCATGTAGTCCAGCTTCTGCTGCACGTAGTCTTCGCCATGCTCGGCGATCCATTGCCGCGCCAGCCGGTCCGACACCCCCTGCCCGCGCAGCGCCTTGTAGACGCCCAGGTTACGCACGCCCTCGCTGTCGTCGATCTGGAACATCGCCATCTGCGGGTTCTCGCGGATCAGAAAGCGGATGTCGGTGACCGCCCTGCCCTTCTTGCGGAACTCTGGCTCGATCACGATGTCCGAGTTCTTGTTCACTTCGGCCACTGCCGGCTTGATGATCTTGGCGTTGAGATGCTTGAAGCTTTCGTAATAGCTCGACCCGTCGACGCCCATCAGCTTGCGGAACACCTCGATGGACCACCAGCCGGTCGAGCCGGTGCGCACGAAGCGATAGCAGTTTTCGTAAAGCGCAAGCCCGTGACCCGAGCTGAAATTGCGCTGGATATGGACGTTGATCAGCGCATAGATCTTGGGGTCGTGCAGCTTCTGCGCCAGCGCCGGCGAATAGGCGTATTCGCAGATCCCGTCCTTGAGCCGCGCAAAGCTGAGCAGGGAGGACACCCCCCATTCCTGCCGTCCCTGTTCGTCCAGCATGTCCCATTCGGCCAGTGTTTCGGCAAGTGCCCGCAGGCTGGCGCGCAGGGTGGCCAGATCGTTCGAGTTGTATCCCACCATCATCGCCAGCGTACGCGCGTCGATCGTGTGCGTGGCGGCCGAGGTCAGCGCATCATAGGCGTTCAGCAGGAGCACGTTGGACAGCTTGCGCTGCAACAGTGTCAGCTTGCCGCTGATATGGATGGCCGCAACGTTCTTCTTGACCGTTTCCCGCCGCAACGCACCGGTCAGCCGGTCCATGTCGATCTGCTCGGGCATCTGCTCTTGCCTCAGTTCTTTTTCAATCTTGTGCCATGAAAGGTACCCAACTATCAATCCTCTTTGGGTTCCCCAGCGCGGATCAAGCGCATCCCGTAGATGGGTACCTGAGAGCCGAAAAGAGTGGCGATTTCGCGACGTAGTTGGCAGCCAGCGACCCCAAACCGGACCAAAATCAGAGCCTAGGGGGCAAAATCAGGCTCTAATGAACCGGCCAAACAAACGCCTGCGAATCGGTTCCTTCGCACCTGCAGACGGGTGCCTATGATCCCGGAATCGGGTACCCTTGATCCCGGAATCGGGTGCCCCCGGTCCCGGAATCGGGTGCCGATTCAAGTATAGAGCTCTGTTATATAATGATTTTCCGGACCAAAAGAGTCTAAAGACTCCAAAGAAAAGAAACCCTTTGTTGTGGTGATTTGCTGTCAATCAAGGCAGGTTTCGCCGCGAAACCTCGGCTTCAGGGCACCCGTTGACGGGGAACCGCGGCAAAGACGCTGGCCAGAATTCACCATGTTCGCTACTCTGCGCAATATACGCCGGAAAGGCGAACATGTTGTGAGGCATCGACAGTGAACAAACCCCCTACCCCTATTCTGCCGCCTTATCTGAATCTCGACCCCAAGGCCGCCGCGGCAAAGTTGCCCGATCCTATCGGAACCACCCGATTCGCCAAGGCTGCGGCCTTCTGCGCCAAGGGACGCGAGGATCTGGCCCGCCGCGGCTATGCCCCCGATGGCGAGAAGCGGCTGCGCAAGTTCTCGACCTGGGAGGTCACGCGCTACCTGATTCCGGTAGCGCCGGCGCATCTCCGACGGGTGCTGAAATCGAACCCGGACCTGCCCCAGGGCGAGGGCGATGGCGGGTCGAAATGGTTCACCCTGGAAGAGGTGCTGACCCTGCGCCAGCATTTCGCCAGTGAAGGGGTCAGCACCAAGGAATACCTGCCTTACCGGCCCGAGGGTCTGCCGGCCAAGATCGTCGCCGTCGCCAACTTCAAGGGCGGTGTCGGCAAGACCTCGACCGCGGCGCATCTGGCCATGTCGGCGGCGCTGGACGGCTACAAGGTGCTGGTGGTGGATCTGGACAGCCAGGGTTCGATGACCTCGATCCTGGGCGGCAAGGTGGTCGATGAATGGCAGACGGTGTTTCCTCTGATCGCCAAGGATTACGCCAAGGCGGTTCGGGCCGAGAACGCGGTGCGGACCGCCGCAGGCCAGCCGGAAATCCCGATGGACGAGACCTTGACCGAGGCGCTGGAGGTTTCGCCGCGAAACCTCATCCAGAACACCCACTGGCCCAATATCGACCTGATCGGTGCGCAGTTGAACCTGTACTGGGCCGAGTTCCAGATCCCTGTCTGGCGCATGGCGCTGCGGTCCTGGCCGCTTTGGGACGGGCTGGGGAACTTTCTGGCCGACGAGGGCGTGCTGGACGAGTATGACGTCATCTTCCTCGATACGCCCCCTGCCCTCGGTTACCTGACCATAAACGCGCTGTCGGCAGCCGATATCCTGTTGGTGCCGCTGGGTGCGTCCTTCCTGGAGTTCGATTCCACAGGGCGGTTCTTCGACATGCTCTATTCCACCTTCGCCAGCATCGAGGAAGGCGAGAACGCGGCGCAACGCGCGGCGGGGTTACCCGAGATTAACTTCGAATGGGATGTAGTGCGGGCGATCATCACCCGGTTCGACGCCAGCCAGCAGACTGACATGGCAAACGTTATCCAGGCCTATTTCGGGGATTTCATGAATGCCCACAGACAGGATTACACGGCGCTGGTGGGCCAGGCCGGCGAGCAGGTGAACGGCATCTACGAGGCCGATTACCGCGAGTTCAACCGCGACACCTATGTGCGCGGGCGCGAGACTTTTGACCGCACCTATGCCGAGTTCAAGCAGCTTCTGATCGGCTGCTGGTGGCGCGACGCCGCCATGAGAGGAGAGCAGGATGGCTAAACGCAAGAGACTGACCGCCCCGGATGCGGCCGAGCTGCAGGAGCTGGAGGCAGGTTTCGCGGCGAAACCCGGGATGGGTCCGCTGGAGACCAAGTCCATGGCCCCGCCGATTGCCCAGGTCGCCGGCGAGGCGGCAACACTGTCGGGCATGGCCAATGTCACCGACCGGGTGGCGCTGGCCAGGGATCAGGGTGATGCCGTCCGCTGGCGAGAGGCCAGCGCGGCCGGGCTGGTGGCGCAAGAGATCGCGCTGGACGAGATCGACACTAGCTTTCTGCGCCGCGACCGGCTGGTCGAGGATGAAGAGGCGATGGCGGAACTGGTTGCCTCACTGCGCAATGGCGGCCAGCGCACCCCGATCGAGGTGGTGAGGCTGGAGGACGGCTACGGCCTGATCTCGGGCTTTCGCCGGGTGCAGGCGTTCCGGCGGTTGGCGGCGCAGGATCCGCAGTTCGCCCGGATCGCCGCATTCGTGCGCGACGCGGGTGCAGGGCAGGGCGCCTACCTTGCGATGGTCGAGGAAAACGAGCTGCGCGCCAACCTGACCCACTACGAGCGCGGGCGCATCGCGGTTCTGGCGGCCGGGCAGGGGGTGTTCCCCTCGGTCGAGGCGGCGGTGGATGCGCTGTTTTCTACCGCGTCCAAGGCCAAGCGGTCCAAGGTCCGCAGTTTCGCCGCGGTCCACGAGGGGCTGGGCGATCTGCTGCGTTTTCCGACGGCACTGACCGAAAAGGCCGGTTTGCGGTTGGCCGCGGCCTTGCGCGAGGGCGCCCAGGCCCGGCTGCGCGAGGCGCTGGACGGTGCCGGGGCTGAGGATGCACGGGCCGAATGGCAGGCGTTGGAGCGGGCACTGAAGGAAGACCCGCCCACCGACCGCGACCCGGCGCGTGGCGGCAGACCTCAGCACGTAGAGCGGATCTCCGAGCGGGTCTATGCCAGCGGGCTGGCCGCCAGCGCCGAGGTCGCCCCGAACGAGATTCGGCTGACCTTGAAGGGCCGTAATCTCGACGCCGAGACGGCAAGCCGGCTGATGGATCTCCTGGCGCGAGAACTGGGGTAGGTTTCGCGGCGAAACCTCAAGGTCGGGCGGCCTGGCGGGGCGGCGCCTGCTTATATCTTTTAGAATCAATGTGATAGGAACTACCCCGGCTGATTTCGAGGTCTTGGGCGCTGACGAGATGCCGAACCGCCAATAGCATCGGCCGTTGCTCCGTCGCCGCGGGGCTCACCGGTTGCCAGCGTCCCGGATGATCGCGACAATATCGGAATAGCCGCGTGCGCCGGTATGCGCAAGCGGGGTCACGCCGTCGCGATCCGCAATGCTCACCTCGGCCCCGGCCTCGACCAGCGCGCGAACGGTGGCGATGTGATCCGGGCCACCATCGCCGAGGATCACCGCCTCGATCAGCGCCGTCCAGCCCAGGTTGTTGACATGATCGAGCGGGGCGCCGCCAGCGATCAAACGACCCACTACGTCATGATGACCGAGATGCGCGCGAGTTGATCGGGACCGGGTCGCGGTCACCTCGGCGGGGAGCGCCTTACACCTTCGTGACCACCGAGCAGTTCCTCGTCGCTTTTGGCTTGGAAAGTCTGCGCGATCTTCCCGATCGAGAGCAGCTGGAGGATGCGGGGGTTGTGGGCGGAGCACCACAACTAGACTTCGGGTAACCAGTTGCCGATGTCGTTGGGCTTTATGGCGCTGAGAAAGCTTTATTTTTTGACCTTCAGTTTCGAATCTTGTCGGTCTCCGTTGCCAATGCTGAACGCGAAGGCCGCCGTTTTGTTTTTCGGATTATCGTTTCATGCGCTGTGCAACGATTGATCTGCGGACCCAGAAATACCCATAATTTCAACGCGATAATCGTTTCACCCTCTTGATGATGGCCGCTTCCGCTTCCTGCCGCCTGTATCGTTGCAAAATCAGTGAAACGAAAACTTGCACCGAGGAAAAATATAGGTGTATCAATGCTCTAATCGTTTCAAACTTGCGAGATATCGTTTCATGGCCTTGTCGGATCAAGACATTCTCGACTTTGTAGGTGAGAACCCAGGCGCCGGACGCGATGCCATCCGGAAGGGCGTTGCAAGGGATGTGAGCGAAACCACCATATGGCGTCTCTTGCGGCGCATGGTGGAGGAAGGTCGTCTCGAAGTATCCGGCAAGGGCAGGGCGACGGGATACAGGATTGCCGGGGGAGCGGTCGTCCGGGCGCATTTGTCAACGCCGTACAACAGGCGAGCGCCCGTGTCCTATCGACCGGAACTTCTGGACGCATACGTCCCGGGAAAGACCTGGTATCTGTCCGCATCAGACCGCGAAAGACTACTGGAGGCTGGCCGTCCGCAAGGAGGCGCAATTCCGGCCGGAACATACGCGCGCCGGATCCTTGAACAGCTTCTGGTCGATCTCAGCTGGGCGTCGTCCAGGATGGAGGGGAACACCTACGATATTCTGCAGACCGAGCGATTGATCAGGTTTGGCGAGGAAGCTGCGGGAAAGGATCGGAAAGAAGCCCTGATGATCCTCAACCATAAGGAAGCCATCCAGTATGTGGTCGACAATCTCGACGAGATCGGGCTTCGGCGACCTGATCTGTTCGCGATTCATGCGCTGCTCTCGGATGGTCTTCTGGCGGACCCTGCGATGTCGGGCCGATTGCGAGCGATGCCGGTCGGGATCTCGCACTCGAGCTATCGACCGCTCGACGATGCGGTCACGATCGCGGAGGAGTTCGACATCCTGCTGCACAAGGCTGCGCAGATCACCGATCCGTTCGAGCAGTCCTTCTTTCTCCTCGTTCACATCCCGTATCTCCAGGCCTTTGCCGACGTCAACAAGCGGACCTCGCGCGTGGCCTCGAACATCCCACTTCTGAAGTCGGACATTGCGCCGATGTCGTTCACGACGATGGACGACAGCGATTATATCAACGGGCTCATCGGTGTCTATGAATTGAACAACGTCGCGCTGCTGCGCGAGGTTTACATAGACGCGTACCTGGCGTCCGCCGAAAAGTACCGAATTCTCCGCGCTGAGGTGGAGAGCCCGGAAAAAGCTGCTCTTGCCTATCGGGAATTTGTTCGCGCCGCGGTCCGGCGTTGCGTTCTCGAGTTCAAGGAGTTCCGAACCGATGCGGTTGAAGAGATGGCTTTGGCGGCGGGCGTACCCGATGCCGATCGAGCGGACGTTGTCGCTTATGTCCGCGAGCAGATCGCGGGTCTCCATGAAGGCAACGTAATCCGCTACCGGTTGAAACCAGGTGACCTGGAAGGAGTGAACCTGCGCTAGATCGCCGATCGAGCCAGACCGTCAAAGTATGTGTGAGACGGAAGAAGGTCGAAGCATCGCAAGCGCATTCAATCATTGCGATAGTCGTTGCAATGATGGGCATCCAAAATAAACTGTAAGCGCCTCGGCGATCCCCTACGCGGCGCGGCTTGACGCGGCCGCAAAGTTCCAGGGCATGAGATCGTCGATGCGGCTTCTGGGATGACCGTC